>CAVUFQ010000005.1:0-1782495 GCA_963740895.1 uncultured Actinomycetes bacterium
CTCGGCCGACGGGCTGCGCTCTGCGTACGGCGCCGATTCGCTCGCCGACGCGTACGTGCGGGCAATGGGCGCAAACCTCGCGCACTGACCCACAGCGTCGCCGGTATCCGATACGGTTTAGAACACCTTTACCAGGGCACGGTTGAGGGGACCGGTATTCGCGACAGGGATCGGCGGGCGCGGATACACCTAACAGTGGGAGGGAAACGCATGACCCGTAAGACACTCGGGGCACTTGCGCTCTGCATCGGCAGCGTAATCATCTTCGCCTTGCCGGCCGGATCGTTCGGCGCGGGCGACCTTCGAAGCGCGCGCGAAGCCCTTGTGCAGGCGGGCCAGCAGTTGCAGGCCGGGCTGGAGAGCACCGTTCAGAAGACCGGTGAGAAGACTGCCGCCCTCGTCGGGAAGACGAAGGCGAGCCTCAAGAAGGCGACCGCCCAGGACGCCAAGACACGCGCGACGGCCACCGATCCTCCGGTACAGCCGCCGACGCACGGCACGAACCCGCACGGTCAGGGCACGATCGCCGGCGTCGACATCAACCCGAGCACCGATCGTCCGCTGGCCGCCGATCCCGATGGCGGTGACTCCGGCGAGGACGTCGTCGTCGGCCGCGCCCGCGGCGAGCGCAACGCCGACGGCACGTACCACGGCCACATCTCGGCGGTCGGCCTGTTCGGCAACGACGTGATCCCCGTCGACACGGTGGGCGGCGAGACGAAGGACGGCCCGCTGCAGAGCCTGCAGGCCAACATCCTCGATCCGCTGTGCACGAACACCAACCAGCAGGTCTGCCTGACCGTGCTGCGCATGCACTCCGAGACGACGGGCACGAGCTCGACGAACGACTTCGCGGTCGCCCGGGCAGGGTTGCTCGGTCTCGGCGTCGGCGCCGCCGACAGCCAGGGCGTCGCCGGCCAGGCCGGCGCCTGCCAGTCCTCGGGCGGCGCCGCCAACACGGCGAACGTCGCGACGAGCACGGGCACGATCGCGCAGGTCGCGAAGTCGTCGAGCACGTCGAAGTCCTGCAAGGGCGTCGCCCCTGTGGTCACGCAGAGCTCCGAGGTCATCGGCCTCGGCGGCACCGGCGTCCCGCTGCCGGCCGCCGGTTGCGCGAACGGCACCCCCGACACGCAGGCCGGTCTGCCGGGCCTGCTGCCGATCATCTGCAATGCCGAGGAGCTGGTGGGCAACAACGCCGCCGTGCGTGAGGCGCTCAGCGTCTTCGCGCTGCAGGTCGGCACGAACTCGCTGCTGAAGGAGACGACGGCGGCGTCCGAGTCGCTCAGCGTGGCTCCCGAGGGCGGCACGCAGTGCTCCGACGGGGTCGACAACGACGGCGACGGCCTCATCGACGATCTGGATCCGGGCTGCCACAGCGATGGCAACGCCGGGGAACCCGAACTCCTACGTGCCGTCGGACAACGACGAGTCCGACGGGACCGGCACCGGTTCCGGGGGTAACGGCGGCAACAACAACAACAACAACGGCGGCGGCGGCGGCGGCGGTGACAAGGCCCAGTGCGCCGACAACCGTGACAACGACGGCGACGGCGTCATCGACGAGGACGATCCGGGCTGTCACGAGGGCAACAACATCAACAACCCGTACAACCCCGACGACGACTCCGAGGGCAGCGACAACGGCGGCGGCGGCAACGCCGGCTCCGGCGACCTCGGTGGCGACGAGCTGCCGTTCACCGGCACCGACGTCATCGGCATCGCGTTGGCCGGCCTGCTCGTCCTGGCGGGCGGCCTGCTGCTGCGCCGCCGCGAGGAGGATGTGAATACCGTCCGGTAGATGCGCCAACGCATCACCGCAGCGCTGACACGGCGCCGCCTCGGCGGCGCCGTGTTGCTGTTGGCGGGCATCGTCATCGCCGTCCTCGTCCTGTTCCCCACGGACGACGACCCGCCGGCCACGAAGCCGTTGCCGATCCGGATCGTCTCGATCCCTCCGCTGGGCATCGGCTTCGTGCATCCGCGCGAGTGGAAGCGCACCGTCAGCGGCGAGACCCTCCGCGTCACGAGCCCGGACGGCTCGCTCGTGCTGATCTTCTCCTCGCCGTTCGACCGCCCGGGGGCGCAGTTCGCCCAGCACGAGGCCAGGACGACGCTGCTCAAGCGCTTCGCGCCGGCGAAGATCGTCAGCGAGCGGCGCGTGCCGCTCGGGCGCATGGGGAAGGTGCGCACCTTCGAGCTCACCGGCGAGCGCGACCACCGGCTCATCCGCGCGCTCGTCTACGTCACCGCCACCCAGTGGCGCACGTACGTCGTGACGATGCTCACCGGCGAGAACCCGTCCAAGCGCCGGCTCACCGAGGCCAACCGGATCCTCGACACCGTGAGCTTCAGCAAGCCGCGCAAGCTCTGAGCGGCCGCTTCGTTCTAGCCTCGAAGCGGTGACGGCACTGCTCGATCGCCACCGCGGCCTCATCGCGCTCGCCCTGCGCGAGACCGATCGCGTGCTGAAGCTCTGGTCGCAGACGATCGTCGCGCCGGTGCTGGCGTCGTTTCTGTTCATCGTCGTCTTCGGGCTGTCGCTCGGCGGGCGCATCCGCCAGATCGACGGCGTCGAGTACGACGTCTTCATCGTGCCCGGGCTGATCGCGATGGCGATGGCGCAGGCGGCGTACTCCAACAACTCCTCGTCGGTCTTCCAGGCGCGCGCCGACCGCTACATCAACGACGTGCTGTCGGCCCCGATGCGCTCATGGGAGGTCAACCTCGGGCTGGCGGTCGGCGGCATCGTCCGCGCGCTGGCGATCGGCGGCGTCGCTGCTCGTGCTCGCGCTCATCGTCACCGACGTGCCCGTCCGCGAGCCGTTCGCGCTGGCGGCCGCGGTCGCGGTCCTGCTCGTCCTGTTCGGCTCGCTGGGCGTCGTCGTCGGCGTCTACGCCCAGACGTGGGACCAGGCGGGCTTCGTCAACAACATCGTCATCCTGCCGCTGAGCTTCCTCGGCGGGGTCTTCTACTCCGTCGACCTGCTGCCCTCGCCGTGGGAGGAGGTCAGCCACGTCAACCCGATCTTCTTTCTCATCAACGCGATCCGCTACGGCTTTCTCGGGACGAGCGACGTGCCGGTCGGCATCGCGCTGGGCGTGACCGCGGTGCTGGCGCTCGCCTGCGTGGCCTGGAGCGTGTCGATGTTCCGCTCCGGCCGGCGGCTGAAGGCGTAGGTTTGCGCCATGCGCGTGATCGTGCTCGCCCTCGCCGCGACGCTGGTGCTCGCCGCCCCGGCGCCGGCGGCGTCGACGCTGCGCTTCTTCCATTCGCCGTCGCGCAACATCGACTGCGTCCTGAGCAGCGACTCGGCCCGCTGCGACATCCGCACGCACACGTTCCGCGCGCCGCCGCGGCCGTCGTTCTGTGACCTGGAGTGGGGCTCGGTCCTCTCGGTCTCCAAGACGAGCCGGCGCGGCGGCTTCGGCTGCGTGGGCGACACGGCGCGCGACCCGAAGTCCCGTGTGCTCGCCTACGGCAAGTCGCTGCGCGTGGGCAGCCTGCGCTGCGTCTCACGCACCGACGGCATGCGCTGCAACAACCGCCGCGGCCACGGCTTTCTCCTCGGCCGCGCGGCCTATCGCCTGTTCTGAGAGGCTGAGCAGCGAATGTTCGCGCTGAACCTGCCGAACGTCCTGACCCTGATCCGGATCCTGCTCGTGCCGGTGCTCGTCGTCGTGCTGCTCGGCGAGACCGACAACGGCGACCTGTGGGCGGCGATCGTCTTCGCGCTCGCCTCCGCGACCGACGCGATGGACGGCTACCTCGCCCGGACGCGCAACGCGATCACGACGTTCGGCAAGCTCATGGACCCGATCGCCGACAAGCTGCTGATCATCGCGGCCCTGGTGGCGCTCGTCTCGCTCGACCGGCTCGCCGCCTGGGTGGCGATGGTGATCATCGCGCGCGAGCTGACGGTGACGATCACGCGGATGCAGGCCACGCAGCAGGGCGTGATCATCGCGGCGAACTGGTGGGGCAAGGCGAAGACGATCGTCCAGGTGGCGGCGATCTTCTTCCTCATCGCGGCGGGCGAGCCCTCGCCGGGCTGGGTCGACGGGCTCGTCTACGGCGCGGTGGCGATCACGATCGTCAGCGGCGTGGACTACTTCTTCGGGCTGCGGCGCGTGCTGCGCGAGGCCGACGCGCGGCGCGAGGCGGCGGCCACGGCCGCGCCGCCCGTCAAGCAGACGACGCTGCCGTAGCGCTCAGCGCTGAACGGCGTCCAGCCAGTCGCGCATCGAGACGTGATGCAGCGCGTGCGCGCCGGTCGCGATCTCGTGGCGCAGCTCCCCGAGCAGCCCGAAGCGCTCGGCGACGACGTTGTGCTGGTGGATCGTCTCGAGGTTCTCCTGGCGGGCGCTGACGAAGTGCGCGTCGCTGAGGCCGGGCAGGGTTCCGACCACGCCGCCGATCATCTCGCGCACGCAGTCCTCGACGAAGCGGGGCCGGCGGTGGGCCTTCTCGACGACGGCGCCCTCGTCGCCGCGCTTCATGAGCTCGTAGATCTCCGACGACATCGAGCCCTCGACGATGTCGAGCAGGGTGCGCGCCTCGATCTCGGTCTCGTCACCCTCGGGCATGCCGATGTGCAGCGTGCCGAGGCCGCGCTGGTTGTGCGTCGCGACGGGAACGTGGTCGAAGATCCGCTCGATCTCCTCCTCGCTGAAGCCGTCGTCGAGCAGCCGCTCGCGCGAGCTGCCCATGACGAGCTGCTGGGCGCAGGGGCAGGCGGTGATGCCCTGGGCGGCGACGCCGACGAGCCGCCGCGTGCCGGTCGCCGAGGCCACGGCGACGCCGTAGAGGGTGTAGATCTCCTGCGTCGGGATGCCCGACACGGGGGCGGGCTTGTGCTCCGGGTAGCGGGCGGCGACGGTCACCTCGGCGCGCGCGGCGCCCTGGCGCTCACGCACGAGCTCGGCGATGCGGGTGGCCAGCGCCTCGGCCTTGAACGTCGACTCGCCGAGCACGACCTCGCCGATGACCTCGTTGACGACCTCCTCGAAGCGCGACATGTGCGCGCCCTTCTGCTGCGCGCCGAGGTCGACGAAGCACTGCAGCCGCGCCGAAAAGAGCTGCTCCTCGCCCTGCTGGCGGATGCGGACGATCTTCTCGATCTCCGTGACGCCGACGCGCGACAGGCTGACGCGCAGGCTCGGCGCCTGCGCCTGGACGTCGGTGGCGGCGGCGCGCAGGCTCTGTGACATGGACGCAGGGTACCGAGCGGTATCCGAAATCCAGCCTTGCCAGACCGAAATCTTGTGCTATCACTCACAAGCCGATGTCTTCGCCGGATGCGAAGCGGGTCGGCAAGAGGGGCATCGACCGGCATCTGAGGGGGGCCGAACGATCAAGAACCAAGTTCTGCTGGCAGACGAAGCTCCGATCCACGAACTGGACGAGCTTCGGACGCTCATCACGGATGGTCAGGAGCGTGGGTTTCTGACGTTCGACGACATCGCCACCGCGCTCGAGGAGGTGGATGTCACGAAGGAGCAGGTCGGAGAGCTGCACGCCTACCTCTCCGAGCAGGGCATCGACGTCGTCGGAGCGGACGGGCGCCAGGTCTCTTCGGAGGGCGCGCGCGTGGAGGCCGCCGCGGAGGCCCGCAAGGAGGGCGCCAACGGCGGCAACCCGGACGTGGCGAAGAAGCCCGAGCTCGACCTCACCGTCGAGCCGTCGCTGGACTCGCTGCGCCTGTACCTGCGCTCGATCGGGCGCGTGCCGCTGCTGACCGCCGACCTCGAGATCTCGCTGGCGAAGCGCATCGAGCGCGGCGACATGGACGCCAAGCAGCACATGGTCGAGGCGAACCTGCGCCTCGTGGTCTCGATCGCCAAGGGCTACCTCGGCCGCGGGCTGACGTTCCTGGACCTCATCCAGGAGGGGTCGCTGGGCCTGATCCGGGCGGTCGAGAAGTTCGACTACCGGCGCGGCTACAAGTTCTCGACGTACGCGACGTGGTGGATCCGCCAGGCGGTCACGCGCGCGATCGCCGACAAGGGGCGCACGATCCGCATCCCGGTCCACATGGTCGAGAAGCTCAACAAGGTCGTCCAGGTCGAGCGCCAGCTCGTCCAGTCGCTCGGGCCGCGAGCCGTCGCCCGAGGAGATCGCCGCATCACCTCGACTGCACGCCGCGCGAGGTGCGCGACATCCTGCGCATGTCCCAGCAGCCGATCTCGCTGGAGCGGCCGGTCGGCGAGGAGGACGAGTCCGAGCTCGGCGACTTCGTCGAGGACGAGACGGCCGAGTCGCCGTTCGATCTCGCGTCGGAGAACCTGCGCCGCGAGAACGTGCGTCGCGCGCTGGCGGCGCTGCCGCAGCGCGAGCGCGAGGTCATCGAGATGCGCTTCGGGCTGACCGGCGGGCGGCCGCGGACGCTGGAGGAGGTCGGCCGCGCGTTCAACGTCACGCGCGAGCGGATCCGCCAGATCGAGAACCACACGCTGAAGAAGCTCGAGTCGCTGCCGGAGGCGCAGACGCTGCGCGACGCGTCCTGAACCGCGTGCCTGGCGGCGCGTAACGGGTGGGATGCGAGGGCGTCGGAACGTGCCGTCGCGGGATCGCGGGTGCGCGGCTCATGACGACGTAGCCGGTCCGTGGACGCGTGCAGGTGGCGACCTCGGATGCAGGGCGACATGCGGCGAGCGTCGGCGATCGGGTGGCTGCTCGAGCACGCGCCAAGGTCTTCGTCCGCTCGGCCACAGCCGATGTCGACTCGTGGCTGACTTCGGCGACCGCTCGTTCGCGTGCAGGTCAAGACGTCGACCGTCGCTGCATCCGGCCGCTGCGAGGTGCGCTCGCGACGCGGCGGCAACCAGAGCTGAACGCGTGTCGTCAAGCAGTTCGGCGCCGGTGCGACTCCTCTTCGTCCTGTCGGCGACGGGCGCCGATGGTTCATCCCTCCGCCGCGTCGACGGCGGATCGGGATCGTGCCGGCGGCCCGAAGTACGCGGCGTACGAGGTCGAGCCCGGGCGCCCGCTGACGCGCTGGCCGACGGCCGCATCGCTAGACTGCCGACCCCGGCGGGGTTCCGGAGCGGTCAAACGGGCTGGGCTGTAAACCGCAGTGGCTCTGCCTTCGCAGGTTCGAATCCTGCCCCCGCCACTGGCCGTCCGACGGCGCCGATCTCGACGGTTGAGGCGGCGCCGTCGACCGTGCTTGGCGACCCGAGCGCCGACGTGTCACGATCCGCGCGTCCCCGATCGTTAGGAGCCGTGCCATGGAGGCATCCGCACCCGCCCGCGTTCTCGTCGTCGCGCACCGGACCGCTGCCACGCCCGCGCTGCTCGACGCTGTCTCCGCGCGCGCTGCGGATGGTCCGGCCACGTTCACCCTGCTCGTCCCGCGCGCCGCGCACGGGCTGCACCGGGTCATGGATCCCGAGGACACCGACGACAGCCGAGGCGCAGGCCGTGCTCGAGCTCGCGCTGCCGCTGCTCGAGGAGGCCGCCGGCGCGCCCGTCGAGGGCAAGATCGGCGACCCCAACCCGGTCGACGCGATCAACGACGCGGTCAACATCGACGGCTACGACGAGATCATCATCTCCACGCTGCCCGCCCGCGTGTCGCGCTGGATGCACCTCAACCTGCCGAGCAAGCTCACGCCGCTCGGGCTGCCGATCACGACGGTCGAGGCCAAGAGCGGGCGCGCCGCCAGGGCCGCCCGCTCGTAGCTCTAGCGCAGCGCGTCGCGCAGCGCCCGCTCGGTCGACCAGAACGCCAGCTCGTCCCACGGCAGCTCGCCCGGGGCGAACGCCCGCACCTCGGACGCCTCCGCGGTCTCGTGCGCGACGCCGAGCGCGCGGGCTGCGAAGACGACGAGCACCGCGCGCGTGTCCGCCCGCGAGTAGACGCCGACGAGCGCCGCCGAGCTCGATGTCCATCTCCATCTCCTCGCGCGTCTCGCGCCGCGCGGCGTCCTCGACGGACTCGCCGAGCTCGACGTAGCCGCCCGGGAACGTCCACAGCCCGGCGCCCTCGTGCAGCGTGCGGCGCAGCAGCCAGATCCGGCCCGTCGTCGTCGCGCGGGATCGCCGCGGCGACCGGCTCGGGGCTCCACAGCGCGTGGTAGTCGCAGCACCGTGCAGCGCAGCTCGCGCGGGAAGGTGACCTCCGCCGGCTGCGCGCAGCGCGGGCAGAAGCGCACGTCCTCGAGCGCCGGATTCAGGCTGGCCAGCGCGACGCCGCGACGCTGGGGAGTCCCGTCCGGCGTCGTCCGAGCATCGCGCGGACGCTAGTGGCGCGCGATCGCGGGCCGACGCCGTAGCACGTGCCGCTGGCGCTACGCTTTCGCGTCTCGCCCTCCTAGCTCAGTTGGTAGAGCACTTCCATGGTAAGGAAGGGGTCATCGGTTCGAGTCCGATGGAGGGCTTCGGCCGTTTGCAGGGGTTTCTTCTCTCGCCCCCTTCCGACGCTCGGCCGAGAGGTACCAGACGGGTACGTCCTCGCCGCTCGTGACGCCATTGGCGAGGGGGGCCAGCTTTCGCGCTCGCGGCTCTTTATCTATGTGAGGAGCAATACGCCGACCGCAGGCACCGGGGGCCAGATCGGCTCTTCGTCCCTCTTGGGGTCGGACATGTCCACCCAGCGAGAAGCGACGTTCCTGAGGCCTTCCGAAGCCGCGCAGATCACGGGGCTGTCGACGAGGGCGATCTACCGCGCGATCGAGCGCGGCGAGCTGCGCGCCGCGCGGCTGTGCTCGCGGCTGCGGATCCCGCGCGCGGCGTTCGACGAGTGGGTCGAGCGCTGCGCCGTTCGCGCGCCCGAACCGCCGCCGACGACGTACCCGCGTGTACCTCCGCCGGCCGTCGGGAGCTTCCGGTCGCTTCTCGCCCGTCGAGAGGAGACCCCGTGAGCATCGAACGTGTCGAGCGCAAGGACGGCAGCATCGTTTGGCGCGTGCGCTGGCGCCAGGCCGGCCAGAACCGCTCGAAGGTCCTCGGCCGCAAGCGCGACGCCGAGGCCTTCGACGCCGAGCTGCGCCGCAAGCGCCGCACCGGCGAGCTGGCCGCGCTCGACGCCGGCACGGAGACGCTCGCCGAGTTCGGCGAGGAGTGGTGGAGGCTCTACGCCGAGCCCAACCTGGCCGCATCGACGTTGAAGGTCTACGCGATCCTGTGGGACACCCACGTGCTCCCGCGGCTCGGCTCGCTGCGGCTGCGCGAGCTCACACCGTCGATCATCACGCGCTTCCGCCTCGAGCTCGAGGCCGAAGGCGTCGGGCGCGTGTCGATCCACAAGGCGATGACGCTCCTGCAAGGCGTGCTCCAGCGCGCCTGCGAGTGGGACCGGCTCGCATCGAACCCGGCACGAGCCGTCCGCAAGCCGACCGCCGCGCGGGCCCGCGCCGTCGAGCCGCTGACGCCGGACGCCGTCGAGACGATCCGCGGATGGCTGCTCGAGCGCGAGCTGCTCCGCGACGCGACGCTCGTGTCGGTGCTGGCCTACGCCGGCCTGCGGCCCGGCGAGGCGCTCGCGCTGACCTGGTCGCACGTCCGCGAGCGCACGCTGCTCGTCGAGGCCGCGGTGAGCGTCGGCGTGGTCGGCGAGACGAAGACCCGGCGGCGACGGACGGTGCGGCTGCTTCCGCCGCTCGGCGCCGACCTCGCCGAGTGGTGGCTGCGCGCCGGCCGGCCACCCGACGACGCGCTCGTCTTCCCGGGCCACGACGGCCACCCGTGGTCGCAGGCGAGCTACAAGAACTGGCACCGGCGGATCTTCAGGCCAGCCATCGCAGCAGCGGGCCTCACTGGCGCGCGCCCGTACGACCTACGGCACTCGTTCGTCTCGCTCCTGATCGCCGAGGGTCACAACGTCGTCGAGGTCGCCCGCCAGGCCGGCCACTCGCCGAAGATGGCGCTCGACACCTACGCGCACGTGTTCGAGGAGTTCGACCCGGCCGAGCGCATCAACGCCGCCGACCGCATCCGCAAGGCGCGTGAAGATCTGCGCTTCCGCGCCCAGCAGCCGACCCTGTTCGACGTCGCATGACCGCGGCGCTCGACACGTATGCCGAGTTGCACCTGGCCGAGGGCAAACTGCTGAGGTGGGGCGAGCGCGAGGCGAAGGCCGAGGTCGCGCTCCAGGCGCGCGATGTCGAGATCCTCGTCGCGCTCGCGCGCTACCGGTTCCTCACGACCGGCCAGATCGCCGAGCTGTGGTGGGACGGCCGTGGACTGCGCGCCGTGCGCCGGCGGATGACGCGCCTGTTCGACGCCGCCTTCGTCGAGCGGTTCCGTCCGCAGACGCTGCGCGGCTCGTACCAGTGGACGTACTGCCTCGCGCGTGATGGCTTCCGTGCGGCCGAGCAGAGCGGCCAGCTCGCGTCGAGCCTGAAGTTCGCGCCGCGTCGCGAAGCGATCTTCGACTACCGCTACGTCATTCACGACCTGCGTACGAACGAGTGGGTGATTCGCTATCGCGACCTGCTCGGCGAGCGGCTGCTGGACTGGGCCGGCCCGGACGAGTCGCGCTACGAGCCGCCCAAGAAGGGCCGCGACGAGGAGTACTTCAGCCGCTCGGCGGCGATCCTGCGCGACACCGGGTGGTTTGAGAGCGGCGTCGACGACGAGGACTTTCGCCCGGTGCAACCCGACGCGTTGCTCGACGTGGCGACGACCGACGGGGACTTCCACGTCTGCGTGGAGTACGACCGTACGCGACGGGTGGACAAGAACTACGACAAGTTCCGCCGCTACAACGCGCTCCTGACGGTGTGGTGGCGTGCGACCGGGCTCGTCTGGCCGTTCCTGGTGTTCGTCTGCCAAGACGCCGAGCACCGCCGTCGGTTCCTGCATGCCGCCGACCACGAGCTGACGGGCTGCCTGTCCGCCGGCGCTGGCGCCGACCGCGACGAGCGCCACTTCGCTCGCGACCGGGCGCTCTTCGTCCTCGAGAGCGACATCCGCGACGGCAACCCCGAGGCGATGCAGCTGCCCGAGCTACCCCCGCGCCATGAGGACCGCACCAACCCAGCGAGCGTCCGTCGCATCGCTCTGCCGGGCCTCGACGGGTGAGATCAACACCGTGCCGCCCGGGGTGCTCCGTCCGACGTGTTCCCTCCTGCAGGTCCGTCCCGAGCGGAACACGCGCCCCGACCCGCCGACGCCCGAGAAACCCCATCCCGCCTGGGCTGCACGAGGAAGGGGGGTCCACCGCTTCGCGCTGGACCCCCCTTCCTCGACATGCCAGATAAATCGGGGCAGGGCAGCACAGGCGGTAAGCGGAGCGGGCGTCGGCGGGTCGGGGCGAGGCAGGCGAGGGGACGGGATGACTGATGAGGTGGATCGGGGAGGACGGATGGAGCGGAAGCGGGCGCGGGAGGAAGGGCGATGAGGAGGCGGAGGTCGTAGACGTGTCGGTCGTGAGCGGTCACATGTCGGTCGTTAGGGCCGGGAGCACGGGAGGGCATCGCGCTCTCGTGTTCGACGCTCGCTCGGTCTTGCTTCCTCGACCGGCTTGCTTGCGCGTCCGCCCCGTTCGCCCGCGGCGCGGCTTGCTGGCTCCGGGCCCGGTCGCAGCGGCCGGGCCCGTCCACGCCGACGCGTAGCGTGCGCTTCCGTGCTGTTCCTCGCACTCGTGTTCAACTTGGAGGCGATCCGCAAGCTCGCCGAACGCGGGCTGTCCGCCGACGACGTCGCGGACGTCTTTCGCACGACGCCGGTCGTGACCGTGTCGAATCCGAACCCGCGCACCGAGGACAGCCTCTGGGCAATCGGCCCGACGCATACCGGCCGGTTCGTCACGGTCGTCGTCGAACGCGACCTCGAGGATCACGGCCGCTGGCACGTTCGGACCGCGTGGGAGTCGACGCCCGCGCAAGTGGCGCTCTACCGGAAGGCCCTCTGAGGAGTCATCATGGATCACGTGGACGACACGCACGATCATGCGCCGGACGAGTTCGACCACCTTCTCGAGGACCTCGAAGCGACAGCCCACCCAGGCAACCCCGAGATCGAGGTGACGGTCGCGGTGCCGCTGTCGTCCGCAACGCTGGCGAGCCTCGCCGCGCGCGCAGCTCGCGAGGGTAAGGACGTCGCCGATGTCGTCGCCGACGCTCTACGCGCGGCCGCCGCGTAGCGCGTAGTCGCCGCGGGTCCGTGCAGGACCTGCACATCCCACTGACCCAATCAACACGCCGCCGGCGATCGTCGCGATTGCAGTCACCGGGCACTCGACCCGCTACTTCCATGAGCGGATTGATCCGGCCGAATGACCCGCGGCTGAGTTCCTGCGAGGGCAGGGACCCGCCGCGGCCGCGACTCGGCGTGACGGCGGGGACCGCAGTTCGCCCGGCGACGGAGTCGGCCGGTACGCTCGCGAAGTGCCCAGGCGACCGCAGACCCACGCGCCATCGGGGCGCGGGCAGGACGGCGGCGAGTCCTGACATGGCGTCGACGGAGCCAGGGCCGCGCGACCACGTCGTTACGCGCCGGCTCGAACATGAACTCAGCAGCCTGGCGGCCGACATCGTCGACGTCGCACCCATGGATGGCGCGGAGGCGCCGCATCGACTGGCGCGACACGTGATGGAGGAGCTGCGGCGGGAACTTGGCGCCGATCACGAATCGGCGGACGAGCAGGCTCGTCGCGTCAACGAGCTGCTCGCCGGTGCGGTCGGTGGTGCCACGGACTCAGAAGTTGCACAGCCGGCCCGCCTGCTTCAGGGCATCAAGGGCCGCTCGCCTCTTGGCGACGTCGTCCCGCTTCCGCCTCTCCCCGCGACGCCGTTCAGCCAGAGCGACCTGCTGGTCAACGCGGAGGGTCAGCCCAACGTCGGCTCCGAGCTCCGCGCGGAGCTAGCGACCGCCGACTCGGTCGATCTGATCTGCGCCTTCGTGATCTGGTCCGGCGTTCGCCACCTCCGCGACGCAATGCACGAAGTCACCACCCGCGGCGGTCGCATCCGTGTGATCACGACTACATACATGGGGGCGACGGAGAAGCGAGCGGTCGACGCGCTGGTCGCGCTCGGTGCCGACGTTCGCGTCGCCTTCGACGCGCGCACCACGAAGCTCCACGCGAAGGCCTGGCTGCTCGAACGCCGCTCGGGTCTCAGCACGGCGTTCGTCGGCTCGTCGAACCTGTCGCACACCGCCCTCTTCGACGGTTTGGAGTGGAACGTGCGCCTGTCGTCGGTGGACGCGGCGCACGTGATCGATCGCGTGCGTATGACGTTCGAGAGTCACTGGGCGTCCGAGCACTTCGAGAGCTACGACCCGGCGAAGAACGGCGACGAGCTGGAGCTCGCGCTTCGCGAACACGACCGCCGCTCGCTGGGAGAGACCTCCACGATCTCGTTCGCCAACCTGGACGTCCGTCCCTATCCGCATCAGCAGCGGATGCTCGAAGCGCTGACGATCGAGCGCGATCGTCACGACCGCCACCGCAACCTCGTTGTCGCGGCGACGGGCACCGGCAAGACCGTCGTCGCGGCGTTGGACTACGGGCAACTGCGCGCCGGCACAGGTGAGGATCTCTCGCTCCTGTTCGTCGCACACCGCGAGGAGATCCTCAATCAATCGCTGGCGACCTACCGCGCTGTCCTCCGTGATGGGTCGTTCGGCGAGAAGCACGGCGGCGGTCGCGTCGCGGAGGGCCGCCACGTCTTCGCGATGGTTCAGTCGCTCGGCGAAATGCGCGTGGACCAGATTGCGCCGGGCGCGTTTGACGTCCTCGTCATTGACGAGTTCCACCACGCCGCCGCCGCGACATACGATCGGCTGCTCAATCACCTCGCGCCTCGCGAGCTACTCGGGTTGACCGCGACGCCAGAGCGCCTGGATGGACAGGACGTCACGGAGTGGTTCGACCACCGCATCGCGGTCGAACTTCGATTGTGGGAGGCGATCGACCAAGGATTCCTCGTGCCGTTCCAGTACTTCGGGGTCGCCGACGGGACCGACCTGAGCCAGGTCACCTGGCGACGGGGTGGCTACGTTGTCGAGGAGCTCAGCAACCTCTTGTCCAACGACGATCTTCGCGTCGCCAAGCTGCTCGAGTCGGTCCAGCGCATCGTGCTCGACCCAGGCTCCATGCGCGCGCTCGGGTTCTGCGTCTCGAAGGAGCACGCGCGCTACATGGCCCGTAAGTTCACCGAGGCCGGGCTCGAGAGCGTCGCGCTGACCGGAGATGATCCTCCGGCCGAGCGCGACCGCCGGCTTCAGGATCTCCGTGCGGGACGGCTTCGCTGCTTGTTCTCCGTCGAGGTGCTCGGCGAGGGGGTCGACGTTCCGGACGTGGACTGCCTGCTCCTGCTCCGCCCCACCGCGTCCTCGACGGTCTTCACGCAGCAACTCGGTCGCGGGTTGCGACGCGCCGCCGGTAAGAGCCATCTGACGGTGATCGACCTCATCGGGCAGCACCGGCGTGAGTTTCGCTTCGAGGACAGGTTGCGCGCGGTCCTCGACACGCGACGTGGGACCATCCGCGATCAGGTCGACGGAGACTTCCCGTTCCTGCCCGCTGGCTGCACCGTCGACCTCGACCGGCAGAGCCGCGAGATCGTGCTCGACAACCTCCGTGCTGCGGTCCGTCGCTCTCGCTGGGCAACCCTCGTTACCGACCTGCGCGCCGAGCCCGACGAAGTGACCCTGGGCGAGTTCCTCGATCGGGGCGACCACCGCCTCGAGGACATCTATCGGCGTGGTAGCTGGACGGCGCTGCGGCGCGATGCGGGCCGCGCGACACCGCCGGCCGTCGATGCTGACATCGAAGCCACATGCTTGAAGGCGTTGAGCCGCTTGACGCACGTCGACGATCCCGAGCGAGTTGGGTTCTACGGCGACCTCCTGGCGGCCGACCGTCCGCCAGCGGCGGCCGGCTTCGATGAGCGGCACCGCCGGCTTCTCAGAATGCTCGCGTGGGCACTTGTATCCGGTGACGGTGCTCACGCCTCGCTCGACGAGTTCTTCATGGCGCTCTGGCGCGAGGACGCTGTCCGCCACGAGTTTCGTCAGCTGCTGGCCGTTGTCGACGAGCGCTCGCGCACGCTTACCGCGCCGTCAATGGTCGCCCCCGAGATCCCGCTGACTCTGCACGGTCGGTACTCGCGCCCGGAGATCGTCATCGCGCTCGGACACACGAACGAAGACAAGCCTAAACCGACCCGAGAGGGGATCCTCTGGGTTTCACAGGCGAACTCAGACGTCTTCTTCGTCGATCTGCACAAGGCGGAGCGCGACTATTCGCCGACCACGATGTACCGCGACTACGCGATCAACCGCGAGCTGTTTCACTGGGAGTCGCAGTCGCGGCAGACGCCGAGTCAGCCGACGGTGAAGCGCTACATCAACCACCGCGCCGGCGGATCCCAGGTGCTGCTGTTCGTGCGCGAGCGCAAGACGTTCGAGCTCGGTACCGCGCCGTTCACGTTCCTCGGCCCGGTCGACTACGTCGACCATCGCGGCGAGCGCCCGGTTGCGTTCACCTGGCGTTTGCCGGTCCCGATGCCGGAAGCATTGTTCGAGATCGCGCGCAGCGTCGCGGCCGCGTAGCGTGAGATAGATGCCTTCCCCCGTCGTCGCACGTCTCTGGATCGCCGCGGCCGAACATGCGCTGGACGCAGCGCTGGCGGGTGACGACGCGGACGCGCTGGTCGTCGTCCGGTCACGCGTCCGTGATGCGGCCGTCGAGGCCGAGGAGGTCATGAACAGCGTCGCCGGCCCCCCAGGGCCGGAACGCTCGGCCGCAGTCACGACGCTCGTGCGGCGCTTCGGCAACCGCGCCGTCGACGTCAACTACATCGCGGCGGCGGTCATCGCCGAGGCAGTCGCGTCCGGGCTGGTCGAGAGCGGCATTGCCGGCGCCGAAGCCGGACGGATCGCAGACCACTGCCGCGCGGCCGTGCTCGAAGCGTGCGCAGCGATCGACACCCTGACGGCGCTCACCACCGACCCATAGCTCGCGCGAGAGGTACCACACGGGTACATCAGCTGCACAACGGCCGTCTCGCCCCGTCACGGCGCCGGCTCCACAACCTGCCCATTTGCAGGTACATTTAGGTCAGTCGTGACCGCGCTTGTCCCGCAGTTCCGGTCCCTGGAGACCATGGTAAGGAAGGGGTCATCGGTTCGAGTCCGATGGAGGGCTTGCATGGTTTCCAGGCCCGTGTGGCCGGTGCGCGGTGCGCGCTGGGCGTTAGGATCCGGGCGATGCCCGGCGCGGAGATGTTTCGCCTGTCTGCCGATTGCTATGACCGCTTCGTGGGGCGCTACAGCCCGCGGCTCGCGGCCGCTCTCGTCGACTTCGCGCAGCTCGAGGCCGCGGCGCGGGTGCTCGATGTGGGCTGTGGGCCGGGGGCGCTGGCGACCGAGCTCGTGCGGCGACTGGGAGTCGACCACGTCGTGGCGGCTGACCCCTCGGAGCCGTTCGTGCGGGCGTGTCGCGACACGCTGCCGGGGCTTGAGGTGGTGGTGGCAGGCGCCGAGACGCTGCCGTTCGAGGACGACGCGTTCGATGCGGCGCTGTCCCAGCTCGTCGTGAACTTCATCGGTGATCCGCCGGCGGGCGTGCGCGAGATGATGCGGGTGACGCGTAGCGGTGGGACGATCGCGTCGTGCGTGTGGGACTACGCGGGCGAGATGACGCTGTTGCGGGCGTTCTGGGACGCCGCCCGCGAGATCGAACCGCTGCGCGCCGCGGACGCCGACGAGGGGGTCGTCATGCGCTGGTGCGGCGAGGGCGAGCTCGCCGAGCTCTGGGGGCTCGCCGGGCTCGTCGACGTGCGATCGGGCGCGCTGGTCGCGCGTGCGGCCTACGCGGACTTCGAAGATCTGTGGGCTCCCCTGCCGACCGGTGTGGGCCCGGCCGGCGCGTTCTGCAAGTCGCTGGACAGCGATCGGCGCGACGCGCTACGCGACGCGTTGCGTGAGCGGCTCGGCGTCGGCGAGGGTCCCTTCGAGCTCAGCGCGCGAGCCTGGGCGGCGTCAGGCCGCGTGCCCTGAGCGACGCCGAGGCCCACGGCTGCGCTGTGCGATCGCGCCTGCAACGCGCCGCGCGCGGCGCTCGCGCTCGGCTACGAAGCCCCGCCGGGGTCCGCCGACCACGCCGCGGCGATCTGCGCAACGTGGCGGTGATCGGTCCCGCAGCAGCCCCCGAGCAGCCGGATCGACGGCAGCATGTCCTGCAGCGCGGCATTGTCGCGCGCAAGCGCCGGCGGGTCGCCCTCGTCGAGCTGCTCGGCCTCGTCGAGCTCCGCGTGGCTCAGCGCCGACGCGTTGACCCGCAGGCCGCCGATGCGCGCCAGCGCCGGCGCATCGTCGAGCCCGGCCGCGATGTGCGTCGGGTGCGCGCAGTTGATCAGGAAGAACTCCGCGCCGGCGCCGGTCGCCTCGTCGACGCGCTCGACCGCGTCGGCGATCGACGTCCCGTCGGGCAGCCGGCCGTCGGTCTCGACCGTGAACCCCGGCACGACCGGCATGCCCGCGGCCGCCGCCGCCCGCACGACGCCGATCGCCTCCTCGGGATATGACAGCGTCAGCGCGGTGATGCGCTGGACCCCGGCGTCTGCCAGGACCCCGATCTGCCAGCCGTGGTACGCGGCCGCCTGCTCGGCCGTCATCTGCTCGCCCACGACGTAGCCGTCGCCGCGCGGGCCGAGCAGGCCGTTGATCAGGACGTCCGGCCGGCCCTCGGCCAGCTCGCGCACGAAGGCGACCGCGGCGCGGTTGGCATCCGCCAGCGCGTCGCTGTCGTAGCCGAGTTCCGCGCCCCAGTCGGGATTCGCGCGCCAGGTCGGCGTGTCGAGCACGAACTGCAGCCCGAGCTCCTCGGCCAGGTCGAGGAACGGCTCGAAGTACCGGCGCAGCGCCGAGCGCCCCCGTTCCTCGCCGACCAGCGGAAACGCCGCGAAGCACGGAAGCTCGAATCCCTCGCGGAACAGCAGGACCGTCTCGATCCCGCCGTCGGTCAGCGCCACCGCACCAGATCCCATCGAGCTTCTCCCCTTCCGAGATTGTCCGAGCGGGGTGAATCGTATCCGTGGCGCGGCGCGGCCCGGCGATCGTCTCGGCGCCTCACGCGGTCACCTCGCGCCGGGCGATGCGCCAGATGCCGATCGCCAGCGGGAGCACCATCCAGAGCGCGAGCGCGGTGCCGGCGTGCGCCCACTGCGTCGAGCTCATGACCTCGCGGTGCATCGGACCGAGCGCGCGCGCCGTGTCCAGCCACGGGGCGACGCCGGCGAAGACCGACAGCGAGCCCAGCGCCATCCACGCGGTCGGCAGCGTGAAGAGCGCGACGAGCGCGGGCGCCGAGGCGAGCAGGACCGCGCCGAACGCGACGGCCGTGACCATCCCGGCCGTCAGGAAGACCGCCGACTGGCCGATCAGCGGCGTGACGTCCGTCCATGTCCCGTCGACGCCCGGCGCCGCGACGAGCACACCCGCGGCGACGACGGCGACGCACATCGCGAGCATCGCGACGGCGAGGACGAGGCTCGCGACGAGCTTGGCGCCCAGCACGCGCGAGCGCACCGGGACCAGCGCGAACGTGATCAGCCCGGTCCGCTGGGACCACTCCGAGGTGACGAGCAGGACGCCCGCGACCGGCAGCAGGACGGCCGCCGGCTGGATCGCGACGTCGAGGACGGAGGCGAAGGTGTGGTCTGCCGCGGCACCGGCCATGCAGCGGACGATCACCGCGACGACGGTGAGCGCGACGGTTGCGACCTGCAGCCAGAAGCCGGCGCGCGTGTCGACGATCTTGCGCAGCTCGACGGCGACGAGACGGCCGAGGCCGGGGCGCGTGTGGACGGCGGCGGTGTTCACGTGGATCGGTGCGGCGAGGGTCGTGGTGCTCATGCGGTTGCTCCTGCCGGCTCGGGGTGGATCGGATCGGTCTGCGCCGGCGGCGCGCCTGCGCCCGGCGCCGTCAGCTCGAAGAAGAGGCGCTCGAGGCCCGCGCCCTCGGCCGGTGCGAGTCGCCGCAGCACGACGCCGCCGGCCATCGCCGCGCGGGCGACGACCTCGGGCTCGGCCTCGACGAGCCGCCGGTCGCCGTCGGCGCGGTGCGCCGCCAGACCCGCGCGACCCAGGGCGGCGTCGAGCCCGGCAAGGTCGTCGGCCTCGACGATCGTCCCGGACTCCGTCAGCAGCTCGGCGCGCGTGCCCTGCGCCTGGATCCGTCCGCCGCCGATGATCATCATCCGGTCGGCGACGGCCTCGACCTCGGCCAGCAGGTGCGAGGACAGCAGGACCGTCCCGCCGCGGTCGGCGAAGCCGCGCAGCAGCCCGCGCATCCAGCGCATGCCCTCCGGATCGAGGCCGTTGGCCGGCTCGTCGAGGATCAGGACCTCGGGATCACCGAGCAGGGCGTGGGCGAAGCCGAGACGCTGGCGCATGCCGAGCGAGTACTGGCCGACCCGCTTGCGTGCCGCCGTGTCGTCGAGCCCGACGAGCGCCAGCAGCGTATCGACGCGCTGCGCCGGCACGCCCATCGTCATGGCCGAGACGGCGAGCGCCTCGCGGCCGCGGCGCCCGGCGTGCTGCGCCGACGCGTCGAGCAGGATGCCGACGCGGCGGCCGGGGTTCGGGAGGTCGCGGTAGCGCCCGCCGAGGATCTCGGCGTGACCGCCGTCGGGCTCGGAGAGGCCGACGAGCATCCGCATCGTGGTGGTCTTGCCGGCGCCGTTGGGGCCGAGGAAGCCCGTGATGGTGCCCGGCTCGCAGCGGAACGTGACGTCGGAGACGACGGTGCGCCCGCCGAGCTGCTTGGTGAGTCCCTGGGTTTCGATCATGTCGGCAGACTCGCGGCCAGCCGGGCCGGCGACCACGGCCGCCCGGCTACGCCCGCCGCGCCCCGGGTCTGTGGCAGCCAGAGACTTTGGTAGGGGGTCGCCGTCGCGGCGCTCGCCTAGCCTTCGTCCTCGCGCGATGGCACGCCCGGCGACAGCCCCCTTCTCCCACCGTCTGTCCGCGTGGATCGGCGCCGCGCTGCCCGGCGTGGTCATCGATGCCCCCGTCGAGGAGCGCGGCCGCCGCGATCGCATCGTCGACACGACGATCTACGTGCTGGCGTTCGCGATCTCCGCCGCCACCCTCGCGGACACGTGGGAGCAGATCGCGCCGTGGCTGCGTGTCGTGTCGATCGTCGTCGGCATCGCGACGCTCGTCGCGCTGCGCTGGCGGCGCACCCACCCGGGCGCGGTCGGGATCGGCGTCGGAGTCATCTCGCTCCTGATCCTCACGGCCTCGGGGGCCACCCTCGCCGCGACGTTCAACGCGGCGATCCGGGCCCGCGGCCGTGACCTGGCCGTCGTCGTCGGCCTCCTGATCGCGTGGGCGTTCGTCAACCCGCTGATCTACCCGCCGCGCGCCGGTGCGCTCGCGGGCGGCAGCTACTGGGCCGACGCCGCGGCCAGCCTGCTGATGGCGGGCGTCGTGATCGGCTGGGGCCTGTTCGTCCGCGCGCGGCGCGAGCTCGTGCGATCGCTGCGCGCACAGGCCGACAGCGCCGGGGAGGAGGCGCGCGCGGCCGAGCGGCGGCGGATCGCGCGCGAGATGCACGACGTGCTCGCCCACCGCCTCTCGCTGCTCTCCGTCCACGCCGGCGCGCTCGAGTTCAACCCGGACGCCCCGGCGGGCGAGGTCGCCGCGGCGGCGGGCGTGATCCGCGCGAGCGCGCGGTCCGCGCTCGACGAGCTGCGGGGCGTGATCGGCGTCCTGCGCGAGGACGGCAGCGAGACGCTGACGCAGCCACCGCAGCCGACGCTCGCCGACCTCGCCGCCCTCGTCGAGGAGTCGCGCGCGGCCGGGATGCGGCTGACCGCACGCATCGAGCTCGGCGACGCGGCGCCGGCCACCGCCATCGGCCGCACCGCCTACCGGATCGCGCAGGAGGGGCTGACGAACGCCCGCAAGCACGCGCCGGGAGCGGCCGTGACGCTCACCGTCGACGCCCCCGACGGCAAGCTACGGGTCGAGGTCCGCAGCCTCGCGCCGGTCGCGGTCGCCGCCCCGGGGTCTGCGCTGCCTGGAGCCGGGACCGGCCTCATCGGGCTGACCGAGCGCGTCACGCTCGCCGGCGGCGAGCTCGAGCACGGCGTCGACCCCGACGGCGCGTTCGTCCTGCGCGCCCGCCTGCCGCGATGATCCGCGTCCTGCTCGTCGACGATGACGCGCTCGTGCGCTCCGGCCTGCGGCTGATGCTCGCGGGCGCCGCGAGCCTCGAGGTCGTCGCCGAGGCCGCCGACGGCCGCGAGGTGCTCGGCGCGGTCGACCTCCACCGCCCGGACGTCGTCCTCATGGACATCCGCATGCCGCAGCTCGACGGCATCGCGGCCACCCGCCTGCTCGCCGCCCAGCCCGATCCGCCGGCCGTGCTCGTCCTCACGACGTTCGACGCCGACGAGCTCGTCCTGCGCGCACTGCAGGCCGGCGCGGCCGGCTTCCTGCTCAAGGACACCCCGCCGGCCGAGATCGTCCGCGCGATCGAGCTCGTCCACGCCGGTGACGGGATGCTGTCGCCCACGGTCACCCGGCGCCTCATCGCGCTCGTCGCCGGCGACTCCGACGCCGGCGCCCGCACCGACGACGCCCGCGCCCGCATGGCGACCCTCAGCCCGCGCGAGCGCGACGTCGCCCTCGCCGTCGGCCGCGGCCAGGCCAACGCCGAGATCGCCGCCGCGCTGCACCTGTCCGTGCCGACCGTCAAGGCCCACGTCTCGCGCCTGCTCGACAAGCTCGGCGTCGACAACCGCGTCCAGATCGCGCTGCTCGTGCAGAACGCGAGCGGGCACCGCTAGCGCTAGCGCTGCCTATCGCGCCGGCAGGTCCTCCGGCAGCGGCACGTCCCGCGGCGGGCGACCCGGCCCCTCGTCGTCCCAGGACTCCCAGGCGGTGCCGTCGCGGCCGGCGTGCTCGCCCGCGCCGCCGAGCGCCAGCAGCACGACGCGCTGCGGCGAGGCGTTGACGAGCTGGCGGCGTCGCGCGGGCCCGACGCGCGCTACGTCGTCGGGGCCGAGGACGTGCTCCTCGCCGTCGATGATCAGCGTCAGCTCGCCGTCGAGCACGAGGTAGACCTCCTCCTGGCGCTCGTGCGCGTGGACGCGCCCGCGCTGGCCGGGCGCCAGCCGGATGAGGTTCATGCCGAACGAGCTGATGCCCAGGTCGCGCCGCAGGAGCTGGAAGCGCTCGGCGGTGTCACGGTCGATCGAGGTGAACGCGATGTCGGTGTCGGTCATTGCGCCAGGGTAGGGTGCGCGCGTGGCTGACAGCCGGCGGGCACGAACGCGCTTCCTCCCGGCCCTGCTCGTCATCGCCGCGCTGCTCGCCGCAGCGATCGCCGCGACCGCCGGCGCCGCGGTGATCAGCGGCGGCAATCGCGCCGACACGCTCACCGGGACGGCCGGCAAGGACCGCATCCGCGGCGGCGGCTCGCGCGACGTTCTGCGCGGCCTCGGCGGCAACGACCTGCTCAGCGGCGGCAATGCGTCCGACGTGCTCGAGGGCGGCGACGGCAACGACAGTCTCGACGGCGGCTCGGGCAACGACAAGCTCTCGGGCGGCGACGGCAACGACTTCCTCTACGGCTTCACCGGCAACGACCGCCTCGACGGCGGTCCTGGCAACGACCGCCTCGACGGCTTCGACGGCGACGACACGCTGCGCGGCGGCGACGGCAACGACTTCCTCGGCGAGTCGCGCTTCGGCGACGACCGGCTGCTCGACGGCGGCCCCGGCGACGACGTCCTGATCGCCAACGCCGGGGCCGACAAGCACGTGCTCGGCGGCGACGGCAACGACCTGCTGTCGGGCGGCACGGGCAACGACGGCCTCGACGGCGGCGCCGGCAGCGACCTCCTGCTCCCCGGCTCCGGCCAGGCCAACGGCCTGCGGTCGCTCGGCGGCGCGGGCGACGACGTCATCGTCGACACCGGCTCGGGCGACATCGACGGCGGGGACGGCAACGACACGCTGTGGATGGCGCGCGACGCCAACGGCACGCGGATGTTCGGCGGCGCGGGGAACGACACGTTCTACGTCGGCGCATCGGCGAAGACCGTCGACTGCGGCCCCGGCAACGACCACGTGATCCTCTCCGCGTTCGCCGCGCGGACGATCAAGGTCGGCGGCTCGCGCACGCGCTTCGCCGCCTGCGAGCGGACGGACACCGGCGCCGACCTCTCCAGGGCGCCGACGCTCGCCCGTTCGCTGCAGCGCTGGCGCGACGTCGGCGTGCCGGTCGACGACGACACCGTCGCCAAGGCGATCGGCTACGAGCGCATGTCGAAGTGCCAGCTCGCCCGCAGGCGCTGCCCGCCGCGCAAGCGCGCCCAGCGCATCCTCGGCACCGCTCGCGCCGACGTCATCCGCGGCGGCGGCGGGGAGGACCTGCTCGAGGGCGCGGGCGGCAGCGACCGCCTCTACGGCGACGCCGGCGACGACTCGCTCTTCGGCCGCACCGGCAACGACACCCTCGCGGGCGGCGACGGCGACGACGAGCTCGAGGGCGGCCGTGGCGACGACGTCCTGCGCGGCGGCCGCGGCCGCGACCAGCTCAACGGCGGCTTCGGGCGCGACCGGATCTTCGGCGGCCCGGGCGCCGACACGATCCGCGCCGTCGGCGGCAACGTCGACATCATCGACTGCGGGCCGGGCATCGATCGCGTCGAGAAGGACTCACGCGACCGCACCCGCAACTGCGAGATCTTCCTGTGACGTCGACCGGAGGCGAAACCAGAAGGGCGTTACGAGCGTCGACCGGAGGGCGAAACCAGGAGGGCGAAGCCCGGTTACGAGAGCGGGAAGTCGACGCCGTGCTCGTCGGCCGGCCGCGGCCCGAAGATCCGCCGCTGCGATTCGTCGATCGCCAGGTCGTTGATGCTCGCCTCGCGGCGGCGCATCAGGCCGTGCTCGTCGAACTCCCACAGCTCGTTGCCGTAGCTGCGGTACCACTGCCCGGCGGCGTCGTGGCTCTCATACTGGAAGCGCACGGCGATGCGGTCGTCCGCGAACGCCCACAGCCCCTTGCGCAGCGCGTAGTCGAGCTCGCGCTCCCACTTCTCGGTGAGGAACGCGACGATCGCGGCGCGCCCCTCGATGAACGTGTCGCGGTTGCGCCAGACGGAGTCCTCGGTGTACGCGAGTGCGACGCGCTGGGGATCGCGCGTGTTCCAGCCGTCCTCGGCCGCCTGGACCTTCTTGGCGGCGGTCTCGCGCGTGAACGGCGGCAGCGGCGGGCGGTCGGCCATGATCGACCGAATGCTACGGAACGGCGATCGCGTCGTCGGCGATCGGGGCGTCGTCGGGGTAGAGCCTCCCGGTCGCGACCGGCAGGTCGATGTGCGTCCCCTCAACGCCGCCCGTGAACACCGTGACGTGCGGGTCGATCGTGAAGAGCGGCAGCTTGTCGTCGTCGGAGGTCGTGACCTTCAGGACGAGCCGGTCGCCGGGGTGCAGGTGCTGGGAGACCATGAAGCACGGCGGATCGAGCTGCATCCGCCGGCCGGGCCGCACCGGCGTGATGTGGTCGAAGCCGCCGCGCAGCTGCGGGTTGATCGCGCATTGCGAGATGCGCCGCAGATCCGCGCCACGGGAGCTGTAGAGCGTCGCGATGAGGTTCAGCGGTGCCTGCGTCACGGCGCTCGCGAGCGTGAGCCTCGGCAGCCCGAGCAGGACCGTGTCCTGCGTGATCGGCGCCGAGGTGAACGTCACGGCGCCGGTGGCGAGGCCGAGGAAGCCGAGCGGATCGCCGACGAACGACGGCGCGCCCGCGACGCCGTCGCCTTCGCCGAGCGTGCCGTCGGCCGACGCCCGCATCGTCAGCATGCCCGACGCCGGCGGCGGCCACGAGCGCGAGGTGTAGATCTCGGTGCGCGCCTGGATCGCCGCGGGAACGGTCGGCGCGTCGTTGAGGAAGACCTCGACGCGTGGACCAGTCGTGACGCGCCGGCGCAGCAACTGGCGGTCGAACCAGGCGTGGATCGCTCCCACCCACTGCGCGCCGCGGCGGTTCGGGCAGCAGCCGATGCCGTGGTCCCACTGACCGATCCAGACCTTGTCGCGGGCCTTGGGCCCGCGGTCGAAGAGCCAATGGAGGTTCGCGATCCGCGCCGCCGCGTCGTTCTCGCCGTGGATGACGAAGACGCTGCCCGGGAAGGCGGCCGCCGCCTTCGTCGCGTCGCGCTGCTGGTGGTAGCGCGTGTTGACGCCGGCGAGCTGATCGCTGGACAGCAGCGAGCTGTCCTTCAGGCCGCAGCCGATCTGAAAGACGTCCTGGCCGGCGTGCTCGCCCGTCATGCCGCCGAGCACCGGCAGCTCGATCTCGACCGGCAGGTCGCGCTGGAGCGCGAGCTGCTGGTAGGCCTCGATCGGCCCGAGGTACTGCGCGTTGTACGGCACGCCAAGCTGCCACTGGTGGTCGTAGATCGCCGGCAGGCCGGCGCTCGGGACGATCGTCACGAGGCCCTTGGGCTTGAGCACCGTCGCGGCGAGCGGCGTCGAGCCGACGTACGAATGGCCGATCATGCCGACGCGCCCGTTGGACCACGACTGGCCGGCCGCCCACTCGATGACGTCGCGCAGGTCGCGCTCGTCGGCGGGCCCGAGCGTGTTGAGGCACCCGGACGACAGCCCGGTTCCGCGCAGGTCCATGAAGACGACGGCGTAGCCGCGCTTGGGGAAGAACCCGGCGAGCCCCTCGAGCTTGCCGTCCTTGCCCGGCAGCGGGACCATCCGCTCGCCGGAGCGCTCGTAGAGCGTGCCCTCGTAGGGGCTCGCCTCGAGGATCACGCCGAGCTGCGTGGCACCCTGCGGCTTGACGATCTCGAGGTGGATCTTCGTCCCGTCGCCGACGACGAGCGTGTGGGTCGTGCGCCGGACGTCGTCGTACGTCGGCTGCGAGAGGCCCTTGATCGCGGTGTAGTCGACCGGCGCGCTCGGCGCGGTGGGGAACTTGCGTTTGGAGGCCTGCAGCGCCGCCGGGCCCTTCGCCTTCGCCGCCGTCTTCTTCGGCGTCGTGGCGCCCGCGGGAAGCACGACGCCGCCGAGACCGAGCGCGGCGACGAGGCCCGCCGCGAGAACCGTGCGCACGCTCACCGCGGCGATGCTAGCCCACGTTCGAGTGCCAGCAGCGCGCGCTTGCGCTGCAGGCCGCCGCGGTACCCCGTGAGCCTGCCGTCACGCGCGATGACGCGGTGGCAGGGGACGATGATCGGCACCGGCGTGCGGCCGACCGCGGCCGCGACCGCGCGCACGCCGCCGGGCCGGCCGAGCGCGCGCGCCAGCTCGCCGTAGGAGATGGTCTCGCCGCACGGGATCCCCTGCAGCCGGCGCCAGACGTCGCGCTGGAAGGGCGTCCCGCGGAGGTCGAGGTCGAGGTCGAAGCGGCGCAGTTCGCCCGCGAAGTACGCGTCGAGCTGCGCGACGGCCCCGGTGAAGAGGTCCGGCGCGCGGGCGGCCTCGTCGGGGAGTGCGCCGGCGCCGGCGAACTGAAGCGCGGTCAGCCCGGCGGGCCCGCCGTGCAGCGTCAGCGGCCCGAGCGGGCTCGCGGTGGTCGTCCAGCGGCTGAGCGACATCGTCATGGTTGCCATGCCCATCCAACGCTGCGGCGCGGCGGAGCGTGAGGTCGATCGGCCGCAGCGATCCGCGGCGCCTCAGACCGGGTCGAGCGCCGGGAGGCCGTCGATGCTGCGGCCGTTGACCTCCGCGCGGCGCTCGGACAGCGCCGTCGGCCCGCCGGTGCGCAGGCGCTTGGCCGCCGACAGCGCGTAGTGGTCGCGCTCGCCGTCGACGCTCATGAGCGGGACGCCGTAGCCGCAGGAGTCCGCGATCCGCTCGACGTCGACGGCGATGACCGCGCGCGTGGACTCCGGCGGGCCGATGCTCGGCAGGCCCGCCGCGAGCTCCGCGAAGCGCGCGTCGTCCGCGCCGATGATCTCGCCGGTGCCGTGCAGGCGCAGGATCCGCGGCGGCCCGCTGAAGGCGCAGAGCATCACGACGATGCGCCCGTTCTCGCGCAGGTGGGCGATCGTCTCGGCGCCGCTGCCGCCGACGTCGAGGTAGCAGACGCGGCGCGGCCCGAGGACGCGCAGCGCGCCCGCCGGGCCCTTGGGCGAGACGTTGACGTGCCCGTCGGGGCCGAGCGGCGCGGTGGCCACGAAGAACAGCGGCTGCTCGGCGATCCAGTGCGCCCAGTGGTCGTCGATCTCGTCGTACGTGCGTCCCATGTCAGGTCTCGCGGCCGGTGGCCGCAGCCGCCGGCGGGTTCGCGGCGCGGGCCTGGCGCAGGAGCTCGGCGAGCTGCGCGGGCGGGTGCGCGCCCGAGGCGCCGATCGCGCGGTCGACGACGAAGAACGGGACGGCGTTGATGCCGAGCGACTGCGCGGTGCGCTCGTCGTCGCGGACGCCGGCGGCGTAGCGGTCGGTCGCGAGCGTCTCGCGGACCTCGTCCTGCGGCAGGCCGACCTCGAGCGCCAGGCGCGCGAGCACGTCGTGGTCGCTGATGAGCTCGCCCTCGGTGAGGTAGGCGCGCATGATGCGCTCCTTCATCGCGTCCTGCAGGCCGTGCGCGCGGGCGAGGTGCAGCACGCGGTGGGCGTCGAACGTGTTGCCGCCGCGGGTGCGGTCGAAGCGGAACTCGAGGCCGTCGCCGGCGGCGTTCTCGGTCATGCGGGCGTGCATCGCGAGCGCCTCCTCGCGCGTCGTCCCGTACTTCTCGGCGAGGTGTGTCGCGGAATCCGTCCCGCGGTCGCGCGGGGCGTGCGGGTCGAGCTCGAAGCTGCGCCAGGTGACCTGGACCTCGTCGCGGTGCTCGTAGGACGCCAGCGCCGCCTCGAAGCGCCGCTTGCCGATGTAGCACCAGGGGCAGGCGATGTCCGACCAGATCTCGACGTGCACGGGAGCTCCTTCCGACGGTTGCTCAGACAACCACATTCAGCCTAGCGTGTCGCCGCGCGGGGTACGGTTCGCGCATGGAAGTCCTCGTGGCACTCGTGATCATGCTGCCGCTCATCCTCCTGGTGGTCGTGATCTGGCTGTTCGCCCGGCGCCTGAGCGCGCGGGCGAAGGTCATGCGGCTCGAGCGCGAGCGGCTGGAGTCCCTCGTCGCCGGGCAGCGCGAGGTGGCCGCCGCCCAGACCGAGGACGACCAGGCCGGCCGGTGACGGCGCGTTAGCCTCGGCCGCATGTCCATGACCATGGGAACCGGTCCGTTCGGGCACGCTCCGCGCGGGCACTTCAACACCGACATCGACCATCGGGCGATCGCGTACGTCGAGTCGTCGCCGCGCCGGCTGCGCGCCGTCCGCGGCGGCGCGACGGTGCTCGACAGCACGCGGGCGAAGATGCTCTTCCGCCACGCCCACCTCGGGCGCTACTTCTTCCCCCGCGACGACTGGCGCTGGGAGGCGCTCGGCGACCTGGAGCCCGTGCTCCCGCCCCCCGGGGCCCCCGGCCTCGAGGACCACGTGACGTTCGCCTTCGCCGACATGGACGCCTGGTATGAGGAGGACGACGAGATCGTCGGCCACGCGATCGACCCCTACCACCGCGTCGACGTGCGCGACAGCTCCCGCCACGTCCGGGTCTCCGTCGGCGGGACGGTGCTCGCCGAGAGCACGCGCACCCGCGTGATCTTCGAGACGAGCCTCCCGCCGCGCTGGTACTTCCCGCCGCAGGACGTCCTCGCCGACCTGGAGCCCAGCGACCTGCGGACGACCTGCGCCTACAAGGGCCGCGCGAGCTACCGCTCCCACGCGGCCGCCGGCGCCGAGGGCGAGAACCTGGCGTGGTGCTATCCGGCGCCGCTGGAGAACGCCGCCCGCGTCGCGGGCTACCTCGCGTTCTTCGGCGAGCGCGTCGATCTCGAGGTCGACGGCGAACGCCAGGAGCGCGCGCCGACGCCGTGGAGCCGCCCGGCGTGGTGGGCCGGTCCGGGCCCGGAGGTGTGAGGCTGCGCGCAATCAGAGCGCGCGCGGCGCGCCAGTGCGCGATAGTGCCGCGGTGATCCTCGGCGTCAACGCCCCGCCGGCGGGCTGGCACGACCCCGCCGCCTGCCTCGTCGACCACGACGGCACGCTGCTCGCGTTCTGCGAGGAGGAGCGCCTCAGCCGCGCCAAGCACGCCGAGCGCAGCGGCCCGCGGCTCGCCGTCGCGCACTGCCTCGAGCAGGCCGGCGCGAGCTTCGGCGACATCGATCTCGTCGCCGTCGGCTGGGACATGCCGCAGGCGAGCCGCCTCTACGGCGTGGACTGGCGCCTCGAGGACACGCCGGCGTGGTTCGAGCAGTACCTCGGCGTGCGCTGCTCGTGGCGCGAGATGCCCGAGGTCCGCTTCGTCGGCCATCACCTCGCCCACGCGACGATCGCCTTCCACGCCTCGGACTTCGACGCTGCCGCCGTGCTCGTCGTCGACGGCAACGGCGACGACGAGAGCATCTCGATCTACAGGGCCGAGCGCGGCCGCGCGCTCGTGCGCAGCGCCGTCTGGCCGCGCTCGCACTCGCTCGGCTACCTCTACGACGCCGCCTGCCGCGTCGTGGGCTTCGGCCCGCTGCAGTCCGGCAAGCTCATGGGGCTGTCGGCCTACGGGCGGGCGACCGGCGCCGAGCCGTGGGAGCTGTTGCCTGGCGGCGAGCCGGCGCCGCCGCCGGACATCGACGACGGCGACGGCTTCAACCGCTTCATCCACGCCTGGGGCGCCCACCTCGACGGGCTCGCCGGCGGCCGCCGGGTCGCGCGCCCACGCGACGAGCTGCATCTCGACCCGCTGGCCGTGCAGGTCGCCGTCAGCGCGCAGGAGGCCGTCGAGCGCGTCGTGCTGCGCCTCGCGGCGCTCGCGCGCGAGCTCGCGGGGACGGAGAACCTCTGCCTGGCCGGCGGCGTCGCGCTGAACTGCAAGGCCAACGGCCTCCTGCGCGGGCCGGTCTTCGCGCCGCCCGTGCCGCACGACGCCGGGACGGCGCTCGGCGCCGCCTGGCACGTCGCGCCGCCGCGCCGGGCCGCGGGCCGGATCTCGCCGTACCTCGGCCCCGAGTCGGGCGCGCACGCCAACGGCGCGCTGAACGGCCTGCATCGCGAGGCGCTGGCGCTCGAGCGCGTCTGCGACGCGCTTGCGAGCGGCTGCATCGGCGCGATCGTCCAGGGCGCGGGGGAGATCGGGCCGCGCGCGCTCGGCCACCGCTCGATCGTCGCCGACCCGAGCACGCCGGAGATGCACGGGCGGCTGAACGCCATGAAGTCGCGCGAGCCGTGGCGTCCGTTCGGCGCGGCCGCGCTGCGCGAGCGCGCCGCGGCCCTGTGGGCGCCGCGGCCGCGGCTGTCGGACTACATGCTCGCGGGCACGCCCGTGTCGGGCGCGGGCCGCGAGTGGATGCCGGCGGCCGTCCACGTCGACGGCACGACGCGCCCGCAGGAGGTCTGCCCGGAGTCCGGCGACGTCCTCGCGGCGCTGCTGCGCGAGTGGGATGCGCGCGCCGGCGGGGCGCTCATCAACACGTCGTTCAACCGCCGGGGCGAGCCGATCGTCTCCAGCGCGGCCGATGCCGTCGCGTGCTTCCGCGGGCTCGGCCTGGACTTCCTCGTCCTCGACGACGAGCTCATCGCCCTCGACGGCGACTGGTGGCGCGGCGCCCGCTGACCGTGCGGCGCCGTTTGCCCCGCCGCGGGTGGGGGGAACAACCCACACCCGTGCGACTCGTCCTGAACATCCTCTGGCTCGTGCTCGCGGGGTTCTGGCTCGCACTCGGCTACGTCGCCGCCGCGATCGTCTGCTTCCTGCTCATCGTCACGATCCCGTTCGGGATCGCCGCGCTGCGGATCGCGGCGTACACTTTGTGGCCGTTCGGGTCGACGCTGGTCCAGCGTGCCGATGCCGGCGTCGCATCGGCGGTCGGCAACGTCCTCTGGGTCGTGCTCTGCGGCTGGTGGCTCGCGCTCGCCCACGTCGCAGCGGGCCTCATGCTCTGCGCCACGATCATCGGCATCCCGCTGGGCCTCGCCTGCTTCAAGCTCGTCGGCGTGTCGTTCTGGCCGCTCGGGCGCGAGGTCGTCTCCGTCGAGGAGGCCGAGATGGTGCGCGCCGGGGCGGCGTTGTAGCAGATCGCAGATCGCGCCTCGCCGCGGGCGCCCGCTGCGGATATGGTCGGTCGCGGTGAAGCCCGGTCCTGCGCAGGACATCTTCGAAGCGGCTCACGAGGCGTTCATCACGATGGACGCGCAGGGGGCCGTGGTCTTCTGGAACGCGCGCGCGGCGGAGCTGTTCGGCTACGCGAAGGACGAGGCGATCGGGCTGAGCGTCGCCGACACGCTCATCCCGGCCGAGCACCGCGCGGCCCACCGCGCCGGGTTGCGGCGCTTCCTGGAGACCGGCGAGGGGCGCCTCCTCAACCGGGCGCTCGAGCTCGACGCCTGCCGGCGTGACGGCAGCACGGTGCCCGTGCGGCTGACGGTCTCCGCGCAGCTCACGGGTGAGGGCTGGCTCTTCCACGCGCTCGTGCAGGACATCTCCGAGCGCGTCGCGCTGCTGGCGCAGCTCGAGGCCTCGATGCGCGGGCGCGGGCCCGGCTTCGCCGAGATCCTCGACGTGCTGGGCGCGGCGATCACGATCCGCGACCGCGCCGACCACATCATCTACGCCAACCGGGCGGCCCTGGACCACATGGGCTTCCGCACGCTGGCGGAGCTGCAGGCCCGGCCCCCGGGCTCGATCATGGAGGACTACATCGTCGAGCGCGAGGACGGCCGGGCGCTGACGATGGACGACATCCCGTCCGTGCGCCTGCTGCGCGGCGAGGACCCCGAGCCGCTGCTCATGCGCACCGTCAACCGCCACACCGGCGCACTGAGCTGGAACCTCCTCAAGGCCTCGCCGCTGCGCGATGAGGCCGGCGAGATCGTCGCCACCGCGACGATCATCGAGAACGTCACGGCGGTCAAGACGTCGGAGCTGCGCAGCCGCTTCCTCTCGGAGGCCAGCCGCGCGCTCGGCTCCTCGATGGACTACGCCGAGACGCTGCGCAACGTCGCCTGGGCCGCGGTCCCGCAGATCGCCGACTGGTGCGCCGTCGACCTCGTCGATCCCGACGGGGTGCGCGAGCAGGTCGCGGCGGCCCACCGCGACCCGGACAAGCTCGCGCTCGCCCAGCGCCTGCGCGCGTACGAACCCGCGCGCCCGAACCCCGAACAGGGCCTCGGCCTCGTCGTCCGCACCGGCGAGGCGCAGCTGTACGCCGAGGTCACCGACGAGATGCTCAGCCCGGCCGCCCGCGACCCCGAGCACCTGCGCCTGCTGCTCGAGGTCGGCATGCGCTCGGTCATCCTCGTCCCGCTGCGCACGGCGACGCGCACGTTCGGGGCCATGACGCTCGTGAGCGCCGAATCCGGCCGGCGCTTCGGCGCCGACGATCTGCGCTTCGCCGAGCAGCTCGCCGACCGCGCCGCCGTCGCGGTCGAGAACGCGCGCCTGTACCGCGCGCGCAGCCACACCGCCGCGACGCTCCAGCGCAGCCTGCTGCCCGACACCGTGCCGGAGATCCCGGGCTGGGACGTCGCGGCGCTGTACCGCGCGGCGGGCGCCGACGCCGAGCTCGAGGTCGGCGGCGACTTCTACGACTTCATCGAGACCCCCGAGGGCTGGCTCGTCATCATCGGCGACGTCACCGGCAAGGGTGTCGAGGCGGCGACCCTCACGTCGCTGGTGCGTCACGGGGCGCGCTTCATCGGCCAGGCCGACGCACGGCCGGGGGCGATCCTCGGGCGCCTGGACCTTGCGCTGAAGCAGCGCAGCGTGCTCTCGCTGTGCACGACGCTCTGCGCCCGGCTGACCCCCGACGGCGTCGTCGTGAGCTCGGCCGGGCACCCGATGCCGCTGCTCGTCGGCGCCGGCGGGACGGTCCGCGAGGTCGGCCGGCCGGGACGCCTGCTCGGGCTCGCCAACCCGTACGAGTGGCGCGACCAGGCGCTCGCGATCGAGCCGGGTGAGACGCTGTTGCTCTACACCGACGGCGTCACCGACACGCGCGGCGAGCGCCAGCGCTTCGGCGACGCGCGCCTGCGCGAGCTGCTCACGGGCGCCGGCGCCAGCTCCCCCCAGCAGCTGCTCGCGAGCCTCGACGGCGAGCTGGCCTCCTTCCAGGTCGGCGCGCAGGCCGACGACACGGCGGTGATCGCGATGCGCCGCGCGACCGCGGCGTCAGTCGCCGAACGGCAGCGTCCTGGTGACGCCCGAGAGCTCGAAGATCCGCTGCACGGCCGCCGATCCCCGCCGCAGGACCAGTCGGTCGGCGTTCGCCCGCGAGCGCGCGTGGGCCTCCAGGACGAGCCGCACGCCGGTCGAGTCCATGAACGTCAGCCCACCAAGGTCGAGCACGATCGACCGGGCGTCGCCCGCCTCGGCCCGCGCGAGCTCCGCCTCCACGCGGTCGGCGGTGCCGAGATCCAGCTCGCCCGTCAGGCGGATGCAATGGACGTCGCCCGAGCGCTCCGCAGTGACGGTCAGCTCGCCGAATCCCAGCGGCTGCGCGGGCGCTGAGGGCCCGGGCCGGTCGGGCGTGTCGTCGCTGGGGGCGGTCCGGTGGTCCAATGCCCGGCGAGCCTAAGACGGGCGCTGTCGCATGTACACCCCCGCCGGGTAAAACCTTCGCAAACGAGCCGCTGCTCGTGTCCGCGCGGGCGCGGACGGGTAGGGCGCGTGCCATGGGGGACGCCATTCGCCCGTCGGCGACGCGTGCCGGCGTGAGCTTCGAGGTCGAGCGGCTCGAGTGCGACGGCGACGAGATCGTCGTCAGCGGGCACTGGTCGGGGCTGCGCGGCGTGCGCTTCATGCGCCCGACGCTCGTCTTCGGTGATCGCGAGGTGCTCGCGACGCTCGAGCACAAGCCGTGGGCCCCGCGAGCCGACCGGCCGTGGGTCGCGGCGTTCCCGTGGAAGGGCGGAACCCCGGCTGCGGGTGAGCTCGAGCTGGCCGTCGCCCCGAGCGTCAGCGTTCAGCTCGGCGCGCCGCTCGATGACCCCGAGCCGCCGCTCGCGCTCGTGCCGCGCGCCGCGGTCGAAGAAGCACCGGACGATCCACCCCCGCCGCTGACGACCGACCGGGTGCGCGCGCGCGTGCTCGAGCAGGAGCTCGCGGCGGCCGAGCAGGAGCGCGGTGAGCTGCGCTCCAGACTCGACGCCGCACAGGCGCTCGTCGACGCCTCCGGCGCCGCTCGCACCGAGCTGGAGCTGAACCTGCGCCGCGAGCGCCGCGCCGCCGATTCCGCCGGCGAATCGCGCGACGAGATCGCCCGCGCGCGCATCGCCGCCGAGCGCGACCGCGACAACGCGCTGCAGCGGTGCGAGGAGGCCGTCAAGGACCGCGAGGCCGCCGTGCGCACGCGCGCCCGGATGGAGCTCGCCGTCGCCGAGGCCGCAGAGCGCCAGGCCGCGGCCGAGGCGGCGCTCGAGCGCGCGCGGTCCGAGCGCGACGAGGCGCACGCACAGCGCGACGAGGTCCTGCTCGCGTACCGCGCGCTGCAGCGCCACGTCCACAGCGAGCGCGCCGACAGCGACCGCGCCGAGCACCCCGGTGGCGGGGACATCGACTTCGACGAGCCGCTCGGCGTCCGCACGATGCCCGCCGCCCGGACGATCATGGCCGAGCTGCAGCGCCCGAAGCCGTCGTCGAGGTTCGTCGTCTCGCAGTTCGACGTCTGGGTCGTGCGCGTGCTCGGCAGCGTGGCCGCGGGCTGCTTCATCATGCTGCTCATCGCGATCATGCGCGTCTTCATCTAGGAGGCGGCGCCCGCCGCAGCACGCGGCTGTCGTCCGGCAGGCGCTTCGTGACGCGCGCGGCGTCGAGGTGCTCGAGCAGCGCCTGGGCGAACTTGCGAGAGGTCCGCAGCGCGTCGCGCAGGCGAGCGAGCGTGATCGCGCCCTCGGCCTCGGCGATCGCCGTGACGCGGGCCGCGACGACGGCGAGCGCGTCGGGGTGGGCGTGCAGGTCGCGGCCGACGCGCACCGCGAGCCCCGCGGCGCGCAGCGCCGGCAGCTCGGCGGCCGCGTCGCCGAGCTCGGCGAGCGACGGCGGCTCGTGGCCGGCGGCGAGCAGCCGCGCGGCGAGCGCGTGGGCCGCGGGGCTCAGCGGCGCGGGCGCCGCGGGCTCGGGCGGAGCGGCGGCAGGCTCGTGCGCGGCGACCGGCTCGGGCTCGCCGCGCGCGAGCCGCGCCAGCCGCGCGGCGATCTCCGGCCGCCGCCCGTGACGGCGCGCCTGCGCGTCGAGAACCGTGCCGCCGCCGAGCGTGTCGGGCGGCGCGACCGAGCGCACGACGACGCGATCGCCGGCCGCGGCGAGCAGCGGCTGCTCGAGGCGCAGCTGCCAGAGGCCGTCGCCGAGCGCGACGAGCCGCCCCGCCACGTCGCGCGTGCCGTGGTGGACCTGGACGCGCCCGCCCGCCGGCGCGCCGTGCAGCCGCAGCGCGCAGTCGAGGATGAGCGCCGGAGCGACGGCCGCGCCCGCGGCGAGCAGGGCGTCGCCGCGCCGCACGTCGCGCAGCGCGACGCCGCCGAGGTTCACCGCGACGCGCTGGCCGGCCCCGGCGCGCGCCACCGGCGCGTCGTGGACCTCGACGGCGCGCACGCGCACCTCGCGCCCGGCGGGCGCCAGCACGAGCGTGTCGCCCACCGCGATCGCGCCCGCCCAGAGGGTGCCCGTCACGACCGTCCCGGCGCCGCGGATCGTGAACGCCCGGTCGACGTGCAGGACGGCCGCGGCGGGCGCGCCCGCGCCGGCCCGCCCGGCGAGCCCGGCGGCGACGTCGTCCAGCGCCGCCGCGACGGCCGCCACGCCCGCGCCCGTCCGTGCCGAGCACGCCACCGCGGCGATCCCCGGCAGCAGCTCGGCGGCCGCCGCCGCGGCGGCGGCCGGATCGGCGCGGTCGGCCTTCGTGATCGCGACGACGCCGCGCGTCACGCCGAGCGCCGCGAGCACCGCCGCGTGCTCGCGCGTCTGCGGCATGACGCCGTCGTCGGCGGCGATCGTCATGAGGAAGAGGTCGATGCCGGTCGCCCCCGCGACCATCGTCCGCACGAAGCGCTCGTGGCCGGGGACGTCGACGACCGACAGCCGACGCCCGGACGCCAGCACGAGCGGCGCGTAGCCGAGCGCGATCGACATCCCGCGCTCGCGCTCCTCGGGCAGGCGGTCGGTGTCGACGCCCGTCAGCGCCCCGACGAGCGCGGTCTTGCCGTGGTCGATGTGGCCGGCGGTGCCGAGCGTCAGCGGCGCAGCGGCGCTCACGCGCGCGCCGCGCGCACGACCGCCGCCGCGAGGCGCGCCTCGTCGTCGGTGAGCGTCCGCGGGTCCAGCAGGACGCGCCCGCCGTGGACGCGGCCGACGAGCGCCGGCTCGCCCGCGCGCAGCGCGGCGGCGAACGCGCTGGCACCGCCGGGGTGGGTGGGGTCGACATCCAGCGCCACGACGGGCCCCGCCAGCTCGAGCAGCGGCAGCGCGCCGCCGCCGACGCGTGCCGTCGCGTCGACGACCTCGCCGCCCGTCGCCCGCGCCAGCGCCGCGGCGCGGGCGGCCAGCACCGCCGGGGCGGCGTCGAGCATCGCGAGCACCGGCAACGCGGCGCGCGCGGCCGCAGGGTCGCGGTAGAGCGCGAGCGTCGCCTCGAGCGCCGCGAGCGAGAGCTTGTCGATCCGCAGCGCGCGCGCGAGCGGGTGCGCGCGGCAGGCGGCGATCGCGTCGTGCCGGCCGACGAGGACGCCGGCCTGCGGCCCGCCGAGCAGCTTGTCGCCGGAGAACGCGACGAGCGCCGCGCCCGCGCGCACGGAGCGGCGCACCGCCGGCTCGTCGGCGAGCAGCGCGAGGTCGTCGGCGAGGACGCCGGAGCCGACGTCGTCGATGACCGGCACGTCGAGCTCGCAGAGCGCCTCGATCGCGACCTCCTCGACGAAGCCGACCGTGCGGAAGTTCGACGGGTGCGCGCGCAGGACCGCGCCGACCCGGTCGCCGCCGACCGCGATCGCAGCGGTGTAGTCCGCCAGCCGCGTGCGGTTCGTCGTCCCGACCTCGACGAGCCGCGTGCCGGCCTGGGCGAGCACCTCGGGGATACGGAAGCCGCCGCCGATCTCGATGAGCTGGCCGCGCGAGACGATCGTCTCGCGCCCGCCGCCGAGCGCCGCGACGGCGAGCAGCACGGCGGCGGCGCAGTTGTTGACCGCGATCGCGGCCTCGGCGCCCGTGAGCTCGACGAGCAGCGCCTCGACGTGGGCGTGGCGCGTGCCGCGCTCGCCGGTCGCGAGGTCGAGCTCGAGGTTGCAGCAGCCCTCGGCGGCGCGGGCGACGGCGGCGCGCGCCTGCGCCGCCAGCGGCGCGCGGCCGAGGTTCGTGTGGACGACGACGCCGGTGGCGTTCAGGACGCGGCGCAGGTGCGGGCGCAGCCGCTCGCCCGCGCGCGCGACGAGGTCGGCGTCGTCCTCGGCGCCGGCGAGCAGTTCGGCCCGGCGCGCGTCGAGCTCGGCGCGCGCGACGGCCGTCGCGAGCCGATCGACCGACGGGAGCCCCCGCAGCCGATCGGTCGGTTCGGTCATGCGCCGTGGCAGCGCTTGTACTTCTTGCCGCTGCCGCAGGGGCAGGGCGCATTGCGGTCCGGCTTCTCCCCGATGACGCGCGGCGGCTGCGGCGCGAACGACGGCTCGGGGAGCTTGTTGATGCGCATCGCGGCCTTGTCGATCGCGCGCCAGCCCGCGCGGTTGGACTCGTGCGCGACGCCGATGCGCTCGGTGCGGATCGCGAGCGCGCGCGCGTCGTGCGCGGGACACATCCCCCTGCGCGCGTCCTCGAGGTCGGTCGGGAAGCCGAACGTCAGGCCGTTGCAGGCCGGGCAGTCGCCGGCGGGGGGATCGACGGGGTCCAGGCGGACGGGGCTGCGGTCGAGCTCGACGCGCCCGAAGGCCTCCTGGACGAGATCGAACAGCGCGCCGAAGCCGACCGGCGCCCAGCCGCGCCGGCATTGGATCGCCGGGATCCCGAAGGCGGCGTGTTCCTCGTCGATGCGCTCGAGCAGGCGCGGCGCCTCGCCCGCGACGGCGAGCGCGTGGTAGTCGCCGGTGATGAGCAGCTCCTCGTTGTCGAGCGCCGCCTGCATCGCCGTCTGCGCGTACGGCGCGATCGCGGCCGCGACGCTGCCGTCGTGCTCCTCCATCCTGCGCAGCACCGCCGGGAGGTTGACGTAGACGTCGACCTCGAGCACCTCGTCGTCGACCGTCACGGCCGCCCACGCCTCGCCGCGGTCGGCGATCCAGGCGAGCGGGTCGCCGTTGAGGACGAAGAAGCGCTGCCACAGCTGGCGGTGCGCGGGATAGATCTCGAGGTCGTAGGGCCAGTCGACGCGCAGTTCGACGAGCGCGAACTCGTCGTCGGGCGCCTCGGCGAGGACCGTCGCGGGATCGAGGTTCTCGGTCTGGGCCTCCACTGACCAGGAGGCTAGCCCACGTGATCGGTGTAGCTCATGTGAGCGACGCCTCGGCGGCTATGTCTCCGACCAGGCGCACTCGCCGCAGACCCCGCTCAGCGCGGGGCGAGGTCGCTCACAGCGCGATTTACCAAATGTTTGCCGAAGGTTGGCCGAGCCTTGGCCCCGACCTGCGCTGAGCCCTCAACGTGGGGGTAACAACAGCGCAACAGTACGTTCACGACGGCGTTGCCAACGGCTGCCGGAGAGGGGCACGCGAGACATGGACGCGATCATCCTGGCGGCGGGCAGCGGCAGGCGACTGGGGACCGGCCGCCCGAAATGTCTCACGCTGGTCGGCGGGCGCCGGCTCATCGACCACCAGCTCGACGCGCTCGCCGCAGCCGGCGTGCGGCGTCCGGTGGTCGTCGTCGGCTACAAGCGCGAGCAGGTCATCGCCGCGCTCGCGGGCCGCGCCCGTGTGGTCGTCAACGAGCGCTACGCGCGGACGAACAGCCTCTACTCGTTCCTCCTGGCGCGTGACCATGTCGACGGCGGGACGTTCGTCCTCAACGCCGACGTGCTCTTCGACCCGGAAGTCGCGCAGCGCCTCGCCAGCCGCGACGGCAGCGCCCTGGCCCACGACTCGAGCTCCGGTGGGGACGCCGAGCACATGAAGGTCGAGGCGTCCGGTGGCGGCCGGCTGCGCTCGATGAGCAAGAAGCTCGCCCGCACGCGTTGCGCGGGCGAGAACCTTGGCCTGCTGTGCCTCGACGCGGCGACCGCGCGCGCGGCCTTCGCGGCCGCCGAAACGCTCGTCGCCGACGGCGGCGAGCGCGACTGGCTCGCGACGGCGATCAACGCCGTCGCCCCCTGCGAGCGGATCGAATGCGTCGACGTCGCCGGCACGCCGTGGGTCGAGATCGACTTCCCCGGCGATCTCGCCCACGCGCGCCGGACCGTCTGGCCGGCGATCGCCCGGCGCCGGCGGGCGCACGCGGCCTACGGGTCGCATCTCGCGCAGGCCCAGCGCGATCGCGTGGCGGCCTGAGCGCATGGCGCCCGTGGCCCGTGTCCTGTTCACCGGCTACGCGCCGGTGCACTTCGCCTGCTTTCGCCCGCTCTACGAGGCGCTCCTCGCGACGCCCGGGGTGGACGTCAGGGTGTCCGGCGGCCTGCGCAGCCGCGTGGCCGGCGAGGCGTGGAGCTACGACGCCGACGCGCTGTACCGGCCGTTCCGGCTGTCCGGCGCGTCGGTCCTGACCGTCGAGGAGATCCGCCGCCGCGAGTTCGACGTGCTGTTCTGCGCGAACACGAAGCCGATCGCGCCGGCCCGCCACCACCGCGCGATCCAGATCTTCCACGGCCTCTCGTTTCGCAACCGCGCGGTCCGGTCGCGCAACCTCGGCTACGACCACTGCTTCACCGTCGGGCCGTACATGCAACGCCGCCTCGCCGGCCTGGAGCCCGAGCCGGACCCCGGCCGGCTCGTCCCGATCGGCTTCCCGAAGACCGACCGCCTGCTCGACGGGAGCCTGGACCGCGGCGCCATCCAGCGCTCATTCGGCTTCGACGGCCGCCGCCCCGTGCTGCTCTACGCGCCGACCGGCGCCCACGACAACTCGCTGGAGACGATCGGCGAGGAGTTGCTCCTGCGCCTGCGCGGGCAGGACCGCTACGACGTGATCGTCAAGCCCCACGACCATCCGAAGAAGCCGATCGACTGGTTCGCCCGCCTGGCGCCGCTCGAGAACGAGCATCTGCGCCTTGCCCGCGAGCCGGACGTCATCCCGCTGATGGTCGCCTCCGACCTGCTCATCAGCGACGCCTCGTCGGTCGCCACGGAGTACACGCTGCTCGATCGCCCGCTCGTCTTCCTCGACGTCCCCGAACTGCTCGCCGCGGCGGGGGCGGACGGCGACGACCGGCTCGACCTGCAGACCTGGGGCCGGCGCGGCGGCCGCGTCGCCGGCGGCTGCGACGAGGCACTGGACGCGATCGCCGAGGAGCTCGCGGCCCCCGACGACGGCCTCGCGGGCGTCCGCCGCGCGCTGCGCGACGACTGCTTCTTTCACCCCGGCGCGGCGACGGGCGCCGCCATGACCTGGCTGCGCGAGCACGTGCTGCCGTCATGAGCCCGGGTGCCGCGAAGCCCAAGCGCCCCCTGCGCCGGCGGGCTGTCGTCGCCTGGCGCGTCCTCGCGCCGTTCGCGCGCCCGCACCGGCGCGCGCTCGTCCCGGGACTGCTCGGCGCGCTCGGCGTCGTCGCTGCGCGGCTGGCGTTCCCCTGGCCGCTGCGCGGCGTCCTGGAGCTCACGCTCCACGACGGCGGCACACGCGGCGCGAGCGTCACGAGCCTCGTGCCGGCCGGCACCGACCCGCAGCTCTGGCTCATCGCCGGCTTCGTCGCGATCATCGGCGTGTGGGCACTGGCGGAGTACGTCCAGCGCCTCGCGTTCGCGCGCTTCGCGTCGGGGACGGTCCGCGACGCGCGCGACGCCGCGATCGCGCGCCTGGAGGCCAGGGGCGGCGAGTCCAGCAAGGAGCCGGGCGACGTGCTCGCCCGCATCATGGGCGACGGTCAGCGGCTGAAGTCCGGCATCCGCGGCGTCCTCGTCGGGACGACGCGCAACGGCATCTTCTTCCTCGGCGTCGCCGCGATCATCCTCATCATCGACCTCGGCATGGGGCTCGTGTTCATCGCCGGCGGCGTGCTGTCGGTGCTCGTCGCGTGCGTCGGAGCGCATAAGGCGGCGCGCATGACCCGCCGCTTCCGCCGCCGCGAGAGCGCGCTGACCGACCGGCTGCACCGGATGCTCGCGAGCGCCGGAGCGGCCGAGGACGAGTACCCCGGCGCGGCCGGGAGGCCGTCCAGGGAGCATCAGGCCGGGCGGCCCGCGCGGTCCAAGCTCAGCCGCGTCGAGGGCGCCACGACGATCGCGATCCACTTCGTCCTCGCCGTGTCGACCTGCGTGATCCTCCTGCTCGCGATCCGCGCCGGCCGTGCCGGCACGGTGTCGCCCGGGGCGATCTTCATCGTCCTCATCTACGTGACGCTCATGCACAACAAGATGGTCTCCTTCGGCCGCATGATCGTGCGCCTCGGCCGCGTCGTGACGAGCGCCGAGCGGCTCGCGGGCGTGTCGGTGTCCAAGGGCCGGCGCGCCGGGAACGGACGGAGCGGCGAAGGAGTCGAACCTTCCAGCGCGGTCTGCCGCGCCTCCCCCGGTTTTGAAGACCGGTCGGGCCACCGGGCCCGGGCCGCTCCAGGTGCTACCGCACGCTGATCGCTCCCGGCGTGCCGGCGACGATCTCACCGACGACGACGCCCGGCATGCCGGCCGCCCGCTCCGGGGCGACGGCGGCGAGCAGCCCGCCCGACGTCGTCGCGTCGCAGACGAGCCGGCGGCGCGCCTCGGGCACGTCGGCGGCGAACGCCGTGAAGGTCTCGGCGTAGCTGCGGTTGCGCGCACTGCCGCCGGACACCGCGTCCTCGCCCGCGAGCAGCTCGAGCACGCCGCCGAGCGCCGGGACCGCCGCCGCCTCGACGCGCGCGGCCACACCGCTCGCGCGCGCAAGCGAATGCAGGTGCCCGAGCAGCCCGAAGCCCGTGACGTCCGTCAGCGCGTGCGCGCCCGCCGCGCGCGCCGCCGCCGCCGCGGCGTCGTTCAATGCGGTCATCGTCGCGACGGCGCCGGCGAGCAGCGCCGCGTCGCGGATGCCGCGCCTACGGGCGGTCACGATCGCGCCGACGCCGAGCGGCTTCGTCAGGACGAGCACGTCGCCGGGCCGGGCGCCGGCGTTCGTGATGAGCTCGGCGGGGTGGACCGTGCCGGTGACGCTCAGGCCGTACTTCGGCTCGGGATCGTCGATCGAGTGGCCGCCGACGATCGGGGCACCCGCGAGCAGCGCGACGTCGGCGCCGCCGCGCAGGATCTCGCGCAGGACGTCGCCGCCCAGGCGCTCCAGCGGGAACGCCACGACGTTCATCGCCGCCAGCGGCGTGCCACCCATCGCGTAGACGTCGGAGAAGGCGTTCGCGGCCGCGATGCGGCCGAAGTCGTAGGGGTCGTCGACGATCGGCGTGAAGAAGTCGATCGTCAGGACGAGGGCGAGCTCGGCGGAGACCTGGAAGACGGCGGCGTCGTCGGCGCTGTCCGCGGAGACGAGCAGCCGCGGATCGTCGCTGACCGCCAGCCCGCGGACGATCGGCAGCAGCGCCGCCGCCGGCAGCTTGCAGCCGCAGCCCGCCCCGTGGGCGAGCGACGTCAGCGCGACGCTCACCACGGCGCCGGCTCGTAGTCCTTGAGGAAGCAGCCGTGGAGGTCCTCGCCCGCCTCGCCGCGGACGATCGGGTCATAGACGCGGGCGGCGCCGTCGACGAGGTCCAGCGGCGCGTGGAAGCCCGCCTCGGCGAGCCGCATCCGCGTCGGGTGCGGGCGCTCGTCGGTGATCCAGCCGGTGTCGACGCTCGTCATGAGGATGCCGTCGCGCAGCAGCTCGTGGGCGCTCGTGCGCGTGAGCATGTTCAGCGCCGCCTTGGACATGTTCGTGTGCGGGTGGCCCGGGCCCTTGAAGCCGCGCTGGAACTGGCCCTCGATCGCCGAGACGTTGACGATGTACGTCCGCCGCGCGGGCGACGCCGCGAGCGCCGCGCGCAGGCGCCCGACGAGGATGAACGGCGCGGTCTGGTTGCACAGCTGCACCTCCAGCAGCTCGACCGGGTCGACCTCCTCGACGTGCGCCACCCAGCTGTTGACGGCGTCGAGGTCGGGCACGAGCCCGCCGGCGTCGATCGCCCGGCCGGCGGCGATCCGCGCGGGCGAGGCCGAGCCGGCGCTCAGCGCGAGGGCGCTCAGCGCCTGCGGCGTCGGCGTCCAGTGCGGCGCGGAGGCGCCGCCGTCGCCGGCCGCCGCCGGGAGCCCGCTCACCACGCCGCCGGGGCCGAAGACGCGGATCGGCGGCAGCGGCCCCGGCGGCAGGGGCGCCGCCTCGGCCTCCGCGAGCAGGGCGTAGGACGCGGCCGACCGGCGCACGGTCTGTGCGGCGTTGTTGACGAGGATGTCGAGCGGGCCGTCGGCCGCGACCTCGTCGGCGAGCGCGATGACCTGCGCCGGGTTGCGCAGGTCGATCCCGGCGATCCGCAGCCGGTGCAGCCAGTCGCCGCTGTCCTGCATCGCGGCGAAGCGGCGGGCGGCATCGCGCGGGAAGCGCGTCGTGATCGTCGTGTGCGCCCCGTCGCGCAGGAGGCGCAGCGCGATGTACATGCCGATCTTCGCCCGCCCGCCGGTGAGCAGGGCGCGCCGGCCGCGGAGGTCCGTGCGGGCCTCGCGGCGGGCCCGGTTGCGGGCCGCGCAGCCGGGGCAGAGCTGATGGTAGAAGGCGTCGACCTCGGCGTAGCGCTCCTTGCAGACGTAGCACGCGCGGGCCTGGAGGAGCGTGCCCGCGCTCGTGCCGTTCGTCCGCGTCCGCAGTGGCAGGCCGGCCGTCTCGTCGTCGATGCGCCCGTCGGCGCCGGTCGCCGTCGCGGCGGTGACGGCGGCGTCGGCGGCGAGGACCGCGGCGCGGCGCTCGGCGCGGCGGCGCAGCTTGACGGTCTTGAAGAGCCCCGCCGTCGCACGCCGCACGGCGACCGCGTCGGGGTGTTCCTCGGACAGTGCCGCGGCCTGCTCGACGACGCGCAGGCAGGCCTCCAGGTCGGCCGGGTCGATGCCGCGGGCGGCCACCGTCAGGCCGGTCGCGCGAAGGCGTGGGAGGCGGGCGCGAGCGTCGGCATGCCCGAAAGTCTAGGTCTGGGCCGATGTGGTGGACAGCGGTCGCGATCGGGCAGAGAATCGGCCCGCCATGGACGACGCGACGACGCGCGACGACGCCGTGCTGCCCGCGATGCGGGTCGTGTCCCTCGTGGTCGTCGCCGTGCTCCTGCCGGCGCTCGTGATCCTCTGGGGGCTGCCGGGCAGGACGGCGGACCTCTGGGCGTGGACGATCAAGCCCGACCTCACGCCGATCTTCATGGGTGCGGGGTATGGCGCGGGCGCGTACTTCTTCTTCCGCGTCTATCGCACGGCGCGCTGGCACGAGGTCTCCGTCGGCGTGATCTCGGCGGCGGTCTTCGCGCTGCTCATGCTCGGCACGACGATCATCCACTACGACAAGTTCAACCACGGCGACGCGCCCACGCTGGCGGCGATCGCCTTCTACGGCTGGACGATCGTCTACATCCTGTCGCCCTGGGTCGTCGCGTACCTCTGGTGGCGCAACGAGCGCGCCGATCCGCGCGTCCCCGAACCGGGCGAGGCGCTCGTCCCGCCCACGGTGCGGCTCGTGGCGCGCGTCGCGGCGATCGGCGCGCTCGCCGCCGCCGCGCTCGTGCTCATCGCGCCGAGCGTCGCGGTCGACCACTGGGGCTGGAACCTCACGCCGCTCACCGCGCGCGTCATCGGCTGCTTCACCGCCCAGGTCGGCACGGGCTTTCTCATCCTCTCGCTGGACCCGCGCTGGAGCAGCTGGCGGATCCTCGTGCAGACGTTCCTCATCGCCGTCGTGCTGCTGCTCGTCGGGGCCCTGCGTGCCTGGGACGCGTTCGACACGGGCCGCGTCCTGACGTGGGCGTATGTCGCGGGACTCGGGGGCGGCGCGATCGCGCTGCTCGGCCTCGCGCGCTCGCTCGAGCGGGCGCGTAACGAACCGCCCGCGCCCGCGACGTAGCGGGCAAGCGGCGCCTGCGCCCGCGCCCCGTCACCCGCCGAGGAGGCAGCACCGATGGCCGACATGACCGAGCTCGACGAGCAGCTGTGCGCGACGTCCAAGTGGGACTTCTCAGACCTGCGCGCACTGTTCATCAACTGCACGCTGAAGCGCTCGCCGGAGGTCTCGCACACGCAGGCGCTGGGCGACCGCTCGATCGCGATCATGGAGCGCAACGGCATCGCGGTCGACACGATCCGCGCGGTCGACATGCAGATCGCGACGGGCGTCTGGCCGGACATGACCGAGCACGGCTGGGAGCACGACGACTGGCCGGCGATCCACCCGCGCGTCATGGCGGCCGACATCCTCGTCCTGCTGTCGCCGATCTGGCTCGGCGAGAAGTCGTCGGTCTGCACGCAGGTCATCGAGCGCCTCTACGGCAACAGCCACCTGCTCAACGAGGACGGCCAGTACGCGTACTACGGCCGTGCCGGCGGCTGCATCATCACCGGCAACGAGGACGGCGCGAAGCACTGCTCGATGAACATCCTCTATTCGCTGCAGCACCTCGGCTACGTGATCCCGCCGCAGGCGGACTCGGCCTGGCTCGGAGAGGCGGGCCCCGGCCCGAGCTACCTCGACGCGGGCTCCGGCGGTCCGGAGAACGACTTCACCAACCGCAACACGACGTTCCTCACGTGGAACCTCATGCACATGGCGCGCATGCTCAAGGACGCCGGCGGGATCCCCGTCCACGGCAACCAGCGGGCCGCCTGGGACGCCGGCTGCCGCTTCGACTTCGAGAACCCCGAGCACCGGTAGGCCGCTGGGCGCCCGAGCGCGCATGCGGGTTTGCCGCACGCGATCGGGGGTCGAGCCCCGATGTCCGCGGCGGTCGTCGCCGCGACGCTGTCGCCATGAACAAGCCGACGAGCCCTCCCGCCCCGCTGCCCGACCATCTCGACGACGCGTTCGTCGCCCCCCCGCGCAGCGGCGTGCTGCGCTTCGCGCGGATGACCGGCTCCTCGATCGCGGGGCGCGACTCCGCGGCGTGGGTCACGGACTTCCTCAACGCCGCCTATTACCGTCGTGATGCGGACGACCGCGAGGTCGACGACCTGCGGCTGGCGTTCTGCGTCCTGACGACCTACTGGGACCGCAGGCGTGCCCCGCACCGGCTGCACGCCAACGACCTGCGTCATTTCCATCACGCCTTCGGCCACGACCGCTTCGCCACCGCCGACTCCTCACGTGGCACGCTGAGCCGCGAGCAGCTGCTCGACGGTGCGGCGGTCCTGCTCGGCCCCTGGTTCCCGGCGGCGTACGCCGACGACGCCCGCCGCGGGTGGGGCATCGCGTTCGAGACGACCGCCGACCGCGCCTCCCACGACCCCGGCCGGCGCCTGGAGCTCGCGCGCGTCGGCGCGCTGACCCCCGAGTGCACGCGGCTCGACGAACAGGTGTGGCACACGTATCCACCCGTCGAGATGCCGTCGGCAGAGGCCGTCATCGCCGCGCTGACGGCACCGGAGACCTGGCCGGACCTCGCGACCGAGATCGGGCGCTTCACCCCGCTGCGTCCCGGCGGCCTCGACGGCCAGACGTTCGAGATCGAGGTCGCCGCGATCGCGGCCGGCCAGCCGATCTTCACGCGCGGCTACGTCACGATCACGCAGCTCGTCACGCCGGCGCAGCCCGACGCGCTCGCCGCGTGGTTCGATGCGCTGGAGCACGGCCTCGCGCGCTTCGGCGACGGCGAGCCGCGCGCCGTGCCCGAGGGCGCCCAGCCGCTCGTCGGCTTCGATCTCACGACGCACGCGGGACACTTCATGGGCAGCGGGCACAACCGCCTGCTGCTGTACGCCCACGAGGGCAGGGCCTGGGTGCGGGCCGCGGGAACCTGGGACCCGATGCCGTGGCACGTCGCCAAGGCCTACCGCGTCGCCGGCCGCGATGCCCAGCATGCGTTCTGGGGCCAGGGCGATCACCTGGCGCAGAGCCTGCCGCACCAGCTGGCAGCGCGGCTGGAGCGCGAGGCTCAGCCCGTCTGAGCGCCGGACAGCGCGCCGCGCAGCGACGCGATCGCGGTGACCGCGAGGCCGATGTAGGCCGCGCGGGCCGCGATGAGGTCGTCCTCGAGCTCGCGCATGTACGTCGCGTTCGCACCGAGGCCGGCGTCGATCGCGTCGAGGCGCTCGGCTGCGAGCCGGCCGAGCTCCAGGTGCATGTCGTGGACGGTCATCTCGACCACGCATCGGCACGACGGGCGGCCAACTGAAGCTCCGCCGGCAGTCAGTCGTCCCGTTGTGCGCGGCGGGCGCGCTCCTGCATCCACTCGCGCAGCTCGACCGGCAGCTCGGGCGCCCGCAGCGCCGCCGCGAGCAGCTCGCGCTCGCCCAGGATGGCGCGCGAGACGAGCGCGCTCGTCACGCCGTGGGCCGGGCGCTCGATCACGTTGATCAGGTCGCCGCGGCCGATCTCGCCCTCGCGCACGACGCGCAGGTAGGCCCCCGGCCGGTTCGCGTTCGCGAAGCGCTTGACGAAGCGCGGATCGCCCATCCGCAACCCGAGCTTGAAGCACGGCAGCCGCGGCTGGGCGACCTCCAGCAGCGTCGTCCCGATCGCCCACCGCTCCCCGATGACCGCCTCCGACACGGGGAGGCCGCGCACCGTGAGGTTCTCGCCGAACGCGCCCGGGCCGAGCGTGTCGCGGCCCTGCGCCTCCCACCAGTCGATGTCCTCGACGGCGTACGCGTAGACGGCCTTGTCGGGTCCGCCGTGCACCGTGCGATCGGCCTGGTCGTCACCGGCGAGGTTCACGCCCCGCAGCGCCAGCCGCCCTTCGACGGGGCTCTTCCAGATCGCCGTCCAGATCGTGCGGCCCTTGAGCTCGACCGGGCGCGGCTCGCCGACGTTCACCGACTCGACCCTGCCGGTGACCGCATCGTCGCGCGTGCTCATGACAGGTGATCATGACCCCCGGCGCAAGGCGGGCCCGCGACCGGGAGGAGGATCGGTCGCGGGCCCGTTGCCGTGCACCACACACATAGGGAGGCCGGCCGCGGGCGCCGCCGTTGGATCGGCACCCGCGACCGACGGAAGCACGGGGAAAGAGGAGAGGACCGCCGCGCTTCTGGGACCCTCATCGGCAGTGGGCGCGGGCGACTTTAGCCGCGCGGGCGGGATCCGATTCAGCAGCGTTTCTACTCCGCCTGGCGGCCGAGGATGACGACGAAGCGCTCGATCCGGCGGCGCTCCTCGTCGCTCAGCTCGCCGGCGGTCTCGACGAGCAGCGTCATCGGGCCGCGCTTGTGCGCCCAGGTCGTCGCCGCCTCGCCGAAGGCGCCCGCGATCCACACGAGCGGCTTGGACTGCGCGTAGGACATGACGGTGCTGTCCTGCCGGCCGGGCGTCTCCTCGGTGCGCAGCAGCGGGATCGTGACGAGGTCCAGCGCGTGGGCGAGCGCGGTGATCGCCTCCAGGCCGCCGTCGTCGACGAGCAGCGCGAGCTCGCCCTGCTGGAGCATCGTGCTCACCCAGCCCTCGGGCGCGCCGTCGAGGACGCCGGCGCTGCAGGCGAGGCGAAAGAGCGGGTCGGCCATCGCCGGGAAGCTACACGCAAACGTCAGGTGGGCTCGAAGCGCCCCCGCGACGTCAGCGGCGTGCGCCGGACGACGTCGGGGAGGTACTCGTCGACGCACGCGCGCGCGACGAGCTCCTGGCGAGACGTGACGCCGAGCTTCTCGAAGAGGTTCTTCGTGCCGGTGGCGCGCTCGATGACGATCGCGACGCGGCCGCCCGGGTCCCCGGGTTGTCGACGGGCGGCGCGGATCGCATGATGCGTGCTGTCAACGCCCGCGCAGAAGGAGAAGCGACCATGACGACCGGTACCGAACAGCCCATTCCCGCATTCGCGCGCGGCCCCGGGGAGGGAGAGGCGCTCTGGGCCTTCGGCGGCCTCGCCACGATCAAGTCGTCGAGCGCGACGACCGGCGGCCGCGTCATGGTGAGCGAGCAGCTCGCGCCGCGCGGCGCCGGCTCGCCGCTACATGTCCACCACCGCGAGGACGAGTGGTTCTACGTCCTCGACGGCGAGCTGACGTTCTGGGTCGGCGGCGAGGTCATCGTCGCGCCCGCCGGATCGTTCGTCTACGGGCCGCGCGACGTCCCGCACACGTTTCTCGTCAGCTCCGACGAGGCGCGCTTCCTGCTCGTGACCGAGCCCGCGGGCTTCGAGGACTTCATGCGCGCCGCCGGCGAGCCCGCGCAGCGGCTCGAGATCCCGCCGCCGCCGACCGAGGCCCCGGACTTCGAGGGGCTGGCGGGGCTGGCGGCGAGCTACGGCATCGACATCGTCGGCCCTCCCGGCATCCCCGGCTGACCTGAGCCCGCCCCGAAGCAGACGAACGCCGGGTGGCGCGCCGCGAGCGACCGCGACTCGGCCGCCGCGCATCGCCCAGCTCGGCACGCTCGTCGATCCGGCGAGTGAGCCGTGATCCGGGCCCGGCGTCGGCGCCGGTCCCGGCCGCGGCCGCAGTCCTCCAGGACGCCGGCGCAGGTGAGGCAGAAGATCGCGGCCGCGACGTCGCCCTCGTCGAGGTGGGGGTACTCGCGGACGAGCGCGCCGAAGAGCTCGGTCTCACTGCGCGAGCCGTCGGCGAGCGCCACGAGGCGGTGCATGACGCCGTCCGGATCGGCGATCGACGTCACGTCGTGGGTGTCGACGATGTGCAGCTCGCCGGCGCCGCGCAGCAGCGGGCCGGTCATCGCAGGTCGGGGCTGGAGGGCCGGCGCTGCCTGCATGGTTGCTCCTTCGAGGGCCAGGCTTCGGGCGATACGGTCCGCCCTTCACAGACAGGAGCACTACGCGGGGGGCGCTGATACATCGCATCGCGCGGGCGCCGTCGGATCTGCTGCGATCATGCGCGCCGTGGACCCGCTCCTGCGTCACGCCGATCCCGCGCGCGACGCCGCGGCCTGTGCCGCGATCTACGCGCCGTTCGTCAACGAGGGCGCCGCGAGCTTCGAGGAGGCCGCGCCGACGGCCGCCCGGTTCGCGGTCCGGATGGAGCGGATGACGCGCACGCATCCCTGGATCGTGCTCGAGGACGCGGGCCGCGTCGTCGGCTACGCCTTCGCCTCCGAGCACCGCGCGCGCGCGGCCTACCGCTGGGCGGCCGACGTCGGCGTCTATGTCGACCCCGCCCACCACGGGCGCGGCGGAGGGCGCCGGCTCTACGCGGCGCTGCTCGAGCTCTTGCGCCGCCAGGGCCTGCGCATCGCCTGCGCCGGCATCGCCCTGCCCAACGACGCGAGCGTCGGCCTGCACCGCGCGGCGGGCTTCGAGCTCGTCGGGACGTACCGGTCGATCGGCTGGAAGGCCGGCGCCTGGCGCGACGTCGCGTGGTGGCAGCTGCTGCTCGCGCCGGGCGACGGCGAGCCTCCGCGCGAGCCCGGCCCGCCGGTCCGGCTGCCCGGGCCGTGAGCGCCGGCGACCCGATCTGGGTCGGCCTCGACCTCGGCACGCAGAGCGCCCGCGCGCTCGCGGTGGACGGCGCCGGCATCGTCGTGGGCGGCGGCACGCGGCCGCTGCGCAGCCGGCGCGACGGCGCCCGCCACGAGCAGGACCCGCGGCAGTGGTGGGAGGCGGTCGCCGGGGCCTGCGCCGAGGCGCTCGCGGCGGTCGCGCCCGGGCGCGTGGCCGGGGTGGCGACGTGCGCCACGTCGGGGACCGTCCTGCTCGTCGACGAGGGCGGCGCACCGCTCACCACGGGGCTCATGTACGACGATGCCCGCGCGACGGGGCAGGCGCGGCGCGCCGGGGTCGGCACGGGCTGGGGCCTGCCGAAGCTCGCCTGGCTGCTCGAGGAGAGCCCCGCCGGCGCGCGCGGTGCGCGCCTGGCCCACCAGCCCGACCTCATCACCCGGCGGCTCACGGGCGCCGCGGTCGCGGCGGACGAGAGCCACGCGCTGAAGAGCGGCTGGGACGCCGCGGGCGGCGGCTGGCGCGACGATCTGCTGCAGGCGCTGGGCCTGCAGCCCGGCGTGCTGCCGCCGGTCGTCCGCTCGGGCACGCTGCTCGGCGAGGTCTGTGCGCAGGCGGCGGGCGCGACCGGGCTGCCGGAGGGGACCCCGGTCGTCGCCGGCATGACGGACGGCTGCGCCGCGCAGCTCGCCGCCGGGGCGCTGCGCGACGGCGACTGGAACTCCGTGCTCGGCACGACGCTCGTCCTCAAGGGCGCCTCGCTGCAGCCGATCGCCGACGTCGGCGGCGTCCTGTACTGCCATCGCTCGCCCGACGGCGGCTGGCTGCCCGGCGGCGCGTCGAGCAGCGGCGCGGGCGTGCTGACGCAGCGCTTCCCCGGTCGCGCGCTCGATGCGCTGGACCGCGCGGCGCAGGCCCACGAGGACTCGGCGCCGCTCGCCTACCCGCTGCTCGCCCACGGCGAGCGCTTCCCCTTCCACGCGCCCGGCGCCCACGGGTTCATGCTCGGCGAGCCCAGCGGAGACGGCGAGCACTTCGCCGCGCTCCTGCAGGGCCTGGCGTACGTCGAGCGCCTGTGCCTGGACTACGTGAGCCTGCTCGGCGCGCCGGTGCACGGCGAGATCAGCCTCACCGGCGGTGCGACCCGCAGCCGCTACTGGTGCCAGCTGCGCGCCGACGTCCTGGCGCGCCCCGTGCGCCTGCCCGAGCACGCCGAATCGGCCTTCGGGATGGCGGTCCTCGCCGCCGCTGCGACGACCGGCCGTCGCTGCGCGGACGTCGCCGCCGGGATGTGCCACACGCGCGAGGTCATCGCGCCGCGGCCCGACCGCGCAGGTCGTTTCACCGAGCCCTATCTGCGGCTCGTCGGTGAGCTCGAGCGCCGCGACTGGCTGCCGGGCGACGTCGCGCGCCACGCACGGGCGCGGGCAGCGTGAGAAGGACGGCTCAGGCTCAGGCGGACGCGGCGTGGGGCCGCTCGGCGACCGCCGGCGTGCGCCGCGGCCGCTCGAGGCGGGCGCGCGCCAGCAGCACGGCCGCGACGGCGTCGCCGCGTGGCGTCCCCGACGCCGTGGGCGGCGGTCCGACGATCGACCCGATGCGCGCGGCCTCGATGCCCTGGGTGATGAGTCTGCGATACAGCATGGTCTGACCATACGTGCGCGGGCCAGAGCCGCAATTGGCCCGAGTGTCGAAGATCGGCGCCGATATTTGGCCCACCGGAACCTGGAGCGCCGAGCCGCCGCGGCTTAGTGTCGACCTCGCCCTAGGGTTCCGCTGCCGCAGTCGGCAGGACTGGTCCGAGAGGGCCGGCCGGCACCTACATAGCCGCGTTGACACGGAGGGATAAAAGCCCGGGAGACATTCGTTTCCTGGGCCTTTTCTGTTTTGGGAGGAGGCCACGCCTTGCAGTTGCACGGACAGGTCGCGCTGATCGTCATCGACGTCCAGAAGGGCGGGGTCATGGCGCAGGACACCGGGATCGCGCACATGGCCGGCGGCGAGCAGCGCTACGAGCGGATCGTCGAGCTCGTCCAGCGCGCGCGCGGCGCCGCCGTGCCGGTGGTCTTCATCCAGGAGGTCCACAAGCGCACGCTGCGGGACTTCGGGCGCGAGCTCGACGGCGTCGAGGGCGTCCACTGCCTCGAGGGCGACGAGGCGACCGAGCTCGCCGAGGGCCTGCAGCCGCGCGCCGACGAGTACCTCATCCGCAAGCGCCGCTACTCGGCCTTCTTCGCGACCGAGCTCGAGCTCGTCCTGCGCTCCCACGGCGCGCAGACGCTGCTGCTCGTCGGCGGCCTGACCGACGTCTGCGTGCATTACACGTTCGCCGACGCCCACCAGCACGACTACCACTGCCGCGTCGTGACCGACTGCGTCGGCGGCTCGTCGCTGCGCGCCCACGAGGCCGCACTCGAGGCGATGGCCTACCTCCAGCGCGACTGCCTCGTCTCCAGCGGCGAGGTGCTCGGCGCGCTGCGCGACGCCGCGACGGCGGTCGGGCGCGCATGAGCCTCGTCGCGCCGATCCTCGACGTCGACGACCTCCACGTGACGTTCCGCCGCAGCGAGGCCGCCGGCGGCGACGTCCACGCGCTGCGCGGCGCGCACCTGCAGATCGCGCCCGGGGAGATCCTCGGGCTCGTCGGCGAGTCGGGGTCGGGTAAGAGCGTCCTCGGCCTCACCGCGCTCGGGCTGCTGCCGTCGCGGCCGCTGCCGCAGATCAGCGGCACCGTGCGCCTCGCCGGCGAGGACATGGTCACGGCCAACGAGGACGCCCGCCGCGCGCGCCGCGGGACCGATCTCGGCGCGATCTTCCAGGACCCGATGACGTCGCTGAACCCGACGATGCGCGTCGGGCGCCAGGTCGCCGAGGCGGCCGGCGGCGCGACCGGCGAGCGCGTCCACCAGCTGCTCGCCGACACCGGCATCCCGGAGCCCGCGGTCAAGGCGCGCGCCTACCCGCACGAGCTCTCCGGCGGGCTGCGCCAGCGCGTCATGATCGCGATGGCGCTCGCCCGCGAGCCGAGGCTCGTCGTCGCCGACGAGCCGACGACCGCGCTCGACGTGACCGTCCAGGCGCTCGTGCTCGACCTGCTGGCGAAGATCGTCCGCGAGCGCAACATGGCGCTGCTGTTCGTCACGCACGACCTCGGCGTGGCAGCGCGGATCTGCGACCGCATCGCCGTCGCCTACGCCGGCCGGATCGTCGAGACGGGGACCGCCGCCGAGGTGCTCGGCGGTGCGCGCCACCCCTACACCGTCGGCCTGCTCGCCAGCCGTCCGCGCCTGGACGGCGCCGTCGCCGGCGGCAAACTCCCGACGCTCGCCGGCCGCCCGCCGGATCCGCGCCGCCCGCCCGCCGGCTGCGCGTTCGCCCCGCGCTGCCCCGCCTCGGACGCGATCTGCGAGCTGCGGGTGCCCGTCCACCGCCACGGCGACCGCCGCGACGAGTGCCACAACCCCGGGATCCTCACGCGCTGGCCGCCCGGCGGGCCCGGCGCCGGGCTGCCCGACCCGCTCATGCTGCGCGCCGCGACGCGCGCCGACGCGCCCGCGCTCGTGAAGGCCAACCCGCCCGATCCGGCGCTCGTCGTCGACGACGTCGTGCGGCGCTTCGCGCGCCCGAAACCGCACCCGTTCGCCAAGGCGCCCGAGCCGTTCACCGCCGTCGGCGGCATCAGCCTCGAGCTGCCGGCGGGCGGCGCGCTGGCGGTCGTCGGCGAGTCGGGCTCGGGCAAGACGACGCTCCTGCGGATGGTCGTCGGCCTGCTCGAACCGACGTCGGGTGCCATCCGCCTCGGCCCCGGCGCGCCGCCGCAGCTCGTCTTCCAGGACGCGGGAGCGTCGCTCACGCCGTGGCTGACGATCGGCGAGCAGATCGGCGAGCGGCTGGCGGCGCTCGGCGTGCCGGCCGACGAGCGCCGCAGCCGCATCGACGCGACGCTGCTCGCCGTCGGCCTGGCGCCAGGGGCGGCCGCGTCGATCCCGCGGCGCCTGTCGGGCGGCATGCGCCAGCGCGCCGCGATCGCGCGGGCGATCGCCGTCCCGCCCGCGCTGCTGGCCTGCGACGAGCCGGTGTCGGCGCTCGACGTCTCGCTCGCCGCGCAGGTCCTCAACCTCCTGTGCCACCTGCGCAGGACGCTCGGGATCGCGCTGCTCTTCGTCACGCACGACCTCGCGGCCGCACGCGCGGTCGCCGACGAGGTCGCGGTGATGCACGCGGGCCTCGTCGTCGAGCGCGGGCCGACCGAGCAGATCTTCACGAAGCCCGCGCACGCCTACACGCGCGCGTTGCTGGCGGCCGTCCCCGACGTGTCCGAGGCGGCGTAGGTGTCGCTCGCCCCGGCGGCCCCCGGCGCGCTCGGCACCAACGCCGCGGCGCGCCTGTGGCGCGGGCGCCCGCGGATGGCGCCCGGCAGCGGCGGCGCGGGCGCCGGCGGCGCGGTGCGCGCGGCGGTCGGGCCGGTCGCGGCCATCACCGCCGCCTGTCTGCTCGCGCCGCTGCTGGCGCCGCACGGCAGCCTCGACGTCACCGGCGCCGGGCCGTTCGCCAAGCCCGGGCTCCACGCGCTGCTCGGCACCGACGAGATCGGGCGCGACGTCCTCTCGCGCGTGCTCGCCGGCCTGCGCACGTCGTGGCTCGCGGCGCTCGGCGTCATCGCGCTCGGCGCGGCCTTCGGCTCGCTCGTCGGGGCGCTCGCGGGTGCCTTCGGCGGCATCGTCGACACGCTGCTGATGCGCCTCACCGACCTCTTCCTCGCGTTGCCCGCGCCGGTACTCGCGATCGCCGTCGTCGCGTCGCTCGGGCCGAGCCTCTGGCACACGCTCATCGCGCTGAGCATCGTGTGGTGGCCGTGGTACGCGCGCATCGTCCGCGGCGAGGTCCGCGCGCTCGCGGCGCGCCCGCATGCCGAGGCCGCGCGGCTGGCGGGCGTGAGCCGCTCGCGCCTCATCCTGCGCCACCTCCTGCCCGGCGCCGTCGCGCCCGTCGTCGTGACGATGTCGCTCGACGTCGGCAACCTCGTCCTCGCGCTCGCCGCGCTGTCCTTCATCGGCCTCGGCGCGCCGGCTCCCGCCGCCGAGCTCGGGGCGATGAGCGCCCGGGGCCTGGACTACCTCTTCGGTCACCCCTGGGTGCCGCTGGCCCCCGCCGTCGCGGTCGCGCTGCTCGCGCTCGCGGCGAACGTCACGGGCGATCTGATCAACCGTCGTATCGACGAAAGGACGAACCGATGAACGGTCTGCGGCACGCCCGCTGGATCCCCGCGGCGGCCCTGCTCGCCCTGACCCTGCTCGTCGCCGGCTGCGGCTCCACGCAGAAGCAGGCGGCCGGCGGATCCAGCGACGTGCTGCGGATCCCGTACCTCGCCGACATGTCCGTGCCCGACCCGGACATCTTCTACGACATCGAGGGCAACTCGGTGATCCTCAACCAGTACGAGGGCCTGCTGCGCTACGCCCCCGGCTCGACGAAGATCGTCGGCAGCCTCGCCGACAGCTGGACGGTCTCGCCCGACCGCCTGACCTACACCTTCAAGCTGCATCCCGGCGTGACGTTCCACAGTGGCGCGCCACTGACGTCGAGCGCCGTCAAGGCGAGCTTCCAGCGCCGGCTGGACGTCGACCAGGCGCCCGCCTACATGCTCAAGCCGATCAAGCGCATGTCGACGCCGGACCCGCTGACCTTCGTCGTGGCGCTCAAGAGCCCGGTCAACCCGTTCGAGGCCTACATGGCGTCCAGCTGGGGCCCGAAGATCATCGGCCCCGGCGCGATCAAGACACACGCCGGCAAGGACTTCGGCCAGACCTGGCTGCACACGCACGGCGACGGCACGGGGCCCTACAAGCTCACGGGCTTCGACCGCGGCCGTCAGTACACGCTCACGCGCAACGACGATTACTGGGGCACGAAGGCGAACTTCAAGACCGTCCTCATCAAGATCACGCCGGACATCGGGACGCAGCGCCTGGAGCTGCAGAACGGCGACCTCGACGCCATCCTGAAGTCCTTCCCGGCCTCCGAGCTGGAGTCGCTGCCGTCGAGCCTCGTCGTCCGCAAGCAGCCGTCGAACCTGCGCCTGCTGCTCTACGTCAACCCGAACAAGCAGCCGTTCGACGATCCGGCCGTCCGCGCCGGGCTGCGCGCGACGATCGACGTCGACCAGCTCGTCACCCAGGCCTACGCCGGGACGGCGACGAAGGCCGTCGGCGCCTACCCCGAGGCGCTGCTCCCCGGCCAGCCGGCGCTGCCGTACGAGGTCGACGACGCGGCGGCGGCGGCCGCCGCGGCCAAGGCCTCGACGAAGAAGATCACGCTCGCGTACACCTCCGACGAGTCGGGCGTCCAGCGCCGCGTCGGCGAGCTCATCCAGGCGAAGCTCAAGACGGCGGGCTACGACGTGACGCTGCGCGAGGTGCAGCTGCCCGACACCTACGGCTACGTCAAGCACCTCAAGACGGCGCCCGACCTCATGCTGCAGACGAACACGCCGGACGCCGCGCACCCCGACACGTGGGCGCGGATCGTCTTCTACTCGACCGGCGGGCTGAACTTCTTCGGCTACCGCGACGAGACCGTCGACGCCGACCTCGACAAGGCGCTCGACGCGCCCGCGGCCGAGGCGGCGCGGCTCTACCAGAAGGTCGGCCGGACGGTCATCGCCTCGGACTCGATCTTCTTCCTCGGCGACGTCAAGGACGTCTTCGTCCTCAACAAGAACCTCGAGGGCGTCCAGAGCGTGCCCGAGTACCCGTGGACGATCACGTACGCGCCGCTGAAGCGGGCCGGGTCCTAGACCGATGTCGGCGCTGATCGGCAGGCGGCTCGTCGCGCTCTTCGCGGTTCTCTGCGGCCTCGCGGTGATCGTGTTCGTCCTCCAGGCGGTGATCCCCTCCGACCCGGCGCGCGCGATCGTCGGGGCGAGCGCCTCGGCGCAGGCCGTGGCGGCCAAGGAGCATGAGCTCGGCTACGACAAGCCGCTGCCGGCGCAGTTCGCCGACTACATCGGGCGCACGCTCGGCGGGGACCTGCAGAACTCGCTGCGCACGCGCAACCCCGTCGCCGACGACCTCGCGACCTTCGCGCCCGCGACGCTCGAGCTCGCGCTGTCGGCGTCGGTGCTCGCGGCCGTCATGGGCGTGGCGCTGGCGCTCGCGCTGGCAGCGGGCGGGCGGCTCGCGAAGCTCCTGCGCCTGACGCTCGTCGCGGGCGCGTCGGTGCCCGGGTTCCTCGTCGCGCTCCTGGCGATCCTGCTGTTCTACTCCGTGCTCGGGATCCTGCCGGCGTCGGGGCGGGTCACGGACACGCTCGTGCTGCCCGGCGGGCCGACGAAGCTCCTGCTCGTCGACGCGCTCTTCGCGGGTGACCCGGGCGTCTTCTTCAGCGCGCTCAGGCACCTCATCCTCCCGTCGTTGACGCTCGCGCTCGTGCCCGCGCTCGCGATCGCGCGGACGCTCGCCACCACGCTCGAGCAGGTCATGCGCGAGGACTACGTCCGGACGGCGCGCGCGAAGGGCCTGCGCGAACGGTCGATCATCCTGCGCCACGGGCTGCGCAACGCGTCGGGGCCGGCGCTGACGATGAGCGGCCTGCAGTTCGGCCTGCTGCTCGGCGGGATCGTCGTCGTCGAGCAGATCTTCTCCTGGCCCGGCCTCGGCCTGTATCTCAACCAGTCGATCGCCTTCTCGGACTTCCCGGCGATCACCGGCACGACGCTCATGCTGGGAACGGCCTATGTCGTCGTGAACTTCCTCGTCGACCTCGCGCAGGCCGCCGCCGACCCGCGGATCAGGACGATCTAGTGCCCCGGATCCTTGACGAGACGCTGCCCGGGGGCGCGAGCTGGTCGCGCGTCTGCCGGCGCGCCACCGCGCTGACGCTCACCGACCTCGAGGGCGGCGCGAACGCCTCGCTGCTGCTCTACCGCGCCGGCGATCCGCTGGAGCGCTACTGCATGCCCGACACCCTGAAGGCCCAGCACGTCAGCCGCCTCACGGCGGGGGTGGCGCTGTACTCCGACATGGGCCGCGTGCTGGCGTCGATGACGCACGACACCTGCGGCTGGCACGACACGATCACCGGCCACGCGACCGCCGCCCACGTCGCCGCGCGCTGGGGCGCCGTCGGCTACCAGGAGGCGCGCAACGACCGGCGCCGCAGCGCCCGCGACGGGCTGCTCGTCGAGCTCGCCAAGCACGGCCTCGGCCGGCGCGACCTCGTCGCGAACGTCAACCTCTTCACGAAGGTCGCCGTCGGCGAGCAGGGGGAGCTCGTGTTCGTCCCCGGCAACTCGCCCGCGGGCTCGAGCGTCACGCTGCGCTTCGAGCTCGACGTGCTCGTCGTGCTGTGCTGCGCGCCGCACCCGCTGGACCCGGTCACGTACTGGAGCCCGCGGCCGGTGCGCCTCGAGGTCGACGCCGACGCGATCGCGGGCGACGCCGACGCGGTGCGGACGGCCTGCGCGGAGAACGGCCGCGGGTTCGCGGCGAGCGAGGCGGTGCTGCGGTGAGTGTCGTCGCGGACGTTCGCCTGACCGTCGATGTCCCCGCAGGCGAGGGCTGGATCGGCGAGCTCGCCCGCGGCGAGGTCCTGCGAATCGTCGACCTGCACGGCAACCAGGCCGTCGACACGCTCTTCTTCGACGCCCGCGACTACGCGAACCGCTACAGCGCGGTCGACACGCTGTGCGAGCAGGGCAACGCGTATCTCACCGCCGGCTCGGTCCTGCGCGCCCTCGACGGCGAGCCGCTCGTGACGATGATCGCCGACACCTGCGGGCGCCACGACACCGTCGGCGGCGCCTGCTCGCAGGAGTCCAACGTCGTGCGCTACGGCGAGCACACGCGCCACATGCACGCCTGCCGCAACACGTTCCTCGCGCAGGCGCTCGCGTGGGGGCGAGGCCTCGAGAAGCGCGACCTCGCGGCGAACGTCAACTTCTTCATGAACGTCCCGATGACGCCCGGCGGCGGGCTGACGTTCGAGGACGGGATCTCCGCGCCGGGCAAGTACCTCGAGCTGCGCGCCGAGCGCGACACGCTCGTCCTCATCTCCAACTGCCCGCAGCTGAACAACCCCTGCAACGGCTACGACCCGACGCCCGTGCGGCTCGTCGTCCGCGCCGCCGCCACGCCGTGATCGAGGTCGTCTCGGCGGGCACGCTCGCGACGGTGCAGGACTGGCCCGGCCGGCTGGGCTACTGGGAGGTCGGCGTGCCGCCGTCGGGACCGATGGACGACCGCTCGTTTCGGATCGGCAACCGCCTCGTCGGCAACCCCGAGGGCGCGCCGGGGATCGAGCTGACGCTCACCGGGCCGCGGCTGCGCTTCGCCGTGGCGGCCGTCGTCGCGGTGACGGGCGCGCCGCTGGTGGTCGAGCTCGATGGTGTGCCGGTCGCGCAGTGGGTCCCGTTGCAGGTCCCGGCCGGCGGGCTGCTGAAGCTCGGCGCCATCCGCGGGGCGGGCCTGCGCGCGTACGTGCTCGTCCGCGGGGCGATCGACTGCGCGCCCGTCATGGGCAGCCGCGCGACGTTCGCCGCCGCGGGGCTCGGCGGGCGACCGCTGCGCAAGCGCGACACGCTCGTCGTCGGGCCCGAGCCCGCCGAGCCCGTGGGCGCTGCGATCGCCCCGCCGCAGATCGCCAACGCCACGACGCTGCGCGTCGTCCCGGGCCCGCACGGCGCGCCGGACTTCCTCACGCCCGACGGGCTGACCGAGGTCTTCGGCGCGACCTGGACCGTCCACCTGCACTCCGACCGCACCGGCGTGCGCCTCACCGGGCCGCTTCCGGGCTGGGCGCGCGAGGACGGCGGCGAGGCGGGGCTGCACCCCTCGAACATCCTCGACAGCGCGTACGGCGTCGGCACGGTGATGCTCGCGGGCGACATGGCGGTCGTCGTCGGCCCCGACGGGCCGAGCCTCGGCGGCTTCGCCGCGGTCGCGCAGGTCATCCGCGCGGACCTCTGGCGCCTCGGCCAGGTCCGCGCCGGTGACAGCGTGACGCTCGAGCCCGTCGACCCCGCCCACGCGGCCGGCCTGCAGGCGCAGGCCGAGGCGCTCATCGCCGGCGCCGGCGAGGCGGCGCCCGAGCCGCCGGCGCGCGTCGCCGTCCCGCGCCCGGTCCTCGACGCGCCGCGCCAGGGCTCCGGCGGCCTCGTGACGTACCGCCGCGCCGGCGAGCGCGCGCTGCTCGTCGAGTTCGGCGAGCCGCTGCTGGACCTGCGCTCGCGGGTGCGCGCGCACCTCCTGCAGGCGGCGCTGCGCGAGCACGCGCCGCCCGGGGTGCTCGACCTCACGCCGGGCGTGCGCTCGCTGCACGTCCACCACGACCCCGACCGCCTCCCGGCCCACAGGCTGCTGGACCTCCTCGTCGACCTCGAGTCGGGGCTGCCCGCGCCCGATGCGACGACCGTCGCGGGCCGCGTCGTGCACCTGCCGCTCGCCTGGCGCGACGCGGAGGCGATGCGCGCCGTCGCGCGCTATCAGACGTCGATCCGCCCCGACGCGCCCTGGTGCCCGGACAACATCGAGTTCATCCGGCGCATCAACGGCCTCGCCTGCGAGGAGGACGTGCGCGCCGTCGTGTTCGGGGCCTCCTACCTCGTCCTCGGCCTCGGCGACGTCTACATGGGCGCGCCCGTCGCGGTCCCGGTCGACCCGCGCCACCGGCTCGTCACGACGAAGTACAACCCCGCGCGCACGTGGACGCCGCCGAACGCCGTCGGCATCGGCGGGGCGTTCCTCTGCGTCTACGGGATGGAGGGCCCCGGCGGGTACCAGCTCGTCGGCCGCACCGTCCCGATCTGGCACGCGGGCGACGACCCGCCGTGGCGCCTGCGTCACTTCGACGAGCTGCGCTTTCACCCCGTCGGCGGCGACGAGCTCGCGCAGCTGCGCCACGACAGCGACGCCGGGACGTGGGCGCCGCGCATCGAGGCCGGCGGGTTCTCGCTCGCCGAGCACGAGCGCTTCCTCGCCGCGGAGGCAGAATCGATCGCCGCCTTCCGCGCCGGCAGGGAAGCGGCGTTCGCGGCCGAGCGCGGGGCCTGGGAGGCGGCTGCCGCATGAGTGCGCTGCATGAGCTCGAGGCGACGCCCGCCACGGTCCACCGGGGCTGCTTCGGCCCGTCCCTGGCGCCCGTCCTCACGGTCCGCTCCGGCGACCTCGTCCACCCGGGACCTCGCGAAGGAGCGCGTGACGATCTGCTCGTGCCCGGCATCACGGCGATCCTCACGCCCGGGCACACCCCGGCCACCAGAGCTTCGTCGTCGAGTGCCAGGACGGCCGCGGCTGGGTGTTCCCGTTCGATGCGCCTGAAGGCGATCGCCGCCGAGCGCGGCCTGCCGCTCGTCCCCGGCCACGATCCCGACGCGTGGCCCGCGCTGACCGCCGAGCTCGCCGCATCCTGACGGCGCGTCGCACTCCGGATTTCGGTCCGGCTTGAGCGCTCCGAACAGACGTACACCGTTCGTCCACCCTGCCGGGCCATGTGTCCAGAGCCTCGTGAACGGATTGCCATCGCGCGGCAGAGCGCCCGACTACTGGGAGCATGCAGCCCGCTCTCAACCGCCTCCTCGCCGCCGCCGCCACCACGGTCGCGTTGGCCGGAGCGAGCGCCGCTCCCGCCCTCGCCGCCTCCGATCCGCTGCTCGCCGACCAGTGGGCGCTGGCCGAGCCGCAGGCGATCGGCGTGCAGACCGCGTGGACGCAGTCCGCCGGCAGCGGCGTCATCGTCGCGATCCTCGACAGCGGCGTCCAGCTCGATCACCCCGATCTCAAGGGCAACCTCTGGACGAACCCCGGCGAGGTGCTCAACGGCAAGGACGACGACGGCAACGGCTTCGTCGACGACATCTACGGCGCGAACATGTTCACCAACGACGGCAACGTCAGCGACGACGAGGGCCACGGCACGCACGTCGCCGGCATCGTCGCCGCCCAGGCGGGCAACAACATCGGCGGCTCCGGCGTCGCGCCGAAGGCGCGCATCATGGCCGTGAAGGTGCTCGACGCCAACCGCTCCGGCAACTCGACGCTGCTCTCGCGCGGCATCCACTATGCCGTCGACATGGGCGCCCGCATCCTCAACGTCTCGATCAACGGCGACGCGACGACCTCCGACCTCAGCGACGCGCTGCACTACGCGTCGGTCAAGGGCGCCACCGTCGTCGCGTCGGCCGGCAACAACGGCCGCAACATCGACCTCACGCCGTCCTACCCGGCGTCGTCGCCGGAGCCCTCCGTCCTGAGCGTCACCGCATCGGACGAGAGCGGCGGCCTGCCCAGCTTCTCCAATCTCGGCCTGAACTCCGTCGACCTCGCCGCGCCCGGCGACTCGATCCTCTCGACCGCCCGCGGCGGCGGCTACGAGGACCGGTCCGGCACCTCGATGTCGGCCCCGTTCGTCGCCGGCGCGCTCGCGCTGCTGCAGGCCGCCCGTCCCGATATGTCGCAGGCCTCGCTGCGCGGCGCGCTGCTCGCGACGGCACCGAGGCCCGGCCTGCTCGCCGGCGTGCTCGGCGGCGCGGGCGGCGGCGAGCTCAACGTCGGCGACGCGATGCACGCGATCCTCCCCGGTGGCATGTGGACGGCCTCCGCCGCAGCGACCCGCGCCGCGCCGGTCTCCGTCAGCCTGCGCATCGGCGGCAAGGTCCGCGCCGGCCGCCGCGCGACGGTGCGCTGGTCGGGCAAGGGCACCGGCGCCGTGTCGCGGTGGCGCATCCTGCTCGACGGCAGGCGCGTCGCGACCCGCAGCGTCCACGCGGGCAACGTCCTGCGCCGCAAGGTCTCCAAGGCCGGCACGCACCGCTGGAAGGTCGTCGGCTACGACGCCGGCGGCAAGCGTGTCGTCATCGGCGCGCGGAAGTTCCGCGTGCTGCGCGCGCGCTGAGCCGCCGCGTCCGGCGCGCCGCTCGCGCGATGCCAGTGCTCGTACGCTCGCCGCAACGGCATCGATGAGGAAACGGGTCGGACGCCGTGGCGTACCGCACGGGCGGACCGCGACGAGTAGATGCTCATATAGAACATCTACTCGTCGGCCTTCCTCGCGGGAAGCTCCGCCGAGGAAACCGCGCGCGATCGCGCCCCCGGACCGCGCGTGTTTCTCCCTCAGTGATGTTGTAAGCGCGTCGCACTCAGATGAGCGCGGGCCGAGACCGCCGCATATGGCCCGCGGGGCGAAACGGTGGGCCTGTCTCCTGGCCCGGAGGCGCTGGTCGCGGTGCAGCATGACACCGAGAATGCGACGATGGCCGAGGTGGACACCACGAGCCCGCAGTCGGCCTACGAGCCGGCGGACGGCTTCTTCGACGAGCTGTTCGACGCAGACGGGTCGCCCCGCCCGCACGCGGCCGCGCTCGCTGCGGGCCTGCACGCGCTCGGCCCCGAGCGCCTCGCCGCCGCCGGCCGCCGCCGCGACGCGATCTTCGTCCAGCAGGGGATCACGTTCGACACGACGGGGGAGGACGGCCCGACGCTCGAGCGGCCCTTTCCGCTGGACCTCGTCCCGCGGATCCTGCCGGCGTCGGAGTGGACGCACATCAAGCGCGGCCTCGCGCAGCGCATCCGCGCGCTGAACCGCTTCGTCGACGACGTCTACCACGCGCGCGAGATCGTCCGTGCCGGGATCGTCCCCTGGCGCCTCGTCGTCAGCCGCAGCCACTTCGCGCGCGCCGCGCACGGGATCCGGCCGCCGGGCGGCGTGTACTGCCACGTCGCCGGCTGCGACCTCGTCCGCGACAGCGACGGGTCCTGGAAGGTGCTCGAGGACAACGTCCGCACGCCGTCGGGGATCTCCTACGTCCTGGAGAACCGGGTCGCGATGACGCGCCTGCTGCCGGGGCTCTTCAGCGAGTACCGCGTGCGGCCCGTCGACCACTACCCGCAGCTCCTGCTCGCCGCGCTGCGCGCCGTCGCGCCGGCCGCCGAGGGCGAGGCGACGGTCGTCGTCTGGACGCCGGGCCCGCTGAACTCCGCCTACTTCGAGCACGCCTTCCTCGCGCGCCAGATGGGCGTCGAGCTCGTCGAGGCCTCCGACCTCGTCGTCCGCGACGACGTCGTCTACATGCGCACGACGCACGGCCTGCAGCGCGTGCACGCCGTCTACCGCCGCCTCGACGACGACTTCATCGACCCGCTCGAGTTCCGCCCGGACTCCGCCCTCGGCGTCCCCGGGCTCATGCGCGCCTACCGGGCCGGCACGGTCGCGCTCGCCAACGCCGTCGGGACCGGCGTCGCCGACGACAAGGCGATCTATCACTACGTCCCCGAGATGGTGCGCTTCTACCTCAGCGAGGAGCCGCTGCTCGAGAACGTGCCGACCTACCTCATGTCCGATCCGAAGCTCATGGAGTACGCGCTCGGGCGCATGGGCGACCTCGTCTTCAAGCCGACCGGCGAGTCCGGCGGCAAGGGCGTCTTCATCGGCCCGACGACCGACAAGCCGACGCTCGCCGGCCTCGCGGACGTCATCCGCCGCTCGCCGGAGAAGTGGATCGCGCAGGAGGTCGTGAAGCTCTCGACGGTCCCGACCGCCGACGAGCACGGCGTGCTCTCGCCGCGCCACGTCGACCTGCGGCCGTTCGCCGTCTTCGGCGAGACGATCAGCATCGTCCCCGGCGGCCTGAGCCGCGTCGCCCTGACGGAGGGCTCGATGATCGTCAACTCCTCGCGCGGCGGCGGCTCCAAGGACACCTGGGTGCTCGAGAGCGGGGAGGACGCGGGCGACCGCGCGGCGCCGATGCGCCCCGAGAGCCTGCCGCCGACGCTCCCCGACCTGCGCTACGGCGCCTGGACCGGCCAGCAGCAACAGCAACAGCAGAGCGGACGATGCTCGCCCGCATAGCCCAGGAGCTCTTCTGGCTCGGGCGCAACCTCGCCCGCGCCGAGCAGATGTCGCGGCTGCTCGACGGCGTCTTCCAGGCCGACCTCCAGGGCCGGCCGGAGGATCCGAGCGCGAACCGCCTCGGCTGGGACTCGCTCATGCACATCATGGGCGCCAGCCGCGACGACGACGTGCCGTCCAACCGCGACGACGTCCTCGACGCGCTGACGTTCGACTCGACGAACCCGGCCTCCGTCGTCGCCTGCGTCGCCCGCGCGCGCGAGGGCGCGACGACCGTCCGCGACGTCATCTCGGCCGAGATGTGGGAGGCGATCAACACGACGCACCTGCGCCTGCGCGACGGCGACCTCTCCTCGCGCCTGTACTCCGGGCCGTACTCGATCTACAAGCACGTCAAGGAGCGCTCGGCGCTCTTCTGGGGGCTCACCGCGCGCACGATGCTGCGCGACGAGGCCAGCGCGTTCCTCAGCGCGGGCGGCCGGATCGAGGCCGGCGACATGGTCCTGCGGATGCTGCGCGTCGCGCTGCCGAGCGCCGACGCCGACGTCGACGGCCAGGCCGACGGGCAGGCGATCGCGCTGCTGCAGGCCGTCGGCGGCGTGCAGGCCTACCGCCGCGCCGTGCCCGCCCCGGCGCACGCCGGGCCGGTCGCGCGCTTTCTGCTCTTCGAGCGCAACTACCCCGACTCCGTCGCCGCCGCGGTCGACGCCGTCAACAGCGCGCTGCGCGACGCCGACGCCCAGCCGCGCAGCTCGGAGCCGATCCTGCGCCTCAGCCGGCTCAGCGCCGATCTCGAGTTCAAGAGCAGCGCCGAGGGCGACGCCGATCTCGTCGTGACCTGCCGCGAGGTCCAGCGCGAGCTCGGCCTCGTCGACGCCGACATCGCCCAGCGCTACTTCGGCGGCGCGCGAGCTGCGGCATAGTCCGTGCAGCCGACCATGCACTTCTCGATCCGCTTCCTCACGGAGTACGTCTACGACACGCCCGTGAGCGACAACCTCAACGCCCTCCGCGTCCGGCCCGCGACGACGTCCAGCCAGCGCTGCGACGAGTTCACGGTGCGCATCGAGCCCGAGGCGCGCGTCGGGCGCCACTCCGACTACTTCGGCACCGAGGTCCTGGAGTTCGGGATCGTCCGCCCGCACTCGCGGCTGCGCATCGACGTCCGCGCGCGCGTCGTGACGGCCGAGCCGCCCGTGCCGCCGGAGGCCGACTGGGACGCGCTGGACACCGAGGCCTACGCCGAGGCCGCCGGCGAGTACCTCCTCAAGGCGCTCGACGAGCCGGAGGAGGGCGCGCTCGACGAGCTGCAGGCGACCGCCCGCCAGGCGACGCCGCTGCAGACGCTGCGCGCGCTCTGTGACCTGATCCCCGACCGCTACGAGTACCGGACGGGCGTGACGTACGTCGGCTCGACGGTCGAGGAGTTCCTGCGCGTCGGCGCCGGCGTCTGCCAGGACTACGTCCACCTCGCGCTCATCCTCCTGCGCCGCAACGGCATCGCCGCGCGCTATGTCAGCGGGTATCTCTGGGCGGCGCCCGCCGACGAGGGCGACGACTCGGTCGAGGTCGAGACGCATGCCTGGCTCGAGGCCCTGCTGCCGGGCCTGGACGGTCGCGGCGAGCCCGTCTGGGTCGGCGCCGACCCGACGAACCGCCGGCTCGCGGGCGAGCGCCACGTGAAGATCGGCCACGGCCGCCATTACGCCGACGTGCCGCCGGTGCGCGGCGTCTACCAGGGCGGCGCGAGCTCCAAGCTCGACGCGAGCGTCCACATGACCCGCCTGGACCCGCAGGCGAGCGCCCGGGCCTAGCGCACGCTAGACTGCATCGCAGACCTGCCTGCGCAGGTCGTTTTTCTGTCCTCTTGCCGTCACGGAGCGCCGAATGGCCCGCGGAGACGTGCGTATCGCTGTGACCCTCGCGTGCGAGGTCTGCAAGCGTCGCAACTACCAGACGAATAAGTCCAAGCGCAACAATCCCGAGCGGATCACGCTGCGCAAATACTGCAAGTGGTGCAGGGAGCACACTGGCCACCGGGAGACCCGGTAGCCCGCTCGAACCACCGCATTCCATGGCTCGTAATCGCCAGCGCGCGAAGGCTCGCAAGCAGAAGCTGCACCGGGACAACGTCCCGGGCGCGCTCGATCACGCCTCCGGGGACGCCGAAGAGGTCGAGGCGCGCATCGTCGCCGGCGCCGCCGGCATCCCCGTCGACGACGACGTCGACATCGACACCGATCCCGACTTCGTCCCCGACGCCGAGCTGGCACTCGATCGCGAGCAGGTCGGCCACGGCGCAGGCGATGTCGCGACGACGCGCGGCGCATCCGGCCCCCGTCTCGCCAACTTCCTCCGCGCCTGCTGGGCCGAGCTTCAGCGCGTCCAGTGGCCCGACCGACGCCAGGTCGGGCAGGCGACCGCGGTCGTCCTCGGCTTCGTCGTGATCGCCGGGGCATTCCTCGGCCTCGCCGACGCCGTCGCGCAGCGCATCGTCGACTTCATCCTCTAGTCCCGCCCCCGAGCTTTCGAGAGACCCCATGTTTCGCTGGTATGTCGTGAACACCTATTCAGGCCATGAGAACAAGGTCAAGCAGAACCTTGAGCATCGCGTGGTCTCCCTGAACCAGAAGCGCAACGTCCGCCAGGTCGTCGTGCCGACCGAGTCCGTGTCCGAGATGAAGGACAACCAGAAGATCACGGTCGAGAAGCGCACGATGCCGGGCTACGTCCTCGTGAACATGGAGCTCAACGAGGATTCCTGGGGGCTCGTCAAGGGCACGCCGGGGGTCACGGGCTTCGTCGGCGCTTCCAACGAGCCGGTCCCGCTCACGCAGGCCGAGGTCGACCGCCTGCTGCACCGCGAGGTCGCCGTGCGCGAGCGCAAGAAGGCGACGTTCGCGATCGGCGAGTCGGTCAAGGTCATCTCCGGTCCGCTGTCGGATTTCTCCGGCGAGATCTCGGAGATGAACGAGGACGCCTCCCGCCTGAAGGTGCTTGTGTCAATCTTCGGTCGCGAGACGCCGGTCGAAGTCGGTTTCGATCAGGTCAAGAAGATCTAGAGGCGCGTACACCCTTATGGCCAAAAAAGTCCTTACCCAGATCAAGCTCCAGGCCGTTGGCGGCCAGGCCAGCCCGGCGCCGCCGGTCGGCCCCGCGCTGGGCCAGCACGGCATCAACATCATGGAGTTCTGCAAGGCGTTCAACGCGCAGACCCAGGGCGATGACGGCACGACGATCCCGGTCGTCATCACGGTCTACGAGGACCGCTCGTTCACCTTCGTCACGAAGACGCCGCCCGCCGCGGTGCTCATCAAGCAGGCGCTCGGCCTGCAGAGCGGCTCGGGCGAGCCGCATCGCGTGAAGGTCGGCACGATCACGCAGGCGCAGATCCGCGACATCGCCGAGAAGAAGTTCGACGATCTCAACGCCAACGACCTCGACCAGGCCTCGAAGATCATCGCGGGCACCGCACGGAGCATGGGAGTCGACGTTGTCTAAGCACGGAAAGCGCTACATCGCCGCGCGCGAGCAGGTCGACCGCGAGAACGAGTACACGCCTCGCGAGGCGATCGCGCTCATCAAGGCCCTGCCGGCGCCGAAGTTCGACGAGAGCCTCGAGATCCACATCCGCACCGGCCTGAACGTCCGCCACGCCGACGAGCAGCTGCGCGGCACGATCGCGCTGCCCAACGGCCTCGGCAAGGAGGTCCGGATCGCCGTCTTCGCCCAGGGCGACAAGGCGAAGGAGGCCGAGGAGGCCGGCGCCGACATCGTCGGGGCCGAGGACCTCGCCAAGCGCGTCGAGGAGGGCTTCACGGACTTCGACGTCGCCATCGCGACGCCCGACCTCATGCCCGTCGTCGGCCGCCTGGGCCGCGTGCTCGGCCCGCAGGGCAAGATGCCCAACCCGAAGGTCGGCACCGTGACGATGGACGTCGCCAAGGCCGTGACCGAGGCGAAGGCCGGCAAGATCGAGTACCGCACCGACCGCACCGCGATCGTGCACCTCCCGATCGGCAAGCGCTCCTTCTCCGACCGCCAGCTGCTCGAGAACTACGCCGCCGTCCTCGACGAGCTCATCCGTGCCAAGCCGTCGGCGGCCAAGGGCCGCTACCTGCGCACGATCGTGCTCGCCGCGACGATGGGCCCCGGCGTGAAGGTCGACCCGTCCCGTACCCGCGACATCCTCGAGGAGAGCGCACCGGCGACAGCCGCCTGAGCGTTCAGATCGAGGCCACCGCAGACCCCGGGCCCGCCTGACGGCGAGAAGACCCGGCGAGGAGGCAGATGAACCGAGAACAGAAAGCCGCGGTGATCGACGAGATCGCCGTTCAGATCCAGGAGTCCGAGGCGATCTTCGCCGTGGACTACCGCGGGATCAGCGTCGCCCAGATCGCCGAGCTGCGCGGGAAGCTGCGCGCGTCCGACGCGACGCTGCGGATCGTGAAGAACACGCTCACCGAGCGGGCCGCCGACGGTGCCGGGGCCGAGGCGCTCAAGCCCCTGCTCGCGGGCCCGACGGCGCTGACGTTCGTCCGCGGCGACGCGGCCACGGCGGCGAAGGCCGTTGCCGACTTCACCCGCGCGACGACGTTGCTGCCCTTCAAGGGCGGCATGATGAACGGCCAGGCGCTGACGTCCGAGCAGGTCACGTCGATCGCACGCCTGCCCTCGCGCGACATCCTCAACGCCCAGCTCGTGAACATCGTCGCGTCGCCGCTGACCGGCCTCGTGACGAGCCTCTCGAACCTCATCAGCGGCCTGGCACGCCAGCTCAGCCAGATCGCCGAGCAGAAGGAGTCCGAGGCACCCGCCCCGGCAGCTGCCGAGGCTGCACCCGAACCTGCCGCGGAGGCCGAAGAGGCACCCGCCGCGTCCGAGCCCGAGGCTGCTGCTGAGCCCGAGGCCGCGGCGCCCGACACGACATCTGACACTGAAACGGACAAGGAGTGACCATGGCTGCTTCCACCCAGGAGTGGATCGACGAGCTCAAGGGCATCACCGTGCTCGAGCTGAGCGAGCGCATCAAGGCGCTCGAAGAGGAGTTCGGCGTCTCGGCCCAGGCCGCGGCGGTTGCCGCGCCCGCGGGCGGCGGCGGTGACGCGGCGCCGGAGGAGGAGGAGCAGACGGCCTTCGACGTCATCATCACGGCGGCCGGCGACAAGAAGATCCAGGTCATCAAGGTCGTCCGCGCGGCCACGAGCCTCGGCCTCAAGGAGGCCAAGGCGCTCGTCGACGAGGCCCCCAAGGCCGTCCGCGAGGGCGTCGACAAGGACGAGGCCGAGAAGCTCAAGCAGGAGCTCGTCGAGGCCGGCGCGAGCGTCGAGATCAAGTAGCGCGGCGCGAGCCGCAACCGTCGTACCGGAGGGCGCCCGCGCGGCGCCCTCCGTCGTCCGGGGCCGCCGGCAGGCGGCCGCAACCGCGCTGCCGATGAGCGCCCGGGAGGACAGCGGGCGGGCGTTGACCGGTCCGGCAGCGCCGCCGCCATCGGGACGGAGGGGAGTGCGACCTCTCCTTCGTCGGGCACGAGCAGCGGGTGCTACCGCCAGTGATAGCAGGGGCTCTGCACGCTCGAGGGTCGGAGGCCCCTGTGCGCTCCGGCGGTTGAGAATGCACCGGACGGCCGCGCGGGCGCCCCTATGACCGTTCGGCTACGGCGAGTCAGCGCGCGCGTCTCGGTCTCAGCGCGCTCCTGCTGGCGGAGGGATCGCGAGCTGTCGGCAGATTGCTCGGGCGGTGCCGGTCGGGATTTCGCAGTGGCGCGGCATTGGCGTGCGCAGGTCGGCCGGCGGGTTGTGCCAGATGGTGTGGTTGGAGCCCTCGCGCGGCCCTCGTCGCGGCAGGAAGCGAGCATCTCGCGCGCAGCGTCCAGCAGCATCTCTCGGGCCTCCTCGACCGTGCGCCCGATCGGCTAGCGAGCAGCACCTCGCCGGCGCGGTGCAGTGCGACCAGGTGTGCCTCCCGGCGAGGGTTGAGCAGCGCAGGCGCCTCGCTGACGCAGATCGCGGAGCATTCTGCGCCGCGGGGGGACGGCGACCCGGCCTCCGTCGGGCACGAGCAGCGAGTGCTACCACCGCGGATAGCGGGGGCTCTCGCGCTCGAACGGCCGGAGGCCCCAGCGCCCCGCGGGTTGAGCATGCTCGGGGAGATGCCCCGGCTTCGTGGCTTGAACCAGCCGCGCCGGAGGGCCTCGCCGGCATCCCGATCGCCGTTGGGCCTAGAAGCGCCGTACCACCCAGTCGCGCGCACGTGCGGCGCGGGTGGCGGGTGGGTACGTGGTGCTCCCTCGCGGAATCAGCCGGTCCCTGACGGCACGCACGGCGTGTACAGCACGGCATCGGGATCGGATACGCCGACGCGCAACTGCTCGCGGCGACGATGCTCACCGACGCCGCGACGCTATGGACCCGCGACAGGCGGCTCCACGCGGCGGCGCAACAGCTCGAAGTCACCTACACACCGGAGACCCGCGGCTCAACGCCCCATCTGGATCGGCGATGCTTTGGCGGTGCTGGAAGTCTCCAGGGGCGCAATGATGCTTGACACGCTGGAGATTCCGATCGTCCTCGCGCCGTTGGCCGGTGGGCCGGCGACCGTTGATCTGGCCGTCGCGGTGAGCGACGCCGGCGGTCTCGGGTTCCTGGCTGCGGGCTATCGCTCCGCGACCGACATGGTCGAGCAGGTCCGCGCGTTTCGCGTCTGCAGCAAGATGCCGTTCGGCGTCAATGTCTTCACTCCGCCGGCGTCGCCGACCGAGCCCGCCGTCTATGCCGGCTACGTCGAGCGCTTGCGCAGCGAGGCCGGTCGGGCCGGGGTGCCGCTGGGCGAGCCGCGCGTCGATGACGACGACTGGCAGGCCAAGCTCGCGGCGCTGTCAGAACTCGCGGTGCCGGTCGTGTCGTTCGTCTTCGGCTGCCCGTCGCCCGCCGTCATCGCCACGCTGCGCGCGCGTGGCACCGCCGTGTGGGTGACCGTCACGACTCCCGCTGAGGCTCGTCAGGCAGAGGCTGCTGGTGCCGACGCGCTCGTCCTACAGGGCTATGAGGCGGGTGGCCACCGCGCGTCGTTCTCGGACGGCACGGAGCCGGCCTACGGGCTGCTGGCGCTGCTGCAACTCGTCGGCGCGCACTCGAAGATCGCGCTGATCGGAGCCGGAGGGGTCGCCACCGGGCGTGGTGTCGCCGCCGTGCTGGCGGCGGGTGCGCGCGCCGCGCAGATCGGCACGGCGTTTCTGCGCTGCCCCGAGGCGGGCACGTCGGCCGTGCACCGAGCGGCACTCGCGAGCGCCGCACCGACCGCGCTCACGCGCGCCTTCACCGGCAAGCCCGCGCGCGCGATCGTCAACCGCTTCGTCCGCGAGCACGGCGACGCAGCACCCAGCGCTTATCCCGAACTGCACCACGTCACGGCCCCGCTGCGACAGGCAGGCCGAAGTCGCGGCGACCCCGACCTCGTGAACCTCTGGGCCGGGCAGGCGCATGAGATCGGCAGCGACGAGCCTGCGGCGGTCGTCGCACGCCGACTTGCCGACGAGGCGCGTGTCGCCCTGCGACACGCCAACGACGTGCTCGGCGAAGAACGGTCATGAAGGCATTCGTCGTCGAGCGGTACGCCAAGGACGGACTCCGCGCCGCCGACGTACCCGAGCCCGAGGTCGGCGACGGTGACGTGCTGGTCAAGGTGAGCGCCGCCGCCGTCAACCCGCTGGACAGGATGGTCCGCGATGGCGAGCTCAAGCGGCTGCTGAAGTACCGGACCCCATTCGTGCTCGGCCACGACGTCGCCGGCGTGGTGACCGGGGTCGGCTCGGGACCTTCGCGCAGTACATCGCGATCGACCGGGACGACGTCGCGCGCAAGCCGGCCTCGCTGACCCTGCGCGAGGCGGCCGCGGTGCCGCTCGTGTCACTGGCCGCGTGGCAGGCCCTCGTCGACCGCGCCCGCGTGCAGCCCGGCCAGAAGGTCCTCGTGCACGCGGGTTCGGGCGGTCTGGGGTCGACCGTGATCCAGCTCGCCAAGCACCTCGGCGCCACGGTCGCCGCTCGCCCGCATACGCGGGCGACGACGGGCCGGCGCCGGCCAACGCCCCGGGCATCCGCCACATCCTGTTCGTCGTCGACGACGTCCAGTCATCCCTCGCGGCCCTGCGGGCGCATGGCGGCGAGCTGGTCGGCGAGCTGGTGAACTACGAGAACAGCTACTGGCTCTGCTACGTGCGCGGCCCGGCGGGGATCATCGTCGAGCTCGCGCAGAGGATCGGCTGACGGGTGTCCCATCGCCGGCGAGGCGGCGCTACTCGGCGTCCTCCGCCAGCACGTCGGGATAGGCGATGACCTCGACGCGGTGGTCGCCCGGCGCCTCGACGTAGAAGGACCGCGAGCCGTCGCGATGCACCGCAATCGAGGCGGCGTGCTCGCCGGCGAGGCGCTCGAGCTCCTCGCCCGAGACCTTGAACGCGAGATGGTCGGGATGCTCGTCGGCCATGACGAACGCCAGGCGGGCGCCGCCCGCTTCCAGCAGCCCCCAGGTGGCGTCGGCGTAGAGCACCGTCGCGCCGGGCACCATCCGCTGCCACCACTCCAGGGCGGCCCCGACATCGGACACCTGTTGAGCCACGTGATCGAACTGCACGCGCGCCACGATACGCGCTACCCTGGGCCTGTCGACCGATAGCCGCAGCCGTCTCAGACAACGGGTTTCGCGCCCACATAGCGCGAACTACGAGATGGGGTCCGTGAGTGTCGACAGCCCCCGTGGGGTTCCGCTTCGCGCTGTGCTATCTTGGACAGTCCGCGCCAGAAGGCCGATGGCCGCGGCGCTGCCCCCGCACCTTGCTCTCCCTCTCGACCCCTTGAGGAGTCGCCGCCTTGCCCCGTGTTGACGCCCCTCGTACGCGCCGAACCTTCGCGCGCCTCGAAAGAGTTCATGACGTCCCCAACCTGATCGACATCCAGCGGCGCTCGTTTGCCTGGCTGACCGATCCCGAGAAGGGGGGGCTGCGCGAGACCATCTCCGACATCTCCCCGATCGAGGACTACACGGGGAACCTCGCCGTGGACTTCGGCGAGTTCCATTTCGACGATCCGGTCGCATCGATCGACGAGTGCCGTGAGAAGGACCTGACCTACGCCCGCCCGCTGACCGTCACCGTCGCGTTCGTCAACCGCGAGACCGGTGAGATCCGTGAGCAGTCCGTGTTCATGGGCGACTTCCCCTGGATGACCGAGCGGGGCACGTTCATCATCAACGGCACGGAGCGCGTCGTCGTCACGCAGCTCGTCCGTTCCCCCGGCGCCTACCTCATGGAGGCCAAGGACCGCGAGAAGCAGGTCTTCATCGCGAACCTCATGCCGGCCCGCGGCTCGTGGCTGGAGCTCGAGATCGACAAGAAGGGCAAGGTCTTCGTCCGCATCGACCGCAAGCGCAAGCTGCCGGTCACGGTGCTGCTGCGCGCGATGGGCTACGCGACCGACGAGGAGATCCTCAACCTCTTCGACAACAGCCTCTACGTCCGCAACACGATCGAGGCGGACACCGAGCCGACGAAGACCGAGGAGGGCGCGCTCGTCGAGCTCTTCAAGAAGCAGCGCCCCGGCGAGCCGCCGAGCGTCGACAACGCGCGTGCGCTGCTGCACCAGCTGTTCTTCGATCCCAAGCGCTACGACCTCACGCGCGTCGGCCGCTACAAGCTCAACGCGCGCCTCGGCCTCGACATCGACCTCGAGACCCGCACGCTGACGCACGACGACATCCTCGCCCTCGTCAAGGAGCTCGTCTCCCTGCCGCGGATCCTCGGCATGCCCGAGGAGCCCGACGTCGAGATCAAGGACTACGCCGCCGAGGCGCAGACCTACCCGCGCGAGGCCGTCGGCGAGCACCTCGACGAGTACGAGCACTTCGGCAACCGCCGCCTGCGGACCGTCGGCGAGCTCATCCAGGAGGCCTTCCGCATCGGCCTGTACCGGATGGAGCGCGTCGTGCGCGAGCGCCTCACCACCGAGGACGCCGACACGATCACCCCGCAGACGATCATCAACATCCGCCCGGTCGTCGCCGCGCAGAAGGAGTTCTTCGGGTCCTCGCAGCTGTCGCAGTTCATGGACCAGACGAACTCGCTCGCCGGCCTGACGCACCGCCGCCGCCTGTCGGCCCTCGGGGCCGGCGGCCTCACGCGTGAGCGCGCGCCGATCGAGGTGCGCGACGTGCACCCGACCCATTACGGCCGGATGTGCCCGATCGAGACGCCGGAGGGCCCGAACATCGGCCTGATCGGCTCGCTGTCGAGCTACGCCGAGGTCTCCGAGCACGGCTTCGTCACGACCCCGTACCGGGTCGTCAAGGACGGCGTCATCACCGGCGAGGTCGTCCGCTACGACGCCACGCAGGAGGAAGAGCTCAAGATCGCCCAGGCCAACCACCCGGTCGACGACAAGGGCAGGCTGCTCGGCACCGAGGCCGTCTGCCGGACGCTCGCGGGCCAGTACGTCACCGTGGACCCGAGCCAGGTCGACCTCATGGACGTCTCGCCCGAGCAGATCTGGTCGGTCGCGACGGCGATGATCCCGTTCCTCGAGCACGACGACGCCAACCGCGCCCTCATGGGCTCCAACATGCAGCGCCAGGCGGTGCCGCTCCTGAAGACCGATGCCCCGATCGTGGGCACCGGCATGGAGCGCCGCGCGGCGCTGGACACCGGCGACGTGCTGCTGGCGAAGAACGGCGGGCACGATCTCCTACGTCGACTCGACGCGCATCGAGGTCGAGCGGGCCGACGGCGAGGGCAAGGACGAGTACGACCTCGACAAGTACCGCCGCTCCAACCAGGGCACGCTCATCCACCAGAAGCCCAGCGTGCGCTCCGGCGAGGTCATCGAGGCGGGCCACGTGCTGGCCGACGGCTCGGCGACCGACCACGGCGAGATGGCGCTCGGCAAGAACCTGAAGATCGCCTTCATGTCCTGGGAGGGCTACAACTTCGAGGACGCGATCATCCTCAGCAAGCGCCTCGTCAAGGACGACGAGCTCACCTCGATCCACATCGAGGAGTACGAGATCGACGCCCGCACGACGAAGCTCGGCGACGAGGAGATCACCCGCGACATCCCGAACCGCTCGGAGGAGTCGCTGCGCAACCTCGACGACCGCGGCATCGTCCGCATCGGCGCCGAGGTCGGCTCCGGCGACCTGCTCGTCGGCAAGGTCACGCCGAAGGGCGAGACCGAGCTCACGGCCGAGGAGAAGCTCATCCGCGCGATCTTCAAGGAGAAGGCGCGCGAGGTCCGCGACACGTCGCTGAAGGTGCCCCACGGCGAGGGCGGCGTCGTCATCGACGTCATGACCTTCAGCCGCGACGCCGGCGACGACCTGCCGCCGGGCGTCAACCACCTCGTGCGCGTGTTCGTCGCCAAGAAGCGCAAGATCTCCGAGGGCGACAAGCTCGCCGGGCGCCACGGCAACAAGGGCGTCATCTCGAAGATCGTCGACGAGGCCGACATGCCGTTCATGGAGGACGGGACCCCGGTCGACGTCATCCTCAACCCGCTCGGCGTGCCGAGCCGGATGAACGTCGGGCAGCTCCTGGAGACCCACCTCGGGTGGGCCGCCGCCGAGGGCTGGTACGACGACGGCACCGAGGCCTACAAGCAGGCGCAGCTGCAGACGACGCCCGAGGGCCGTCCCGGCAAGGTCTATACGGCAACGCCGGTCTTCGACGGCGCGTCGGTCGCGGACGTCGACAACGCGCTCGTGAAGTGGCAGGACGAGCACAAGGGCCGCATCCGGATGGACATCGACAAGTCCAAGACGGCCGGGATCCGCGCCTCGGGCAAGTTCACGCTCTACAACGGGCGCACGGGCGAGCCGTTCGAGCAGCAGGTGACGGTCGGCTACATGTACATCCTCAAGCTCCTGCACCTCGTCGACGACAAGATCCACGCGCGCTCGACGGGCCCCTACTCGCTCGTGACGCAGCAGCCCCTGGGCGGCAAGGCCCAGTTCGGCGGCCAGCGTTTCGGCGAGATGGAGGTCTGGGCCCTGGAGGCCTACGGCGCGGCCTACACGCTGCAGGAGATGCTCACGATCAAGTCCGACGACACGGTCGGGCGCGTGAAGGCCTACGAGGCGATCGTCAAGGGCGAGAACATCGCCGAGCCGTCGATCCCGGAGTCCTTCAAGGTGCTCCTCAAGGAGATGCAGTCGCTGGCGCTCGACGTCAACGTCGTCTCCGAGGAGGGCGCCCGCGCCGAGATGCGCGACGAGGACGACGACCTGCTGCGCGCGGCCGAGGAGCTCGGCATCGACCTCTCCGGCGTGCGCGCCGGCAACGGCGCCGAGGCTGCGCCCGAGGACGAGGCCGAGGTCGACGCCGCGAGCGACGCGGCCGACGAGGACGTCGAGCCCGTGATCGAGGACGACATCGAGATCCCCGTTGCCGTCGACGACGACGAGCTGATCGCCGACGTCGACATCGACGCCGAAGCACCTGCGGAGACGTGATCGCGGCGTAGTGCCCGCCGTGCCGACACGCTCATCGCTTTCGGCCCGGGGTCGACGGACCCCGGGCCACCACCACTGACGTAAGGACTCACCTTGATCGACATCAACAACTTCGACGCCATCGAGATCGGCCTCGCCTCTTCGAAGCAGATCCGTGGCTGGAGCTCCGGCGAGGTCACCAAGCCGGAGACGATCAACTACCGCACCCTGAAGCCCGAGAAGGACGGCCTGTTCTGCGAGCGCATCTTCGGTCCGACGAAGGACTGGGAGTGCTATTGCGGCAAGTACAAGCGCGTTCGTTACAAGGGCATCGTCTGCGAGCGCTGCGGCGTCGAGGTCACGCGCTCGAAGGTCCGCCGCGAGCGCATGGGGCACATCGACCTCGCCGCCCCCGTCAGCCACATCTGGTTCTTCAAGGGCGTCCCGAGCCGCATCGGCTACCTCCTCGACATGGCTCCCAAGGAGCTCGAGAAGGTCCTCTACTTCGCCGCGTCGATCGTCACGTGGGTCGACAACGAGGCGCGCGAGCGCGACGTCGCCGATCTCGAGGTCAAGGTCAACGAGGTGCTGGACTCCTACGCCGCCGAGCGTGAGGAGCGCGTCCTGGAGCTCAAGGAGCAGCAGATCCGCCGCGAGGGCTACCTCGAGAACGGCACCCAGGGCAGGGACTTCGACGACGAGGACCACCTCTGGGCCGAGGCGCTGGACATCGACATCAAGAAGATCGACGACGACGAGCGCGCGAAGCTCCTGAAGGATCTGCGCAAGACGTTCGAGTCCGACATCTCCGACACGGAGGCGTACATCGAGGACGCCGCCGAGCGGATGCGTCAGGTCTGGGCGCTCTTCCAGGACATGGATCCCAAGAAGATCGAGCACGACGAGACGATCTTCCGTGAGCTCAAGGAGCGCTTCGGCTCCCCGTACGGCTTCGGCGAGTACTTCCGCGGCGGCATGGGCGCCGAGGCGATCCGCGACCTGCTCCAGCAGGTCGACCTCGACGCCGAGGCCGAGGAGCTCGGCGAGATGGTGCGCACCGCCAAGGGCCAGAAGCAGGCCCGCGCGGTCAAGCGCCTGAAGGTCGTCAGCGCGTTCATCTCCTCGGGCAACCGCCCCGAGCAGATGGTCCTCGAGGCCGTGCCGGTCATCCCGCCGGAGCTGCGCCCGATGGTCCAGCTCGACGGCGGCCGCTTCGCGACCTCCGACCTCAACGACCTCTACCGCCGCGTCATCAACCGCAACAACCGGTTGAAGCGACTGCTCGACCTCGGCGCGCCGGAGATCATCGTCAACAACGAGAAGCGGATGCTCCAGGAGGCCGTCGACGCGCTGTTTGACAACGGCCGCCGCGGGCGCCCCGTCACCGGCCCGGGCAACCGGCCGCTGAAGTCCCTGAGCGACATGCTCAAGGGCAAGCAGGGCCGCTTCCGCCAGAACCTCCTCGGCAAGCGCGTGGACTACTCGGGCCGCTCGGTCATCGTGGCCGGCCCGTACCTCAAGCTGCACCAGTGCGGGCTGCCCAAGCTCATGGCGCTGGAGCTGTTCAAGCCGTTCATCATGGCCCAGCTCGTCGAGCGCAAGGCGGCGCAGAACATCAAGGCCGCCAAGAAGATGGTCGACTCGATGATCCCCGAGGTCTGGGACGTCCTCGAGCAGGTCATCCGCGAGCACCCCGTGCTGCTCAACCGCGCGCCGACGCTGCATCGCCTGGGCATCCAGGCGTTCGAGCCCGTGCTCGTGGAGGGCAAGGCCATCCAGGTGCACCCGCTCGTCTGTCACGCGTTCAACGCCGACTTCGACGGCGACCAGATGGCGGTCCACCTGCCGCTGAGCGCCGAGGCGCAGGCGGAGGCCCGGATCCTCATGCTGTCGGCGAACAACATCCTGTCCCCGGCCCACGGCCAGCCGCTGGCCACGCCGACGCAGGACATGATCCTCGGCGCGTACTACCTCACGTACGGCCCGGAGGCCGACGAGCTGTCGCGGGTCAACCGCGAGACCCACACCCCCAAGGTGCACGTCTACCGGACCGCGCAGGAGGCCGAGCTGTCCTACGAGCTGGGCGCGGTGAAGCTCCATGACCTCGCCGAGTTCCGCCCGCTCGGGCGTGAGGGCGGCCACGTCCTGACGACCGTCGGCCGGATCATCTACAACGACCGCATCGAGCGCGGCCTGCTGGAGGCGATGGGCGACGAGTTCGACCCGACGCAGTACGAGTTCGTCAACAAGTCGATGAAGAAGCGCGACACGACGGAGCTCGTCGACCAGCTCGTGCAGACGTACGGCGCGACGACGATCTCGCAGGTCCTGGACGCGTTCAAGGACCTCGGCTTCGAGTTCGCGACGAAGGCCGGCATCACGATCTCCAAGAACGACGTCGTGATCCCGCCGAGCAAGGGCGAGATCGTGAAGTCCTACGAGGAGAAGGTCGCCGAGCTCACGGGCCAGTACGACATGGGCCTCATCACGCAGGAGGAGCGCCACGAGGCGGTCGTCGCCCAGTGGAACGCCTGCACGGAGGAGGTCGCCGAGGCGATGGTCCAGAACCTCGACGTCCTGAACCCCATCTTCATGATGGCCAACTCGGGCGCCCGCGGTTCGTTCAAGCAGATCCGCCAGCTCGCCGGGATGCGCGGCCTCATGGCCAACCCGAAGGGCGAGATCATCGAGCGTCCCGTGAAGGCGAACTTCATGGAGGGCCTGGACGTGCTCGAGTACTTCACCTCGACACACGGCGCGCGCAAGGGACTGGCCGACACCGCCCTGCGCACGGCCGACTCCGGCTACCTGACGCGCCGTCTCGTCGATGTCGCCCAGGACGTCATCATCCGCGAGCCCGACTGCGGGACCGAGGAGTTCATCGAGCTGCCGCTCTACAAGGAGGGCGGCGACCTCAACGACAACCTCCTCGGGCGCTTCGCGGCGGCGCCGATCGCGACGAAGCGCGGGCGGGTCATCGTCGAGAAGACGGGGCTCATCGACCGCGCGGAGCTCGCCGACATCATCGAGTCCAAAGACCAGCTGAAGGCCGACAAGCGCGGCATCGTGAAGATCGCCGTGCGCTCGGTCCTGAAGTGCGAGGCGACGAGCGGCGTCTGCCAGGCCTGTTACGGGCGCTCGCTGGCCAGCGGCCAGACGGCGCAGATCGGCGACGCGGTCGGCATCATCGCCGCGCAGTCGATCGGCGAGCCCGGCACGCAGCTGACGATGCGCACGTTCCACACCGGCGGCGTCGCCGGCGCGGACATCACGCACGGCCTGCCGCGTGTCGTGGAGCTGTTCGAGGCCCGCAAGCCCAAGGGCCTGGCGAAGATCGCCGAGCAGGACGGCACGATCACCATCGAGGAGACCGACAAGGCGCTGACGGTCGTCATCACCGACGCCGCCGGCGAGGAGCACCGTCACACGTTCCCGCGCCGCACGCGGCTGTTCGTCGAGGACGGCCAGAGCGTCGACGCCGGCACGCAGCTCAACGAGGGCTCGCTGTACCCGCACGAGCTGCTGGCGATCCGCGGCCGCACCGAGACCGAGCAGTACCTCGTCAAGGAGGTCCAGGAGGTCTACGTCTCCCAGGGCGTGGACATCAACGACAAGCACATCGAGCTCATCGCCCGCCAGATGCTCAAGAAGGTGCGCGTCGACCAGAAGGGCGACACGGACTACCTCCCGGGGCAGTTCGTCGACCGCTTCGAGTTCGGGCGCGTCAACGGGCAGGTCATCGCCCAGGGCGGCGAGGCGGCGCAGTTCGAGGACATCATCCTCGGCATCACGAAGGCCTCGCTGAACACGGACTCGTTCCTGTCGGCGGCCTCCTTCCAGGAGACGACGAAGGTCCTCACCGATGCCGCGCTCGAGGGCAAGATCGACCGCCTCAACGGCCTGAAGGAGAACGTCATCATCGGGAAGCTGATCCCGGCGGCGACGGGCCTGAAGCGCTACCGGCGCATCGAGATCGAGCCCGCCGAGCCGCTCCCGCGGGCGATCGACGACGTCGGCCTGCTCGACCAGGACGAGATCGCCGCCGAGCTCGGGCTCGGCGACGGCGACGGCCTGGGCGGCTTCGGCGCCGCGTTCAACGACGACATCGCCTCGCTGGAGGAGATCGGCGGCGGCGGTGGCGACACCGGCTTCGCCGAGGAGCTCGCCGACCTGGACGTCCCCGAGACGTCGTAGCTCGCAGGACCTGCGCGCCCGTCCGGGACCTTCCGGGCGGGCGCGTTCGTCGTCGTAGGGCGGGTTCGGAGCTTCTCGCCTAGCACGCACCCCGTCGCGTCAAGAACGCGGGTGGTCCGGTCGATCACCTCGGTGTGGGACGTCCGCGCGCGATCGCCGTGCTCGTCGCGCTGGCCTGCGTGGCCGCCGCGACGACGGTCGCGCGGGGCGGTGAGCGGCCGCTGCCGCGGTCCTCGGCGCCGCCCCGCTCCGCTGCGGCGGCGCAGGCGCCCGCCGCGGTCGCCCGCGACGCCGGTGCCCGGCGCCTGAGCGTGCGCGCGGCGCGCGCCTCGCGGCGCGCCGACCTGCGCATCCTGCGCCGCTCGCGGACCGTCCGCGGCGCATTGCGGCGCGCCTGGCTCACGGGCGCGATCGACGCGCCGACACATCGCAGCATGCAGCGGATCTGGTGGACGACCGGCCGCGCGCACGGGCGACTCACGGGCCGTCGCCGCGCCGAGCTCGGCGCGGTCATCGCCGTCGCGGCGGGGCTCGCGCGTGACCGGCGCCTGACCGCCGGGCGTCTGGAGCCCGTCTTCCTCACGCTGCGGCGCAATCGCGACTTCTGGACGACGCGCGCGCTGCCGGCGCCCGCGCAGCGCCTGCACTTCGGGCGCGACCCCGTGACGTTCCAGTACTACGCCGGGCACGGGCTGCAGATCCAGCCGCTGGCGAGCTTCGGGCGGGCGAACGCGCTCGCGGGTGCCTGCCTGCGCCCAGCCGCCCGCGCGCACTGCCGCCCGTTGGCGCTGCGCCGCCTGCTCGATCGCATGGTGGCGCTCGGCTCCGGCCGTGGCGGCTTTCTCGCCTGGGAGTACCTGTTCTCGTTCGGCGGCGGGGCGCCGCCGTGGATCAGCGCCATGACGCAGGCCACCGGCGCCCAGGCGCTCGCCCGCGGGCGCAGCGCGCTCGGCGACCCGCGCTACGCGCACGCCGCGCGGCGGGCGCTCGGCGCGTTCGAGCAGCCGCCGCCGGCGGGCGTCGCCGTCGCGGTCGCGGGCGGGCGGCGCTACACGATGTATTCGTTCGACCCGAGCCTGCGGATCCTCAACGGCGAGCTGCAGGCCGTCATCGGCCTGCGCGACACCGCGACGCTCCTGCACGACGCCCGCGCGTGGCGCCTCTACGCCCGCGGCGAGCGCGTGGCGCGCCGGGCCGTCGCGGCGTTCGACACCGGTGCCTGGTCGCTCTACAGCCAGGGCGGGCGCGAGTCGACGCTCGGCTACCACCGGCTCCTCGGCGGGTTTCTCGGCGGCCTCTGCGACCGCACCGGCGTACGCACGTACTGCGCGACGGGGCAGCGCTTCGCGCGCTACGTCCGCGAGCCGCCGCGCGTGCGGCTTGCCCGCCTGCGTGGCGCGCGCGTGCGCCGGGCGACGACGATCCGCTTCTCGCTCTCGAAGGTCTCGCGCGTGCGCGTCGTCGTCCGGGACCGCCGTGGCATCGAGCTGCAGCGCGTGCTGGCGCTCGCGCGCGGGCACCACAGCGTCCGCTGGGTGCCGGCGCTGCACGGGCGCCACTTCGTGAGGATCGTCGCCACGGGCCCGGCCGGGACGCGGGCGGTCGTGCGCCGGACGGTGCGCGCGGCGGTCAGTCGCCGAGCTCGGCCAGTGCGGCGCGCAGCAGCGCGCGCGCCGTCCAGGCCATGACCTCGACGGCCTGCGGGCGCGAGAGCCCCGCGATGTCCGTCAGCCAGACGAGCGAGTCGACGCCCACGGAGGCGGCGATCGCCACGACGAGCCGGTCGAGCTCGGGCTCGGCGAGCCGGCCGCGCAGGGGCGCCAGCGCCTCGCCGACCCAGACGATGCGCCGGCCCTTGCGAAACGGCAGCTCGCCGCGGTCGGCGGGGTCGGGCGCGAGCGAGAGGCGCAGCATCTCGCGCAGCGCCGGCTCGTGCGCGACGGCCTGGCGGGTGATCGCGTCGACGACGATGTCCAGGCGCGCTTCGCAGTCGGCGGGCGGGGCATCGCCGAGCAGCGAGGTCCCCGACAGCTCGGGGAAGCTCGCGCTGAGCAGCGCGCGCTGATTGGGAAAGTAGCGGTAGGCCGTGGCGCGCGCGATCGACGCGGCGGCCGCCGCCTGCTCGACCGTCGGCGCTACGCCGCCGGCGAGCAGCTCCTGGGCGGCGGCGACGAGGGCGTCGCGCGTTCGCGCCTTCTGGTTCGTGCGCCCTGTCTTCTCATATGAGATTGACATGCTCATGATGATATGCCACTCTCATCTGAGATTCCAGTCTCATCTCAGGGAGAGCGACCATGAGCAGCACCGCCTCGACGACCGCCCCGTTTCATGCCGTCGCGCCGAACGACGGCGAGACGATCTGGTTCAACGGCGCCCTGCAGGACATCAAGCTCCGCGGCGAGTGGAGCGACGACGCGCTGTCGCTCGTCGAGGTCACCTCGACGGCCGGGCGGGCGACCGGGCTGCACACGGACCCGAGCCACGAGACGTTCTACGTCCTCGAGGGCGAGCTGCTCTTCCACGTCGACGGCGAGGAGCTGCGCGCGCCCGCCGGGCAGACCGTCGCGATACGCGAGGGCGTCCCGCACGCCTTCCTCGTCGTCTCCGAGGTGGCCCGCTTCCTCGTCATGAACACCCCCGGGACGCAGGAGCGCTTCTTCCGCGCGGGTGGCACGCCGGCGACGAGTCGCGACCTGGCCTCGGCGCCGCCGCCCGACCTCGCGCGCACGATGGCGGCCGCCGAGGAGTTCGGCGTGCGGTTCCTCGGCCCGCCGCCGTTCGCGGCCGATGCGGTCCGCGCCGTCAGCGGCTAGTAGTCGCCCCCCGCGCCCCAGGGGGCGTCGCGGGCTACCCGCCCGCCATCAGCGCGGCCGCGAAGCGGTCGCCCTCGCCGGCGGTGGCCTCGACGACCGCGCGCGCCTGCGTGCACGTGCGCAGGCGCCGCGGCGCGACGCCACGATCGATCCGCACGAGCGCGCCGGCGGCGTCGAGCCACAGGAGGTCCAGGGCGAAGCGCATGCCGGCGGTGTGGACCGAGCGGCAGCGCTCGAGAAGCAGCGCGTGACCGGCCGGCAGTGCGTCCAGGCGCGTCAGGCCGAGCGCCCGCGAGCGCCGGTCGCCGGCGAGGAGCAGGGTCAGCCCGCCGGGGAGCGCACGGCGCTCGAGGCCCCGCAGGCGCATGGGGAGCGTCATCGCCGTGCCGCCGCGGGCCCGTCGGCCCAGGCCTGCAGCAGCGCCGCGTGGGCGCCGGTCAGGCCGGTCGCCGGCGTCGTGGCGACGAGCAGCGTCGGCGCGGCGCGACGGGCGGCCCAGGCGCGGCAGGCGTCGTCGTGGGCGTCGTCGATCCAGGCGACGGCGCGGTCGGGCCCGGCGTAGGCGTCGATCGCCGGGAGCTTCCAATGGCCGTGCCCGCGCCCCGGATTGCGGTCGAAGGAGAGAAATGGCAGTCCGCGGGGTAGATCCAGTGCACGGGGGAGATGCTCCTCGGCCTTCTCCTCCCACCCGCTGCACCACACGATCTCAAAGCGCGCCACGAGCGCGAGAAGGTGGATTCCCGCGTCGGCCGAAAGGAAATGCATGGCCCCGTCCACATTGTGGAACGCGCCCTCTGGACGGGCGTCGGAGTCGAAACCCCAGAGCGATATGACCCCGTCAATGTCAACGAACAGCACCGGATTTGCCTGCATTTGGCACGAATCAGTCAAAAGTCTGGTCTGTCGGTGCGATGCGGGCCGGATCTCGCTAGCCTCCAGTGAGCGCAGGATGCGCGTCAAGGTTGTCCACCGAGCGGCCGATGGTAGTCGTGTCGCCCGGCGCCGCTGCACGCGCCTGACGCGGGCGTCCTGCTGAATCCCCTTATGAGTCTTCAACTCGGAATCTTCTTTGCGCTGCTGTGCGCGTTCGCCTCGAACCTGGCGTTCCTGTACAAGCATCGCGGCGCCTGCTGTGCCTGCGCGGTGGACATCCGCCACCCGATCAGAACGGCGATCTCGCTCTGGAGCCAGCGCTGGTTCGCGATCGGGATGCTCGTCGGCCTCGGCGCCTGGCTTTTGCACGTCGCCGCGATCTCGCTGGCCCCGCTCTCCGTCGTCCAGGCCGTCCTCTCCGGCGGGCTCGTCCTGCTTGCGGTGATGGCCGACCGCCTCTTCGGCTTCAAGATCGGGCCCCGTCAGTGGTGGGGCCTGGCGATGACCTGCGTCGGCCTGATCCTCCTCGGCCTCACGCTCCCCGCCGATCACAGCGCCAGCTCGTCGTTCTCGGTCTCCGCGATGATCGCCTTCGAGGCCGGCCTGTTCGGCGTCGGGGCACTCTTCATCATGGGCCCGCGCCTCGGCGGCCCGGCCGAGCACCACGGCGTCATGCTCGCCGCCGCCGCCGGCCTGCTCTTCGGCGTCTGCAACCTCGGCGTCAAGGCGCTCACCGGCATCGTCGGCCCGCACGGCTTCGTGGGCATCCTCACGAGCCCCTGGATGTGGGTCGCGCTGACGGGCTCGGCCGCCGCCTTCTACGCCTCCGCGCGCTCGCTGCAGGACGGCGACGCGATCGCCGTCATCGCGATCACCGGCACCGCCGCGAACATCGCGACGATCGCCGGCGGCATCATCGTCTTCGGCGACCCGCTGCCCGGCGACGCGCTCGGGATCGCGGTTCAGGCGCTCGCCTTCGTGCTCGTCATCGTCGCCTCGGCGCTGACCCCCGCACCGGTGCGCGCCGCGCGCGCCGCCGCCGCCGCGCCCGCCTGATCAGGGCAGCTCGCGCACGTACTCGATGAGCTCGAGCTCGAGATCGTTCTCGGGGTCGGCCGCTCCGCTGCGCGTCCAGGCGTTGCGCTCGTAGAACGCCCGCGCCCGCGCCTGGCCCGACGGCGTCCACAGGCATGCCGACGTGAAGCCGCGCTGCACCATGTCAGCGAGGATCCGGTCGTGCAGCAGGTCGGCGACGCCGCTGCCCCAGAAGTCGCGGCGGACGAAGAGGTGCGTGAGCCGCGCGACGTCCGTCCGGCGCGCGCCCTGCTCGTCGAGCTCCGGCCGCGCCGCGCCGTGGCCGGCCGGCCGGCCGTCGGCGGTGAACGCGACCGCCGACCAGGAGCCGTCCTTCGTGAAGCGCTGCATCATCCCCAGCAGCATCTCGATGCGCGACGGCGGCTCCCAGCTCGCCGCCGCCCAGGTCCGGTAGGACCCGAACCCCTGCTCGAGGTTGTCGGCCATCATCCCGAGGTCGTGCCGCGCCCCCGGCCGCACGACGAACGACGGCGCGCTCACGGCTCGCGGGGGACGGGTCGAGGCATCCGCGCAGGCTAGATGGTTCCTCCCGCCGGGCCCCGGCCGCCTCTGGCGCCGCATGTGTCGGGCCGACCGGGCAGACTTGCGCGCGTGCCGCGCCCGCTCCTGCCCGCCCTGCTGTCCTCGCTCGCGCTCGGCGGCCTGCTCGTCTCGGCGGCGTCCGGCGACGCGACGACGAGCCCGGCGCCCAAGGCGCCGGCCGCCAGGGCGAAGGCCGCGCCGGCCAGGCCGCCGGTCGCCACACCCGGCCTGGAGACGATCATGCAGGACGACGGCCAGCTGCTCTTCTCGACCCCCGCGGCGGCCCAGGCGGCGGTCACGCGGATGGCGTCTCTCGGCGTCGATCGCGTGCGCATCACCGCGAGCTGGTCCTCGCTCACGCGCACGCCGGAGTCCGACACGAAGCCCGCGAACTTCGACGCCGCCGATCCCGCCGCCTACGAACAGGCGCGCTGGGCCAAGCTCGACGCGGCCGTCCGCGCCGTCCGCGCCGCCGGCATGCAGGTGCTCGTCGACATCGGCTTCTGGGCGCCGCACTGGGCGACACACGACCCGCCCGGGCCGCGCGCGCGGACGAACATCGACCCGCAGGCCTACGCCGACTTCGCCGTCGCCGTCGCGCTGCGCTACTCCGGCGGCTTCACGCCGCAGCCCGATCCGCCCGACGTCGCGCCGCCGCCGCCGACCGAGGACCAGACCCTGCTGCAGAGCCTCCTGCAGCCGCCGCCCGCCGTGCCGCCGCCACCGCCGCCGGCCCCGCTCGGCGCGCGCGCGGCGCAGACCGGCGGCGCCGCCGCGCCCGGCGAGGTGCTGCCGCTCGTCGACGAGTTCGTCCTCTGGAACGAGCCGAACATCCCGGCGCTGCTGCTGCCGCAGTGGGCCCCCGACGGCACGACGCCCGCCAGCCCGGCCGTCTACCGCGCGATGGTCCGCGCCGCCTACCCCCGGCTGAAGGCCGCGCGCAAGCAGATCAAGGTCCTCATCGGCAACACCTCGAGCACCGGCGGCAGGCGCGGGACGGGCGCCGTGGCGCCGCTGGAGTTCCTGCGCGACCTCGCCTGCGTCGACGCGAACCTCCAGCCGAGCACGACGCCCGAATGCGCCGACTTCAAGGCCGTGCCCGGCGACGGCTGGGCACACCACCCGTACTCCCAGAACGAGCGCCCCTCGCGGACGAGCAACCCCAGGTCCGAGCCCGGCGACCTGCGCATGGCCGACCTGCCGGTCCTCGCCGACACGCTCGACAAGCTCGTGAAGATGGGCCGCCTCGCCCCCGGCGACCGCGACATCCACCTCACGGAGTTCGGCTACGAGACGACGCCCGTCCAGGGCCGCCCGAACGTCTCGGAGATCCAGCAGGCGCGCTGGCTGACGTGGGCGGAGTACCTCGCCGACCGGATCCCGGCCGTGAAGTCCTTCGCGCAGTTCCTCCTGCGCGACCAGCCGCCGGCGCCGGTGCGCGTCTCGACGAGCAACGCGCGGGCCTTCGGCGAGTTCACGACCGGGCTGCTCGTCTCCAGCGGCAACGACAAGATGGCCGCCAGGACGTTCGTCGCCGGGCTCTTCGCCCAGCTGGAGCGCAGGAACAGGGTCCTGCTCTACGGACGGCTGCGGCTCGGCCCCGGCGTCAAGACGATCCTGCTGCAGCGCCAGCGGCGCAGCGGGCCGTGGCGCACGCTGCTGCGCCTGCAGATCGACGGCCGCTCGGCCTTCCAGAAGACGATCGCGCACCAGGCGGGGTCGCTGTATCGCATCACCTATCCGGGCCTCGACGGCATCCGCCAGCGCGGCCTGCCGACCAAGCCCGTGCCGGTCGGCAGGTGACCGCAGCGGCACGCTGCTAGGATTCCGCGCCGCATGCCAACGACTTCCCAGCTCGTCCGCAAGGGCCGCAAGACGCCCAAGAAGAAGCTCGCCACTCCCGGACTCAAGTCCGGCAAGGGGCGCAAGAAGAAGGTCGCCGCTCCTCAGCGCCGCGGCGTCTGCACCCGTGTGTACACGACGACGCCGAAGAAGCCGAACTCCGCGCTGCGCAAGGTCGCCCGCGTGCGCATCACCGGCTCGATCGAGGTCACGGCCTACATCCCCGGTGAGGGACACAATCTTCAGGAGCACTCCGTCGTGCTCGTCCGCGGCGGTCGCGTCAAGGACCTGCCGGGCGTGCGCTACAAGGTGGTCCGCGGGACGCTCGACGCCGCCGGCGTCAGCGACCGCAAGAAGGCCCGCAGCCAGTACGGCGTGAAGAAGAAGTAATGCCGCGCCGCGCAGCCGCCCAGATCCGGCCGATCGAGCCGGACCCGATCCATCGCTCCCGCATCGTCCAGCAGGTCGTCAACAAGGTCATGCTCGACGGCAAGAAGTCCGTCGCCGAGAAGATCGTCTACGACGCGCTGGCGATCATCGGGGAGCGCACGGGCAAGGACCCGGTCGAGCAACTCGAGCTCTCGATCAAGTCGCTCACCCCGGTGCTCGAGGTCCGCTCGCGCCGCGTCGGTGGCGCCACGTACCAGGTCCCGGTCGAGGTCCCGTCCCGCCGTGCCCGCACGCTCGCCGTGCGCTGGCTCGTCGAGTTCGCCCGCCAGCGCCGCGAGAAGACGATGGCCCAGCGCCTCGCCAACGAGCTCATGGACGCGCAGTCCCAGCAGGGCGGCGCGTACAAGCGCAAGGACGACATTTACCGCATGGCCCAGGCGAACAAGGCGTTCGCCCACTACCGCTGGTAGTGATCGCACGGCGGCGCCACGCCGCTACTTGCGGCGTGGTCGACGGTTGTGGACGGTCATGAGGCTGAGTCTTCGCGTCGCCGTCGTCGCCTGCGCGGCGGTGTTCCTCCTGTCGCTGCTCGCCCTCTCCAGTGCCGACGCCCGCACGAAGGCGCCGCGGCTGACCGGGCTGCGCTGCGTCCCCGCGACGACGGCGCGCTGCCGGCTGGCGGTCCGCGTCACCGTCGGGCGCCAGATCCAGCTGCGCGGGCGCGGGCTGAAGGCCGGTATGCGCGTGACGTTCCGCTGGCCGAAGGGCGCGCTGGCGACGAAGCTGCGCCGCACCCGCGCGGGCTGGACGGCGAGCGTGCCCGCCGGGACCTCGACCGGGAAGGTCGGCGTCACCGTCCGCGATCGCGCGCGACGGCGGTCGAACGTCCGCAACATCATCGTCACCGCTCCGCCGCTGCGCCCGCTCGCGACGTCGCTGCCCGGCGAGCTGCCGGCGGTCCTGCGCGGCGACGGCATGTGGATCTGGTACGTCTCCAAGAGCGAGGGCGGCAACCTCGACGCGATCGCCGCGCGCGCCGCCGCCGCGGGGATGCAGACGGTCTTCGTCAAGAGCTCGGATGCCGGGAAGGTCTGGGACCAGTTCAGCCCGCAGCTCGTCGCGGACCTGCACGCGCGCGGGCTGCGCGTCTGCGCCTGGCAGTTCGTCTACGGCGCCAACCCGCTCGGTGAGGCCGCCGCCGGCGTCGCCGCGGTCCGGGCCGGGGCCGACTGCCTCATCATCGACGCCGAGACGGCCTACGAGGGGCGCTACGCCGCGGCGCAGCGCTACATCGGCGCGTTGCGGCTGGCGATCGGGCCCGACTACCCGCTCGGGCTGTCGTCCTTTCCGTACATCGACTACCACCCGCGCTTCCCGTACTCCGTCTTCCTCGGCCCGGGCGCCGCACAGGCGAACCTCCCGCAGGTCTACTGGAAGGCCATCGGCGGCTCGGTCGACGCGGTGTGCGCGCACACGCTCGCCCACAACCGCATCTATCGCTCGCCGCTTGCACCGACGGGGCAGGCCTACAGCGCCCCGAAGCCCGCCGACCTCGCGCGCTTCCGCGCGATCTGGGCGGGCTACGGCGCCGCCGGGCTCTCCTGGTGGAGCTGGCAGTCCGCGAGCGCCGAGACGTTCGGCACGCTGAGCCTGCCCCGCCCGGCGCCGGTCATCCTCCCCGACCCCGGCTGGCCCGACCTGCGCACCGGCAAGAGCGGCGACGAGGTCATCTGGCTGCAGCAGCACCTCGCCGCCGCCGACCCCGCGGTCGTCGTCGACGGCAAGTTCACCTCCGCGACCGCGGCCTCGCTGGCAGCGTTCCAGACGTCGCGCGGCCTCCCGGCCACCGGCGCGACAGACCCGGCCACGTGGGAGGCCGTGCTGGCGCTCCCGATGCGGGCGGTCGACTGGACGGCGCCGGCGGGCACGTAGGCGTCGCCCGGCGGTCGGCGCGGGCACCGGGGTCTACTGCAGCGACAAGGGATTCGGGCCGGACGCCGCCGGATGCCCCGTGCGCGCCTTGCGGTCGAGGCTCCTTCAGCCCGACAAAGGCGCCCTGGCGAGGGGGGTGCGCCGGATTTACCGGGAGCAGACCGGCTTTTCCGGCGCACCCCCTAAGCGAAGCGCCACCAGCGCCGCTCACCCTTCCCTGAGAGATGCCGGTCGCGTGGCCCGCGCCACGCACGCCGCCGAGTCACGCCGGGCGCCGGCGCCCGCCGTCCACCACCAGCAGCCCGCCCGCGAGCACCAGCGCCGCCCCGCCCGCGAGCTCGAGCACGAACCCGGGCCCGGCCTGCGCGCGCGCGTCCTCGAATGACGCCGACTCGGCGAGTTGCCCGGACTCGCGCGTCTTGGGCAGGTCGATCGCGAGCGCGACGACGAGCGCGACGATCCCGAGCGCGACGAGCGCGCCGGCCGCCGCGCGGGCGCCGCGCAGTGCCCCGAGCAGCAGCGGGAGCACCGCGACGGCCACGACGAGCAGCGCGTACCCGTGGTTCGCGTGCCCCGTCACGACCCGCTTCTCGGTCTCCAGGGACCCCACGACGACCCGCACGACGACGCTGAACTCCGCGACGACGAGCAGCGCGGCGCCGGCCACCGCCAGCAGCGCCGCAATTGCCCGAATCGTCACAAAGCCCGCCGGGCGGCGGGCAGGTCCTTTGCTATAGTCGGCGGTCGTTCCGTCCGCAGGGCCGCTCATCCGCGCCCGCTTCGGAGCAGCCGTCCGGCCAGAAATGGATACCTCGAGCACATAGCGCCGCGGACCGACTCGACATCGGACGTGCGCGCGGGCCCGAGGGGCCCGTTTTTTGTGCTCGGGAACGAAGAGAGATCAAGAGAAGCCATGCCACGCACATTCACGCTCGATAAGACCCGGAACATCGGGATCATGGCGCACATCGACGCCGGTAAGACGACGACGACGGAGCGGATCCTCTACTACACCGGTCGCACGTACAAGATCGGCGAGGTCCACGAGGGCGCCGCCACGATGGACTGGATGGAGCAGGAGCAGGAGCGCGGCATCACGATCACGTCCGCTGCGACGACGTGCGAGTGGCGCAAGCACCGCATCAACATCATCGACACGCCGGGCCACGTCGACTTCACCGTCGAGGTGGAGCGCTCGCTGCGCGTGCTCGACGGTGCGATCGCGCTCTTCGACTCCGTCGCCGGCGTCGAGCCGCAGTCCGAGACCGTCTGGCGCCAGGCCGACAAGTACGCCGTGCCGCGGATCGCGTTCATCAACAAGATGGACCGCATCGGCGCGGACTTCACGGGCTCGGTCAAGACGATGCACGATCGCCTCGCCGCCAACGCCGTGCCGATCCAGATCCCGATCGGCGCCGAGTCCGAGTTCAAGGGCATCATCGACCTGCTCGGCATGAAGGCCGTCGTGTACCTCGACGATCTCGGCAAGGACCAGGACGTCATCGACATCCCGGCCGAGTACGCCGACGCCGCCGCCGAGGCGCGCGAGGTGCTCGTCCACGCGCTCGCCGACCTCGACGACGACATCGCCGAGCTGTTCCTCGACGACGCCGACATCCCGCTCGAGACGCTGAAGGCCGCGATCCGCAAGGCGACGCTCGCCATCCAGATCACGCCCGTCATGTGCGGCTCCGCGTTCAAGAACAAGGGCGTGCAGCCGCTGCTCGACGCGGTCCTCGACTACCTGCCCTCCCCGCTGGAGGTCAAGCCGATCGACGGCCACCTCGTCAACAAGAGCGGCGAGGACCTCGAGGAGATCGTGCTGCGCCCGGACGACGGCGAGCCCTTCGCCGCGCTCGGCTTCAAGATCATGGCCGACCCCTTCGTCGGCAAGCTCACGTACTTCCGCGTGTACTCGGGGACGCTGGCAGCCGGCTCGAAGGTCCTCAACGTTACGACCGGCCGCACGGAGCGCGTCGGGCGCCTGCTCGTCATGCATGCCAACGACCGCGAGGAGGTGGACGCCGTCTACGCCGGCGACATCGCCGCCGCCGTCGGCATCAAGCAGATCACGACCGGCGACACGCTCTGCGACCCCACCCGCCCGGTGAAGCTCGAGAACATCACGTTCCCGGAGCCGGTCATCAAGGTCGCCGTCGAGCCCAAGACGAAGATCGACCAGGAGAAGATGTCCGTCGCCCTCGGCCGCCTGGCCGAGGAGGACCCGACGTTCCGCGTCCAGACCAACGAGGAGACCGGCCAGATCGAGATCTCCGGGATGGGCGAGCTGCACCTCGAGATCCTCGTCGACCGCATGAAGCGCGAGTACGGCGTCGAGGCCAACGTCGGGCGCCCGCAGGTCTCCTACCGCGAGACCATCCGGGGCACGGCGCACAAGGTCGAGGGGCGCTTCGTCAAGCAGACCGGCGGCTCGGGCCAGTTCGGCATCGTCTACATCGACATCGAGCCCGCGCCCGGCGAGGGCTTCGACTTCGTCTCGAAGATCAAGGGCGGGTCGGTGCCCAGCGAGTTCATCCCGGCCGTCGAGAAGGGCGTCGAGGAGGCCCTCACGACCGGCGTCAAGGCCGGCTACCCGATGGTCGACATCCGGGTGACGCTCGTCGACGGCAAGTACCACGACACGGACTCGTCGGAGATCGCCTTCAAGGTCGCCGGCTCGCTGGCGTTCAAGGAGGCCGCGCGCCGCGCCAAGCCCGTGCTGCTCGAGCCGATCTTCGCCGTCGAGGTCGTGACCCCCGAGGACTTCCTCGGCGAGGTCATCGGCGACCTCAACCGCCGCCGCGGCCGCGTCGAGGGCCAGGACCAGCGCGGCAACGCGCTGACGGTCACCGCCCGCGTACCGCTGAGCGAGATGTTCGGCTACGTCGGCGACCTGCGCTCCAACACGCAGGGCCGCGCGAGCTACTCCATGCAGTTCGACGGCTACGAAGAGGTCCCCCAGCACATCGCCGAGAAGGTCGTGGAGCACCGTATGGGAGAACCGGCAGCCGCATAGGCCCGGCGCGCCGCGGGCCGTTCGGACCCCGGTGCAGCAAGTTCGATAGTTTCATCCAGTTCATCGACAGACGCAGAGGAGCGAACCGAAAGTGGGAAAAGCGAAGTTTGAGCGCGACAAGCCGCACGTCAACGTCGGCACCATCGGTCACATCGACCACGGCAAGACGACGCTGACTGCTGCCATCACGACCGTGCTCGCCGAGCACGGCGGTGGCGAGGCGCGCAGCTTCGCCGAGATCGACAATGCTCCCGAGGAGAAGGCCCGCGGGATCACGATCGCCACCTCGCACGTCGAGTACCAGACCGACAACCGGCACTACGCGCACGTCGACTGCCCCGGGCACGCCGACTACGTCAAGAACATGATCACGGGCGCCGCCCAGATGGACGGCGCGATCCTCGTCGTCTCGGCCGCCGACGGCCCCATGCCGCAGACGCGCGAGCACATCCTGCTCGCTCGCCAGGTCGGCGTGCCGTACATCGTCGTCTTCCTCAACAAGGCCGACCTCGTCGACGACGACGAGCTGCTCGAGCTCGTCGAGCTCGAGGTCCGCGAGCTGCTGAGCTCCTACGACTTCCCGGGCGACGACATCCCGTTCGTCATCGGCTCGGCGACGCAGGCGCTCGACGGCGACGCCGACGCCAAGGCGAAGATCATGGAGCTCGCCGATACGCTCGACACGTACATCCCCGAGCCCGTCCGCGACCTCGACAAGCCGTTCCTCATGCCGGTCGAGGACGTCTTCTCGATCACCGGCCGCGGCACCGTCGCGACGGGGCGCATCGAGCAGGGCATCGTCCACACGGGCGACACCGTCGAGATCGTCGGCATCACGCCGAACGCCTCGACCGTCGTCACGGGCGTCGAGATGTTCCGCAAGATCCTCGACGAGGGTCGCGCGGGCGACAACGTCGGCTGCCTGCTGCGTGGCACCAAGCGCGAGGAGATCCAGCGCGGCCAGGTGCTCTGCAAGCCGAAGTCGATCACGCCGCACACGAAGTTCAAATCCGAGGTCTACGTCCTGAAGAAGGAGGAGGGTGGCCGTCACACACCCTTCTTCACGGGCTACCGGCCACAGTTCTACTTCCGCACGACGGACGTCACGGGCGCGGCACACCTGCCCGAGGGCGTCGAGATGGTCATGCCGGGCGACAACGTCCAGATGGAGATCGAGCTCATTCAGCCGATCGCCATGGACGCGGGCCTGCGCTTCGCCATCCGCGAGGGCGGCCGCACGGTCGGCTCTGGCGTCGTGACCGAGATCGTCGAGTAAGGAGCCGGACTACAGCACCCTGACAGGGGCGGGCCCGGCCTACCGGGACCCGCCCCTTCTGGCGCTCACAGCCCAACCACGCAATGGCAACACCCACAGAGAACAAGATCCGCATCCGCCTCAAGGCCTATGACCATCAGGCCATCGAGACGGCTGCCAAGGAGATCGTCGAGACCGCCACGCGGACCGGCGCGACCGTCTCTGGGCCGGTGCCGTTGCCGACCGAGAAGAACGTCTATTGCGTGATCCGCTCGCCGTTCAAGGACAAGGACTCGCGCGAGCACTTCGAGATCCGCACGCACAAGCGGCTCATCGACATCCATCAGCCCACGCCGAAGACCGTCGACTCGCTCCAGCGCCTCGACCATCTGCCGGCCGGCGTCGACATCGAGATCCGACTCGCGACGTAGATGCCAGCGATCCTCGCCAAGAAGCTGGGCATGACCCAGGTGTTCCTCGATGACGGCAAGGTCGAGCGCGTGACCGTGCTCGAGGCCGGCCCCTGTCCGGTGACGGGCATCCGGACGCAGGAGCGCGACGGCTACGAGGCCGTCCAGCTCGCGTTCGGCGCCTCGAAGGAGAAGCACCTCACGCGCGCCGAGATCGGCCACCTCAAGAAGGCCGGGGCTCCGCCGATGCGCCACGTCAAGGAGTTCCGCGACGCGGCCGGCGAACTGCTCGTCGGCGAGACCGTCACCGTCGAGCACTTCGAGGTCGGGCAGACCGTCAAGGTCTCGGGCACGTCGAAGGGCAAGGGCTTCCAGGGCACGATCAAGCGCCACAACTTCGCCAGCGGGCCCAAGTCCCACGGCTCGCACAACAAGCGCGCCCCGGGCTCGATCGGCGCCTCGGCAACGCCCTCGCGCGTGTTCAAGGGCATCCGCGGCCCGGGCCAGATGGGCAACAAGCGCGTGACGCAGAAGGGCCTGCAGATCGTCCGCCTGGACGCGACGCAGAACCTCATGCTGCTGCGCGGATCGGTCCCCGGCCCTCGCAACGGCTACGTGGAGGTCCGCACCGATGGCTGACGCACCGATCCTCGGCGGCTCCAAGAAGGCCAACCTCGACGACGCCGCCTTCGGCGCGCCGTTCAACGAGCCGCTCGTCCACGAGTCCGTCCGCGCGGAGCTCAACGCCCGCCGGCAGGGCACGCACGCGACGAAGACCCGCGGCAAGGTCAGGGGTGGCGGCGCCAAGCCGTGGCGCCAGAAGGGCACGGGCCGCGCCCGCGCCGGCTCCTCGCGCTCGCCGATCTGGACCGGCGGCGGCACGACGTTCGGGCCCTCGCCGCGCCACTACACCTTCAAGGTCAACCGCAAGGAGCGCCGCGCTGCCCTGCGCAGCGCGCTGTCGGTCCACGCGACGCGCGGCTCGATCGCGCTCTTCGACCCGGCGAAGTTCGACACGCCCTCGACGAAGCAGGCGTCCGACCTGCTGGCCGGCTCGGGCCTGCGGATGCCGGTGCTGCTGATCCTCACCGACGCCCAGGAGCAGGCGGCGCTGTCGTTTCGCAACCTCACCCGTGTCGGCGTCCTGCCGGTCTCGATGGTCGGCGTCGCCGATCTCATCGGTGCCGCGTCGGTCGTCTGCTCGCAGGAGGCGCTCGACGCGCTGACCGCCCGCGCCAAGGGCGAGAAGACCGAGAACGCTCAACGACGGCCGGATGAAGCCGATGCCGATCAAGACGCGGGGCCGGATGCCCCGCGGAGGACTGCCTCCTGATGGATCCCAGCCAGGTCATCATCCGCCCGGTCGTCTCCGAGAAGTCCTACGTGCTCGCGGGCACCGGCAAATACACGTTCCGCGTCCATCCCGACGCGCACAAGACGCAGATCCGGCAGGCCATCGAGGCGCTGTTCGACGTCTCCGTCCTCGAGGTGCGCACGATGAGCGTGAAGTCCAAGCCCAAGCGGCGTGGCGCGATCCAGGGCCGCACCCGGTCCTGGAAGAAGGCCATGGTCCAGATCGGCCCGGGCGAGTCGATCCCGATCTTCCAGGGCCTCGAGTCCCTCGAGGGCTAGGAGCAGAAGATGGCGATCCGCAAACCGAAGCCCACGAGTCCCGGCCGTCGCTTCTCGACGTACGCCGACTTCGCCGAGATCACGAAGGACAAGCCCGAGAAGTCGCTCGTCGAGGGTCTGACGAAGAGCGGCGGGCGCAACGCCCGCGGGCGCAAGACCGCCCGCCACCGCGGTGGCGGCGCCAAGCGCCTGTACCGCAAGATCGACTTCAAGCGGCGCAAGGACGGGGTCCCGGCGAAGGTCGCCGCGATCGAGTACGACCCCAACCGCTCGGCCTACATCGCGCTGCTGCACTACGTCGACGGCGAGAAGGCCTACATCCTTGCGCCCGCGCGCCTGACCGTCGGCATGACGGTCTCCTCGGGCGAAGAGGCGGACATCGCGCCCGGCAACTGCCTGCCGCTGCGCCGCATCCCGATCGGCACGGTCATCCACAACGTCGAGCTCGAGCCCGGCCGCGGCGGCCAGATGGGCCGCTCCGCCGGCACCGGCATCCAGCTCATGGCGCGCGACGGCGGCATGGCGACGCTGCGCCTGCCGTCCGGCGAGATGCGGCTCGTCCGCGACGAGTGCCGCGGCACGGTCGGCACGATCGGCAACGCCGACCATCAGAACGTCAAGATCGGCAAGGCCGGGCGCAAGCGCCACATGGGCGTGCGCCCGCAGACCCGCGGCACCGCGATGAACCCCGTCGACCATCCACACGGCGGCGGCGAGGGCTCGACGACGGCCGGCCGCCATCCCGTCACCCCGTGGGGCGTGCCGACGCTCGGGTATCGCACGCGCAAGAAGAACAAGACATCCGACCGCTACATCGTCCGCGGTCGCAAGAGAGGGAAGAAGCGGTGAGCCGTTCAAGCAAGAAGGGACCGTGGGTCGAGGAGCGCCTCATGGCACGCGTCGAGGCGCTGAATGCCTCCAACTCCAAGCAGATGCTCAAGACCTGGTCGCGCGCATCGACGATCTTCCCCGAGATGGTCGGTCACACGATCGCCGTCCACGACGGCCGTAAGCACGTGCCCGTCTTCGTCTCGGAGTCGATGGTCGGCCACAAGCTCGGCGAGTTCGCGCCGACGCGGCTGTACCGCGGGCACGCCGGCAGCGGGAAGGTCCGCTAGTCATGGCCGACGAGAAGGACCCCAAGGAGACGCCGGCGAAGAAGCCGCGCACTCCGCGGCGCAAGGCCAAGGCCAAGCCGCAGGAGGCCGTCGCGGCCGCCGCGACGACCGACGAGCCGACGGCCGCCGCGACCCCCGCAGAGGAGCCGGCGGCGCAGGCCAAGCCCGCGGCCAAGCCCGCTGCCGCGAAGAAGGCCGCGGCCAAGCCCGCCGCGAAGGCCGAGGCCGCCGCGCCCGAGGCCGACGTCAAGCCCAAGCGCCGCCCGTCGCGCCGTAAGGCCGAGGCCGAGGCGGACAAGCCGGCCGCCACCAAGCCTGCCCGCAAGCGCGCCGCGCGCGACTACGGCGACACCCCGCCGATGGTCAACGCCCACGCGAAGTACGTCCGGACGTCGGCGCGCAAGGCGCGCCTCGTCTGCGATCACATCCGCGGCAAGTCCGTCGAGGAGGCGCGCGCGATCCTCATGCACGCCAACCGCGACGTCGCCCGCGACTGGTCCAAGCTGCTGGAGTCGGCCGTCGCCAACGCCGAGCACAACCACGAGCTCATCGGCGACGAGCTGCGTATTCACGCGATCAAGGCCGACGAGGGCCCGACGCTGAAGCGGTTCCGTCCGCGCGCCATGGGCCGCGCGACGAAGATCCGCAAGCGCACGAGCCACCTCTCGATCACATTGACGCCAAAGGACGGGGAGTAACCATGGGTCAGAAGGTTCACCCCGAGTCGATGCGCGTCGGCTACATCCACGACTGGAAGTCCAACTGGTTCAACGAGAAGCACTTCGCGGACTATCTGGCCGAGGATGTTGCGATTCGCAACCACATCACGGGCAAGCTCGCCCACGCCGGCCTGTCGGACATCACGATCCGCAAGGACGCCAACGAGGTCGAGGTCAACATCCACACGGCGCGTCCGGGCATCGTCATCGGCAAGTCCGGTTCCGAGGTCGACGCCCTGCGCAAGGATCTGCACCGGATCACGCGCAAGCAGATCAAGGTCAACATCCTCGAGATCAAGCGCCCGGAGCTCGACGCCAAGCTCGTCGCGCAGTCGGTCGCCGAGCAGCTGCAGAATCGCGTCGCCTTCCGGCGCGCGATGAAGCGCGCGCTCACGAGCGCCATGCGCTCGGGCGCCAAGGGCTGCAAGATCCAGGTCGGCGGCCGCCTCGGCGGCGCTGAGATGGCCCGCACCGAGAGCTACTCCGACGGCCGCGTCCCGCTGCACACGCTGCGCGCCGACATCGACTACGGCTTCTTCGAGGCCAAGACGACGTTCGGCCGCATCGGCGTGAAGTGCTGGATCAACAAGGGCGAGATCATGCCCGAGGGCTACGCCGGCGCGGACCTGACCGACATGGAGGGTCCGTCCCAGCAGCCGCAGGACCGTGACGGCGGCCGTGGCCGCGGTCGCGGCGACCGCGACGGTCGCGGCGGCGGCGGCCGTGGCGGCGGACGCGGTCCCGGCGGGGCGGGCGGTGGCCGTGGCGGAGGAGCGGGCGGTCGCCCCGGCGGTGGCGGTGGCGGCGGCACGTCGCGCCCGGGCTTCGGTCCCGGCGCCGGCGGCGCACGCGGAGGAGGGCGCTAGATGCTGTCCCCCAAGCGCGTCAAGCACCGCAAGCAGCACCGCGGCCGCAGGGCCGGGTTCTCGCGCGGCCAGACGACGATCCAGTTCGGCGAGTACGGCCTGAAGTCGCTCGACGCGGGCTGGCTGACGAACCGCCAGATCGAGGCCGCTCGTATCGCGATGACCCGCAAGATCAAGCGCGGCGGCAAGGTCTGGATCAACGTCTACCCCGACAAGCCCGTCACGAAGAAGCCCGCCGAGACCCGCATGGGCTCGGGCAAGGGCTCGCCCGAGGGCTGGGTTGCCGTCGTCAAGCCGGGCCGCGTGATGTTCGAGCTCGCCGGCGTCTCCGAGCCCCTGGCGCGCGAGGCGATGCGGCTCGCCAGTCACAAGCTGCCCGTCAAGACGAAGTTCGTCCTGCGCGAGGACACACCGCAATGAACGCCAAGGATCTGCGTGACATGAACGAGCGCGAGCTCGTCGACCACCTCAAGACGGCGCGCAAGGACGTGTTCGGCCTGCGCTTCCAGCACGCCACGGGCGAGCTCGAGAACACGGCCGGACTGCGGACCGCCAAGCGCGACCTGGCCCGCGCCCTCACCGTCGCGCGACAGCGCGAGATCGATCCCAACCGGAAGTAGCGATGGCTGACGAGACCCCCGAGAACGAGCAGACCGAGCCCTCCGCCGCCGCGCCCGCCGCCGACGCGGCGCCCGTCGACGCGCCCGCGGCCGAGCCTGCGGCGGCGACGAAGGCGACGAAGGCGGATCGCGTCGCGAGCGCGCACCTCGCCAACTCCCAGCGGCCTGCCCGCACCCCCGAGCAGCGCGACGCCGAGCGCCGCGAGGCGCGGGCGAAGAAGGCCGTCGCCCGCACCCGCCGGCGCGGCCAGGAGAAGGCCAAGCGCGCGGCAGCCGGCCCCGGCACCGGCACGCCCCCGGCGGAGCCGAAGGTGTCCACGCCGCAGACGCGCATCGGCACCGTCGTGTCGGCGAAGCCCGACAAGACGATCGTCGTGCGCATCGACCTCGCGCGCCGGCACCGCAAGTACGAGAAGATCGTCCGCTCGACGAGCAGGCTGCACGTGCACGACGAGGCCAACGACGCCAACGAGGGCGATCGCGTCCGCGTCGTCGAGAGCCGGCCGCTGTCGCGCACGAAGCGCTGGAACCTCGTGGATGTCCTGGAGCGCGCGAAGTGATCCAGAACGAGACCCGTCTCAAGGTCGCCGACAACACCGGCGCCCGCGAGATCCTCTGCATTCGCGTCAAGGGCGGCTCGCGCCGCCGCTACGCGTTCGTCGGCGACGTCATCACCGCCACCGTCAAGCAGGCCAACCCCCAGGGGACGGTCAAGAAGGGCGAGGTCGTGACGGCGGTCATCGTGCGCACGAAGAAGTCCTTCGGCCGCGACGACGGCACGTACATCGCCTTCGACGAGAACGCCGCCGTCATCATCGACGCCGCGAACAACCCGCGCGGGACGCGCATCTTCGGCCCGGTCGCACGCGAGCTGCGCGATCGCAACTTCATGAAGATCATCTCGCTCGCCCCGGAGGTGCTCTGACATGCCGGCACGCATTCGCAAGAACGACGTCGTGATCGTCATCAGCGGCAAGGATCGCGGCAAGGAGGGCAAGGTCCTCCGCGTGGATCCCGAGAAGCAGCGCGCCTACGTCGAGGGCCTGAACATCATCAAGCGCCACCAGCGCGCGCGCCCGGGCTCGATGGAGCAGGGCGGCGTCATCGAGAAGGAGGGGCCGATCCACCTCTCCAACATCGCCGTCAAGGACCCGCGCGACAAGAAGCCCACCCGCATCAAGACGATCGAGGAGCACGGCAAGCGCCTGCGCGCCTCGGCCCGCACGGGGGTGAAGATCTGATGCCCGCGACCGCGACCACGGCGCGCCTGAAGACGCGCTACCTCGAGGAGATCCGCCCCGCGCTGCAGAAGCGCTTCGGCTACTCGTCGATCATGCAGGTGCCGAAGATCGAGAAGATCACGCTGAACATGGGCGTCGGTGACGCCAAGCAGGACTCCAAGCTGCTCGAGCAGGCGCAGGAGCAGCTCGCGACGATCGCCGGCCAGAAGCCGAACATCCGCCGCGCGCGCAAGTCGATCGCGAACTTCAAGCTGCGCGAGGGGATGCCGGTCGGCCTCTCCGTGACCCTGCGCGACCAGCGCGCGTACGAGTTCCTCGACCGGCTCACGTCGATCGCGCTCCCGCGCGTCCGCGACTTCCGCGGGCTGAAGGCCAACGCCTTCGACGGCCGCGGCAACTACTCGATGGGCATCCGCGAGCAGATCATCTTTCCCGAGATCGACTACGACGCCGTCGATCACGTCCGCGGTCTCGACGTCACGATCACGACGTCGGCGCAGTCCGACGTCGAGGCGTTCGCGCTGCTCGAGGCCTTCGGGATGCCGTTCACGAAGGAGAACCGCCCGGTCGACGCGGCGGGCGAGGCGCGCCGCGCTGCCGAGGCAGCCGCCGAGGAAGAGGCGCACCACGACGAGCTGCGCGCGAAGGCCGAGGCCGAGCAGACGGCCCTCGAGCAGCTCAAGGAGGAGAACCCGGAGGCCTACGAGCGACCCGCCGAGGAGCCGGAAGCAGAGACCGAGACCGAAGGTGGAGACAGCTAACATGGCCAAGACGTCCCAGCGGGTCCGCCAGGCGCGGCCCGCCAAGTACAAGACCCGGGAGTACAGTCGTTGCCGCCGTTGCGGCCGGGCCCGCGCCGTGTACCGCAAGTTCGGCCTGTGCCGGATCTGCCTGCGCGAGATGGCCCACAACGGCTTCGTCCCCGGTATGACGAAATCTTCGTGGTAACCCGCAGCACCAACGAGAGCAACCTGTGAGCGCAAGCACTGACCCCATCGCCGACTTCCTGACCCGGATCCGCAACGCGATCCAGGCCGCACACGAGACCGTCGACATCCCGTCGTCGAAGCTCAAGACCGAGTGCGCCCGGATCCTGGCCGAGCAGGGCTACATCGACGGCTACAGCACCGTCACGCCGAACGCCGACCACCCCGCGGAGCTCATCCGCGTGCGCCTGAAGTACACGAGCGACCGCCGCTCGGCGATCTCCGGCCTCAAGCGCGTATCGCGCCCGGGTCGTCGCACGTACGCCGGCGCCGGCGAGATCCAGAAGGTGCTCGGCGGCATGGGCACCTCAATCGTCTCCACGTCGCGAGGCGTCATGACCGGCCACGAGGCTCGCAATGCGGGCGTCGGCGGCGAAGTCGTGGCGCACATCTGGTAGCTCGCATGTCGCGTATCGGCAAGAAGCCCATCCCCCTTCCGTCCGGCGTCACGGTCTCCATCGAGCCCGAGCTCGTCCAGGTCAACGGCCCCCGCGGCACGCTGCAGGAGCGCGTCCCGCGCGACATCACCGTCGCGCAGGACGGCGAGCTGCTCGTCGTCACGCGCCCGACCGACCGCGGCGAGCACCGCGCGCTGCACGGCCTGACGCGCTCGCTCGTGGCGAACATGGTCGAGGGCGTCACCACCGGCTTTCAGAAGACGCTCGAGATCCAGGGCGTCGGCTACCGCGCCGCGCTCAAGGGCCGCGACCTCGAGCTGGCGCTCGGCTACTCGCACCCCGTCTCGGTGAAGGCGCCCGAGGGGATCGAGTTCGAGGTCCCGCAGCCGACGCGCGTCATCGTCAAGGGCAACTCCAAGCAGCAGGTCGGCGAGCTCGCGGCGAACATCCGCAAGAAGCGCCCGCCGGAGCCCTACAAGGGCAAGGGCATCCGTTACGAGGGCGAGTACGTCGCACGGAAGGTCGGTAAGCGCGCATGAGTGCAAACGGTTACAGGCGGCAGGATGCCGACCGGTGGTCTCAACGGCGCCGACCGGATGGAGGCAAGGGGTGACCATCACCACGAAGTCCGTCAAGCGCCTCAAGCGGCGTCGTCGCGTCCGCGCGAAGATCTCCGGGACCGCCGAGCGTCCGCGGATCTCCGTCTTTCGCTCCAACAAGGGCATCAGCGCCCAGCTCGTCGACGACGTCGCCGGGCACACGCTGGCCGCCGTCGCCTGGACCGAGGCGCCGCTGCGCGACAGGGCGCCGATGGAGCAGGCCGGCGAGGCCGGCAAGCTCCTCGCCGAGCGCGCCCAGGCCGCGGGCGTCGAGAGCGCCGTCTTCGACCGCGGCGGCTACCAGTACCACGGTCGGGTCAAGGCCTTCGCAGAGGGCGTCCGCGAAGGAGGACTCAAGGTATGACATCGGGTCATTGCTCGACCATCGTCCGTTCCGACCTCGATCGGAGGTGCTCGCGATGAGCGCACCAGTCGTCGATCGATCCGTCAACCAGGCGGGCCTGGATCTCCAGGAGCGCGTGGTCGAGATCAACCGCGTCGCAAAGGTCGTCAAGGGCGGCCGCCGGTTCTCCTTCACGGCGCTCGTCGTCGTCGGTGACGAGCGCGACGTCGTCGGCGTCGGCTACGGCAAGGCCAACGAGGTCCCGCTCGCGATCCAGAAGGGCGTCGAGCAGGCGAAGAAGAACCTCTTCCGCGTGCCCAAGCACGGCCAGACGATCACGCACACGACGACCGGCGTCTACGGTGCCGGCCGCGTCTTCATGAAGCCCGCCTCGCCCGGTACCGGCGTCATCGCCGGCGGCGGCGTCCGCGCGGTGCTCGAGCTCGCCGGGATCCACGACATCCTCTCCAAGTCGCTCGGCTCGCAGAACCCGATCAACCTCGTCAAGGCGACGGTCGCGGGCCTGCAGAGCCTGCGCCGCCCCGAGGAGGTCGCCGAGCTGCGCGGCCTGTCGATCAACACCGTGCTCGGCCTCAACGGCAAGTCGGAGGACGTCGCCGCGGAGGTCATCGCGGGGACGGACGCCGAGGCCGGCGTCGAGGCCGAGGTCGCCGAGGCCGCAGTCGAGGCGCCCGCCGAGGCCGCTGTCGAGCCCGAGGCGCCCGCCGCCGAGCCCGAGGCCGCCGCCGAGCCCGAGGCGCCCGCCGCCGAGGAGACGACGGACGCATGAGGATCACGCAGTTCAAGTCCAAGAACGGCTCCGACAAGAGCCAGATCGACACGCTGCGCTCGCTCGGCCTGCGCCGGATCGGCCACACCGTCGACGTGCAGGACACGCCGCAGGCGCGCGGCATGCTGCACAAGGTCCGCCATCTCGTCCGCATCGAGGAGAAGTCATGACCCCGCCTGAGAACGACGGCGACGAGCCGCGTATCGGCCTGAACACGCTCAAGCCCGCTCCCGGGAGCCGCAAGCCGCGCAAGCGCGTCGGCCGAGGCCACGGCTCGGGCACCGGCAAGACCTCGGGTCGCGGGCACAAGGGCGCGGGCTCGCGCTCGGGCTCCAAGGACCGTCCCGGCTTCGAGGGCGGCCAGATGCCGATCCACATGCGGATGCGCAAGCTGCGCGGCCCGCACATGAAGAAGTCGATGCCCTTCGAGATGTTCCGCACGCACACGCAGGCGGTCAACCTCCAGGATCTCGAGCGCCGCTTCGAGTCCGGCGACGACGTCACGCTCGAGGCGATGAAGGCCAAGGGCCTGGGGACCCGCAAGGACATCCCGGTGAAGGTCCTCGCCAAGGGCGCGATCACCAAGCCGCTGACCGTCCACGCGCATGCCTACAGCGCGTCGGCGCGCCAGGCCATCGAGGCCGCCGGCGGTACGTGCCGGGTCCTCGAGCGCTGACAGGAAGATACGCCTGAGGTCCATCGAGCCGCCGGGCACGGCGGCGCCGCCTACGCCCGCCGAAGCGGTCCTCGGCCGGCCGGACGCCACTTCGGGATTGCGGCGGGTGCTGATAGGCTCGGCCGCCCGAGAAGGATGGGAGGCGTATGGTGGAGATGCATGGTTCTGACCACCTACAGGGCGAGGGCGTGTCCGTTCCCCGTCCGGTGCCGCGGTGGTGGGACGAGGCCTGGTCGGTCGACCCGGTGCCCGACTGCGTCAAGCGACCCAAACCGCGCATCCCGCGCGGGATCGACCTTGCCGACGTCGAGACCGTCCTGATCGGCGATGGCATCCCGCCGGGCGACGAGGGCTGGGAGCGCTGCGAGCTGCTGCACCAGGCCCATCATTTGGCCGCGTACTACCGCGCGGTGTCGCACCCGGCGATGCCCGTGCCCGACGACCGCCGTCCGGTCTAGCTGCTGCGACGGACCGCGCCCGTGATGGGGCTCGACCCCACAGGGCGGGCGCGGCGCGCCGCCGGCTACCCCGAGCTGCACCTGCTGCTGGAGCTGCTCGCCTCGGTGATGACCGCCAAGGGGGCGGCGAAGTGGCTCGACCTGCGGCGCGAGGCACTCGGCGGCGAGCGGGCGCTCGACCTGCTCAAGCGCGGGGAGGTCGACCGCGTGATCGAGCTCGCGCGCGAGCTCGGAGCGCACACGGAGGCGGGCGCCGCCGAACACCCGCACGACCGTTGAACCTCCGCCAGCTGCACGTCTTCGCGAGCGTCGTGAAGCACATGAGCGTGTCGCTCGCCGCCGAGGAGCTGTTCATCACCCAGCCCGCGGTCAGCCAGCAGATCCGGGGGCTCGAGCAGCAGCTGGGTCTCAAGCTCTTCGAGCGCACGCCCAACGGGCTCGTGCTGACCGATGGCGGAGAGGCGATCCACCCGCACGTGCAGGCGATCCTCGCTTCGCAGGCCCGGATCGACAATGTCGTCGCCGAGCAGCGGGGGGCGACGCACGGGCACCTGGCCGTCGGCGCGAACACGACCGGGGGGATGTACGTCGTGTCGCCGATGCTGCGGGCCTTCCGCGCGGCCTATCCCGAGGCGGAGGTCGTCCTGCAGGTGTACTCCACCGACCGCATCTGCGAACGGGTGCTGCAGAACCTGCTGGACGTCGCCGTGGTCACCGGGCCCGTCGAGGACGGGTCCGTCGTGGTCGCCGACCTCTGCGAGGACGAGCTGTACGTGATCGTGTCCCCGTCGCACCCGTTCGCCGCTCGCGCCACGGTGTCCGTGCAGGAGCTCGCCGCCGAGCCCTTCGTGGTGCCCGAGCCCGGCTCGCGGACGCGCCGGCTGATCCAGCGGGCGATCGAGGGGCATGGCCTGAAGCTGCAGATCGCGATGCAGCTGCCGGGCACCGAGGAGGTCAAGAAGGCGGTGGAGGCCAACCTCGGCGTGGCGATGGTGTCCAAGCACGCGGTCACGCGCGAGCTGGCGCTCGGCGCGCTGCACCGCGTCACGGTCGACGACATGGAGATCCACCGCCCGATCCAGTCGCTGCACCGCAGGGGCCGGCGCCTGTCGCCGATCGCGCGGCTCTTCCTCGGTTTCGCCGCCCAGTTCGCGCGCGACGATCCCGCGCTCAGCGCGTACCCGGACCCCGGGGAGGCATAAGCAGGCGACCACCGCGCGTGGTCGATTTGTGATTTGAACCACCGGCCGCTGCCGCCATAAGGTTTGCCTCGGCTTATCCCTCGGAGGAGACGGGGTGGAGTATCGGTGCCAACGCGCGTTCCCCCCACGGGGGGCGCCTGATAGACCGCTTGGTCCCCGCAGACCGGGGAGCGGAGCGCATCCGCGGCCTGAAGCCGATTCCCGTGCGCGACTCGATCGCCGCCGAGTGCATCGGGATCGCCTACGGGTTCTTCTCGCCGCTGGAAGGCTTCATGGGCCGCGCGGACGTCGACTCGGTCACGACGGAGATGCGCCTCGTCGACGGCCTTGTCTGGAGCATCCCGATCGTGCTCGACCTCTCCGACGCCGAGATCTCAGAGCTGGGCGTCTGCGTCGGCGAGACGTTCCTGCTCACCCACCAGGGCCGGCCGCTGGCCACGCTCGACGTCGAGGAGATCTTCGCCTACGACCTCGAGACGCTGGCCCGGCGCGTCTATGGCACGACCGACGACGCCCATCCCGGGGTGCGCCGCACGCACGCCTACCGCGACAAGTTCGTCGCCGGGCGGATCGAGCTCGTCAGCCCGCCGCAGGTCGCCGCCCCGTTCGACCGCTTCTGGCTGACGCCCGCGCAGCTGCGCGAGCGCTTCGCGGAGAAGGGCTGGAGGCGTGTGGTCGCGTTGCAGACGCGCAACGTGCCCCACGTGGGCCACGAATGGCTCATGAAGGGCGCGTTCTTCGCGGCTCGGGCCGACGGCATCCTCGCCAACCCCGTCATCGGCGAGAAGAAGGAGGGCGACGCGATCGATGAGGCGATCGCGCTCACGCACGCCCGCCTGCGTGAGGCGGGGTACTTCAAGGAGGCCGTCCACGAGACGTCGGTCCTGCTGTGGGACATGCGCTACGCCGGCCCGCGCGAGGCCGTGTTCCACGCGATCGTGCGCAAGAACCTCGGCTGCACGCACCACGTCTTCGGGCGCGACCACGCCGGCGTCGGCGACTTCTACGACCCGTTCGCCGCGCACCGCATCTTCGACGAGCTTCCCGACCTGGGGATCGAGCCGGTGCTCACGGAGGCGTGGTCGGTCTGCGAGCTCTGCGGCCCGGCCTACGAGCCGTTCTGCGCCCACGAGGACCGCCGGCAGGCGCTCAGCGGCACGCGTCTGCGCAAGCTGATCGCCGACGGCGAGCGGCCGGACCCGAGCGTGTTCCGGCACGAGGTCTTCGACGCGATGCTGGAGGCCGGCGAGCGCTACGGCTCGGGCTCGCCGTTCGTCGACCCGCAGTACCTCGAGCACCGCAATCCCGTCTTCACGCTGCCGGCGCTGGAGCCGGCGACCGTGGCCACCTGACACGCGAGGAGGAGAACCCCGCCGATGCCGACCTTCGTACACCCCGACAAGTGCGACGGCTGCCGCGCGCTGGACCGGCCCGCCTGTCACTACATCTGCCCGAACGATCTCATGATCCTCGACCCCGAGCAGGGACAGGCCTACAACCAGGAGCCCGACCTGTGCTGGGAGTGCTACGCGTGCGTCAAGACGTGCCCGCAGGGCGCGATCGAGATGCGCGGCTACGCCGACGTGATGGCGATGGGCTCGCGCGTCACCCCGATGCGCGGCACCGACGCGATCATGTGGGCGATCCAGTTCCGCGACGGCGACGTCAAGCGCTTCAAGTTCCCGATCCGCACGACCCAATGGGGCACGATCGAGCCCCACGGCGACATGCGCGAGCCGGGCGAGGAGGACTTCAGCTCGCTGTCGTTGTGCGGCGAGGACATCTGGCTCGGGGTTGACACCCTGCCCACGATCGCGGCGTAACGGGGAGGATCGGATGGAGCTTCCAGAGGTCGAGATCGTCGAGACCGACGTCGTCGTGTGCGGCGGCGGCATGTCCGGCTGCGGCGCGGCGTTCGAGGCCGCCTACTGGGCGAAGGCGAAGGGACTGAAGGTCACCCTCGTCGAGAAGGCGGCGATCGAGCGCTCGGGCGGGGTCGCGATGGGGCTGTCGGCGATCAACTGCTACATGGGCATGAAGCACGGCGAGAACCAGCCGGAGGACTTCGTGCGCTACGTGCGCCAGGACCTCATGGGCATCTCACGCGAGGACCTCACCTACGACATCGGCCGGCACGTCGACTCCACCGTGCACATGTTCGAGAAGTGGGGGCTGCCGTTCTTCATGGAGGACGGCAAGTACAAGCGCAACGGCAAGTGGCAGGTCATGATCCACGGCGAGTCCTACAAGCCGATCGTGGCCGAGGCGGCCAAGCTGGCCGTCGGCGAGGAGAACGTCTACGAGCGGGTGTTCATCTCCCACGTGCTGAAGGACCGCAACGACGACAACCGCGTCGCCGGCGCGGTCGGCTTCAGCGTGCGCGACAACAAGATCTACGTCTTCAAGGCCAAGGCGGTCATCTCGGTGGCCGGCGGGGCGACGAACGTCTACCGCCCGCACGCCACCGGCGAGGGCCTCGGGCGCATCTGGTACGCGCCCTGGAACACGGGCTCGGCCTACAAGCTGCTGATCGAGGCCGGGGCGAAGATGACATCGATGGAGCACCGGCTGGTCGTCACGCGCTTCAAGGACGGCTACGGCCCGGTCGGCATGTGGTTCTTGCTGTTCAAGGCGGTGGCCGAGAACGTCCACGGCGACATCATCGAGCAGACCCGCGCCGCGGAGCTCGAGGAGTGGGCGCCCTACGGGACCGCCAAGCCGGTGCCCACGCCGCTGCGCAACCACCTCATGCTCAACGACATCCACGAGGGCAACGGGCCGCACTACCTGCGCACCGACAAGGCGATGCAGAAGATGTTCACCGACGCCCAGAACGACCCCAAGAAGGTCCGTGAGATCGAGGCGGACGCGTGGGAGGACTTCCTCGACATGACGATGTCCCAGGCGCACATCTGGGCGTCGGAGAACATCGACCCGGCCAAGCAGCCCTCAGAGATCGTGCTCACCGAGCCCTACCTCATGGGCTCGCACGCGTCGGGCACCGGCGCGTGGGTCAGCGGGCCGGAGGACCTCGCGCCCGAGGGCTACCACTGGGGCTACAACCGCATGACGTCGGTCGACGGCCTGTTCGCGGCCGGCGACGCCGTCGGTGCGTCGGCGCACAAGTTCTCCTCCGGGTCGTTCACCGAGGGGCGGCTGGCGGGCAAGGCCGCGGTGCAGTTCGTGCTCGACAACGACGCGCCGCAGGTCGACGACGACCGCATCGAGCAGATCTGCCGGGACCTCTACCAGCCGTTCGCCACCCTCGAGAAGCACAAGGGGACCTCGACCAGGGTCGAGATCAACCCCCACTACCTGCTGCCCAAGCAGGCGCTGCTGCGTCTGCAGAAGATCATGGACGAGTACGCGGCCGGCTGGGGGGCGAACTACCGCACGAACCGGCAGATGCTGGAGCGCGGCCTGGAACTGCTGCACAGCTTCCAGCAGGACTGCGAGAACCTGGCCGCGCGGGATCTGCACGACCTGCTGCGCTGCTGGGAGGTCAAGGACCGCGCGCTGGTGGCCGAGGCCAACATCCTCCACATGCTGTTCCGCGAGGAGACGCGCTGGCCGGGCTACTACTACCGGATGGACTTCCCCAAGCTCGACGACGAGAACTGGAAGGCGTTCGTGGTCTCGAAGTTCACCCGCAACGGCAACGGCGACGGCAACTGGGCCAGCGGCTCCTGGGAGCTCGAGAAGATTCCCCACGCCAGCAAGATCGACTAGATGGGGGCGACGGGCAACGGCGTCGAGCCCGAGATCCGCGAGGGCGGCGTGCTCGTCATCGGCGGCGGGATCGCGGGCCTGACGGCCGCGATCGAGGCCGCCGAGGCCGGGCACGACGTCTACATCGTCGAGAAGGATCCGTCGCTCGGCGGACGGGTGGCGCGGTTCTTCAAGTACTTCCCCAAGCTCTGCCCGCCGCAATGCGGCCTGGAGATCAACTTCCGGCGCATCAAGTCCGGGCATCGCCTGTTCACGGTGCTGACGCTCGCGGAGGTCGAGAACGTCGCCGGCTCCGCGGGCGACTACGAGGTGCGCGTCCGGCTGAACCCGCGCTTCGTGCTCGAGGACCGCTGCATCGCCTGCAATGCCTGCGCCGAGGCCTGCCCGGTCGAGCGCCCCAACGCGTTCAACTACGGGATGGACACGACGAAGGCGGCCTACCTCCAGCACGCCATGGCGTTCCCGATGAAGTACGTCATCGACGGCGACGCGTGCGTGGGCGAGGAGGCCTGCGGCGCGTGCGTGACGGCCTGCCCGACCGAGGCGATCGACCTGACGATGGCGTCTCGCACGATCACCCTGCGCGTCGGTTCGATCGTCGTGGCGACGGGCTGGCAGCCCTACGACGCGCGCAAGCTCGGGCTGCTCGGCTTCAACGAGTCGGCCGACGTGATCTCCAACGTGATGATGGAGCGGCTCGCCGCGCCCGACGGGCCGACCCGCGGGAGGATCACCCGCCCGTCGGACGGGCGCGAGGCCAAGCGCGTGGCGTTCGTGCAGTGCGCCGGCTCGCGCGACCGCAACCACCTGGCGTACTGCTCGGCGATCTGCTGCCTGGGCTCGCTCAAGCAGGCGTCCTACGTGCGCGACCAGTACCCCGACTCCGAGGTGTATGTCTTCTACATCGACATCCGCGCCCCGGGAATCACCGAGGACTTCTACCACCGCATCTGGGGCGACGAGCACGTCTCGTTCATCAAGGGCAAGGTCGCGAAGGTGCAGGAGGACGCGGAGTCCGGCGCGGTGATCGTGGAGGCCGACGACATGCTCGCCGGCCGCAAGATCCGCGTGAGCGTCGACCTGCTCGTGCTCGCGACCGGCATGCAGCCCTCGACGGCCGGCAACGCGATTCCCGGCCTGGACATCGAGTACGACCAGTACGGCTTCGCGATCGAGAACCGCGACGCGGGCATCCAGGTGGCCGGCGTCGCCAAACGCCCGCAGGACGTCGTCGCCAGCACGCGCGACGCGACCGGCGCGGCGCTCAAGGCCCATCAGACCATCACGAGGAGGTGAGCACCACGCACGACAACGCCGGCGATCAGGTCCCGCAGCCCGTCCCCGCTGTGCTCGACATCGCGGCCCCTGACGCGATCCAGACCCTGGACCCCGATGAGCTCGTGGTCAACCGGCGCGCCGCCGCGTACGTCTGCACGGGCTGTGGCATCGGCGAATGCCTCGATGCCGAGGCGCTGGCGCAGGTGGCCCGCGACCGCGACGTGCCCACGCGGGTGAGCGGCCCGCTGTGCGTGCCCGAAGGGGTGCGCCGGCTGCGCGAGGACATCGCCTCACAGGGCGCGGGCCGCGTCGCGATCGCCGCCTGCTCCGGGCGCGTCAACTGGGATGTGTTCTCACCCGAGTCGCTGGGCGTCGACATGGTCGAGCGCGTCAACGTGCGCGAGCTGGTCGCCTGGAGCAAGCCGCCCGGCGAGGAGGAGACCCAGCGGCTCGCAGGCGACTACCTGCGCATGGGCCTGGCGCGCAGCGAGCGCACGGCGCGTCCGCCGGCCAAGCCGGCGGCGGTCGTCACCGCGGTGCTCGTCGTCGGTGGCGGCACCGCCGGCATCACCGCCGCGCTGGAGGCGGCCGACGCCTCCCACGACGTGGTCGTCGTGGAGCGCCGCGACCGGCTCGGAGGCTGGATGGCGGACTTCCACAAGTCGTTTCCCACGAGCGCGCCCTACGACGAGCTGCGCCCGATCGACGTGGCCGACCGCGCCCGGCGCCTGGAGGAGCACCCGCGGGCCACCGTCCACACCAGCGCCGAGGTGCAGAGCATCGCGGGCATGCCCGGGGCCTACGAGGTCAGCGTTCTCGCCGGCGGCGAGACGGCCTCGCTGCGCTGCGGAGCGATCGTGCTCGCGACCGGCTGGCAGCCGCTCGCAGACGAGGGGGCGCTCGGCCGGCTCGGCTACGGCGTCAGCCCCGACGTGGTCACCAACGTCACGTTCGAGGGGATGGCCCGCGACGCCAAGCTCATCCGCCCCTCCGACGGGCGGCCGGTCAGGCGAGTGGCGTTCATCCAGCGCCCGGGCATGACCGAGGCGGAGAAGACCTTCTCGCACGGCGCCGACGTGGTCGACCTGGTCGCGCTCAAGCAGGCGTTGTACGTGCGCGAGCTGGTCCCCGAGGGGCGGGCATACATCCTCTACGAGAACCTCGTCGCCCCGGGGCTCTACGAGGCCTTCTACCGGCGCGTCCAGCAGGAGCCCGGCGTCTTCCTCACCAAGGGCGACGTGAGCGCGGTCGGCGTGGCCGGGGACGGCCTCGTCGTGGAGGTCGCGAACACGCTGCTCGGCGAGCCGCTCAGCCTGGCCGTCGACCTCGTCGTGCTCGCGACCGGCATGGTCCCGGTCACGGCCGGCGAGGGCGACGAGACGGCGCTTGCGCTGCTCTACAAGCAGGGCCCCGGGTTGCCGACGGCCAAGTTCGGCCTGGCCAGCTCGAACTTCATCTGCTTCCCATACGAGACCCAGCGCACGGGGATCTACGCGACCGGATGCGTGCGTGAGCCGCTCACGGCGGCCGCCTGCGTCGAGGACGCGGCCGGTGCCGCGCTGAAGGCGATCCAGAGCATCGACGTCGTGCGCCAGGGCAAGGCCGTCCATCCCCGCAGCGGCGACCTCTCGCTGCCGCATACGCGGACCGCCGGATGCACGAAGTGCGGGCGCTGCACGATCGAGTGCCCGTTCAGCGCGATCGAGCTCGATGACCGCAGCTACCCCGTGCTGAACCCGACTCGCTGCCGGCGCTGTGGCATCTGCATGGGCGCCTGTCCCGTGCGCGTGATCTCCTTCGAGGACTACGGGGTGGAGCAGCTCACGGCGATGGTGCGGGCGATCGAGTTCCCCGAGGACGAGGAGATCCCGCGCATTCTGGCGCTCGCGTGCGAGAACGACGCCTACCCGGCATTCGACATCGCCGGCATCAACCGCGAGCGGATCGACGCGGCCGTGCGGGTCATACCGCTGCGCTGCCTGGGCTCGCTGAACATGGCGGTCGTGGCCGACTCGCTGTCGGGCGGCATCGACGGGATCATGCTCATGGGCTGTCGTACCGGCGAGAACTACCAGTGCCACTTCATCCGCGGCAGCGAGCTGGCGCAGAAGCGCATGCAGAACGTCCAGGAGACGCTGGGGCGCCTCATGCTGGAGCCCGAACGCCTCACCACCGTCGAGGTGGAGCTCACCGCCTACGAGCAGCTGCCCGGGATCGTCAACGGGTTCGTCGAACAGGTCCGAGCCCTCGGTCCCAACCCGTACAGGGGGTTCTGATGACCGTCGAGGGATCAGACCCCCTGGTCGTCGAGCAGCTGCTCGGGCTCGGGGGCGACCACCTGCGCAACTGCTACCAGTGCGGCACCTGCTCGGTGGTCTGTCCGCGGACCCCGCTCGACAGCGCCTTCCCGCGCAAGGAGATGGTCTGGGCGCAGTGGGGCCTTCAGGACAAGCTCGTCGCCGATGCCGACGCGTGGCTCTGCTACCAGTGCAACGAGTGCATCGTCGCCTGCCCGGTGGACGCACGGCCAGGTGACCTGATGGCCGCCGTGCGCAACTACCAGATCTCCAGCTACGCGGTGCCGCAGTTCATGGCGAAGGTCAGCCACGGCCCGCGGTACCTTGCGCTCGCGTTCGCGCTGCCGATCGTGTTCGTCGGCATCCTGCTGGCGCTGGCGATCGGCCTGGGCGACGGCGAGTTGTCGCCGGGCGGCGACGTGCTCTACGAGAAGATGGTGCCGCACATCTACATCGACGTGGTCACGCTGACGCTCCTCGCGTTCGTGTCCGCGCTGGCGGGCGTGAGCGGCCGGCGCTTCTGGCGGGCGATCACCGCGTCCGACGATCCGGAAATCCAGCAGCGCGCGTTCTGGCCGAGCCTGCGCGCAGCGATCGTCGACGTGCTCACCCACCGCGACTTCAAGGACTGCAAGCGCAACCGCCGCCGCGCCTACGCGCACATGGCGATCTTCTACGGCTTCCTGATGCTCGTGGCGGCGACGATCGGCGCGTTCCTCTACACGGTCGTGTTCAAGGCGCTGGGCATCGACTGGCAGGACAACGAGCTCTCGCTGCCGCTGTGGGACCCGGTGAAGATCATCGGCAACCTCGGCTTCGTGCTGCTGATGGGCGGCGGCATCTGGGCGACGGCCCATCACCGGCGCCACCGCGAGGAGGCCGGTGACTCGGGGTACTTCGACTGGTTCTTCGTCGCGATGATCTACCTGACCGCGCTGACCGGCTTCGGGCTCATGGTGCTGCGACTGATCAACGTGCCCGACGTCGCCTACCCGTTCTACGCCGTGCACCTCGTCTTCATCTACGCGCTGTTCGCGTACTTCCCCTACTCGAAGTTCTCCCACGTGCTCTACCGGATACTCGCCAACACGCACGCCAAGCAGATCGGCCGCCGGCCGGGCGCGTACACCGGCGAGGCCGTCGAGGCGCCGGTCGCCGGCAACGGCAGGCCCGCCGAGCCCCAGGTGCCCGCGTCCTGACGCCGCCGGCCCGTCCCCGTGCTCGCGCTGCTCTACGACGTCCACGGCAACCTGCCTGCGCTCGAGGCGGTCCTCGCCGACGCCGAGGCGGCAGGTGCGCGCCGCTTCCTGCTGGGCGGTGACTACGCGCTGTTCGGCGCCTGGCCGCGGGAGACGATGCAGCGCCTGGGTGGGCTCGACGCGGACTGGATCCGCGGCAACGCGGAGCGCTGGACCGCCGACCCGGTCGCGGCGCCGGCGCGTGAGCCTCTGCACAGCGGGCTGGGGGTCTGCCGCGAGCTACTGGGCGAGGACGTGGTGGGCAGGCTCGCCCGGCTGCCCGCGACGCTCGTCCGCGACGGCGTGCGCTACTGCCACGCCTCGCCCGGCTCGGACACGGACGCCTTCGACCCGGAGCCTGGCCCGCGCGACGGCGAGCTGCTCGACGGCGTGCACGAGCGGCGCGTGGTCTTCGGCCACACGCACCTGCAGTTCCGGCGCGTCGCGGCGGGCGGGGTCGAGCTCGTGAACCCCGGCAGCGTCGGCCTGCCGTTCGACGGCGACCCGCGCGCGGGCTACGCGCTGGTGCGCGACGGCGCGGTGCAGCTGCGACGCGTCCCGTACGACCATCGCGCGAGCGCGGCCGCCGTGCGCGAGCGGTTCGGCCCGTGGGCGGAGACCGTCGCACGCCGGATCGAGCGGTCACGGCTCGTGCTGGCCGACTAGCGCTCGCGGCCCGGCAGGCGCCGAGCCCGCCTGTACTAAGCTGCCCGCTCATGCTCGGAACGATCCTCACGGCCTTCAAGGTCGCAGACATCCGCAAGAAGCTCGCGTTCACCGCGGCGCTGCTGGTGCTGTACCGGATCGGGAACCACATCCCGGTCCCCGGGGTCAACGTCGACGCGGTCGCCGCGGTCCAGAGCCAGTTCGGCGGCGGCGGCGTCCTGCAGTTCCTCAACGTCTTCAGCGGCGGCGGCCTGTCGAAGATCGCCCTTTTCGCGCTCGGGATCATGCCGTACATCACGGCGTCGATCATCCTGCAGCTGCTGACCGTCGTCGTGCCGTCGCTCGAGAAGCTCTCCAAGGAGGGCGAGGTCGGCCAGCAGCGGATCACGCAGTACACGCGCTACCTCACGGTCGGCCTCGCCTTCGGCCAGGCGATCGGCTACGTCTTCCTCTTCCGCTCCTTCACCGCCAGCGCCGGCCAGCCGATCATCGACAACTTCAGCGCGGCGCGGGTCTTCCTCATCGTCATCTCGCTGACGGCGGGCTGCGTGCTGATCATGTGGATGGGCGAGCTCATCACCCAGCGCGGCATCGGCAACGGGATCTCGCTCATGATCTTCGCCTCGATCGTCTCGCGCCTGCCGCAGGGCGTGCAGGCCTGGGCGCAGAGCTCGGACCCGGTCTTCAAGGTCATGATGCCGTTCATCTGCCTGGCGGTGATCGCCTCGATCGTCTTCGTCCAGGAAGGCCAGCGGCGGATACCGATCCAGTACGCCAAGCGCGTCATCGGCCAGCGCATGACGCAGGGCGGCCAGACCTACCTGCCGCTGCGCGTGAACATGGCGGGCGTCATCCCGGTCATCTTCGCCGCGTCGCTCATGGCATTCCCGCAGACGATCGGCCAGCTCATCAACAACAACGCCGGGCGCGACTTCGTCGCCTTCTTCAACTACGGCGGCTGGCCCTACATCGTCGGCGAATCGCTCTTCATCATCCTCTTCACGTACTTCTATACGGCGGTCACGTTCAACCCCGTCGACCAGGCCGACAACCTCAAGAAATACGGAGGCTTCATCCCCGGGGTGAGACCCGGCCGGCCAACGGCCGAGTTCCTCGATCGCGTGCTTGCCCGGCTGACGTTCCCGGGGGCGTTGTACCTCGCGCTCGTGGCCGCGGTGCCGACGATCCTCGTCAGTACGACGAGCGCGAACTTCTTCTTTGCCGGCACGTCGATCCTCATCGTCGTGGGCGTCGCCCTGGACACGATGAAGCAGCTCGAGGCGCAGCTCATGATGCGCAACTACGAAGGCTTCCTGAAGTGACCCGCGCGACGCTGCGGGCACCACGTCGCGCGCAGTAGGCTGCGGCACGCGCAGATGTCCGAGCTGAATCTCATCCTGCTGGGGCCTCCCGGCGCGGGCAAGGGGACGCAGGCCGAGCGCCTGACGGACGACTTCAACCTGCCGTACATCGCGACCGGCAACATCCTGCGCAAGGCCGTCGCCGACGAGACGCCGCTCGGCAAGGAGGCCAGGACGTACATGGACGCCGGCGGCCTCGTCCCCGACGACGTCATCACGGGCGTGATCCTCCAGGCGCTCGAGCAGACCGATGCCCGCGACGGCTTCATCCTCGACGGCTTCCCGCGCACGATCCCGCAGGCCGAGGCGCTCGGCGCCGGCATGGCCGCCAACGACCGCAAGCTCACGGCCGTCATCCTCGTCGACGTGCCCGACGAGGAGGTCGTGCGGCGGATGTCCGGCCGGCGCGTGAGCGTGAAGACCGGTCGCGTCTACCACGTCGAGTTCGACCCGCCCAAGCACGAGGGCCGCTGCGACGTCGACGGCTCGCGCCTGGTCCAGCGCGACGACGACAAGCCCGAGACGGTCGCCAAGCGCCTGGACGTCTACCACGAGCAGACCGAGCCGCTCATCAGCTACTACGAGGACCAGGGGCTCCTGCGCCGTTTCGACGGCACGCGGTCGCCGACCGAGGTGCACGACCACGTCCGGGCGACGATCGCCACGCTGCGCCTCGAAGACGAGCTGTGATCGTCAAGAAGACGCCGGCGGAGATCGACAAGATGGCCGCCGCGGGGGCGATCCTCGTGCGCACGCTGGCCCTCGTCGAGAGCAAGATCCGCCCCGGCGTGACGACCGCCGACCTCGACGCCGCCGCCGAGCGCTTCATCCGCTCCCAGGGCGCGACGCCTGCCTTCAAGGGCTATCGCGGCTTTCCGGGCTCGCTGTGCACGTCGCCGAACTCGATGGTCGTCCACGGCATCCCCGGCTCCTACGAGCTCAGCAAGGGCGACATCATCTCCGTCGACTGCGGCGTCGTCCTCGACGGCTGGGTCGCCGACGCCGCCCGGACGTTCGCCGTCGGCTCGATCTCCCCGACCGCGCGCAAGCTGCTCACGACGACCGAGGCGTCGCTGCACGCCGCCGTCGAGCAGTGCCGCCCCGGCAACCGCCTCGGCGACGTCTCGCACGCCGTCCAGGAAGTCGTCGAGGCCGAGGGCCTGTCGGTCGTGCGCTCGCTCGTCGGCCACGGGATCGGGCGCGACATGCACGAGGACCCGCAGATCCCGAACTACGGGCCGCCCGGCAAGGGCGTGCGCCTGGAGGAGGGCATGGTCTTCGCGATCGAGCCGATGGTCACCGTCGGCCGCCACGCCGTGCGGATGGGCGACGACCACTGGGCGATCTACTCCCAGGACGGTTCGCTGGCCGCGCATTTCGAGTTCACGATCGCCGTCACGGCCGACGGTCCGCGTGTCCTCACGCCGTGGCACCAGACGGCTGACTGAGGCGCTTCGCTATGCTCTCTGGTCGCGCCTGCGGCGGGATCACGGTCCTGTGCGCGGTTCCTCCAGTCTTCGAGAAGGGGCTCATGAAGGTACGACCGTCGGTCAAGCCGATGTGCGAGAAGTGCAAGATCATCCGCCGCCACGGCGCGGTGCTGGTCATCTGCTCCAATCCACGTCACAAGCAGCGGCAGGGGTAGCGCATGGCGCGTATCGCCGGCATCAACATTCCCCTGAACAAGCGGGCCGAGATAGGCCTGACGTACATCTATGGCGTCGGGCGGTCGACCTCCAACGAGATCCTCCGCAAGACGAACATCGAGCCCGACCGCAAGGTCCGCGACCTCACCGAGGACGAGGTCTCCCGCCTGCGCGAGGCCATCGACGACCTCACGGTCGAAGGTGACCTGCGCCGCGAGCGCTCGCAGAACATCAAGCGCCTGATGGAGATCGGGTGCTACCGCGGGATGCGCCATCGCCGCGGTCTGCCCGTCCGCGGGCAGAAGACGAAGACGAACGCCCGTACGCGCAAAGGCCCCAAGCGCATGCAAGTGGCCGGGAAGAAGAAGGCCACCAAGAAATGAGTTCGAGGTAATCCATGCCCGCTCCCAAGCGCCCACAACGCGGCCGCCGCAAGCCGAAGAAGAACATCCCCATCGGTCAGGCCCACATCAAGACCTCGTTCAACAACACGATCGTCTCCCTCTCCGACAAGGACGGGAACGTCATCGCGTGGGAGTCTGCGGGTGGCGCCGGTTTCAAGGGATCGCGCAAGTCGACGCCGTTCGCCGCGCAGGTGACCGCCGACGCAGCCGCGCGCAAGGGCATCGATCAGGGCCTGCAGAAGGTCGAGGTGTTCGTCAAGGGGCCGGGCTCCGGTCGCGAGACCGCGATCCGCTCGCTCCAGGCCGCCGGCCTCGAGGTCACGGGCGTCAAGGACGTCACGCCACAGGCCCACAACGGATGCCGGCCGCGCAAGCGGCGGAGGGTGTAGCTCATGGCTCGTGACACCGGAGCAGCCTGCAAGCAGTGCCGCCGCGAGGGCCAGAAGCTCTTCCTCAAGGGCGAGCGCTGCCTCACCGACAAGTGCGGCGTCGAGCGCCGGGCGTACCCGCCGGGCGACCACGGCCGCGGCCGCCAGAAGCAGTCGGAGTACCGCGTGCAGCTGCGCGAGAAGCAGAAGGCCCGCCGCTACTACGGCGTGCTCGAGAAGCAGTTCCGGATCTACTACGACAAGGCGTCGCGGATGGACGGGATCACGGGCGAGAACCTGCTCGCGATCCTCGAGTCGCGCCTTGACAACGTGCTCGTCCGGCTCGGCTTCGCCGCCTCGCGCCGCCAGGCCCGGCAGTTCGTCCGCCACGGCCACTGGACCGTCAACGGCCGTCGCGTCGACATTCCCAGCTATCAGGTGCGCGAGGGCGACATCATCGCCGTCAAGGCGAACACGCCCGTCGAGCCCGTCATCCGTGATGCCACGGAGCTGACCGCGCAGGTGCCCGCATGGCTGCAGGCCGACCACGACGCCCTCACGGCGAAGGTCCTGCGCAAGCCCGAGCGCCGCGAGATCGCGGCGCCGGTGCAGGAGCAGCTCATCGTCGAGCTGTACTCCAAGTAATCACGTTTTCCCCCGCCCCCACCCGGCGCGCTTGTCGGACCGGCTCAGCGCGACGGCCTCAGTGACATCCCGACGTTAGGACCCCGATGCTCGATTTCCAAGTCCCCCGAATCACCAGTGAGACGGTCGAGGACAATCGTGGCTCGTTCACGATTGAGCCGCTCGATCGTGGCTTCGGCTACACGTTCGGCAACTCGCTGCGGCGGGTCCTGCTGAGCTCGCTCGCGGGCGCCGCCGTGACGAGCGTGCGCATCGAGGGGGTCGCGCACGAGTTCTCGACGATCAAGGGCGTCACCGAGGACGTCACCGACATCGTCCTGAACCTCAAGGGCATCGTCTGCCGGATGCACTCCGACGCCAGCGAGGTCGAGGCCCCGCTCGTCGTGACGGGCCCCGGCGAGATCACCGCGAAGGACATCGACCTGCCCTCCGGCGTCGAGGTGCTCAACCCGGACGTCCACATCGCGACGCTCGAGAAGAAGACGAAGCTCGAGCTGTACCTCACGATCGGCCGCGGCCGCGGCTACCGCCAGTCCGAGGACAACAAGTCCCCCGACCAGCCGATCGGCGTCATCCCGATCGACTCGATCTTCTCGCCGGTGCGGCGCGTCGCCTACGCCGTCGAGCCCGCGCGCGTGGGCCAGCGCACGGACTACGACAAGCTCACGCTCGACATCGAGACCGACGGGTCGATCGACCCGCAGGCCGCGCTGCGCGAGGCGGCGGAGATCCTGATCGCCCAGCTTGCGATCTTCACCGACGCCGATCGCATCGAGGAACTGCGCGCCGGGCCCGGCGGCCAGCTCGAGGGCACGAACGGCAACTCGGCGCTCGGTGGCGCGGGCGGCGCCGCGGGCAGCTCCGCCGGCCCGATGCACGACATCCTCATCGAGGAGCTCGAGCTCGGCGTGCGGTCCTACAACTGCCTCAAGCGGGCCGGCATCCAGACCGTCGGCGACCTCATCTCCAAGTCCGAGGGTGAGCTCAACGCGATCCCGAACTTCGGCAAGAAGTCGATCGACGAGGTGATCGAGACGCTGCACAACCGCGGTCTCGATCTCCGCGACGACTGACGCTCTAGACTCTCGATCCGCTCATGCGCCATCAGAAGACACGCAACAAGCTCAGCCGCGACTCCGCCCATCGCAAGGCGCTGTTCATGAACCTCTGCAAGGAGGTCATCGAGCATGAGCGGATCAAGACGACCGAGGCCAAGGCAAAGGCCGTCAAGCCCGAGCTCGAGAAGCTCATCACGCTCGCCAAGCGCGGTGACCTGCATGCGCGCCGCCAGGCGCTGAGCACGCTGGGCCAGGACAAGTTCGCGGTCCACACGCTGTTCGAGGAGATCGCGCCGCGGTACACCGATCGTCCGGGGGGGTACACGCGGATCCTGAAGCTGGGGCCGCGTCGCAGTGACTCCACGGAGATGGTCTATCTCGAACTGGTCTAGGCGTCTGTAGGGACGCCTCGGCGCTTGTGGCGGCGCTTCATCGGCCACGGCTAGGCTCCCGCGCGATGACGAGCCGGCTGGACCTCGAGTACGACGGGACCGCGTTTGCCGGCTGGGCGCGGCAGCCGGGGCAGCGCACGGTGCAGGAGGAGGTCGAGAAGGCGCTGTGCATCGTCCTGCGTGAGGAGGCCGTGCCGCTGACGGTCGCGGGGCGCACGGACGCCGGTGTGCACGCGTGGGGGCAGGTCTGCTCCTATGAGCACGAGGCGCTCGATCCGATGCGTCTCAACGCGCTGCTGCCCGGCGACGTGGCGGTCCTCGACGCCAACCCCGCGCCCGGCGGGTTCGACGCCCGCCGTGACGCCGTCTCGCGGACGTACTGCTACCGCGTCCTGAACCGGCGCGCGCGCTCGGTGGCGCTGCGCGGGCGCGCGCTCTGGTACCACCGCCGCATCGACCGCTCGGCGCTCGGCGCGTGTGCACAGGCGCTGCCGGGCACGCACGACTTCACGGCCTTCACCCCGACCGAGACGCACCACACGCGCTTCGATCGCCACGTCGTCTCTGCGGACTGGCGGATCGACGGCGACGTGCTCGAGTTCTGGATCACGGCGGACACGTTCATGCGCCACATGAACCGCGTGCTCGTCGGGACGATGCTCGACGTCGCGGCCGGCAATCGCACGGTCGACGATTTCGTCGCGCTGCTCGCGGGGCGGCCGCGCTCGGAGGCCGCCGCGACCGCGCCACCGCACGGGCTGGCGCTCGCGTCGGTGGCCTATCCAGAGCGCTGACTATCCTCGGGAGTCGCGCATGCGGGTGCTGCTCACCAACGACGACGGGATCGAGGCCGACGGGCTGCAGGCGCTGCGGCGCGCGCTGCTGCGCGTCCCCGGGATCGAGCTCGTCGTCATCGCGCCCGACGGCGAGCGCTCGGCGATGGCGCGCTCGATCACGACGCGGCGCCCGCTGTGGGTCGAGCGGATCGACTTCGGCGACGGCACGCACGGCTACGCGACCGACGGCACGCCGGTCGACTGCGTCCGCCTGGCGAACCTCGGGCTCGTCGAGGACTTCCGCGCCGAGCTGATCGTCTCCGGCATCAACCACGGCGCGAACCTCGGCGACGACATCACCTACTCCGGCACCGTCGCGGCGGCGCTCGAGGGCATCGTGCTCGGGCTGCCGGCGATCGCCGTCTCCCAGCAGTCGGCGGCGCGCGAGATGGACTTCCGCCTCTCGGACCGCTTCGACTTCGAGGAGGGCGCGCGCTTCGTCGCGCGCGTCGTCGCGGAGATCGAGGACGTGCCGCTGCAGGCCGGCACGCTGCTGAACGTCAACTGCCCGGCGGGCGACGCCGCCGGCGTCGAGGTCACGCGCCTCGGCAAGCGGATCTACCGCGACGAGCTGACGCTCACCGACTCGGCCGACCCCGACCGCCCCGGCCGCCGGCGCTATTGGGTCTACGGCGCCGACCACGGCTTCCACGACGAGCCCGGCACGGACCTGGCGGCCGTCGCGGCCGGCCGGATCGCCGTCACGCCGCTGCACTTCGACCTCACCGATGCGACGGGCATGGACGCGCTGGAGCGCCACGACCTCGGCCGGCTGCTCGCGCCGGCCGCGCGGGAAGTGGAGTGACCCCGGCCCCCGGGGAACGCGCCGCGCAGCTGCGCGAGCAGCTGCATCACCACGGCCACCGCTACTACGTCCTCGACGACCCCGAGATCGGCGACGACGAGTACGACGCGCTGCTCGACGAGCTGCGTGCGATCGAGGCGCAGCACCCCGAGCTGCTGACCCCCGACTCCCCGACGCAGCGCGTCGGCGGGACGCCGGTCTCCTCGCTGCCGAAGGTCGAGCACGAGATCCCGATGCTGTCGCTCGCCAACGCGCGCTCGGAGGAGGAGCTGCGCGCCTGGGTCGCGCGGATGCGCACGCATCTCGCGCGCGAGGGGATCGAGGATCCTGCCTTCGAGTTCGTCTGCGAGCCGAAGATCGACGGCCTGGCGATCTCGCTGCGCTACGAGGACGGCGTGCTCGTCCGCGGCGCGACGCGCGGTGACGGTGAGATCGGCGAGGACGTCACGCACAACCTGCGCACGATGCCGACGATCCCGCTGCGATTGAACCCTCCCCACCCCGCGCCCGCGGTCCTCGAGGTGCGCGGCGAGATCTACATGTCGCTGAAGGACTTCGCCGGCCTCAACGAGCGCCGCGCCGAGGCCGGCCTCTCGACGTTCATGAACCCGCGCAACGCCGCCGCCGGGACGATCCGCCAGCTCGACCCGAAGCTGGCGCGCGAGCGCCCGCTGTCGATGTGGGCGTACGCCATCGGGCAGGTCGACGGGCTGCGCTTCGAGAGCCACTGGGAGTCACTGCAGTGGCTGCGCGAGCACGGCTTCCGCGTGAACTCCGACATCCAGCTGCTGCAGACCGAGGACGAGGTCGTCCGGCAGTGCCTGTCCTGGCAGGAGCGCCGCGGCGGGCTGGAGTTCGAGATCGACGGCGTCGTCGTGAAGGTCTCAGACCTCGAGCTGCAGCGGCGCCTGGGCGTCGTGGGCCGCGATCCGCGCTGGGCGATCGCCTGGAAGTTCCCTCCGACGACCACGGTCACCACCCTCCGCGACATCATGTGGAACGTCGGCAAGTTCGGCGACCTGCACCCGTTCGCGATGCTCGAGCCCGTCCACGTCGGCGGCGTGACGGTGAAGCTCGCGACGCTCCACAACGAGGAGGACCTCGCGCGCAAGGACCTGCGCGTCGGCGACGAGGTCATCGTCCTGCGCGCCGGCGACGTCATCCCGCAGGTCGTCTCGCCCGCGCCGCACGCCGCCGAGCGCGAGGGCCGCGCCGATCCGCCGCGCCCGCCCGCGCGCTGCCCGGTCTGCGACACGCCGACGGTCAAGCCCGAGGAGGGCGTCTTCACGAAGTGCCCGAACACCGTGTGCCCGGGACGCCAGTGGCAGCTGCTCAAGCACTTCGTCTCGCGCGGGGCGATGGACATCGACGGGCTCGGCGAGAAGCAGGTCGGCCAGCTCCAGCAGGCCGGGCTCGTCACGACCGCCGCGGACTTCTACCGCCTGACGCCCGAGCAGCTGCTCGAGCTCGAGGGCTATGCCGAGATCTCGGCGACGCGCATCGTCGAGAACATCGCGGCCTCCAGGGAGCGCCCGTTCGGGCGCCTGCTCTTCGCTATCGGCCTCGAGGAGGTCGGCTCGGTCACCGGCCGCAACCTCGCGCAGCGCTTCCGCTCGATCGACGCGCTGCTGGCCGCGAGCGCCGAGGAGATCGAGCAGACGCCGGGCGTCGGCCCGAAGATGGCGCAGCGGATCGCCGAGCAGCTCGCGGATGAGGCGATGCGCGCGCTCGTCGAGGACCTGCGCGGCGTCGGGGTGAGCATGGCGCTCGAGGGCCCGCCGCCCGGGGAGGGGCCGCTCGCGACGAAGACGTTCGTGCTGACCGGCACGCTGCCCGAGCTCACGCGCGAGCAGGCGACCGAGCGCATCGAGGGCGCCGGCGGCCGCGTCACGTCGGGGGTTTCCAAGAAGACGGATTACGTCGTGGCGGGCGCGTCGCCGGGCTCCAAGCTCGAGAAGGCCGAGCGCCTCGGAGTGCCCGTGCTCGACGAGGCGGGGCTGCTGGAGCTTCTGCCCTGAGCCTGAATCTCAGACTGAGCGCGATCAGGGCGGCGCCGGCGCGCCACCCGAGGCGGGCGGCAGCGGGACCGTCGCCTGCGGGACCGTCGTCGTCGGAGCGGTTGGGGCCGGCCGCGCCTGCGGCCCCGGCGCCGCGCCGAGCCGCGCGATCGCGACCGTCATGCGGTCCTCGCGCGCCTTCGCGTTGAACGTGCTGGCGCGGTTGGTCATGAACGCGAAGACGACCTCGCGCCCGCCGGCCGTGCGGCAGTAGCCCGCCAGCGCGCTCACGAGCCGCAGCGTGCCCGTCTTGACCTGGCAGCGACGCGCCGCCGCTGTACCGCGCATACGCGCCTTCACGGTGCCGGTCGAGCCCGTCACGGCGAGCGACGGCCGGAAGCTCGCCGCCATGTCCGGCTTGGCCATCCGCTGCAGCAGTGCGACGACCTGGCGCGGCGTCGTCCGGTTGCGGCGCGAGAGGCCGGAGCCGTCGACGATCCGCTGCGGGCGCACGCCGAAGACGCCAAGCGTGTCGCGCACGACGCCGGCGCCCGCCGCCTCGGTGCCGCCGGCGGCGAGTCGCGCGCCGAGGTCCTTGAGCAGCATCTCGGCGGCGAAGTTGTTCGACGGGACGTTCGTGAAGCGCGCGAGCTCCGCGACGCTGCGCGACGCGACGGTCGCGAGCATGCGCGCCCCGGCGGGCGCCGTCCCGGCGAGGCTGTGGCCGGCGACGGTGACCCCGGCGGCGCGCAGCTGCGTCGCGAAGCGGCCGGCGGCGAAGCGCGCGGCATCCAGCCGCGCGCGCCCCTGGAAGATCCCGCGGTCGTAGGCGAGCGCGCTCAGGACGCCGCCGAGGTCGGTGTCGTAGCCCTGACAGCAGCCCGAGCGGCGGTCGTCGAACGCGGTCTCGTCGCCCACGACGGCGCCGGCGATGCGCCGGATGCCGGCGCCGCGGACCGCGCGGGCGAGGATCGCGCCGGAGTCGGCGCCGAAGAACGGGTCGCCGCCGCCGACGAGCACGAGGTCGCCGCGCAGCGTGCCGCCGGGCTCGAGGACCGCGCCGGGCGCGGCGACGGCCTGCGTCTGCAGCGTCGTGGCCGGACCGAGCCGCAGCAGGGCGGTGGAGGTCGTGTAGAGCTTCTCGACGGAGGCCGGGATGCGGACGATGTCGGCGCGCCGGGCGTACAGCCGGCGGCCCGTCGCGAGGTCCGCCACGTAGGCACCGGACGCCTGCGGCGCACGGCCCATCTCGCCGGCGAGCGCGGCCCGCAGGTCGGCGTCGTCGAACGCGAGGGCCGGCGCGGCGGGGGCCGCAAGGGCCCCGGCGGCGAGCAGCGAGACGAGGAGTCGGCGCATCGCAGGTAGACAACACGCGACGGCGGACGTTCGAGCGGTGCCGCCCCGAGCCGTAGAATCAGCGCCCATGGGCAAGGTCGTCAAGCTCGACCCGCAGGCCAAGGACGGAGCTCGCCCGAAGAACGCCCGTCGCCCCAAGCGCTCCAAGACCGCGCTCGTGCTCGGTGGCGGCGGCTTCACCGGCGGCGTCTACGAGATCGGCGCGCTGCGGGCACTCGACCTCCTGACGGTCAACCGGACGGTCAACGACTTCGACGTCTACGTCGGGACGAGCGCCGGCGCCTTCGTCGCGGCGATGACCGCCAACGGCATCACGCCCGAGGAGATGATGCGCGTCGTCACCCACCAGCGACCGACGCCGTTCCCCGACGCCGACCTCGGCAACCTCCTGCGGCCGAACCTCGCCGGGTTCGCGCGCAGCGCCGTCGGCCTGCCGCTGCGGACCGTCGGCGTGCTGCGCAGCATGGTCGGGCAGCTCGGCCAGGTCTCGGCGATGGACCTCGTGCTCGCGCTCGCCGACGGGCTGCCGTCGGGCGCCTACACCGGCTCGGGGATCGAGCGCTACCTGCAGACGGTCCTCTCCGATCCGTCGCGCAGCGACGACTTCCGCCGGCTCGCGGTCGAGCTGTACCTCACGGCGACCGACCTCGACACGTGCGAGCGGATCGTCTTCGGCGACGAGGGCTGGGACGACATCCCGATCTCGACGGCCGTCCGGGCGTCGACGGCGCTGCCGATGGTCTACGCGCCGGTGAAGGTCCGCGACCGCGAGCTCGTCGACGGCGGGATCGTCTCGACGACGAATCTCGACATCGCCGTCAACGCGGGCGCGAAGTTCATCGTCGTCGTCAACCCGCTCGTGCCGTACGTCAACGACTTCAAGACGAAGATCAAGACGCTCTCGGGCACCCGCACGCGCCACGTCAGCGACATGGGCTTCCCGCAGATCGGCTATCAGGCGTTCAAGATGGTCGCCTACCAGCGGCTGCACGAGATGGCGCGCCAGTGGGAGCAGCGCTATCCGGGCGTGGACATCATCCTCATCGAGCCCGAGCCCGACGACGAGCTCATGTTCCAGACGCCGATCATGAACTTCACGTCGCGCGTGGAGATCGCGCGCCACGGCTTCCAGTCGGTCACGACGCAGCTGGCGTTCGGCTACCCGCAATTCCGCGAGATCTGCAAGCGCCACGGCATCCAGATCTCGGCGACGCGCGTGCGCAACGTCATGAAGCATTTCGAGGCGGAGCAGGGCCGCACGCGCGCGTGGCGCAAGATCCTCGAGCAGACGACCGGGGCGCTGCTGCGGCAGTCGGCGGACGAGCAGACGCGCGCGCGCCCGTAGTGATCGACGTGTCCGCCGCAAACACGCGCGCCCGCTGGATCGCGGGCGCGGAAAGCCGGACGTCGGTGCGCAGCTAGAGCTTGGCGGGCTCCAGGCGCTGCTCGGCGTTGAGGCTCGTGATGAAGAGCGACTTATCGATCTTGCCCTGGAAAATCGGCACCCCCAGCTCCATGCACTTGGAGATCACGTCGCGGCGTTCGAGACCTGATTCGCGCGCCAGTTCCGTGGGGGTGAGGTGATTGGGCATCGGCGTGACCCTCCTGTGTGGTTTAGAGCACAATGTCTTGTACCACCCGGGGAGGACGGGCTCAATAAGGATCCCTAAATGGGGTTCGCAACGTCCACGAATACGTGCTCGACGCCGAAGCGCTCGGCCAGCAGATCGCCGAGCCGGCGGACGCCGAACGTCTCGGTCGCATAATGGCCGGCGGCGATGAAATGGATCCCCGCCTCGCGCGCGAAGGTCATGACGCGCTCGGCCGGCTCGCCCGTGAGGAAGGCGTCGTGGCCGGCCGCGGCGGCCTCCGGCAGGTAATCGGCGCCGGCCCCGGAGACGATGGCGAGCGTGCGCACCTGCGCGGGGCCGTCGCGGAACGCGAGCGGCTCGCGGCCGGTCAGCTCCTGCACGCGCGCGACGAGCTCGCCGGCCTCGACGCCGTCGCCGCCGAAGTAGCCCGTCACCCCGATCGCCCGGCCCTTGTGCAGGGCGAACGGCTCGCGCGCCGTGCAGCCGAGGCCCGCGGCGAGGAGCGCGTTGTTGCCGACCTCGGGGTGGCCGTCGAGCGGGAGGTGGTAGGCGGCGAGGGCCATGTCGTGGTCGAAGAGCAGCTGCAGGCGGCGCTTGGCGGCGGGCGTGAGGGCCAGGGGCGCGCCGTTCCAGAAGAGCCCGTGATGGACGAGCACGAGGTCGGCGTCGCGCGCGGCCGCGCGCTCGAAGAGCTCCGCGCTCGCCGACACGCCGGTGACGACGGTGCGCACCTGCGACGGCCCCGGGACCTGGAGGCCGTTGGGCCCGTAGTCGCTGAACGCGGCGGGTTCGAGCAGCTCGTCGAGGTACGCGACCAGGTTGGCAAGCACGACGGTCAACGCTACAGTTCACCGGCCGCCGCAGGTTTGTCCGGTTCGCATGAAGCGCCCGGGCGGCGACACGAATGGAGCCACCGGATGGATAGGGGAAGTCATGTCGGCCTTGGCAGTCGTCGGTAGGCCCGGGGATCACGATACGGACGATCTTGATCTCGTCGCTGGTGTGCGGGCTGGGGACGACCGCGCGTTCGAGACCCTCTATCTGCGCTACCAGGCGCGCATCACGGCCTACGTGCGCGGCATGGTCAACGATCACGGCCGGGCGGAGGACGTCACGCAGGAGGTCTTCATGTCCGCCCTGCGCCGCATGCGCGGCACCGACGTGCCGATCACCTTCAAGCCGTGGATCTACGAGATCGCCAAGAACGCCTGCATCGACTCCTGGCGGCGCTCGCGCAACACCAACGAGGTCTCCTTCGACGCCCAGGACGCGCTCGGCGCCGACGACCACGGGCGCCTCGCCGATCCCGGCGTGACGCCCGACGCCGCCGTCGACAACAAGGACGCGATCGACAACCTCTGCGGCGCCTTCGGCGGCCTGTCGCCGACCCATCACGAGATCCTCGTCCTGCGCGAGTTCGAGGGCCTGTCCTACCGCGAGATCGGCGAGCGCCTCGGCATGAGCCGGCCGGGCGTCGAGAGCACGCTGTTCCGTGCGCGCAGGCGCCTGAGCGAGGAGTACGAGGAGCTCGTCAGCGGCGAGCGCTGCGTGCGCGTCCAGCGCATCATCGACAGCCCCGGGGGTCGCGCGACGGGGGTCCGCGACCAGCGCAGGATGGACCGCCACCTGTCGCACTGCCAGCCGTGCCGGCGCTACGCGCGCCTCGCGGGCGCCGACCTGGGCCTGCCGGCGCGGCCGGCGGCCGCGGGCGCGGCCGCGGCGAAGATCGCCGCCTGGTTCCCGCTGCCGCTGTTCCTGCGCCGCCGCTGGGGCGGCGAGGAGGCCGGGCAGCTCGTCACGCAGTCCCACCCCGGGCCGCTCGCGCAATGGACGACCTCGCTCGCCGGGACGCTCGACCCGTCGCTCGTCTCGGGCTGGTCGAAAGCCGTCGCGACCGCCGCGACGGTCGCGGTCGCCGGCGTCGGCGCGGGCGCCGCGATCCGCGAGCATCAGGGCCACGCGGGCGGGGGCGGCAAGTCGCCGGCGGCGGCCATCCAGGCGCCCGGGCACGCGTCGGCGCGCGGCGGCCACGATCTGACTGGGGCGGGTGCCACCGTCGCCGCGCGGCGGCGACAGGGCGCCACGAGCCCCGCGACGATCGACGAACCCGGCGGCAGCGTCGCGGGCACCGGCGTCGCCCCCGTCGTGCCGCGCACGCCCGCGCCGGGCGCCGGCGCGGGCGTCACGGGGTCGGGGAGCGCCGGGGCGGCGCCGGAGTCCGATCAGCCCGACACCGGCGCCGACGTGACAAGCGCGCTGACGGCGCCCGCGAGCCCGCCGGCCGCCGCGGCGCCCGGCGCATCGACGGCGGTCCCGCCGCCGCCGGCTGCGCTCGGCCACGTGGTGGAAGGCCTCGCCCCGGCGGCGGCACCGACGACTGGGTCACCGGCCGTGCCGGCGGCCGGCATCCCGCAGCACGGGCCGGTCGAGGGCACCGTGGGCAGCGCGGCGGACATCCTCAACAACCCGCTGTCGGCGCCGCAGGCCGCGCCACCGGCCCCGCGGGCGCCGGCCGGCGACGCTCCGTCCGCGAACGTCGCGCAGACCCTCCAGGCCGTCGCGACCGGCCTCGTCGATAGCGTGTCCGGCGCTGTGACCACCACGCCCGCCACCGCGGTGCTCGGACGCGCCGCCCCTTGACCGAGGCCGCTTCGGAGGGCGGGCTCGAGCCGTTCACGGACACGGCGCTGTACGCGCTCGGCGCGTACTTCGCCGACCGCCACCCGGAGCTCATGGACGACGTCGTCCGGCAGGCGCAGCTCGTCGAGGACGCGGGTGCGGAACGCTACGCCGGCAGGGAGGGCGTGACGATCGAATCGGCCCTCCAGACCCTCATCACGGGCCTCGCCGTCCGCTACTACCGGGCGGTCGCGGGGTCGTCGTGAGATAATCCCCGTATCGGGGCGTGGCGCAGCCTGGTAGCGCGCACCGTTCGGGTCGGTGAGGTCCGCGGTTCAAATCCGCGCGCCCCGATAGCAAGAGACGCCCGAGCGATCGGGCGTTTCTGCGTTTGTGGTGCTGTTCACTCGTCGAGGAGCGACGCCTGGCCGGTCGCGCGCCGCGGCGCCGGGTCGACGCGCACGCGTCCCTCGTAGACGTCGTCGTCGAGAAACGCCCGCATCAGCTTCTCGTGGGCCCGGTAGCGCAGCGATTGGGTTTCGCGGCGGACGGCCACGGCGTACTCGGCGGGGTCGTTCGGGCGCTCCTCGCCGATACGGCGGGCGAGAATCTCCTCCGCCGCCCACGCGTACACGGTGTTGGCGGCGACCTCGACCTCGAGCATGCGATAGGGGAGGTACTCGCGTACGCGACCCTTCGGGAGGCCGGAGCGGCGGGCGGCGCGTTCGAGCGCCTTGAACTCGCGGCGGCCTTCGTAGACGGTGACGATGCCGGTCTCGGGGTCGAAGTGCGCCTCGATCTCGGCATCCTCGTCCTTGCGTGCGATCTCGCGCACCCAGCCACTTGCGCGGTGGCGGACGACGAGCACCACGAGCTCGGCGGTGTGGCCGCCCGCCTCGGCCAGCACGCTGAGGCGGGCGCCCGCCTCAGCGCTGACGCGGCAGCGCAGGTTGGCGGAGATCCGCGACCACCCGCCGCGGCCGGGCTCGGGCACGACCGGGCTGAACAGGTTGATCCCCAGTCCGGGATCGACGGCGAGCTGGATCGGCGCTCCCGCCGGGATGCGCTCGGGGTCGACGAGCAGCGAGACGCCGCGCCGTTCGCCCGGGTGCAGCCGGACGAGCGCCTGCTTGAAGCGGATCGGCGCGAGAGGGGCGACGGGGGTGGGCTCGTCGGCGTGCGCGCGCCGGGCGTCCTGATCGGCCTGGGCGCGACGCGCGTCGGCGACGTTCGCCGCGGCGCGGTCCGCAAGCTGCCCGCCGGCCTCGAAGCCGGCCTTTCCAGGTGTGTCGAAGGTGCCCTTGAGCACGTCGTTGAGCGCCCGCAGGCCCACCTGGTCGCGGGCGCGCAGAGCACCACCGGCCCGCACGAGGTGCGCGCGCGTCCGCCGCTCCTCGGCAGCGACGATCGGTCGCAGGACGTCGTCGATCGCCGCGTAGAGGGCCTTGACGATCGGGTGGTTGTCGTTGAGGCCCGAGCGATCGACCTTGACGACGACCTGCGGCCGCGGGCGTTGCAGCGCGTCGCGCTGGAGATCCTCGAGCGCATCGCAGCGCACCTCGCCGTAGAGGCTGCGCGTGCCGGGTGCGCCCTCGTGAGATGCGAACGTCGATTCGTGCGCGGCGCGGCCCGAGCGCACGACGAGGCCCCCCTGGCGCGTCGCGCGCGACATGCCCGCCGACAGCGGCGCCGCGCTGCGGCGGACCGTGATCTGTGCGCAGACGTCACCCGCGACGGCGACCTCGTCATCGAAGAGGACCGGCTGGTCGGGGTCGGGGCGCGGTGTCGACAGCCCGACGACCTCGACCGCCCCGGAGGGCAGCTCGAGCCATAGCTCGCGCGCCGGATCCTCGAGCACGGGGCGCAGCTGCACGAGCTGGCAGACCAGCGCGCGCAGGCGCCCGTCGGACGGCAGGCGCTCGGCCGCCAGGGGGACCGTCACCCGCGTCCCCGACGGCACGCCGGCAGCCGGCTCGTCACGGACATGCATGTACGCATACGGGTCATCCCCCGCGGCCGGGAAGAACCACGATTCGACTGCACGCCCGTCTCGGACTCCCTCGATCCGTCCCGCTCCCTGGGCGAGCCACACGTCGCGCAGGCCGCGGCCGAACAGCCCGCGACCACCGCCGAGCTCGGGCAGTTCGCCGAGAACCCCCAGTCGCCGCTCCACCGCGTCCCCGTTGACGCCGACGCCGTCGTCGGCGCAACAGACCTCGAAGCGCCAGCTCGTCAGGGCCGGCGTCCGCAGCGACCGCATCTGCGCGCGCCAGGCGGCCATGAACGCCGCATCCGGCGCGCCGAAGCGCAACTCGATCCGCCCGTGGCCGCGGCCGCCGGCCGCGATGGCCGCGTCTGCGTTCGTGACGAGTTCGGGCACGATCTGTGCGAGATCGATGCCGCCCTGGGCGAAGTTCTCCCGAAAGTACCGGCCGCGTACCGCGCCGACGCGGACTGCAGGGTGCGACAGCATGCGTGAGCGAATGTAGCCGACCGCCGGGACGCTCACGACGACAGCGCTCCTGCGCCGGCATTGCCTGCTCGGAGACTGAGACCGGTAGTTCGCGCGCGGACGGGGGGTCATTGTCACGGATGCCAGGCAGCCCGCGTGCGGGGAAGCTGGATGCCGCCAATGACGACCCGAGGAGCGACCTCATGATCCTGCTGCCCTACGACGGATCCGCCGATGCACGCGCGGCGATCACGCGCGTGGCTCACGCCATGCCCGGAGCGACGGTGACCGTGCTCACGGTCTGGGAGCCGTTCATGCAGACGATGGCGCGCAACAGCATGGGGATGAGCGCCGGAGGCGGGTATGCGGCCGTGGACTGCGAGAGCGTGGACGAGGACCTGCGCGCGGCGGCACGCGAGACGGCGGGCGAGGGCGTGCAACGCGCGACCGACGCGGGCCTCTTCGCGGTCCCGAGGATCGAGAGTCGCCACGGCGACGTCGCGACCACGATCCTGGAGGTGGCCGACGACCTCGACACCGACATCATCGCGCTGGGGACGCGTGGTCGGGGCGGCATGAAGGCGTTCCTGCTCGGCAGCGTCTCGCATGCGGTCGTTCAGCATGCCGACCGCGCCGTGCTGCTCGTCCCGGCGCGCGCGCTCGCCGAGCACCGGCGCGAGCAGCTCGGTCACCATGCGGTGCACAGCAGCGTAGGCTGACGGCGTCAACTGGACTGGGCGCGGGGCTCACCGAGACTCAGCGCCACGCCATGGAGGCCGAGCGTTGGCCACTCTCCCGTCAGGAAGTCATCCCCGCGTCTTCGACGAGGACGCCGACTACGAGTACTTCTGGAGCCCCGGCGGACTCGACATCCGGATCCCGCGCTGGATCGCCGAGATCATGGACGTGCCGTTCCTCGTCCGCCTGGAGATCCTCCTAGGCGGCGTGATCATCGGTCTCGTGCTGGCATGCGCCGGGATGCTCCTCGGGTTCTACCTCGCGATGGACTGAACTCCGTAGTTGCCCGCCCCGGCCCGCCGCGGACTGCGGATGTGCCGGGGCCGCCATCGTGATCGGCTGGTGGACCAATCAGGAGGCGGACCATGGCCACGACCACGCAGCAGCGCACGACCCATCCTGCACCAGGCGATCCCGACAGCCCGGTGCTCGTCGCCGAGCGCTACGGCAACTTCGTCGGCGGCACGTTCGTCGAGCCGATCGACGGGGCCTATCGCGACAACCTCACGCCCGTCACCGGCGCACTGATCTGCAAGGTGGCCGATTCGACGGCGGCGGACGTCGAGTGGGCGCTCGACGCCGCGCACGCCGCGAAGGACGACTGGGCGCGGCGCTCGCCGACCGAGCGCGCAGCGGTGCTCAACGCGATCGCCGACGCGATGCAGGAGAACCTCGAGATGCTGGCCGTCGCCGAGAGCTGGGACAACGGCAAGCCGGTGCGCGAGACGCTCGCAGCCGACATCCCGCTGGCGATCGACCACTTCCGCTACTTCGCCGCGGCGGTGCGCGCCGAGGAGGGCCGCATCACGGAGATCGACGACAAGACGTACGCCTACCATTTCCAGGAGCCGCTGGGCGTCGTCGGGCAGATCATCCCGTTCAACTTCCCGATCCTCATGGCGGCCTGGAAGATCGCCCCGGCGCTCGCCGCCGGCAACTGCACGGTCGTCAAGCCCGCGAGCCCGACGCCGTGGTCGATCCTGAAGCTCTGCGAGGTCATCGCAGACGTCGTCCCGGCGGGCGTGATCAACGTCATCAACGGCCCCGGCGGCGAGATCGGCAAGGCGCTGGCGACCAATCCCCGCATCGACAAGGTCTCGTTCACCGGCTCCACCGAGGTCGGCCAGAAGATCATGGGCTACGCCGCCGAGAGCCTCATCCCGTCGACGACCGAGCTCGGCGGCAAGTCCCCGAACATCTTCTTCGCCGACGTCATGGATGCCGACGACGCGTTCCTCGACAAGGCGATCGAGGGCCTCGTGCTCTACGCCTTCAACAAGGGCGAGGTCTGCACGTGCCCGTCGCGGGCGCTGATCGAGGAGTCGATCTACGAGCCGTTCATGAAGCGCTGCCTGGAGCGGATCGCGGCGATCCGCCAAGGCGACCCGCTGGACCCCGCGACGCAGGTCGGGCCGCAGGTCTCCACGAGCCAGCGCGAGACGATCGAGCGCTACGTGCAGATCGGTCGCGACGAGGGCGCCGAGGTGCTGATCGGCGGCGCCCGCCCCGAGCTCGGCGAGGTGCTCGACGACGGCTGCTTCTACGAGCCGACGGTGCTCAAGGGCGACAACTCGATGCGCGTCTTCCAGGAGGAGATCTTCGGACCCGTCCTGGCGGTCACGACGTTCAAGGACGAGCACGAGGCCCTGCGGATCGCCAACGACACGATGTACGGCCTCGGCGCCGGCGTGTGGACCCGTGACGGCAGCCGCGCCTTCCGCGTCGGCCGCGCGATCAAGGCCGGCAGGGTCTGGACGAACTGCTACCACCTGTACCCGGCCGGCGCCGCGTTCGGCGGCTACAAGGCCTCCGGCGTCGGCCGCGAGAACCACCGCATGATGCTCGACCACTACACGCAGACGAAGTGCCTGCTGGTGAGCTACGACGAAGCGCCGATGGGGCTCTTCTAGATACCGAGCCGGCCGCGGCGCTTCGGCGCCGCGGCCGCCGGTGACTCAGCCTCAGGCCGGTACGGCCACCGCGCCCGCGGCGGCGTGACGATTGAAGCGGGCATCGCGCTCGCCGCCCTCCAGCACGACCTTCAGCGCCTTCGTCGTGGCGGCGTCGGCGAACGTGTCGTAGGCGGCCATCGTGTCCGCGAGCCCGAAGCGGTGTGTGGCGAAGATCGTCGGGTCCAGGCGGCCGCCGGCGACGAGCTTCATCAGCCGCGGGATCGTGTAGGTGTCGACGAGCCCCGTCGTGATCGTCACGTCGCGGATCCAGAGCTTCTCGAGGTGCAGCGTCACCGGATGGCCGTGCACGCCGATGTTCGCGATCCGTCCACACGGGCGGATGAGGTCCGCGGCCAGCTCGAACGTGGCGGGCACGCCGACCGCTTCGAAGGCGACGTCCGCGCCGAGGCCGCCGGTGAGCTCCATGATCCGCGCGGTCGCGTCCTCGCGGCCGTTGTTGATCGTCGTGTCCGCGCCGAAGTGCGCCGCGCTGCCGAGGCGGCCGTCGTCGAGGTCGATCGCGACGATGTGCCCCGGCGTGTAGAGCGACGCGGTCAGCATCGCCGCCAGGCCGATCGGCCCGGCGCCGACGATCGCGACGACGTCGCCCGGGGCGACCATGCCGTTGAGCACGCCGACCTCGTAGGCCGTCGGCAGGATGTCTGCGAGAAACAGGACCTGCTCGTCGCTGAGCTCGTCGGGCACCTTGTAGACGGAGTTGTCGGCGAACGGCACGCGCGCGTACTCGGCCTGCAGGCCGTCGATGATGTGCCCGAAGATCCATCCGCCGCCGCCGAGGCACTGGCCGTAGCGGCCCTCCTTGCAGAAGCGACAGCGCCCGCACGAGCTGACGCACGACAGCAGCACGCGGTCGCCGACGGCGACCGTGCTGACGCTGCGCCCGATCTCCATGACGGTCCCGACCGCCTCATGACCGAGGACCGTGCCCGGCGTGGTCTCGGGGACGTCGCCCTTGAGGATGTGCAGATCCGAGCCGCAGATCGTCGAGCTGTCGATCCGGACGACGATGTCGGTCTGGTCGACGATCTCCGGGTCCTTCACCGTGTCCCAGCCGTGCCGGCCGGGACCGTGGTACACGAGCGCCTTCATGGTGGGTCTCCTACCTGTAGGGGTGAGGTCACCGTCGCAGCGCGCCACGTGCCCGCCATCCGTACCAACGGCCACCGCCCCGCGGAGAACTACGCGCGAGGGGAACTACGCCCCGGCCGTGTGGGAGACCCCCGATGCCGCGGCGGTCCTGCGTCCGTAGAACTCGTGCATGACCATCGCCGACCCCCCGACGCAGGTTCTCATCGCCGGCGGCGGGATCGCCGCGCTCGAGCTGCTGCTCGCCCTGCGCGTGCTCGCCGACCCGCAGACCGAGATCACGCTGCTCACCGCGGAGCCCGAGCTTGCCCCGCGCGCGATGAGTGTCGCCGCGCCGTTCGGGCGCGGCGGCCCGCGGACGCACGACTGGGCGCCGATCGCGGCCGAGCAGGGGGCGGACCTCATCGTCGACGCCCTCGTCGCCGTCGACGTCGACCAGCGGGTCGTGTTCACCCGCGACGGCCTGCGCGTCCCCTACGGCGAGCTCGTGCTTGCGACCGGCGCGCGCCGTGTCGAGCCGTTCGCCGGAGCGCTGACCTTCGGCGCGACGGGGGCACGCGAGCCCGACCTGCGCGGCCTCATCGCCGACGTCCTGGCACGCGACGCGGCGCAGGTCGTCTTCACGCTGCCATCGCCGTCGATCTGGCCGCTGCCGCTCTACGAGCTCGCCGTCCTTACGGCCGGCGAGCTGCGCGAGCACGGCTCGCGTGCGTCGGTGCGGATCGTCACGCCGGAGGCGCAGGCCCTGGAGCTCTTCGGGCCCGCCGCCCGCGAGGCGATCGCCCCGCTGCTCGCCGCGCTCGGCATCGAGCTCATGACGCTCGCACAACCGCACGAGCTCGTGCCGCGCGGGCTGCGACTTCGCGACGGCGGACACGTCAGTGCCGATCACGTCGTCACCCTCGCGGACGTCGTCGCGCGGCCGGTCCCGGGACTCCCGATCGACCGCGCGGGGTTCATCCCCGTCGACCTGCACGGACGGGTGACCGGCGAGCCCGGCGTCTACGCCGTCGGCGAGGTGACGTCCTTCCCGCTGCGCCAGGGCGGCCTGGCCACGCAGCAGGCCGACGCCGTCGCCGCGGCGATCGCGGCCGCGCGCGGCGCGGGCGACGATCCGGCACCGTTCACCCCCGTCCTGCGCGGCCGGATGCTCACGACGGGCGCGCCGCTGTACCTGCAGTCGCGCCCGTCCGGCCAGAGCCTTGCCTCGGCGCGGGCCCTGTGGTCGCCGCCGGGAAAGGTCGCGGGGCGCTATCTCGCGCCGTACCTCGCCACCGCGAGGCCGCCGCAGGTCGCCACCGCTCCGCTGGTCGAGTGCGTGCCCGCGCGCGCGGACGCGGCCCGCGACGACGCGCACGACGCCGTGACGCTCGCGCTCGCGATCGCCGAGGCCGAGGCGCGCAGCGGCCATCCGACGCGGGCGCTGCAGGCCCACGAAGCAGCCCTGGCGCTCGACCCCACCGCCCGGCGCCCGGCCCGCGAGAGCCCGCGCGAAAGCGACCTCGCCGCGTCCTGATGCCCGGCTGCGGGGTGGCCCGCGACGCGCGGAGCATCGCGGCGCGCGCACGGCTCACGTTGTGGGCCCCGCAGACCGATAAAGACCTGTGGCGATGCATTCCCCCATGCGCAATGCGGGCGCGGTGGTCGACGAGCGCCTGGCGCCCGCGGGCCTGACCCGCCTGCTCGGCAGCGATCGCGCGGGGCGGACGAAGGTGCTCGCCACCGCGGCCGCGCTGTTCGTCGCCGCCGGCGTCGCGATGGCGTTCGTGCCCTCGTCGCCGGTCACCGCCGGGCTCGTCTTTGTCATCCCGGTGGCGATCATCGCGTCCGAGCTCGGTACGCGCGCAGGGCTCGTCAGCGCCGTGCTGGCCATCGCGATCGTCCTCAGCTGGTCTGCGACGGGCCTGTCGGCGGTCGCGCCGACCGCCGTGCTGCCGCGCTCGCTGGCGCTCCTGTTCCTCGCCTGGATCATCGGCCGCACGTCCGAGCGCGCGGCGCAGAGCCGGGCGCTCCTGGAGCACGTGCTCGAGGCGACGACCGACTCGATCTACGTCAAGGACCTCGCGGGCCGCTACCTCCTCGTCAACAGCGCCGCCGCCGAGCTCATCGGCCGGCCCGGCGCCGACATCATCGGGCGCTCCAACACCGAGCTGATCCCCGACGTCGCACCCGTCATCGCCGGGCACGACGCGACCGTGCTCGAGCAGCTCGCACCGGCGACGTACGAGATGAGCGGGCGCTTCGGTGGCCGCCACTTCGACCTGTCGGTCACGAAGAGCCCGTTTCGCGACGCGACCGGGACCGCGATCGGGTCGCTCGGCATCGCCCGTGACATCACCGAGCAACACCACCTGCGCGAGCGCTTCCGGCGCGCGTTCGAGGACGCGCCGATCGGGATGACCGTCGCCGACCTCGAGGGCCGCTTCCTCGACGTCAACCAGGCGCTCTGCGCGATCACCGGTTACTCGCGCGACGAGCTCTGCGCCCGCACGTTCTCCTCGATCACCCACCCCGACGACCTCGCGGCCGACTACGCGGTGATCGTCGCGCTCATCTCCGGCCGGCTGAACTCCTCGACGGATGAGAAGCGCTACCTGCGCCCCGACGGCAGCGCGGTGTGGGTCGCGCGCAGCGTAACGCTCGTGCGTGACGCCGACGGCGCGCCGCTGCACTTCATCGACCAGATCCAGGACATCACCGACCGCCGGCGCTACGAGGGCGAGCTGCGCCGCCTGGCCGACCACGACCCGCTGACCGGCCTCCTGAACCGGCGCCGCTTCGAGGAGGAGCTCGACCGCCACGTCGCGGACGTCGCCCGCTACGGGGAGCGCGGCGCGCTGCTCGTCCTCGACCTCGATCGCTTCAAGGACGTCAACGACACGCTCGGCCACCACGCCGGCGACGAGCTCATCCTCAGCGTCGCCGCACTGCTGCGCGAGCGCCTGCGCGGCAACGATGTCATCGCCCGCCTCGGCGGCGACGAGTTCGCGGTCCTCCTCCGGCACACCGCTCCCGACGACGCCGAGGCCGTCGGCACGGCGCTTGTTCGGGCCGTCCGCGAGCGCGCGTTCGCCGGCGACGGCGAGCGCGGATGGGACATCACGACGAGCGTGGGCATCGCGCCGTTCACGGGCGCGGGCGCGAGCCGCGAGGAGATGCTGATCGCCGCCGACCTTGCGATGTACGAGGCCAAGGAGGCCGGCGGCGACCGGATCGCGACGGGCTCGACGAGCCGGACGCGCCCGATCGCCTCGACGAATCCGTAGTTGCCTACACTGGAGAGGCAGCCCCGTCGGACCGCGAGCTTCCTCGTCATCCCTTGCTCGCGCGCGACGTCCAAATGACCCAGGGGGGCGAGAGCGGAGCGGGCTTCATGCCCGACGCAATCGAAGCACCCGGCGCAGCCGTCGGTTCGCTGTCCGCAGCGATCTCCAACGCCGTCGTCGGCCTGCTGCACGACTACACCGGGCGCGGGCCGACCCACGCCCGCACGACGATCGGGCCCGACACGATCGTCGTGACGCTGCGCGAATGCCTCACGAAGGCCGAGCGCACGCTCGCCGAGCGGGGCCAGGCGCTCGAGGTGCTCGCGATGCGCCGCGCCTTCCAGAACACGATGCGCGAGGAGCTGATCGCCGCGGTCGAGAGGCTGACGCAGCGCAGGGTCGAGGCGTTCCTCAGCGACAACCTGCACGACCCCGACGTCGCCGTCGAGATCTTCCTCATGAGCCGAGTCGACGGGGACGGGAACGGGCGCCCGGCCGGCGGCGCAGCCACCTAGCGCGCGGCGTCCGCGCGCTCGGCGGGCACCGTGAGCGCCCCGGCGTGGCGCTCGACGAGCAGCCAGAGCGTCGGCAGCACGACCATCCCGGTCGCGGCGAGGAACCACACGCGGCCGGCGTCGGTGCCCTCGCCGAGCGAGTGGCCGACGCTGAGGACCCAGGCGAGCGCCGTGAACCGGTGCAGCCGGCGCCAGCGCTGCACCCCGATCCGCCTGCGGGCGTAGAACGACAGCCCGAGGATGACGAGCATCCAGCCGCCGGCGATGCCGACGGTCTGCCAGAGGCGCTGGTAGCCGCTCGCGAACGGGATCGTGACGTCCGCGAGGCTCGGGTGCAGGAAGCCGTCGCCGAGCAGCGCGAAGGCGTGGACGCCGAGCGCGACGAGCGTCGCGAGCGACAGCGCCTCGTGGACCGGCCGCAGATCCGGGGTGCGGCCTTTGACGAGGCGACCGCCCATGACGAGCCCGAAGCCGACCGCCGCGCTGGCCAGCAGGAGCGCGGCGATGCCCGCGGCGCGGCTCGTGATCCAGAAGAAGTGCTCGCCGAGCATCGGCTAGGACTGCGAGCTCGTGACGGGGGCGGGCCCCTGATCGGGAGCGGGGGCGAGGTCCTGCGGCCGGCCGTCGTCGAGCGCGCCGAAGTCATCGCTGGACGGCAGCTGCGAGGAACCCGTGACGGCGGCACCGGTGCCGGAGCCCGGCGAGGCCGCGGAGGACGCGGTCTGCGAGCCCATCGAGCCGTCGAAGGCGACGAGGCCGAAGGCCAGCGCGAAGGTCGCGAGCGCGGCGGCGAGGACCTGGTTGCGCAGCTGCCCGACGCGCTGCGCGCGCTGCGCGCGGGCACGGTCGGCGGCGCGCCGGCGGTCCTGCGGCGGCGCGGCCGGCGTAGGGGGAGGCAGCGGCATGGGAGCAGCATCGGGCACGCGTGCGAGAGCAGCCGAAGAGAAAGCTGAGAATTCGCTGAGCGCCGGTCTCAGCATCCGCCCAGGATCGGGCGTCACGCTTGTGCCCCATGGCAGCCCAGGCCGAGCAGACACTGCAGTTCGCGTGCTTCGGCGCGACGGTCACGCTGCGCGCCGGGGGACACGGCGAGGTCGTCCGCCTCGGGCTGCTCCGGGCCCGCGCGATCGCCGAGGAGGTCCACCGCCGCCTGTCGCGCTTCGACCCCGACAGCGACCTGTGCCGCCTCAACGCCGACGCGCGCGAACTCGTCCCCGCCCACCCGATCGTGCGCCGCTTCGCCGAGGCCGTGCGCTGGGCGGGCGAGACCTCGGGCGGGCTCGTCGACGCCACCTGCCTGCCGGCGGTCGAGGCGGCCGGCTATCGCGAGCACTGGACGCCGGAGACGGGCACCGCGGGCTGGGCGGCAGGCGAGCCGGCCGACTGGCGGCCCGCCTGGGCGCAGGTCGGCGTCGAGGGCGACGCGGTGCGCCGCGCGCCCGGGACGCGGCTGGACAGCGGCGGGCTCGGCAAGGGCCTCGCCGCCGATCTCATGGCGGCGGCGCTCGCCGCGTGCGGCGCCTGGGTGATCGACTGCGGCGGCGATCTGCGCATCGGCGGCCTGCAGGGGCTCGAGCGCCCTGTCGACATCGCCGCACCGGACGGCGGCGCCCCGATCCACCGCCTGCATCTCGCCCGCGGCGCCGTCGCCACGAGCGGCGTGACGCGCCGTGCCTGGGCCGGCGGCCACCACCTCATCGACCCGCGCACCGGGCGACCGGCCGACACCGGGATCGTCCAGGTCACGGCGCTCGCCCGCACCTGCCTGGAGGCCGAGGTCCGCGCGAAGACGGCCCTCCTCGCCGGCCCCGAGCAGCTCGCGGACACGCTCGCCGGCGGCGGCCTGTATGTGACGCCCGACGGCGCGGTCCACCTCGTCGAGTGCGGCCGCGCCGCGCTGCGCCGGTAGCTCGGCGATGCCCGCGGGCGGTCGCTGTCACGCAGCGGGTTGCGTCAAGCCGCAACCAGGGCTGCAACCTCCACGGATGCGCCGCGAGGGTGCCGGCAGGCACCATTGCCACGTGGATCTGGTCGCGATCAGCGTCTCTCACCGGACGGCCCCGCTGCATCTGCGCGAACGGCTCGCCCTGTCGGCCGACGGCGCGACGCAGATCATGGGCGCGCTCGTCGCTGCGCCGGGCATCGCCGAGGCGATCGCGCTGTGCACGTGCCACCGCACCGAGCTGTACGCCGCGACACCCGATCCGGTCGCCGCGCGACGCGCGATGCTCGCCGCGCTCGCCCGCCTCGCGGGCGCGACCGAGGCCGAGCTGCTCGGCCACGTCCACGTCCTGCGCGGCGCGCAGGTCTCACGCCATCTCTTCGCGGTCACCGCCGGACTGGAGTCGATGGTCCTCGGCGAGGCCGAGATCCAGGGCCAGGTCCGCCGCTCGCTCGAGCGCGCCCGGGCCGCCGGCACCGCGGGCCCCGTCACGGCCCGGCTCTTCGGCGACGCGCTCTCCAGCGGCGGTCGCGTGCGCAGCCGGACCGCCCTCGGGCGCGGCGGCGCTTCGGTCTCGTCGGTCGCCGTCGAGCTCGCGAGGGACGCCGCGGGCTCGCTCGGCGGCCGGCGCGTGCTTGTCGTCGGTGCCGGGCAGAGCGGTGCGCTGAGCGCCCGCGCGCTCGCCGACGAGGGGATGCAGGTCATCGTGGCCAGCCGCCATCGCTCGCGCGCGGCGGACGTCACGGGGGACCTCGGCAACGCCGTCTCGCTGGCCGCCGTGCCGGCCGAGCTCGAGCGCGCCGACGTCGTCTTCACCGCGACGGCCGCGCCGGGCCGGCTCATCGGGCGCGACGCGGTCGCCGCTGCGATGGCCGCGCGCGGCGGTCGCCCGCTCGTCATCGTCGACCTCGGCATGCCACGCGACGTCGATCCCGCCGCCGGCGGGCTTCCCGGCGTGACGCTGCTGGATCTCGACGACGTCGACCGCCGCCTCGACGCGAACAACGACGAGCGCCGCGTGCACTCCACCGACGCCGCCGCGATCGTCGCCCACGAGGAGGCGCGCTTCACGACCTGGCTCGCCGGTTACGGCACCGCGCCGGTCGTCGCGCAGCTGCACGAGCACGCCGAGGCGATCGTCGCCGGTGTCCTGCGCGAGAACGACATGCGCTGGGAGGACCTCACCGAGGCCGACCGCGAGCGCGTCGGCATCATGGCCCGCACGATCGTGCGCCGCCTCCTGCACGAGCCGACGCGCCGGCTGCGCAGCCCCGCGGGCCAGGCGGGCGCCGGCGTGGCGCTCGAGCTCTTCGGACTTGCCGGCGCCCCCGTCGACCAGCACGCCGGCACGGTCGCCGAGCTCGGCCACCTGGGGTGAGCTGATGACCCCGGCGACGCTCGAGTGCAGCCCCGTCGAGGTCGCCGCGCGCGAGCTCGCCCACCGGCGCAGCGGCGCGCTGGACATCTTCCTGCTGTGGCACCCGGCCGACGACAGCGTGTCGATCCGGGTCGAGGATCTGCGCACCGGCGTGCGCTTCGACCTCGACGTCGAGCAGCGCTCCGCGCTGGAGGCGTTCCGGCACCCGTTCTCGTACGCGCCCTGAGCCTCGGCGCTACGGTTCGCGCATGAGAAATGCCACCTGGCCGGTCGCCGCCGGCTCGCTGCTCGCCGGCTTCGGGGTCGCGGAGGCGACGGGCGTGCGCGCGCTCGGCGGGGTCGTCCTCGTCGCGGGCGCCGGCTGGTGCGCGCTGCGCTGGCGCCGGAGCGCCGGCACCGCGCGCACGGCGGGGCTGCTGCTCGTCTACCTCGGCACCTTCGTCGGCGCGCACCTGCACGTCATGCGCGACGCGGTCGGACCCTGGCCGACGGTGCTCATCGCCGCCGCCGTCACGGGCCTCGCCGTCTGGGCCGTCGCCGACGCGGCGGTGGGGCGCGGCGCGCCCGCCACCGCCTGACGCCGCGCTCGGCTCAGTCCTGGCCGCGCTGCACCTCGACGCCCTCGAACGTCGTCTCGACGGTCTCCTTGAAGCGGCAGCCGTTGATCTCGTCGTGGCGCATGAACGTCGGCGGGTCGATGCGGACCTTCAGCGTGTAGGCACCGTCCGCGGGGACCTTCCAGTTGCGGCCGTAGTGGTAGAGCATCGGGTGCCAGAGCAGCGGGAGCTCGTGCGTCCCGGCGTCGTTGCCGTCCGGATCGGTGAGCGTCACGGTGACGGTGCAGCCGGGGACGAAGCGGCCGTCGGAGGCGTCGCAGACGGCGATCTCGACGTGCAGGTTCTCGTCCTCAGGGGCCTGCCATTCGAGCTTGCCGTCGCTCCACATGTACATGCCCTCGGCCTCCTCGACCGCGTAGCCGACGAGGTACTCGCCGGCGGGCTGCATCCCGCCGTCGTGGGCGACCTCGCCGGCCATGTGCTCGAGCGCCTCGCGATAGGCCGCGCCCTGCTTGCGGGCGAGGTCGAGCTGCTTGGCGTCGGCCTCGCTGCTGCTGGGGTCCATCGGCGGTGGGTGCTGCTCCTGGGTTGCCATCGTGGTCTCCTCACGGTCGCTGCGGTGCGGGAGGGCTACCCGCGTCCTCGACCGCGTTATTCGCCGATGATGCGGGCGAAGGAGACGGGGTCCGTCGGGGCCTCCGTGCAGAGGACGAGCGCGTCCGGGGCGCCACCGGCCACGCCGAGGCGCTCCCAGGCGTCGCCGGGGTGGCGCTCGCGCAGCGCGAAGAGCCCGGCGACGCCGGCGGCGCCGGTCTCGCCGCAGTCCAGGCCGTCGGCGTGCAGTGCCCGGACGGCCTGCTCGGCGGCGCGGTCGGCGACGGCGCAGAAGGCGGCGATCCCGGCGCGCATGTCGGGCAGCGCTACGGGCGACGCGGTGCCGCAGTTCAGGCCGGCCATGATCGACTCCTGCGGGCCGGGCAGCGCGACCGGTGCGCCCGCGCGCACGGCCGCCAGCGCGCAGGCGGCGCCGGCGGGCTCGACGCCGACGATGACGCGGCCCGGCGCCGTCAGCGCGCGCACGGCGGCCGACGCGAGCGCGCCGACGCCGATCTGGATCGCGCAGAGCGGCGGGAGCGCGGCGAGCTGCTCGCCGAGCTCGTCGAAGATCGTCTGGTAGCCGTCGGCGACCCACCCCGGGACCTCCTCGTAGCCCGGCCAGGAATGGTCGGAGATGACGAGGCGGCGGTCGCCGGCCAGCGCGGCCGAGGCGGCGATCGCGTCGTCGTAGGTGCCGGGGACGACGTCGACCGTCGCGCCCTCCCCGGCGATCGCGTCGATCCGCGCGGCGGCGGTGTGCCGGGGCACGAGGATGCGCGCCTCGAGGCCGAGCAGCGCCGCCATGTGCGCGACGGCGCGCCCGTGGTTGCCGTCGGTCGCGGCGACGAGCTCCGGCGGATCGACCGCTGAGACGAGCGCGCGCAGCTCGGCGAAGGACGCCGCCGGCTCGTCGCGGCCGGCGTCGCGGCTCAGGGCGCGGCAGACGGCCCACGAGGCGCCGAGGATCTTGAACGCCGGCAGGCCGAAGCGCGCGGTCTCGAGCTTGACGTGGAGGTGCCCGAGGCCGAGCTGCGCCGCCGTGGCGGGCGCCGCGGCGAGCGCCGTCGGGGCGTAGCCGGGCATGCTGCGGTGAAAGCGCCCGGCGCGGGCGTCCGGCGCGGGCACCGCGGGCGCGGCGCGGCCGGCGTTGTCGAGGAAGTCGCGCAGCGCCGGCTTGGGCATCCACTCCAACGGTAGAGGCTGCGCATGTGCGCGAGCGCCCGCCCGCCGTCCCGCGCTCGAACTAGTGTTGGGCCATGGAGGAGGCGTACGACGCGATCGTCGTCGGCTCGGGGTTCGGCGGCGCGATCACGGCCTGCCGGCTGGCGGAGCGAGGCTGGCGCGTCTGCGTGCTCGAGCGCGGCCGGCGCTTCGGCCCCGGCGACTTCCCCGATCGCCCCGCGCAGGCGCCGCGGATGTTCTGGCATCACCGCCACAACCCGGGCGGGATGTTCGACCTGCGCATCATGCGCGACGTCGCGGTGCTCACCGGCACGGGCGTCGGCGGCGGCTCGCTCGTCTACGCCAACGTCCAGCTGCGCGCGCCCGACGCGGTCTTCGCCGACCCCGCCTGGCCCGCGGCGATCGACGGGCCGGCGCTGCGCCCGTACTACGACCGCACGGAGGAGGCGCTCGATCCGCGCACGACGCCCGACCCGCCGCTGCCGAAGGTCCGCGCGTTCGATGCGCTGGCGGCCCACGCCGGCCGCGAGCCGAGCCGCCTGCCGATCGCCGTGCACTTCGGGGCCGCGCGCCGGCACCCGTTCAGCGGCGCCTACCAGCAGGGCTGCGACAACCTCGGGCGCTGCGACATCGGCTGCCCGCGCAACGCGCGCAACACGGTCGACATCACCTACGTCGCGCGCGCGGAGGCGCACGGCGCCGAGGTCTTCCCGCTGCACGAGGTGCTGCGGATCGATCCTCCGGCCGGCGATGGCGCGCCCTGGCGCGTCGGGTTCCGCGACCTGCAGTACCGCATCACGGGCGAGGTCCGGGCGCCGGTGCTCGTGCTCGCCGCGGGGGCGCTCGGCAGCCCGCGGCTGCTGCTGCGCAACCGGCGCCGCCTGCCGCGCCTGTCGCCCGCGCTCGGCACGCGCTTCTCGGGCAACGGCGACGCGCTCGCACTTGCGATCGATCCCGCGGCGGAGGGCGTCGCGGGCGCGCGGACGGAGTTCGGGCCGACGATGACGAGCCGTCTGGACTATGGCGACGAGCGCGGGTTCATGGTCGCCGACGGCGGCCTGCCGCAGAACTTCGGCGGCCTGCTGGAGATCGTCCGCGGCGTGCGGGCGATCACCGGCTGGGGCCGCGTGCGGCTCGCCGTCAAGAACGCCGGTGCGAAGCTCGGGCTGTCGGACCGCACGCTGTCCCCGCGCGACCTGCACCTCAAGCGCATGAAGCCGATCGGCGACACGCTGATCTTCCTCATGATCGGCCGCGACGCCGCCGACGGGCGCATGCGCCTGACGCCGCTCTTTCGCTGCTTCGACATCCGCTGGAGCAAGACCGGCAGCGCGAAGCTCTTCGCGGGCATGCGCCAGGCCGCCGGGGAGCTCGCCGCGGCCGCGGGCGCGACGTCGTTCTTCGCCCTCGACGCGGGACCGCTCGGGAAGTTCATCACCGTCCACCCGCTCGGCGGCTGCCCGATGTCCGACGACGCCGCGGGCGGGGTCGTCGACGAGTGGGGCGCCGTCCACGGCTACGACGGGCTCTACGTCCTCGACGGGTCGATCGTCCCGACGGCGCTCGGCGTGAACCCCTCCAAGACGATCGCGGCGCTCGCCGAGCGCGGCGTCGAGCATCTGCTCGGGGAGCGCGTGCCGTCGTGAGCGGGCCGGCGTTCGAGGTCCGCAAGACCTGGAAGAACCACCTCGGCAACCAGCGCACCGACCCGTTGCGCATCTACGAGCCGCGCACGATCGACGACGTCGTCGCGATCGTCCGCACCGCGCGCGAGTGGGACGTCAACGTGCGCGCCGTCGGCTCGGGCCACTCGTGGTCGGACGTCGCGCTGACCGACGGCTTCCTGCTCAAGCCCACCGGCATGACGCGCGTGCCCGCGCCCGAGCCGGACTTCATCCGCCCGCAATGGGCGCGGCGCCGGCTCGTGCGGGCCGAAGGCGGCGCGCGCATCAAGGAGCTCAACGCCTGGCTCGACGCCCACGGGCTGGCCCTGACGAACATGGGCGGCTACGACCACCAGACCGTCGCCGGCGTGACGTCGACATCGACGCACGGCTCGGGGACGGCGTTCGGCCCGCTCAACGACCAGCTGCGCTCGCTCGACGTCGTCGTCGGCGACGCCGGCGTCCAGCGCATCGAGCCGGCCGACGGCCCCACCGACCGCGCCGCCTACGAGGCCCATCACGGCGACGCGCGCACGCTCGTCCAGGACGACCACGTCTTTCACGCCGTCTGCGTGGGGATGGGCTGCATGGGCGTCATCTGCACGGCGATGCTCGAGGTCCGCGACCGCTTCTTCATGCGCGAGGTCCGCGAGCTGCACCCCTGGGCGAAGGTCCGCGCCGACCTCGAGGACGGCGCCGTCCTCGCGGACAACGAGCACTACGAGCTCGCCTTCAGCCCGTACGACGACGGCTATCCGTACCCGTTTCTCGTGACGACCCGCAACAGCACCCCGGACCCGCGCAACCGCCCGTGGGACAAGCGCATGCGCAACTGGCTCGTCGAGCTCGCGGCGCTGTTCCCGTTCACGCCGCAGATCATCAACCTCCTGCTCGACATCGCGCCGAGCCTCGCCCCCAAGCTCCTGCTCGGCTCGGTCAGGTCGCTCGTGAAGGACGAGTACGACGAGGTGAGCTTCAAGGTGTTCAACATCGGGACGCTGAACATCCTGCCGGCCTACTCGTGCGAGATCGGCATCCCGATGACCGAGGGGCGCCACATCGAGGCGGTCGAGACGATCTTCCGCGTCGCCCGCGACCGCCGCGAGCTCGGCTCGATCTACCAGAGCTCGCCGATCGCGCTGCGCTTCGTCAAGGCGTCGCCCGCCTACCTCTCGATGATGCACGGGCACGACACGATGATGATCGAGCTCATCGGCCTCAACGGCAACGACGGCGGCATCGAGCTGCTGAAGGCCTACGAGGAGGCGCTGTACGAGCTCGGCGGGCGCCCGCACTGGGGCCACATCAACACGCTGAGCGGCAGCCATGGCTTCGTCGAGTCGATGTACCCGCGCTACGCCGACTGGATGGACGTGCGCGCGCGCCTGGACCCCGGCGGGGTCTTCGACAGCGCGTTCACGAAGCGGGTCGGGATCAGCCGCCTGAGCTGAGCTTCAGCGCGTGCGGGAGCAGCGGGGCGAGCACGTCGAGGCACTCGCGGACGGCCTTCGGGTTGCCGGGGAGGTTGACGACGAGCGTCGGCCCGCGCGTGCCGGCGACGCCGCGCGAGAGCCAGGACAGCGGCTGGAGCTTCGCCGTCTCCGCGCGCATCGCCTCGGCGATCCCGGGTGCCTCGCGGTCCAGCACGGCGCGCGTCGCCTCGGGCGTGACGTCGCGCGGCGCCAGGCCGGTCCCGCCGGAGGTCAGGACGAGGTTCGCGCCGACCGCGAGCTCGGCGATCGCGTCGGAGATCTCGGCGCGCTCGTCGGGCACGAGGCGCGTCTCGACGACCTCGATCCCGAGCGACCCGAGGATCTCCAGCATGAGCCCCGTCGTGGTGTCGGTACGGGTCCCGGCCGAGCGCGTGTCGCTGATCGTGAGGATCGCCGCCGTCGGCATCAGCCGCTGAACCGTCCGGTCTCGTCGCTGCGTAGCATGGGGGCGTGGACGTTACCGTGCGACTCTTCGCCAGCCTGCGCGAGCGCGCGGGGGCCGGCACCGTGGCCCTCCGTCTCGGCGACGGCGCGACGGTCGCCGACGCGATCGCGCAGCTGCGCGGCGGTGCGCTCGCCGGCCTGCCCGAGAACGCCCCCTTCGTCACCGCGGTCGCGCGCGAGTACGTGCCGGTCGACCACCCGCTCAGCGAGGGCGACGAGCTCGCGCTCGTGCCACCCGTGAGCGGCGGCGCGGGTGCGGTGCGCCTCGTCGAGGTCACGGGCGAGCCGCTGGATCCCGAGGCGCTGCGCAGGCTCGTCGCCGACCCCTCGACCGGGGCGACCGTCGTGTTCTGCGGCACCACCCGCGAAGTCCCGGCGCTGGAGTACGAGGCCTACGTCGAGATGGCCGAGGAGAAGATCCGCCGGCTCGCCGAGGCCGTCGTCGCCGAGCACGGCCTCGCCGCGGTTGCGGTATCGCACCGCACGGGTACGGTGCAGCTCATGGAGCCGAGCGTCGTCATCGCCGTGTCCGCCGGGCACCGCTCGGAGGCGTTCGAGGGTGCCCACGCGCTGCTGAACGCCGTCAAGTCGCAGGCGCCGATCTGGAAGCAGGAGCACCCGGAGGACGGCCCCCCGTCATGGGTCGAGGGCACGCTGCCGCAGGTGTAGCCGGGGTCGTCGCCGCGCTCGCGCTCCTCGCGTGCGGCTCGGACGGCGGGCGCTCGGGCGCGCCGCAGGCCGCGCAGGCCGCCGCCGACGGTGTCCGGCTCGTGCGGGTCGGGTCGTTCGACGCGCCCGTCCACGTGACGGCGCCGCCCGGCGACCGGCGCCGGATCTTCGTCGTCGAGCAGGGCGGGACGATCCGCGTCATCCGCGCCGGCAAGCGGCTCGCCAAGCCGTTTCTCGACGTCCGGTCGCTCGTCATCTCCGGCGGCGAGCAGGGCCTGCTGTCGATGGCCTTCGCGCCCGACTACGCGAAGACGCGGCGCTTCTACGTCAACTACACCGACAAGGCGGGCCTGCAACGCGTCGTCGAGTACCGCGCCGCGACCGCCGACCGCGCCCGCCCGTCGACCGCGCGCACGGTGCTGCGCTACGACGGCGTGGAGGCCAACCACAACGGCGGGCTGCTCGTCTTCGGCCCCGACCGGCTGCTGTACATCGGCACGGGCGACGGCGGCGGCGCCAACGACCAGCACGGCAGCCGCGGAAACGGCCAGAACCTCGACAGCCTGCTCGGCAAGATCCTGCGGATCGACCCGCGCAAGTCCGGCTCGCGGCCGTACCGCGTGCCGGCGAGCAATCCCTTCGCCGGCCGCGCCGGCGCGCGGCCGGAGATCTACAGCTACGGCCTGCGCAACCCGTGGCGCTTCTCGTTCGACCGCTCGACCGGGGACCTCGTCATCGCCGACGTCGGCCAGAACGCCGTCGAGGAGATCGACTTCGCGCGCAAGGGCCAGGCCGCCGGCGCGAACTACGGCTGGCGCCCGCTGGAGGGCACGCGGCGCAACTTCGACGAGCCGGCGCCCGGCGCCGTCGCGCCGGTCCTGGAGCTCCTGCACAGCAACGGCAACTGCTCGGTGACCGGCGGGTACGTCGTCCGCGACCCGAGCGTCGCGGCGCTGGCCGGGCGCTACGTCTACGCGGACCTCTGCCGCGGCGAGCTGCGCTCCGCGCGGCTCGCGCCGGGCTCGGCGATCGGCGACGCGGCGATCCCCGGCGTGGCGAAGGTCGACCAGCCGTCGTCGTTCGGCGAGGACGCGCGCGGGCGCGTCTACGTCGTGTCGCTCGGCGGGACGGTCTCCCGGCTCGCCGCCGGCTGACCTGCGCTCTACGCTCGGTCGCATGACCGACGACGCGCTCGCGCGCCACGACGTCGCGCTCCTGCGCGCCGACAACCCCGGCCCGTTCACGCTCGACGGCACGAACACGTGGCTCGTCGGCCGCGACCCGTGCTGGATCGTCGACCCCGGGCCCGCGCTCGACGCGCACGTCGCGGCGGTGCTCGCCGAGGCCGCGCGCCGCGGCGGCGCGGGCGGGATCGTCCTGACGCACGACCACCCCGATCACGTCGGCGCGGCCGCGGCGGTGCGCGCGGGCGCCGGCGGCGGCGTCACGATCGCCGCGGCGCGCTGGGAGGGCGCCGACGTCGTGGTCGGCGACGGTGACGCCATCGGCCCGCTGCGCGTCCTTGCGACGCCCGGCCACGCGACCGACCACCTCGCGTTCGTCGCGGGCGAGGTCTGCTTCACCGGCGACGCGGTGCTTGCCCAGAGCAGCGTCTTCGTCGCACCCGACCCCGGCGCGCTGCGCGGGTACCTCGCCGCGCTCGAGCGCCTGCGGGCGCTGGACCTCGCGCTGCTGTGCACCGGCCACGGCCCACCGGTCACCGACCCGGCCGCGCTGCTCGATCGCTACCTCGCCCACCGCCGCGATCGCGAGCGCCGGCTCGTGGCCGCACTGGACGACGGCCTGCGGACGGTCGACGAGCTGCTGGACCGCGTCTGGGACGACGCGCCGGCGAGCCTGCGGCTGGCGGCGACGGCGACGCTCGCGGCGCACCTCGGCAAGCTCGACGACGAGGGGCGCCTGCCGGCGGGGGTCGAGCAGGTCGCGTGGCCGCCGGCCGGTGGGTTGCGACCCGTCGTGTGAGGCCGGCGGCCGACGCCGTCAGCGCCCCGCACCCCGCAGGCCATCGGGCCGGCCACCGGGATTTCCGCCCGCCGAGAAGCGCGAGGGGGCTGTACCTGCCCCCCGACGCATCTCGCAGAGCATTCTGAACTCGGCGGGACGGGAGCGGTCGCGCGGGAGGCGGTCCTGTGCAGCCCGCGCTATCACCAGCGGTAGCGCCCGCTGCTCATCGTCGGTAGAGGTCACGCCGGCGTTCCAGCGCACGAGATTGCTCTGCGATCTGCGTTAGGGGGCACGCGCTGGGGACGACGTGAGCGAGTGAGTTGGAACACCCGCCCCGGCGCTCGGACCCGGGGTTCCTCGGTGATGCAGTTCGTCAGCCGACGGGACCGGAGGCCGCCGCCGCCTCGGCCACCCGCTCGCGCGCGAGCGCCATCGCGGCGTCCAGCGGCGACACGCCGCCGGTATCGGCGTCGTCGAAGATGCGCCGCAGCGTGTCGGCGATGCCGCGTACCCGCGTGCGGGCGCGGCGCGGGTCGTAGCCGGCGGCCTCGAGTTCGACGGCGATGTTGATGATGCCGCCGGCGTTGACGACGAAGTCCGGCGCCCAGAGCACGCCGCGCAGCGCCAGCAGGCCGGCGATGTCGTCCTCCGCGAGCTGGTTGTTCGCCGCCCCGGCGACGATCGGCGCCTGCAGGCGGGCGACCGCGTCGTGGTCCAGGAGGCCGCCGAGGGCGCACGGGACGAGGACGTCGACCGCCGCGTCGAGCGCGTCCTCGGGGGCGATCCAGCGCGCGCCGAGCTTTTCCGCGAACCCGCGCTTGCCCTCGTTGATATCGGTCACGAGCAGCGTCGCGCCGCTCTTGGCGCAGCCCGCCGCCACGCGCGCCCCGACGTTGCCCAGGCCCGCGACGGCGATCGTGCGGCCGGCGAGCGAGGCGGAGCCGAAGACCCGCTCGCAGCAGACCGCGATCGCAGCCTCGACGCCGAGCGCCGTCCACGGGCTCGGGTCGCCCGACCCACCGCGGGCGCGCGCGAGCCCGCTGACGTGGCGCGTCGTCGTCGCGATCGTCTCCATGTCGCGCGCCGAGGTCCCGACGTCCTCGGCCGTGACGTAGCTGCCGCCGAGTTGCGCGACCGTGTCGCCGAAGTCGCGCAGCGCGTCGGCGCGCAGCCCGCGGCGGGCCGGCCCGTCAGGGGCGGGCGCCATGATGACGCCCTTGCCACCGCCGAGCGGGAGGCCGGCCACCGCCGACTTGAAGGTCATCGCGCGCGAGAGGCGCAGCGCGTCGCGGACGGCCCGGCGCGAGTCGTCGTAGTACCACAGGCGACACCCGCCGAGAGCGGGCCCGCGCGCCGTCGAGTGCACGGCGACGATCGTGAACAGGCCCGAGCGCGTACCGCGCCGCACGAGCAGCGTCTCGTGGTCGAGTGTGGCGGTGTAGCGGTCGATGAGCGTGGAGGTCAGCCGGCAGACGGGCTGCCGGGCACGAACTCGACCTTGCCGGCGGCGGCGGGCGCGGGCGTCGCGACGGGCGAGGAATCCGACGACGGGGGCGCGGCGTAGCCGCCGCTGCCGGTCCCGGTGGCGGGCGCGGTGGGAGACGTCGAGCTGAGGTCCGGTGCGCTGCCGTCCCGGCCGGCCGTCACGGGGGTCAGGCCGTCGACGCCGTGCCCGAAGCCGCTGTCCTCGTTGGGCGCCGCCGCGCCGCCGGTGACGTCGTCGGTCTGTGCGGTCGCCGACGCGCCACCGGCCGGGGCGCCGGTCACGGCGGCGTCGTGGAGGCCCTGGGTCGCGACCGCCGTGCCGGCGACGCTGCGGACGCCGGCGGCCGACGGGTGCGCGGTGCGCCGCGTGAGGGCGGTGGCGGCGCCCGCGGCGCGCCGCAGGGGAGCGGCGACCGAGCGCTGGACGACCGGTGCGGCGTGGGCGGGGCGCGCGGGCGCGCTGTGGGAGGGCTCCAGGCGCGAGCCGACCTCGACGGCGCCGCCCGCGGTGAGCGCGGCGCAGCAGACGACCGCGGCGACCTTGGCGGCCGTCCCGGTGCCGACGGCGGCGATGGCGCCGCCGCCCGCGGCGGCGCCGCCGCCGGCGCTCGCGGCTCCGGCCGAGCCGGCACCGCCGATGCCGACGAGCTTCAGGAGCGCGGCCATCGGGCCCGATCCGACGGGCGACAGGGCGTTGAAGCCCTGGCGCACGGCTCGCAGCTGCGTGCGGTACTCGACGCACCCGGGGCAGTCGCGCAGGTGGCGCCGCGCGATGCCGCTCGCGCGCACGCCGCGCTCGTAGGCGTCGGCGAGGTCGGTCCGGATGTCGAGGCAGTCGGTGTCGCGGGCCTGGACCGCGTCGACGAGGCTGATCCGCGCCCGCACGAGCAGCGACTTCACGGCCGGCAGGGAGACGCCGAGCGCCGCCCCGAGCTCGGCGTAGCTCAGGCCGTCGATCTCGCGCATGAGCAGCGCGGAGCGCTGCTGGTCGGGCAGCCGGCGCACGTCCTCGATGAGCCGGCGCAGGTCCTCGCGGCGCTCGGCCTCGGCGATCGGGTCGTGCAGCGGTTTGCGCGACGTGTCGAAGAGGTCGATCGCAGGCGGCACCGGCTTGCGCAGATGGTCGATGCAGCGGTTGTGCGCGACGCGGTAGAGCCACGCCCGCAGCGACAGCGGGCGGTCGTTCGCGCGCAGCGAGGAGTAGGCGCGCAGGAAGACGTCCTGGAGCGCATCCTCGGCGTCCTGGCGCGATCCGTCGAGCATCTGGCGGGCGTAGGCGAACAGCCGCTGGCGGTAGCGATCGTGGATGACGCTGAACGCCGCATCGTTGCCGGCGCGAAACAGCGCGACGAGCTGCTCATCGGAGCGCAGCCGCAGAAGAGGCGCCGTGACCGAGATCCGGTTGAGCGCGGCGGGTGCTCGTAGTGCTCCGGCCTCCATGCAGTCTCCTGTGAACTGTAACTGCAAGCGCACCCGGAAGTTGTGCGACCGCTCAGATCGTTACGTGGCTGCGCAGTGAAGCGGCGGCGACGACGAGGGCGATCCCGCCCGCCTCGACGATCCCGGGGACCTGCCCGAGGACCGCTGCGCCGACGATCGCCGCCGTAGCGGGCAGCAGCGCGAGCAGCAATGCGAAGCGCGCGCGCGGCAGGCGCGCCATCGCGATCTGCTCGAGGGCGTAGGGCACGACGCTCGACGCGACGCCGACGAGCAGGCAGGCCGCGAGCAGCGGCGGGCTCACGAGCGCGGGCACGGCGCTGGACACGAGCACCGGCGCCAGCCCGACCGCCCCGATCGCCATGCCGAGCGCCAGCCCGTCCTGCGGGCGCGTGCCCGGATCGCGCGCGACGCGGTGGCCCAGCACGATGTAGATCGACCAGAACGCGCCCGCCGCGAGCGCCAGCGCGAGGCCGCCGGGGCTGCCGGCGAGGTGGACGTCGGCAAGCAGCAGGACGCCTGCCGTTGCGAGCCCAAGCGCGGCGCTGTCGCGGCGCGTGCGCGAGCCGAGCGCCGCGACGGCGATCGGGCCGCAGAACTCGATCGCGACCGCGGTGCCCAGCGGCAGGCGGTCGATCGCGAGGTAGAAGCAGAGGTTCATGAGCCCGAGCGCGATGCCGAACGCCGCGACGAGCCGCAGTCGCGGCCCCGCCCAGCGCGTCCGCCACGGCTTGCGCCATGCGACGAGCACGGCCGCCGCCGCCACGACGCGCAGCCAGGCCACGCCGGCCGCGGGCACCGAGGCGAACAGCAGCACCGCGAAGGCCGAGCCGAGGTACTGCGAGATCGCGCCCGTGACGAACAGCGACTGCGGAGGCAGGCGCCGCATGGGACGAAGGCTACGGCCCTAGCATGAGCGGTGTGCTGGGGGAACTGCGCTCGCTGAAGCTCAAACTCGGGATCGTCATCGTCGCGGCGATCGTCGTCACGGCGGCGGCGACGGTCGCGGCGGTGAGCGCGGGGCTGCCGTCACTCGCCGGCGCGGCGGTCGGCATCGTCCTGGCCCTCGCCTGCGTGCAGCTGCTCGCCCGCGGCACGACGGCTCCGCTGCGCGAGATGGCGGCGGTCGCGCGCGCGATGGCCGACGGCGAACAGGGTCACGAGGTCGCCGTGACGACCGCCGACGAGGTGGGGGAGCTCGCCGCGGCGTTCAACCGCATGACGGTGCAGCTCGCGGAGACCGACCGCCTGCGCCGCGACGTCATCGCGAACGTCTCGCACGAGCTGCGCACGCCGCTCGGCGCGCTGCAGGCGACGCTCGAGAACGTCGTCGAGGGCGTCAGCGACCCCGATCCGCAGACGATGGCGACGATGCTCGCCCAGACCAAGCGCCTCGGCCGGCTCGTGACGCAGTTGCTCGACCTCTCGCGCCTGGAGGCCGGCGAGCAGCGCTTCGACATCCACCCGTTCGCCGTGCGCGACGTGCTCGACGGCGCCGCCCGCGAGGCCCGCCTGCACGCCCCGAGCGACATCATCTTCGCGATTGACAGCCCCGCCGAGCTGCAGGCCCAGGGCGACCCCGAGCGCGTGCACCAGGTCGTCTCCAACCTCGTAGAGAACGCCGTGCGGTTCTCGCCGCGGCCGGGTCTCGTGACGCTGCGGGCCGCCGGCAACGGCGCGACCGTCTCGTTCGTCGTCGAGGACGAGGGGCCGGGCATCGCGCCCGAGAACCTGGAGCGTGTCTTCGAGCGCTTCCGCCGCGGTGACAGCGCGCCCGGGGGTGCCGGGGGCGCCGGGCTGGGCCTGGCGATCGCGCGCTGGATCGTCGACCTGCACGGCGGCGAGATCCGGGCCGAGCGCCGCGACCCGCAGGGCACGCGGTTCGTCGTCACCCTGCCGCAGGCGCGCTGACGATGCGCGTCCGGATCGTGCTCGCGGCGTCGCTCGCGCTCGCAGTCGCGCTCGGCGCCTGCGGCGAGGACCGCGGCGAGGGCCTGCGCACGACGCCCGCCGCCGTCGGGACGGGGGCGACGACGGTCGGCGTCGGCGTCGGCATCGGCGTCGACGCGACCGTCGCCGTCTCGCTCACCGAGTTCCGCCTCCCGCGCAACGTCCGCGTCTCGCGCGGCGGGCTCATCGCCTTCGAGGTGACGAACGACGGCCAGGTGCCCCACGCGCTGGCGATCGTCGGGCCGGCGGGTCAGGCGCGGACGCAGACGCTCAAGCCCGGCGAGCGCACGACGGTCGAGGTCCGGCTGCCGCCGGGCACGTACAAGTGGTACTGCCCGGTCGGCGACCACGAGCGCCGCGGCATGGTCGGCCGGGTCAGGGTCGCCGAGTAGAGGTTTCGCCCTCCGGTCCTCGCAAGCTCGGACCTCCGGATCAGGTGGTTTCGCCCTCCGGTCCTCGCAAGCTCGGACCTCCGGTCGACGTTACTCAGCCGATCGCGTGCTCGACGGCCCAGCGCGTGAGCTCCGAGCGGCGGCGCAGGCCGGTCTTCTCGCGGATGCGCGTGAGGTGGTTCTGCACCGTGCGCGGCGAGATGAAGAGCTCCTGGCCGATCTCGTTGTCCGTCTTGCCCTGGACGACGAGCCGCAGGACGTCGAGCTCGCGCCCCTGCAATGGGCGCACCGCGGACTGCTCGCCGCGGGCAGAGCTCGAGAACTCCTTGAGCAGGTGGCTCGCGAGCGACGGCGTGATGACCGAGCCGCCGCCGTGGGCCGTGATGACGGCCTGGCGCAGCTCCTCGCCGGTGCTGCGCTTGGAGAGGTAGCCGGCCGCGCCGGCGGCGATCGCGTCGAGCAGCGTGCTGGCCTGCTCGCTGGCGGTCATGACGATGACGCGGATCTCCGGCTGCGTGTTGCGCAGCTTGTCGAGCACCGCGAGACCGCCGAGGTCGGGCATGCGCAGGTCGAGGATCATGACGTCGGGCTTCAGGTCGGCGGCGACGTCCAGCGCCTCCTGGCCGTTCTCGGCCTGGGCGACGACCTCGATCCCGGGGTCCTGGTTGAGGGCCCGTACGACGCCCTCGCGGACGAGCGGAAAATCGTCAGCGACGACGACGCGGATCTTCATGATTGTCAGGCTCCTTGCCTTGTGTGATCAGTGTGACGAGGGTTCCCCCACCAGGCGCGTCCTCCAGGGAGGCGTGCCCGCCGACGCGCTTCATGCGGCCGACGATGCTGCCCTTCACACCGAGCCCGGTGGCGCTCGCCACGAGCTCGGGGTCGATGCCCACACCGTCATCTGTGACGGTCACGGCGGTGCGGCCGTCGAGTCCGGTCTCCACCCGGACGACGACGGACGTGGCTTGTGCGTGCTTGCGCGCGTTCGTGACGGCCTCGCGCACCGCGCCGGCGAGCGCGGCGACCTGCTCGCTGGTGGGCGGCAGCCCCATGCTCCCGACGACGAGCTCGACCTTGGAGTCCAGTGAGCGTGCCTCGGCCGTGACCTGCTCGAGCTCGGGCAGCAGCCCGGAGCAGTGATCCTTGGCGTCGGCGGTCTCGATCCAGCGGTGCAGGTCGCGCGCGGCGCCCCCGGCGAGGCTCGAGATCTTCGACGCGGTGAGGCCGGTGCCGAAGCCGTCGCCGGCGATGAACTCGAGGATCTGCAACGCCGTGTCGTGCAGATGGCCGCGGACCCAGTCGCGCTCGTCCTCGCGGGCGGCCTCGACGGCGGGGTCGAGGCTGACGACGTCGCCGGCGCCGAGGGTCTCGAGCTCGTTGCGCAGGCGGCGGGCCTGGACGTCCGCCAGCGTGATCAGATCGGCGGGCTCGGCGGCCGGGTCGACGAGCTGCTCGAGCCCCGGGACGATCACCGTGCGTAGGCGGGTGCGCGTGCGCGCGCGCTCGCTATAGCGCAGCAGTTCGATCGTTCGCGCGCGCGCCGCATCCATCTCCCTGTTATCGACACCGCCCTCAGGTGCCGGAACCTGCTGCCCCAAGCTCATCTAACCGTCCCTGCCTTCTCGAATGCAGACCCTCATTGGTCTGCAGAAAAAGGAGCGCTTCGGGTTGCAACCTTACGCATCGCACCAGTCTGCGGTCAACCCCAGTGTGCGCACCTTCACGCACACTTTGGGCCCTAGGGTACCCCAGTTATCCAGTCGTTTTGCAGGGATATCGCGCAATTCCTGCTCTGCCGCGCAAGTCTGCGGAGGTCCGCGGAAGCCGCAGATTCGCGGTCCGCAGGTTCTGCATAGGTTTTGCACCAGCTTTACCCGCGCTCATACCCGGGTTCCCCCGGAAGCAGCACCGCGGCGGTGCCATCGCGTACGACGACGCGCGGCTGGACGGGCTCGATGTCCCTCGCGCGGGCGTGCGCGAGCAGCTCCGCGACCGCCGGAAACGCCGAGAGCTCCTGGAGATGGCGCAACGTCGGGAAGACGAGCGGGAGCTCGCCGGCGGCGTGCGCCTCCAGCGCGGCGCGCGGGGAGCTCCAGCGCAGGTCGACGCATTCGGCGCCGTCCGGGACGGCCTGTGTCCCCGCCGGTGCGCGCGCGAGGAAGAAGTGCGTGTCGAAGCGCATCGCGATCTGCTCCGGCGTGATCCAGCGGCTGTACTTCACGAGCTCGCCGGCGTCGATGCCGCCGACGCCCGCCTCCTCGGCGAGTTCGCGCACCGCGGCGGCGCGATGGGCGGCGTCGCCCTCGCCCTCGTCCGCATCGACGGCGCCGCCGGGGAAGACCCAGTAGCCGCCCATGAAGCGCTGGGCCGGATTGCGCAGGACGAGCAGCAGCTCGAGGCCGTCGTCGCCGTCGCGCAGCAGCAGCACGGAGGCCGACTGCCGGGGCGTGCTCGGAGGGCCGTCGTTGAGCGTCTCCGCGGTCGGTGGCCGGTCGATCGGCATGGGTTTGCCGAGCCTAGCGGCGCGGAATCACTACCCTCATGGCAATGAGCACAGAGACCACGACGACGCGCTGGATCTGCGAATCCTGCGGTTTCATCTATGACCCCGAAGACGGCGACCCCGATGGCGGCATTCCGTCCGGCACGGCGTTCATCGACATCCCCGACACGTGGTTCTGCCCAGTCTGCGGCGCGCGCAAGAAGGACTTCACGCCCTACGAGGACTGAGGTGGCCGCAGGTCCGAGCTTGCGAGGACCGAAGGCCGGAACTATCTGATCGCGTGCTCGACCGCCCAGCGCGTCAGCTCTGAGCGGCGGCGCAGGCCGGTCTTCTCGCGGATGCGCGTGAGGTGGTTCTGCACCGTGCGCGGGGAGATGTCGAGCTCCTCGCCGATCTCGATGTCGGTCTTGCCCTCCGCCACCCCGCGCAGCACCTCGAGCTCGCGCGGGCCCAGCAGTGCTCGGACCTTGCGCTGTGCCTCCAGCCCCGAGCTCTTGGGCAGCTCCTTGAGCAGGTGCTCGGCGAGCGCGGGCGTGATGACCGAGCCGCCGCCGTGGGCGGTGATGACGGCCTGGCGCAGCTCCTCGCCCGTCGCGCGCTTGGAGAGGTAGCCGGCGGCGCCGGCCTCGAAGGCGCCGAGCAGCGGGGCGGCCTGCTCGCTGGCGGTCATGAGCAGGACGCGGACCTCGGGGTGCGACTTGCCCAGCGCGTCGAGCACGCCGAGCCCGTCGAGCCCCGGCATGATGAGGTCGAGGATGAGGACGTCGGGCCGCAGCGCCGCGACGAGCTCGAGCGCCTCGTGGCCGTTGTTGGCCTCGCCGACGACCTCGATCGCCGGATCGCGGATGAGGGCGCGGACGATCCCCTCGCGGACAAGCGGAAAATCGTCGGCGGCGATGACGCGAATCTTGATGGCCGACTCTCCCCGTGGATGAAATGACAAGCCGTCGCGAGCTGCCTGAGACGGTACCCGCTGCAACGCCCCGGAAACTACGACGTTTGTCCTACGCGAACTGCGCAGATTACCTGCGGACCTTCGCCACGACGACAGACGTCACGCGCTGAGCCGCGGCCGCCGGGTTCAGCGCGCCGGCGTGGCGGCGAGCAGGTCGCCGAGCTCCAGCGGCGCGTCGAAGGCCGAGAAGTCGTCGACCCCGAACTGCGGCCATTCGCCGAACGGGCGATCCCAGGCGAGCTCGAGGTCGTTGCCGTCGGGGTCGGTGACGTAGACGGCGAGATGCGTGCCGTGATCGCTGAGCTGGCGCAGCGCCACGCCCGCGTCGACAAGCCGGCGGACGGTTCCGGCGAGCTGTGCACGCGTGGAGAAGTTCAGCGCGACGTGGTGCAGGCCGGTCACGCCGTCGGGCTGCGGGTCGCCGCCGGCGGACTTCCACGTGTTGAAGGCGAGGTGGTGGTGGTAGCCCCCGGCGGAGAGGAACAGGAGGTCGCCGGTCGTCCCCCAGCCCGGGAGGTCGCGGGCCTCGAAGACGACGTCGAAGCCCATGACGCCGGCGTAGAAATCCCGGACGCGATCGATGTCGGCCGTCCGCAGGTGGACGTGGCCGACGCGCAGCTCGGGGTCGATCGCATCGGCGGCGGCGACCGCCGCCTGCATCGGTCCCTGTGGGCCGCTCATGACTCCACCGCGGTGATCACACCCCCCATTGTGGCTCAGGCGGCCTGTGCGAGCAACACCGGGTGCGCGGTCGCCTCGGCCACCGACGCCGCGGTCACCGCGACGAGGTGGCGCAGCTCCTCCGCGCTGATCGCCAGCGGCGGCATGAGCACGACGACGTCGCCGAGCGGCCGGATCACGGCACCGCGGCGGCGGGCGGCGAGCGTGACCTCGTGGCCCATCCGCGCGTGCGCCGGGAAGCCGCCGAGCTCGATGCCGACCATGAAGCCGCGCCGGCGGATCTCCGCGACCGCGGGAAGCGGCTCCACGAGCTCTGCGAGCAGGTCGCCGAGCAGGTCGATCTTCGGCTGGAGCGTCTGAAGCGTGCGCTCGCGCTCGAAGACGTCGAGCGTCGCGAGCGCGGCGGCGCACGCGAGCGGGTTGCCGGTGTACGTGTGGCCGTGGAAGAACGTCTTGAGGTCGGTGTGCTCGCCGAGGAAGGCCTCGTAGATGCGCTCGGTCGCGAGCGTCGCGGCGAGCGGCATGTAGCCGCCGGTGAGCCCCTTCGCCACGCACATCAGGTCCGGCGCGACGCCCTCCTGCTCGCAGGCGAACATCGTGCCGGTGCGCCCGAAGCCGGTCGCGACCTCGTCGCAGATGAGCAGCACGTCGTGCTCGTCGCAGAGCGCGCGTACCTCGCGCAGGTAGCCCTCGGGGTGGGTGAGCATCCCCGCGGCCCCCTGGACGAGCGGCTCGACGATGACCGCCGCGATGCGGCCGCGGTGCTCGCGCAGGAGCGCGGCCATGTCGCCGGAGTCGCCGGGCTCCGCCTGCCAGGTGGGGAACAGCAGCGGCCCGAAGCAGGCGTGGAAGACGTCGATCCCGCCGACGGAGACCGAGCCGATCGTGTCGCCGTGGTAGGCGTCGCGCAGGCAGACGAAGCTGTCGCGGCCCTCGACCCCGCGATGGCGCCAGTACTGGAAGGCCATCTTCAGGGCGACCTCGGCCGCGGTCGAGCCGTTGTCGGAGTAGAAGACGCGCGCGAGGCCGGGCGGGGCCAGCGCGAGGAGGCGGTCGGCGAGCTCGATCGCGCCGGGATGCGAGAGACCGAGCATCGTCGTGTGCGCGACGCGGTCGAGCTGCGCGCGCACGGCGCGGTCGATCGCCGGGTGCTGGTGGCCGTGGACGTTGCACCACAGCGACGAGACGCCGTCGAGGTAGGCGTTGCCGTCGGTGTCGTAGAGCGTGCAGCCCTCGGCGCGCTCGATGATCAGCGGCTCCTCCTCGCACCAGCCCTGCTGCTGCGTGAACGGGTGCCAGAGCACCCGCTTGTCGATGTCTGCGAGCTGCTGGGTCGTCATGGAGCTGACCCTAGGCACGCGGGCGGACGAATACCCTCGTGGCGCATGCGCCGCCCGCCCGAGCCCCCGCTGGGCCTGATCGTCTTCGTCGTCGGCGTCAGCATCCTCGGAGCCGAGATCGCGGCCGCGCGGCTGCTGGCCCCGTACTTCGGCGCGTCGACGATCGTCTGGGCGAACACGATCGGGATCGTGCTCGTCGCCCTCTCGATCGGCTACTGGTACGGCGGCCGGCTCGCCGACCGCAACCCGACGCGCGAGGGCCTGTACCGGATCGTCCTGCTGTCGGGGCTCCTGCTGGCCGCCGTGCCGTTTGCGGCAAGCCCGTTCCTCGGCTTCGCCGTCGACGCGCTGGACGCGATCTCCGCCGGCGCCTTCGTCGGCTCGCTGCTCGGCGTCACGGTGCTCGTCGCGGTGCCGGTGCTCGTGTCGGGCGCCGTCGCGCCGTACGCCCTGCGCCTGGCCGTCGCCGACGTCGAGCAGGCGGGCACCGTCGCCGGGCGCCTGTACGCGACCTCGACCGTCGGCAGCCTGTTCGGGACGTTCCTGTCGGCGCTGCTGCTCATCCCGCTCATCGGGACGCGGCGGACGTTCATCGTCTTCGGCCTCGCGCTCGTCCTGCTCGGCGCGTGGGGCCTCGCGCGCCGGCTCTACCTGCTGGCGCCGGCGGCGCTGCTGGTCGCGCTCGCGCTCCCGGTGGGGACGGTGAAGGGCGAGACGGACGCGGGCTCGCGCGTCATCCACGAGGCGGACACGGAGTACCAGTACGCCCGCGTCGTCGAGGACCGCGACGGCACCCGCCGGCTGGAGCTCAACGAGGGCCAGGCCGTGCACTCGGTCATCCACCCGGGGACGTACCTCACCCGCGACTACTGGGACGAGATGCTCGTGCTGCCGTTCGCCGCCCGCGCGCGCCCGCCGCGCGAGATCGCGATCCTCGGCAACGCCGCCGGCACGACGGCGCGCGCGTACGGGCACTTCTTCCCGGCGACGCGGATCGACGCCGTCGAGATCGACGGCGAGCTTACGGACATCGGGCGGCGGTATTTCGACCTGCGCGGGCCGCAGTTGCATACGCACACCGCCGACGCGCGGCCCTACCTGCGCCGCACGAAGGAGCGCTACGACGTGATCGTCGTCGACGCGTACCGCCAGCCGTACATCCCGTTCTACCTCGCGACGAAGGAGTTCTTCGCGCTGGCCCGCGCGCGACTGCGGCCGGGCGGCATGGTGATCATCAACGTCGGCCACCCGGAGCGCTCGTCGCGCCTGGAGCGCGTGCTCGGCGCGACGATGGCGGCGGTCTTCCCGACGGTCGTGCGCGACCCGTCGCAGCCGACGAACACGATGCTCGTCGGCAGCGACGGGCCGGTGACCGCGCCGCGCCTCGCGCGCAGCGCGCCCGGCCTGCCGCCCGAGCTGCGGCCGATCGCCGCCGCCACCGCGGCACGGCTCGCGCCACGGCTGAGCGGCGGCCGCGTCTACACCGACGACGTCGCGCCGGTCGAGTGGCTCGTCGATTCCTCGATCGTGCAGGTGGCGGCGAAGGGCGAGCGGTAGCCGGCGGGCGGCGTTCCTCGGCTGGTCGGTTTCGGGCCCGCAGCTGCTCGTATCGATGAAGGAGCGCGGCGGCCGGGGCGAGGACGAGCGAGCGCGGCTGACGGTGCAGTCCGGCGACGATTGGCGAGTTCTTCGAGCAGGCGTCGAGGAACTTGCCAATCGTGTCCGCCGCGGCAGTACGACCGTCTCCTCATCGATGTCGTATGCGCCGGCGCCGAACCAGCGCACCGGCTCGACCTCTACAGCTCGACGCTCGCCATCGACGCCTCGGGGTAGCGATCGCCGGAGGCGGCGCCGACCGGCAGCGCCTCGTCGAGCGCGGCGAGCTGGTCGTCCGTGAGCGCGATGTGGGCCGCCGCGGCGTTCTCCTCGAGGTAGCGCACGCGCTTCGTGCCGGGGATCGGCGCGATGTCGTCGCCCTGGTGCAGGAGCCATGCCAGCGCGAGCTGGACGGGCGAGTGGCCGGCCTCGTCGGCGATCTCGCGCAGCCGTGCGACGAGGCGCAGGTTGGCATCGAGGTTGTCGCCCTGGAAGCGCGGCTGGTAGCGGCGGAAGTCGTCGTCGGCGAGGTCCTCGATCGAGGCGTACTGCCCGGTGAGGAAGCCGCGGCCCACGGGGCTGTAGGGCACGATGCCGACGCCGAGCTCGCGTGCCGCCGGGACGATCTGCGCCTCGATGCCGCGCGTGAAGAGCGACCACTCGCTCTGCAGCGCCGTGACCGGCGCCACCGCGCAGGCCGCGCGCAGCGTCTGCGCGCTCACCTCGGAGAGGCCGATGTGGCCGATCTTGCCCGCCGCGACGAGCTCGGCCAGCGCGCCGACCGTTTCCTCGATCGGCACGTCCGGGTTGCGGCGGTGCATGTAGTACAGGTCGATGTGGTCGGTGCCCAGGCGCCGGAGCGAGGCCTCGACGGCCTGCTTGACGTACGCGGGACTGGAGTCGACGCGGCGTCCGCCGTCCTCGCCGCGGACGATGCCGAACTTCGTCGCGAGCACGACCTCGTCGCGGCGGCCGGCGATCGCGCGGCCGACGAGCTCCTCGTTGCGGCCCGTGCCATACATGTCGGCGGTGTCGAGGAACGTGACGCCGAGGTCGAGCGCGCGCCGGATCGTGGCGATCGACTCGGCGTCGTCGCCGGGGCCGTAGAACTCCGACATCCCCATGCAGCCGAGGCCGAGGGCGGAGACGTTCAGGGGGCGGTGACGCCCGAGAGTGCGTTGTTGCATGCCCCGTACGCTAACAGAAGGGGGCCTCCGGTTAGCGCGGGCGCGGCAGCGACGACGTGTCGACGACCTCGAAGTCGGAGCCCCGCAGGTGCCCGAGCGTGTGCAGGTCGTCGTTGTCCCAGCGGCGGTCGGGGGCGCCGCTGAAGTACCACGGCGACCCGTTGTCGGCGAGCAGCGCGCCGTAGCGCTGCAGGGCCCTGGCGACGATCCGCGCCTGCGGCTTCAGCCCGCCGAGGTCCGTGCCGCGCCTGAGGCGGATGCGCAGGCCCATCGGCGCCAGCGCGGCATCGTCGCTGCTCGACGCGAAGTGGCGGGCGGGGTAGACGTACGCCCTGCGCGTGCGCGGTGCGGTGAAGCGCATCAATGCCGGATCGTGCCGACCCGCCGCAGTCTTCGTCACGCGTCGACCGCCGGCGTGATGCTCACGCGCGAGCCCGCCGCAAGCGTCACGTGCGACGGCTCGGCATCCGCGAGGAACGCCCACTGCGGGCCGTAGAGGCCGGCGAAGTCGACGTCGACGTGCAGGTCGCGGACGTCGTGCAGCGCCCAGACCGGGTGGGCGACGGCGTAGCTGCGCGCGCGGCCGTCGCGGGCCCGTCCGACGCCGAGGTCGTGGTGCGTGAGCCAGTGCGCCGGCGAGTCGCCGGCCGGCACGGTCGCGACCGGCTCGGCCCACGCCTCCAGGCGGTTGCCCAGTCCGCGCCCGAAGCGATGGCGGACGCCGAGCAGGCCGTCGCGCTCCAGCAGCTGCTCGCGCATCCGGACCGTCCGGTAGGGCTCGTTGTAGACCGCGCGCGCGACGATCGAGATCGCCGGCCGCGGGACGAACTCGCGGATGAACACGACGGCCCGCTCGCCGTGCAGGCGCACGTAGAAGCGCAGGTTGATCTCCGGGAAGTTCACGTGCAGCGGGATCGCGACGCCGCGCACACGCGTGTGGCGGAAGCGAAACGCGACGACGCTCACCCGCGGCGATCCCTCGAGCACGTCGATCCGCGCGCCGCGGGGGAGATGCGGCTGCAGCAGGGCGGCGTCGGCCGCGTACGTCACGCCGAGGACGTGCAGCCAGTCGGCCGTGAGGAACGGCCGGCTCACGGGCCGAGCCAGTCTCCGATCGGCAGGGTCGCTCCGGCGGCGGCGAGCTCGTCGACGGCGGGGATGACGGGTGCCAGCACGTGTACGGGCACGTCCCCCCGCCGCGCGATCGTCGTGCGGTTGGACTGCTCCATGACGCTGGGCTGCGCGGGCCACGGCGTGAGCACGATCGCGCGCACGTCGAGGCCCGCGGCGCGCGCGGCGGCGAGCGTCAGGAGCGAGTGGTTGATCGTGCCGAGGCCCGTGCGCGCCGCGACGACGAGCGGCAGGCCGAGCGCGACGGCGAGGTCGCGCACGTCATGCTCGGGGCTCAGCGGGACGAGCAGCCCGCCGACGCCCTCGACGACGAGGACGTCGGCATGCGCGGCGGCCGTGCGCGCGGCGTTCACGAGATCGCGGAGGGCGAGCTGCTCGCCCGCGAGCTCGGCGGCGAGGTGCGGCGAGACGGCGGGGCCGAAGGTCCGCGCGCAGACGTCGCCGGGGCGCGCGCCGGTCACCGTCGCGAGCAGCTCGTGGTCGGCCGGCCAGGATCCGGCGGACTCATGGGTGCCGGTGACGACCGGCTTGAAGGCCGCGACGCGGACGCCCGCCGCGCGCAGCGCCGCCGCGATCGCCGCCGCGAGCACGGTCTTGCCGGCGCCGGTGTCGGTGCCCGTGACGAAGCAGCCGCGCAGCTTCGCCACGGGGCCCCTACGCCGCGCGGGGGACGGCGTCCGCGGTGTCCGCGGGGCCGGCATCCGGTGCCTCGGCGTCGAAGAACGCCGCCCGCTCCGCGGGGGCGTCGGCCTCGGCGTCGAAGAACGCCCGCGGCGCGGCGGCGACGTGCGCCGCCTCCTGCGCGAACGCGACCGGCATCGCCGTCGCGGGGCGGAAGCCGGCCTGCAGGGCCGCGCGCCCGAGCACCCGCGCGGCCTCGCGCAGCTCGTCCTTCGTGTGCGTCGCCATGACCGCCAACCGTAGCCGGGATGTGCCGTCGGGGACGGTCGGCGGGCGGATCGCCTGCGCGAAGACGCCGCGCTCGAGCGCGGCCTCGCAGACGCGCAGCGCGGTCGGGGCGTCCCCGACGATGAGCGGGATGATCTGCGTCGAGGAGCCCGACACGTCGAAGCCCTCGCGCGCGAGCTCGCAGCGCAGCACGGTGGCGTTGGCGTGCAGGCGCTCGACGCGCCGCGGCTGCTCCTCGAGCAGCTCCAGCGCGGCGAGCGCGCCGGCGACGGCCGGGGGCGGCGGCGCCGTCGAGAAGATGAGCGAGCGCGCGCTGTTCGTGAACAGCTGCGCGAGCTCGTGGTCGCAGGCGACGAACGCCCCATAGGAGCCCAGCGCCTTGCCGAGCGTCCCGACGACGACGTCGACCTCGCCCTCGAGGCCGGCCTCGGCGACGGCGCCACGGCCGCCGGGCCCGAGGCAGCCGGTGGCGTGCGCCTCGTCGACGGCGACGCGCACGTCGTGCAGCCGCGCGAGCTCGACGATCTCCTCCAGCGGCGCGACGTCGCCGTCCATCGAGAAGACCGACTCGGTCACGATGAGCGCGCCGCGGCCGGCGGCCTGCGAAAGGCCCCAGGCGAGGTGCTCGACGTCGTTGTGGCCGTAGACGAACGTCTCCGCGCGCGACAGCCGGCAGCCGTCGATGATCGAGGCGTGGTTGAGCTCGTCGGAGAAGACGACCTCACCGGCGCGCGCGAGCGCGCCGACGACCCCGAGGTTGGCGAGGTAACCCGAGCCGAACAGCAGCGCCGCCTCGGTGCCCTTGAACGCGGCGAGGCGCTTCTCCAGGCGCCGGTGGACGGTCATCGTCCCGGACACGAGGCGCGACGCGCCGGCGCCCGCGCCCCAGCGCAGGGCGGCGTCGGCGGCGGCCTCCTGAACCCGCGTGTTGTCGGCGAGCCCGAGGTAGTTGTTCGAGCACAGCAGCAGCACCGGCTTGCCGTCGAGGACGACGTTCGGTCCCTGCGGGCCGCTCACGAGGCGCGTGCGGCGATAGAGGCCGAGCTCCTGAAGCTCGGTCAACCGGGCCTGGATCTCGATCACGGTGCTGTCCTCCGTGTCAGCCGCCGACGGGTGTCGGGGACGTGTTCGGTGCTCTGTCGGGGCGCGGTGGCACGGTTCGCTTACGCTGGAAGCGCAACTGTGCCGAGGGGTCCCAGAGGCGCAGCTCGAGGCCCGCGAAGCCGGCGGCGACATCGGCGGCGTCGTCGGCCCCGGCGGGCGCCGGCGTCGTGCCCTGCAGCCGGCCGGAGCGGTTGTCCGGGCGCGGGTCGGCGCCGTTGTCGGGCTGGCGGGCGACGTTGAGGCCGAGGTTCTCGAACATCGCGCGGTCCTCCTCGGGCGTGTTGCCGAGGGTCGTGAGGAAGTTGCCCATCATCACGCCGTTGATGCCGGCGCGGACGGCGAGCTGCTGCAGCTCGCCGATGTTCTCCACGCGCCCGCCGCAGAGGCGGAAGAGCGCGTCGGGGAGGATGAGGCGGAAGATCGCGATCCATTTCACGGCCTCCCACGGGTCCATGTACTCGCGGTCGCCGAACTTCGTCCCGGGCCGCGGGTTGAGCAGGTTGATCGGTACGGAGGTGGGGTCGATCGCCGCGAGCTCGAAGGCCATCTCGACGCGCTGCGCGCGCGTCTCGCCGAGGTTGAGGATCCCGCCGACGCAGGTCTCCAGGCCGGCGTCGCGGACCGCGTCGATCGTGCGCAGGCGCCCCTCGTAGCGGACGGTCTGCGAGACCTCGGGGTAGTAGGACTCGGCGGTCTCGACGTTGTGATGCACGCGCTGGACGCCGGCGTCCTTCAGCGCCTTCGCCCGCGCCGCGCTCATGTGCCCGATCGAGGCGCAGCGCTTGAGGTTCGTGTGCGCGGCGACGAGGCGCGTGCCCTCGAGGACCTTCTCGAAGTCGCGCTTGGAGAGCCCCTGGCCCTGGGTGACCATGCAGAAGCGGTGTGCGCCCGCGGCCTCGGCCGCGCGCGCGTGCTCGAGGATCTGCTCGGGCTCCATCATCGCGTGCAGCGGGGTCTCCGCCTCGGCGAAGCGCGACTGGGCGCAGAAGCCGCAGTCCTGTGCGCAGCCGCCGGACTTGGCATTGACGAGCGAGCAGAGGTCGGTCGCGTCGTCGAAGCGCTCCACCCGGACCGTCCACGCGCGCTCGATGAGCGCCTCGATCTCACGGTGATCCTCAAGCTCGCCGAGGCGCAGGGCCTCTTCGCGAGTGATGAGCGGTGGCATTGCGCGGCAGAGTCGCAGCCCCACCGGACGGACGAGCTCGGGTTTGCACGAGTTACGAGCGGCGCCTGCAAGGTCGCGCAGAGGACGTGCGAGTGGCCGCAGAGCGTGTTGTGTCCCGTCCGGGGGAGGGACAGAATGGCGCTGCTGCAGGGGGTGAGCGCCTGGACGGCGCACCCGGCCGAAGGCTCGCGGGAGCTGCCAGGAGCTGCTTCGCCGGCCAGGACGGGTTTCCTACATCGGAGGAGGTCGTTGGTGTCGCGCAGGTCCGTCGGTCGTCTCACAGTCCTCGGGCTGATCGCCTCGTCGATCGCCATCGTTCCCGCCACCGCATCGGCCGCAGCCAAGCAGCAGCGCGCGTGTTATACGGCGACGACCTTCCGCGCGGTGAGCTCCGCCCGCGCCTGCCGCGGCGCCGAGGCCTTCATCGCGTGGGCGCGTCAGGGCCTGACGCGCAACGGTGAGGTCACCGGCGGCACGCGCCCGAAGAACTCCCTGACGGTCACCGGCGACGCGGGGGCCCACGGCCCGCTCGTGCCGGCGCGCGCCGTTCGCGGCGCGGCCGGGCTCCAGGGCCTGCGCGGCGTCGCGGGTGACTCGGGTCCGAAGGGCGACCCGGGCTCGCCGGGCTCCCCCGGCGCGCAGGGCCAGACGGGCCCGCAGGGCGAGCAGGGTCTTCGCGGCGTCGCGGGCGACACCGGGCCGCGTGGCGAGAAGGGCGACAAGGGCGCCCCGGGCGACAAGGGGCCGCAGGGCAACCAGGGTCTCGCCGGAGTGCCCGGCGTCGTGGGTCTCACCGGCGCGGATGGCGCCACCGGCGCGATCGGCCTGGCCGGCCCCCAGGGGCCGGGGGGTCCGCAGGGCCTGCCGGGCGCGCAGGGGCAGCCGGGCGACCCGGGCATCCAGGGTCCCCCCGGCCTCGATGGAGCCCCCGGCCTCGACGGAGCGCCGGGCGCACCCGGACCTGCCGGCCCGGTCACCGGCTTCCGCAGGACGGCCCTGGCGACCGTCACGCTCCAGCCCGCTGCGACGCTCGTGGCCACGGTGACCCCCGCGGCCGGGTCCTACATCGGCGGCGTGACGACGACGATCACCGGCGGGCTCGCCGCCGCGAACGTCTCGTGCGCGCTCACCGATGGCGACGTGCTGCTCGGGACGGCGGCCGCGAACGTCGGCGGCGATGCCGCGCCGGCGGTTGCGACGGCGTCGGTCCAGCTCGGCCTGTTCAACGCGACGGGCGCGGCGCTGACGTTCTCGTGCACGAGCGACCAGCCCGACACGGCCGCATCGAACACCGTGCTGGCCGGCATCTCGCTGGACGCGATCGCCGAGTCCCCGTAGCTTCACCGCGATGCTGCGTCCCACCGCGACCCTCGCCGGAGCCCTGGCGCTGCTCGTCCTCGCCGGCTGCGGGGGGAGCAAGAGCAGCAACTCCTCGACGCCCAACACGACGACGATCGACCCGACGCGCGTCGAGAAGGCGATCGAGGTCAGCGTCGCCGAGCAGAGCCACCGCATGTCGATCGTCGTGTGCCCGACGGGCATCAGGCGCGTGAAGGGCAAGAGCTTCAACTGCGTCGCCACGCTGTCGCAGGGCGACAAGTACCCCTTCCGCGTCACGCAGAAGGACAACCAGGGCAACGTCCACTACGAGCAGGCCAGCGGGGACACGCAGGGCACGACGACCGCCCCGTGACCACTTCGCCGGCCTCGCGGAGCAGTGGTTGTCGAACGCGTGGCAGGCGCCCTCGCGCGCGATCAAGAAGCTCGGGATGCCCGCCGCTCCTGCTTCGGGTCTCGCTCATCGTGCTCGGATCTCGAGCCCGTGAGGCGCGACGGTCCGGGGCTTGAGGCTAGCGGCCCTTCCAGGACGGCGGGCGCTTCTCGGCGAACGCCGACACGCCCTCCAGCAGGTCCTCGGAGTGGAAGCTCGCGGTCCGCAGCCCGAGGAGCTCGATCTCGACCTCGGGGTCGAGATCGGCCTCGGCGCGCAGCAGCTCGCGCAGGACGCGCTTGTTGCCGGCCATCGAGAGCGGCGCGTTGCCGGCGAGCGAGCAGGCGATGTCGAGCGCGGTCTCGTCGAGCTTCTCGTCGTCGACGACCCAGTTGACGAGGCCCCACTCCAGTGCGGTCCGCGCGTCGACGTAGCGCCCGAGCAGGAACAGCTCGCGTGTGCGTGGCTCGCCGATGGCGCTGAGGAAGCGCCGCAGGCCGGTGTGCGAGTAGACGAGCCCGAGCTTGGCGGGCGGCATGCCGAGCTTGATCCGCGTGCAGGCCAGGCGCATGTCGCAGGCGAGCGCGAGCTCGAGGCCGCCGCCGATCGTCGGGCCGCAGAGCGCGGCGATCGTCGGGATCTCGGCGTTGTCGAGCGCCTCGAGCGCGTCGCAGAACGGGTGGGCGACGAGCTTCTCGGCCTCCTCCGCGAACACCTGCGCCGGGATCTGGCCGATGTCGTAGCCGGAGGAGAACATCCCCTGGTACCCGGTGAGCACGACGCAGCGCACGTCGTCGTCGAGCGTGTGCAGTTCGTGCGTCAGCGCATCGAGGATCGCGTGATCGAGGGCGTTGCGCTTGGCGGGGTTGCTGATCGTAAGCCGCAGAACGCCGTCAGCCGGACGGTCGCTGAGGAGTTCGCCTGCCATACGCATGAGAAAAATAGCGCGAAACGCGCCGTCGCGGTGACTTCTCATGCATACTCATACGCGGGTCATAGGGTAGAGCCTATGAGTCCGCGCGTGCGCTCGATGCGAGCGGCGCGATTATTCGAGTACGACGAGCGTGTCGCCCTCGTCCACGGGCTGTCCCTCGACGCAGAGAATCTCCTTGACGACGCCCGGATCCTCGGCCTCCACGGGCATCTCCATCTTCATGGACTCGAGCGTGATCACCGTGTCGCCCTCCTCGATGACATCGCCGACCTTGCACTCGATCTTCCACACGATGCCCGTGATGTGGGCCTCGACTTCAACCACGACTCCTCCTCGCTGATCTGGCTACGGGCTGCGCTCTGCGAGAGTAGCCGCCCGGATGGACGCCTCGGACACGATCGTGATCGTCACGGCCCACGAGGAGGCCGACCGCCTCCCCGAGACGCTCGCCGCGCTCGCCGCGGCGTTCCCCGGCGCGCGCGTCATCGTCGCCGACGACGGCTCGACGGACGACACCTCGGCGGTCGCGGCCGCGGCCGGCGCGGAGGTCGTGCGCAGCGAGCGGACGATCGGCAAGGGCGGCGCCGCGACCCTCGCCGCGCGCCGCGTCCTGAGCCGCGCGCTCGAGCCCGACCCGCCGGTCTTCGTCCTCTGCGACGGCGACCTCGCCGGGAGCGCCGCGCAGCTGCCGGCCCTCGCCGCCGCCGTGCGCGCCGGCGAGTGCGACCTCGCCGTCGCGATCTTCTCCCTGCGCGTCGGCGGCGGCTTCGGCTTCGCCGTCGGCTTCGCGCATCGCGCGATCCGCAGCCTCACGGGCCTTGACCTGCAGGCGCCGATCTCCGGCCAGCGCGCGCTCAGCGGGCCCGCGTTCGCGGCGGTCGTCCCGTTCGCGCCGCGCTTCGGGATGGAGATCGGGATGACCGTCGATGCCGCGCGCGCCGGCTACCGCGTGCAGGAGGTCCAGCTCGACCTCGTCCATCGCGCCACGGGGCGCACGTGGCGCGGCTTCGCGCACCGCGGCCGCCAGCTGCTGGACTTCCTCGCCGTCTACGCGAGCCGGCGGTGATCGAGGACGCCGACAGCATCGCGGCGCTCTACCGCGAGAGCACCGCCGGCGACGAGCCCGACGAGTCGTTCGTCGCCCAGCTGCTCGCGGCGCTGCGTCCCGGCGAGGCCGTGCGCTTCACCTGCGGGCGCCCGGACAACGCCGAGAAGTGGGGCCCGGTCGCGCAGCTCACCGTCACGTCGCGGCGGATCATCGACCAGCGCACGATGGGCGCAGGCATGAGTGCGCCGATCCAGGCGATCGAGCTGCGCGACGTCGCCGCCGCGACCGACCGTGCCCGCGGCGCCGGTGCGCTGTTCGCGCCGCGCGCGCTCGTCGTGACGCTCGCCGACGGGACGACGCGCGTCTGGGAGCACCTCACCAACCATCAGGTCACCCCCGCGGCGGAGGCGATCCGCGCGGCGCTGGAGGAGCTGTAGGCGGCCCGCTACCCGACGAGCGCCAGGTGCGAGCGGCGGTGGTAGAAGTAGCCGACGAGGGCGCCGGTGACGTCGGGGTCGAACTGCCGGCCCGCGCAGCGGCGCAGCTCGGCGAAGGCGTCGGTGTGCGACATGCGCTTGCGATAGGGGCGGTCGCTCGTCATCGCGTGGTACGCGTCGCAGGCGAGGATGATGCGGCTGCCGATAGGGATCTCGTCGCCGCTGATGCCGTCCGGGTAGCCGGAGCCGTCGAAGCTCTCGTGCTCGTGGCGGACGATCGCAGCGACCGGCGCGAAGCCGCCGATGCTCTGGAGGATCCGCTCGCCGATGACCGGATGCTCGGCCATCACGGCACGCTCCTCGGGGGTCAGCGGCCCGGGCTTGTTGAGGATCGCGTCCGGGATCCCGACCTTGCCGATGTCGTGCAGCAGCGCCGCCGAGCGGACGTCCTCGACCGCCTCGGGGGAGAGCCCGAGCGCGGCCGCGACCGCGCCCGCCATCTCGACGACGGACTCGGAGTGCTCGCCCGTGTAGCGGTCGCGCTCGAGCAGCGCGACGGCGAGCGCCTCGACCGCATCGCGGCGCTGGATGGCGGCGACGACGCCGGCGCCGGAGGGGTCGGTGGCCGATGCCGCGACGACGCGCCCGCCGCCGGCGGCCTGGGCGTCGGCCAGCGCGCGGCCGGCGCGCTCGAAGAGCTCCACGGCGTCGTCGGTGCGCTCGAAGGGCGCCACGCCCGCCGACGTCGACAGCCCGCTGAGCGTCCCGAGCTCGATCCGTGTGAGGTCGACGCGCAGCCGCTCGGCGCAGGCGGCCGCGGAGGCCGGGTCGGCGTCGCAGAGCAGGAGGGCGAAGCGGCCGTCGCCCATCCGCGCGAGGACGTCCTCGGCGCGTGTGCCGGCGCGCACGGCGTCGACGAGCGCGCGCAGGGCGGCGTCGCCGGTCTCATAGCCGCAGTCGCGGTGCAGCTCGCTGAGGCGGTCGATCTCGAGGACGATCAGCGCGCTGGGCCGGTCGTGACGGCGGGCGCGCTGGATCTCGTCGCGGAGGTGCTCGCGGAAGGGCTCGATGCGCATGAGGCCCGTGAGCGGGTCGCGGCCGCGGCGCAGGATCTCCGCCTCGAGCTCGGCGATCCGCCGCCGGGCGACCTCGAGTTCGCGGGCAAGCTCCTCGCGATCCTTGCGGGCTGACACCTCGAGTGCATCGGCACAGACGGGCCCCGACACGAGGGCAACTGGACGATTGTCGGGTTACCGGTGTGGTTCGACCGCCGGTCCAACCGCGCCCGCGCGTGTTTGTACGCCGGTCGATGGGAGGCGCCCCGGAGGCGTCCTACCTTGCATGGCAGCACCGCGGGCGGTCCTTTCCGCCGCCTGTGGGGACTGGGCCGGCGCCCCGTGATCCCGCGTCAGGTCCACGCGCTGGAGGACATATGGCCGGGGTCTCCTCCTCCAGGCCCCGGCCAGTCCTTTCCCGCTAGCGTCTTGCGGGTGATCCTCGCGATCGACCAGGGGACGACCGGGACGACGTGCCTCGTGTTCGACGAGGAGGCAGGGCTCGCCGGCCGGGCGTACCGCGAGTTCGGCCAGCACTTCCCGCGCCCGGGCTGGGTCGAGCACGACGCCGCCGAGATCTGGGACGTCACCCGTGCCGTGGCGCTGGAGGCGCTCGAGGATGCGGGCGTGCGCGGCGGCGAGCTGCAGGCGGTCGGCATCACGAATCAGCGCGAGACCGTCTGCGTGTGGGATCGCAAGACCGGCGAGCCGCTGCACCACGCGCTCGTCTGGCAGGACCGCCGCACGGCCGCCCGCTGCGACGAGCTGCGCGACGCGGGCCGCGAGCCGCTCGTCCGCACGCGTACGGGCCTCGTCCTGGACCCCTACTTCAGCGCGACGAAGATCGAGTGGCTGCTGGAGCACGTCGACGGTCTGCGCGAGCAGGCCGCCGGCGGTCGCGCCTGCTTCGGCACGATCGACGCGTGGCTCGTCTTCAAGCTCACGGGCGAATACCGCACCGACGTCTCCAACGCCTCGCGCACGATGCTCTACGACATCAACCGCGGCGACTGGGACGACGACCTGCTCGGCCTGCTCGGCGACATCCCGCGCGCCGCGCTGCCGGAGGTCGCCCCGAGCATCGGGGAGTTCGGCCGCGTCCGCGACGGCGCGCTCGGGGAGGGGCACGACGGCGTGCCGGTCGCGGGCATCGCGGGCGATCAGCAGGCGGCGCTCTACGGGCAGGGCTGCCTCGACAAGGGCCTGGGCAAGAACACCTACGGCACGGGTTCGTTCGTCCTCGTCAACACCGGCGAGGACGTGCCGACCGCGCCACCGGGCCTGCTCTCGACCGTCGCCTGGGGCATCGGCGCGCGCACGGTCTACGCGCTCGAGGCGGCGATCTTCGTCACCGGCGCGGCCGTGCAGTGGCTACGCGACGGCCTCGGGATCATCGACGCGGCCGCCGAGACCGAGGCGCTGGCAGGCTCGCTGGATTCCAACGACGGCGTCTACTTCGTGCCGGCCCTCACCGGCCTCGGCTCACCGCACTGGGACGCCTACGCGCGCGGGACGATCGTCGGCCTCACACGCGGGACGACGACCGCGCACCTCGCGCGGGCGACGCTCGAGGCGATGGCGTTCCAGACCGTCGACGCCGTGCAGGCGATGGAGCGTGTCGCCGACGAGCCGCTCGCCGAGCTGCGCGCCGACGGCGGGGCGACGGCCAACGGCTGGCTCATGCAGTTCCAGGCCGACCTCCTCGGCGTGCCGATCGCCGTCGCGGAGATCGCCGAGACGACGGCGCTCGGGGCGGCGCTGCTGGCGGGCGTCGGCGTCGGCGCGTGGACGCAGGACGACGTCGCCGCGCGCGACGGCGAGCGCGCCCGCTTCGAGCCGGACATGGGCGAGGACGAGCGCGCGACGCTCATCGGCGACTGGCGGCGCGCCGTCCGGGTGGCCCGCGGGTTTGCGCGGGGGTAAGGTGCAGACATGGCGAGGCTGAGGCGCTCCGAGCAGTTCGCGGCGGTCACCGAGTCGTCGCATCTGGACCCGCGGCCGCCCGAGTTCTTCGACCCGTTCCACGAGCGCTCGCGCACGCGCGATCCGGACGACGCCTACCAGGCCGTGCGGATCCTCACGACGCTCTGGGCATTCGCGTTCTTCCGCGCGCGCTCGATCTCCAGCGACAAGGTGCCCCAGAGCGGCCCGGTGATCTTCGCGCCCAACCACGGCTCGTTCATGGACCACTTCCTGCTCGGCGCGTTCACGAGCCGCAAGGTGCAGTTCATGGCGAAGTCGCAGCTCTTCCAGCCGCCGTTGCAGTGGGTCTACACGCATGGCGGCGTCTTCCCTCTGCGCCGCGGGCACCGCGACGAGGAGCCGTTCATCACGGCCCGCGCGATCCTCGAGCGCGGCGGCACGGTCGCGATGTACTGCGAGGGCACGCGCTCGAAGGACGGCAAGCTCGCCGAACGCCCCAAGCCCGGCATCGGCCGGCTCGCCCTCGAGAGCGGCGCGCCGATCGTGCCGGTCGCGATCCACGGCTCCTCGAAGGTCCGCAACTGGCGCAAGGGCCAGTTCCCGAAGGTCACCGTCCAGTACGGCGACCCGATCCGCTGGGAACGCGTGCCCGAGCCCACGCGCGACCAGCAGATGAACGTCGCCGAGGAGATCTTCGGCGAGATCAAGGTGTTGTACTCCGGCCTGGAGACGCTCGGGCGCAAGGGCGTCCTGCAGCGCGTGCGCGAGCAGCGCCGGCTCGAGCGCGCCGGCCGCGAGCGCACCGCAGCGGCGTAGCGGGACTACGCCACCGGCACGCGCGCATGCGGCTCGGCGAGCGCGACCGCCGTCGCCGGCTCGCGCTGGGAGCGCTCGAGCATCCGCGTCTCGCTCGGCAGCTGTCCGAGCGCGAGTGCGAGGAACGCGACTGTGGAGCCGCCGAGCAGGACGTGCGTCGCCCCGAGCCAGTCCGCCGCCGGCCCCGCGAGGACGTAGCCGAGCGGCAGCAGCGCGAGCGACACCATCCAGTCATACGACGTCACGCGCGAGAGCTTGTCCGGCGGGACGCGCTCGGCGAGCGCCGTGAGCCACCACACGTCGAAGAGCGCCACCCCGGCGCCCGCGACGGCGAACGCCGGCACGACGGCGAGCAGGGGCAGCCCCGCCGCGAAGAGACCGATCGCGAGCGGGAACAGCAGGATGCAGCGCATCGCCTGGCGCATCGGGTGCAGCGGGCGCCAGCTGATGCCGGCCAGCGCGCCGGCGACCATGCCCGCCCCGAACACCGCCGACAGGACGCCGTAGATCGCGAGGCTGTCGTACGCCTCGCGGGCGACGATCGGGCCGAGCACGAACCACGGCGCGAGCACGAAGAACAGCGCGACGCAGAACGCCGCGAGCGTCGCCCAGATCCAGGCCCGCGAGCGCACCTCGTGAAAGCCCGCGCGGAACTCGCGCCGCAGGCTCGGCGCGGCGGCCTCCTGGGGCGCCGACAGCGCCCGGCTGCGGGGTTGCACGCGGACGAGCAGTGCTGCGCTGACGAGGAACGTCAGCCCGTCGAGGCCGAACGCGGCCGCGGGGCTCACGCCGAGCACGAGCGCCGTCGCGAGGACGGGCCCGGCGAACTCTGCGAGGTTGTTCGTCGTCGACATGACGGCGTTGGCCTCCTGGATGCCGGCCTCGGGGACCGTCTGGGGGAGCAACGCCGACGCCGCGGGGCGGAAGAACGCCTCGGCGGTCCCGAAGAGCATGCCGATGACGACGATGTGCCAGATGCGGACCGCGCCCGTGACGATGAGGACCGCGAGCAGCGCGTGCAGGACGAAGCGCACGAGGTCGGTGGCGACGACGACGCGGTGGCGCGGCAGGCGGTCGGCGATCACGCCGCCGACGAGCACGAAGGCGATGAGCGGGAGGCTGTAGGCGCCCAGGACGAAGCCGAGGTCGGTCGCGCTGCCGGTGAGGTCGACGATGAAGAGCGCCAGCGCGACGGTGACGATGTTGTCGCCCACGACGCTCGCGGCCTGCCCGAGCCAGAGCAGGCGGAAGTCCCGGTGACGCAGGACACGCAGGAGCTCAGGCAGGCGGAACACGGTCGATCCAGCGTGACATGCGCGCTGCTCGTGGCCGGGCGGGACTCGAACCGGCGCGGCTGCGCCCGGCTTGCGTTCGCGGGCCGCGACTGACACGGTGGCGCCTTGCGCGGGAACTCGAGTCGCTCCGCCGGCCGCCGTGGACTGCTCGCCGCCGCCGTTGCCGTCGCGGCGCCGATGACCCTCACCCTCGTGCTGCGCCGCGCGACGCCGGCCGCGACCGCCCTGCTCGCCGCGGCGCTGCTGCCCGCGACCGCCGCCGGGCAGGCCCCGCCGGTGCCGGCACCCGTTCCCGCCGCCCCGCCGCCTGCGCTCGTGCTCACCGCGCCGGCGCTGCGTGCCGAGGGGATCGCCATCCCGCTGGCGGGACGCGGCGCCGCCCCCGGCGCCGTCGTGGAACTGCAGCGCTTCGTCGGCGCGGAGCGCTGGATCACCCTGAAGTCCGCGACCGCCGGCGGCGACGGGACCGTCCACCTGCGCTACGCGCCGACGCGCCTCAGCGTGACGCACCGCTACCGCCTGCGCCTGGCGTCCGCCGGCGTCGCGTCGCCGGCGGTGACGGTGCGGACGCGCACGATCACGCTGGCCGCGTTCGGCGACGCGAACTTCGGCGACGGCGTGGGCACGGTGATGGATCAGCGCGGCGCGCTGTATCCCTGGCGCGGCGTCGCGCCGACCCTGCGCGCCGCGGACATCGCGTTCGGCAACCTCGAGTGCTCGATCTCCAACCGCGGGTTCGCGGTGCCGAAGGAGTTCCAGTTCCGCGGGCGCCCGGACCGCCTCGCCCAGGTCGTCCGCTTCGCCGGCCTCGACGTCCTGAACCTCGCCAACAACCACGCCGGCGACTACGGCCCCGTCGCCCTGCTGGACACCGTGCGCAACGTCCGCGCCGCCGGCGCGCTGCCGGTCGGCGCGGGCGCGACGCCGGCCGCCGCGCGCCGGCCGCAGGTCGTCAGCCGGCTCGGGCTGCGGGTCGGCTTCGTCGGCTTCTCGGACATCGGCCCGGCGTCGTTCGCCGCCGGGCCGAACCGCGCGGGGACCTCGTTCGCGTCGCTGCCGGCGATCGTCGCCGGGGTGCGCGCCGCCCGGCGCGTGAGCGACGTCGTCGTCGCGACGTTCCACTGGGGCATCGAGCGCTCGACGACCGAGAACGACCGCCAGCGCACGTTCGCCCGGGCCGCGCTCGCCGCCGGCGCGACGGCCGTCATCGCCGCCCACCCGCACGTCCTGCAGCCGATCCGCCGCACCGGGGCCGGCAACCGCGGCCTCGTCGCCTACAGCCTGGGCAACTTCGTCTGGTCGTCGAGCTCGGGGCCGACGAGCCGCACCGGAATCCTGCGCGTGCAGCTCGGCGGCCGCGGCGTCGCGGGCGCGCGGCTGCTGCCGGCGGTCATCGAGGGGACCCGCCCGCGCCTGCTCGGCGGCTGAGCCTCATGCTCCACCGCCCCGATCGCACCCACGGGATCGCGGAAGGTCCCGCCGCCGACGCGCACTTCTGCCTCGTCGGTCCTACACCTCGCAGACGGCGATGGCCGGTGCGTCGCGGCGGGCCTTCTCCGTGGCGGTGCTCAGGTCGCCGAGCGCCGTGTAGGTGATGCGGTCGGGATCGAGGCCCAGGCTGAGCGCGTCATCGGTTTCGAGGCGTTCGATGAGGTCCTTGGACGCGAGCGCGCGTCCGCCGGTCGCGCACGACTCGATGCGCGCGGCTTCGTTGACCTCGTCGCCGAGAGCGGTCACCTCACTGCGCCCGCTGGTCGCGATCTGCCCGACGTAGAGGGTGGAGCCCCAGTGCAGTCCGAAGCGCAGGACGATGTCCTCGGGCTGCAGGTCACTGCGCGCGGCCACGTCGGTCACGGTGCTTCTCAGGGCGCGGACCGTGGTGATGCAGGCGCGGGCGGCAGCCGATTCCGAGCCTGCGTTCATCGCGAGGAAGAACGCGACGACGCCATCCCCGACGTGCCTGCTGACCAGGCCGCCCGCGTCGATCACGCACCGATCGGCGGCGCGGATCAGTCGCCGTCCGAGCGCGAAGTAGCTGGCCGTCGACAGGCGCCGCGCGAGCGGCGATGACGCTTCGAGGTCGGCGAACAGGATCGCAGCGGGCCGTCTTCCCGCCTTCGCGACGCTCTGCATCCGCGCGAAGTGCCCCGCATCACCCGCGCCGGCCAATGTGCCGAGCAGCGCCATGCCGGCAGCCGGGATGGTCTGTACCACGGTCCCGGCCAGCCGCCCGTCGGCGTCCCGGATGCGCCAGGCAGTGGCCAGGAGTCCCACGGACGTGCCGGTGTACTGCGCGTGCACCGGGAATGTGCGGATGATCGATCGATCGTCGGGCTCGATCGCATCGATGAGGTCGTGAAATGCCGGGTGAAGCACTTCGCGCAACCCGTCCCGCCCTCCGGGGGTGTCGGCGAGCAGCCAGGGACCCAGCCCGGCCACCCCCTCGCGGCCGGTGGTCTCCAGGCTGAAGACCGTGCCGCCATACACCGCCGACTGGATCGTCTCCATCCCGAAGTAGTGCAGCCCCAGCGGCACGGGCACCATGCCGAGCAGGCTCCCCAGGCTGAGACGGACATCGTCGGTCATGTAGACCCACCGCCAGTCACGATCGACGACATGGGCCCAGGCCCGGGCCTCGTTCAACGCCACGGCAGCTTCGGCTAGAGCCGTGTCATCCGGCAGCGGACATGTCTGCTGACCGTCGATCCGGCGACTCTACCCCGACACCCTGCGGTTGAGGTCGCCATCGATGGACCAGACGTGCCGTCCGCGAGGCGGACCTCCAACAGCCGCAGATCGGCGGTAAGGACGTCGACCCCGCCGCGACGCGTTCGCCGTTGTGGTGCAGCCCGGCGAAACCCGTCCGGCGCGTGTCCCGGCGCGCGCCGGCGCCCGCCCCCGCGCCCTCAGCGCGGCGCGCCGAGGCGGGCGCGCAACGCCGCACGCTGCGCCTCGTCGCCGAGATCGCCGCGCGCGGCGCCGGCCAGTGCGTCGAGGCAGGCCCGGGACGGGGCGGGCCGCCCGCCCGCGCGCCCGCCGAGGCCCCACATCGCCTCGGGCGCGCCGTCCGGTCCCTCGAGCGGGATGGCGACCCACCACGACAGCCCGAGCACCTCCCCGATGCCGCCCGGGGAGCGGGGCACCGCCGGATCGTGGACGACGAGATGCGCGCCGCCGTCGCGCAGCGCCGCCCATGTCGCAGTGCCGGGCTTGGCGGGCGGGGTCGCGTTGCGCAGCCACGCCGTCAGGTCGGCGTCACCGGCGACCTCGGCGGCCGCGCGGCGCAGGACGCCGCCGCGCACGAGGTCGACGCATGAGGCGTCGGCCACGGTGTCGAGCGCCAGCCGGCACAGCGGGATGACGCCGCACGGCGCCGGCGCCGGCGCCGGCTCCGGGGCCGGCGGGCCGGCAAACGTCATGGTGACGGCTGTGCCGTGCCCGCCGGGGCCGCTCGCGACGTCGAGCGCCTCGGCCAGCGCTCCCACCATCGCAAGCCCCTGGCCGAGCCCGGGCGAGTCGTCGCGGTGTGCGATCCCGACGCCGTCGTCGGCGACCTCGACGACGAGTTGCCCCTCCGCGACCCGGCAGCGCACCCGCACCTGGCCGGGCTCGGGCGCGCCGGCGTAGGCGTGAACGATCGTGTTGGTGACCGTCTCGGAGACGGCCAGCGCGACGGCATCGAGCAGCTCGACGGGTGCCCCCGCCGCCCGCGCGAACGCGGTCACGCGGGCCCGCAGCTGACGCACCGTGGCCGGCACCGCCGGCAGCGTCCAGCAGGCTTGCTCGTCGACCGCTCCGACCATCACGTTCGATCAGCTTGCCAGGCGCGGCGCGGCGACGCGCGGGACCGGTCGGGTCAGCCGACGCGCACGCCGGATCGCGGGCGGCATCAGCTCTGGGCTCGGCAACACGAACACGACTCGTCGGCGCCGAGAAGGCGCGCTCAGCGCCTGACGTCCTCGCAGTCCGCCGCGACGACGTCGATGACGTCCGCGAAGACCGTGTCCGTGCCGTCGCCGCAGCTCACGCGGTCGACCGAGCCGTCGACGACGCTGATGCGGTCGTCGCCCTCGTCGCCGGTGATCGTGTCCTCGTCGAGGCCTCCGTAGATGCGGTCGTTGCCCGGGCCGCCGCTGATCGTGTCGAGGCCGCGGTCGCCGTTGAGGAAGTCGTCGCCCTCGTTGCCGAGCACGATGTCGTTGTCGCGGCGGCCGTACAGCTCGTCGTCGCCCAGGCCGCCGTGCAGCGTGTCGTTGCCGTTCTCGCCGTCGACGTAGTCGTCGCCGTCGCCGCCGAAGAGCTCGTCGTTGCCGTCGGCGCCGAAGATCGAGTCCTTCGCGGGCGTGCCGTCGAGGCGGTCGTCGCCGGGGGTGCCGGGGATGATGTTCGAGGACGGCGGAGCGTCGGTGGACGGCTCGGGCGGGACCTGGATGACGACCTCGCAGGCGATGAGCCGGTCGCGCGTGGGGGCCGTGTTCTCGACGTAGACCGTGTCGCGGCCGGTCGAGCAGTTGACGGTGTCGGCATCGTCGTCGGCGACGCGGATGACGTCGTTGCCCGACCCGGCGTTGATCGTGTCCGCCCCCGGCCCGCCGACGATCTCGTCGTCGCCGCGGAAGGCATCGACGGTGTCGTCGCCCGAGCCGGCGTCGATCGTGTCGTTGCCGTCGGACGTGTAGATCCTGTCGCGGCCGGCGTCGCCGCGGACGTTGTCGTCGCCCTCGCGGGAGTAGATGAGGTCGCCGCCGGTGCCGCCGTCGATCGTGTCGTCGCCGAGTCCGCCGTCGATCTTCTCGCTGCCGGCGCCGCCGCGCAGCGTGTCGTTGCCGGCGCCGCCGTCGATCGTGTCCGAGCCGCGGTTGCCGTCGATGAAGTCGTCGCCGTCGCCGCCCGCGAGCATGAAGTCGTTGCCCAGGCCGGCCTCGACGATGCGGTCGTTGCCGGGGCCGCCGTCGGCGCGGTCGTCGCCGTCGCCGGGATCGATGAAGTCGTCCTCGGTGCCGCCGTCGAGCCGGTCGTTGCCGGTGCCGCCGAATAGCCCGTCGGCGCCCGCGCCGCCGCCGAGGGTGTCGTTGCCGGCCTGGCCGCTGAGCCGGTCGTCGCCGTCGCCGCCGTCGAGCAGGTCGTTCGCCGGCCCGCCGACGAGGTTGTCGTTGCCGGCCTGGCCGATGAGCTGGTCGTTACCGCGACCGCCGCTGAGGAAGTCGTCGCCGCCGAGGCCCTCGATGCGGTCGGCGCCGCGCGTCCCGCTGATCCGGTCGGGGCCCTCGGTGCCGAACTTCAGCGCGAGGCCGGGCTGGACGGTGAGGGCGCGCGGGCGCTCACCCGCACCCAGGCGCTGCACGCCGATGCGCTTGTAGGAGATCGTCGAGAGGATCGAGACCGTCCCGTCGCGGGCGTCGCCGACGTACAGGCGCGGGCCGTCGAGCGCGTAGGCGGGCGCGCCCGGGCCCGTGCCGGTGCGTACGCGGGTGACGAGGCGCTTGCGCCGCAGGTCGACGATCGCCGTGGCGTGGCTGCCGCGCGTCGCGCCGACCGCGGCGCGGGTCCCGTCGGGCGAGATCGCGAGGGCGGCGCCTGCGCCCGCCTTCAGGCGGATCTTCGCCTGCTCGCGGCCGCTGAAACGGGTGAGCGCGCGCAGATGGCCGTCGGTCGTGCTGACCCAGACACGCTCGCCGGAGGGCGGGAACGCGACGCCGCCGACCTCGCCGACGGGCTTGCGCCGGTCCAGGTGCAGCGTTCGGAGCGAGACGAGACCGACGCGGCGCCCGAGGCCGACCGCCGCCCAGCTCGCGTCGGCGGACACGGCGAGCGGCCCGGGCTTGGCGCCCCGCAGGTCGATCGTCGCCGTCACGGCGAGCGTCGCGGTGTCGATCACGTCGATCGCGCCGCGGCGTGCGGCAAGCAGCCGCAGGCCGTCGGGCGTGAGCGCGAGCGACGAGATCGTGCCGGCGAGATCGACGCCGCCGGTGACGGTGCGCGCGTTGAGATCGAGCGTGGCGACGCGCCGCCCGGCGGCGACGTAGCCGTGCGCGCCGTCGGGCGCGGCCGCGACGGCGCGGGTCGCTCCGCCGAGCGGCAGCCGGGCGACGACGTCGTTACCGGGGACGTCGGTGAGCACCGCGTCGCCGGTGCCGCCGGCGATGAGGATGACGCGGGCCTGCGCCGCCTGCGCGGCGCTGAGCGCGAGCGCCGTGGCGGCGAGCAGCGTGAGGAGCAGGGTGCGGCGCATCTGGGGTAACGAACTCTCGCGCGGCGGAGAGGTTGCGACAGCGCGTCGTCGATCGCCGAAAACTCGTGGCCCCGGAGATAGCGGGGTCGCTCGACGGCCGGATAGCCTGCGCGCAGCCATGGCGCTTCGGATCGCGGCAACGGTGGTCGTGCTCGGCGCGCTCGCCGTGTGGCTCGTCGCGCCGGTCGGCAACCCCTGCCCCGATCTCGGCCGGCTGCCGTCGGGCAGCACGTCGTCCTCGTCGCCGTCGCTCGAGCCGCCGCTGACGCGGACGTGCACCTATAGGACCCCCGACGGCACCGAGGCCCATGCGCGCTACGTGCCGTGGCTGGACTGGATCGTGCTCGTGCTGCTGGCGGCGGTCGCGGTGACCGTCGCGCGCTTCGTGGGATCCCCGGGCGAGCCGAAGGCGCACAGGACGCCGGGGTCGCCCGAGCCGTCGGCGGAGCGCGACGACGCCGAGCGCGAGCGCGCGCGCCGCGAGCGCGCCGAGCGCGCGCGCCGCGGGCGTTAGGCGCCAGGCGGCTCGGGCGGAGGCGTCACAGGCTCCTCTCCAGTTCCAATCTATACCGCACGCGAGGCCTTCATGAGGCCGTCGGTCGTGCCGCATAATCGCCCGCCGCAGGTCAGGACCAACGCACAATGGGAGGAGCGAAAGACGTATGCCCGAGCATGCTGTGGCGATCGCCGGAGGCGGTCCGGCGGGGATGATGCTGGCGGCTGAGCTGGCGCTGGCGAAGGTCGACGTCGCGATCGTCGAGCGGCGTCCCGATCACGTGCTCGCCGGCTCACGGGCCGGCGGTTTGAACTCGCGCACCGTCGAGGTGCTCGATCAGCGTGGGGTCGCCGATCGGTTCCTCGCGGAGGGTCAGGTGCATGGGGCGATGCCGTTCGGCACGACCACGTTGGACACGAGCGACTTCCCGACGCGTCATCCGTATTTCCTCGGGATCTGGCAGAACCAGATCGAGCGCATCATGGCCGCCTGGATCGCCGAGCTGCTGGTGCCGATCCATTACGGACGTGAGGTGACGGGCTTCGCGCAGGACGACACCGGCGTCGACGTCGAGCTGTCAGACGGCCGGCCGCTGCGCGCGCAATACCTCGTCGGATGCGACGGCGGGCGCAGCGTCATCCGCAAAGCAGCCGGCATCGAGTTCCCCGGATGGGATCCGACGAGGAGCAACCTGATCGCCGAGGTCGAGCTGACCGAGGAACCGCCGCGAGGCGTCCGTCACGACGCCACGGGTATCCATGGCCTCAACCGGATGGAGGATGGGAGGACGTTCCGGGTCGTTGTGACCGAGCAGCGGCTCGGGCCACGCCGCGAGCCCACCCTGCGTGATCTGAGCGAGGCGCTCATCGCCGTGTACGGCACGGACTTCGGGGTCCACGATCCGACGTGGATCTCCCGGTTCACCGACATGACCCGGCAGGCCGCGGCCTACCGGGTGCGACGAGTCCTCCTCGCCGGCGACGCGGCGCACGTGCACTACCCGGCGGGTGGACAGGGCCTCAGCCTCGGTGTGCAGGATGCGGTCAATCTGGGATGGAAGCTTGCGCAGGTGGTCAACGGGACCTGCGCGGAGAGCCTCCTGGACACCTACCACGCCGAGCGTCATCCGGTCGTTGCCCGCGTCCTTCAGCACACTATGGCTCTGGGTGCGCTCCAGCGCCGCGACGACCGCATGAAGGCCCTGGTCGACGTCGTGTCGGACCTGGCGAGCTTCGACGAGCCTCGCAAGCGGCTGGCCGCGATCAGAACCGGGCTGGACATCCATTACGACCTCGGCGAGGGACATCCGCTGCTCGGACGCCGGATGCCCGACCTGGACCTCGTGACCGCCGCCGGCCCGCTCCGCGTCTTCGACCTGCTGCACGACGCCCGGCCGGTGCTGCTGCACCTCGGTGAGCCCGGCGGCTTCGACATCGCTCCATGGGCGGACCGCGTGCAGCTGATCGACGCTGAATATGCCGGCGTGTGGGAGCTTCCGGTACTCGGCGCGGTCACCGCTCCCACCGCCGTGTTGATCCGGCCCGACGGATACGTTGCCTGGGTCGGAGGCCGAATGCGACGCGGGCTCCCGGAAGCGCTGGCAGCCTGGTTCGGGCCGCCTGCCGCGGCGTGACCCGGGGTTCCGGGGCCGTGCGCGTGCCTCGGGCCGGCGGATGTGGCCCGGACATGTTCACGGCATCTGGGTATGTCTCACGGGTCACGGAGGGTCGATAGCTCTTGGACACGGTCCACCGACCCCGGACGACAGCCGTCCGCGGGAGCCCTCGGGGACTCTCCGACTCGAAGGGTGCAGTCCATGTCCGTCTCTGCGTTGTCGTCCCGCCGTCCTGGCCGCGTCGTGCGAACCCGGGCGACCCGGGTCGCTGGCGCCGGGGCGGCCGCGTCGCTGCTGGCGCTCGTCTGCGCGGCCTCCGCCCTGGCCGCTGCGCCGATCGACCTCGGCGCCGCCGAGTCCTACTCGGTGCTGGCAACCACACTCACGAGCAACGGGCCCACGGCGATGTCCGACGACGTGGGCACCTCCCCTGCGACCGCGCTCGCCGGCGACACCGCCCCGATCGTGCTCGGGCAGACGCATCTCGGCGACGCGCAGGCCGCGACGGCCAAGGCTGCTTTGGACGTGGCGTACGGGAATGCGGTGCTCCTTCCCAGCACGGACGCGCTGCCCGCGGACCTCGCCGGACAGTCGTTCGGCCCGGGGGTCTACAACGCGACGGCCGCGATCGGCTTCACCGCGGGCGGCGTGCTGACGCTCACCGGGGACAGGAACGCCGTGTTCGTCTTCCAGATCGGCGCGGCGCTCAGCGTGGGTGCAGGCGCGCGGGTGAACCTCGAGGGCGGGGCCGATGCCTGCAACGTGTTCTGGGCTGTCGGCGGCGCGGCGACGATCGGCGCGACCGCGAACTTCGCCGGCACGGTGATGTCCGACGCGAGCGTCGGCCTGGGGGCGAGCAGCCGTGTGGACGGCCGCGTGATGAGCAGGGGGCCCGTCACCCTGTCGGCAAACGCGATCCGCACGGCGTGCACCCAGACGATCGAGGTGCCGGGCCCGGCGGGTCCGGCGGGTCCGGCAGGCGCCACCGGTCTGACCGGGCCGGCCGGTCCTGCGGGCGTCGGCGGCGCCGATGGTGAGCGGGGCGCGCGCGGCCTGGACGGGCCGCAGGGCGCGACCGGGGCGACGGGGCTGGATGGCCAGATCGGCGCGACGGGTCTCGCGGGTCTCGCGGGGGCGACGGGGCTGGATGGCCAGATCGGCGCGACGGGTCTCGCGGGTCTCGCGGGGGCGACGGGGCTGGATGGCCAGATCGGCGCGACGGGTCTCGCGGGCCGTGACGGTCTGACGGGTGCAACGGGCGTCGCGGGTCGTGACGGTCTTGCGGGTTCCACCGGTTCCGCGGGCCTCGACGGCCAGACGGGCGCGACGGGTCTCGCGGGTCTTGCGGGGGCGGCGGGCGTGGATGGCCAGATCGGCGCGACGGGTCTCACGGGGGCGACGGGCGTGGATGGCCAGACGGGCGCGACGGGTCTCGCGGGTCTCGCGGGGGCGACGGGCCGCGATGGCCAGGTCGGTGCTACGGGTCTCACGGGTGTGGATGGCCAGGTCGGTGCTACGGGTCTCACGGGTCTCGCAGGCGTGGATGGCCAGGTCGGTGCTACGGGTCTCACGGGTGTGGATGGCCAGGTCGGTGCTACGGGTCTCACGGGTCTCGCAGGCGTGGATGGCCAGGTCGGTGCTACGGGTCTCACGGGTGTGGATGGCCAGGTCGGTGCTACGGGTCTCACGGGTCTCGCAGGCGTGGATGGCCAGGTCGGTGCTACGGGTCTCACGGGTCTCACAGGCGTGGATGGCCAGATCGGTGCCACGGGTCTCGCGGGTCTCGCGGGGGCGACGGGCCTTGATGGCCAGGTCGGTGCTACGGGTTTCACGGGCGTGGATGGCCAGATCGGTGCTACGGGTCTCACAGGTGTGGATGGCCAGATCGGTGCCACGGGTCTCGCGGGTCTCGCGGGTGCGACGGGCCTCGATGGCCAGATCGGCGCTACGGGTCTCGCCGGCCGTGACGGTCTGACGGGCACCGCGGGCGTCGCGGGCGTCGCGGGTCGTGACGGTCTCGCGGGTTCCACGGGCCTGGACGGGCCGACGGGCGCGGCGGGTGCCGCAGGTCTCGAGGGCCGGATCGGGGCCACCGGTCTGACGGGCCGTGAGGGTCAGATCGGCGCCACGGGTTCCACGGGGCTCAACGGCCTCGGCGGCCTGGCCGGCCTGGCCGGCCTGACCGGGCCCGCGGGTCCCGCGGGCCCCGCACCGGCGGCCGGTGCGGCGACGCTGTGTGTGACCAACGATGCCGGTCGCAGCAGGGTGCGCCCCGGTGGCTTGGTCCACTGGACCGTCGTCGTGCGCAACTGCGGCGGACGCGCTGCCTCCGGCGTCTCGGTCGGCGACCGGCTGCGCAGTGGCGCCACGTTCGCGACCCGCGGCGGCGGCAGGATTGTCCGACGCCGGCTCGGATGGAAGGTCGGCCTGCTGGCACCCGGTGCCCGCCGGACCTACAGGTTCACGACCCGGATCGGAAGGCACGCCGGCCGCGGCACGTACGTCAACGTCGCCACGGCCGAGGGCGACAACACCCGGTCGGCGAGCGGGCGGGGCTCGATCACCGTCACGTCCCGGACCTAGCGGCCGGGGCGGGCTACCCCGCCCAGGGCACTTCGACGGAGTCCTCCTGCGGTGCGTCGCGTGCGACGACGTACTCCGCGGGCTCGGACTCCGACGGGTTCTCGAGCAGGTGCGTCTCGCGCGGGGGGACGTAGACGAGGTCGCCAGGATCGAGGCTCAGCGCGTGCTCGAGGCCCTCGCCCCAGCGGACGTTGAGGTGCCCCTTGAGCATGTAGACCGCCGACTCGCAGTCGGCGTGATAGTGCGGCCGCGACTGCGCCATCGGCGGGACCTGGAAGACGCCCATGTAGATGTTCGCCGCGCCCGTCGTCGCCTGCGAGACCTCGGCACCGCCGACCACCCCGCGGGGGACACGACGCTCGGATCCGGGCTTGACGACCTGCACCCCAACGAGACTACTCCCAACTCAGATGATCGGAAACCCTCAGATCGGAAATTCGACGGTCGGAACTCCGCTGTCAGGTCGTCATCCCGGTGAACTGCCCGCCGGTGATGTTCAGCGTCTGCCCGTGGACGTAGTTCGACCAAGGCGAGCAGAGGAAGAAGACGCCGCCGGCGGCCTCCTGCGGCGTCCCGGGACGGCCGAGCGGGATGACGAAGCTCGCCATGCCGCGCATCTGCTCGGGGATCCCGAGCTGGACGGTCTGGCCGCCGATCTCCATCGTGTTGTCATCGACCTTCGGCGCCGTGAGGCGCGTCTCTATGAAGCCGAACGCGACGGCGTTGACGTTGATCTTGAACTGGCCCCACTCCTTCGCCAGCGTCTTCGTCAGGCCGACGACGGCGGCCTTCCCGGCGGCGTAGTTCGCCTGGCCGGCGTTGCCCATCGTCCCCGAGATCGATGAGACGTTGACGATCTTGCGGAAGACCTCGACGCCCTCCTCGCGCTCCTTCTTCGCCGGCTCACGCAGGTGCGGGGCGGCGGCGCGGAGGACGCGGAACGGCACGACGGTGTGGATGTCGAGCATTCGCTGGAAGGCGTCGTCGCTCATCTTGTGGACGGCGCCGTCGATCGTGTAGCCGGCGTTGTTGACGATGATGTCGATCCTGCCCCAGGCGTCGATCGCCGTCTGGACGAGCTCGTCGCAGGCGCCGGGCGCGGTCAGGTCCCCGGCGTAGACGGCCGTCTCGCCCGGGATCTCCGACGCGGTCTGCTGGGCGACGTCGCCGTCGAGGTCGTTGATGAGCACGCTCGCGCCCTGTTCGGAGAGCAGCTCGGCGGTGGCGCGGCCGATGCCGCGCGCCGAGCCGGTGACGATCGCGATCTTCCCGTCCAGTACTCCCATGCCCGTGCGCTCCTTGTTTTCAGTGATCCCGCCGGGCCGGGACGATAACCATCTGGCTGACTGGCCAGTCAGGCGGGTGGCACGGCGCCGCGATCGCGGTATGCCCGCTGCAGCGCCGCGGTGACGCCGTCGAAGGAGGGCGTGCGCTTCGGCAGCCGCCAGGAGATCCGCAGCTCGCCCGCCCGTCCGGGCAGGCGCACGGCCCCGGCGGCGAGCGCGATCCCCAGCGCCGTGGCGCGCACGGCGCGCGCCCCCGCCGGGACGCGCCACCACAGCGGCGTGCCCGCGGGGACCGCCGCGTTCCAGCGCAGCAGCGCCCCGCCGCGCACCGGGTGCAGCGACACGTCGACCGTGCCGTACTTCGTCGGCGCGTCGCGGACGATCGTCGCGCGTCCCGGCCCGAGCCAGCGGCCGGGCACCGCCGACAGCAGCTCGATCCCGCCGTCGCGCTCGCGCACGAGCATGTTGCGGATGAGCGCGACGAGCTCGGCGGCGAACCAGCCGTGCGGCGCGAGGTTGTCGTCGACGGAGCGGCGGGCGTACGGGCGCACGCCGGTCTCGAAGCCGCCGTAGGTCGCCGTCGTGTGGGCGAGCGAGTCGTAGAGCCCCTGGACCACTTTCGCCTGGTCGCCCCGCAGTAATTCCGTCTCGAAGACGCGGAAGCCGAGGTAGTGATGGAGGTTGTGGAACGTGCCGTACGTCGCCAGGCCCTCGCGGAACTCACGGCGCGCGCGGGCGAGCGTCGCGGTGACGATCGGCGCGGCCGGGTCGAAGACCGGCGCCGGCCACGCGGCCCAGAGATTGCCCCAATCGAGGCCGCCGCTGTGATCGAGCACCGACGGGATCGCGCCGCCGTTGCGCGCCGCGGCGTCCTTGACCCGCGCGCGGACGGCGACCGCGAGCGTGTCGCGCTCCAGGGCCCAGCGCGCCGCGCGCGCGTCCTCGCCGAGCAGGCGCGCGGCGTCGGTGATCGCGGCGAGGCCGGCGACGGCCCAGAAGTCGTCGCCCGCGAGATGGCCGGCGACGAGCTCGTTGTCGCGCGGGTCCGACGCCGGGACGATCCCGAGCGGGTCCTGCAGGCGAACGTCGTGCAGCCAGGCGACGGCGCGGTCCAGGCGCGGGAGCATCGCGCGGGCGAAGGCGCTGTCGCCCGTGCGCAGGATGTGCTCGCCGATCGCCCACAGCGCCTGCCCGTGGCCGTCGAGCTGGCCCTCGCGCGAGATGAACTGGCCGCTGTCGCCCTGCCAGTCGCCGAAGAACGCGAGGTTCTCGCGCGCCTCGGCGTGCAGGCCGGCGAGGTCCAGCGCCTGCGTCATGGTCGCCGCGTCGCGCAGCCAGAAGGCGTGGTAGCGCAGCTTGTTGACCGGCTGCACCCAGGTGCCGTCGGGCAGCTTGTAGCGCGGCAGGAGGATGTGCATGAGGCTCGCGTAGTACGCCTCCTGCACGCGGCGCTCGGGCAGCTGCAGCGACATCGCGCGGTCGAACGTCGCGCGCCACGTCCGCAGGAGTGCCGTGCGCTGCGCGACGTGCGACGCCGTGCGCAGGGCGATCGCCGCCGGCGAGCCGTCGGCGACCGGCTCCGACGGCATCCGGAAGTCGAGCACGCGCCGCTCGCCGGGGGCCAGGCGGATGCCGTACTCGACGAGGTCGAACGTCGTCGACGGGGTGATCGCGCCCGCGCCGTCGCGGCGCTGCAGCTCGACCTCGGCACCCGGCGGCGCCGGGGCGACCGTCGCCAGCACCTGCCCGTCGCGCACGAGCGTCCCGTCGCCGAAGGCGTAGTCCCAGCCGAGCGCGAACGCGATCCCCGGCTGCGTGATGAGGCCGGGGCGCTCGGGCACGATCGGCCGCGGGTAGCGAAAGCGCCGCACGCCGTTGGCCTTCAGCGCGCCGCCGGAGTACCGCACGCCGACAGCCCAGCGCGCGCGCAGCGGGCGCGCCGACGTGTTGCGCAGCGTGACGCGCACGAACGCGACCGGCTGCCCGGCGACCTCCGCGGCGAAGACGTCGAGGTCGTAGCGCGCGCCGCCGAAGCGCTGGCCGTAGCGCAGGACGGGGTAGCGGCCGCCTTCGAGCGTGCGCACCGGCGCGCGCAGGCCGACGAGCTTCGGGCCGGCGCGGAAGACGAGCTCGCCGTAGCCGCCATAGATGAAGCCCTCGGGCGTCACCTCGAAGCCCGCGACGTCGCCGGGCACCGCGAGCTGATCGGTCGGCGTCGCGAGGAACCCGTAGGGGCGGGCCGCCGCCGGTGTCGCCGCGACGAGCGCCGTCAGCACAGCGACGGCGACGGCGGCGGAGCGCGGGCGCATGGTCGGGTTGGAACGTGCTGCCGGCCCCGGAGTTGCGCGCGCGAGGCGTACGCTGCGTCGCGTGATCGCCCTCATCACCGGCGCTTCGAGCGGGATCGGCGAGGCCACCGCGCGCCGACTCGCGCGCGAGCCAGGCGCGCGCCTGGTGCTCGTCGCGCGCCGCGCGCAGCGGCTCGCCGCGCTCGCGGCCGAGCTCGGCGGCGCGACGATCGTCGCGGCCGACCTCACCGACGACGACGCGCCGGCGCGGATCGCGCGCGCCGTCGAGGACGAGCACGGGCGCCTGGACCTCCTCGTCAACAACGCCGGCGCCGCCTGGCGCGGGACCTTCGGCGACACGGGCTGGGAGAACGTGCGCCGCCACATGGAGCTGAACTTCGACGCCCAGGTCCGGGTCACCGAGGCGCTGCTGCCGCTCCTGCGGCGCTCGGCGCCGAGCGCGATCGTCAACGTCGCAAGCACCGCCGGGCGCGTGTCGCGGGCGAGCTCCGGCGCGTACTCGGCAAGCAAGTTCGCGCTCGCCGGCTGGACGGACGCGCTGCATCTCGAGGAGGGTCCGCACGGCGTGCACGTCGGGCTCGTGCTGCCGGGCTTCGTCGCGACCGAGGGCTTCCCGCAGGCCGAGCTCGTCGAGAAGCGGCTGACGCGCTGGCTCGTCTCGACGCCGGAGGCCGTGGCCGCGGCGATCGTCGACGCCGGGCCCGGTGGTCGCGCCGAGCGCTACGTCCCGCGCGCCTACTGGCTGGCGGCGACCGCGCGGGTCATGCTGCCGCGGGTCGTGCGCCGCGCGACGGGCGGCGGGCGCTTCGTCCTCGCGCCGCGCACCGGCGCCGACGCAGCCGCCGACTGACCGCGTCAACCGGCGTCGTCGGGGTGCTCGGCCTGCTCGTCGAGCTTGTCGCGCAGGTACGCGGCCTTGTCGGCGCGGCGGCCGGCGGCGCGCTCCTCGGCCGGCGTCGTCGCGTGCTCGGCGCGCTCGCGCTCGGCGCGTTCGCGCTCGGTCTGCGCGACGCGCAGCGTCTCGGTGGTGGGGTCGTCTTCGGGCATCGCTGCAGGATGAAGCTTGTCGCCTCCTACCCGCGAACGACCACGAGCTCGCCGATGACCGCCTTGTGATCGCTACCGGGGATCTCGTGGACCGTGACCCGGCGGATCTTCATCACCGGCGGGACGAGGATGTGGTCGAGCGTCATGAGCGCCGCGAAGTCGCCGACGGGCCAGGTCGCGTGCAGGCCGTCGCCGGTCGCGTCGGCGGCGTCGTAGAAGCCGCGTCCGATGAGGTCGCGCAGCTCGCGGTGGTCGAGCGTCGCGTTGAAGTCGCCGGCAAGCAGCCGCGGGGACCCGTCGCGGGCGGCGGGGCCGCCGAGGCTGCGCAGCTGGCGGCGCCAGTTCGCCACGGCCTCGGAAGAGGTGGGCGGCACGGGGTGGACGGCCTTCACGCGCAGCTCGCGCCCGCCGGGCAGGGCGAGCTTCGCCTCCGGCTGCTCGTGGCCCGCGACCGCGTCGGTGCGCACGGCCTGCAGCGCGCGCCGCGCCAGCAGCCCCGATCCGGCTGCGCCCGTGCGCGGCTGCAGGACGCGGCCGGGCAGCAGCGCGCGCACACCGGCGGCATCGAGGTGGCGTACGGCCTCGGGCGTGAGCTCCTGCAGGCTGAGGACGTCGACGTTGCGCGCGCGGGCCAGGCGCACGATCGCGCGCGCGTCGCCATGGCCGAGGCGGAGGTTCACCGTCATGACGACCAGCGGCGTGCCGCGCACGCCCGCCGACGCGCGCTGCGGCCCGTCGGCGCTGCGGGGCAGCACGACGATCGCCAGGACGGCGACCGCCACGGCCCCGACCGCCGCGACGGCGCGCATGCGCATGACGAGCGCGGCGACGACGGCCAGCGGGGACAGCGCCGCGACCTGCGGCGTGAATGCGAGCAGCGCCCCGAACGGGTAGCCGAGCGCGACGCCCGAGCCGCGGACGACCGCCCACAGCACGAACGGCGCCGCGAGCATCGCGCTGACGAGGACACGGCGCGACCTGAAGGCCCGGCGCATCGCCGAAGGCTCGCAGGCGCCGCTGCGAGAGCGGCGGCTCAGCGCGCCGGGCCGACGCGGGCGGTCCGGCTCACGGCCAGGCGCGTCGCGCCGTCGGGCAGCGTCAGCACGACGCGCGCCTGCAGGCGGCGCTTCGTCCGCACGGTGAACTGCGCGCTGGAGGCCGCGTCCAGCCGCGCGCGTCGGACCGGCCACCAGCCGAAGCGCTCTTGCAGGAACAGCTGCAGCACGACGTGGCCGCCGCGCGACGCGGGCGTGACCGTCGCGCGCACGACGACCCGCCCGCCCGCCCGCCGCGTCGTCGTAAGCGCGATGCGGCGGTCGAGCACGAGCAGCTCGACCGGCGGGCTCGTGGCGGGGCCGGCCACGGCGCGGTAGCTCGCGGTGGCGGTCGGGACGAAGCTCGCGCTGAACGTCCCGTCGCCGGCGAGCGTCGCCGTCGCGACCGGCGCGAACCCGGCGCCGCTGTCGGCCTCCAGCGACACCGGCGTCCCGGCGGCGAGCGCGCTGCCCGCGCGGCCGCGCAGGACGAATGCCCGCTTCGGCGACGCGGCGCCCGCAGGCGGCGAGAGCAGGAGGTCGTGGACGGCGACGACGCCCTGGATGGCCGGGTGCAGCTTGCAGTGGTAGGCCACCTCGCCGGTGGCGTCGAAGTGGTGGGTGAAGGCGTCCCCGGATGCGATCCGGTCGGAGTCGAAGCTCTCGTCGTCGGCGGTCACCGTGTGCACGCGGACGCTGTCGTTCGTCCACCTGACCATGTCGCCGGTGACGACGTCGAGGCGCGCCGGGGTCACGCGATCGAACCCGATGCTCACCGGGACCTCCGTCCCGGCGCCGTGGTCGGCTGCGTGCTGCGCCGCGGCGGGTGCGCCGAGAATCGCGAGCACGAGCGCCGCGAGCAGCGCCGCCCGCGTCATCGGACCACCCGGTACGTGCCGATCATCCCGGCCATCATGTGCTGCTCGACGTGACAGTGGTACAGCCAGACGCCGGGGTCGCGCTCGCGCCAGCGGAAGCGGAACGACTCCGCCGGGCCGATCGTGTGCGTGTCGCGCGACATGCCGCCGGCCTCGAGCCAGCGGTGCCCGTGGACGTGGAACGTGTGGTGCTCGGAGCCCATCGCCATGACGTCCCACTGCACGAGCTGGCCGACCCGCGCGCGGAAGACCGGCGTGTTGCCGACGAACGCGCGGCCGTCGATCGTCTGGAAATCGCCCATCGGCGCGAACACGACGACGAACTCGCGGTCGGGCAGCGCCTCGTGGCGGCCGCGGATCGAGAGCATCCCGTACATCCCGCCGTCGATCGACTCGTGCATCGACGACGAGTGGTCGTGATAGGGCCAGACGCCGGCGGACTGCTCGCCGGCCGTCAGGCGGTAGGTCCAGGTGCCGCCCGGCAGCACGTTGCCGTCCGGTCCCGAGACGCCGGGCACGTACGCCCCGTCGGAGCTCGGCTTGTACTCGACGCCGTGAAAGTGCATCGAGTGGCCGTTCATCCGCGTGAAGTCCATGTTCTTGAAGTGGACGACGAGCCTGTCGCCCACCCGCGCGCGCAGCAGCGGCCCGGGAATGAGGTTCTGGTTGCCGGACATGGGCGAGTTGGCCAGCGGCCGGCGCCAGCCCGGCGAGTAGCGGCGATAGACGGTCGTCTGGAGGACCGTCTGCGCCGGATCCAGGCGCGCGCCCGTGATGGCGTCGCGCTGGTTGGGAGCCATGTTCCACGGCGACGGCGTCGCGGCGACCCAGAACTCGCGTGTCGCCGCTCCTGCGGCCGGCGCGGCGGCGAGTGCCGCCGCGCCGGTCAGCAGAGCGGTCGCGAGCGCGACCCGACGGCTCACTGAGCCGTGATCGATCCGTGCATGAACGGGTGGATCAGGCAGTAGAACTCGTACGTCCCGGCTGCCGCGAACGTCACCTTGTTGGCCTGCGGCAGCGGCGACGCCGACGCGGCGTCCAGCGCGCCGCTGTTCCAGTAGCCGTTGCCGTGCAGCAGCGGCGTGAGCGCCGCGGGCGCCGGCGGCGCGTCGCTCGGGTATGCCAGGCGCGGGTCGTCCTGTCCGGAGGCGATGGCGCCGAGGTAGGACTTCGGCTGCGATTCCGGGTTGCCCGGTCCGGTGGTCGCGGTATGCGTCTCGACGCTCCCCTTCGGAACGGTGAACGTCACCGTCGTCCCGACCGGCACCGTGAGCTTCGAAGGCGCGAAGCCGAACAGCTCGGTGCCGCCCTTGCCGGCCGCGCCGACGTAGACGGTGTTCGCCGGCGGCGCGAGCTTCGCGAAGCCCTTGGCGGCGGTCAGCGCGGCGGCCCCCTGCGCCTTGACCCGCTTGGCGTCGGCGCTCGCCGACGGGATGCGCTTGCTCTTCGGCGAGACGCGCACGGTGCCCTTCATGCCGGGGTGCAGGTCGCAGAAGTACGTCAGCAACCCGGCCTTCGTGAAGCGCACGACCATCGGCTTCGCCTTGGGCGCCGTCGGCAGGCCGCTCTCGATCTCGACCGTCCCGTTCGTCGCGATCGTCTTGCCGAACTTGCCGGGCGGGGCGAACAGGGCGCCGTTGGTCACGAAGTTGGGCAGGCCGTTGAACCAGAACGGCAGGCCGGCCGCGTCCACGGAGCCCGCGATCGCATCACCTGGCGTGAAGATCGGCGTGAGCTTGCCCTTCTTGCCGAAGAAGTGGACGCTGTGGAAGTTCGTCGGGACGAAGCGCACGCTGTCGCCGACGTGGACCGCGACGTTGCTCGGGAAGAACGCGTTGACGTCCACCCCCTTGGCCTGCAGGACCTTCTGCTGGGCCTTGCTGGTGCCCATGTTCACGCTCTTGACCGCGGCGTCCGCCGCGCCCGGCATGGCGAGCGCCAAGCCCGCCACGCCACAGAGAACCCACCTGTTCCTTGAAGTCATCTCGACCGCCTCCTGCGTTCGTGCCCGGCCCGTCCGGGCGACTGGGGCGAACGTATCCGCAACGAACCTGAAAGCGGGGATTTTGTGCGCGACCTCACAGCAGGGCCACGGCCCCGTGTCCGGCGGGCTACAACCCGTAGCTGCGTCCGATGACGTCGAGCATGATCTCGTCGGTCCCCGCGCCGATCCGATTCAGCCGCAGGTCGCGCCAGACGCGCTCGATCCCGTACTCCTTCATGTAGCCGGCGCCGCCGTGGATCTGGATGCACTCGTCGGCGACCTCGACGGCGATCCGCGAGGCGTGGAGCTTGGCCATCGAGATCTCGCGCACGGGGTACTCGCCGTTGGCGTGCCGCCAGGCCGTCGTGTAGACCATCTGGCGGGCGGACTCCAGCTGCGTCGCCATCTCGGCGAACTTGTGGCGGATGACCTGGAAGTGGCCGATCCGGCGGCCGAAGGCCCGGCGCTCCAGCGCGTAGGCGAGCGTCGTGTCGAAGCACAGCTGCGCCGCGGCGACGGCGCTCGCGGCGCCGATGAGGCGCTCGCCCTGGAGCTCCCACATGATGTGGTAGAAGCCTTTGCCGACCTCGCCGAGGACCGCGCCCGCCGGGACGCGGACGTCCTGGAAGGCCAGCAGCGCCGTGTCGCTCGCGTGCATGCCGAGCTTCTCGAGGCGCTGCTCGCGAATGACGCCGGGGAGGTCCATCGGCACGAGGAAGAGCGTGAACCCGTCGTAGCCCGCGTCGGCATCGGTCTTGCAGACGAGGATGATCGCGTCGGCGCGCAGGCCGTTGGTGATGTACGTCTTGGAGCCGTTGATGACGTACTCTTCGCCGTCGTCGCTGCGTACGGCGCGCGTCTTGATCGCGGCCACGTCGGAGCCGGCGTCGGGCTCGGTGATCCCGAGGCAGAGGATCTTCGTGCCGGCGATCGCGGGGACGACCCAGTCCTGCTTCTGCTGTTCTGTGCCGAAGGCGAGGATCGGCGGCATCGCCATGTCCGTGTGGACCGCGACGCCCATCGCCAGGCCGCCCGAGCGCCCGTGCGCGAGCTCCTCGGCGAGGACGATGCTCGCGTAGTAGTCGCCGCCCTGCCCGCCGTAGGGCTCGGGCTTGTCGAGACCGAGCAGGCCGAGCTCGCCCATCCGGCGAAAGACGGAGTCCGGGAACGTCGTCTCCTCCCAGGCCTCGGCGTGCGGCGCGAGCTCCTTCGTCGCGAACGCGCGGATCGTCTCGCGGAGGGCGTCGTGCTCCTCGCTGAAGATGAAGTGCCCGCGCCGGACGGCGTGATCGGGCTTGAGGACCTCGTCGGCGGTGGCCATGGCGCAACGCTAGCGCGCACCGGCGCCAAAGTGAACAGTGGTACGTCCTACTTCCCACGAGCGCGCGGTCGGCTGGCGGCGGGTAGATTGCGGGCCATGGCCTACGAGAAGCTCCGCTACGGCGTCGCGGACGGGGTCGCGACGATCGCGCTCGATCACGCCGAGACGCGCAACGCGCTCTCCGACGCGATGCTCGACGAGTTGCTCGAGGCGTTCGCGGCGGCGCGCGACGACGCCGCCGTGCGCTGCGTCGTGCTGGCCTCGACGCACGAGCGGGTCTTCTCCAGCGGCGGCGACCTCGGCGGCTTCACCGCCGACCTGCCGCTCGTGGAGCGTCACGCCGCCAACGACCGCTTCCCGCGGCTCTTCGAGCTCATGGGGCGGCTCGGCAAGCCGGTCATCTGCGCGGCCGGCGGCCACGTCCTGGCGGGCGCGCTCGGGCTCGCGCTCGCCTGCGACCTCGTCGTCGCCAGCGACGCCGCGACGTTCGGCACGCCCGAGATCAACGTCGGCCTCTTCCCGTTCATGATCGCCGCGCTCATCGGCCGCAACATCGGCCGCAAGAAGATGCACGAGCTGCTGCTGCTCGGCGAGCGCATCGACGCCGCCGAGGCGCAGGCGATCGGCCTTGTCAACCGCGTCGTCCCCGCGGGTGAGTTCGACGCCGCCGTCGCGTCGTGGGCGCGGGCGCTCGCGGCGAAGTCCCCGCTCGTCATGCGGCTGGGCAAGGACGCGCTGTACGCGCAGCAGGACATGGCCTTCGGCGAGGCGCTGGAGTACCTGCGCGCGCAGCTGGCGATCGCGCTGACGACGCAGGACGTCCGCGAGGGCGTCGCCGCCTTCATGGAGCGGCGCGAGCCGACGTGGACCGGCAGGTAGTCGGGCTGCTGTGCCGCACCTCCGACCGCGGCCGCGAGGCCGCGGAGGGCACGCGTGAGCTCGCCGAGCTGCTCGACGCGCGGATCGTCGGCTCCCCCGGCGCGCCGCGCGACGGGACGTGGGAGCAGGACCTCGCCGACTCGCGCGGCTGCCTTCTGGAGGCGGGCGGCCAGGTCGACGACGCGCTCGACGCCGGCCGCGTGCCGATCCTGCTCGCGGGCGACTGCGCGATCGCGGTCGCGACGCTGCCGGTCGTCGCACGCTGCCGCCCCGATTACCGCGTGCTGTGGATCGACGCGCACGGCGATTTCAACACGCCCGCGACCTCGGCCTCCGGCTATCTCGGCGGCATGGGCCTCGCGGGCGCGTGCGGTCTGTGGGACACGGGCTTCGGCGCGGGCGTCGAGCCGGCGCGGGTGATCATGCACGGCGTGCGCGACCTCGACGGGCCCGAGCGCGTCGCGCTCGATCGCAGCGGCGTGCACCGCGTCGAGGATCCGGCGCAGCTCGAGGGCTTCGAGCTCTACGTCCACCTCGACCTCGACGTCCTCGACCCGCTGGCCTTCCCGGCGAAGTTCCCCGCGCCGGGCGGGCTGACGCCGGCGGCGCTCCAGCAGTTCCTCACCGTCGCGGCCCGCGTCGGCACGATCCTCGGCGCCGAGATCACGGCCGCGGCGCCCGGGCACGCCGAGCTCGTCGCCGGCGCGATCGCGCCGCTGCTCGCATGAGCGATTCGATCCTGCGTCCGCTGTCCGAGGACCTCCAGGCCCGCCGCTCCGCCGCGCGCCTGGGCGGGGGGCAGGAGAAGATCGACCGTCAGCACGCGGCCGGCAAGCTCACGGCGCGGGAGCGCATCGGCCTGCTCGTCGACGACGGCACGTTCACGGAGATCGGCATCCATGCGGGCATCCACCACGCCGTCCGGGGGCTGGAGGACCGGGCGGCGCCGGCCGACGGCGTCATCACGGGCTACGGCCGGGTCGACGGGCGGCTCGTCGCCGTCGCGGCCTACGACTTCACCGTCATGGCCGGGTCGATGGGCACGACCGGCGAGATGAAGGTCGCGCGCCTGCGCGCGCTGGCCCTGAGCAAGCGGATGCCGTTCGTCTGGCTGCTCGACAGCGCGGGCGCGCGGATCCAGGAGGCCGTCGGCTCGCTGTTCGCGGGTTCGGGCGACCTCTTCCGCGAGGAGGTCGTCGCGAGCGGCGTCATCCCGCAGGTCGCCGCGGTGATGGGCCCGTGTTCTGCGGGGACGGCGTACATCCCGGGCCTGGCGGACTTCGTCCCGATGGTGCGCGGGCGCGGCTCGATGGCGCTTGCCGGCCCGCACCTCGTGCGCGCGGCGGTCGGCGAGGACGTCACGTCCGAGCAGCTCGGCGGCTCGCGCGTGCACTGCCGCGTGTCGGGCGTCGGTGATCTCGAGGTCGCCGACGACGAGGAATGCGTCGCGCGTATCAAGCAGTACCTGGGCTTCTTCCCGTCGCACTGCGAGCAGGCGGCGCCGGTGCGTGCCTCCAGCGATCCCGCCGACCGCATGGACGAGGCGCTGCTCGACGTCCTGCCGCCGTCCAACCGCCAGCCCTACGACATGTACGACGTCATCCGGCGGGTCGTCGACGACGGCGAGTGGCTCGACCTCAAGGGCCAGTGGGCGCGCTCGGTCATCACCTGCCTCGCGCGCATGGGCGGCCGGCCGGTCGGAATCGTCGCGAGCCAGCCGCGCCGCCTCGGCGGCATCCTCGACAACGACTCCGCCGACAAGGCCGCGCGCTTCGTCACGCTCTGCGACGCCTTCGGCATCCCGCTCGTGTTCCTCGTCGACGTCCCGGGCTTCATGGTCGGGACGAAGGTCGAGGCCGCGGGCATCATCCGTCACGGCGCGAAGATGCTCCACGCCGTCGCGGCGGCGACGGTGCCGAAGATCACCGTCGTCCTGCGCAAGGCCTATGGCGCGGGCTACTACGTCATGAACGGCCGGGCCTACGAGCCCGACCTCATCGTCGCCTGGCCGACGGCCGAGATCTCGGTCATGGGCGCCGAGGGCGCCGTCGAGATCGTCTTCCGGCGCGAGGTCGAGGCGGCTGAGGATCCGGCCGCGAAGAAGGCCGAGCTCATCGCCGCCTATCGCGGCCTCATCGACGTCTACATCGCGGCGCGCAACGCGATGATCGACGAGGTCATCGACCCCCGCGAGACGCGCCCGACGATCATCCGCGCGCTCGAGATGGCCGCGGGCAAGCGCGTCGAGCGGCCGTGGAAGCGCCACGGTGTGACGCCGGTGTGAGCCCGATCCATCCCGCCGCCGCGACGGGCTTCGCCCGAGCGGCCGCCGCCTACGAGCGCGGGCGCCCGGGCTACCCGGACGACGCCGTCGACGCGCTCGTCGCCGCGCTGCCGGGGCGCGACGTCGTCGACCTCGCGGCCGGGACCGGCAAGCTCACGCGGGCGCTGGTCGCACGCGGTTGTCGCGTCGTGTCGGTCGAGCCGGTGGCCGAGATGCGGGCCGCGATCGAGGCGCCGGCGCGGGCGGTGGACGCCGTCGCCGAGGCGACGGGGCTGCCGCCCGCGAGCGCCGACGGCGTCACCGTCGCCCAGGCCTTTCACTGGTTCGACGGCCCGCACGCGCTCGCCGAGATCCACCGCGTGCTGCGCCCCGGCGGCGTCCTCGCGCTGATCTGGAACCGGCGGCGGATGGAGGACGAGGTCCAGCTCGCGCTGGAGGAGATCCTCGGGCGCCACCGCGGCCGCGTCCCCGCCCACCGCGACGACAGCTGGCGCGCGGCGCTCGCCGCCGGCCCGTTGTTCGGCCCGGTCCGCGAGCTGGCGTTCGCCAACGTGCAGGAACTCGACGCCGAGGGCCTCGCCGACCGCTTCGGCTCGGTGAGCTTCGTCTCGTCGATGGGCGACGGCGAGCGGGCCGCGCTGCTGGCGCAGGTCCGCGCGCTCGCGGGCGACGGCGTCGTCACGCTGCGCTACGTCGTCGAGCTGCAGCTGGCGACGCGGGTGGGGTAGGGCGTCGGCTGGTCGCGCCCCGGTGCGTCGGCGGCGTTGCGGGCGTCTGCTGCGTCGTTCAGTGAAGGGCGAGCCGGGCGCTCGTGGCGCTCCACCGGGGGGTGCGCCGGAAAACCCGGTCTGCAACCGGGAAATCCGGCGCACCCCCCGCGACCGCCCGTGCGCCGCCGGCCCCGCGTCGCCGCGGGTGCGGCCCGCCCTCATCGATGCTGGAAGCGCTCGAGCCCGTCCGCGCCGCTCGACGTCGCCACCCACGGACAAGGTGCGAATTCGCACTTGACAGCGACCGATCGACAGGAGTACGTTGCGCGAACGACGTTCGACAATGTCGAACACTGATCGGAAGCGATAGGAGAGAGCTGTGGAGCATTCGCTGTCACAGCGCGCCCTGGCGGAAACGCTCGGCACCGCGCTGCTCGTCTTGGTCGGCCCCGGGTCCGTCGTCGCGACCCTCACGCTTGCGGGCGATTCCACGCCTGCCATCACGGGAGCCGACCTGCTCGGCATCTCGTTCGCCTTCGGTCTTGTCATCGCCGCGATGGTCTACGCGATCGGCAAGGTCTCGGGCTGTCACATCAACCCCGCCGTGACGTTCGCGCTCGCGGCCACCAAGCGCTTCCCCTGGCGCGAGGTCCCCGCCTACTGGGGCGCCCAGGTGCTCGGCGCCGTCCTCGGCGCGTTCGGCATCTGGGCCGTCTTCGCCGGCTCGGCGATCGACTTCGGCATGGGCCAGACGTCGTTCAACCCCGACACCGCCACTTGGGCGCAGGCGATCTTCTGCGAGGGCATCGGGACGTTCATCCTCATGTTCGCGATCCTCGGCATCGTCGACGGGCGCTCCCCGAGCGACCTCGCCGGGCTCGTCATCGGCGGCATCGTCATCGCGATCATCATGCTCGTCGGCCCGATCACCGGCGCCTCGCTGAACCCGGCGCGCGCGTTCGGCCCGGAGCTCATCTCCTCGATCGGCAGCGGCGCGACGCACTGGAGCCAGCTCATCCCCGTCTACGTGCTGCCCGGCCTGGCCGGCGCCGGCCTCGCGGCCTTCGCCTACGACCAGCTCGCGACGCCGCGCAAGGTCGCGCGGCCGATCCGCGAGGCCGTCAGCACCCCCGACCCCGCGCCGAACGGCGACGTCGCCGCTCGCGACCTCGTCTCGGCGAGCTGAAAGGCACGAAGATGGCCACTGTCACGACCCCCATGAAGAAGCTGCTCAACGATCCCTCCGCGCTCGTCGACGAGTCGCTCGCCGGCCTCGCCGCCGCACACGCGGACCTCCTGCACTACGACAGCGCGGCGCGGATCGTCGTGCGCAACGGCGCGCCGGTCGCCGGGAAGGTCGCCCTCATCTCGGGCGGCGGCTCCGGGCACGAGCCGCTGCACGGCGGCTTCGTCGGGCGCGGCATGCTCGACGCCGCCTGCCCGGGCGAGGTCTTCACCTCGCCGGTGCCCGACCAGATGCTCGCCGCGACGAAGGCCGTCGACGGCGGCGCCGGCGTCATCCACATCGTCAAGAACTACACGGGCGACGTCATGAACTTCAAGCTCGCGGCCGAGGATGCCGCGGACGAGGGGATCAGCGTCGAGTCCGTGCTCGTCGACGACGACGTCGCCGTCGAGGACTCGCTCTACACCGCCGGCCGCCGCGGCGTGGGCGCGACCGTGCTGCTGGAGAAGATCGCCGGCGCCGCCGCCGAGCGCGGCGACGCGCTGGATGCGGTGACGCGGGTCGCGCGGCGCGTCAACGACCGCGCGCGCTCATTCGGCGTGGCGCTGTCGTCGTGCACGCCGCCGGCCTCCGGGCAGCCGATGTTCGACCTGCCCGACGGCCAGATGGAGGTCGGCATCGGCATCCACGGCGAGCCCGGACGGCGCCGCGCGCCGATCGGCTCGGCGCACGAGATCGCCGGGCTCATGGTCGAGGCCGTGCTGAGCGACCTGCAGCCGCAGGCCGGCGCCGACGTGCTGGCGTTCGTCAACGGGATGGGCGGCACGCCGCAGATCGAGCTCTACCTGCTGTACGGGGAGATCGAGCATGCGCTGCGGGCGGCGGGCGTCAACCCCGTCCGCCGGCTCGTCGGCAGCTACATCACGTCGCTGGAGATGGCGGGTGCGTCGCTGACGGTGCTCGAACTCGACCCCGACCTTGCGGCCCTGTGGGATGCTCCGGTGCACACGCCGGCGCTCCGCTGGGGAGCGTGACGCAGGCGATGGACACTCGGATGCAGACCGCCGTGGACTCCACCACCGTCACCGCATGGATGGGCGAGATCGCCGCGGCGGTCCGCGCCGAGCGTGACCACCTGACCCAGCTCGACGCCGCGATCGGCGACGGCGACCACGGGATCAACATGAACCGCGGCTTCGAGGCGGTCACGAAGGCGCTCGCCGTGCAGAACGGCGGGCTGCCGCCCGGCAAGCTCCTGACGATCGCCGGCAAGACGCTCGTCTCCTCGGTCGGCGGCGCCAGCGGGCCGCTCTGGGGCACGGCGTTCCGGCGCGCCGGGCGCGCGCTCGGCGACGCGCCGGCCGTCGGCGCCGACGAGCTCGTCGCCGCGCTGGACGCCGCGATCGCGGGCGTCGTCGAGCTCGGCGCGGCGGCGCTGCAGGACAAGACGATGGTCGATGCGCTGGTCCCGGCGGTCGCCGCGCTGCGGGCCGGCCTCGCGGCGGGCCAGGCGCTCGAGGCCGCGCTCGCCGCGGCGGCCGTCGCGGCCGAGGACGGCGCCCGCGCGACGATCCCGCTGCAGGCGCGCAAGGGCCGCGCCTCATATCTCGGCGAGCGCTCGATCGGGCACCAGGACCCGGGCGCGACGTCGGCGGCGCTCGTCATGCGCGCGCTCGAGCGCGCCGTCTGCCAGGTGCGCTGATGGCCGAGCGGATGCTCGGCGGGTCGGCGGCGTCGCCCGGTGTGGCGGTCGGGGCCGCCCGGCCGGCGGGCGGCGCGGCGGTGGCGGTCGCGCTCGTGCCCACGGCTGAGCGCGACCGGGAGAGCCTGTGCGCCGCCCGGGCCCTCGAGGCCGCCGCGGCCGAGCTGACGGCGCTCGCGACGCGGCTGGGCGGCGCGGGTCGCACGGAGGAGGCGGAGCTCGTCGAGACCGCCGTGCTGATCGCCGGCGACCCAGCGCTGCGCGAAGACGTCCTGCGGCGCACGGTCGCCGGGGTCCCCGCGACCGCCGCCCTGGCCGAAGCCGCCGAGGCGCAGGCCGCGCTCATCGCCGCGATCGACGACGCGCACCTCGCCGCCCGCGCCGACGACGTGCGCAGCGTCGGGCGCCGCGCCGCGCGGCTCGCCGCCCCCGCGGGCGCCCCCGCGGCCGACGGCGACGAGGCCGGCGACGCGATCCTCGTCGCCGACGACCTCGGCCCGGCAGACGTCGCGGAGCTCGGGAGCGGTGTCCGCGGCATCGCGCTCGCGCGCGGGAGCGTCAGCGCGCACGCGGCGATCGTCGCCCGCTCGCTCGGGCTCCCGATGGTCGTCGGCCTCGGGCCCGCGATCCTCGCCGCCACGGGCGAGGTCGTCCTCGACGGGGATGCCGGGACGGCCGTCCTGCAGCCCGCCGCGCCCCGCGCCGCGGCCGCCCGCGCCGCCGCCGGCGCCCGAGCGCGCGACCACCGCCGCTGGGTCGCCGACCGCGCTCGCCCCGCGCGGACGCGCGACGGGCACGCCATCGCCGTCCTCGCCAACGTCGCGAGCGCCGCCGAGGTCGCCGTCGGGCTCGGCTACGGTGCCGACGGGGCGGGCCTGGTCCGCACCGAGCTCGCCTTCCTCGACGCCGCCGCGTGGCCGACGGTCGACGAGCACCGGCGCGCGCTCGCGCCCGTGCTCGGCGCGCTGCGCGGACAGGTCGCGACCGTGCGCGTGCTCGACTTCGGCGCCGACAAGACGCCGCCGTTCCTCTCCGGCACACGGGAGCGCGGTCTGCGCCTGCTCCTGCGCTCGCCCGAGGCACTCGCCGCGCAGCTGCGCGCCGTGCTCGAGGCAGGCGGCGACTGCCGCCTGCGCATCCTGCTGCCGATGGTCGAGAGCTCGCGCGAGCTCGAGGAGGCGGTCACGCTCCTGCGCGCGGCCGCGGCCGCCACCGGCCTGCCGGTCCCGCCGCTCGGCGCGATGATCGAGACGCCGGGCGCCGCGGCGGTGGTCTTCGACCTCGCCGGCCGCGCCGGCTTTCTCTCGATCGGGACGAACGATCTCACGGCGGCCACGCTCGGCGAGGACCGCTTCGACGCGGGCCGCGCACGCGCGCACGACCCGCGCGTCCTCGCGCTCGTGGCGCGCACCGTGCGGGCGGCCCACGCCGCGGGGCGCACCGTCGAGGTCTGCGGCGAGGCCGCGTCCGACCGGCGCACCGTGCCGCTGCTCGTCGGCCTCGGCGTGGACGAGCTGAGCGTCGGTGCCGCGCGCGTGGGCGCCGTGCGCGCCTGGGTGCGCGCCATCGACCGGACGCGGGCCGGGGCGCTCGCGCAGCGCGCCCTGGACGCGCCCGATGCGCCGGCGGTCGAGGCGCTAGTGCAGGCCGGCGACGCAGCCGCAGAGGGCTTGCACCGCGGGGACCGCGTCTCCGCCGTCGGCGCGTAGCGAGAGCGCCGAGCCGGCCTTCGCGCCGAGGCCGAGGACCGACAGCAGGCTCTTGGCGTTCGCCTCGCGCTCGCCGAGTGCGATCACGATGCTCGACTCAAAGCCCATCGCCGTGCGGACGAACTCGGCCGCCGGGCGGGCGTGCAGGTCGACGCCGGGAGGCAGGACGACTTCAGAGCTTGCGGACATCACGTGCCTCCTCGGCGGAGCGGGCGACCTCGTCCAGCGTGCAGCCGGCCGAGGCCATGACGGCGGCCGCGACGGCGCCCTCGACGAGCGGCGCGTCGACGAGCCGGGCGTGGTTGTTCGCGCGGCTCTCGAGCACGTGCTTGATCGTGAGGATCGCGCTGCCGATGTCACCGAGCAGGATGACGCCGTCACCGCCGTCGACGCTGCGGATCGCGGTCCGCACGCGCTCGCCGTCGGTGCCGAGCCGCCCGTCCGGTCCGCCACCGACGGCCTCCATGCGGACGTCCGGTCCGGCCAGCTCACCCGCCAGCGCGACGACCCCGTTGGCGAGCTCCGGGCTGTGCGACACGACGACGATTCCGACCACGCCTGCTCCTGTCATAGGTTGTGCAGAGACTCTCGGGTAGTCTAATACATCGAAGGCGATTCGACAATGCCGAATCCAACGACGTCGAAGGGGAGCGCGTGAACGAGCCGAGGGCGACCGGGAAGACGATCCAGTCCGTCGATCGCGCCGCCCGCATCCTCAAGGTGCTCGCCAGCGGCCCGCGGCGGCTCGGCGTCAGCGAGCTCGCCGACCGCCTCGGCATGACCCGGCCGACGGTCCACGGCCTCCTCCAGACGTTGCAGGCGCACGGCCTCGTCGAGCAGGACCGCGACTCGGACAAGTACCAGCTCGGCGCCGGCCTGCTGCAGCTCGGCATCTCCTATCTCGACCTCAACGAGCTGCGCGGTCGCTCGATCGTCCACGCCGAGCGGCTGGCGACGCGGGCGGACGCAGCGGTGCGCGTCGGCGTCCTGCACGGCGCGTCGGCGGTCGTCGTCCACCACGTGTTCCGGCCCGACTCGAGCCTGCAGATCCTCGAGGTCGGCGCTCAGCTGCCGGCGCACGCGAGCGCGCTGGGCAAGGCGATCCTCGCCTACCGCCCGCCGGCGGCGCTCGAGCAGCTGCTCGCCGGCGAGCTGCCGAAGCTCACCGCGCGGACACTGTCGGAGAAGACGCTGCGCGCCGACCTGCAGGCCACGCGCGAGCGCTCCCACGCCCGTGAGCGCGATGAGGCGGTGCTCGGCGAGTCGAGCATCGCCGCGCCGATCTTCGACCACGCCGGCCATGTCGTCGGGGCGATCGGCGTCGTGGGGGACACCGATCGCATCCTGCCGCGGGCGCCGTCCAAGGCGATGATCGCCGCGGTCGCCGAGGCCGCGCGTGGCGTCTCGCGCGAGCTCGGCGCGCGCAGCTGGCCGGTCGGCACGCCGGCCTGACGCGCGCTCAGTGGCGCTCCTCCAGGCCGACGGATTCACTGAGCCGTCGCGCCGCGTCCGCGAGCTTCGGGTCCTCGGCCGCCCGGGACTCCATGAGCGCGGCGAGCGCCTCGGCGATGACGTTGAGCTTCTCCTGAGACGCCTCCTCGCCGCGGCGCGCGGCGTTCTCGAGCAGGGCGAGCAGCAGCAGCGTGATGACGCTCGCGACGGTATGGATGACGTACTGCCAGGTCTTGAGGTCGGCCCACAGCGGAGCGCTGACGAGCCACAGGACGATGAGGGCCGCGCAGACGAAGAAGAACGAGGGGCGGCTGACCTTCAGGTAGACGGCCTCGACGAAGCGGTCGAAGGACGAGCGGTCGTCGCCCGACTTTCGTGCTCGGCGAGCAGGACGGTGTTCGTCGCTCATGGGCGCCAGGCTATGCGGCCGGCGTTTGACGCGCGACCCGCCGCAGGCCAAAGTGAGAAGTAGCGCGTCCTACTCGTAGTGCATCCCACCTCGTGAGCCTCGACGACCCCGTCATCATCACCTGCGCGATCTCCGGCGTGCTGGCCGACCGCGCGCAGTGCCCGGCGATCCCGTACACGCCGCGGGAGTATGCCGCCGAGGCGCGGCGGATCGTCGACGAGGGCGGCGTGATGATCCACATCCACGCGCGCCGCCCCGACGGCACGCCGTCCTACGAGGTCGAGGACTTCCGCGCGATCACCAAGGCGATCCGCGCCGAGCTCGGTGACGACGACGTCATCGTGAACTACTCGACGGGCGCCGTCGGCGTACCGCTCGCCAAGCGGATCGCCTACCTGCGCGCGCTGCGCCCCGACGTCGCCGCGCTGAACATGGGCTCGATGAACTACGCGAAGTACTCGCCCTCGCGCAAGGCGTTCGTCTTCCAGACGGTGTTCGCCAACCCGTTCGACGAGATCGTCGAGCTGCTCGAGGCGATGAACGAGCTCGGTATCCGGCCCGAGCACGAGTGCTTCGACCTCGGCCACGTCGGCTCGCTGCACCCGCTGATCGACATGGGCGTCCTGCGCGCGCCGCTGCACGTCGACTGCGTCATGGGCGTCACCGGGGGGGCGCCGCCGACGGCGCGCAACCTCGCGGCGATGGTCGACAACATCCCCGCCGGCGCGCACTGGGGCGTCGTCGGGATCTCGCGCGTGCAGTGGACGCTCGTCGCCGCCGCGCTGGCGCTCGGCGGCTCGATCCGCGTCGGCCTCGAGGACAACCTCTACCTGCCCGACGGCACGATGGCGCGCTCCAACGGCGAGCTCGTCGCCCGGGCGCGGCGGATGACCGAGGATGCCGGCCGGCGTGCGGCGACGGTCGCCGAGGCCAGAACGATGCTGGCAGTGGTTTCGTGAGGCCGGATGCCGAACGTCCGTCTCAGAACGCGGGGCCGGATGCCCCGCGGAGGACTCCTCTCGCCCTCGACGGCGTTCGCGTCCTCGACCTCAGCCGCCTGCTGCCCGGCGGCTTCTGCTCGCTGCTGCTCGCCGACCACGGCGCCGACGTCCTGAAGGTCGAGGACACGCGGACGGGCGACTACATCCGCTGGGCGCCGCCGACCATCGAGGGCGCCGCCGTCAGCGCGAGCTCGGCGCTCTTCCTCGCGCTGAACCGCAACAAGCGCTCGATCCGCATCGACCTGAAGAACGCGGCGGGCCGCGCGGTCCTGCTCGATCTCGTCCGCGAGCACGACGTCGTACTGGAGTCCTTTCGTCCCGGCGTGCTCGACCGCCTCGGCGTCGGCTACGAGGCGCTGCGCGCGGCCAACCCGAGGATCGTGTACTGCGCGATCACGGGCTATGGCCAGGACGGGCCGCTGCGCGACCGCGCCGGCCACGACATGAACTACCTCGGGCTCGTCGGGCTGCTCGGCCTCACGGGTGAGCGCGGCGGCGCGCCGGTCCAGGCCGCGGGCCAGATCGCCGACCTCGGCGGCGGCGCGCTGATGGCGGCGTTCGGCATCCTCGCCGCGCTGCGCGCGGCCGAGCGCACGGGCGAGGGCCAGGTCGTCGACGTGTCGATGGCCGACGGCGCCCTGTCCTGGCTCGCGATGGTCGCCGCGCGCTACTTCGCCGAGGGCGCGGCGCCCGGCCGCGGGGAGCTCGAGCTCGCCGGGGCGCTCATCTGCTATCTCCCGTATGCGTGCGCCGACGGCTGGGTGACGCTCGGCGCGCTGGAGCCGAGGTTCTGGGCCGCCTGGTGTGCGGGCGTCGGCCGCGAGGACCTCGTCGACGCGCAGTACGCCGCGCCGGGCAGCGACGCGCACGCCGAGGTCGCGGCGATCTTCGCCGCCCGCACGCGCGCCGCGTGGGAGGCCTTCGCGGCCGAGCACGAGTGCTGCCTGGAGCCCGTGCTCGGGCTCGACGAGGCGCTCGCGTCCGAGCACGTCCGCGCGCGCGGGATGGTCGCCGGGCTCGACCAGCCCGGCGCGGCCGAGCCCGTGCGGCTGCTCGGCGCGCCGGTGAAGCTCTCGCGCACGCCGGCGGACTGCAACCGGCTGCCGGGGCCCGAGCTCGGCGAGCACACGCACGAGGTCCTGCGCGCGGCCGGCTACGACGAGGCCCGCATCGACGCGCTGCTGGCGTCCGGCGCCGTCGGCGGCCGCCTGGATCACGGCATGGAGCCCTTCCGCGCGTGACCCGCGACGGCCTGCTGAAGATGAGCGAGCTCGCCGAGCGGTCGGGCGTGAGCGCCGGGACGATCAAGCACTACCTGCGCGAGGGCCTGCTCGGCCCCGACGCGGCGATCGTCCGCACGTCGCGCAACATGGCCTGGTACGCGCCCGAGCTCGTCGGGCGCATCAAGCTCATCAAACGCCTGCAGGAGGAGCGCTTCATGCCGCTGAAGCTCATCCGCGGCGTCATCGAGACCGACCCCGAGCGGATGCTCGTGCTCGTCGAGCTCGAGGACCGCATCCTCGAGCAGGCGGCGGCGGCGCAGGACAACGAGCGCATGAGCCACACCGAGGCGCGCGAGCGCTTCGACCTGCCCGGCAACGTCCTGGATCGCCTCGAGGAGCTCGCGGTCCTGTCGCCGACGAGCCGCGGCTACGACGCCGACGACGTCGCGATCATCAAGGCCATAAGCCGCTTCCGCGCCGGCGGCTACGACGAGGCGCTCGGCTTCACGGTCTACGACACGCTGCGCTATCGCGACGCGCTCGCCCCGCTCGTCGAGGAGGAGGTGCGCACGCTGCTGGACCGGCTCGCGGGCGAGGTCGCCCCCGAGCGCGCCGTCGCGATCATCTCCTCCGGCGCCGAGCCGCTGCGCGAGCTCATCGGCGCGATGCACTCCAAGGCGCTGCGCGGCGAGCTGCGCCGCCAGCGCCGCCGCTGACTTGACTACGTCACGACGTCGTTGCCGACGTAGCCCTCGCGCTCGAGCACGAAGTACAGCTGCTCGGCGCCCCAGACGTGGCGGACGCCCTGCATGCGGAAGCCGAGCTTGCGCAGGACGTTGCGCGAGCCCGTGTTCGCCTCGCGCGTGATCGCGACGACGCGCTTCATGCCGAGCGGGCCGAAGGCCTCGGCGAGCACGCCGCGTGCGGCCTCCGTCGCGTAGCCGCGGCCCCAGTGGGCGGCGCCGAAGGCGTAGCCCAGCGAGATGTCGGGACCGCCCGGAGCGAGCGGGAAGAGACCGGCCTCGCCGACGAGCCTGCCCGACGCGCGCTCGACGACGGGCCAGAAGGAGTAGCCGTCGATGCGCTGCTGGCGGATCGAGCGCTCCAGCGCCGCCCGCGTCGCCACGAGCTCGCGTGGTCCGCCGAGCAGCGCCATCGCCGCGTCGTCGTTGTAGAGCACCGTGTGGAGGTCGGCCAGATCGCCCAGCTCGTAGGGGCGCATGACCAGGCGCTCGGTGACGATCGGCAGCGGCATCGGCACGATGGTGACGGGTCGCGCCGGCAACCGTCCGATCGGATGGCGGCGAGCGTGGCGCCATCCACTACCGTGCCCGCGGAGCATGAGCGCGACACTGCGACCCGAGGCCGACGCGATCGACCCGCCGGAACCCGCGCCGAGAGCACCGTTCCCGACGAGCCGCCGCGGCGATCTGCTCTGGCAGCTCGCGCTGTTCGTGCTGCTCGCCGGGACCGCGGCGTTCATGTTCCATCTCGCGCGCGGGCTGACGTTCAACCTCGACGAGTGGATCGTCGTGACCGAGCGCCGCGGCCCGGGCGCCCCGTCGCTGCTGGAGCCCCACAACGAGCACCTGTCGGTCCTGCTCCTGAGCGTCTTCCTCGGCCTGCTGCGCATCGGCGGGCTCGACGACCAGCCGCTGATGATGGTGCCGCTCGTCCTGCTGCAGGTCGCCCTCGGCGCGCTGCTGTTCGTCGTCGCGCGGCGCCGGCTGGGCGCCGGCGTCGCGGTCGGCGTGGCCGCCTTCGCGATGGTCTCCGGCCTGGCGTACGAGAACTTCCTGATCCCCGGCCAGGCCGGGCAGATGCTGTCGATCGTCGCCGGCGTCGCCGCCTTCGCGGTGCTCGACCGCCCGGCCGACCGGCGCAACGACCGCCGGCTCGCGGTGCTCATGGTCGTCGCGCTCGCGGCGTCGGGCATGGGGATCCCGGTGCTCATCGGCGTCGCGGTAGAGCTGCTGCTGTCGGCACAGGGGCGCCGGCGCCTGTGGGTCGTCGGCGTCCCGTTCGCGCTGTATCTCGTCTGGTATCTCTTCTACGGCGTCACCCGCGCGCAGACAGACGAGCTGGCGCTGAGCGTCCTGTGGGCGTGGACCGCGGCCAACCACGCCGCCGGTGCGCTCATCGGCGAGCGTCAGATCGAGCCCGGGCGCGACCTGCTCATCCTCCTGCTCGTCGTCCTCGCCTACCGCGCGTTCCGCGTCCAGCGCGCGTCGCGCGTCCGGATGGCCGCGCTCGCGACGGTGCTCGTGGCGTTCTACGGCCTGACGGGGATCTCGCGCCACGACATCGCGCCGCCCTCGTCGTCGCGCTACCTCACGGTCGGGCTCGTCTTCCTGCTCCTGCTGCTCGTCGAGGCTGCGCGCGGGTGGCGCGTGCGCGCCTGGGTGCCCTGGGTCGTCATCCTGCTCGCGCTCGTCTCGCTCTCCAAGGACCACAAGCTCGCCTTCCGCGAGGGGCGCGCGATCTTCCTCGAGCGCTCGGAGGACATGCGCGGCTCGCTCGCCGCCGTCGAGCTGCTCGGGCGCGGCCGCGTCGCCCCGGACTTCGAGATCGCGCCGCGCGCGGCGCCGTTCCTGCTCGCCGGGCCGTGGTTCGGTGCCCTGGACGCCCTCAAGGGCGATCCGGCCTACACCGCGGCGCAGCTGCCGCGCGCGCCCGCCACGGCGCGCAACTTCGCCGACGACACGCTCGTGCGCGCCGGCGGCCTCGCGCTCGGACCGGCCGCACCCGGGACCGCGACCGCGCGCTGCGTGCGCCCGTGGGCGGGCGACGCGGGACCGGTGCCCGCGGGGGGCCTACGCGTCCAGGCGAGCCCGGCGCAGCGGCTGACGCTGCGCGCGCGCCGCTTCGGCGACCAGTGGGTCATGGTCGGGCTGCTGTCGCTGCCGCCCGGCCAGGCGGTGGAGCTGCACCCGCTGCGCGACGCCGCGCAGGCGCCCTACGTCGTGCAGGTCCCGCGCCCGGCGAAGGCCTGCGGCCTCTAGCGCAGACCGGCGGTCGCGACCGGCAAGTTGCCGGTCGCGACCGCCGAGGGCACGCTGCGTCGCTGTCAGCCGGTCGGCTGGGTGAGCGTGATGCTGTCGACCTTCGTGGCGATGATCGACGTCTCCGACAGGCGCCACGGGATCGTGGCCGAGCAGTTGAGCTTGATGTCCATCGGCGCGCCGACGGTGCGCGTCTCCTGCATGCCGAGCGTCGCCGGCGTCTGGCGATCGTTGATGGCGATCGTCTGCAGGGAGACCGCCGCGACGCCGCCCGCGTCCAGCGTGCAGGTGCCGGTGAGCGACCCGTTGCTGCCGAACAGCGCCTCGAGCGGGTTCGTCGTCCCGGTGAACGCCGTCATGATCGTGTTCGCCGTGATGACGTAGGCGCCCGCGGGCACGGTGAGCGTCGCCGCCGTGACGATCGTGTTTGCCGGCACGTTCTCGGGCCCGGCCTTGCGCACGGCCTCGTAGGCGACGTGGGCGCCTCCGGTGCTCGACGCGCTGTTGGAGCTCTTCGCCTTCAGGAGGTTCTGCACGCCCTTCGAGAACCTCGACGACTGCAGCGTGCCCTTCTTGACGTCGATGTTCTGGATCGTGCCGTTGCGGATCTGCTTGCTCGTGATCTGCGTGGCCGCATACGCCGAGCCGCCGAGTGCGACGCACAGCGCGATGATCGAGATGACGAGCGCCGGACTGGGCGTTCGAAGCTTCATGTGGTTCTCCCCTGCGTTTGAGTGCCCCTACCTGTAACACCAACAACCTTCACCAGCGTGCGATGTGGTGCTCCATCACCCCGAGGCCGCCGTCGAGCCGTCCTACCCCGGGCAGCGACCCTCCAAAGGTCCCGAAAGGTTGACGATAGTCGCTCCGGACGACGAGCATGCGGTCTCGGCGGGCGCGAACGGCCTCGGATGCGAACGTCAGCGCCCCGCCCTCGCTGAAGGAGACGCCCGCGAGGCCCGCGGCGAAGGCGACCGGCCCGACCTCGCGGGCGCGTCCGCCCGACCAGATCGAGCGCTCGCTCGCGACCGGGCCGTCGTTGACACCGGTCACGAGGTTCCAGCCGACCGGCCCTCCATCCGCGTCGTGGCCGACGCCCGCAGACCACCACCACTCGGTCTCGCGCGCGTGGTATCCGGCCGTGTCGTCGACCACCGCGAGCCCGGCGAGCTCGATCGTCCGCCCGGCGAGCACGACGTGGCCCGCGAACGGGCGCGCGGCCTGCTTGCGCGTCCAGACGGCCTGGGCGCCGTGGGCGTTGAGCGACTCGACGCCGGCGCCCTCCGCGACGGTGATGTCGATCGTCACGCCGCGGTCGGCGACGCGGACGCGGCCGCCGGCGCCGAAGCGCACGAGCCCGGGGCCGATCGTGCGCGTGTGCTCGGCGAGGATGCCGCGCCGGCGGTCCCAGACCGCCCACCACGAACTGCGTCCCGGGCCGACCGCGGCGCTCGCCGCGCAGAGCATCAGCTCGTCGGCGAAGGCGGCGACGTAGCGCCAGCGCTTGAGCGGCCGGCCGCCCCGCATCGGCGCGAGGCGCGCGGGCGGGATCGGGACGGGCAGTCCCGGCGGCGGCGTCCCCGCGTCCCAGCGCAGCGGCAGCGAGGAGAGGCCCTGGCCGCGCATGGGGGTAGCATCCAGAATGTTGACTGACCAGTCAATCCCCCAGCCCGAGCCATGCGCGTCGCCGCCGTCCAGCTGAACTCGACCGCGGACTTCGATCGCAACCTCGAGCGCGCGGACCGCTTCACGCGCGCGGCGGCGGCCGACGGGGCGCAGCTCGTCGTCCTGCCGGAGAAGTGGAGCGCGCTCGGTCGCGGCGCGGCGCTGCAGGCGGGGGCGCAGGCGCTCGGCGGGCCGGCGATCGCGTGGGCCCGCGCCGTCGCGCGCGAGCTCGGCATCGACCTCGTGGCGGGCTCGATCTCCGAGCGCGCCGGCGCCGGCGCGAAGCTGCGCAACACCTCCGTGCACGTCGGCCCCGACGGGGAGATCCGGGCCGCCTACCGCAAGGTCCACATGTTCGACGTCGTCGTCGAGGGCACGGTCTACCGCGAGTCCGAGCACGAGGAGGCGGGCGAGGAGCTCGTCGTCAGCGGCGCCGCCGGCGGCGTCGAGCTCGGCCTGAGCATCTGCTACGACATCCGCTTCCCCGAGATCTATCGCATCATGGCGATCCGTGGCGCGCGCGTCTTCACCGTGCCCGCCGCCTTCACCGTGCCGACGACGCGCGACCACTGGGACATCCTCCTGCGCGCGCGGGCGATCGAGGACCAGGCGTTCGTCGTCGCGGCCAACCAGATCGGCGAGCACGACTGCGGCCCGCCCGCCCTGCGCTCCGGCGGGCGCTCGATGATCGTCGACCCCTGGGGGCTCGTCCTCGCGCGGGCCGCCGACACCGAGGGCCACATCTGCGCCGACCTCGACCTCGACGCGCAGGCGCGCATCCGCCGCGAGCTGCCGGCGCTCGCCAACCGCCGGCCGAGCGCCTACGCGTGGCCCGCCGAGGTCCACGGCTGATGGCCGCGCCGCGCGCCAGCGGGGGCGACAAGCGCCGCATGATCCTCGATGCCGCCGTCATCGCGTTCGCCAGGCGCGGCTTCCACGCCTGCCGCGTGTCGGACATCGCCGACGAGGCGAACGTCGCCTACGGCCTCGTCTACCACTACTTCCGCTCGAAGGACGAGGTGCTCGACACGCTCTTCCTCGACCGCTGGAACGTCCTGCTGGCGGTCATCTCCGACATCGACGGCCAGGAGATCCCGGCGCGCGAGAAGCTCCACGCGATCGCGGGCTTCATCATCGAGTCCTACCGCTACGACCCCGACCTCATGAAGGTCATCATCGTCGAGGTCACGCGCGCGGCGAACTCGTTCGGGCGCACGCATCTGGGCAAGATCCGCGAGGCCTACGCGCTGATCGCCGACATCGTCGCCAAAGCGCAGGCCGACGGGACGTTCAAGCGCGACGTCACGCCGGAGTTCGCGGCGCTCGCGTTCTACGGCGCGATCGAGCAGGTCCTCACGGGCTGGATCTTCGAGATGCTGCCCAAGAGCGCAGCGGAGTTCGACCAGGCCAAGGCGATGATCGTCGAGACGATCTGCGGCGGGCTGGAGGTTGCAAGCGGGCATTCCGCGCCTGCCTCCGCCCGGACGGTCTGAGAGGATGCGTGCCATGAGCAGCAACGACATGGTCAAACGGCTCGTCTGGTCGGGCCTGCTCGCCGGGATCGGCGCGCTGGCGTCGATCGCCACGACACGCACCGCCGCGATGATTTGGCGCCGCATCTACGGGGAAGACCCGCCGGAATGAAGTTCGGCAAGCGTCGCTGGGAGGACAAGCTCGATGCGAAGGACGCGGCCTCCGCGATCTCGTCCGAGCCTCCCGCGCCGATCGCCGAGAGCTGGAACGTCCCCGCCGACCCCGAGCCCGAGCCCGGGGTCGCGCCGCCCACCGAGGCCGACGTGCCCGAGGAGCCGGCGGTCGACGGCGAGGCCGTCGAGCTGCCGGTGACGGAGGTGCCCGCCGAGGCGGAGCCCGCCGTCGTCGCGCCCGAGCCGGTGATGGCCGAGCCTGAGCCGGAACCCGAGCCCGTCCCCGCGCCCGCCTCCGACACGACGCGCGTGAGCCCGATCCCGCCCCCGCGCGCCCCCGGCGAGCCGCTGGCGCCGCCCGGAGCGCGCTGGGCGCCCTCGCCGCCGCCGCCGCCCGCCCCGCCGCCGATGCCCTTCCCCGTCGCCGAGGAGCCCGTGCTCGTCTTCACCTCCGGCTCCGACAGCCCCGCCGTGACGCCGCTCGCCGAGACCGGCGAGGCCTACGCCTCCGGTCACGCTCCCGGGACGTCGCCATCCTGGCCCGAACCCGTCGTGCAGCTCGCCAGCGAGCGCCCCGAGGTGCTCGTCGGGGCCGCGTTCGCGGGCGGCCTCCTGTTCGCCATGATCCTCCGCCGCCTTGGCAACTGACAGCCCCGCACAAGACCTCTCGCAGACCGTTCAGGACATCTCCGAGCGGATGTCGCTGCTCGTGCGCGAGGAGATCGAGCTCGCCAAGGCCGAGGTGGCCGACAAGGTCACGAAGCTCCTCAAGGGCATCGTCGTCGGCGTCGCGGCGGGCGTGTTCGTCATCACGGGCCTGCTCTTCTTCCTGCATGGCCTGGCCTGGCTGGCGTGGTTCGCCCTGCCGGTGGGCAACAGCGCCTTCTTCTGGGGCTTCTTCGTCGTCGCCGGCGTGCTGTTCGTCCTCGGCGGGGTCGCCGGCTACCTCGCCGCGCGCTTCTTCAAGGCCGGCCAGCCGCCCGTCCCGGCGATGGCGATCGACGAGGCGCAGAAGATCAGGCGCACGTTCATGGGCAAGAAGCGGCGCCGCTGATGCCCGCGCGCACCCCGGAGGAGATCCGCGCCTCGATCGAGGCCAACCGCAAGGAGCTCGGCACGTCGATCGAGCGCCTGCGCGGCGACGTCGCCGTCCTGACCGACTGGCGCGGCCAGCTCGTCAAGCACCAGAAGCAGGCGGTCATCGGCGCGGCCGTGGCCGGTTTCGTGCTCGGCGGCGGGATCGCCGCCTTCGGCGGGCTCTTCCGCCGCCGCCGCTAGCCGCGCGTCGTCCGACAGCCGCCCTAGGCTCGCTCTCAGTGTCCGTCTGGGACGCCCTGACAACGCGCCAGATCGCGCGCATCCTCGTAACGGTCGCGGCGTTCTCCGCGCTCCTGTACCTGCTCGTCCAGATCCGCAGCACGCTGCTGCTGCTGGGGATCGCGGTCTTCCTCGCCGTGGCGCTCGGGCCGGCGGTCGACTTCTTCTGCAGGCGCGCCCGGCTGCCGCGGGCGGGGGCGATCCTGCTCGTCTACCTCCTCATCTTCTGCGTCTTCGGGGGCGTGTTGTCGCTCATCGTGCCGCCGGTCGTCAACGGCGCGACGGACCTCTCCAACAACATCCCGAGCTACATCGACGATCTGCGCAACAACAAGACGATCCGCGACTTCGACAACAAGTACGACGTCACGTCGAAGCTGCAGAAGGAGGCGCAGAAGCTGCCCGAGAAGCTGGGCGACGCGGCGGGCGCGCTGCAGAGCATCGCCGCGGGCGTCGTCAACGCGGCGTTCCAGGTGCTGACGATCCTCACGATGACGTTCTTCCTCCTGCTCGACGGCCGGCGGATCGCGCGCTTCCTCGTCACGCGCTTCGGCCGCCAGCACGAGGAGCGATTGCGCGGCGTCCTCGAGCGGATCTACAAGTCGACGTCGGGCTACGTCGCGGGCGCGCTGACGATCACGTCGATCAACGGCATCCTGACGTTCATCGTCCTGTCGATCCTCGGCGTCCCGTTCGCGGTCCCGCTCGCCGTGCTGATGTCGTTCTTCGGTCTCATCCCGCTCGTCGGCGCGACCATCGGCGGCGTCGTGATCCTCGTCGTGACGCTGTTCACGGACTTCCCGAGCGCGACGATCATCTACGGGCTCTTCCTCATCCTCTACCAGCAGGTCGAGAACAACGTCCTGCAGCCGTTCATCTTCAAGCGGACGGTGAACGTCCCGCCGCTGGCGGTCATCGTCGCGATCCTCGCCGGCTCGTCGGTCCTCGGCGTCGTCGGTGCGCTCGTCGCGATCCCGATCGCCGCCTCGCTGCAGATCCTCCTCAAGGAGTTCTGGGGCGACCGGACGACGGTGTCGGGAACGGTCATCATGCCCGACGACCCGCCGCCCCCGGAGGAGCCGCCGCCGCCCCCGCCGCCCCCGCCGGCGCCGGCACGCGGGCCGCAGCGGCCCCGGCCCGCCTGACGCACCGCGTTCAAGTTTGCGGCGAGCGCGCCGATGACCTCCGCAATCACTACGGAGGTCACGATGTCCAACGTCCATGCGCCGGGGCCAGGCCCTGAGCGCAACCACAAGCGCAGGAGGTGGATCGTCCTGGGGATCCTGGGCATCTTCGCGCTCGGCGGTGGTGCGTATGCCTACTTCACGACCTCCGGATCGGGCACGGGGTCCACCCGGGCGGGCACCAGCACGGCGCTGACGATCAACGCGACGATCACGCCGGGCACCGGCGGCATCGTCCCCGGCGGCACCCCCGCGGCGATCGCCTTCTCGGCCGTCAACCCCGGCACGAGCGCACAGCTCGTCGACACGATCCACCTCGTGAGCGTCGACGCGTACACCGACGCCGGCCACACGACGACGGCCACCGGCTGCGTCACGAGCCACTTCTCCGTCGCCGACGTCGTCGCCGGCCAGACCGTACCCGCGGGCACGACGTCGATCACGGCGCCGGGCAGCCTCGTCTTCGCCGACTCCGGGACCAACCAGGACGCCTGCAAGCTGGCGTACCTCGTCCTGACCTTCAGCAGCAACTAGCAGCGGCCGCATCGCCGTAGGCAGCACATGCGCCCGCAGCCGGCAGCGCAGCGCCGATGGCGCCGGGGCGTCAGCGCCCTGGTCGCCGTCGCTGTGGCCGCGCTGATCGTCGCCGCCAGCGCGATCGCTTACTGGACGACGGTCGGATCGGGCGCCGCGACGCGATCGGCGGCCGACGCGCAGGCGGTCACGCTGACCGCGGGGACGCCGACCGCCGAGCTGTATCCCGGCGGCCACGCGGACGTCGCCGTCAGCGGTCTCCAACCCCAATCCGTTCCCCGTCCATCTCGGGTCGCTGTCGCTCGACACGGCCCCCGGGACCGGCGGCTTCGACGTCGGTGCCGGGCACCCCGGCTGCGACCCGGCGGTGCTCGGCTTCACGACGCAGACCAACGGCGGGGCCGGCTGGTCCGTGCCGCCGAAGGCCGGGGCGGTCGCGGGCGTGCTCGCGGTCGATCTCCCGAACGCGATCGCGATGGACGCGAGCGCGGCGAGCGCCTGCCAGGGCGCGAGCTTCGCCGTCCACCTCGGCGCCGGCGCGTAGCAGCGATGCTGGCGCCCGTCGATTCGCCCCGGCCGCGCCCCGCGCGCGCGCGGCGCGCGCGACGGTTGCGCCGCCGGGCGGCCGCCGGCCTGGGGCTGCTCGGCGCCGTCGCCGCGATGGCCGCGGCCGCTTGGGCGTACTGGAGCGCGAGCGCGACCGCCGGCAGCGTCGGTGCGGCGGTCGCGGCCACGGTGAGCCAGGGCGCGACGCCGACCGCGAGCGCCGTCGCCGGCCGCAAGGTCGACGTGAGCTGGGGCGCGAGCACGCTGTCGGACGGGCACGCCGTCGACGGCTACGTCGTCAAGCGCTACGACGCGGGGACCGGCGTGCTGCAGACGACGCTCACGGGCTGCACGGGCACCGTCGCCGCGACGAGCTGCACGGAGCGCAGCGTCCCGGTGGGCCAGTGGAGGTACAGCGTGACGCCGGTGTTCGGCGCCCACTGGCAGGGGGCGGAGGGCCTGAAGAGCGGCATCGCGACCGTCGCGGCAGCGACGCTCGCCCTCGCCACGACGCTCTTCGGCGCGCCGCTGCCGCAGGACACGACCGGCGCGCTCGCCGGCTTCGCCGACGGTGAGGGCGTGAGCTACCGCCTGGACGGCGCGACGGCGCTGACCGGCTCGCCGTCGACCGTCGGCCCCGCCGGCACCGCGACGATCGGCCTGCTGACGATTCCGAGCAGCGCCGACGGCGCGCACACCGTCTGGGCGCTCGGCGACGCCACGCCGACGGCCTCGGCGGCGAGCACGGCGATCGTCGTCGACACGACGGCCCCGACCGTCACCGCCCAGCTCACGCCGGCGCCGAGCGCGAGCGGCTGGAACATCACCGCGCCGGTGACGCTCGCGCTGAGCGCGACAGACGGGACGGGCTCGGGGATCGACCGCATCCGCTACACGACCGACGGCAGCGATCCGCGCAGCTCCGGCAGCGCCCAGACCTACGCGTCGGCGCTGTCGATCGGCGTCGTCACGACGGTGCGGTTCGTCGCGATCGATCTCGCCGGCAACGTCTCCGCGGTCGGGTCGCAGCTCGTGCGCTTCGACGCCACCGCGCCCGTCAACGTCCTGTCGCTGTCCGGCGTCAGCGGCGGCGCCCATCTCGCGGGGACGACCGTCTACTACCGCGGCAGCGGCGCCGGCTCGTTCACGCTGACGAACGCCGCGACCGACGCCGGCGGCTCGGGCATCGCCTCCAGCGCGACGGCGGCGCTGACGGGCACGACGTCCGGCTGGTCGCACGCCTCGTCGGTCGTCGTCACCCCCGCCGGCGGCCCCTACGTCTCGGCCGCGTTCGCCTGGTCGGCGGGGACGCCGAGCGCCCCGGGGGAGAGCGTCACCGGCAGCGACGGCGCCGGCAACACGACGACGACCGCGCTGACCTTCACGCCCGACACGAGCGCGCCGACGACCGGGGCGCTGACGGTCAACGCCGTCGCGGCCACCGGCTCGGCGAGCGCGAGCACGAGCACGACGGGGAGCTTCGCGATCTCGCGGACGGACTACACCGACGCGGGGTCGGGGCTCGCGTCGTCGGTGCTGACGCGCGAGACGGCGACGCTGAGCTCGTCGGACGCGATCGCGGCCGGGAGCTGCGGCTCCTACGGGTCGGCGGCGGTGCTCACGGGCGCGCCGGCGCAGTCGGTGAGCGGTCCGGGCTGCTACCGCTACACGCTGACGGGGACCGATCAGGTCGGCAACGTGTCCGCGATCGCGCTCGTCGTCACCGTCGACACGACGGCGCCGAGTGCCCCGTCGCTGACGCTGTCGGCGGCGACCGGCGCGAACACGTACATCTCCGGCAGCACGGTCTTCATCAACGCCCAGGCCGGCAGGTCCGGCAGCTTCCAGCTGGGCGCGACGACGACCGACGCCGACTCCGGGATCCAGAAGGTCAACTTCCCTGCGCTGGCGGGCTTCTCCAGCGGCGGCGGCGATGTCGCGAGCTCGCCGTTCACGACGACCTACGCCTGGTCGGGCGCGGTCGGCGCCAGCGGCACCAAGACCGTCACGGCGACGAACAACGTCGCCGGCACCGCCACGCAGACGTTCACCGTGACGCCCGACACGACCGCCCCGGCGACGGGCGCGCTGACCGTCAACGGCTCGGCGTCCTCGAGCACGAGCACGACGGGGAGCTTCGCGATCTCGCGGACGGACTACGCCGACGCGGGGTCGGGGCTCGCGTCGTCGGTGCTGACGCGCGAGACGGCGACGCTGAGCTCGTCGGACGCGATCGCGGCCGGGAGCTGCGGCTCCTACGGGTCGGCGGCGGTGCTCACGGGCGCGCCGGCGCAGTCGGTGAGCGGTCCGGGCTGCTACCGCTACACGCTGACGGGGACCGATCAGGTCGGCAACGTGTCCGCGATCGCGCTCGTCGTCACCGTCGACACGACGGCGCCGAGTGCCCCGTCGCTGACGCTGTCGGCGGCGACCGGCGCGAACACGTACATCTCCGGCAGCACGGTCTTCATCAACGCCCAGGCCGGCAGGTCCGGCAGCTTCCAGCTGGGCGCGACGACGACCGACGCCGACTCCGGGATCCAGAAGGTCAACTTCCCTGCGCTGGCGGGCTTCTCCAGCGGCGGCGGCGATGTCGCGAGCTCGCCGTTCACGACGACCTACGCCTGGTCGGGCGCGGTCGGCGCCAGCGGCACCAAGACCGTCACGGCGACGAACAACGTCGCCGGCACCGCCACGCAGACGTTCACCGTGACGCCCGACACGACCGCCCCGGCGACGGGCGCGCTGACCGTCAACGGCTCGGCGTCCTCGAGCTACAGCACGACGGGGAGCTTCGCGATCTCGCGGACGGACTACACCGACGCAGGATCGGGCCTGCTGTCCTCGACGCTCACCGTCGAGACCGCGGTGCTGACGTCGTCCGGCGGCCTCACGGCCGGGACCTGCGGCTCCTACGGGTCGGCGAGCGTCATCGCCGGCAGCCCCGCGCAGTCCGTCAGCGGCCCCATGTGCTACCGCTACACGCTCACGGGCACCGATCGGGTCGGCAACGCCGCGTCGACGACCTCGATCGTGAAGGTCGACACAACCGCCCCCGGCACACCGTCGCTGACGCTGTCGGCGGCGACCGGCGCGAACACGTACATCTCCGGCAGCACGGTCTTCATCAACGCCCAGGCCGGCAGGTCCGGCAGCTTCCAGCTGGGCGCGACGACGACCGACGCCGACTCCGGGATCCAGAAGGTCAACTTCCCCGCGCTGGCGGGCTTCTCCAGCGGCGGCGGCGATGTCGCGAGCTCGCCGTTCACGACGACCTACGCCTGGTCGGGCGCCGTCGGCGCGAGCGGCTCCAGGACCGTCACGGCGACGAACAACGCCTCCAACACCGCGACGGACACCTTCACCGTCACCCCCGACACCGCGGGCCCGACGGTCACGGCGATCGTCTCCAAGCAGTCCGGCGGCGCCGCCGGCAACGGCAAGCTCGAGAGCGGCGACCAGCTCGTCCTGACGTACAGCGAGGAGCTCACGCCGGGATCGGTGCCGTCGACCTTCAGCGGGACCGAGACGCGCGCCGGCAGCCTCCTCTCCGCGCAGCCGCACGTGTTCCTCAACATCCCGAACTTCACCAACGGCGCGCTGGACACCGGCGACGCGTCGTACCTCGCAAACGGCCTGCTCTGCGTCCTCGGCGTCTGCTCGGCGGGGACCGCGAGCTTCAGCGGCACGGTGGCGCTCGTCCAGAGCGGGTCGAGCACGACCGTCACGCTTACCGTCACCGCGCTGAGCGGCGATGCCACGGCCACCGGCAACGGCGCGCTGCCCTACGTGACCGCCACGTCGATCCAGGACCGCGTCGCGAACGCCGCGACGGGGACCTTCACGACGGCAGGCGCGTTCAAGCTGTTCTGAGCATCGACTGCGCCATCGCGCCGATGCCGAGCATCCCGGGGCCGGCGTGGACGCCGATGACGGGACCGACCTCGCCGACGAACAGCGGCGCGCAGCCGAAGATCGTGCTCGCGCGCTCGACGAGCCGCTGGGCCAGGTCCGGCGCCTGGATGTGCTGGACGCACCAGGCGTCGGCGCCGCCGTCGTGCAGCTCCTGCGCGTACTTCACCATCCGGTCGAAGGCCCTCGCGCTCGTCCGCACGCGCTCGACCGGGAGGATCTCGGACTCCAGCGACAGGATCGGCTTGATCTTCAGCGCGCCGCCGAGCCAGGCCTGTGCCCCGCCGACCCGCCCGCCGCGGCGCAGGTACTCCAGCGTGTCCAGGCTGAACCAGATCCGCAGGCCGTCGCGCGCCGCCAGCGCGTGCTGCGCGACCTCGGCAGGCCCGGCGCCGTCGCGCGCGCGGGACGCCGCCGCGAGCAGCATGAGGCCGAGCCCGCCGCAGACCGTGCGCGAGTCGAGCACCTCGATGCGCCCGTCGTAGCCGCGCTCGGCGAGCGCCGCGCGCGCCTGCAGCGCCGAGTCGTGCGTTCCCGAGAGCGCCGCGGAGATGTGGATCGAGACGATGTCGTGGCCCGCGGCCAGCAGCGGCTCATAGCACGCGAGGAAGTCGCCGATCGACGGCTGCGAGGTCGTCGGCATGTCCGCTGCCGCACCGCGCAGACGCGCGTAGAAGTCCTGCAGATCGGGCATGTCGCTCTCGCGCGCCTGCGTCCCCCCGAAGCGCACGTAGAGCGAGACGGGATGCAGATCGTTGGCCGCGGCGACATCACCCGGCAGGTAGTGCGTGCTGTCGGTGACGATGGCGACCCCCATGTCGGCGGGCACCCTACAGGCGCGGGTCGACGACGAGCTTGCGCGCCTCGCCCGCGGCGGGCCGCACGAGCGCGTCGTGCAGCGTGTCGAGGCCGATCGTCTCCCCGGCCAGCGCCCGCCAGTCGACGTCGCCCGCCGCCAGCAGCCCGAGCGCCTCCTCGACCTCGGCGCGGTCGTGGTGGAAGGCGCCGCGGACGTCGAGTTCGGCGTAGTGCAGCGGAGCGGCCGGTAGCGTGACCTCGCTGCCCGACGGGCAGCCGCCGACGAGCACGACCGTCGCCCCCGGCGCGGCCGCCGCGAGCGCCGCCCGCCAGGCCGCCGGGCGCCCGACGGCCTCCAGGACGATCGCGTGGGAGCCAAGCTGCTCGACGGCCGTCGCGCCGAAGGCCCCGGCCTGCGCGCGGCGCTCCGGGTGGCGGTCGGCGAGCGTGACGTCGCAGCCGCGCAGCACGAGCAGCCGCGCGAGCATGAGCCCCATCGTGCCGCCGCCGAGGACAGCGGCGTCGGCGCCCGCCCGCGCCCCCGAGCGCGCGACGGCGTGGACCGCCGCCGCGAGCGGCTCGGCCATCGCCGCGCCGGCGGGCTCCAGGCCCGCGGGGACGCTGTGCAGCGCACCGGCGGGCGCGGCGATGCGCTCGGCGAAGCCGCCGAGCACCCACGTCATCCGCTCGCAGAGCTGCGCCCGGCCGGCGGCGCACGGCGGGCAGCTCCCGCAGGCGACGCTGTCGCCGACGAGCACGCGCTCGCCGGTGTCCTCGCGACGCCCGACGGTCTCGTGGCCGAAGCGCGCCGGGTACGGGCCGAGGATCAGGTGGCCGTGGCACAGGCACTTGACGTCGGTGGCGCAGGTCGTGGCGGCCTCGACGCGCACGACGACCTCGCCGGCGGGCTCGGCGACCTCCTCGACGCGCAGGTCGCCGGGGCCGTGGAGCATCGCGGCCCTCACGGGAGCACGACCGCCTTCAGCGCTCCGCCGCGGCGCTGGAGGTCCAGCGCCCGGCCGGTCTCGGCGAGCGGGAGGCGGTGCGTCACGAGCGCCAGCACGTCGATGCGGCGGTTCGCGATGAGCTCGTAGGCCGCGCGCATGTCGGCCGGGCCCGCCGACCAGCTCGAGCAGACGGTGATCTCGCGGAGGAACAGCTGCTCGGTGTCGACGCCCACGGGCGTGCCGGGCCCGGTCGTCGCGTAGAGGCACAGCGTCCCGCCGGGTCCGAGCGCGGCGGCGGCGCCGGCGATCGCCGCGGCGTTCGGGGTGGTGACGAACGCGACGTCGACCGGCTCGTTGCCGTGCGGCATCGCGCCGAGGCCCTCGGCGTGGCGGCGGCGGTCGGCGCGCGGCTCACGCACCCAGACCTGCGCGACGCCGCGCTCGCGCGCCGCGGCGACGGCGAGCTGCCCGTTGGAGCCCAGGCCGACGACGAGCAGCTGGTCTGCGGGCCCCAGGCCGGCGCGGTCCAGCGCGCGCAGGACGCAGCCCAGCGGCTCGACGAGCGTCCCGGCGACGGGGTCGACGGCGCCGAGCGCAAGCAGCTCGCCGACGAGCGGCGCGCTGAGCCGCACGCGCTCGGCGAAGCCGCCGGGATCGAGCGCGGTCGCGCGGAACTGCGCGCAGAGCGTCTCGTGGCCGCGCTCGCACGTCCGGCAGGTCCCGCAGGGGGCGTGGTGGTGGATGACGACGCGGTCGCCGACCGCGACGGAGCCGACGCCCGCGCCGATCTCGAGCACCTCGCCGACGACCTCGTGGCCGAGGACCGCCGGGACCTTGCGCGAGACGTAGGTCTCGCTGACGTCCGAGCCGCAGACGCCGCAGGCCAGCACGCGGCAGACGACCTCGCCCGGCCCGGCGGCCGGGTCCGGCAGCTCCTCGACGACGACCTCGCGGGAGGTCAGCGAGCGCGCGACCCTCACTGCCGGTCCGCTGCCGCCAGCAGCGCCGCGATCGACGCCCGCGTCGGCGGCGCCGCGATCCCGCGCTCGGTCACGAGCGCGGTCACGAGCTCGGCCGGCGTGACGTCGAAGGCCGGGTTGCGGCACGGCGTGTCGGCGCCGGTGAGCAGGGCGCCGCCCGCGTGGCGCACCTCGTCGGCGGAGCGCTCCTCGATGACGATCTCGTCGCCGCTTTCGATCGCCGCGTCGATCGTCGACGTCGGGCCGGCGACGATGAACGGGATGCCCGCGGCGCGCGCGGCGAGCGCGTGCGCGTAGGTCCCGACCTTGTTCGCGACGTCGCCGTTTGCGGCGACGCGGTCGCAGCCGACGATGACCGCGTCGACCTCCCCGCGCCGCATGAGCCCGGCCGCCGCGCCGTCGACGAGCAGCGCGTGGGGGATGCCGGCCCGCCGCAGCTCCCAGACCGTCAGCCGCGCGCCCTGCAGCAGCGGGCGCGTCTCGCACGCGAGCACGGACACGGCGTCGTCGCGGTGGGAGAGCTCGATCGCGACCGCGAGCGCCGAGCCGCTGCCGCCGCAGGCCAGCGCGCCGGTGTTGCAGTGCGTGAGGATCCGCCGCGCGCCGGCGAGCATGTCGGCGCCCTGGAGCGCGATCGCCGCGCTCGCGGCGTCCTCGGCGGCGTGGATCGCCTCGGCCTCGGCGCGCGCCGCGCGGGGGCGCTCGGCCGTCGGCGCGGCGAGCGCGGCGGCGAGCACGCGGTCGACCGCCCAGGCGAGGTTCACGGCCGTCGGGCGGGCGGCGCGCAGGTGCTCGGCGGCGGCGAGCAGGTCGGCGCCGTCGCGCGCGGCGGCCATCGCGAGGCCGTAGGCGGCGGCGATGCCGATGTTCGGCGCGCCGCGGACGGCGAGGCGCGCGATCGCCGCGGCGGTGTCGTGCTCGCCGCTGAGCTCGAGCCAGTCCTCGCGGGCCGGGAGAAGCGTCTGGTCGAGGATCTGCAGGCGGCCGTCGTCCCAGCGGACGGCGGTGTTGGGCAGGGAAGTGGCGGGGCCCGGCATGCGCCGATGCTACTGTCGGGCCGGATGCGCCGCCTGTTTCTCGCCGCACTCGCGGCCGCGCTCGCGGCGCCGGCGCCGGCCTTCGCCGCCGACCCGATCATGCCGCTCGGTGACGTGCAGGTCGGCGCCCGCTGCACCGGCCTGAGCGTCGTGCGCGGCACCGACGTCGCGAGCTTCGACGTCGACGTGCTCGACGTCATCGGCGCAGAGCGGCCGCTGTCCGCGCGCATCCTCGTGCGCGTCTCGGGCCCTGCCGTCGACGCGACCGGCGTCGGCCCCGGCTTCTCGGGTTCGCCGGTGCTCTGCGCCGGCACCGACGGCGTGGCGCGCAACATCGGCGCGATCTCGGAGACGATCGGCGAGTACGGCGGCAAGACCGTTCTCGTCACGCCGATCGAGGCGATGCTCGCGCAGCCACCGACGCCGACCGCCGCCCTGCCCTCGGTCCCCGGCGCGCGCCCGCTCGCGACGCCCCTGACGATCTCCGGCCTGCGCCCGGCGCTCGCGGCGAGCTTCGTCGCCGCCGCCCGCAAGGCCGGCCACGTGCTCATCAGCTCGCCCGCCGGCTCGCGCGTGACGTTCGCTCCGCAGCCGCTCGTCCCGGGCTCGGCGGCCGTCGTCGCGGTGTCGTCGGGGGCGATCTCCGTCGGCGCCCTCGGGACCGTGACGTACGTCGACGGCGCCAACGTCTGGCTCTTCGGCCACCCGATGGACGACGCGGGCCGACGCTCGCTGTTCCTCGAGAGCGCCTATGTCCACACGATCATCAACAACCCGCTCGCGGTCGACGACGTCGCGACGTACAAGCTCGCCTCGCCCGGCAGCGACATCGGGATGATCACCTCCGACGGGCAGTCGGCCGTCGTCGGGCAGACCGGCGCGCTGCCGCCGAGCTTCCCGCTGCGGGTCACCGCGAAGGACCTCACGACGGGCCGGACGACGGGCAGCCTCACGAACATCGCCGACGAGGGCGACGTCGGGCGCCCGTCGGGGATCTCGCCGCTCGGGCTCGCCGGCGCCGCGGCCGTCGCCGAGGCCGCCGGCGCCATCCTCAAGGGCACGCCCTCGCGCCAGACCGGCGACATGTGCGTGAAGATCACGCTGCGCGAAGCGGTCAAGCCGCTGCGCTTCTGCAACGCCTACGCCATCGACGGCGAGGTGCCCAACGCGCTCGCCGGCGCGATGTCGGGCGACATGACCTCGGCGGTCCAGCTGCTCGACAGCTACCGCTTCGGCACGCTGCACCCGACGGCCGTCGAGGTCGGCCTGCGCGCCCGCGCGGGCGTCAACCAGGCGTTCATCACCGGCGCGACGGCACCGGGGCGCGTCCGCCGCGGCCACGTCCTGCGCGTGCGCCTACGCCTGCTGCACACGATCACCGGCGCCCGCACGACCAAGACGGTCTCCGTCCGCGTGCCGGCGGACACGTCACGCGCCGAGCACACGATCCGCCTCACGGGGACGATCGCCGACGTCGGCGGCAACCCCGACGACCCCGGCGACCTCAGCGTCGTCTTCGAGGAGGCCGACCCCGGCGAGAACACCGGCGCGCTCACGCTCGCCGAGCTGCGCACGGCCTTCGCCGGGCTGCACCGCTACGACGGCGTCACCGCGACGATCGGCGCCTCTTCGCGCCGCCGCGTCTACCGCGACCCGAAGCTGCGCATCACGGGCGAGGCGCGGGTGCGGGTGCGCGTCCAGCCGTAGCGGCGCGGCGCACCCGCCCCGGAAACCGTCAGCCCAGGCGGTTCTCGATGCCCATCGGCGCGGGCTGCGCGGAGACCGCGGGCTCCGCGACGGGGCCTGCGGCCGGCGCGACGCCGAGGACCTCGGCGAGCTCGCCGGAGTCGTACATCTCGGTGACGATGTCGCAGCCGCCGACGAGCTCGCCCTTGTGGAAGAGCTGCGGGATCGTCGGCCACTGGGAGATCGCGGAGAGCTCGGCGCGGATGCGCGGGTCGGGCAGGACGTCGACCGCCGTGAACGGCGTCTCGAGCGCCTGGAGCATGCCGACCGTGCGCGCGGAGAAGCCGCACGCTGGCGCGTCGGGCGAGCCCTTCATGAAGAGAATGATGTCGTTGTCCTTGATCGCCTCGGCGATCGCTTCGCGGATCTGGTTGTCGCTCATGAGACCTCCGTCTTGAGGGCGAGTGCATGGATCGCGCCGCCGAGTTCACCGTCGAACACGTCGTAGACGAGCCGGTGCTGCTGGATACGGGAGAGGCCGTCGAAGGCGGCCGCCCGGACGACGGCGCTGAAATGCACCTCGTCGGCGGTCTCGATGACGGCCTCGGCACCGGGGATGGCGGCCTCGATGCGGCTCTTTACCTCGTCTGCGCTGGGCATCTGACCAACAGACTAGCGACCTGCGACGCTTGTCCAACACGACGGGCCGGGTCGCTACACTTCCTGAAGTATTGTCGATACCGCCCGAAACGACGCCGGGAGTTCTGACCATGATCACGATCACCGACAAGGGTGCCCAGAAGGTCCACGAGTTCCTCGACTCGCAGGGCGCGGACGCCACGTCCGCCGGGCTGCGCGTGGGCGTCAAGGGCGGCGGCTGCTCGGGCTTCCAGTACAACCTCGCCTTCGACGAGAAGCGCGACGGCGATGAGGTCTTCGAGGCCTCGGGCCTGAAGGTCTACGTCGACCAGGCCAGCCTCGCGTACGTCAAGGGCTCTGTCATCGACTACGTCGAGTCGCTCACCTCGGCCGGCTTCCAGGTCAACAACCCGAACGTCGTCGCCGCCTGTGGCTGCGGATCGTCCTTCCGGGTCGCCGACGAGCAGGAGTGCTCCGCGGTCTGACCCGCGGGACTTGAGCGCAGGCTCAAGTTTCTCGACGAATGGCCGATGCGTCCCCAATGGGGGACCTTGGGGGCGACGGCGACGGGCAGGCACCTGGCGCACGCGGGCTTGCACGACCAGACGCTCGTCGTCCGCGCGCTCAGCTGATGCACGAGCGCGCCGAGAGCTCATCGACGCATCAGCTCACGGAGTTCCTGGCGCTCGTCTCCTCCTTCCCCGACGCACGCGCGGCGACGCGCGGCGCCGTCGAGCACGCGGCGGCGATCCTCGGCGCCGAGGTCGGCGCCGTCATCCGCGGGGGCGCCGTCGCCGCCGCGACCGGCTATCCGGCCGACGCGCTGCCCGCGGCCGAGCTCGTCGCGCTCGCCGCCGCGCCGCAGCGCGCCCGGCTCACTGGGCTGGGGGACTGCCGCGTCGCCGTGGTCCGCCTGGAGACCGACGAGCCCGGCGACCTGCTCGTCGCGCGCGCCGGGAGCGAGGACTTCACGCGCGAGGAGCTCGACCTCCTGCTCGGGATGGCGCGCGTGCTCGTGATGACCGTCCGCATGTTCCAGCGCCGGCAGCTGCTCGAGTGCCTCTCGGGGCTGCAGCGGATGATCGTCCGCCGGGCCGAGCCGCGCGACGTCCTGCGCGCCGTCGTGACGGGCGCCGCCGAGCTCGTCGGCGGCGACGTCGTGAGCCTGCGGCTGGTGGACGCCGAGGACCCCACCGCCGCGGTCCTCATCGCGAGCGTCGGGCTTGACCCGGCGGTCAAGGCGCGGACCGGGCGCACGCCGGCGGGCGCCGGGATCGGCGGGCGCGCGATGGAGGACGACCGCCTCATCGTGTCCGACGCGCCGGCCGCGATGGCGGCCCCGGTGCGCGAGGAGGGGCGCGTCATCGGAGCCATCGTCGTCGCGTCGCGGCGCGCCGGGCGGCGCTACGGCGCCGACGACCAGGAGGCCCTGCTGGCGTTCGCCGAGCACGCGAGCCTCGCGCTGACCGACGCGCGGATGGTGCGCGACGCGCTGCACCAGGCCTTTCACGACCCGCTCACCGACCTCCCCAACCGCGCGCTGTTCCTCGACCGCCTGGACCTCGGCCTCTCGCGCGTCCAGCGCTCGAAGTCCAAGCTCGCCGTGCTGTTCCTCGACGTCGACCGCTTCAAGATCGTCAACGACTCGCTCGGGCATGCCGCCGGCGACCAGCTCCTGCGCGAGGTCGCCGCGCGGCTCGTCGCCGCGATCCGGCCCGGCGACACCGCGGCGCGCTTCGGCGGCGACGAGTTCGCGATCCTGCTCGAGGACGTCGAGGGCATCGCCGCCGTCGAGCAGGTCGCGCTGCGGATCCTGGGGGCGCTGCGTGCGCCGGTCACGGTCGCGGGGCGCGACGTGTTCGTCAGCGCGAGCATCGGAATCGCCATGGAAGCCGCGAGCGCCGGCGACATGATCCGCGACGCCGACCTCGCGATGTACCACGCGAAGGCCGAGGGCAAGGGCCGCCACGCGGTCTTCGAGCCCGCGATGCACGTTGCGGTCGTCGAGCGCGCCGACCTCGAGGCCGACCTGCAGCGCGTCATCGAGCGCGACGAGCTCGTCCTGCACTACCAGCCGATCGTCGCGCTCGGCAACCGCGCGATCATCGGCGTCGAGGCGCTCGTGCGCTGGCGCCACCCGACGCGCGGCCTCGTCGCGCCGGAGACGTTCATCCCGCTGGCCGAGGAGACGCAGGTCATGGCCGAGCTCGGCCGCTGGATCCTCACCGAGGGCTGCCGCGAGGTCGCCGCGTGGCGGCGGCTGCGGCCGCTGCGCCTGTCGGTGAACCTCTCCGCGATGCAGCTGCACTCCGCCGGCGTGCTCGCCGGGCACGTCGCCGACGCGCTCGCGGAGTCCGGGCTGCCGCCCGAGGCGCTCGTGCTCGAGATCACCGAGACCGCGCTCATGCGCGACGTGACCGAGACGATCTCGAGCCTGCGGGCGCTGAAGAAGCTCGGCGTGCTGCTCGCCGTCGACGACTTCGGGACCGGCTACTCGTCGCTGGACCACCTGCGCCGCTTCCCGATCGACATCCTGAAGATCGACAAGGCGTTCGTCGACGACCTCGGCGCCGGCGACGCGACGCTCGCGCAGGCGATCATCGACCTCGGCGAGTCCTTCGACCTGCAGGTCATCGCCGAGGGCGTCGAGCACGAGTCCCAGCGCCAGCGCCTGCTGGAGCTCGGCTGCAGCCACGGCCAGGGCTACCACTTCTCGCGCCCGATGCCGGCCTGCGAGTTCGGCGCGCTGCTCACGGCCGCCGGGGCAGCCCAGCTGCCCTCCCGGCACTGACGCTCAGGGCTGGCCGCCGGTGCCGCCCGGCACACCGGTGTTCGTCGAGTACTTCGGCTGGATCTTCATCTCGGGGCGGAAGGAGTGGACGGCCTGCGCGACGGCGACGGCGGACTCGGCGAAGCCCGTCGCGATGAGCTTGAGCTTGCCCTCGAAGGTCGTGATGTCGCCGCAGGCCCAGACGCCCGGCAGGTTCGTCTTCATGACCTGGTCGACGACGAGCGCGCCCTTGGAGATCTCCAGGCCCCAGTTCTTCAGCGGGCCGAGGGCGGTCTTGAATCCGAGCTGCAGGAGGATCGCGTCGACCTCGATCTCGATCTCGTTGCACTCGTCCTCGGAGTGGAAGAGCCGGACGCGCTCGATCGCGCCGTTGCCGATGACCTCGCGGACCTGGAAGGGCACGTGCAGATCGACGTCGCCGCGCTCGGCCGCCGTCATGACCTGGTTGACCGTGAGCTCGTGGGCGCGGAAGCCCTCGCGGCGGTGGCACAGCGCGACGGAGTCGGCGGTGTGCAGGAGGTTGATGACCCAGTCGCAGGCCGAGTCGCCGCCGCCGATGATCAGGACTCGCTTGCCGGCGAACTCGGACTTCGAGCCGACGAGGTAGTGCGCGCCGCGGCCCTCCCAGGGGCTCATGTCGTAGCCGGGGAGCTTCTTGGGCTCGAACGCCCCGTGGCCGCCGGCGATGATGACCGCGCGGCTGCGCAGCTCCGGGTGGTGCGGGTTGTTCGTGCGCAGGACGACGATCTCGTCCTCCCACTCGATCGTCTCGACCGTCGTCTCGAGGTGCACCGGCACGTCGAACTGCTCGAGCGCCTGGCGGCGCAGCGACTCGACGAGGTCCTTCGCGAGGACCTTCGGGTGCCCCGGGACGTCGAAGATCCACTTTTCCGGATACAGCGCGGTGAGCTGGCCGCCGATCTGCGGCAGCGAGTCGATGACCCGCGCCGACGCCTCGCGCATGCCCGCCCAGAACGCCGTCGACAGGCCGACCGGCCCCGCGCCGATGACCGTGATGTCACGGATCTCGCCCGGCTGCTCGTGCATCATGCGAGCTCGGCCGCGACCGGCACGCCGTCGAGCGCCGACAGCGCGCGCTCGACCGACGTGTTGATGCACGTGAAGGTCGGCGTGTCGCGCTTGGTGAAGAGCGAGGACTCGGTCGTGCGCAGGCGCTGCACGAGATCGAGGAACGAGCCGGGGTCGTCGGTCTCGAAGGCGACGACGAACTCCTGGTCGTCGAGGCCGAAGGAGTAGGACGTGTTGAGGTCGATCTCCGGATACTCCTTGCCGAGCTTGATGTGCTCCTGCATGATCCGCCAGCGCTCCTTCGGATCCGTCGTGTACCACTCGCGCGTCTTCACGAACGGATAGACGAAGAGGTACTTCGCGTGGGCGGGGCGGACCTCCAGGCGCGACTCGTCCGAATACTCCGACGGCTTCGTCATCGCGAGGTACGAGTAGGGGATCGAGGACCACTTCATGAGCCCGCTCTGCGCGAGGACGACATGGAACTCATGGATACGCTCGAGGTTCTGCGCCTGCGAGAGCAGCATGAGATCGCAGTCTCCGCGCGTCCCGACGGTCGAGAACGCGCGTAGGAGGTGGCCGTCGGCGAAGTCGGCGCAGGCGGCGATGAACTCGCGCTTGTGCGTGTCGCGGACATCGTCGTCCAACCGGCGCCAGGCGGGGTCGAGCTTCAGGAAGGTGTACTTGACGAAATGACGTGTCGGCACGATGAGAAAGGATAGACGCGGCGATGGCCGTCCCTCTGAGGTTCCTGCCGGTGGTGGCCGCTCTCGCGGTGCTCGTGGCTGCCCTCGGCGCGGCGACCCCGGCGCAGGCCGCGCAGCCGCGGGCCGTGCTCGCGTTCCTGCCCAGCGGCGGCGAGGACAACCCCAAGCCGGTCCTCGACCGCCTCGACGCGCGGACGCAGCTCGCGCTCGGGCTCGTCAGCGCGACGCAGGGGCGCTACTCGCCCGAGCAGGCGGTCCTCGACATGACGGCCGGCTCGCGCACCTCGGCCGCCGTCTATGACCCCGTCACCGCGCCGGCCATCGAGCTCGTCGCGGGCGGTGATCGCAGCGGCTTCATCTTCGGCTGGAGCAAGGTCGTCAACCGCGCCGGCACGGCGCTGGCGCAGATCACGCCGGGCCTGCTCGCCGGCCGGATCCCGGGGGGCGCCGCCTTCGCGGGCGTGACGCGCCGCGACCACGTCGAGGCGGCCGTGGCGGCCGACCGCGCGGGTGACGTCGCCCGCGTCTCGCTCGGGACGTCGGCGGGCCTCGCCGGGCGGGTGAAGGGGCTGCTGCGCCGCTACCGGCTCGTCGTGGCCGGGCTGCCGACGGCGGCCAAGGGCGACGCGGTCCTCGACCGGCTGATCGCCGACCGCCGCCCGGGCGATCTGCTGCTCGTCATGCAGACGCCGCCCCGCGCCCGTGTGCCGCAGCTTCTGCCCGCGGGCGTCGCCGGCATCCCCGGCGGCAACGGCGCACTGACGTCGCCGACGACGCGCCTGCCGGGGATCGTCGCGGCGATCGACGTGCCCGTGACGATCCTGCACCAGCTCGGCCTGCCGGTCCCGAAGGGCGTCAAGGGCCAGCCGATGCGTGCGGAGGGGACCCGCGACGCGGGCGAGCTGAAGAGCGTCGGGGCGCGCCTGCGGGTCGTCAGCGGCCGCCGCACGCCGACGCTCGGGGTCCTGATGTTCACGTGGCTGGCCCTGACGCTCGCGCTCGGGTTCGCCGCCGACCGCCGCGGGGTCCGGGCGGCACTGCGGATCGGCGCGCTGGCGATCTTCTGGGTGCTGCCGATGCTCCTGCTGACCGGCTGGATCGCGCCGTCGCGGCTGGGGGAGATGGCGATCGTCACCGCCGGCGCCTTCGGCCTCGGGGCACTCACCGACCGCTTCGTGCGCTGGCCGCGCGCGCCGCTCGTGCCCGCCGCGGTGTCGATCGTCGCGTACGCCACCGACCTCGCGTTCGGCTCGCCGCTCATCATCCGCTCGCTGCTGGGCGTCAACCCGCGCTCGGGCTCGCGCTTCTACGGCCTCGGCAACGAGCTGGAGGCGACGCTCGCCGTGCTGCTCATGGTCGGGCTCGGCGCGCTGCTGTGGAATCGCAAGCGCTCGCGTGCGAGCGCGGCGATCGTCGCCGTCGCGGGGGCCGTGCTGAGCGTCTTCGTCGGCGCGGCCGAGCTCGGGGCCGACGTCGGCGGCGTCATCACCGTCGGCGCGGGCGTGGCGGCGGCGGCGCTGCTCATGCTGCCCGGGCGGCCGTCGCGGCGGCGGATCGCGCTCGCGGCCTGCGTGCCCGTCGGCGCGGTCGTCGCGCTCGCGCTGCTCGATCTCGCCACCGGCGGCAACGGGCACTTCACGCGGACGATCCTGCACGCCGACAGCGGCACGGCGCTGTGGGACGTCTTCAAGCGCCGCTACACGCTGGCCTTCAACGTCTTCACACTGGGGGCGATGCCGCTCATCGTCGTCATCGCGACGCTCGCCGTCGCCTACGGGCTGCGTCACCGCGAGCGCATCTACGCGCCGCTGCGCGGCTCGCCCGGCTGGTTCGCCGCGTTCGTCGGCGGGCTGACCGCCTCGATCGCCGGCGCGCTCTTCAACGACTCGGGCCCGCTGCTGTTCGTCTTCGGCGTGTTCGTGCTCGCCTGCGCGACGGCGTACGTGCGCGGTTCGCCGGACCTCGACGCGGAGGGTAGGATGCCCTGATGCGCATTGCGCTGGTGTCCCCGTACTCGTGGACGTACCCAGGGGGGGTTACGCGGCACATCGAGGCTCTCGCGGAGCAGTACCTGGCCGCCGGTCACGACGTGCGCGTGCTGTCCCCGGTCGATCCCGACGACCGGCTCGCCGTCCGCCTCCACCGCGGCGCGCGACCGTCGCAGCGGCCCCTGCCCGAGTACCTCATCCCGCTGGGCCGCACGGTCGGCTTCCCGACCAACGGCGCGGTGTCGAACGTCGCCTACGGGGTGTCGACCGTCGTGACGCTGCGGCGCGAGCTCGAGCGCGGCTACGACGTCGTGCACCTGCACGAGCCGATCGCGCCGATCCCGGGCTGGGACTCGCTCATGACCGTCGACGCGCCGCTCGTCGCGACGTTCCACTGCTATTCGGAGAGCCGCTTCGCCAACAACCTCGGGAACTTCTTCGGGGCGCGGCGGCGCCTGAACCGCCTGCACGTGCGGATCGCCGTGTCGGAGGCCGCGGCCTGGACCGGGCGGCGCTTCTTCGGCGGCACGTACCGGATCGTCCCCAACGGCGTCGATGTGCCGGACGCGGTGCCCGCGGTGCCCGCGGCGCCCGTCGCGGCCGCGGGCGCGCCGTTGCGGATCGCGTTCGTCGGGCAGGCCGTCGAGCGCAAGGGCCTGCCGGTGCTGCTGCGCGCCTTCGAGGCGCTGCGCGAGCACCTGCCCGTGACGCTGCAGGTCGTCGGCGTCACGCCGGCCGAGCTCGCCCCGCTGATGCTCGACGACACCGGCGTCGAGGCGCTGGGCAAGTGCAGCGACGCCGACAAGGTCGCCGTGCTCGAGCGCGCCGACGTGCTGTGCGCGCCGTCGCTCGGCGGCGAGAGCTTCGGCATGGTGCTCACGGAGGCCTTCGCGGCGGGCACGCCGGTCGTCGCCTCGGACATCGCGGGGTACCGCGACGTCGTGCGCGACGGCGTCGACGGCGTGCTGTTCGCGCGCGGCGACGCGACGGCGCTCGCCCAGACGCTGCGCGACCTCGCCCTGGACCCCGACCGCCGCGCGGCCCTCGCACAGGCGGCGCGCGCGTCCGCCGAGCGCTACGCCTGGCCGGCGGTCGCGGGCGCCGTGCTCGACGCCTACCGCGACGCGATCGCGCTGCACGGCGCCCGCGCCCAGGTGCCCGCGACCGCCACAGCCCAGGCCGCGCTGAAGCTCGGCCTGGCGCCCGCCGACGGCGAGCGCGTGGCCGCCCGCCGGCTGCCGACGCTCGAGCCCGCGCTCGGCGGCCCCGGCGGCGCCCGGCGCGCGCGCCTGCGGCTCGCTCGTCGCGGCGCGGTCGCCGTCGCCGGCCTCGCGGCGATCCTGCTCGCGCTCGTCGCGCTGCAGCGCATCGGCGTCGACAACGTCGGCGACGTGCTGCTGGCGTCGTCGCCGACCTGGGTGTTGATCGCGCTCGGGCTCATGTGCTTCTCGATGGTCCTGCGCAGCTTCGCGTGGCACGCGATCCTGCGCGCGGCCCTGCCGCGGGCCCGCGTGCGATTGCGCGACGTCCTGCAGGGGACGTTCATCGGCGTGCTCATGTCCGCGACGCTGCCGGCGCGGCTCGGCGAGCCCTCGCGCGCGTTCATCGTCGCGCGCCGGATCGGCCCGGCGCGCGAGCACCTCCCCGTCGTGCTCGGCACGATCGTCTCGCAGACACTGCTGAACATCCTCGCGCTCGTCGTGCTCGGCGTCGTGATGTTCTCGACCGTCGACCTCTTCACGCAGCACACGGCGCTCGTGTTCGTCGCGATCGCGCCGCTCGCGATCGCCGTCGCCGTGCTTGCCCTGCCGGCGCTGCTGCGGCCGGGCAAGCCGTCGCGCTTCTCGCGCCTGGCGACGGCGACGCGCAAGGCGCAGGCGGCGCTCGTCCAGGTCCGGGCGGGGCTGTCGGTCTTCCGCCGGCCGCGCCTGGGCGCCGTCGCGGCGTTCGCGCAGCTGTCGGCGTGGGCCGTGCAGTGGCTGTCCTGCTACGTCCTGCTCGTCGCGCTCGGCCTTGACGACCGCGCCGGCATCGGCGCCGCCGCGGCCGTGCTGTTCGCCGTCAACGTCACGGCCGTCCTGCCGGCGACGCCGTCGAACATCGGCGTCTTCCAGGCCGCCTGCGTCGCCGTGCTCGGCGCCTACGGCGTCGGTCACGCCAACGCGCTGGCCTACGGGATCATCCTGCAGGCCGTCGAGATGGCGACCGCCGTCATCATGGGTGCCCCGGCGCTCGTGAAGGAGGGCGTCTCCTGGCGCGAGGTGCGCCTGCGCGCGATGCACGCCTCGCCCGTCGAGCTGCCGCCGCTGCCGAGCGGCGGCCTCGCGCGCGACGCGGCGTAGGCCGCGGCGCACGGTCCGGTCACTCGGGGGCGTGCGCACGTACTCCCACCACCCGCGCGCGAACTTCGAGGCGAGGTACGGCATGCCGAGCGCGCAGATCACCGCGCCGGCCTTGCTGGGGAGGCGGGGCTCTGCGGTCGTCGGGTGGCGCAGGAGGACGACGGCGAACCCCACGATCACGCTCGGCACGAGCCACCCCCCAGCGCCACAGCCGGCTGCCGACACGCCAGCGCTCCGGCAGCAGCATCGCGATGAACCCGTGCCGAATACGATCCCATGACCCCGACGAGGCCCGCCCACACGCGCTCGTAGTGGTCCGGGGGCGGGTTGAAGAACGACACCCCGGTCGCGACGATCTGACCACCAGAAGCGGGAACCCGCACATCAGGCAGGTGAAGAGCACGTCTCCGCGGCCTTGGCTCGCGCGTCGTCGCACGACCTCCGACGCATCGGACCCCAGGATGCCCGCGAAACCGATTGGCTCTACGTGCGCCGTAGCGGCTTGCCCCGGCCCTGAGGCGAATCTAGACTCGGAAGGTGGCGGCCACCGACGAGCTCGAGGGCGTGCTGCTCCAGCGCGAGCAGGAGCTCGAGCACATCGACGCCGCCCTTGCCTCGGCCCGCGCGGGCAGCGGCCGGGCGCTCCTCATCGAGGGACCCGCCGGGATCGGCAAGACGACGCTCGCCGAGGCCGCGCGGCGCCGGGCGCGCCCCGCCGGCATGCTCGTCCTCCACGGCCGCGGGACCGAGCTCGAGCGCGACTACGCGCTGGGGGTCGCGTGCCAGTGCCTGCAGCCGGCGGTCCAGGCCGCCGACGCGCACGAGCGCCGGCGCCTGCTGTCCGGGGCGGCGGGGCGCGTCGCGCCGGTGTTGCTCGACGGCGTCCCAGAGCCCGACGGCGCGGCGCCGTTCGCGATGCTGCACGGGCTCTACTGGCTCGTGGCGAACCTCACGGCGACGGCGCCCGTGCTCCTCGTCGTCGATGATGTGCAATGGGTCGACGAGCCCTCGCTGCGGTTCCTCGCGTTCCTCGTGCGCCGCGTCGAGGAGCTGCCGCTCGCGATGCTTTTGGCCTCGCGCGTGGACGACGAGCTGCTCTTGGCGGGCACGCTCGCCGAAGCGCGCGCCGACCCGGCGCTGGAGGTCCTCTCGCCGACCGCGCTCGGCGACGACGCCGTCGCCGCGCTGCTCGCCGCGGGTGGCGAGGAGGTCGTGGCCGCCGGCTTCGCGCACGCCTGCCGGCAGGCGACGGACGGCAACCCGTTCCTCCTGCACCACCTCGCGGCCCAGCTCCGCGCCGAGGGCGTGCCGTTCACCGCCGAGGCCGCGGGCCGCGTCGCGCATGTGACCCCGCCGGAGGTCGCGCGCAGCGTGCGCCGGCAGCTCGCGCAGCTCGACGCCGACCAGCTGGCCGTCCTGCGTGCCGTCGCCATCCTCGGCGACAACGCGACGATCAGCGAGATCGGCGCGTTCGCCGAGCTCGGCCGCGCGATCATCGTCGCGAGCGCCGAGCAACTCTCCGCCGCCGGCCTGTTCGCGGACGGCCGGCCGGTGCGCTTCCGCCACCCGCTGCTGCGCGGCGCCGCGACCTCCTCCATGACCGCGCTCGACCGCGACCGCGGGCACCGCCGCGCCGCCAAGCTGCTGGCCGAGCGCGGCGCCCCGGTCGAGCGCCAGGCCGTGCACCTGCGGATGGTCGAGCCCGAGGGCTCCGCCGACGTCGCCGCCGTGCTGCGCCAGGCCGCGCGCGGGGCGCGCGATCGCGGCGCGCCCGACCAGGCCGCCGCGCTGCTCCAGCGCGCCGTGGCCGAGCCGCCGCCGGTCGCGCTGCGCCACGAGCTCCTCCTCGAGCTCGCTGACGCGGAGTACGCGGCGGGGCACGCCGAGCGCACGCGCGAGCACGCATCCGATGCGCATCGCCTGGCGCCGGATGCCAGCGGGCGGGGCCATGCGCTGCACCTGTGGGGCGCGGCCATGCGCCCTGACCTGGAGGCCATGGCGTCGCTCGCGCCGCTCGTCGACCGCGCGATGGAGGAGCTCGCCGACGTGGATCGCGAGCTCGCGCTGCAGCTGCGCTCCCATGCGATGGAGACGGTGCTCGTCGCGCCGCCGGATCCCGGGCGCGAGGCGCGGCTCGTCCGCGGGGCGGCCGACCTCGGCGGGACGACGCCCGGCGAGGCGGCGGTGCTCGGGATGTACGTCCTGCTGCGCGCGGGCCAGGACGACGCCACGGCGGCCGAGGTCGGCGAGCTCGCCGAGCGCGCCGCCACGCAATCGGAAGCCTGGCTCGTCAGCGCGGGCCCGGACGTGCTGGCGTTCGCCGGGGTCACGTTCTGCCTGCGCTGGTCCGATCGCCTCGACCTCGCCCAGCGCCTGCTCGTCGCCTCGGTCGAGCAGTCGCGCCGGCGCGGGCTGCTGCCGTCGTTCGTCCTCACAGCCTCCGGGCTGTCCGCCGTGCGACGGCGGCGGGGGATGCTGCGCGACGCGGAGGCCGACGCGCGCGCGGGCATCATCCCCGGCGGCCCTGAGTGGACCGTCGTCCAGGCCGGCGCGGCCGTCGCGGCGAGTCTCCTGGACCAGGGCCGGCCCGCCGCGGCGCTGCAGGTGCTCACCGACCACGGGCTCCTCGGCCCGATCGGTCCCGCGCCCCCGCTGACGGACATGCTGCTGACACGCATGCGTGTGCGGGCCGCCCTCGGCGAGACGGAGGCCGCGCTCGCCGACTGGAAGGACGCGATCGCACGGCCGGTGCGCGGGTATCCGCGGGTCTGCCACATCGAGGACCACGTCGTCGTCGCCGAGCTCCTGCGCGCCGCCGGTGACGGGGCCGGCGCCCGCGCGCTCGCCGAGGAGGCGCTCGAGATCGCCCGTCGGTGGGGCACGTCGGGAGCGATCGGCGAGGCGCTGCGCGGCGTCGCGCGCGCCGGGAGCGGCGGCGACGAGGCGATCGACCTGCTCCGCGACGCCGTCGCGCACCTCGAGCGCTCACCCGCGCTGCTCGTCCGCGCGCGGGCGCTCGTCGACCTCGGCGCCGCGCTGCGACGCCGCGGCGGTCGCCGCGACGCCCGCGAGCCGCTGCGCGAGGGCATGGAGCTCGCGCGGGCCTGCAGCGCCGATGGCCTGGCGGAGCTGGCACGCGGCGAACTCGCTGCGAGCGGCGTGCGGGTGCGGCGGCGCACGCCGGAGGGCGCCGACCTGCTGACCGCCAGCGAGCAGCGCATCGCCGAGCTCGCGGCCGCGGGCGCGTCGAACGCCGAGATCGCGCAGTCGCTCTTCGTCACGGTCAAGACGGTCGAGATGCACCTCACGCACGCCTATCGCAAGCTCAACATCACGAGCCGCGCGAAGCTGCCGCAGGTTTTGCTGGGGTGAAGTACAGGGTCGGCCCCGTAGCGACCCCGTCGCGCCCGATCGATGCTCCGGTGGTCCTTCCACCAGGAGAAACGGAGAGCGAGATGAGCACCACGCAGACCAGCCCGGCCGTCCTGTCGCAGGGCCACTGGGCCGTCGACCCGGCGCACTCGAGCATCGGTTTCGCGATCTCCCACCTCGGGATCGCGACCGTCAGGGGGTACTTCCGCGACTTCGAGGGGACGCTCGACGTCGCCGCGGACGGCTCGGTCGACGTCGCCGGGTCGGTGCGCGCCGACAGCATCGACACGCGCGAGCCGTACCGCGACGACCAGCTGCGCGGCCCCGAACTCCTCGACGCCGCGAGCCACCCCGAGATCGCGTTCCGCTCGACCGCGTTCGAGCCCGTCGACCAGGACGCCTACCGCGTAACGGGCGAGCTGATGCTGCACGGCGTCACGCAAAAGGTCACGCTCGGCGCCGAGGCGATGGGCCGCGAGGAGGACCCGTGGGGCAACACCCGCGTCGGCCTCGAGCTCAGCGGTCAGATCGACCGCGAGGACTACGGCCTGACGTTCAACCAGCCCCTGGCCAGCGGCGCCCTGCTGCTCGGCCGCAAGGTCAAGATCACGCTCGACATCTCGGCGGTGAAGCAGTCATGAGGATGCTCCTGAAGTTCCAGTTCGACACCGAGGCCGCCAACCGCGCGATCGCGGACGGCTCGATGGCCACGCTGAACGAGCACATGTTCGCGCAGCTGCAGCCCGAGGCCGCGTACTTCACGATCGACGACGGCGTGCGCACCGGCTACCTCGTCTTCGACATGGACGACCCCTCCAGCATCCCCGTCATCGCCGAGCCGCTGTTCAGCGGCGCGGGGTCCAAGCTCACGCTGACGCCCGTGATGAACACCGAGGACCTCATGAAGGGGCTCGCCGCCGCCGCACCGGGATGATCGCGGCGCCCGGCGTCGAAGATCGCCGTGCGATGCCCGACGCCTACGTCTACCTCCTGCGCTGCGGCGACGGCTCGCTGTACTGCGGCTGGACGACGGACGTCGACCGCCGCCTCGCGGCGCACCGCTCCGGGCGCGGGAGCCGCTATACCGCCAGCCGGCTGCCGGTCGCGCTCGCATGCTCGTGGCCGATGGCCGACCGCGGCGCCGCGCGCCGCGAGGAGGCGCGGATCAAGCGGCTCACGCGCGCGCAGAAGCTCGCGCTCGTGGAGTTGGCGCGTTTGGCCTCGTCTCGCCCCCGCGTGTAGGGTCGCGGCCATCGCCGAGGGGGGAAACGGATGAAGGGGCTTGAGTCGTCGCGTGCCTCGCGAGCGTGGCTCGTCGTCGCACTCGTCGGCCTGGTCGTGGTCGTGCTCGTGCTGGCCCTGCGCCTCGGCGCGCGCCTGGGCGCGGGGCAGGACCTCATCGACGCCGCGAAGCCGGCGATCACCGACGAGCGCGTCGCGGGCGACCGCGCCGGGATCGACTTCATCTCCAGGTACGTCGACCTCGCGGACCCGCTGATGACCAGGCGCGGCGGCGGCAGCGACGAGATCGCGGCGCTCGTGAAGCTCATCGCGAAGAAGGCGAAGCTCTCCGACGCCGAGGTCGCGGCCGTCCTGCGCAAGGAGGCCCCGCACACCGAGGCGCTGCTGCGCGCGCTGCCGCTGTCGGGCGTCACGGCCGAGATCCCGCGGCTCACGCGCTACCTCGCGACGAAGCTCAACACGTCCGAGGAGGCAGTCGCCGCCCAGCTCGAGCAGTCCTTCCCGCGGCTCTCGCAGACCCTCACGGCGCTGCCGAGCGTCACGAACGGCTGGAACGACGTCCCCGGGATGAACGGGATGACGCGCTTCGACGGCGTGACCGTCGTCAAGACCGTCCCGCAACTGCGGACGTACTTCAGCGAGGACCTCGTCGCCGCCGTCGAGCGCAACAAGGACGATTTCCAGGCCGTCGCGGGCAGCGGCGGCGTCGGCTACATCCCGCGTCTGCTGCTCGTCGTCGGCGCGCTCGTCCTCCTCTTCGCCCTCTTCCAGATCCGGCGCGCGCGCGACGCGCCGCCGGGCAAGCCCGCCTGGGGGCTCGTCGTCGGCGTCGGCGTCGTGATCATCGGGCTCGTCGGGATCCTGCAGTACTTCCCGCGCCTCAACGGCGCCGACCGCGTCCTCGCCGACATGCGGCCCGCGTTCGCGCAGGCCCGCGTGGAGGGCGACCGCGCCGGCGTCGACATGGTCCACCAGACCGTCTTGTTCGGCGATCCCGTGGCGACCAGGCGCGGCGGCGCGGCCGCCGAGGTGCCCAAGCTCGTCGCGTTCGTCGCGGCCCAGACCGGGACGAAGCGGGCCGACGTGCTCAAGGGCCTGCGGGCCCGCGCGCCGCGCACGACGGCGCTGCTGGAGGCGATTCCGCTCAGCGCCGTCGCCGCCGAGGTCCCGCACCTGCTGACCTACCTCGGCAAGACGCTGAAGCTCAGCCGCGCCGAGCTGCTCGCGGCACTGCAGGACAAGACGCCGAAGCTCGCGCAGTCGATCCTCGCCGTGCGCCCGGTCGCGATCCGCTGGAACGCGATCCCCGGGACGGAGGACCTCACGCGCTTCGACGGCACCTCCGTCCGGGCGATGGCGCCGCTGGACACGTACTTCAACCAGGACGTCATCCCGGTGCTCGAGTCCCAGCGGGCGCACTTCGGCGATCTCGCCGACCCCTGGCCGCCGCTGACCTGGTTCCCGCCGCTGCTGCTCGGCATCGGCGGGCTCACGCTGCTCTACGGGCTGCTCGGGATGTTCTTCGCGACGAAACCGGCAAAGCGCATGTAGCGATGCCTCGTCGGCGCTCGCGCACGGTCGCCGTCGCGGATCCCTGAGGCGATCCGGGCGGGCGCGGCGAACATGCCAGGGCCCAGGAAGAAGACGACTGCCAAGCGCAGGACGACGAAGTCCAAGGCCGCCGGGTGGGCCAAAGGTCCCATCGCCGCTGCCTGAACCCGAAGCCGTGTGCGCGACCTCTGCCGTTGAGGATTGCGTCCGCGCGGAGCAGCATCTGAGGCGGTCGATTCCCGGCACCCCGAACCGCGGTGGGCCGCGGTCGCCGGCCGCGGCTGCCCCCGCGGCCGGCACGGGGTGTGGGTCGCCCCTGTGCATTAACGGTTAATCGATGCGCATCTTGCGTTTTTACGCAATCGGAGTGCGAGTTGATGATCTTGACTCGGCCGATACTCGAGCCTACGGTCGCGTGGCTGAGTGGTAGTACGGCGGTAGGGGAGTCGGTCGATGCACGATGGCGGGCGCCCTCTCTTTCACCAGAATGGAGATGAGGCACGGATGCATGCTCGTAGTCGGCTGTTCCCCGGTGCTCGCCGGCAGTTGCCGCTGCTCGTCGTCGCGCTCGCGGCACTCGCATGCGCACCGGCCGCGTCGGCGGCCGTCCTGACCCCCGTCGCCGGCTCCCCGTTCGCCACAGGCAGCGTCAGCGACCCCTTCACCGTGGCCTTCAACCCCGGCGGCAACCTGCTCGCGACCGCCAACGACGGCGACGACACGATCTCCGTGCTGTCCGTCTCCGCCTCGGGCGCGCTGACGCCCGTCGCGGGCTCGCCGTGGGCGGCCGGAGACTCCCCGGTCTCCGCGGCGTTCAACGCCGCCGGTGACCTGCTCGCCGTCGCCAACTACACCGACGGCAACGTCTCGCTCTTCTCCGTCGGCGCCGGCGGCGCGCTCACCGCGGTCCCCGGCTCGCCGTTCACGACCGGCACGAACCCGTGGTCGCTGGCGTTCAGCCCGACCGGCAACCTGCTTGCGACCGCGAACTTCACCGACGAGACGGTGTCCGTCTTCTCCGCCTCCGCGGCGGGGCTCACACCCGTCGCCGGCTCGCCCTTCCCGACCGGCCACGGCCCGACGTCCGTGGCGTTCAGCCCGACCGGGCTGCTCGCCGTCGCGAACTTCACCGACAGCACCGTCTCGCTGTCGACCGTGTCCAGCGCCGGCGTGCCGACCGCGGTCGCCGGGTCGCCCTTCGCGACCGGCGCCGAACCGTTCTCGGTGGCCTTCAGCTCGACCGGCGGGCGCCTGGCGACCGCGAACAGCGGTGACGGCACGCTCTCGCTGTACTCGACGGCCGGCAACGTGCTCACGGAGTCCGCCGACTCCCCGTTCGCCGTCGGCGGCAAGCCCGCATCCGTCGCGTTCCGCCCCGGCGGCGGGCTGATCGCCAGCGGCGAAAGCACGAACGGCAACCTGTCGGTGATGTTCGTGTCGCCCGGCGGCGCGCTCACGACGGCCCCCGGCTCGCCCGTCACGATCGGCAGCAGCCGCTTCATGAGCGCCTTCGATCCGAGCGGCGGGCTGCTCGCGACCCCGAGCAACGTCCAGAGCACCGGTGCCGGGGCCGTCGCGATGTTCGCGGTCGACGTCTCGGACACCACGCCGCCGGTCGTGCACTGCGGCTCGGCGAGTGCCGCGTGGCTGGGGGCCAACGCGTCGATCCCCTGCACGGCGACCGACTCCCAGTCCAACCTCGCGACGCCCTCGCAGGCGTCGTTCAACCTCGTGACGAATGTCGCGGCCGGCGTCGAGAACGCCAACGCGAGCACGAACAGCGTCACCGTGTGCGACGTCGCGGCCAACTGCACGATCGCGGGCCCGATCACGGGCAACAAGATCGATCGCAAGGGCCCGGTCGTGGCCTGTGGCGCCGCGAACACGCAGTTCTTGGCGGTCAACGCCTCGATCGACTGCACGGCCTCCGACGCCGGTTCCGGCCTGGCGACGCCGTCGCAGGCGACCGTGACGCTCACGACGAACGTCGCGCCCGGCACCGAGAACGCCGACGCGAGCACGAACAGCGTCCAGGTGTGCGACGTGGCCGGGAACTGCTCGACCGCGGGTCCGGTGACGGGCAACAAGATCGATCGCCGTGGGCCGGTCGTCAGCTGTGGCTCGGCGAGCGCGGCGTGGCTGCCGGCCAATGCGTCGATCGCCTGCACGGCGGCCGACGCGGGGGCGGGGCTGCTGACGCCGTCGCAGTCCTCGTTCAACCTCGTGACGAACGTCGCCGCGGGCGTCGAGAACGCCAACGCGAGCACGAACAGCGTCCAGGTGTGCGACGCGATCGGCAACTGCTCGACGGCGGGCCCGATCACGGGCAACAAGATCGATCGCAAGGGCCCGGCCGTGGCCTGTGGCTCGGCGAGCGCGGCGTGGCTGGCGACGAACGTCTCGATCGCCTGCACCGCGTCCGACGCGGGCTCCGGTCTGGCGACCCCGGGGCAGTCCTCGTTCAGCCTGACGACGAGCGTCGCGGCCGGCTCCGAGGACGCCAACGCCGCAACGAACAGCGTCCAGGTGTGTGACGTCGCGGGGAACTGCTCGACGGCGGGCCCGATCCTCGGCAACAGGATCGATCGCAAGGGCCCGGTCGTCGTGTGCGGCTCGGCGAGCGCGCTGGTCCTGCCCGACAACGCGTCGATCCCGTGCACGGCCACGGACGCGGGCTCCGGGCTGGGAACGCCGGCGCAGTCGTCGTTCAACCTCGTGACGAACGTCGCACCCGGTGCGGTGGACCTCAACGCGAGCACGAACAGCGTCCAGGTCTGCGACGTGGCCGGGAACTGTTCGACGGCGGGTCCGGTGACGGGCAACAAGATCGACCGGCGCGGGCCGGTCGTCAGCTGTGGCTCGGCGAGCGCGGCCTGGCTGTCGGCGAACGCGTCGATCCCCTGCACCGCCTCCGCCCCCGCGGGGCTGGCGATCCCGTCGCAGTCCTCGTTCAACCTCGTGACGAACGTCGCCGCGGGTGTCGAGAACGCCAACGCGAGCACGAACAGCGTCCAGGTGTGCGACACGGGCGGCAGCTGCGTGACGGCGGGCCCGATCACGGGCAACAAGATCGATCGCAAGGGCCCGGCCGTGGCCTGTGGCTCGGCGAGCGCGGCGTGGCTGGCGACGAACGTCTCGATCGCCTGCACCGCGTCCGACGCGGGCTCCGGTCTGGCGACCCCGGGGCAGTCCTCGTTCAGCCTGACGACGAGCGTCGCGGCCGGCTCCGAGGACGCCAACGCCGCAACGAACAGCGTCCAGGTGTGTGACGTCGCGGGGAACTGCTCGACGGCGGGCCCGATCCTCGGCAACAGGATCGATCGCAAGGGCCCGGTCGTCGTGTGCGGCTCGGCGAGCGCGCTGGTCCTGCCCGACAACGCGTCGATCCCGTGCACGGCCACGGACGCGGGCTCCGGGCTGGGAACGCCGGCGCAGTCGTCGTTCAACCTCGTGACGAACGTCGCACCCGGTGCGGTGGACCTCAACGCGAGCACGAACAGCGTCCAGGTCTGCGACGTGGCCGGGAACTGTTCGACGGCGGGTCCGGTGACGGGCAACAAGATCGACCGGCGCGGGCCGGTCGTCAGCTGTGGCTCGGCGAGCGCGGCATGGCTGTCGGCGAACGCGTCGATCCCCTGCACCGCCTCCGCCCCCGCGGGGCTGGCGATCCCGTCGCAGTCCTCGTTCAACCTCGTGACGAACGTCGCCGCGGGTGTCGAGAACGCCAACGCGAGCACGAACAGCGTCCAGGTGTGCGACACGGGCGGCAGCTGCGTGACGGCGGGCCCGATCTCCGGGAACAAGATCGATCGCAAGGGCCCGGCCGTGGCCTGTGGCTCGGCGAGCGCGGCGTGGCTGGGGGCGAACACGTCGATCGCTTGCACCGCGGCGGACGCCGGCTCCGGGCTGGCGACCCCGGGGCAGTCCTCGTTCAGCCTGACGACGAACGTCGCTGCGGGTGTCGAGAACGCCAATGCGAGCACGAACAGCGTCAGCGTCTGTGACGCCGTCGGCAACTGCTCGACGGCGGGCCCGGTCGCCGGCAACAAGATCGATCGCAAGGGCCCGGTCGTGAGCTGCGCTGCGGCCGGCACGGCGTGGCTGGCGGCCAACGCCTCGATCAAGTGCACGACGACCGACGCGGGCTCGGGCCTGCGGACGCCGTCGCAGGCGACGGTGACGCTCGTGACGAACGTCGCCGCCGGGGCCGAGAGCGCGAACGCGAGCACGAACAGCGTCAGCGTCTGCGACGTCGTCGGCAACTGCTCGACGGCGGGCCCGGTGAGCGGCAACAAGATCGACCGCAAGGCGCCGACGGTCACGATCACGACACCGAAGAACGGCTCCTCGTTCAGCAGCATCGTCACGACGCTGAACCCGCCGCGGGCTGCCTACTCCTGCGCCGACACCGGCTCCGGCGTCAGCTCCTGCACCGGCACGAAGGCCAACGGCGCGGCGCTCGACGCCGGGCTGCTGGCGCTCGGCTCGCACACGTTCACCGTGACCGCCCGCGACGCCGCGGGCAACACGGCGACCGCCTCGAGCACCTACACGATCAGGCTCCTCTAGGAGCCCGCCCGGCCCCGAGCGGACGGGTCAGGCCCTGGCGTCGACCGCCAGGGCCGGCTCGTCCTCGGGCGGCCCGTCGTCGGGGTCCTGATCGCGCCGCTGCGTGGCGTCGCGGTCAGAGCCCGCGATGATGTCGTCGGGCGCCTTGTCCTTCGGGAGGAAGCCGGACTTCATGCCGAAGTAGACCGCCTGCGGATGGTGGACGATGATCGCGAGCGTCGACTGCTCGGGCTCGACGGCGAAGCCGCCGGTGAGCGTCAGGCCGATCGCGGGGGCGTCCAGCAGGCGGTAGATCTTCTCGTGCTCGGACTGCTCCGGGCAGGCGGGGTAGCCCCAGGAGTAGCGCCGGCCCTCGGTCGCGCCGATGCCGAGGTCCGCGCGGACCTTCGCGTGCAGCCATTCCGCGCTGCCCTCGGCCGACTGGACGCCGAGGCCGTGCGTGAAGAGCTGCTCGGCGAACTCGCCCTCGGTCTCGAGCTTCGTGATGACCTCGGTCACCTCGGGCCCGACGGTCACGGCCTGCAGCGCGACGACGTCGAGCTCGTCGCTCTCCTTCGGGCGGAAGAAGTCGGCGAGGCAGATGCGCGAATGCCCGGGCTGGCGCGGGAAGACGAGCCGCTCGAGCACCGTCTCGCGGTCGCCGGGGTCGAGCACGACGACCTCGTTGCCCTCGGAGTAACACGGGAAGTAGCCCAGGCGGGCGCGCGGGTGCAGGTAGTCCTGTTCGCGCCACATGCGCTCCAGGCGCGGCTGGAAGTCCTCGTCGACGAGCCGGCGCCACTTCTCGCCCTTCACGCCGCGCCCGCCCCAGTGCAGCTTGAACAGGACGTGCGTGTCGAGGTGCGGGTAGATCTCGTCGAGCGGCACCGGGATCTCGCGCGCGCCCCAGAAGGGCGGCTCGGGGACCTCGACGTCGGTGCGCGCCTCGGAGCGGACGCTGTCGTCGTCGGTCACGAGCGCCACCTGCTCCTTGCCGTGCAGGCGGAAGTGCTCGGCGGCCGCGCGCGTCTTGCCCACGAGCGCCGCGCGCGCCTCGTCGTCGATGATCTGGTCCATCTTGTTGAGCCCCTCGAAGGCGTCCTTGCAGTAGAAGACGCCGGGCTCGTAGATCTCGTCGGACGCCTTGCCCTTCGGGTAGTTCGCGCGCAGGCCGAAGTCGCGGTTGATCGCCGCGCCACCGATGAGCACCGGGAAGGGAAGCTCCTTGGAGTGCAGCTCCTCGATGCACAGCGGCATCTGCTTGGAGGTCGAGACGAGCAGCGCGCTGAGGCCGATCGCCGTCGCCCTGTGCTCCTGCGCGGCCTCGAGGATCGCGGAGATCGGGACCTGCTTGCCGAGGTCGACGACGGTGTAGCCGTTGTTCGTGAGGATCGTGTTGACGAGCGACTTGCCGATGTCGTGCACGTCGCCGAAGACCGTCGCGATGACGACGGTCCCCTTCGTGTAGCCCTCGACCTTGTCGAGGTACTCCTCGAGCTTGGCGACCGCGCGCTTCATGACCGTCGCCGACTGCAGGACGAACGGCAGGATGAGCTCGCCCGACCCGAAGAGGTCGCCGACCTCCTTCATCGCCGGCAGCAGGACCTCGTTGAGCGTCGGGACGGCCCCGATCTTCTCGACGGAGCGCTCGACCCAGTCCTCGACGCCCTCCTTCTTGCGGCGCAGGATGTGGAAGTGCAGCGCCTCCTCGGGCTCCATGCCGGCCGTCGGGTCGGCCTTCTCGTCCTCGGCCTCGGCCGAGCTTGACTCGAAGTGCGCGATGAAGAGCTCGAGCGCGTCCTCGCGGGTGTTGAAGACGAGGTCGTCGGCGAGCTTGCGCTCCTGCGCGTTGATCTCGCCGTACGGCGTGATGTGGTTCGGGTTGACCATCGCGAGGTCCAGGCCCGCCTCGACGCAGTGGTGCAGGAAGGTCGAGTTCAGGACCGCCCGCGCCCGCGGCGCGACGCCGAAGGACACGTTGGAGACGCCGAGCGACGTCTTGACGTCCGGGATCTGCTGCTTGATGAGCCGGATGCCCTCGATCGTCTCGACCGCGGACGGGCGCCACTCCTCGTCGCCGGTCGTCAGCGTGAACGTCAGGCAGTCGAAGATCAGCGCCTCGGGCGCGAGGCCGTGCTCGTCGCAGCACAGCTCCTTCAGCCGCATGGCGATCTCGAGCTTGCGCTCGGCGGTCTTCGCCATCCCGACCTCGTCGATCGTCAGCGCGATGAGGCAGGCGCCGTGGCTGAGGGCGAGCGGGACGACCTTGTCGAGCTTGTCGCGGCCGGCCTCGAGGTTGATCGAGTTGACGATCGCGCGGCCGGGGATCTGCTCGAGCGCCGCCTGGATGACCCCCGGCTCGGTCGAGTCGACCTGGATCGGCGCCGGCTGGGAGAGCGACACGCGCTCGGCGACGCGGCGCATCTGCTCGTCCTCGTCGTCGCGCTCGACGAGCGCCACGCAGAGGTCGAGCACGTGCGCGCCGCCCTCGACCTGGTCCTCGGCGATCTGGTTGAGCCCGTCGTAGTCGTCGCTGAGGAGCATCTCCTTCGCCTTGCGCGAGCCCTGCGAGTTCACGCGCTCGCCGACCATCGTCGGCCGCGGCTCCTGGACGAGCGGCGTCGCGGTGATCATCGAGCTCACGTGGACGGGGCGCGGCGCGGGGCGCGCCTTGACGCGGCGGCCCTTGAGGCTCTCGGAGAGCGCGCGGATGTGGTCGGGCGTCGAGCCGCAGCAGCCGCCGACGATGCTCACGTCGTAGCGCTCGACGAAGTCGATGAGCGTCTTGGAGAAGGTCTCCGGACCCTCGGGGAAGATCGTCTCGCCGTCGGGACCCTGGATCGGGATGCCGGCGTTCGGGATGCACGCGACCGGCACCGGCGAGAACTCGCCGAGGAAGCGGATCGCGTCGCGCATGTCCTCGGGGCCCGTCGAGCAGTTGAGGCCGATCGCGCTGACGTCGAGCGCCTCGAGCGTTGCGAGGACGGCCGAGATGTCGGTGCCGAGCAGCATCTTGCCGCCGTTGGGCAGCAGCGAGACCTGCGTCTGGATCGGCACCTCGCGGCCGGCGCGCGTCATCGCCTCGCGCGCGCCGAAGACCGCGGCCTTGACCTCGAGGATGTCCTGCGCGGTCTCGATGAGGATGACGTCGACGCCGCCCTGGAGCAGGCCCTCGCACTGCTCGGCGAAACCGTCGGCGAGCGTGCGGAAGGAGATGTCGCCGAGCGTCGGGTCGTCGGACGCGGGCAGGTAGCCCGTCGGGCCGACCGAGCCTGCGACGAAGCGCTGCTCACCGGCCGCGCGTCGTGCGATCTCCGCCGCCTTGCGGTTGATCTCGACCGTCGCCTCGCCGAGACCCCACTCGTCGAGCTTCAGGCGGCTGGCCTGGAAGGTGTCGGTCTGGACGACGTCGGCGCCGGCCTCGACGAAGGACGCGTGCACGCCCTCGATGATGTCCGGGCGGTTGAGCACGAGCGCCTCGTGCGCGCGGCCGGGCAGCTTGTAGTCGTGCTCGAGTGAGAGGTCGAACTGCTCGAGGGTCGCGCCCATACCGCCGTCGAACAGCACGACGTGGGACCGGATCGCTGAAGAGTAATCGCGCATTCGCCCTACGATGCTAGGCGACGCGGGCGCGTAACTCGTTGAGACGGAGACTTTGTCGAGGCTAGGCGGCCGATGCGCGGCGGGAGCGCAGCTGCCCCTCGAGCGTCTCGACGTGGCGATGCTCGAGGCGCTGAACGCGCCGGACCCACGGTGCGGCGACCTGATGGGCGACCTCTGCGTCGTCGCAGTCCAGCGCGCCCGCGAGCGCGCGCCAGGCATCCGCGAGGTCGTCGCAGATGAGCGCGGCCTGGCCGAGGCGGGCCGATCCGAGCAGCGCCGCGGCGTCGTGGAGGAAGCGCGCCTGCAGCGACCGGTACAGCGCGCCGCCGCTCCCGCCGTCGCGGATGCGGAAGCGCAGGGCGCCGAGCGTCTGCCCCAGGCGCTCGCCGGTCATCGCGGGCAGCTCGGGCCACGCCTCGGCGATCGCGTCGATGGCGTCGAGGCCGCTGCGGATGTACGGGTGGTCGCTGCTCGGCGGCGTGCGCATGCTGCCGACCGTCCGCTGCAGCGCCGCCCAGACGGCCGCGTAGGGGTCGGCGAGACGCCGCGACGCGGGGCGCAGCCGCAGCAGGCCGTGACGCGCCGGCTCGGGCCAGCCGGCGGACGCGCGGGCGCGGGCGAGCGCCGCGAGCGTGCAGCGCTGGGGCTCGGGGAAGGCCTGGTCGGCGACCCAGACGATGCCCTCCGCGGGATCGTGGCTCGTCACGACGATCGCGTGGCGCGTGTCGTGGTGCCTGCGGTCGCGGTAGTCCAGCTCCGCCCGGTCGGCGCGGACGAGCGCCGGGCGGCCGGCGTCGAGCTCGGCGCGCAGCTGCTCCCAGGCCTCGGCGGGGTCGTCGGTCGTGCACCAGTCGGCGGTGATCGCGAGGTGGCTGCACAGCTCGCGCTCTACGGACTCCGCACGGCCCTCGATGTCGATCGCCGGCAGTGCCCTGGGAGCGATGCGGGCCTGCAGCGCGAGGGCGCCGCAGAAGCCGAAGATCGCCCCCTCCGAGAGGGGCTCCGGTGCGTAGGAGAGCCGATGGTGCTCGAGCAGATCGCGCAGGGCGCCGCTGGCGGCGTGCTCGGCGACGCGGTGGGAGAACGCCGTCGCGCCGGTGTGCCGGACGTCCACCTGCAGCCCCATGTTCATCTGGACGTGACTTTGCCGTGAACATCGTTCACGCCGGGGATCTGTCAGGTGGCGTTCAGGCTTCAGCGCACAAGCATGGCGAAGAGACGCTCGAGCGTCTCGGCCGGGTCCGCGGTGAGGCCGGTGTGGACCTCGGAGGGCTGGAGGATCGTCGAGGCGGGGGCGACGATCCAGCCGAAGCGCTCCGATGCTTCCAGCGCCGCCAGCGCGCCGCCGTCGGGCTCGCCGCAGACGACGCTGCGCAGGGCGTCCAGGCGGGCGCGCACGGGCTCGGGGTCGATCTCCGGATCGAGCGCCGCCAAGCGCTGTCCGTCGAGGTGCGCCCGCATGTCGAGGAAGTCGTGGCGGCGGCTGTAGAGGACGATCGCGACGTTCATCCGCTCGCCGCGCTCGGCGCGCGGTACGACGCGCAGCAGCGCGTAGGCGAACGGGTGGCGGGCGCCGCCGTCAGCCGCGGGCACGTTCGATCTCCGCGACGAAGGCGCGCGGCCGGGCGAGCCGCTGGGTCAGGAACGCCGCGAAGTCGGCGCGGCGCGAGGTGGGGTTGGCGCCCAGCCAGCTCGGGGGGACGAGCGCGATCGCCTGGCCGGCGGCGGCGAGCGCGGGACCGGCGAGGCGCTCGTCGGCCTCCTCGAGCGACCCCGCGACCGGCAGCAGGACGTGCTCGGCGAGCATCGGGACGCCGTCGAAGGCCGTGAGCGAGAGCGGCTTGCCGGCGTGCTGGCGAAAGAACGAGGCGCCATGGTCGATGAGCCACGTGCGCCCGTGCCAGAGCAGGAGGTTCGGGTTGCGGTGCGTGCGGTCGACGTTCGTCACGAGCGCGTCGAACCAGACGATGTCGGCCGCCAGCGCCGGGTCGATCGGCGGATCGGACGGCAGCGTGAACGGCAGCGAGCCGGGGAGGAAGTCCATGCCGAGATTCAGGCCCGGGCTCGCCGCGATGAGCTCCTGGATCTCGGGATCGGGCTCGGCGTGGCCGAGCTCCGGCGCGACGTCCACGACGACGAGCTCGGGCACCGGCAGCCCGATCGCCCGCGCGAGCTCGCCGGCGACGACCTCCGCGACGAGCGCGCCCTCACCCTGCCCCGCGCCGCGGAACTTCGTGACGTACATCCCGAGATCGTCGGCCTCGACGAGCCCGGGCAGCGACCCGCCCTCGCGCAGCGCGGCGACGTAGCGGGTCGCGGTGACGGTGCGCAGCGGCTCGAGCACGGCGCCAGCATGCCAGGAAGGCCGCGCGACTAACTTGTGGGCCATGCCGAAGGCCGCCGCCGGCGAGTCGATCCTCGTCACGATCCCGATCAGCCACTTCTGCGAGAAGGCGCGCTGGGCCCTCGATCGCGCCGGCGTCGAGTACACGGAGAAGCGCCACATCCAGATCATCCACGCGCTCGCGGCCAGGCGCGCGGGCGGCGGCAGCACGGCGCCGGTGCTGCGCACCCCGGGCGGCGTCTACGACCAGTCCTCGGCGATCCTGCGCCACGCCGACGAGCAGCTCCCCGAGGAGCGGCGCCTGTACCCGGCGGATCCGGCCGCGCGCGCCGAGGTCGAGGCGCTCGAGCGGCGCTTCGACACGGTGCTCGGCCCGGAGGGCCGGCTCTGGCTCTACCACGAGGTCTTCAAGGACGCCCGCCACTTCAGCCCGTGGAACCTCACCGGCGTGCCGCGCTGGGAGCGGCGGATCTTCCCGTTCGTCCTGGCTCCGGCGAAGGTCGTCATCAACCGCTACCTCGGCGTCAGCGACAGCACCGCGGCGGCGGCGGTCCTGCACGTCGACGAGGAGTTCGACTTCGTCGCGGGCCTGCTGTCGGACGGGCGCCGCCACCTCGCCGGCGATCGCTTCAGCGCCGCCGACCTCGCGTTCGCGGCGCTCGCGGCGCCCTGTGTCGTGCCGGCGAACTACGGGACGCCGCTCCCGCAGCCCGCGGACATGCCGGCCGCGATGGCCGCGCAGATCGAGCGCTGGCGCGCGCACCCCGCGGGGCGGTACGCGCTCGCGGTCTTCGCACAGGAGCGCCCGGCGCCGAAGGTGACGGCGCTGTAGGTCCGCCCGAGGACCGGCCGCAGAACGGCGAAGGCCCCGGCGGCGCGCCGGGGCCCTCGGTGGAACGTCGGCCGGCGGGCTGCTACTTGATGAACAGGATCTCCGAGTACTTCGGCAGCGGCCACAGGTCGTCGGCGACGAGCTTCTCGAGCTTGTCGGCGAGCGTGCGGACCTCGGTCATCGCGGGGATGACGGTGTCGCGCATGTAGAACGCCAGCTCGGCGCCTTCGAGGCCCGGGTCCTCGTTGACCTTCTCCAGCACGACGATCGCCTTGTGGAAGGCGGCCACGAGCGGTGCCAGCTCGTCGATGAGGCCGTCGCGCCCGCTCGCGATGAGCATGTTGAGGTGCCGCACCGCCGCCGGCAGGAGCATCGTGCGCGCGATCGACGAGGCCGTCTCGGACTCGATGTTGATCCGTGTGGCGTACTGCTCGATGGCGACCTCGTAGCGCGACTCGAGCTCGCGCTCCGAGAGCACGCCGTACTTCGACATGACCTCGACCGTCGACTCGGCGACGAACCAGGGCAGCGCGTCGGGTGTCGAGCGCAGGTTCTCCAGTCCGCGCTCGGCCGCCTCGGTGTACCACTCGTCGGCGTAGTTGTCGCCCCCGAACACGATCCGGCGGTTGGCGCTGTAGACGTCTTTGACGATCCCGATGACCGCCTCGTCGAGCGAGGTGGCGTCCGCCAGCCTGGCCTCGAGCGCCGCCGACAGCTCGTCGATGGCTTCCGCGGCGATCGTGTTCAGCACGGTGTTGGGCATGCCCAGCGACGAGCTCGAGCCGAGCATCCGGAACTCGAACTTGTTGCCGGTGAAGGCGAACGGCGAGGTGCGGTTGCGGTCGCCGCCATGCATCGGCAGCGGCGGCAGCACCGGGGTGCCGAGGCCGAGGAAGCCGTTGTCGGAGGAGACCGCGGCCTCGCCGCCGGCGATCGTGTCGAAGACCTTCTCGAGCTCACCGCCGAGGAAGATCGAGATGATCGCCGGCGGGGCCTCGTTGGCCCCGAGCCGGTGATCCTGGCCGACGTTGGCGACTGACGCCCGCAGTAGCGCCTGGTGCTTGTTGACCGCCTGGACGACGGCCGTGCAGAAGAACAGGAACTGGATGTTGTCCGCCGGCGTGGCCCCGGGCTCGAGCAGGTTGACGCCCGTGTCGGTGCCCATCGACCAGTTGTTGTGCTTGCCCGAGCCGTTGACGCCCGCGAACGGCTTCTCGTGCAGCAGGCAGACGAGCCCGTAGCGGCGCGCGACGTTCTGCAGCAGCTGCATCGTGAGCTGCTGGTGGTCGGACGCGATGTTCGAGTTCTCATACAGCGGCGCGAGCTCGTACTGGTTGGGCGCGACCTCGTTGTGGCGCGTCTTCACCGGCACGCCGAGCTTCGCGAGCTCGATCTCGGTCTCCATCATGCACGCGAGGATGCGCTCCGGGATCGAGCCGAAGTAGTGCTCGTCGAGCTCGTGGCCCATCGGGGGCTTGGCGCCGTAGAGCGTGCGGCCCGTCGTCACGAGGTCGGGGCGCTCGTAGTAGTACTGCTCGTCGATGAGGAAGTACTCCTGCTCGGGCCCGACGGTCGTGAAGACGCGCGTGGCCTCCTCGTCGCCGAGGAGCTTCAGCGCGCGGATCGCCGACTTCGACAGGGCGTCCATCGAGCGCAGCAGCGGGATCTTCGTGTCGAGCGCCTCGCCGGTCCACGAGACGAACGCCGTCGGGATGCAGAGCAGCGCGCCGTTGGGGTTCTCGAGGATGAACGCCGGCGAGCTCGGGTCCCATGCCGTGTAGCCGCGCGCCTCGAACGTCGCGCGGATGCCGCCGGTCGGGAACGAGGAGGCGTCGGGCTCGCCCTGGATGAGCTCCTTGCCGGAGAACTCCGCGATCGCCGTGCCGTCACCCGTCGGGCCGTAGAAGGAGTCGTGCTTCTCCGCGGTCATGCCCGTGAGCGGCTGGAACCAGTGGGTGTAGTGCGTCGCCCCGCGCTCGAGCGCCCAGCCCTTCATCGCCTGCGCGACCGCGTCGGCCAGCGACGTGTCCAGCGCCTCGCCCTTCGCGAGCGCCGAGTTGAGGGCCTTGAAGACGTGCTTGGGCAGCCGCTGGCGCTGGACTGCCGTGCTGAACACGTTGGCGCCGAAGACCTGGTTGCCGGCCTCGGTCAGGTCTGGCGAGCCGAGCGCACCTCCATTGGTGCTCCACTGTGCGGCGGTGACGTTGTCCTGGCGGATTCGGGGCATGGGTGACTGGAGTCCTCCTCGTGGTGGCCGCGCTGACTGTAGCCGGGGGTCTCGGCCCCAGTCGTTGTCCACGCGGACAGGGCGCGGCGGTCGCGTTTGTCCACACGCAATTGCGGTGCGCCGCCTACCCGTACGGTTGACAGCACCCTAGGAGCGTCCGGCGTCGCCTGTCAATGACGCGTGTCGAACCGCTTCCGGCGATCTTTCGACCCCGGTACAAAGACGCATCGCAGGTCGCCGTCGACGATGAACCTCGATGAAGGCGCACCCGATCGAGGAGGACGTATGAGACGCACGTTGGCGACCAAGGTGCTGCCCGCCGTGGGGGCCGGGCTGCTCGTCGCACTGGTGGTACCCGGGCTCTCGTGGGCCGACACGGTGGACTCGTCCATCAACAGCAACGGAGACGTGGCCCACACCGTCGGCCTGAACTCGGTCGGGATCAACACGATGTGGGTGATCGTCGCCGGCATGGTCGTGATGTTCATGCAGTGCGGCTTCATGTTTCTCGAGATCGGCTTCTCGCGCCAGAAGAACGCGGGCACGGTCGTCGCAAAGGTCCTCACGAACTTCTCGATCTGTGCTGTCTGCTGGTACTTCGTGGGCTTCGCATTCGCCTTCGGCAACGACACCGTGGGCATCACGGGGATCATCGGCGGCACGGGGTTCCTCCTGCAGGGCTTCGGCGATCCGACGACCGGCTTCCCGGTCATGGGCTTCTCGAACGCAACGGTCGACGCGAAGTTCTTCTTCCAGTTCGTGTTCGCCGCGGTCTCGCTCGCGATCGTCTGGGGCTCGACGCTCGAGCGCATCAAGTTCGGCGTCTACATCATCTACGCCGTCGTCTTCTCCTGTCTGATCTACCCGATCGGCGCACACTGGGTCTTCGGCGGCGGCTTCCTCCAGGTGCCGGTCGGCCTGTGGAAGGACATCGGGTTCGTCGGCATGCAGGACTTCGCCGGCTCGACCGCCGTCCACCTCATCGGCGCGACGGGTGCGCTCGCGGTCCTGCTGCTGCTCGGGCCGAGGAAGGGCAAGTACGGTGCCGACGGCAAGCCGCGGGCGATCCCCGGGCACAACATGCCGCTCTTCGGCCTCGCCGTCATGATCCTGTGGCTCGGCTGGTTCGGGTTCAACCCGGGCTCGACGCTCGGCATCCAGGACGGGCGCTTCGCAGAGATCGTCCTCGTGACGAACCTCGCCGCGGCCTGTGGCGTCCTCGGCTCGCTGCTCATGGGCCGCCTCATGATGAAGACGCTGGACATCGGCATGTGCGGCAACGGCGCGATCGGCGCGCTCGTCGCGATCACCGCCCCCTCGGGCTACGTCGAGCTCTGGGCGGCGATCCCGATCGGCCTCGTCGCAGGCATCCTCATCCCGCCGTGCGTGCTGGCCATCGACAAGAAGCTCGACGACCCGGTCGGCGTGCTCACGGCGCACGGGGTCTGTGGCATCTGGGGCACGTTCTCCTGCGGGCTGTTCACCTCGCCGCGCCTGGCGCAGTATGCGGGCGTCGGAGATCCGAACGGCGGCCTGCTGTACTCGGGATCGCTGAAGCAGCTCGTCGCCCAGGTGGTCGGGTTCTCGACCGCGTTCGCGTTCGTGTTCGTCATGAGCTACACGACCTTCATGATCATCAAGAAGACGTACGGCCTGCGCGTCAGCGAAGAGGAAGAGGACGCCGGCCTGGACATCTCCGAACACGGCATGTACGGCTACCCGGAGGCGTTCATCCCGGCAGCCGAGCTCATCGGCTACGGCGGCGGCCCGGCTGCGACAGTACCTCCCGCACCCGTCCCCGTCCTGGCCACGAAGGAGAGTCCCGCATGAAGATGGTGATCGCATACGTCCGGCACGAGGCGTTCGAGCCGATCAGGACGGAGCTCCTGTCGCTCGGATTTCCCTCCCTGTCGATCAGCGAGGTGAAGGGCTCGGGGCGCCAGAAGGGCATCACCGAGCGCTACCGCGGCGCGGAGCTCACGAACTACCTGCGGCCGAAGGTGAAGATCGAGTGCGTCGTCGCGACGAAGGACGTCATGACGATCGTCGAGACGATCCTCAAGCACGGCAGGACGGGCGCCGTCGGCGACGGCAAGGTGTTCGTCCTCCCGGTCGAGGAGGCCTACCGGATCCGCACCGGCGAGTCCGGTGAGGACACCCTGCAGGCCCACCCCGACGCCGCGGCCGCCGCGGCCGCGGGCTAGGGGGTGGTGAGGGTGGCCGCCCCGACAGCGGCCACCCTCGTCGAGCGACTCAGGGGGCTGCATCTGCGAATGGTCGACGCCGTCCTCGCCGGGGACGGACTCGAGCGCGTCGCGGAGCTTGCCGCCGAGGCGGTCGGCGGGTCGGTGGCGATCGTGGTCCCGCGGCTCGGGGCCGCGGTCATCGCGCCGGCGGGCTCACCGCACGCCGAGCGCCTCCCGGAGCTGCGCCACTACGTGGCCGACGTCGTCCACGACCGCCCGGCGCACGCGCCGCGGGGCCTGGCCGCCGAGATCCCGATCGCGTCCGGCGACGAGACGGTCGGCGCCGTCCTGCTGTTCGACGGCGGCAACGCCCCGGCCGGCGAGGCCGCCGAGTACCTGCACCTCGCAGCGGTCGCGTGCCTGACGGAGGTCGCCGTCGAGGAGGCGCGCGACGAGGTCGAGCAGAACCTGCGGGGGTCGTTCCTCGAGGACCTGCGCGCCGGCAGCGAGCTGTCACCCGACGAGCTCGTGCGCCGCGGCGCGCGGCTGGGCTGCGACCTCAGCCGCGGGGCGATCGCGCTGTGCGCCGAGCTGCACACCGATCGCCCGCGCCACGTCGTGGCGACGATCGCCGAGGACCTGCCGGGCGCGCTCGCCCAGCACATGGAGCGCACGGGGACAGCGACCTGCGGGCAGGCCGGCCGCGTGTACGCGCTGCTGCCCGCAGCCCGCGCCGACAACGCTGCCGAGGCGACGCTCGCGGCCGCGGCGCGGCTGGCGACGCGGCTGCAGCGCCACGGGATCGTCGGCCTGTCCTCCTTCTACGCCGACCCGGGCGACCTCGGCCGCGCCGTGCAGGAGGCCGAGCTCGTGCTCGACGTCCTGACCGTCTCGGGCGAGCCGATCTCCGAGGACATCAACCAGGGCACCTACCGCCTGCTGTTCCGCGTCCTCGCCTCGCACCCCGAGGAGGTGCGGTCCTTCTACGAGGACACGGTGGCGCCGGTCGTCCGCTACGACGACCAGTACCGCACCGACCTCGTCGGCACGCTCGAGGCGTACCTCGCCGCGAACTGCCACATGAGCGCGACGGCGGCCGCGATCCACGCCCACCGCCACACCGTCGCGTACCGCCTGGAGCGCGTGCGCGACCTCACCGGCCTGGACCCGATGCAGTCCGAGGACCGCGAGCGTCTCGGGCTCGGCCTGAAGGCCTACCGGATCATCGCGCCGCGCCTGCCGCGCTGAGCTACGCGCTGACCTGCGACCCCGTCAGGGCGCCCGCGGCGACCTCGAGGCGCTTGCCCTCGAGACGGTCGCGCTGGGACTGCGCACGCTCGATCAGCGTGTCGATGTCCAGCGCGCCGAGCTCGGGGACATCGCCCTCGACGACCTTCAGGGCCTTCCACATGCAGAGCTTGCCCTCGACGCCGATCGAGAGCGTCTCGAGCGTGAGGAACGTGCCGAACTGCGGGTCACCGATCGACTCGCCGCTGAACTTCGTGTCGCTGACCTCAGCACCGATCTTCGCGAAGGCCTCCTTGGCGCCGCTGGCATGGGCGTTGAGCTGGTCGATGAGCGACGTCAGCGTGTTGTAGTCGGCGGTGATCCCGTCGGCCAGCTCGGCGAAGAACTCGCCGAGGTCGCCGTCGTGGTTCTCGGCCGCGGTGCGGACGAGATCGACGCCGGCGGTGGCGCCGGCCAGATGGTCGTTCAGATAAACGTGCAGCGGGTTCTTCATCATGGGGTGTCTCCCTGTCCTATGGGGTCGCGCCCGACCGTGGGCAATCCGCGTAAGGCGCTGCGGAGTCGTGAGACAGGGGTACCCGGCTGGAGGGTCGTTACTCGCGGACGACCTGGCCCGTGCGCGGGTCCACGCGCGCCTGTGCGGGCTGCGCGTCGACGCGGACGGTGATCGCGCCGGTCGCGCGGCTGCCGCCGCCGACGCGGACGTCGGAGGAGCCGTCGAGGTCGGCCGCGACCGCGTAGTCGACGACGTGGCGGCCCGCGAGGACCGGCGTGACATGCCAGCGCAGCGTGACATCGCGGCCCGGCGCGAGCGCGCCGCCGGCCCACGTGTCCTCGATCGCCGTCCCCGTCCCGGGCGGCTCCTCGTCGATGAGCCAGACGGGGTTGCGGGGGTCGGCGTCCGCGGAGCCGCCGGTGCGAGCCGTGAAACCGTGGAGCGTGACGGCGAGGTTCGGGATCGTCCGGTCGCCGCTGTTGCGGACGGTGAGGACGAACTGCAGCTTCTCGGCGAGGTGCTGGCGCGCGGGGAACTGCGCGCGGACGATGTCGACGGTGTAATCGCCGCTCGCGGCGCCCGCGTCGCGACGATCGCCGCCGCCGCAACCGGCGGCCGCGAGCGCCAGCGTCGCCGCTGCGAACACGGCGCACACACGCAGGTTTGCCGAGCCGCTCCTCACCCTGCAGCCAACGTACCACCCGCCCGTCGCCCCGGCGCGCGCGGACGGTGGCGGCGAGCAGGGCATTCCCCTACGCTTGCCCACGGTGTCGCGGGTGCCCCGCGATCCGGGGCGAGGAGAGAGACCAGATGGTTCGCAACGTCGCCGATCGAGCGTTTCTTCCTGCGAAGAGCCTGCTCGAAGAGGTCGGGGACATGATGATCCTCACGGGCAAGACGATCATGTCTGCTCTCCGACCGCCGTACCCCTACGGCGGCGAGTTCGTCAACCAGTTCCTCTTCGCGCTGAAGCTCTGCTGGTTTCCGCTGCTCGTCTCGACGATCGCCTTCGGCTACGGCGCGCCCGGGCTGCAGGCGGCGAACTTCCTCGTCCTCTTCGGCGCGATCGACCGCCTCGGCGGCTTCTTCGTCCTCGCATCGATCCGCGAGTTCGCGCCGTTCGTCACGGCGATCGTGCTCGCGGGGGTCGCCGGGACGGCGATCACCGCCGACCTCGGCGCGCGCAAGATCCGCGAGGAGCTCGACGCGTTGCAGGTCCTCGGCATCGACCCCATCAAGAACCTCGTCGTCCCGCGCTTCCTCGCGCTCATGCTCGTGACCGGGCTGTTCAACGTCTACGCGCTGCTCTTCGGTGTCTTCTCCGGCGTCCTGGCGACGCTCGTCAACGGGGCACCGCTGGGGGGCTTCTGGGCGACGTTCTTCACGAACGCGTCGCTCACGGACCTCTGGGGCTCGACGCTGAAGACGACGCTGTTCGGCGCGATCATCGCGATCGTCTGCTGTTACAAGGGCATGACGGCATCGGGTGGGGCGGAGGGGGTGGGGCGCGCCGTCAACCAGGCGGTGGTGATCGCCTTCCTGGGCATCTTCGCGTTCAACTACGTCTTCACGCAGACGCTGCTGGCGACCAACCCCGAGCTCACGAACCTGCGGTAGTGGGCGGCTGGCTGGCCATCCCGCGGGACTGGATCGCGAACTTCGGCGAGATCGCGAAGTTCTCCGGGCGCATCATGGGCCAGGTCTACAGCCTGCGCGTCTTTCGCTTCTTCGGCGAGGCGCTGCGCCAGGCGGGGATCCTCATCGTCTCCTCCACGCTCGTCATCTGGGGCCTCGTCTTCATCATCGGGCTGCAGTGCGGGATCGAGGGCGCGTACTTCAACCGCTCGGTCGGCAACCCGGCCTACGCCGGCGTCTTCGCCGCCTGGTGCGACCTGCGCGAGCTCGTGCCCTACGCCTTCGGCTACATGATGGCCGCGAAGGTCGGCACCGGGATCGTCGCCGAGCTCGGCTCGATGCGGATCTCCGACGAGATCGACGCACTCGAGGTCATGGGCATCAGCTCGGTGACGTTCCTCTGCGCGACGCGGCTGTTCGCCGCCTGGCTCGTCCTGCCGTTCGTGTACGTCGCTGCGATCGGAGCGGGTTTCCTGGCGAGCTACATCGCCGTGGTGCAGCAGATAGGCGAGGTCTCGAGCGGCGGGTACTTCCTCATCTTCTGGATGTTCCAGAACCCTCCCGACCTCGTCTACAGCATGTTGAAGGCGATGGTGATGGCGACGACGATCGTGCTCGTGGGCTGTTACTACGGCTACCACGCGAGCGGGGGGCCGGTCGGCGTGGGGACGGCGACGGCGAAGTCGATGGTCTTGAACATCGTGCTCGTGCACCTCATCGGGATGCTCGGCACACAGCTCTTCTGGGGCGCCAATCCGCGCGCCCCGATCGGAGGATGACGGGATGCACGTGGGACAGGTGAGCAGAAAATAGGGGGCAACGGGCCGCGCGGCGACGCCGTCGGCCCGAAACGAGCGCGGGAGAGCACATGATGAAGGGCGAGGAACTGGTGACGGCGGCGGCGAAGGCGGCGGGGGCGTCCGCAGGAGCGGCTGAAAGATTCGCAGCGCAGGCGAAGGCCGCGGTGGCGGCGGCAGCGTCCGCGGCCGGGGGCGCGCTGAAGGACGTGCCCGTCGCCGGCGATCTCGTGGCGCCGGCAGCGAGCCGGATCCGCCTCGGCGGGGCGACGTATGGCGAGCAGCGCAGCGCTGCGCCGGCGGATGCGCCGGCGGGCGAAGAGACGGCAACGAAGGCGGGAGAGGTCATGAGCCAGGCTCAGCAGGAGACGCGCGTCGGACACGGGAAGATTCGCCTGCGAGGGCGCGAGGAGGTGCCGGTCGCGCAGACCCCGGCGGCGGAGGCGCCGTCGCCCACGGTCGCCGTCGCGGTCGTGGGCCACGGGACGATCCGCCTCAAGGGGCGCGTCGTGCCCGCCCCGGCGCCCGAGGCGCCGGTCGCGGCCGCAGACGCCACCGCCGTCTCCTACAGCGGGGCGGGCCACGGCACGATCCGGCTGAAGGGGCGCGTCGCCCCGGCCGCGACGGCCGCAGCCCCCGCCGCCGCGGCGCCCGCGCCGGCCGCCCCGCCGGCGGCGAGCCACGGCCACGGCAGGATTCGCCTGCGCGGCCAGGGCGCGGCCGCCGCGCCCGCGGCCGCGGAGACGGTGCCCGCTGCCCCGTCCGCGGGGCATGGGCACGGCACGATCCGCCTGCGCACGCCCGGTGCCGCCCCTGCGGCCGAGCCGGTCGCCGCCGAGCCCGAGCCCGCGCCCGCGCCCGTGCCCGTGCCCGTGCCCGAGGCGCACGGCCACGGGACGATCCGCTTGCGCACGGCGCCTGCGGCAGCGCCCGAGGCACCCGCGGCGCAGGCCGAGGCAGCACCCGCGGCCGCGGCGCCCGCGCCCGCACCCGCGGCCTCGAACGGGCACGTCGCCGAGCTCGAGGCGGCGGCGAAGGCGGCCGCCGATGCGGCCTATGAGGCCTACAACGTCAGCCATGGGCGCCTGCCGGCGGCGAACGCCGGCGAGCTGCTCGCGGCGGCGGCGGCCGCGCAGGCCGCACTCGACGAGGCCAAGCGGGGCTGAACGGCGGGGGCGCCGGTTACCCTGTCCCTCACGATGTCGACGACCCCGAACACCCCGGACAGCGGCGCGCCGCTGTCCGGCGGCGACGAGTACCGCTGGCACACCGGGGTCAAGCGCCCGCACGGGGCCAAGGACGCCGTCGAGTTCATCGACGTCCACAAGGCGTTCGGGCGCAACAAGATCCTGCGCGGCCTGAACCTCGGGTTGCCGGAGGGCAAGATCTCGATGATCCTCGGGCCCTCCGGGACGGGTAAGTCTGTGTGCATCAAGCACATGGTCGGCCTGCTGTATCCCGACCAGGGCGACGTCCTCGTCCACGGCGAGTCCGTGCCGAACATGGTCGACGACGATCTCTTCAAGATGCGCCAGAAGTTCGGCGTCCTCTTCCAGGACGGTGCGCTGTTCGGCTCGATGGACGTCTTCGACAACGTCTGCTTCCCGCTGCGCCAGCACACGGAGAAGAGCGAGGAGGAGATCGGCGAGATCGTCAACCGGCGGCTCGCCGAGGTCGGCCTCCAGAACGCCCACGACAAGATGCCCAACGAGCTCTCCGGCGGCATGCGCAAGCGCGCCGGCTTCGCCCGCGCGCTCGTGCTCGACCCCGACATCGTGCTCTTCGACGAGCCCGACTCGGGCCTGGATCCCGTGCGCACCGCCCTGTTGGGCGAGCTCATCCAGGAGATCCACGAGGACATGATGAACGAGGCCTCCAAGCGCGGAACGCCGCCGCCGGCGTTCACGCTCATCACCCACGACATCATGACCGCGCGCCGCGTCGCCGAGCACATCTCGGTGCTCTGGAAGGGGCGTATCGTCGAGTCCGGGCCCGCCACCGAGCTCTTCAACTCCGACAACCAGTTCGTGCGCCAGTTCCTCGCGGGCGAGTCGCAGGGCCCGCTCGGCATGGAGTGATCCGGCCGCTGCACCGGGCCGCGGCGCTGTCGGCGCGGCGCCCCGTGCTCGTGCTCGGCGTCATCGCCGTCCTTGCCGTCGCCGGGTTCGCGCTCGCGCTGCGCCTGCAGCCCGACGCCGGCGTCGACACGCTCGTCGGCAGGAGCACCGCGTCCTACGGCGCGACCGCGACCTACCGCGCGCGCTTCGGCGACGACCCGATCATCGTCCTCGTCCGCGGCGATCTCACGAAGCTCCTGCTCACGCAGGACCTCGAGCGGCTGATCGGCCTCGAGGGCTGCATCTCCGGCAACACGCCCGCACAGGTCACGCCGCCCGGCGGGGCGAGCGGGCCCTGCGGCCGGCTGCGCGCGACGCACCCGGTGAAGGTCGTCTTCGGCCCGGGGACGTTCATCAACGAGGCGACGCGCCAGCTCGGCGAGGGCTTCGCGCGCCGCCTGCAGGCCACCAAGCAGCGCAGCGACGACGCCGCGACGACCGCCCGCCGCTCCGCGCGGCGGCAGGGGCTGAGCGCGGCCGCGACCGCGCGTGCGGTCCGGGCGGCGCAGACCGTCGTCGCGCAGGACTTCCAGGCCGAGGTCATCGGGCTCGCCGTCCGCTACGGCCTGCGCTCGATCCCGCGGCTCGACGACCCGAGCTTCATCTCGACGCTCGTCTTCGACCAGACCAGGCCGCCGGGCACGCCGAAGCGCAAGTTCGCCTACCTCTTCCCGGTCCAGGGCAACGGCCCCGGGCGCACGGCGCTCGTCCAGGTGCGGTTGAAGGCCGGGCTCAGCGAGGCGGCACGCAGCGACGCGATCGCGCTGATCCGCGCCGCGGTGAAGATGAAGGCCTGGGCGCCGCGCAACGGCGCGACGTACACCGTCACCGGCGCGCCGGTCGTCGTGAGCGACCTCACGGCGTCGATCACGCGGTCGATGATCGCCCTGCTCGTCGCGGCGCTGCTCGTCATGGCCGCGACGCTCGCGCTCGTCTTCCGCAGCCGGCTGCGGCTGCTGCCGCTCGCGATCGCCGTCGCGGCGGCCGCCCTGACGTTCGGCGGGCTGTCGCTCGCCGGCGCGTCGCTGACGATGGCGTCGATCGCCGTCCTGCCGGTGCTCATCGGCCTCGCCGTCGACTACGCGATCCAGCTGCAGTCGCGCGTCACCGAGGAGCAGGGCACGGCGCTCGGCGCGGCGCCGGCCGCGCGCCGGGCGGCGCTGCTGGGCACGCCGACGGTCGCCGTCGCGGCGGCGGCGACGGCGGCGGGCTTCCTCGCGCTGACGCTGTCGCCGGTGCCGATGGTGCGCGGCTTCGGGATCCTGCTCGTCGCCGGGATCGCGATCGCGTTCGCCTGCGCGCTGCTCGGCGTGCCGGCCGCGCTCGTACTCGCCGAGCGACGCGGGCCGCCGCGGCGCGCGGCCCGTGCCGCGCCCGCCTTCCTGACCGCGGCCGGCGCCCGGGTGCGGCGTGCCGGCGCGGGCGCGCTGGACTACGCGACGCGCAACCCCGGCCGCGTGCTCGCGATCGCCGTCGCCGTCGCCGCCACCGGCTGGGCGCTGGACACGCAGACGCGCGTGGAGTCCGACATCCAGAAGCTCGTGCCGCAGGACCTCCCGGCGCTGCGCGACCTCGACGCGCTGCAGCGCTCGAGCGGCGTCGGCGGCGAGATCGACGTCGTCATCGAGGGCGCCGATCTCACCCGCCCGCAGGTCCTGCGGTGGATGATCGCCTACCAGTCCGGCGTCCTGAAGCACTACGGCTACAGCGCCGCCAAGCGCGGCTGCGGGCGCGCGGAGATCTGCCCGGCGTTCTCCCTGCCGGACCTCTTCACGACGCCCGGATCGCGCGCGAGCGCCGCGCAGATCTCAGACCTGCTCGACGCCGTCCCGCCGTACTTCTCGTCCTCGGTCATCACCGCCGACCGGCGCACCGCGACGCTCGCGTTCGGCATCCGGCTCATGACGCTCGACCGCCAGAAGGCGGTCCTCGACGTGCTGCGCGCGCGGCTGGACGACGGCCGCCCGCCCGGCGTGCGCGCCGCCGTCGCGGGGCTGCCCGTGCTCGCGGCCGACGCCAACGCCGAGGTCTCCTCCAACAGCCGGCGGCTGCTGACGCTGCTCGCCGGGCTGGCCGCCGTCGCGCTCGTGCTGCTCGCCGCCCTGCGCGGCGTCGCGCGCGCGCTCGTCCCGCTCGTCCCGATCGCGCTCGCCACGGGCTGGTCGGCGCTCGTGCTGTTCGCGCTGCGGATCCCCCTGAACCCGATGTCGGTGACGCTCGGGGCGCTCGTCGTCGCGATCTCGACGGAGTTCAGCGTCCTGCTGTCCGAGCGCTACCGCCAGGAGCGCCGGGGCGGCCACGACCCCGCCGAGGCGCTGCGGCGGACGTATCGCTCGACCGGCGCGGCCGTGCTGGCGTCGGGGGCGACGGCGATCGCGGGCTTCGCCGTCCTCGTCGTCTCCGACATCCGGATGCTGCGCGACTTCGGCTTCGTCACGGTCGTCGACCTCACGGTCTCGCTGCTCGGCGTACTCGTCGTGCTGCCGGCCGTGCTGCTCCTCGCCGAGCGGCGGGCGGCGCCGGCGGGCGCGCCGCTGCGCGCGCCCGCGACCGCGCCGTGACGGACGGCGACCCGCCGCGCCCGCTGCTGCACCCCGGGCGCTACGGCTGGCTGCTCGGTGCCGTCGCGATCGTCGTCGTCGCGGTCGTCCTCGTCAACGGCGCCGGCACGTCCGGCCCGGGCGCGCGCGGGCTGGCCCCCGGCGCGCAGGTGCCGCCGTTCGCGGCGCCGCTGGCGACCTCGGCGATCCGCTGCGACTCACCGCGCGACCCCTGCGACGCGAATGTCGCCACCCGCGCGCGGCAGGGGAGCGCCGGCAGCCGGCCCGCCTGCGACGTCCGCGGGCCCGAGGTCCTCAACCTCTGCGAGCTGACGGAGCGCGGGCCGGTCGTGCTCGCCTTCCTCGCCACGCGGGGCGGCGACTGCGCCGGCGAGCTCGACCGCCTCGATCGCGTCGCCGCGCGCCATCCCGGCGTGCAGGTCGCGGCGATCGGCATCCGCGGCGACCTCGGGCAGCTGCGGGCGATCGTCCGCGCCCACGGCTGGCGGTTCCCCGTCGGCTGGGACCGCGACGGGATCCTCGCAAACCTCTACGGCGTCGCCGTCTGCCCGCACATCACGTACGCGCGCTGGCACGGCCGGGTGCAGAGCACGAGCCTCGGCGCGATCGCCGAGCCGCAGCTGGACCGGCGCATCGCGGCCGCCGTCGCGGCGTCGCGGCGGGCCGGGTGGAGCCCGCCGCGCGGGTCGTAGACGAGCCGCCCCCGGGGCCCGCTTCGTGGGCTGGCATCGGTCGCCGACGTGCCGAGAGGCCTACGCGGCGCGGGCGCCTACAGCAATCGGTGAGGAGGAACGCGCGTTGTCCGCGCCCGATCGCATGCGGTTTCGCCGGCGCGCGAGCACCCCGGGGAGGGAGGGCGACGCGTAGATGTTCCATGTGAACGTCTACGCGTCGCGCTCACTTGATGGGGCGATTTTCGGCCCGATGCGAACGGAAAAGCGCCGGCCTTCCCCGCGGCGCCCGGGCTGACCGCCCCCGCGCGCCGCTCACCCTTCCTCACCGATGCAGTACGCGCCCCGCACCCGGCAGGCCATGGGCTGACCAGGCTGCCGGGCGGGGCCCGGACGCGGACGTGCCGCGGTCAGATCTTCGCCGCCAGCGCGCGGCGCTGGCGGTCGGTCATCGACCCGACGGTCTTCATCTCCGTCATGTCGATGTCGGCGAGGAACTTGCGACAGCGCGTGGACCCCCAGCGGTGCTGGCTCTGGAGCAGCTCCCCGATCGTCATGCTCGCCGCTTCCCAGGGGGTGTTGAGGATGACCTCGCCGGCGGAGACGACCCCCTCACCAACGCGGCGCTTGAGATCAGCCCGAGCGAGCCGGACCTCGTTGGCGCGCTGAAGAGCCTGCATATGTTGCGGCGCAGGGGCAATCGTCGCTGTCGCGTCGTGCATGGAGTCCTCCCCGGCCGCCCCGTCCGTGCGATGGCAGCCTTCGGTGGTGAGCTGTGGATGAGCGCGTCGCGTCGGGCTCCCCCGGCCACTTCGACCACCAGTTTCAGGCGCCCTCTCGCTGGGCTCCTGTGGGTCTTGGACCTTCCCGCCGCGTCTTCTGAGCGCACCTCGAACGTATGGGAGGTGCGTGGATCGGTCAACGCACGTGGCCGCAAAGGCACCGCTCAGAGCGATGTTTTTCTTCCGTGTTTCCCTTGTGAAGGTTTGGACAAGGGTGAGCGGGTGAGACTCAGGTCGGAAGCGGGCTGTCCTCGGCCTCGAAGAGATCCTGGACCGAGGCGAATGCCTCGAGCGCGCGGTCGAGCGTCGCGCGGTCGTGTGTCGCCATGACGCTCGTGCGCAGCAGCGCGCCACCGGGCGGGACCGCCGGATGCAGGGCGACGTTGACGAAGACCCCGGCGTCGTAGAGCGCGCGCCAGAGCAGGACGGCCTTCCAGTCGTCGCCGACGATGACCGGCACGATCGGCGTGACGTGCCCGCCCTCGTGCTCGACGACCCGCAGGCCCTGCGCCTTGAGGCCCGCGTGCAGGTAGGCGGCGTTGTCGAGCACGCGCGCCAGCAGCTGCGGGCCCTCGTCGGAGCGGACGATGCGCAGCGCGGCGAGCGCGGCGCCGACGGCGGCCGGCACCCCGGCGGCGGTGAAGAGGAAGGCGCGGCTCTGGACGCGGAGGAAGTCGACGACCTCGTGGGTGCCCGCGATGAAGCCGCCGCAGCTCGCGAGGCTCTTGGAGAACGTGCCCATGCGCAGGTCGACGCGGTCCTCGACGCCGAGCAGCTCGGAGGCGCCGGCGCCGCGGGCCCCGAGCACGCCGGCGCCGTGGGCCTCGTCGACCATGAGCCGCGCGCCGAAGCGCTCGCAGAGCTCGGCGATCTGCGCGAGCGGCGCGACGTCGCCCTCCATGGAGAACACGCCGTCGACGACGACGAGGATGCCGCCCCCGTCGCCTGCGGCCTTCTCCAGCGTGCGCTCGAGCTTGTCGAGGCGGTTGTGGCGGAAGACACGCAGCTTCGCGCGGCTCAGGAGGCAGCCGTCGAGGATCGACGCGTGATCGCCGCTGTCGGCGACGACGGTGTCGCCGGGTGCCAGCAGCGTGCCGAGCGCCGCGAGGTTCGCCTGGTGGCCGGTCGTGAAGACGAGCGCCTCCTCGGTGCCCATCCAGTCGGCGATCTCCCGCTCGAGCTCGAGGTGCAGGGCGATCGTCCCGTTGAGCAGCCGCGAGCCCGTCAGCCCGGTCCCATACGTGTTCAGCGCGGCCTGGGCGCCGGCGATGACACGGGGGTCGGCGGTGAGGCCGAGGTAGTTGTTGGAGCCGAGCATGATCCGCTCGGAGCCCTCCATCTCGACGACCGGCCCCGCGGGTCCCTCGAGCGTGCGGAAGTACGGCAGCAGGTCGGCCGCGCGCGCGTCTGCGAGCTGCTGGGAGCGCTCGTGGCCGTGGGCCTTGGCAAAGACGTCGCGTGTCGTGGCAGCCATGTAGCGTGTCCTCTGGTGAACGTCGAGGTACGGGCCGTGAAGTCGCGGCGGGACTGGAAGGAGTTCATCGAACTCCCGTACCGGCTGCATGCTACCTCCGACCGGTGGGTCCCTCCGGTCCGTCTGGAGCGCAGGCTCTTCCACAGCCGCCGGATGAACACGTACTTCAAGCACGCGCGGGCGCAGGAGTTCGTCGCGCGGCGCGGCAAGCAGGTCGTCGGGCGCATCAGCGCCCAGTGGGACAAGGCCTACGACGACGAGCACGGGGTGGGCGGGGTCTGTGAGACGGGGATGTTCGGCTTCCTCGAGCTCGAGGACGACGCCGAGGTCGCCCGCGCGCTGCTCGACGCCGCCCAGGCCTGGCTCGCGGGCCAGGGGCGCAGCCACATGATCGGCCCGATGGACTACACGATGAACGACGAGTGCGGCGTGCTCATCGAGGGCTTCGACCGTGATCCGATGATCAAGCAGCCCTGGCACCCGCCGTACTACCAGCAGCGGATCGAGGAGGCGGGCGCCGAGAAGGCGATCGACCTCTACATGTGGGAGCTGGACATCTCCGACCGCGCGAAGATCCTGCCGGTCATCTTCGAGCTGGCCGAGCAGGCCCGGACCAAGCACGGGATCGAGATCCGCCACCTGCGCCGGCGCGACCTCTCCAAGAACATCAAGGGCGTCTTCGGCGAGGTCTACAACGCGGCCTGGAAGCGCAACTGGGGCTTCGTCCCGTACTCCGACGAGGACCTCAAGCACTACGCTGAGGAGCTGCAGCTCGTCTACGACCGCAACTGGTTCATGGCCGCCCAGAAGGACGGCGAGACGATCGGGATGGCGATCACCGTGCCCGACGTCAACCAGCTGCTGAAGGTCATGGACGGCAAGGTCTTCCCGTTCGGCTGGTACACGTTCCTCTTTCGCCGCAAGAAGCACATCGACCGCGTGCGGGTCGGCTTTCTCGGCGTCAAACCCGAGTACCAGCACACCGGCGCCGCCGCCGCGTTCTACGTCGAGCACTTCGACATGGCGAACGTCACGCCCCAGAAATGGGGCGAGATGGGCTGGATCCTCGAGACCAACCGCGCCATGAACCGCGGCATGGAGGCGATGGGCGGGCGCATCGTCAAGCGTTTCCGGGTATACGAAACCCGCTTCTGACGGCGAACGTCTGCCGTGCCCTTCAATATGTAGCGCGATGAGCGAGGAATCACCTGTGATCTCCGACGAGGAGCCCGAAGTGCTCGATGGCGTGCCGGTGCTCGCGGCGGAGGTGCGCGAGGTCGAGCCCCCGCGCGCTCCCGGGTTGTCCGCGGCCACCGTGCAGACGGTCGCCGTCGTCGGCGTGAGCGTCGTCGCGGGCGCCGCAGCCGTCGCCGTCGTGCAGCGCCGCAAGGCCCGCCGCGTGACGCGGCGCCGCAAGCGGATGCTGGCCCCCGTGCTCGCGAGCCGCTCGTTCCTCGTGGACGTGCACATGCTCGGCGAGCGCAAGTAGCGGCGTTCCCGGCTGCGGACGGCACGGCCGTCCTGCCGGCGGCGTAGGTTGCAGCCGTGGTCGAGCTGCGCGTCGAGGTCGTGCCCCGCTGGGCGTTTCGCCTGCCGCGCCACGGCGGCGGCGACGGCGTGCTGCGCTGCCGTGGCGGGGTGCTCGAGCGCCTGCTGCATGTCGACGGGCGCCCGGCGATCGTCCGCGTCGCCCAGGTCGCCGAGCGGCGCGTGCTCTTCGGCGGCTGGGCGGCGAGCCGCGACGATGCGCACGCGGCCATCGCGCGGATGCGGTTCGCCCTCGGCGTCGACGACGACCTGCGCCCCTTCTATGACCGCCACCGCGACGACCCGCTGATCGGGCCCTCGCTGCGCCGCGCGCCGTGGCTGCGCATCACGCGCCGCCCGGTCGCCTTCGAGGCGCTCGCCTGGGCCGTCTGCGAGCAGCTCATCGAGGCGCGGGTCGCCGTGGGGATCGAAGCGCGCATCGTGCGCGCGCTCGGGCCGCGCGACCCCGCCAGCGGGCTGCGCGACGTGCCCTCCGCCGCGGCGCTCGCGGGCTGTGCCCCGGCGCGCCTGGAGTCCTTCGGCCTCGCCGGCCGCCGGGCGGCGGCGCTCGTCCGCGTCGCGCGCGAGGTCGCGGCGGGCCGGATCGACATCGACGGGCCCGACCACGAGCGCGCGTGGCGGCGCCTGCTCGCGATCCCGACGATCGGGCGCTGGACCGTCGAGATGCTCGCGACGCAGGGCCAGGGCCGCTACGACGTCGTCCCCGCCGGCGACCTCGGGTACCTCAAGCTCCTCGGCCACCGGCAGTCGGGCGGCAACCCGGCGGCGCGCGCCGAGGAGGCCGAGGTGCGCGCGCTCTTCGCGCGCTTCGGCGAGTGGCGTGGCCTGGCGGCCGCGCACGCGCTGCGCGCCCCGGCGCCGTCGCGCCTCGCTGCCTGACCAGCGATGGGGAACGCTCGAGCCCGGCGGCGTGCTGCCCCGATCTCGCGCGTATGGTCCACCACTAGCCGCGGGTCACGACGTCGACGCCGCTCGCCCCGCGCCACGCCGCCAGGCGCTCCAGCGCCCGGTCGATCGCGCGCTCGAGCGCGGGGGTGCGGCGGACGCCGGGCTCGTCGTAGAGCGCGTTGACGCGCAGCACGCCCGCCTCGCGATCGAGCACCGCGTCGGCGCGCGCGACGAGCCGCTCGCGGTGCAGGATCGGCAGGACGTAGTAGCCCCAGCGCCGCCGGGCGGCCGGGACGTAGATCTCGAGGCGATGGTCGAAGCCGAACAGCGCGGCCGTCCGCGCGCGGTCGCAGAGCAGGTTGTCGAACGGCGACAGGACGGTCGTCCGCGCGCCCGGGGCGAGGCCGGGCAGCGCGTCGAGGTCCTGCGGCGCGGCGTACCAGTCGCCGCGCAGCCCCGCGACCGTCACGCACTCCAGCGTGCCGGCGGCCGTGAGCGCCGCCAGGGTCTCGGCCAGCCGCGGGTAGCGGCGGCGCAGGAAGTGCGCGCGCACGTGCGCGGGGCGGGCGACGCCGAGCATCCGCACGGCGCGCAGCACCGCCGCGCGCTCGGCGGCGGCGTCGCCGAGCGCGATGGCCGCCGCCGCGGCGCCGTCGGGCACGCAGCGCTCGAAGACGTCCCACAGGCGCTCGCCGGCGACGCGGCGCCCGACCCCGATGCGCCCGGTCACCCAGAGCAGGTGCAGCAGCCGCGCGAGCGTCTGGCGCGCCGAGACCTCGTCGGTCCACCAGCCGTGGCGCCAGGGCTCGGCCGAGCGATCCTCGAGATCGCGGGCGCGCAGCGGGCCGCGCGCGCGCAGCTCCTCGACGAGCTCGTCGCAGAACGCGGCGTTCGCGGCGAGGAACTCGCGGGCCCGCGCCGCGCGCGTCGTCGGCGCGTCGAGGTACGTCCGCATCGCCCAGCGGTGCAGCGGCAGGTCGGCGGTGGCGACGAGCGAGGCCTCGTGCGCCCAGGCGTCGAAGAGCGCCCGCTGCTCGTAGGCGGCGCGCTCGAGGGCCGCGTCGCCCACGCGCCCCAGGCGCGCGAAGAGCACGAGCAGCGGGCTGCGGGCGACGGCGCTCACGGGGTCCAGCTGCAGGCAGCCGATCTGCTCGGCGACCGCCGCCACGGCGTCCGGGCCGGCGCCGCCGCGCGGCGGCGCCGCCGCGAGGCCCTGCGCGTGCAGCGCCAGCCGCCGCGCGTGGGCCGGCGAGACGACGCGCGGGCGCAATCGGCTCAGATGCCCTGGCCGGGCAGGAACTCGTTCGTGAACGCCCGCTGCGCGATCGCCGGGCTGTCGATCAGCCCGTTCTCGGCCATCCAGGCCGCGTAGCGGTGCCATGCGGTGGGGTCCTGGAAGCCGAACGGCTCGGAGTTCTTCGTCGGGAAGAACACCGGCAGCGTCGCCTGGACCTGGGCCACCTGGAGCTTGCGATCGAGGTCCTTGTTGGCCGCGACGAGCGGGTCGACGCCGGCGTCGATGTTCGTCCGCAGGAGCTGGTGGCCGCGGGCGACGGCGCGCATGAAGCGCCGCAGCAGCGGCCCGCGCGAACGGACGTCCTGCTCGCGCGCGACGATGACGAGCTCGTTGTACGTCGGCACGCCGATCTGGTCCATGCGCAGGATCTTCGGCGCCTTCTGCTGGCGTTCGAGCTGGACGCCCTCGACGTTCCAGAAGGCCCCGAGCACCGCGTCGACCTTATGCGAGACGAGCGGCGCGACGAGGTTGAAGCCGAGGTTGATCGCATGCACGCGCTGCTCGTCGATCCCCGCCTGCTTGATGATCGTCTTGAGGTACGCGTCCTGGTACGGGATCCCGGCGGTGCCGATCTTCTTGCCCTCGAGCTCGCCGGGCTCGCTGATCGGCTTCGGCGCGATCGAGATGATCGACGTCAGCGGCTTCTGCACGAGCGCGCCGATGGCGACGAGCTTCGCGCCCTTGGCGCGGGCGAGCAGCAGCTCGGGCTCGTAGGAGATCGCGAGGTCCGCGCGGCCCGCGGCGACGAGCTTCAGCGGGGCGGAGGGATCCGACGGCGTGCGGAAGCTCACGTCGAGGCCGGCCTGCTTGAACTCGCCGGCGCCGGCCGCCGCGTAGAGGCCGGCGTGGTCGGCGTTCGGGAAGAAGTCCAGGACGAGGTCGACGCGCTCGAGCGAGCGCGCGCCGCCGGTCGGCTCCTTGCGCTCGCCGCAGGCGGCGAGGCCCGTGACGACGACGAGGGCGAGCACGGCGGACAGGACGCGGCGGATCACGGGGCGGTTCCTCTCGGTTGGTGAGACCAGGGCAGCAGGCGGCGCTCGGCGCGGCCGAGCGCCACGAAGAGCAGGACGGAGAAGCCCGACAGGACGACGACCGCGGCGTACGCCCGCGCAGTCTCGAACTGTGGCAGGGCCTGGAGGAAGAGCCGGCCGAGCCCGTCCTCGGAGCCCGCCTGCTCGGCGAGCACCGCCGCGATCGTGGCGATCGCGACGCTGAGCTTCGCGCCGGTGAAGAGGCCCGGCAGCGCGGCCGGCGCCTCGACGATCCGGAACGTCTGCCAGCGCGAGGAGCCGAAGCTGCGCATGAGCTTGCGCAGATCGGGGTCGACGCGGCCGAGCGCGTCGAGCGTCGGGACGACGATGGGGAAGAAGCAGACGACCGCGATGATCGCGATCTTCGGGGCGAGGCCGAAGCCGAACCAGACGACGAGCAGTGGCGCGACGATCGGGATCGGGACCGTCTGCGAGCCGACGAGCAGCGGGTACAGGCCGCCCCGCAGCGTGCGCGAGAAGTGCATCGCGACCGCGCAGCCGAGCCCGAGCACGAGCGCCGCGGCGATCCCGACGGCGATCTCGCCCGCGGTGATCGCGAAGTTGCTCCACAGCAGCGCGCGGTCGTCGACGAGCGCCGTCGCGATCGCGCTCGGCGGCGGCAGGATGAACTCGGCGATGCCGCTGAGCCGCGCGTAGGCCTCCCAGCCGCCGATGGCCACGAGCACGACGAGCAGCGCGCTCATCGCGAGGACCGGCCTTCCGGGCCGACGCGCACGACGGCCGATCGATGACGCGCCGTCATGACAGCCCGCCGAGCTGCGCGAGCGCCCGCGCGCGCAGCGCGACGAGCGCGGGATCCGTGCGCCGCCGCGGGCGCGGCGCCGCGACGGCGATCGTCGCCACGACGCGCCCCGGGCGCGGGGAGAGCACGAGGACGCGGTCGGCGAGCACGACCGCCTCCTCGACGTCGTGCGTGACCATGACGACGGTCCGCGGGTCGGCGGCCAGCGCGCCGGCGAGCCAGTCCTGCATCTCCGCGCGCGTCAGCGCATCGAGCGCCGCGAACGGCTCGTCGAGGCAGAGCACCGGCCGCCCCGCCAGCAGCGTGCGCGCGAACGCGACGCGCTGGCGCATCCCGCCCGACAGCTCGTGCGGGCGCGCGCGCTCGAAGCCCGCGAGGCCGAAGTCGCGCAGCAGCGCGGCCGCGCGCTCGCGCCCGGCCGCGCGCGGGCCGCCGCCGACACGCAGCGCGAGCGCAGCGTTCTCGACGGCGCTCGCCCACGGCAGCAGCAGGTCGCGCTGCGCCATGAGCGCCGCCGGCTGCGCGTCGACCGACCCGGCGTCCGGCGCGCTGAGCCCGCAGACGAGCTCCAGCAGCGTCGTCTTGCCGCAACCGCTCGGCCCGACGACGGCGACGAACTCGCCCCGCGCGGCGTCGAGCGACAGGCCGTCGAGCGCGGTGACGGGCGGCGCCCCGCGGCGCGGCGCGGCGAAGGTCTTGCGGACGTCGCGCAGGCGCACGGCGCCGGTGGTGGCCCGCGCCGCCGGCGGGGCCTGCACCGGCACTGTCATCCGCGTCTGCATCTGCTCCCTCCGCGCGCATTACCGCACAGGTTCTAAGGGTCTTGCGGCGGCGGCCGCGAATCTCAGCCGGGCGGACGTCCCAGCACCCCTGTGGTCGACGCGACCACGGTATCAGCGCGGGAGCTCCGTCAGCGGCGGGCGATCTCACCGAGCGGGCTGAGCCCGAGGATGTCCTCGCGTTCGCGCTTGCGCTGCCACGTGAGCGGCACCTCTATCTCGATGCCCTCCGGCGCAGCGGCCGCGCGCTCGGGCAGATGGACGGCGTCCTTCGCGACAAGGTAGGGGGAGAGGTACCTGCCGCCGACCTTCGTCGGGGCCCACCAGAGCGACTCGCCGGTCACGACACGTCCGGTCTCGCCCGGCTCGCGCTGCAGGAGCCGGTCATGACCGCCGGTGAGCAGGCGGCCGCGGAGCACCTGCGCCGGCGCGGGTACGTCGACGTGGGCTCCGGCGGCCGCCGCGATGTGCGCCGCCGTGACGTCGGCCTGCTGGCAGGCCAGGCCGCCCTGCTTGATCGGCCGGTCGGTGGCATCGCCGACGGCGTAGACGTCCTGGAGTCCCTCCACACGGCCGGCGTCGTCGACGGGGATGAACCCGTTCGCGCTCGCGGGGACCCCCTCGAGCGCGGGCCCTTCCAGGTGCGGGAGGGCGACGACACAGTCGACGGCGAGCTCGCGCCCGGGGCCGAGCGCGACGACGCCGCTGCGCGGGATCCTCGCGGAGACGCCGCAATGCAGGGTGATCCTCGCGTCCGCGAGCAGCCCCGCGACGGCGGCGCTCGCCTCGGCGCCGAAGATCTGCAGCGGCTCGTGCTCGGGGGTGACGAAGTGCACCTCGGCGTCGTCGATGTTCATCGACCAGACGTCCTCGGCGGTCATGAGCGCGAGCTCGTACAGCGGGAGCGGCCAGGTGCAGCCGCGCGGGACGACGAACGCCACCGAGCGCGACCAGCCCTGCTCGAGGTCGGCGAGGATGCCGTTGAGGGCCGTCGGGTGCGCCCCGAAGGTGAGGGCGTGCAGAAACGCGGGCGCCCGGCCGGCGCCCGGCGCGAGCACGAGCGTGTCGTAGCCGAGCTCGGCGCCGGTCGTCAGCGTGATGGTGTGCGCCTCGGCGTCGACGCTGCGCAGGGCGCCGCGGACGAACCGCCCCCGCTGCTCGGCCATGACGCCGGCCAGCGGCAGTTGCGTGACGTGGCCGCGGCTGAAGGGGACCGCGACCGCCATCGGGCGCAGCTGGAAGTCGGGCTCGGGCGCAACGAGCGTCACGTCGAGCCGGCCCTCGGCCAGGTGGTGCAGCGCGAGCACGAGCTCGATTCCGGCGACGCCACCGCCGACGACGACGACCCGGGAGTACGTGATGTTGGAAGGCTCGGTCATGCGACGAGTCTTGCCGACGGGGGTCGCTGCGCCATCGGGGGGAGCTCCCCGGTCGCGTCCGTAGTTCAGCGCAGAGGGAGCGACAGGGCGACGGTCGTCCCGTGGCCATCCCTGCCGATGACGCGCAGGCGCCCGCCGCCGATCTCGGCGCGCTCGCGCATGCCGGTGATGCCGTAGCCGCCCGCGCCTGCGCCTGCGCCCGCGCCCGCCGGCGCCGGCGCGAAACCGCGCCCGTCATCGCGCACGGACAGCTCGAGCGCGGACGCCGTCGCCCGCAGGCCGAGCCGCACGCGCGTCGCCCCGGCGTGCTTGACGACGTTCGTCAGGGCCTCCTGGGCGACGCGATAGGCGATCGTCTCGATCTCGGCGTCCAGGCGGCGGTCGCCGAGCTGCAGGTCGAGCTCCAGCCCGAGTTCGTGCTGGGCGCCGACGCGCTGCGCGAGCGTCCGCAGCGCCGGCTCGAGGCCGAGCTCGTCCAGCGCGGGCGGGCGCAGGTCGGCGATGATGCCGCGCAGGGCGGTGATCTCGCGCTCGAGCTCGCCTACGACGGCGTGGACCTGCCGGCGCGACGCCTCGGGCCCCGCCCGCAGCGCCGACGAGAGCGCGAGCTTCGCCGCCCCGAGCCCCTGCAGCGTCTCGTCGTGCAGGTCGCGCGCCCAGCGGCGGCGCTCGGCCTCGGCCGCGCTGATCGAGTCGCGCAGGCGCTGGGCCTCGACGCCGCGCGCCGTCGCGACCGCCGTCGCCGCGCTGGCGGCGAACGAGCGCAGCGCGCGCTCGTCGTCGTCGGAGAACGTCGCGGCCTTGCCGAGGTGATCGAAGGCGGCGAGCACGCCGAGGCCGCGCCCGCGGAAGACGAGCGGCACGAGCAGCGCGCTCTGTGCGCCCTCGACGCCGAAGCGCGCAGGGTCGATCACGAGGCCGGTGGAGACGTCGTCGACGCGCATCGGCTCGGTGCTGCGCAGCGCGGCGCCGGAGCTCGAGCCGTCGAAGGGGATCTCGGCGTGGGCGGGCGGCGCCGCGTTGCCGGCGTGGGCGGCGAGCCGCAGGACGTCCTCGTCGAGGAGCCAGATGAGCAGCGCGTCGGCGTCGACGAGCGCGCGGCCGCGCTTGACGATGAGCTCCAGGACGCGCTCGAGGTCGGTCTCGTCGCCGAGCGCGAGCGCGATGTCGCGCGCGGCCTCCATGCCGCCGATCGCCCGCTCGAGCTCGACGCGCCGGCGCTCCGACGTCCCGAACAGGCGCGCGTTGTCGATCGCGATCGCCGCCCATGCGGCAAGGACGACCGCGGCCTCGAGGTCGTCCTCGTCGAAGTCCTCGGCGCCCTCCTTCTCGGTCAGGTAGAGGTTGCCCCAGGCCTCACCGCGCACGACGATCGGCGTGCCGAGGAAGCTGCGCATCGGCGGGTGCCCGGGCGGGAAGCCGTAGGAGCGCGGGTGCTCGGAGACGTCGTGCAGCCGGATCGGGACGGGCTGGTCGATCAGCAGCTGCAGGATGCCGCGGCCCCGCGGCAGGTGGCCGATCGCCGTATGGACCTCCGGCTCCTCGCCGGCGGTGAGAAACTGCGCGAGCTCGTGACGGTTGTCGTCGAGCACGCCGAGCGCCGCGTAACGCGCGCCGCACAGCTCGCGCGCGGTCTGCAGCACGCGTTCCAGCAGGACGTCGAGGTCCAGCTCGGCGGTGAGCGAGCGCCCGACCTCCAGCAGCTGGCGCAGGCGGTCGGGGTTGGTGGGGTGGCGACGGTCGCCGGACGCGGGTACGGGGATACAAGCGAGGATAGGCGTAGCCTGCTTCGGCGTGACACCGATCCGCATCGTTCTCGCAGATGACCACGGCGTCGTGCGCGCCGGCCTGCGGTCGCTGCTCGGCGAGGACCCGGACTTCGAGGTCGTCGCGGAGGCCGCCGACGTCGATGGCGCGCTGCGCGCGGTCCTCGGCCACAAGCCCGACGTGCTCGTCCTCGACCTCAACATGCCCGGCGAGCTGTCCTCGCTCGACGCGCTGCCCGGGGTGGCCGAGCGCTCCCCCGGTACGAAGACCGTGATCCTCACGATGCAGGAGGACCCCGAGTACGCCCGTCGCGCCCTGCGTGCCGGCGCCCTCGGCTACGTGCTGAAGGAGGCCGCGGACGCCGAGCTCGTGGAGGCCGTTCGCCGCGCGGCTGCCGGCGCGACGTACCTCAACCCGACGCTCGGCGCCCGGCTCGCCACGATCCCGGAGTTCCCCGCGGGGCCGCCCGACGGACTGTCGGACCGCGAGGTCGAGGTCCTGCGGCTCATCGCGCTCGGCCACACGAACGCCGAGATCGGCGAACAGCTCTTCCTCTCGGTCCGCACCGTCGAGACCCACCGCGCGCACATCCAGCAGAAGCTCGGCCGCTCGACGCGCGCCGAGCTCGTCCGCTACGCGCTGGACCAGCGGTTGCTCGACGGCGCCTGACCGGTCGTTCAGACCACCGCGGCCGGGCCCATGGGCGCCGGCGTGGTCGACCGACGCCGGCGCGCGGCGGTCCTGCCGAGCAGGCCGGTCGAGAGGACGATGAAGCCGCCGCCGGTGAGCAGCATCGCGATGCCCATGACGATCGAGAACATCCCGACCGAGGCCGCGAAGTACGACGTCTTCAGCGCGGTGGCCAGCGCGGTCTCGCTGATCCAGATCTGACGCGCCGGGTTGCTCTGCGGTCCGCCGGTCTTCGGATCGGCGAGCGCCTTGGCCTTGTCGCTCGTGCCGCGACCGTCGGCGGTGGCGTACTGCGGCATCTGCGCGTACGTCTGTCCGCCCGTCGCCTCGAGCGCATGGATGCGCATGTAGCTCGCGAAGCACTTCGCGTCGGAGCCGTTGGTGATGGCCTTCCCGGCGACGTCGCAGGTCGGCAGGACGGCGGTCAACCCCGCCTTCTCGGCTGCGATGGCGATGAGCGAGGGGTTCATGTCGGGGCTGCCGACGATCTGCTCCTGCGCGATGTTGTCGTTGACCTCGCTGCGGCCTGCGAGGCCGATGACGATGGCGCCGACGCCGAAGGCGACGAGGACGAGGCCGGCGAGGATGCCGGCGGACCGGAATGGGCGTGACACCTGGGACGCTCCTTGTTACGCGGGAAAGGACGCCCTCCAGCCTGCGCCCCGCACGCCACCGCGCAATCCGCGCGCGGCCGCAGAGCCGCTGCGGGTTTCTCCGCGCCGCGCTACGTGACGAGGCCCACGAGCGCGCCGATGGCGGCGGTGACCGCCATCGCGACGGCGCCCCACGCGACGACCCGGACCGCTGCGCGGCGCCGGGGCGCACCGCCGAGGCGCGCCCCCAGGTCGCCGAGCAGCCCGAGTGCGAGGAGCGTCACGACGACCACGGCGCCGACGCGCAGCGCCGCCGGCGTCGAGGCGACGGCGATCAGCGGCAGCAGGCCTCCGGCGGAGAACGCGAGCGCCGACGCCCACGCGGCCTGAAACGGCCGCGCGAGGCGCCGCGTGTCGAGGCCGAGCTCGTCGCGCGCGTGCGCCGCCAGCGCGCCGCCGCCCCGCGACAGCACCCCCGCGACCTCGGCCGCCAGCCCGGCCGGCAGGCCGCGCTGCTCGTAGATCCCGGCGAGCTCGAGCAGTTCGCCCGCGGGGTCGCGACGCAGGCTTCGTTCCTCCAGGCGGATGTCGGCCTCCTCGGCGTCGCGCTGGGAGCTGACGGACACGTACTCGCCGGCGGACATCGACAGCGCTCCCGCGACGAGCCCGGCGATGCCGGCGGTGACGATCGCGGCGCCCGAGGCACCGGAGGCCGCGACGCCGAGCACGAGGCTCGCGGTCGACAGGATGCCGTCGTTGGCGCCGAGCACGGCGGCGCGCAGCCAGCCCGACCGGTGGCTCAGATGGACTGCGGGGGAGGCGTCGGACGGCCGCGGGCCGCGCCGCGTCACGCCGTGTGCGTGCGGCGCAGCGCCATCAGCGCGACGTCGTCGCGCAGCGGGCGGTCGGTGCGCTTCAGCGCGTCGACGAGCCGGTCGACGAGCCCCTGTGCCGTGATGTCCGCCGGTCCCTCGAGCATGCCGGCGAGGCGCTCCTCGTCGACGCGGACGCCGTTGATCTCCGTGTCGAGGATGCCGTCGCTGTAGACGAAGATCGCGTCGCCCGGTGCCAGGCTGACCCGGCAGGACACGAAGCGGGGCGTCTCGGTGAAGCCGAGCATCGTGCCGGATGCCGGCGCCGTCTCGACGCTGCCCCCCGCCCGGACGATGATCGGCGGCGGGTGGCCGGCGGCGGCGAGCGTGGCGGTCATGGTCGTCCCGTGGCAGTCGATCTGCCCGTAGACGACGGTGCAGGTCTTCATCGACGCGCCGCCCTCCACGAGCAGCGCGGCGTTGAGGTCCACGAAGATCGCCTCGGGTCCACCGCGCAGCATCGCCGCGGTGCGCATCGTGTAGCGCGCGAGCGAGGTCAGCGTCGCGGCGCTCGGGCCCTTGCCGCAGACATCGCCGAGGAAGAACCCCGTCCGATCGCCGGCGAGCGGGAAGAGATCGTAGAAGTCCCCGCCGACCTCCTCGGGCGCGAACGGCTCGTAGTGCGCGGCGACGTCGAGGCCGGGGATGCGCGGCAGCATCGGCGGCGACAGCGTGCGCTGCAGCGTGCGGGCGAGCTCCTCGGCGCTGTGCTGGTGGCGCGTCGCGCGGGCGCGGCGGCCGCCCTCGCGCCGCAACTCCAGGACGAGCGCCTCACGGTCCACGAGCGCCTGCAGCCGTTCGCGCGCCGCTCGCTCGCGATCGCGCGCCGCGGCCTGCCGGTCTGCCGCGGCCAGCACGCGCTGGCGTTCGGCCTGTACGCGGCGCAGGGCCGCGCGCTTGCGCTGCCCCGCGGAGCGGATGACGGCGTCCGCGCCGTTCAGCCCGCGGACGTCGTCATGGTCCTCGGCGTCGTCGTCGAGCTGGGCCGTCGCGACGGCGCGCCGCTCAGCGGCCGCGTCGCGCGCCTGCGCCGCGACGTCCTGCGCGTCCGCGATCGCGTCCCGGCGCGCGCCGGCCTCGACGCGCGCCTGAGCGTTCTCGATGCGCCGCCCGGCGGCGTCTGCGTGCGTCCCGTCGAGGGGGACGATGCGCTCCTGCTGTGGCTCGCGCTCCCGGCTGTCGGCATCCGGGGGCCGAGCGCCTGACGTCAGGCCGGCCACGGTGGGCCTCCATGCGGCTGGGCGACGAGTCTCGGCGATCCCCGCACCCATCCAATCTGAGGCACTCAGCGTAGCGCGCTCAAGACCGGCGATCCACCGCGCGTCGCAGTTGCTCCTTGTTCATCTTCGACCGGCCGTCGATACCCAGCTCCCGGGCCTCGTTGTAGAGCTGGTCGCGCGTCCGGCCCTTGGGCCGGTTCGTGCCCGACCGCAGCCCTCCCCGGCGCCCGGAGGAGATGTCGTCCGTCGAGCTGCGCGAGCGCTCACGCGATTCGCCCGCCCGGGCGCGCTCCTTGTTGACCGTGCGCGCGGCGATCTCCTCGGCGCGCTCCTCAGAGCGCCCCTGCTCGAGCTGGCTCTCCTTGATGTGGTCGTACTGGCGCGCGCGCTTCGTGCCCTTCTTCACGCCGCGTGGTGGCATGGGATCGCTCCTTCTGTCGCTTGCTCGCGCTGTACCCGGTGGCGGCGTGCGACGTGCACGGCATATGCGGCCCCCCGGCGGGGTATCTCGCACGTCGTGCTCGATCTCCCGCAGGCTCGCGGTCCCCTCACCGAGACGCTGCTCGGCCGCCTCACGCGGCCCGTGCACCCGCTGCGTGCGCCGCGGGTCACGGCCCCCGCCGACCCGCTGGCCGACGACGACCTGCAGCTCGCGCTGTACCTCTGCTACGAGCTGCACTACCACGGCCTGCCGGGCGTCGCGGACGAGTGGGAGTGGGAGCCGAGCCTGCTCGCGCTGCGCCGCGACCTCGAGGCCTGCTTCGAGGCGACGCTGCGCGCGCGCGTCCCGGTCCCGCCGGCGCCCGCCGGGCCGCAGGAGATGGACCTCGCACTGCGGGCCGTCGCCGAGGGGGATGCGAACCCGCCCGCCCCGCCGCTGTCGCGCTTCATCGAGCGCGAGGCGTCGCTGGAGCAGGTGCTCGAGTTCCTCGTGCACCGCTCGGCCTACCAGCTCAAGGAGGCCGACCCGCACTCCTGGGCGCTGCCGCGCCTGTACGGCGCGCCGAAGGCCGCCCTCGTGCAGATCCAGGCCGACGAGTACGGCAACGGCCAAGCGGATCGCATGCACGCCCGGCTGTTCGCGGACACGATGGACGAGCTCGGCCTCGATCCGCGCTACGGCGCCTACGTCGACCGCTTGCCGGGCGTCACGCTCGCGACGGTGAACCTCATGTCGTTCTTCGGCCTGCACCGGCGCTGGCGCGGCGCGATCGTCGGCCATCTCGCGCTCTTCGAGATGGAGTCCTCGCTGCCCAATCGCCGCTACGCGGACGGGCTGCGGCGGCTGGGCTGCTCGCCGCGCGCGACGGAGTTCTTCGACGAGCACGTGGCCGCCGACGCGATCCACGAGCAGGTCGCCGCCGTCGACCTCGCGGGCGGGCTCGCGCGCCAGCAGCCGCAGCTCGCCCGGGACATCCTCTGGGGAGCGGCGACGCTCGTCGAGCTCGACGCGCGCCTGGCGCGCCATCTGATCGGGGCCTGGGAGGACGGCGCGAGCTCGCTGTTGTCCTCCGTTCGCATGACCGCGCCCGGCGCCGGGTAGGTGTCGATCGACACAACCTCGACACAACCCGAGCCGATGGGGGAGCCCATGCCGACAACGGATCAGCACGTCGACTGGAAGGCGGTCGAGCAGTCACCCGAGTTCCGGGAGCTCACCAGCGCCCGCAGGCGATTCGTCCTGCCGGCGACGATCTTCTTCCTCACCTGGTATCTCGGCTTCGTCCTGCTCGCCGGCTACGCCCCCGACTTCATGGCGCGGTCCGTCTACGAGGGGCTCACCGTCGGCTACTGCCTCGCACTGACGCAGTTCGTCATGGTCTTCGCACTCGGAACGATGTACGCGCGCCGCGCCGCGCGCGTCTACGACCCGCTCGCCGAGCGGGTCGTACGCAGCGCGGAGAGTGGTGCGGGCACCGCGCCGGCCGTCACTCCGGCCTCCGCCCGCGAGCGCGGGATCCCGATCCCATGATCGTCATCGCCGCCACGAACGTCGAGGCGCTCGTCATCTTCGGGATCGTCCTGTCGGCGACGCTCGTCATCACCTACTGGGCCTCCAAGCGCATGACCGGCGCGGAGGCGTTCTGGGCCGCCGGGCGCTCGATCAGCGGCCTGCAGAACGGCCTGGCGATCTCCGGCGACTACCTCTCCGCGGCCTCGTTCCTCGGCATCGCGGGGCTCATCTTCCTCTTCGGCTTCGACGGCTTCCTGTACTCCGTCGGCTTCCTCGTCGCGTTCCTCACGGTGATGTTCCTGCTCGCCGAGCGCATGCGCAACGCCGGGAAGTACACGATCGCCGACGTGCTGGCCTTCCGCCTGCGCGAGCGCCCGGCGCGGACCGCCGCCGCCATGGGCACGCTCGCCGTCGCGGCCTTCTATCTCATCGCGCAGATGGTCGGCGCGGGCGTGCTCGTGCAGGCGCTCGTCGGCATCGACTTCTCCGTCGCCGTGCTCATCACCGGTGTGATGATGCTCTGCTACGTCATCTTCGGCGGGATGCTCGCCACGACCTGGGTGCAGATCATCAAGGCGCTGCTGCTCATGGCCGCGATCCTCGTGATGTCGGCGTTCGTGCTGCAGAAGGTGGGCTTCAACCCGATCGAGCTGTTCAACCGCGCGCAGGAGAACACGACCGCCAAGTCGACGTTCTCGCTCGGGCCGGGCACGTTCCTGCCCAACCCGATCGACACCGTCTCGCTCGGGATCGCGCTCGTGCTCGGAACGGCCGGACTCCCGCATATCCTCATGCGCTTCTTCACCGTGCCCGACTCCAAGGCCGCGCGCTCCTCCGTCGTATGGGCGATCTTCATCATCGGGACGTTCTACGTGCTGACGACGTTCGTCGGCTTCGGCGCGCGCGCGCTGCTCGGCGAGGGCGGCGTGGCGGCGGCGGGGACGGGCGGCAACCTCGCGGCGCCGAACCTCGCGCAGTTCCTCGGCGGTGGCGCCGGGACCTTCGGCGGCGACCTGTTCCTCGCCGTCGTCGCGGCGGTCGCGTTCGCGACGATCCTCGCGGTCGTGGCGGGCCTCGTCCTGTCGGCCTCCGGCGCGGTCGCCCACGATCTGTGGTCCAACGTCATCCGCAAGAAGCACGACTCCGAGCACGAGGAGGTGCTCGTCGCGCGCGTCGCGGCGGCGGCGATCGGCGCCATCGCGATCGCGATCGCGATCATCGGCGGGCAGGGGCTGAACGTGTCGTTCATGGTCGGCCTGGCGTTCGCGGTCGCCGCGAGCGCGAACTTCCCGGCGCTCCTGCTGGCGCTCACCTGGCGGCGCTTCAACACCGCCGGCGCCGTGACCGGGGTCCTCTTCGGCGTCGTGAGCGCGATCACCCTGGTGATCATCTCGCCGAAGGTCTGGCCGGGCCCGGACGGGGACGGCGGCGCGCTCGGCTTCTACGACCTCGCCAACCCGGGAATCATCTCGATCCCGCTGGGCTTCATCGGCTGCTGGCTGGGCACGATGCTGTCGACCGAGCGCGGCAACGAGCGCGAGTTCGCCGAGCTGCGGGTGCGCGCGGAGACCGGCCTGGGCGCCGAGCGCGCCGGTATTCCCGGATAGCGCGGCGCCCAAACCCCGCCGCGCCGGGTCTCAGTCGATGCTCAGGAAACTCTGCGCAATCGTCCAGGCGCAGCGGGAAGGGTGCTCCTCACACCACGAGAGAGAGGAGTACCCCGATGGCCATCCATCACCCAGCAGTAGCCGCGCCGCATCGCAGCGCCAACCATCGCGTGACCTCGCCGGCCCTCGTCGTCGCCGAGGCCGTGCAGGAGGCCGCCGTGCGCGGCACGCTGGCGATCGGCCTCGCCGGCATCGCCGTCATCCACGCCGTCGACAGCGTCGGCAAGTGGTCGGAGGCGCGCTACATGTTCTGGATGTACATGGCTCTCATCGCCGGCTCCGTCGCCGTCGGGGGCGCCGTCCTCTTCAGCCGCTCACGCGTCGCCGTCGCCGCCGCCGCGGGACTCGCCGCCACCGTCCTCGCCGCCTTCGTCGTCGACCGGACGCTCGGCATGCCCGCCGCCACCGGCGACATCGGCAACTGGACCGAGCCGCTCGGCCTCGCGTCGGTCGTCGTCGAGGCGCTCGTCCTCGCGGTCGGCGTCGCCGGCCTGCGCACCGCCGGTGCCGCCGCGCGCCTCGCGCGCGGCCAGACGCACTAGACCAGGCCGCCGGCCGCGCGGCCGGTCTCGGCGCCGCTCGGCGCACGGAAGCGCACGAGCTTGTGCGTCCCGTCGCAGAACGGGCGCTGCCGGGACTTGCCGCAGCGGCACAGGGCGATCGTCTCGCGGCCGCTGTCGATCGGGTTGCCGTCCTGGTCCTCGAGGCGGAACGGGCCGCGGACGAGCAGCGGCCCGTCGCGATAGCTCGTGATGCGGGCTTCATCCATGCCCCGCGTGGTTCCCGCCCGCGCGGCGGGTCATGCGCGCGATCGGCAGTTCGCGGGCTCGCGGCGGGCGAGGATCCGGTCGGCGGCGCAGGCCGCGAGGCCGGGAATGGCGAGTCATTCGGGGCCACGTCGAGGAAGTCGCCAGTCGTCGCCGCGCCGGCATGCGCTGGTCGACTCGGGCCCTTGGGGGGTACCAACGCGACCCGTGCCGCGCGGATCGCCCGCGGCGCCTCGCTCACGACGCGACCGCCTCGCCGCGGCTACTGCCCCGCGCTGAGCGGCCGGGTCAGCGCCTTGACGAACTCCTCGAGCTGGCTCGTCGTCCAGCACTCGAACGCCTGGCAGTGCTGCGCGTAGGCGTCGATGACCGAGTCGCCGTAGTTCCAGTACAGCCGCGGCTCGGGGTTCAGCCAGAACGTGCGCCCGGCGCGGGTGGCGATCTGGGCGAAGATGTCGGCGCGCGGGTCGCGCCCGTTGGTGCGGGCGTCGCCGAGGACGATGACGGTCGCGCGCGGGTGCAGGTCGTCCTCGACGAGCGCGCGGAACTCCGACCACACGCGCCCGTAGTCGGTGTACCCCGAGACGTCGGCGACGCCCGCGTCACGCCCGATCGCCTCCGACACCGCGCGGAAGTCGCGCTCGCGGTCGAAGACGTCGGTGACCTCGCTGATGCGCTCGATGAAGACGAACGAGCGCATCTTGCGAAACGAGTCGTGCAGGGCGTGCAGGACGGAGAGAAAGAAGACGGACGCGCTCGTGACGCTCGTGGAGACGTCGCAGAGGACGTAGATCTCGGGCCGGCGCGGGCGCACGGGCTTGTAGCGCAGGTCGACCGGCACGCCGCCGGTCTGCAGCGACGCCCGCATCGTGCGCCGGACGTCGACGTGCGCGTGGTGCTTGCGCCCGCGCGTCTCCTGGCCCTGCGTCTTCAGCCGCCGCTTGAGCTGGGCGACGATCCGGTGCACCGCGGCGAGGTCCTGCAGCGGCCCCGACGGCAGCGCGCGGTCGAGCTCGTTGAGCGCCCGCGCGGGCGGCAGCTGACCGTTGCGCTCGATCTGCGCGCGCTCGAGCTCGCGCCGCAGGAGCGCCTCGAAGCGCCGCAGCGCCTCGCGCGGGACGCCCGCGCGGCGGGGGTCGTCCTCGGGCAGCTCGCGCTGGGGCTCGGTGCGCAAACCGAGGGCGCGGCGGATGCGCTGCACGTCGACGCCGATCACCCCCGAGCCCTCCTGGCGGCGTGCGAAGGCCGCCATCGCCAGCCGGGCGAGATCGCGCATCCGGCTCTCGTCGCCCTCGCGCAGCGCCGCGGCTATCTGGCGGCGCAGCTCGTCGAGGTCGACCTCCGGGGCGTCCTCGCCGGCGCCGCCGGCGCCGTGCTCGCGCACGCCCTCGCGCAGCGCTGCGGCCTCGGTCGCACGGAAGAAGAAGCGGTCGAAGACGAGCTCGAAGATCCGCCGGTCCTCCTGGGACTTCGCGAGCGTCGCCGCCAGCGCCTCGCGGAAGTCCTGCGGCTCGGTCCAGGCGATCTGCTCGAGGACGGCGAACGCGTCGAGCAACTCGGCCGTGCCGCTGCCGACGCCCTCGGCGCGCAGCTGCTCGCCGAACTCGACGAGCCGGGCGGCGAGGCCGGGAGTTATCGGGGGGACGGTGGGCGGCGTGGGACGCCCACGATACCCGTAGCAGTTCTGCTACGTTCGGACGATGACGACGATCCCGCAGCGAGAGTTGCGCAACAACGTCAGCGAGATCCTGCGGCGCGCGGAGGCGGGCGAGCGGTTCACGATCACGGTCGCCGGGCGGCCGGTGGCCGAGCTCGGGCCGCCTGCGAGCGAGCGCCCTGGCGCGACGTTCGCGCAGCTGCGCGAGGTGCTGGCGCGCTCGCCCGTCGACCCCGCGTGGGCCGACGATCTGCGCCGCATGCGCGACGAGGACCACGAGGACGCGCGCGACCCATGGGCGGACTGATGGCGCTCGCCGACACGAGCGTGCTCATCGGGTCGCTGGAGGTCGTCGATCCGGACAAGGCCGGCACCTGGGGGGTGAGCGTGGTCACCGTGGGGGAGTTGCACGCGGGCGTGCTCGTGTCCGATCACGGTCCCACCCAGGCCGGTCGGCTGCAGAGGCTCTCCGATGTCCTGTCGATCACGGCCGTGATCGACGTCGATCGGTCGGTGGCAGGCGCCTATGGCAAGCTGCGCATGACGTCGGGCCGCAGGCCCTCCAACGACCTCTGGATCGCCGCGACGGCACTTGCCCACGACCTCGAGCTCGTCACGATGGACGAGCGGCAGGCCGCGCTGCCGCTCGTGCGCTGCACGCTCATCGCAGCGGATCGCTGACGCCGAGCCTGACCCCGACGCGCTCGGCCACGACGTCGAGGTCGGTGCGGTGCTTGACGATGAGCGAGAGCGTCTCGCGGAAGACCGTCTGGTCGATGTCCTGCGCGCCGAGCAGCAGCAGGGCGCGCGCCCAGTCGATCGACTCGGCGATCGAGGGCGGCTTCTTGAGGTCGAGGTCGCGGACCATCCCGATGACCTCGACGAGCCGGCGCGTGATCGCGGCGTCGAGCTCGGGGACGTGCAGGCGCACGATCGCGAGCTCGTGCTCGAGGTCGGGGTAGTCGAGCCAGAGGTACAGACATCTGCGCTTGAGCGCCTCGGTGAGCTCGCGCGAGTTGTTCGACGTCAGCAGCACGACGGGGTGCGTGCGCGCCTCGACGCGGCCGAGCTCGGGGATCGAGATCTGGAAGTCCGACAGGATCTCGAGCAGCATCGCCTCGAACTCCTGGTCGGTCTTGTCGATCTCGTCGATGAGCAGCACGACGGCCCGCTCGGAGGTGATCGCGTCCATGAGCGGGCGCGAGAGGAGGAACTCCTCGCCGAAGATGTCGTCCTGCACCTCGTCCCAGCCGGTGCCCTGGCCTTCCGCCTGGATGCGCAGCAGCTGCTTGCGGTAGTTCCACTCGTACAGCGCCTTGGCCTCGTCGAGGCCCTCGTAGCACTGCAGCCGCACGAGGCGGCGGTCGAGCGTCTTGGCGAGCGCCTTGGCGAGCTCGGTCTTGCCGACGCCGGCGGGGCCCTCGACGAGGATCGGCTTGCCGAGCTTGCAGGCGAGGAAGGAGACGAGCGCCGTCGACTCGCCCGGAAGGTAGCCGACCGCGCGCAGGCCCTCGGCGACGGCGGCGACGGAATCGGGGAGCGCGGCCATGGGCGATGGATGATAGGAACTCCCGGTGGCAGCTCTCATCCTCGGGGCGTCGGGACCGTCGGCGACGCCGGTGGCGCTGCTGATCGGGTTCGGGGTGCTCGTCGGGATCGCCGGCCACCTCGCGGGCTCGCGGCGCACGGTCGCGGCCGGCATCGCGATCCTCTTCGTCGCGACGGCGCTGCTCATCACGGGGGCGTACATCTCCTACAGCGACAACGACGTCGACCCGCGGACGTGCGACGCGCCCGGGGGCTGCTGACCGCCGCGCGTCAGCCGGCGCCGCGCGTCGCCCGCACGGCCTCCGCGAGCGCGCGGATGCCGAGTCCGATCGCGGCCTCGGGCATCTGCGCGTAGGCGAGCACGAGCGTCGGCGGCCCGTCCGGCGTGGTCGCGTCGACGCGGTAGTGGCTCAGCGCCCCGACCTCGATGCCGCGGCGGCGGGCCTCCGCGGCGCAGGCGCGCTCGTCGTCGCCCGCGGCGAGGCGGACCGTCGCGTGCAGGCCGGCGGCGATGCCGTGCACCGCCGCGTCGGGGAGCTCCTCGGCGAGCGCGCCGACGAGCGCATCGCGCCGGCTGCGATACAGGACGCGCATGCGGCGCAGGTGGCGGTCCAGCTCGCCGCGCCGCAGGAAGTCCGCGAGCGCGTACTGCTCGATGCGCCCGTTGCCGTAGTCGGCGAGGAACTTCTCCCGCCTCACGGCCTCCACGAGGCGCGGCGGGACGACGAACCACCCGATCCGCAGCGCGGGCGTCAGCGTCTTGCTCACCGAGCCGGCGTAGACGACGCGGTCGGGATCGCGCCCCTGCAGCGAGCCGACGGCGGCCCGGTCGTAGCGGTACTCGGCGTCGTAGTCGTCCTCGATCGCGATCGCGTCGCGGTCGCGCAGCCAGGCGAGCAGCTGCGTCCGGCGCTCGCCGCTGAGCACGACGCCGGTGGGGTGCTGGTGCGCCGGCGTCACGATCACCGCATCGACGTCGGCGCGCGCGAGGTCGTCGACGCGGATGCCGGCGTCGTCGACGGCGATCGGGACGGCGACGAGTCCCACCCGCGCGAGGACCGGCAGCTGCTGCGGCCACGTCGGGTCCTCGATCGCGACGCGCCTGGCGCCGGTCGCCGCGAGCGCCTGGCAGGTCAGCGCGAGGCCCTGGGAGTAGCCGCAGGTCACGACGATGCGATCGGCGTCGGCGACGACCCCGCGCACGCGGCCGAGGTAGCCGGCGAGCTCGGCCCGCAGCGCGTCCACGCCGCGGGCGTCGCCGTAGTTCATGTCGGCGTCGGTCATCGTCTGCAGCGCCTCGCGCAGCGATTGCAGCCAGGCGGTTCGCGGGAAGCGCGAGACATCGGGTCCGCCTGGGCGGAAGTCGAAGCGCGGCGGCGGGGGCGGGGGGTCGGCCGCCGGGTGCGGGCGGCTCGGCACCGCCGCGGTGTCCGACACGCGCGGGCGGGCGCCCTGGCGCAGGCTGAGGTAACCCTCGGCGGCGAGCTGCGCGTAGGCGTCGACGACGATCCGCCGCGAGACGCCGAGCTGGTGGGCGAGGTCGCGCGTCGACGGCAGACGCGCTCCCGGCCGCAGCGTCCCGTCGCGGATGGCGCAGCAGAGCTGGTCCTCGATCTGGGAACCGAGCGTCCCGGGGCGATCGCGGCTCACGGAGAGGAGCAGTTCTATCGGCTGACTGGTCTCGTCCAAAGGTCTGTGACTGGATCTGGAATCTGCACCAGTTGAGGGCCATCATAGTCGCATGAACACGCGCCGCGAAGGAGATGAGATGACCGGTCACCTGCCCTACGACGCCAACCTCGCGCGGCTCGAGGAGCTCCGGATCCGCGCCGCCTCGCACCGCGCGGCGCGCCGCGAGCCCTCCCCGGCGCCCGCGCCGCCGCAGGTCCTCGACGTCGCGGCGTGCATCGCCATCCGCCGCGCGACCGAGGCCGACGTCCTCGTGCTCCGGCGGCTCGCCGCGCTCGACGGCGGCCGGAGCCCCGGCGACGGCGAGATGCTCATCGCCGAGGTCGGCGGCGAGGCGCAGGCGGCGATCGACGTCGCGACCGGCAGGACGATCGCCGATCCGTTCCGCCCGACGGCCGCGCTCGTCGAGCTGCTCAGCCTACGGGCGAGGCGACTGCTCGAGGACCCGGCGCTGCGCGCGGGCCGCCCCGGCCTGCGGGCGCGGCTGCGCTCGCTGTACCGCGCCGCCTGACGCCGCCAGGCCGCCGCGGCCGCCAGGCTCAGTGCTTGGCGAGCCGGCGGGCGCCGTCGCCGACCGGCTGGTGCTCGAGGCCGTAGAACTCATACGCGCGCGCCTCGTCGTCGAGCGTGAGCTCGGCGGAGGGGTCGAAGCTCGGGGCCTGCTTGAAGCGCTTCTTGTCGATCGGGACGCGCAGGTGCGTCTTCCCAGCCGTCGCCCCGTCGAGCGCGACGAGCGTCACGTGCTTGGAGAACGTCCCGCTCTTCACCGCCGCGAACGCGGGCGTGTCGGCCTCGGTGTCATAGAAGACGTCCTCGAGCTTGCCGAGCTTCTCGCCCTCGGAATCGACGACGTCCCCGCCGAACCACTCCTTCAGGTCTTCGATCGGGATCGTCGTCGTCGTCGCTGCGGTGGTTGCGGTCATGTGAGCAGTAGTACCCCGCCCGCCCGGCTGCTCAAGCGCACCCGGGCCGCCGGCATCATGCCGCCGCGCACCGGGTATCTCCGCGACGCGATGGACGACGACCTGCACTTCGGGGAGCACGAGCCCTTCACCCTGGGCGTCGAGGAGGAGCTCTTCCTCGTCGACCGCGACGACGGACGGCTGCGCAACGTCGGGACCGAGATCCTCGCGCAGCTCGGCACGCCCGAGCGCGGCGCGATCAAGAACGAGCTGCACCGCAGCCAGATCGAGCTCATCACCGGGATCTGCTCGACGGTCGCCGAGGCGATGGCGGAGCTCGCGGGCCTGCGCGATGCCGTCCTCGGGACGGGCGTCGGCCTCGTCGCCTGCGGCACCCACCCGACGGCCGTGGAGGGCGACTCGATCACGACGCAGCAGCCGCGCTACGAGCGCATCCAGCGCCTGCTCGGCGACGCGGGCGCGACGCCGGTCTGCGCGATGCACATCCACGTCGGCATGCCCGACGCGGAGACCGCGATCCGCGTCTTCAACGCGCTGCGCCGCCATCTGCCGCTGCTGGAGGCGGTCGGCGCGAACTCCCCGTTCCGTCACGGCCGCGACACCGGCCTGGCCTCGGCACGGGAGATCACGCTGCGCGCGTGGCCGCGCGCCGGCACCCCGCGCGCGATGGCCGGCTTCGACGACTTCGCGCGGTCGACCGCACGCCTGACGCGCGCCGCCGACGTGCCCGACTACACGTATCACTGGTGGAAGCTGCGCCCGCACCCGCGCCTGGGCACCGTCGAGATCCGCGCGCTGGACACGCAGCTGTCGGCGCGTCATCGCGCCGCGCTCGTCGCGCTCGTCCACGCCCTGGCGCGCCACCACGCCGAGCCCGCGCCGCTGGACGGCATGCCCGCCGAGATCCTCGACGAGGCCTCGTTCCGCGCCGCGCGCGACGGGGTCCGGGCGACGCTGCCCGACGGGGACGGCCGGCTGCGGCCCGTGACCGAGCTCTTGGAGGAAACCGTCGCGCTCGCGCGGCCCGCGGCCCGCGAGCTCGGGTGCGCGACGCAGCTCGGCGACCTCGCCGAGCTCGTCGCGGACGGCGGCGGGGCCGGAGTGCAGCGCGCGGCCTGCGGCGAGGACGGCGACATCGGCGCGGTGCTCGCGACGCTCGTCGCCGCGCCGGCGCGAGCGCCGCAGGACACCCGCCCGGCGCGCTGACGCCGCCCGGCGTCAGCGGTTGCCGGCCGTCGTCCCGTCCTCGCCGCCCGCCAGACGCTCGGCCTCGGCGCGCCCGGGGTGGTCGGGCGGCAGGTCGTGCGGGCTGATCTCGTCGTGGGCATCGGGGGTGTCGCCGAGATCGGTCTCCTCGTCGGGAGTGACGGGACCGAGCGGCTCGTCGGCGTGCTCGTCGTGCGGCGGGGCGTCGTGCTCGTCGTCACGTGGCGTTTCGGACCGGGTGCTCATGCTCGCGCCTCCTGGAGTGGGACAGGGCCTGCGCAGAGCACATACCCGCGCGGCGCTCCGGCTGGTCAACCGGTGGCGCGCGGCACCGTTCGGCGGGTCGCGCGGGCGGCGCATGGGCACGACCGGTGGCGGGTACGCAGCGTGCGCCGTGCGCGGCGAGCCCGACAAGCGAGGCCCGAGGCCGTCGTGACCGGCGCAGCGGACACGCGCGGGCCCTATGACCGGCTCGCTGCGGCTCATGCCCGACTGGGAGCCGAGCATCGGCGGCCGGACGATCCTCCCGAATCCGTTCTTCGGTGGCGTACTGTTCCCCGGGCTCGTGTCCGGGTTCCTCCACGCCCTGCCGGCCATCGATCGCCTGCTGTTCACGCGCGAGCGCGCGCAGCACCATCTGCTCGACCGCCCCCGCGACAACCCGCGGCGCACGGGCGTCCTGGCGGCCGTCCTCGTCTTCGTCGTGCTCGTCTTCTTCTTCGGTTCGGCCGACCGCGTCTTCCTCTCGCTGTCGATCCCCGGCGAGCTGCAGCTCCGGCTCGCGCGCGGCCTCGTCGTCGTCGCGCCGCCGGCCGCCGACGAGCATGCCGCGCTTGCGCAGCGTTCCGAACGGGGATGAAGGTGCCCGTGCCCGCGCGCCGCTCCGCCCGGATCCCTCCGCTCCTGCGCCAGCTCAGCGGCGCCGACCGGCTCGCGCTCTCCTCCTCGGCGCAGTCGCCGCGCTCGCAGAACCTCGAGGCGCGCACGACGACCGCCGACCGCGTCGTGCCGTCGGTCTGCCCGTACTGCGCCGTCGGCTGCGGGCAGAACGTCTACGTCTCCGGCGAGCGCGTCGTCCAGATCGAAGGCGATCCCGACTCGCCGATCTCACGCGGGCGCCTGTGCCCGCGCGGCTCGTCGTCGCTGTCGCTCGTCAACTCGCCGACCCGCCAGACGCACGCGCTGTACCGCGCGCCGTACGCGAGCGACTTCGAGGAGATCGAGCTCGACCGGGCGCTGGACATGATCGCCGACCGCGTCGTCGACACCCGCGCGCGCACGTGGCAGGAGCGCGACGACGACGGTGGCCTGCTGCGGCGCACGCTCGGCTTCGCGCACCTCGGCGGCGCGACGCTCGACAACGAGGAGAACTACCTCATCAAGAAATGCTTCTCGGCGCTCGGCGCCGTGTCGATCGAGAACCAGGCCCGCATATGACACTCCTCCACGGTGCCCGGTCTGGGGACCTCGTTCGGGCGCGGCGGCGCCACCAACTTCCAGCAGGACCTCGCGAATGCCGACTGCATCGTGATCGAGGGGTCGAACATGGCCGAGTGCCACCCGGTCGGCTTCCAGTGGGTCATGGAGGCCCGCGAGCGGGGCGCGCAGATCATCCACGTCGACCCGCGCTTCACGCGCACGAGCGCCGTCGCGCACGACCACGTGCCGATCCGGGTCGGGACCGACGGCGTCTTCCTCGGGGCGCTCATCAACCACGTGCTGCAGGGCGGCCACGAGTTCCGCGAGTACGTCGAGGCGTACACGAACGCCGCGACGATCGTCGGCGACGAGTTCCGTGACACCGAGGACCTCGACGGCCTCTTCTCGGGCTGGGACGAGGCCTCGCGCAGCTACGACACCTCGACCTGGCGCTACGCGGAGGGCGGGGCGAGCGGCGAGGCGGCAGGCGAGCAGGCCCACGGCGCCCACGGCGCGGGCGTCCCGCACGGCGCACCCGCGGGCGACCCGGCCCTCGAGCACCCCCGCTGCGTGTTTCAGATCCTCAAGCGCCACTACGCGCGCTACACGCCCGAGCTCGTCGCGCGCACCTGCGGGATCGCCCCGGCGCAGTTCGCGCGCGTCGCCGAGGCGATCGTCCGCAACTCCGGGCGCGAGCGCACGACGGCGTTCGTGTACTCCGTCGGCTGGACGCAGCACACGACCGGCGTGCAGCTCATCCGCGCGGCGTCGATCCTGCAGCTGCTGCTCGGGAACATCGGCCGGCCCGGCGGCGGCGTCATGGCGCTGCGCGGCCACGCCTCGATCCAGGGCTCGACGGACATCCCGACGCTCTTCAACATCCTCCCGGGCTACCTGCCGATGCCGCACGCGGGCACCGACGCGACGCTCGGCGAGTACTGCGAGAAGCACACCCCGCCCGCGGGCTTCTGGGGCCATACGCGCGCCTACACCGTGAGCCTCCTGAAGGCCTGGTGGGGCGAGCGCGCCACGGCGGACAACGACTTCTGCTTCGACCGCATCCCGCGCATCGACGACGACCACTCGACCTACCCGACCGTCATGGGGATGCGCGAGGGCGACGTCGAGGGCTACTTCGTCATGGGCGAGAACCCGGCCGTCGGCTCGGCCAACGGCAAGGTCCAGCGCCTCGGGATGGCGAACCTCAAGTGGCTCGTCGTCCGCGATCTGCAGCTCATCGAGTCGGCGACCTTCTGGAAGGACGGCCCCGAGATCGAGACCGGCGAGCTGCGCACGGCGGACATCGGCACGGAGGTCTTCTTCCTGCCGGCGGCGACGCACGTCGAGAAGGCGGGCACGTTCACGAACACCCAGCGGCTGCTGCAGTGGCGCCACAAGGCCGTCGAGCCGCCGCAGGACTGCCGCTCGGAGCTGCACTTCATGTTCCACCTCGGGCGGCGCATCCGCGCGCGGCTGGCCGGGTCGACGCAGGAGCGCGACCGCGCGATCCTCGACCTCACCTGGGACTACCCGACGTCGGGCCCGCAGGAGGATCCCTCGGCCGAGGCCGTCCTGCAGGAGATCTCGGGCTTCACCGTCGCCGACGGGCGGGCGGTCGACGGCTACACCGCCCTGCGCGACGACGGCTCGACGGCCTGCGGCTGCTGGATCTACTCCGGGTGCCACGGCGGCGGCGAGAACCAGACCGCGCGCCGCAGGCCCGGCCGCCAGCAGTCGTGGGTCGCGCCGGAATGGGGCTGGGCCTGGCCGCTGAACCGCCGCATCCTCTACAACCGCGCGTCGGCGGATCCGGCCGGCAGGCCGTGGAGCGAGCGCAAGAAGCTCGTCTGGTGGGACGCCGAGCAGCGGCGCTGGACCGGCGAGGACGTGCCGGACTTCAAGGTTACGATGGCGCCCGACCACGTGCCGGGTGAGGGTGCGACGGCCGAGGACGCGCTGCGCGGCGACGACCCGTTCGTCATGCAGGCCGACGGCAAGGGCTGGCTCTACGCGCCGAGCGGGCTGCTCGACGGGCCGCTGCCGGCGCACTACGAGCCGCACGAGTCGCCGGTCCGCAACCCGGTCTACGGCGCGCAGGCCAACCCCACGCGCCAGCTGCTCGAGCGCGACGACAACCGCTACAACCCGAGCGCCGGCGAGCCGGGCGCGGGCGTCTTCCCGTTCGCGGTCATGACCTACCGGATCGCCGAGCACCACACGGCCGGCGGGATGTCGCGCTTCCTCCCGCACCTGTCCGGGCTCGCGCCGGAGTTCTTCGCCGAGGTCTCGCCCGAGCTCGCCGCGTTGCGCGGCCTGGAGCACGGCGGCTGGGCGACGATCGTCTCGATGCGCACGGCGATCGAGGCGCGCGTGCTCGTCACCGACCGCATGCCGCGCCGGACGATCGACGGCCGCGTCGTGCACACCGTCGGCCTGCCCTACCACTGGGGCTCGAACGGGATCGCGACCGGCGACGCCGCCAACGACCTCATGCCGATCGTCCTGGACCGCAACACCCACATCTCGGAGTTCAAGGCCGCGACCTGCGACATCGTGCCCGGGCGCCGGCCGCGCGGCCCGGCGCTGCCGGCGTACGTCGCGGAGTACCGGCGCCGCGCCGACGCGGGGGAGGACGGCACGTGAGCGCCTTCAAGCTGGAGACGACGAGCTACGGCGGTGCGGCGCGCCCGCGCGTCGGCTTCTTCACCGACACGTCGCTGTGCATCGGCTGCAAGGCCTGCGAGATCGCCTGCAAGGAGTGGAACGACGTCCCCGAGGACGCCCTCGACTTCACCGGGATGTCGCTCGACAACACCCGGGCGCTCGACGCGAACACCTGGCGCCATGTCGCGTTCGTCGAGCAGCGCGTCGCGCTCGACGACCTCGTCGTCGAGGCGTCGCTGCCCGCCGAGGTCGGCGTGCACGACGATCCCGTCGAGGGCCTGCGCTGGCTCATGGCCTCCGACGTCTGCAAGCACTGCACGCACGCCGCCTGCCTGGAGGTCTGCCCGACGGGGGCGCTGTTTCGCACGGAGTTCGGGACCGTCGTCGTCCAGGAGGACGTGTGCAACGGCTGCGGCTACTGCGTCCCGGCGTGCCCGTTCGGCGTGCTCGACCAGCGCAAGGGCGATGGGCGCGTCTGGAAGTGCACGCTCTGCTACGACCGTCTGAAGGGCGGCCAGGAGCCGGCCTGCGCGAAGGCCTGCCCGACGGACTCGATCCAGTTCGGCGAGCTCGGTGACCTGCGCGCGCACGCCGCGCGGCGCGTCGAGGAGCTGCATGCGCGGGGCGAGTCCTCCGCCCAGCTCTACCTCGCCGGCGAGGACAACGGCATCGGCGGGGCCGGCGCGTTCTTCCTCCTGCTCGACGACCCCGAGGTCTACGGCCTGCCGCCGGACCCCGTCGACACGAGCCGCGACCTCGGCCAGTCCTGGCGCGCCGCGGGCGCCGCCGCGGCAGCGATGCTCGGCGCCGTCGCGGGCGCCGTCGCGTGGGGGTCGCGGCGATGAGCGCGCCGGGCGGGCGCACCCCGGCGGGGCGGCGGCGGGGCGGCGGCCGCGGGGCCGAGATGGTCCCGCCAGCCCAGCCGCGCAGCTACTACGGCCTGCCGGTCATCGCCACGCCGGTCTGGAAGCCCGAGGTGCCGTGGTACTTCTTCGCCGGCGGGATGGCGGGGGCGGCGGCGCCGCTCGCCGCGGCGGCGCGCGCGTCCGGCAACGTCCCGCTCGCGCAGCGGGCGTCGGCGATCGCGCTCGCGGGCTCGGCGCTGTCGCCGGTGCTGCTCATCGCCGACCTCGGGCGGCCCGAGCGGTTCCACCACATGCTGCGCGTCTTCAAGCCGTCGTCGCCGATGAACATCGGCACGTGGATCCTCAGCTCCTTCGGGGCGACGAGCAGCCTCGCGGCGGGCTGGCAGCTCTTCGGGCTCGTGCCCCGTGCGGTCGGCGTGCCCGCCGCGGCCGGCGCGGCGGTGCTCGGCCCGGCCCTCTCGACGTACACCGCGGTGCTCATCGCGAACACGGCCGTCCCCGTGTGGCACGAGGCCCGCCGCGAGCTGCCGTTCGTCTTCGCGGGCTCGTCGCTGGCTTCCGCGGGCGGCGCCTGCGTGGCCCTGACGCCGCTCGAGCACGCCGCGCCGGCGCGGGCGCTGGCGGTCGCGGGCGCCCTCGCCGAGCTCGCCGCCGACGTGCGCATGGAGCGCCGCCTGGACCCGCTGCTGCGGCGCTCCTACGCGGCGGGCGCGCCGCGCACGCTGCATCTCGCCGCGCGCGCCTGCGCCGTCGCCGGGGCGGGCGTCGTCGCGGGGCTCGGCGGTCGCTCGCGCGTGGCGGCGGTCGGCGGCGGCGCCGCGCTCGTCGCCGGCGCCGCGCTGCAGCGCTGGGCGATCTTCAAGGCCGGCATCGCCTCCGCGCGCGATCCCGAGCAGACCGTCGGGCCGCAGCGCGCCCGCCGCGCGGCTGGGACCAAAGGCCAATTGACGGATCAGCCCTCGGGGTAGAGGCTGTTCAGGTTTGCATCACGTTCGATCGAAAGGCTCCCCATGACGCGCAGCCCGCGCTGGATCCTGCTCGCCCTCCTCGCGGCCGTCCTGTCGGTCACGGTGGGCGTCGTCACGAGCTCCGGCAAATCAGGCAAGAACGGTGACGGCTCGGCGACGAGCACGACCACCACCCCGAGTGGCAAGGGCCACGGCGGCGGCAAGAAGGGCAGCGTCTTCACGATCCCGGGCGACACGGTGTTCCCCGAGGGCATCGCACGCTCCGGCAAGACCTTCTTCGTCTCCTCGACGACCGACGGGACGATCTTCAAGGGCAACACGCGCAGCAGGGATCCGCTCGTGCCGTTCGCCGCCGGCGGCGCCGACGGGCGCACGTCCGCGACCGGCATGACGGTCAACCGCGGCCGCCTCTTCGTCTCGGGCGCCGGGACGGGCAAGGCGTTCGTCCTCGACGCGACGACCGGTGCGACGCAGAAGGTGCTCGACACGAACCCCGGCAGCACGGCGTCGTTCATCAACGACGTCACGGTCGCCGGCGGCTTCGCGTACTTCACCGATTCGCTGCGGCCGATCATCTTCCGCGCCGCGACGAGCGGGCCGACGGTCGGCGACATCGAGCCCTGGCTCGATCTCACCGGCACGCCGTTCGTCTACCAGACCGGCTTCAACGCCAACGGCATCGTGAGCTATGACGACGGCCGGCGGCTCGTCGTCGTCCAGTCCAACACGGGCAAGCTCTTCCGGATCAGCACGGCGACGAAGGCCGTGACGCAGATCGACGTCGGCGGCGCGACGTTCGTCAACGGCGACGGCCTCGTCGCCCACGGCAGTCGCCTCTACGTCGTGCAGAACGCCGACAACCAGATCACGACGGTGAAGCTGCGCAACGGCAAGCGCGCGGGCCGGGTCGGCAAGGTCCTCAAGAGCGACCTGTTCGCGTTCCCGACGACGGCGGTCCGCGACGGCAGCCGCCTGCTCGTCGTCAACTCGCAGTTCGACAAGCGCGGGCCGGGCCTCTCGCCGGTGCTGCCGTTCACGGTGGCGCAGGTCAAGAAGCCGTAGGCACGGGCCGAGCCCGCCGCGCGCGACGGATCGCGCGGCGGGCGGTCGCCCGGAGATGCGACTACGCGTCGCGGGCGCGGCGCGGGATCTCGCCGGGACGCAGCGGCGGCTCGTCGTCGTCGCCGTCGTCGGCGGGGTCTTCGAACGTCAGCTGCTCGGCGTCGGCGCGCGTGACCGCGCGGTCGCGCGGGGAGGCGGGCGCCGTCGCGACGACGTCCGTGTGGGCCTCGGAGCGCGGCACGACCGCGGTGCTCGCGCCGTCGGCCGGCGGCGCGGGCGCGGGTGCGGGCCGGCGCTCGCGGTGGCGCGTCTGCGGCTCGGGCCGCCCGGCGGAGCGGATGCGCTGCCCGGCGACCGCGAGTGCGCCGGCGGCGACGAAGGCGACGAAGAAGCCCCACTGGATGCCGACCGTGCCGCCGTCGCCGCTGATGTCGGGGCGGTCGAAGACGCGGTAGAAGATCAGCAGCGTCGCCCACATGCCGGCGGCGAAGATGACCGTGCCGTCGCCGCCGGGCAGGTGGAAGGGGCGCGCGTCGGCGCGTGCGAGCAGGAGCACGATGACGCCCGCGGAGACGAGGAAGATCGCCGCCTCGACGAACGAGACCGCGCCGAACGCGCTGATCGAGTCGTTCGTGAAGGTCCGGCTGCCGGGGATGACGACCGACTTCTCATACCACGGCAGGAACATCGCGAGCAGCAGCGCGATCGCGGCGCCGGCCGCGAAGCGCTGGTCGCGGTCCAGGGCGCTGTAGGCCTTGGGCAGGCGCGCGATCACGACAGCGCGCCGTCGCTCGACGACACGCGGGTGGCACGGATCACGCGCATGTCCTCACGACGCGGGAACGCCGGCGCTCCTTGCAGCCCGATGACGGCGTAGCCGAGCGCCGCCGTCGCCGCATGGTTGTCGGGCGAGCCGGTGAGGATCCACGTGCGGGCGCCGTCGGCAGCCATCGGGCCGATTGTACGCGCGGGGTCGGTGGGCTTCGCCGCGCAGCTGCGCCGAGTCAGGCCGGCCTTCGCGAAATCAGCGCTTCGCCCTGCGCGCAGGCAGCACGCGCAACCTGCCGTCGGCGGCGCCCCTGTTCCCCGCGAGGTCGGTCGCGGCGAGGCGCACGGTGAAGGCCCCGCCCCCGCGTGGCGCATGACGCCACAGCAGCGACCGCCGGCCGCTGCCGAGCCGCGCGCTCAGCACCGCGACCGTGCGCCCGGCGCGGCGCAGGCTCACGCTCACGACGCCGGGTTTGTCGACCGTGAGCTTCACCGCGGCCGGCCTGCCCGCACGCACGCGGGTGGACACGAGCGCGAGCTTCGGCGGCCGCGCGAGGTACGCCGTCCAGCGCTGCGCGGCCGAGCAGTACGGCGCCGGGTCGGCGATCGGCGCGACCGGCGCCGGCGGCGGGACGGGCAGCGGCACCGCGCCGCCGGTCTGCGCCGCCGTCGCGACCGGCGTGGGTGCCACCGCTTCCTCCAGGCGCGTGCAGAGGTTGCGCAGGAAGTCGCGCGCGAGCGTGTGGTAGCTCAGGTCGGCCTCGCGCTGCAGTGAGTAGCGCGACCACGCGCCGGTGTCGTAGGACGGCAGTTCGGTGCGCAGTTGCGCCTCGCCGGCGGCGAACAGCGCGCGTCCCTCGGCATCGTTGGCGAGCACCGCGAAGTCGTTGAGCCCGTTGAGCGCCTGGGTGAAGGCGTTGAGCACGCGCAGCCCGGGCGCGAACGAGTAGATCAGGTAGTGCGCCCCGGCCGGGGTCGCGACGCGCACGCCGCTCGGCGGGGCCTCGCGGAAGATGCCCAGGCCCGCGCGGGCGGCCTGGAAGAACGCCGGCTCGTTGAGCCGCACGGCCGCGCGCGAGTAGGCCTGCAGCGCCGTTCCCTGGGCGAGGCCGCTGACCCACGGCGGCCGGCCGCCGTCGAAATGGAAGAGGTACTCCCAGGCGATCCCGCCGGCACGCTGGGCCGCCAACCCGAGCGCCTCGCCGAGCAGCTCGCGCAGCTGCGTGTCGTACGTGCCGCCCTGCCACAGCCCGTTGGCCTTCCCGAACGTCCCGAGCCACTGGATCTGCAGGCCCTCGCCGGTGTAGTACTGCCAGACGAGGCGACTGCCCTGGAAGCTCACGCGCCGGCCGTAGCGCAGCAGCGACCCCGTCGTCCACCACTGGCGGTTGCGGGCGACGGTCTCGAAGACGGCCGGCAGTCGCGACGCGCTGAACGCGCCCCCCGCGGCGATCTGATCGGTGTTGCGCAGGACCGCTCCGAGCGCGGTCCGGCGCGCGCCCCTGAGCTTGCCGCGCGTCGTGACGGCGTCGTCGTAGATCCCGCGGTAGCGGTCGTGCGTCGGCTGGTCGATCTCGCGCGCGGCGAGCATCCGCGCGAGCTCAGCGCGGACGGTGCGCCTGGGCGCGGCGTGCGCCGGGGCGGAGCGCAACGTCATCGCCGCCCCCGGCGCGCGCGCGGCAGGGCCCGGCTCGCCGGCGTCGGGCGGCAGGAAGCGGTCCTCGCGCACGAACGTGCCGCCGTCGTGGCGGAGCGTCAGCACCGGCGAGGCCGAAGCGGTGGAGGCGAGCGCGAGCGCCAGCGTCAGCGCGAGTCCTGCGACTGAGGTCCGAACCACCACCACGATGCTAGGTTGAACCCGCCTGCACCCCTGCAGTTGCCGTTGCAGCGCGTCACCTTGACCCGCCAGAACCTCCTCGCCCTCGGCTGTGCAGTGCTGTGCACGGCGCTGCCGGCCGCCTGCGGCGGCTCCTCCGACAACCCCGCGCCCAAGCCCGATGCGGCCCGGCAGACGCTCGACCGGGCGTTCGGCGCGAAGGCGACCTCGATCGAGCGCGCGCGCATCAGCGCCGACGTGCGCCTGGATCCCCAGGGCCTGCTGAAGATCGGCGGCCCGCTCGTCCTGCACGTCAAGGGCCCGTTCGCCGCGCCAAGGGGCCGCACCCCCGCGCGCTTCGATCTCGCGTTCGTCACGACGCTCGGCGGCGACCGGTTCAAGGGCAGAGCGATCTCGACGGGCAAGCGCAGCTATCTGCAGCTCGACGACCGCGTCTACGGCCTCGGCGCGGGGCGCCGCCGGGCGACCCCCGCGCCCAGATCGCACCCAGGGCTGAAGTCGCTCGGCATCGACCCGCTGCACTGGGCGAAGAACGTCGAGGACCGCGGCCGCGGCCGCGTCACCGCCGACGGCGTCGCCACGAAGCACCTCGCGGGCGACGTCGATGCGCAGGCGATGCTCGCCGACCTCGCCGCGCTGCTGGACACGGCCGGGGGCGCGGAGGGCTTCCTCACGCCGAAGCTGCTCGCGCAGGTCGGCGCGGCCGTGAAGTCCGCGCGGTTCGACGTCCTGACGGGCGCCGATGACGACATCGTGCGAGGGCTGCAAGTCGACCTGACGTTTGCCTTCAAGCCCGCGCAGTCGCCGATCGTCGGGCTCGACGGCGGCCGGCTGCGCCTCGCTGTGACGCTCGGCGACGTCAACGGCGCCCGCGTGCGAATCCCGACCCCGGCCGCGGCGCGGCCGCTGACGGAGCTCACCGGCCCGGGCGGGCTCGGCGCGCTGCTCGCCGGGCTCGGGACCGGCCTGACCGGCGGCATCGCCGGCGGCGCGATCGAGCTCGTGAGCTGCGTGACCGGGGCGGCCGGCTCGTCGGTCGACCTCGTCCGCTGCATCGCGCACCTCGCGCCGTAACCGCGGACGCGCACGGCCGCGTACGCTATGGGCGATATGCGCGAGCCCTCTCACACGGCGATCGGCACCTGGAGCGGCGGGCGCTACCTGCACTTCGGCGAGGCGATCGACGAAGCGCGCCTCGAGGCGCTCCTGCGGCCCGGCGACGGCCTCGACACGCTGCTGACCGCCGACGCCTACGGCGCCGGCGAGGCCGATACGCTGCTCGGAAGGGCTACACGGAATGTCCTCCGATCGGACTACAGCATAATAGGCGCCATCGGACATGACTTCTACGAGGGCGAGCGCGACGGTGCGAAGGGCTTCCCCCGCTTCACCGACCCGCGCCTGCGCGGCCCCGACGGCTACGCCGACTACGTGCGGATGGCGACCGAGCGCAGCCTCGCGCGCCTCGGCGTCGACAGCTTCGACGTCCTGCTGCTCCACAACCCCGACCGCACGGGCTACACGAGCGAGGTCGTCTGGGACGCCATGCGCGCCGTCCGCGACGAGGGCCTGACGGCGAAGCTCGGCGTCGCGCCGGGGCCCGCCAACGGCTTCACGCTCGACGTCATCGACTGCCTCGAGCGCTTCGGCGAGCTCATCGACTGGGCGATGGTCATCCTCAACCCGCTCGAGCCCTGGCCCGGCGAGCTGTGCCTCGCGGCCGCCCAACGGCACGACGTCAAGCTCATCACGCGCGTCGTCGACTACGGCGGCCTGTTCTGGGACGACGTCCGCCCCGGGCACGTCTTCCCGCCGCGCGATCACCGAACGTTCCGCCCGCAGGGCTGGGTCGAGGCCGGCAACGAGAAGCTCGCCGGGCTGCGGGCGATCGCCGACCGCCACGACCTGACGCTCATGCAGCTCGCCGTCCAGTACTGCCTCGCGCAGCCCGCGGTCGCCTGCACCGTGCCGACGCTGATCCAGGAGGCCGGCGACGACGCGCGGCCGATCGAGGACAAGCGCGCCGAGCTCGTCTCCACGCCGGCCGAGATCGTCCTCGGCGCCGAGGACGTCGCGCAGATCCGGGCGATCGGCGACAACACCGGCAGCATGCTCCTCAAGGGCGGCGCCCCGGACTACCGCGGCGAGCCGCGCCCGGACCGCTGGGAGCTCGACGCCGAGCTCGACGCCGTGGCCCGGCGCTGGGGCATCGAGCCCGACCGCGATCTGCGCCAGTTCACGCCCGCTCGTGGCTGATCTTCGCCGGTTCGTCTTCTCCGGCTCCGGCTGGCCGTACCTGCTCGTCCCGTTCATCCCGATCGCGATCGCGCTCGAGCTCGCTCACGCGGCGGCGGCGCTCGTGTTCCTCGCCGCGGCGGCGGGCGTCATCCCGACGGCCGCGCTCATGGGCCGCGCGACGGAGGAGCTCGCCCACCGCGCGGGTCCGGGCATCGGCGGCCTGCTGAACGTCACGTTCGGCAACGCCCCCGAGCTCATCATCGCCTTCTTCGCACTCAACGCCGGCCTGCAGGAGGTCGTCAAGGCGTCGATCATCGGCTCGATCCTCGGCAACATCCTGCTCGTCATGGGCGCCGCGATGCTCGTCGGCGGGCTGAAGTTCCCGCTGCAGAAGTTCAGCGCCACGGCGGCGAGCGTCCAGTCCTCGATGCTCCTGCTCGCGGTCGTCGCGCTGATCATGCCGACCGTCTACCAGCTCGTCGCGGGCGGGGGGCTGCCGACGGTCGGGGCCGATCTCAAGGACTTCGGCCCCGATCTCGAGCGCATGTCGCTGTGGGTCTCCTTCATCCTCATCGGCTCCTACATCGCGGGCCTGTACTTCTCCCTGCGCTCGCACAGGGATCTCTTCAACCCGACGGGCGGCGACGAGGAGCGCATGGACGGCGAGCCCTGGACCGTGAAGAAGGCGGTCCTGATGCTCGCCGGCGCGGGCGTCGCGGTCGGCGTCATGTCGGAGATCCTCGTCGGCTCGATCGGCGAGGCCTCCGAGGCGATCGGGCTGAGCCAGTTCTTCGTCGGCCTCATCGTCGTGGCGATCGTCGGCAACGCCGCCGAGCACTGGGTGGCGATCTACTTCGCCGCGCGCGACAAGATGGACCTCTCGGTGAACATCGCGATCGGGTCCAGCGCGCAGATCGCGCTGTTCGCCGCGCCCGTGCTCGTGTTCGCCTCGTTCTTCGTCGGCCCCAACCCGATGGCGCTCGTCTTCAACGGCTTCGAGCTCGCCGCGGTGGCGCTCGCGATCCTCATCGCGACCCACGTGACGAACGACGGCGAGTCGACGTGGTACGAGGGCCTCCAGCTGCTCGCGACGTACGCCGTGCTCGGCGTCGTCTTCTTCTACGCGTAATGCCGTAGCGATGGAGCTCGCGGAATTCGGAGGACTCGTCGTCGTCCTCGGCGTGCTGCTGGTCATCGACGTGCGCTTCTTCGCGCCCGGCCGCGAGGCGACGTTCCGCGAGAGCGTCGCCTGGTCGCTCGGCTGGCTCGCGCTGGGCCTCGCCGTCACCTTCGGCGTGTACGCGATCAACGGCAGCGAGCCGGCCGTCAACTACATGACGGTGTACCTCATCGAGCGCTCGCTCTCGCTCGACAACCTCTTCGTCTTCATCCTGCTCTTCGCGTACTTCGGCGTGCCGCACGAGCACCGCCCGCGGCTGCTGTTCTGGGGCATCATCGCCGCGCTGGTCCTGCGCGGGCTGGCGATCCTCGGCGGCACGACGCTGATCGAGCAGTTCCATTTCGTGCTCTACGTCCTGGGCGTGCTGCTGCTCGTCCTCGCCTACCGGATCTACCGCGGCGTCGGCGACGACGTCGATCCCGATCGCAACGTCGTCGTGCGTGGCGTGCGCCGGGTCTTCCCGGTCACCGACGGCTTCCGCGGCGGCCACTGGTTCGTCCGCGAGCGGGGGACGCGCTTCGCCACGCCCGCGTTCCTCTGCCTCGTCGCGATCGGCACGGCCGACATCGCGTTCGCCGTCGACTCGATCCCGGCGGCGTTCGCGATCACGACCGACCCGCTGATCATCTGGATGGCGAACGTCTTCGCGCTCGTCGGCCTGCGGGCGCTGTTCGTCCTCGTCGAGGGGCTGATCCGGCGCTTCCGCTACCTCGACCAGACGATCGCCTTCGTGCTCGCGATCATCGCCGTGAAGCTCCTCATCGAGCCCTGGGTGAAGATCGGACCGGTCGCGAGTCTCGCGCTGGTGGCGGCCGCGTTCGCGATCGGGATCGCGGCCTCGCTGCTCGGCGACCGCCGCGATCCCGCGGGCGCCGAGGAGCGGCGCGCGAACGGCGGGACCGCGTCCCCCGCCGGTCCGTCCGAACCGTAGCCCGCGGCGCCTGCGGACCGCTACTGTCGGGTCGGATGGCCCCTCGCCGGCAACCGCCCAAGCCGACCCCGAAGCCGAAACCGAAGCAGCGCCGGCCGCCCCCGCCGCCCCCGCCGCCCGGACTGCGCGACAAGCTCGCGGGCGTGCTGCGCGACGGGGCGCGATCGGCGAAGAGCCTCACCGGCGTGTTCGTCGGCATCGCGATCATCGGCGGGGCGATCTGGCTCGGCGCCCGGCAGGGGCGCGAGCAGGGCAACGCCGGCTTCGACAACCCGGCGAGCGCCCAGGCGCCCGCGCAGGCGCCGGCCTTCGCGTCCGACCAGGACGCGGTGAAGAACCTCAGCGACAAGGATGCCTTCGCCCACACGTGCGGCACGTGCCACACGCTGCGTGCGGCCGGCGTCAAGGCGACGATCGGTCCGGACCTCGATCATCCCGCGCGCCCGCTGACCTTCACCCGCGTGCGCGCGCAGATCCGGACCGGCTCGCTCGACGGCGCGATGCCGTCGAACCTCCTCATCGGCAAGGACGCCGACCGCGTCGCGCGCTACGTCGCGCGCGCCGCCCGCTGATCAGGTCCCGAGCGCCGCCTCGACGGCCCTGCGGAACGTGCTGACCCCGAACGAGCCCTCCACCCGCGCGGCGATCGTCCCGTCCCTGCGGATCGTGAACAGCCAGGGTTCCGTCTCGAGGTGCAGCTGCAGGAGCGGGTCGCGCAGGCCCTTGGCGACCGTGTTGTCCTTGTAGACCTCCTGGTGGATGAACTCCATCCGGTCGCCGAACTCGGCCTTCATCTGCAGCTCGATGTCGACGACCGGCCCGCAGACGCGCGACTGGCACAGCTGCGGCGTCGCGATGAGCAGGGCGACCGGCTTCTTGCCGAGGACGTCCTTGAGGTGCTTCTGATGCAGCTCGGGCGCCGGCGGGATGCGGGTGTCGATCGAGGCCTCGTTGCCGCCGGCGTCGGCGATCGTCTCGGTGTCGACCGGCGGCATCTTCTGCCCGACCCGCGGCAGCCTGCTGTCCTTGACGGTGATCGGGGCCAGGCCGCCCGCGATGCCCTGCGGCGTCTTCGTCATGACGAGCACGATCTGCTTGCCGGCCTTCGGGAACGTGACGTTCGCGGAGTAGATCGCGGCGATCGGCGAGCTCTCGGCGGCCGCCGTCTGGCTGCGGAACGCCGGCTTCGTGACGAGCGTGTCGGCGGGGGCGACGAACGGGCCGCGCGCCGGGCTGTTCTGCGTGCGCGCGACGTAGACCGCGGTGCGCCCGTAGAGGAAGTTGTTCTGCTGGTCGATGACCCCGAACGCGAGGCGGTTGGCGCCCGGCTCGATGACCGAGCTCGCGAAGCCGAGCTGCACCTGCGCCTTCGCCGTCGCGGCGATCTGGCTCAGGGTGTGGCCGGCGGCCGGCGCGAAGTCGGCCTTCGTCACCTTCGCGGCGTCGGCGAGCAGCGCGGGGAAGCGGCTCTGCGGGACGCCGGGCGGCGGCTTGGCGCTGCCCGTCGTGCCGCTGTCGCTGCCGCAGCCGGAGACGAGCAGCGCGACGAGCCCGGCGCCGAGCAGCGCGCGGTGGCGCAGGCGCGGGGAGGGGTCGCTTCGGAGACATGGCGCGAACCTACTGGACCGGCGGGGCGACCAGCCCCATATCCTGCCCGCGCGTGGCAGGCGAGGTCCCAGTCCCGCAGTCCGAGTTCCCGGGCCTCGACCTCACGGGGACGGTGCTCGCGCTCTCGGGGCTCAGCCTCTCGGCGGGCACGATCCACCTCGTGGCGGTCGCGCAGCACCTCGACACCACGTGGACGCTGCCGCTCTTCTTCGCGCTCCTGGCAGCTGGCCAGTTCTACGTCGCGTGGGCGGCCCATCGCCGGCCGGCCGACCGCGAGCTGCTCGTCGTCGCCGCCGCGACCAGCGTCGTGGTCGCGCTGCTGTGGGTGCTGTCGCGCACGGTCGGCCTGTCGTTCGGCCCCGAGCAGGGCGTCTCCTCGATCGGCGTCTCCGACACGATCGCCTCGATCGAGGAGGTCGCCTTCGCCGTGATCGCGGTCGGGGTCGTCCGTGACCCGGACCGCAGCGAACGGCAGCTGGCCTGGCTCGCCAGCCCGATGGGCGTGCGCGTCACCTTGATGTGCGTGTCGTCGACGCTCTTCGTCGCCGCGCTCGGCGGCCACAGGCACTGATCAGCCACCGAACACGCGAGCCGGGCTAGCCCTGGGCGGCCCGGCGGCGCAGCGCCAGCCCCAGCGCCGCCGCGGCGAGCAGCGCCGCGGCGATCGCGACGGCGAGCGTCAGCCCGTCGCGCCCGCCGGTGTCCGCGCCGTCGCCGACCGCCGCGGCCGTCGTCGCCGCGACCGCCGGCGCCGGTGCGGTCTGCCCGTGCGTGCTGACGACGTCGACGGGCTCGGCGCGCTCGCTGAGCCGCGTCACCGGCGCCGGGCGGTCGCTGCTCGCCCCGCCGATCCAGCGCACCACCTCGCCGCCGGCGTAGCGCTGCAGCGCCTTCCACACGAGCGCGCCGGTCCGCACGGGGTTGCGGGCGATGAAGTGCAGCTCGGCGTAGTGGCCGGGGGCGACGTCGCCCCCGCGCCAGCGCAGCTCGGCGATCGCGCCGCCCCGCCTGACGATCTGCGTGCGCCAGCCCGGCGCCGCCTCGACGAGCGCGAACGTGATGCCCGGCGGCAGGCGCAGGTCGACGCCGGTGGTCGCCTTCGCGGACTCCTCGTTGGGCACGATGACGCGGTAGCGCTGAAGATCCGCCGGGCGCCCGGAGGCCGGCTGCAGCGTGATGTGCGCGGCCGCGCCCGGCGCCAGGACGGCGCCGAGCACGATCGCGGCCGCGGCCGCGGCCGCTAGGACGCCTTGACGTCGATGCACGAGCGCGGGGTGTCGGCGGTCGCGGGGTCGCCGGTCCAGTTGACGATCTCGGACTTCGCCCGCGACCCGCCGGCGTTGCGGTAGTACTGCGCGATCCCGAAGCACACCGTCGTGGGCGTGGCCGGGTTGCGGTAGCGGATCGGCCACTCGCCGAACATCTTCGGCTCGATCTCAGCGTCCTTGTCGCGCGCGGTCCACGACACGCGCTTGACGGCGAACACCGCGCCGCCCGCGGCGTCCTTCTTGCCGCTGTCCTCCTTGACGATCCGCAGCTTCCAGTCGGGGACCTGCTTGAAGGAGACGCTCTCCTGCAGCTCGGCCGGGATGTACATGACGATCTTCCAGGTGTTCTGCGCGGCGCGCTCGTTCGGCGCGCGGACGACGTACGTGCCGCTCGCGCCCGTCAGCGACGCGCCCTGCGGCTGCAGGGCGCTCACCGTTGCGTGGCCGGAGGACAGGGCGGGGACGGCGAGCGCGGCGACGGCCGCGCACACGACGGCGGCGGCGAGCGCCGGCCGGGACTGCTTGGCGTGCATGGGCATGATCGGTCTGCTTTCGTGTCTGAAGTGTCGTCAGTTCGCGCGGATGGCGAACGTGGCGCTGAAGCGCCTGGTCCTGGCGCCCTTGGCGCGGTATGTGCCGGCGTACGTGATCTCGTAGGCGGCGGGATCTGGGAAGACGAACGGCGTGCGCTTGGCGGTCCGGCGGTTGACGAGGACGTCGCCGCTCGCGGTCGTCACCTTGATACGGCACGTGCAGGCCTTGAACGTGAAGCGGCCGCCCTTCGGCGGCTTGGCGCTCACGATCACGATCGTCGACGGCTTGCCCGCCTGCGGCTCGTCGTCGGGCAGCACGTGCATCGTCACGGCGACGCCGTGATCGGTGACGGTCTCGTGCGCGAGCGCGGGCAGCGCCGGCGCCGAGGCGCCGGCCACGGCGACCGCGACGGCGGCCGACCGCATGGGGAATCGCATGATGTCGGGACCTCCTCGAGCGAGGGCGAGCGCACACGGGCGCAGCCCTCTCCTGGACGAAACGGGACAGCGGGCCGCGCGGGCCCGCCGTGGCTAGCGCACCGTTGCGGGGAGGGGTGGCGGCCGGACCGCCAGCGAGGTTGCGACGAGGCGCCCGCCGCGCGGCATGAGCACGCGGGGACGGGGGAGGGGCCGGGCGGCAGCGCGGGCGCGCCGCGGGCCACGGCCGCGGACGGCGGCGGCGAGCCGGTGCAGGCGCTGCTCGCCGACGTAGTGGCCGGAGAGCAGCGAGGCCAGCAGGAAGATCGCCGGCGAGAGGATGAGCAGCCCCGTCTCCATGCCCGGGACGAGCAGCGCAGCGGGGAACGCCGCCAGGGCGAGGGCGAGCAGCGCGATCCGAACGCGGCGGGAGGGCGTCATGGCGCGGCAGGTATACCACCGCGTGCTCCGATCGGGTCATCCGGCCTGGCCAGACGTATGGGGCCCAGGTTTGCGACAGCGGCCGCCGTCGGTCACCATGGACTGTCGAGATGACCCGCCGCGATCGCCAGCTGCTCCTCGGCCTTGCAGTGATGACGCTCGCGCTCGCCGCGCTAACGCTCGTCGGCGTCAGCACCGACCTGCTGCTCGTCGTCCCCGTGCTGCTCTTCGGCCTGCCGCTGCTCGCCGGCCGCTACGTCGGCGAGGAGCAGCTCGCCCGGCTCGCCGCCGCGTTCAGCGGCGTGCGCCGCCGGCCCGCCGGGACGATCGTGCCGCGCAGCCGCCGCGGTGAGAGCCGGCTGCCGCGCGGCGGCCGCCTGATCGCCTCCGCGCTCGCCGTGCGCCCGCCGCCGGCCGTGGCCCGCCGCACCGCCTAGCTCGCTTCGGCGCCTTCGCGGGGTCGGAGCCGTTCTCCGAACCCGGAAGGAAGGCCGCCCATGGTCCGCCGCACCCTTGTCGTGACGCTGTTCGCACTCGCCGCGGTCATCCCCGCCGCACCCGCATTCGCCCACGCGGGCAACCCGAACTACGAGTCGCTCGTCAGCGCCGTCAAGCCGGCGATCCCCGGGTTCACCGTCACCGTCCTCAACGGCGACGACCGCCTCGCCGTCGAGAACAGCGGCACGTCGACCGTCACGATCGACGGCTACAACGAGGAGCCCTACGTCCGCCTGTCGCCCGACGGCACCGTCGCGGTGAACCGCAACTCGCCGGCGTACTACCTCAACCAGGACCGCACGAACACCGCCACCGTGCCCGCATCGGTCAACGCCGACGGGCCGCCGCGGTGGAAGGTCGTCGAGCACACCGGCCGCTTCGAGTTCCACGACCACCGCATGCACTGGATGGGGACGTCGACGCCCAAGCAGGTCACGAACACGTCCGTCAAGACGAAGATCTTCGACTGGCGGGTGCCCGTCCACACCGCCTCGGTGACGGGCGCGATCGACGGCCGGCTCTTCTGGCGCGGCTCGTCCGGCGGCCCCCCGCCGGCGGCGTTCGTCGGCCTGGCCCTCATCGTGCTGCTCGGCGGCGCCAGCGTCGTCGTGGTGCGCCGCCGCCGCGCGCCGGACGGCGGCGGTCCCGCGGCCTCCTGCGGCCCGCGCGAGGAGGCCTGGTGAGCCGCCGCGCGCTCGCGCTCGCGGGCGCGCTGCTGGCGCTGCTCGCGCTGCCCGCCGCGGCGTCGGCGCACGCGACGCTCGAGGCGACGTCGCCCGCGCGCGGCGCCGTCGTCAAGACCGCCCCGCGCGACGTCGTATTCGCCTTCAGCGAGACGGTCGAGGGCAACTTCGGCGCGGTTCGCGTCTTCGACGGCAAGGGCGCCCGCGTCGACGCGGGTGCCGCCTTCCACCCCGCCGGCGAGGGCTCGGCGCTCGCCGTGCATCTCGAGCCGGGGCTGCCCAAGGGCACGTACACCGCGACGTACCGTGTCGTCTCCGCCGACTCGCACATCGTCTCCGGCGGTGTCGTCTTCTCGATCGGGAGGGCGACCGCGGCAGGCGCGACGGTGTCGCAACTGCTCGGCAGTGCGAAGACCGGCGCCGCGACGCAGATCGCGTTCGGTGCCGCGCGCGCCGTGCAGTACGCGGCGATCGGCGCGGGCGTCGGCCTGCCGGCCTTCCTCGTGCTCGTCTGGCTGCCGGCGATCGCGGCCGTCGCCGGAGGCGGGGCCGCGTGGCTCGCGGCCTCCGCGGCGTTCGTCGCCCGGCTGCGGCGCGTGCTGATGATCGTCGCGCTGCTCGGTGCCGCGAGCGCGCTGGCGGCGGTGGCGCTCGAGGCCGCGAGCGCCGCCGGGATCTCGTTCTGGGCGGCCCTGCGGCCGAGCATCCTGCGCGAGGTCCTCGGCACGAAGTTCGGCACGTTCTGGGGCGCGGCGGCCGCGGCCTGGTTTTTCATCGGCGGGCTCGCGCAGGCGCGCCTGAACGCTTCGGCGAAGCGCGCGCCGGTTCTGCGCACGGCGTCGGTCGGCGCGACCGGGCTCGCCCTGCCGGCCGCCGGGGCGCGCAGCATCCTGCCGTTCCTCCTGCCCGCGGCGCTCGTCGTCATGGTGCCGGCGCTGGCGGGCCACGGGACGACGCAGGACCCGGTCGCCGTGATGCTGGCGTCGAACATCGTCCATGTCGGATCGATGGCGCTCTGGGTGGGCGGCCTGGCGGCGCTGCTGCTCGTCCTGCCCGCCGCCACGCGCGTGCTGCCGGGCGCCGATCGCACGCGGCTGCTGTCGGCCGCGCTGCTGCGCTTCTCGCCGCTCGCGCTCGGCGCGGTCATCGTCCTGCTGGCGACGGGGCTCGTGCAGTCCTACGTCGAGATCCGCCACCTCTCGCTCGTCTTCGACACGCCGTTCGGCCGCGCGGTCTTCATCAAGCTCTGCCTTTTGGTCGTGCTCGTCGGCCTCGGCGCGCTGCAGCGGCGCCGGACGCTCCCGCGGCTCGCCGCGGCCGCCGCCGGCGGTGAGACGCCCGGCGGCGCCGGGGTCGTCGTGCGCCGGACGCTGCGCGCCGAGCTCGCGCTCGTCGTCGTCGTGTTCGCCGTCACCGGCGCGCTCGCGAGCTACGCGCCGGCGATCGCGCAGGTCTCCGGGCCGGTCGAGATCACGCAGCGCCTCGGACCCGAGGAGCTGCAGCTCACCGTCGACCCCGCGACTGCGGGCCCGAACGTCATGCACCTCTACCTCCTCGACGCGAAGACCGGCGCGCAGTTCGACGGCGCCAAGGAGCTGACGGTGCAGGCGACGCAGACGGCGAAGGGGATCGGCCCGCTGGACCTGCAGGCACAGAAGACCGGGCCCGGCCACTACACGATCCTCGGCGCCGCGCTCAACGCGCCCGGCACCTGGCGGCTCGGCGTGACGATGCGCGTGTCCGAGTTCGACGAGTTCACGACGACAGCAAAGGTGGACATCCGGTGAGACAGCTCATCCCGATCGCGGCACTCGGCGCCCTGGCCGTTGCGGCGAGCGCGCAGGCGCACGTCAGCCTGCATCCGAACACCCTCCCGGCCGGCTCCGGGCCGACCGTCGACATCCGCGTGCCGAACGAGACGAGCAAGGCCCGGACCGTGAAGGTCGAGGTACGGATCCCGCCCGGCTTCACGTTCCTCGTGCCCGAGCCGCTCCCGGGTTGGACGTCGCGCGTGAAGACCGAGAAGCTCGCCAAGCCGATCACGACCGACGACGGCACGGTGACCGAGCAGCCCACCGAGGTCGTCTGGACCGCCGTGCCGGGCAAGGGCACGCCCCCCGCCCAGTTTCAGAACTTCGCCCTCGAGCTCGTCGTTCCGGGCAGGGCCGGCGACGTCCTGAGCTTCAAGACCGTCCAGACCTACAGCGACGCCGGCGTCGTGCGCTGGATCGACGCGCCCGACGGCGAGCACCCCGCGCCGACGGTCAACGTCACCGCCGAGGGCGGCTTCATCCAGGAGCAGGCGGGCGACGCCGGGCCACCAGCGCCGGGGACGAGCTCCACCGCCGACCCTGGCCAGGCGAAGGCGCCCGCGCCCGCGACGGTCACGAAGACGGCGCAGAGCAGCGGCGCGAGCAGGGGCCTCGGCATCGCGGCGCTCGTCATCGCGATCCTCGGGCTCGCGACCGGGCTCGCGGCGCTCGGCACGCGGCGCAAGGCGACAGCGTAGGGACGGTGCTGCGGCGCGGCGGCGACGTCTGCGCGCCGCCGCGCCCCGGCGGCCGGTGTCAGCCGCCCGCGCCGTGGCTCATCGAGTCCATGCTGTGCGTCGCCGACGCAGCGGCGCCCAGGTGCTTGCGCATCGCTGCGATCTCACCCTGCTGGGCGCTGATGATGTTCCGCGCGAGCGTCTTGAGCTGCGGGTCGCCGCCCTTCTGCAGCTCGGCGTTGGCCATCACGATCGCGCCCTGATGGTGGGGGATCATCATCTTCATGAAGGCCGCGTCGAACGGCTTGGCGGTCTCGAGCATCGCGGGGTCGCCGTCCATCCCCATCATGTGCGCGGGGACGCCGAGCGAACCGGCCTTGATGCCGGCCGTCGCCAGGCCCTCGTCTTCGGTGCGCAGCGTCGCGATCTCGGCGGTCTGCGTCTTGATGATGTCGGCGGCCAGTTGCTTGACGAAGCTGCTCGAGCCGTGCTGCCGGGCGAGCTTCGCCATCGCGAGGGCGGACTGGTGGTGGGGCACCATGCCGGCGACGAACGCCCGGTCGGCGCCGTTGCCGGAACTGCTCGAGCTGCTGTCGCCGGAGCCGCTCTCGCCGCAGCCGGCGACGATGAGTGTGCTGCCGACGATGAGTGCCGCCAGGATCCTGGCTTTGGTCATGGGTGTGCTCCTTGTGCTGAGGTCGTCTGGTTGTTCGGGTAGCGGTGCGTCCGCGGGCCGTGAGGGCCCCGCCGATCAGCTACCGATCAACGCCGACTGACACAGATCAGACAGAGCAGCAGCGGGCCCGCTCGCGCCCGCGGGAGGGGCGGACGCGCCCGGACGATGCGGCCGCGTGCGATCAGCGTCCAGCGGGGCCGGAGGTGTCCGAGCGACAACACGCCGAACGCGACCGCGGCGACCACGGTCATCACGCCGAGACAGATCTCCATCGCGACGCTCATGTCGTGGTGGCCGGCCATGCCCCCCATCGCCATGCCGTCGTGATGCAGCGCGACGGCGGCACTCAGGGCGAGCACCACCGGCACTGCCACGAGATGGCGGCGACGGCGAACGATTGCCCGGCGAAGCGTGATCGCGCTCACGCGTTCACGCTAGCAAGCGGGCCTCGGGCTGCAGGGCCTTGGTCGCAACGAAGGGTGCGGGGAGCGCGCATTGCGGATGCGCGATCGTGCGGCTACGGTCGCACCGAAGTCGTGCGACGAGGGAAGGAGGCCGGGCATGGACGCCGTCGAGCGGTGGCGTCGCGCGTGCTGTTGCGGTCTGCTCGTCGCTTTCGCGTTTCCGGCGGCCGCGACGGCGCCCGCCCATGTTTCCGGCCTGGGCGTCCGGTCGGCCGACGGCGCGACGCCGCGACCCGAGTCGCACGCTGACCGCGGGCGCAGGTCCCCGTCGCGGGCGGGCGCCGGCGTGGCGGCCGGCGACCCGCTTCGTGCCCAGCAGTGGGCGCTGGACGCGATCCACCTCTCGTCGGCGCGCGGAGCGCCGGGCGGGGCCGGCGCCCTCGTCGCGGTCGTCGACTCCGGCATCGATGCGACGAACCCCGAGCTCGCCGGCCGCGTCGCGGCAGGCCCGGACCTTGTCGACGGCGACGACGCCCCCGCCGACGCCAACGGCCACGGGACCCACATCGCCGGCATCATCGCTGCGGCCGCCGGCAACGAGATCGGCGCCGCGGGCGTGGCTCCCGGCGCCCGGCTCCTCGCCGTGCGCGTGCTCGACGAGACCGGACGCGGCACCGCGCACAACGTCGCCGCCGGGATCGACGCCGCCGTCGACGCCCACGCCGACATCATCAACCTGTCGATGAACTGGTCTGAGCCCGACGACCAGATCGCGGCCGTCGGCGCAGCGATCACGCGCGCTGCCGACGCCGGGGCTCTGGTCGTCGTGGCCGCCGGCAACGACGCGCGGGAGCAATGCGACGAACCGGTCCTGCCCCGCCGCGCGCTCTGCGTCGGGGGGCTGACCTACCGGCGCAAGCTCGCGCCGTCGTCCAATCACGGCGCGGGGCTCGGCATCGTCGCTCCGGGCGAGGACCTCCTCTCGACCTGGAACGACGGCACCTACCGCTACATGTCCGGAACGTCGCAGGCCGCCGCGATGACCAGCGGCGTCGCCGCGCTGCTCGTCGGGCTCGGCCTGCACGGCGACGAGCTCATGCAGCGGCTGATCGCCACGGCCCGCGACATCGAGACCGGCGGGGCACACTCGCACCCCGGGGCGGGCGCGCTCGACGCGGCGCGCGCCGTCGACGGGGTGTCGCAGCAGCGCATGCCGCCTGTTCTGCGAGCACCCTCGCCGGGACACCTGCACGCCGGCTCGGTCGGCCGTCGCGGGCTGCTCGCCGACTGCGACGCGGCGAAGCCGGGGATCTGCCACGTCAGCGTGCGCGTCGGCGCGACGATCGTCGCGCACGGCGACGCCGCGGTGGACGGCAGCGACGTCTACAGCGTCAGGGCCCACCCGACACGCGCCGGGCGGCGGCTGCTGACCCCGAGGTGCGCCGTCAGCGCCATCGTGCACACCACGCTGGCAGGGGCGGTGAGCGTCCGCCGGGCCGTCATCCTGCACGCCGACGCACACGCCCCCGGACACTCGCGCAGCTCGCGGGTCTTCTGTCGGCCTCGAGCCCAGGCATAGCTTCGGGCCGCTCACGACCGTTCTGGGAGGCCGGTCGAGCTGTGCTGCGGGGCGTGGGCGGGGGTGTCGCCGGCGCTGACGGCCTCGGCCACGAGCACGCTCGTGCCGAAGACGAATGCGATGGCGGCGGCGATGGCGACGGTCCGCGGTGACGGGCCGCCGTGGATGCCGGTCTCGTGGACGACGGCGTGGCCCTTGCCGCGGCCGATGAGCCAGCGGTTGACGGGCACCGCAACGGCGCCGGCGACGACGAGCGCGAAGGCGAGGCTGCCCCAGAACAGCAGTTGTCCGAGCCCGGCCGCCATGGCGCCGGGGACGGCGAGGATGATCGTGTTGTCGACGATCTCCATCGTCGCGATGCTGAGGGTGTCGGACGCGAGCGCGATCGGGACGACGGTGGCGAGGGCGAGCCCGGAGCGCAGGAGCGGGAGGCTCGTCAGCCCGTAGCCGAAGACGAACGCGAGGGCGACCGACAGGCCGATGGTCGCGGCGCTCGAGAAGCCCAGGGCGGTGCCGATCATCATGCCGAGGATCTCGCCGATGGCGCAGCCGGTGAGGCAGTGCAGCGTGGCGCTGATCGCGACGCGCGTGAGCGCGCTGCCGGACGTCGGCATGGCGTGGTGGTCGTGCTCGTGGATCGTCGTCGCTGCCATGGCTCCTCCTTGGGCTCTATATACCCCCTGGGGGTATTGGTCGGGCCACGTTAGCACCTTTCCCCCGATCGATGCAAATACTCCGGGGGAGTATGCTGTGGGAATGGCTGAGACACCGGGCTACGCGCCACAGAAGGATCCGCTCGTCAAGCGCCTGCGCCGCATCGAGGGGCAGGTGCGCGGGATCTCGAGGATGGTCGAGGAGGACCGCTACTGCATCGATGTGCTGCAGCAGATCTCGGCGGTCAAGGCTGCGATCGACAAGGTCGCCGTCGGCCTGCTCGACGACCACGTGGCGCACTGCATGGCCGCCGGCGCGAGCGCCGAGCAGCGCGCGGCGATGACGACCGAGCTCATGGGCGCCGTCAGCCGCCTGATCCGCAGCTGACCTCCCGTCGGAGCTGCGGTGCGGCGGGGCGGGGCCTACTCGTCGTCGAGGTGGTCGGCCTCGGGCGGGGCGTTCTCGTCGTCGTCGACGAGGTCGTCGCCCGCGTCCAGCGCGCCGGCGCCGGCACCGTGGCGGACCTGGAAGGCCTGCATGAGCTCGTCGCGAACGTGTTCGTCGATCGGCGACTCGTCGGAGATCAGCACCCAGTCGGCGCCCTCGAAGTCCTCGAGGTTGAAGATCTCGGTGTCGACGTCGGGCGAGTCGTCGACGACGAGGAGCACCTCGGTCTGCGGGTTGAAGTACGTCCCCGGCCGGTTGACGATGTCCTCGAGGTCGTACTGACGAGCTTTGGCCATGGCGCTATCTCTATCAGTTCAGCTCGCGCAGGCGCCGTAGGACCTCGGCCTCGACGTCCAGGGGCTGCTTACCCGCGCGCACCCGCCGGTGATTGGCGGCGACGACGAGATCGCGGACCTCGGCGCGCAGGCCCGGATCGACCGCCGGCCGTGCGAGCGCGGCAAGCTCGGCGTCGAGGTCGACCGGCGGCTCGCCGCGGCGCTCGCGGCGCGCGTTGCGGGCGTCGAGCATCTGGCGGATCTCCTCGTCGCGCTCGGCGTCGGCGCTCGGCTGCGCACCCGCGCCCCGCGGGTGCGCCGTCGCTGTCGCGCGTCAGCCCGCCGCCGCCGATCTGCCGGTAGCTGCGCCCGGTGCCGGCGAGCGTGATGATCGCGATGACGGCGCTCACCACCGCGACGACGATGACGACGGTCCCGAAGGCGTCCTCCACGACCCCATCATGGCACCGCCGCCAGCCGGCTCGCGGACGGTTGGCGCATCCCGGTTCAGTTTCGGTGTGACCTCCGCTACGCTCTCGGGTATAGCTGTTGACTGACCAGTCAATCTACAGCCGAATCCCCCCTTCTTCAGGAGCCAATCCAATGGTCGATTTCACGCTCACAGACGAGCAGAAGAGCCTTCGTGAGCTCGCTCACGACTTCGCCGCCAAGGAGATCCGCCCGGTCGCCTGGGAGCTCGACAAGGACGGCGGCTGGCCGCAGGCGATCATCGACAAGGCCCACGAGGTCGGGCTGATGAACACGCACATCCCCGAGGAGTACGGCGGACCGGGCCTGAACTACCTCGACGGCTGCATCATCGAGGAGGAGCTGTCGTGGGGCTGCTCGGGCGTCCAGACGTCGCTCGGCGCCAACGGCCTCGCCTCCGCGCCGGTCATGCTCGGCGGCTCGGAGGAGGTCAAGCGCGAGTTCGCCGAGGACCTCGTCGCCTCGCCGAAGCTCGCCTCCTTCTGCCTCACCGAGCCCGACGCCGGCTCCGACGTCAGCGGCATGCGCACGAAGGCCGTCCGCAAGGGCGACAAGTACGTCATCAACGGCTCGAAGTGCTTCATCACCAACGGCAGCTACGCCGACTGGTTCGTCGTCTACGCCAAGACCGACCCCGAGGCCGGCCACCGCGGCATCTCCGCCTTCCTCGTCCGCAAGGACGACACGGTCATCGTGGACAAGAAGGAGGACAAGATGGGCCAGCGGGCGTCGAATACCGCGACCATCACCTTCAACGAGACCGAGGTCGACGCGCGCTACCTGCTCGGCGAGGAGAACAAGGGCTTCAAGCTCGCGATGATGGTCCTCGACCGCACGCGCCCGGGCGTCGCCGCGATGGCGACGGGCATCTCGCGCGCGGCCTTCGAGTTCGCGACCACGTACTCCAAGGAGCGCGTCCAGTTCGGCGTGCCGATCGCGATGCACCAGGCGATCCAGTTCATGATCGCCGACATGGCGACGAAGGTGCACCTCTCGCGCCTGGCGACGTGGAACAGCGCGGTCCTGCTCGACCAGGGCCGCCGCAACACGCTGGAGTCCTCGCACGCCAAGCGCTTCGCCGCCGACAGCGCGATGGAGGTCGCCACCGACGCCGTCCAGGTCTACGGCGGCTACGGCTTCATCAAGGACTACCCCGTCGAGAAGCTCATGCGCGACGCGAAGATCATGCAGCTCTACGAAGGCACGTCGCAGATCCAGCGCCTGGTCATCGCCCGCGAGACGCTGCTGCCGCGGCGCATCGAGGAGCCGGCCACCGCGACCGCGTAGGGATCTGGCGTTGACGATCGCCCTGCCCGCCGCTGCCATGCGCCGCGGCGGGCATACTCCGGGCGATGGCCCCGCGCCGAGTCTCGACCGAGGCGGCCGTCGCCGAGACGGCCGCCCGCAGCGATGTCCGCGCCGCTGCGGGAGCGCCGGCTGCTGCGCCGGCCGGTGGGCCGGGGTCGGCCGACCCACTCCTCGCCGGCCTGCGCAAGGCGGGCCTGCTGCGGCTGCTCGTCCTGCATCTGCTCGGCCAGTCGCCGTCCTACGGCAACCAGCTCATGGAGCGCGTGGGCGAGCTGACGGGCGGGATCGTCGCCGTCAACCCGAACACGATGTACCCGCTGCTGCGCGCGCTGGAGACCGGCGGCCTCGTCGCGGGCGAGTGGGAGCACCCCGAGCGCCGCTCGCGGCGCTTCTACCGCCTGACACACGACGGCACCGCCGAGCGCGACCGGCTGCGCTCGGAGATCGCCCCGCGCCTCGACGACCTCGCCGCGGCGCTGGACCTCATCCGCCGCGAGCTGCTCGGCTGATGCGCACGATCGTCGCGCGGCGCGTGCTCCCCGGCGCGGTCGTCGCCGAGGCCGAGGCGCTCTGGCACGACCTGCGCCGCTGGCCGGGCTTCGTCGACGGCTTCGCGAGCGTCGGTCGCCTGGAGGGCGAGTGGCCGCAGCCGGGCGCGCGCCTGCTGTGGGACTCGCGCCCCGGCGGGCGCGGGCGCGTCGCCGAGAAGGTGCTCGCCCACGAGCCCGGCGCGTCGCACAGCGTCCGCGTCGAGGACCCCAAGCTCCACGGCACGCAGACCGTCCGCTTCGCCCCGCTCGGCTCGAGCTGCGAGGTGTCGGTCGAGCTCTCCTACGAGCTCAAGCGGCCCGGCTTCGGCGGCGTCGTCACCGACGTCTTCTTCGTCCGTCACGCGCTGCGGGAGTCGCTGCGGCGCACCCTGGAGCGCTTCGCGATCGAGCTGCAGGCCGATCGCGACCTCATCTGACCTTTCAAACAAGGAGCAACCAGCGTGTTCGTGTTCAAGGCCGCGGTCGTCGGAGCAGGGACGATGGGCGGCGAGATCGCCCAGGTCATCGCGTCGGCCGGCATCCCGGTCGTCCTGAAGGACGTCAAGCAGGAGTTCGTCGATCTCGGCCTCAGGAAGGCCGATGAGGTCACCCGCGCGCAGCTCGGCGGGCTCGTCCACAAGCAGAAGATCACCCAGGAGCAGGCCGATGCGCAGGCCGAGGCGATCCTCGGCCGCATCTCCGGGACGACGGCCTACGAGGGCTTCGGCGACGTCGACTTCGTCATCGAGGCCGTCCCCGAGCGCATGACGATCAAGCAGGCCGTGCTCGCCGACCTCGACGCGGTGCTCCCGGGCCACGCGATCATCGCGTCGAACACCTCGGCGCTGGCGATCAGCGAGATGGCCGAGGCCACGAGCCGGCCCGACAAGGTCGTCGGCTTCCACTTCTTCTATCCCGCGTCCATGATGCGGCTCGTCGAGATCGTCGAGGGCGCCGAAACGTCGCCCGAGACGATGCAGATCGCCACGACGTTCGCGCAGACGATCCGCAAGCTGCCGATCGCCTGCGGCGAGGAGCCGGGCTTCGTCGTCAATCGCATCCTCATGTCGTCGATCAGCGAGGTCTGGCGCTTCCAGGAGTCCAACGGGCTGTCGATCAAGGCGATCGACGATGCCGTCAGCGCCGCGCGGATCGCGCCGATGGGGCCGTTCTTCCTCACCGACCTGCTCGGCCTGGACACCGTCAATCACGTCGCCGAGCACATGCTCGCCTCCTACGGCGACAGCTTCTACGTCCACGGCGGCATGCAGGCGCTCGTCGCGGCCGGGGAGCTCGGCGCGAAGACGGGCGGCAAGGGCTTCTATGAGAACGGGCAGCCGCGCAGCGAGGGCGAGACGGAGTTCGACGCCGAAGAGCTGGCCCAGCGCTTCGTCCTGAAGGCGTTCGTCGAGGCCTGCCTCGTGCTCGAGGAGGGCATGGCGACGGTGCGCGACATCGACCTCGGCATGATGGCCGGTGCCGGGCTCATCCCGCCGCCGTTCGCGCGCGCCGACCAGACCGGCCTCGACGACGTCCTCGCCGCGCTCGAGCGCGCCGCGGGGGAGTGGGGCGAGCGCTACGCGCCGCCGCTGATCCTGCGCCGGCTCGTCGCGCAGGGGCGCCTGGGCGCGAAGTCCGGCCACGGCTTCTTCGCCTACAAGCGCCCCGACGAGGGCTTCGAGCAGGGCGAGGCCGTCCAGCTGGAGACCCGCGGCGCGACGGCGATCGCCTGGCTGGACAACCCGCCGGCGAACTCGCTGTCGCCGACGGTCATCGCCGAGCTCGGGCGCATCTGGGAGCACGTCGACGCCGACGACGCGATCCGCGCGCTCGTCATCGCGTCGGCCAACCCGATGCTCTTCTGCGCGGGGGCCGACATCAAGGCCTTCACGAAGATGGACCCCGAGGCCGGGATCGCGATGCTGCGCGACGCCCATGCGCTGCTGCGGCGGATGGAGAACTCGTCGACGGTGACGATCGCCGCCGTCAACGCCGTCGCATTCGGCGGCGGCTGCGAGCTGGCGATGGGCTGCGACGTGCGCATCGCCGCGCACTCGGCGAGCTTCGGCCAGCCGGAGATCAACCTCGGGATCATCCCGGGCTTCGGCGGGACCCAGCGCCTGCCGCGGCTCGTCGGCACGGCCCGCGCGCTCGAGCTCAACCTCACCGGCGATCCGATCTCGGCCGCCGAGGCGTTCGAGATCGGGCTCGTCAACCGCGTCGTCCCCGACCACGAGCTCTTCGACGAGGCGCTCGCCTGGGCGCGCAAGCTCGGCGGCCAGGCGCCGCTCGCCGTCGGGGCGATCAAGCGCACGACCGCCGGCGACGCCGATCTCGACGAGGGCATCGAGGCCGAGAAGGCCGCGTTCGCCGAGGTCTTCGCCACCGCCGACGCGCGCGAGGGCATCGGCGCGTTCCTCGGCAAGCGCGCCCCCGCGTGGAAGGGCGAGTAGCAGCCGGCGGCGTCGCGGCCCTCGCGGAGCTCGTCCGCGGGGCCGGCTCGGTCGTCGCGCTCACGGGCGCCGGGATCTCGGTGCCGTCCGGTATCCCGGACTTCCGCTCGCCGGGCACGGGCGTCTGGGAGGACGTCGACCCGATGGAGGTCGCGCACATCGACGCCTGGCGCGCGGATCCGGAGCGCTTCTGGGAGTTCTACGGCGGCCGCTTCCAGACGCTCGGCGACAAGGAGCCGAACGGCGCCCATCAGGCTCTGGTCGAGCTGGAGGGTCGTGGCCGGCTCGATGCCGTCGTGACGCAGAACATCGACATGCTGCACCGCAGGGCGGGCACGCGCGACCTCGTCGAGGTCCACGGCTCGATCGCCTCCTGCTCATGCCCGGCGTGCGGCGAGCGCTACACGGCCGACGAGGTCATGGCGCGCCTCGGCGCCGCCGTGGTCCCGTCGTGTGCCTGCGGGCGCCCGCTGAAGCCCGACGTCGTCCTCTTCGGGGAGTTCCTGCCCGCGGCGGCGCTGCGGCGCGCGACCGACCTCGCCGCCGCCGCCGATCTCCTGCTCTGCATCGGCTCGTCGCTGGAGGTCCACCCGATCGCTCAGCTGCCGGGGATCACGCTGCGCCACGGCGGCGACATCGCGATCGTCACGCAGGGCCCGACGCCCTACGACGGCCGCGCGGCGGTGAAGCTCAGCGGGGACGTCGAGGAGGAGCTGCAGGCGCTCGTGGCCGCGCTGTGAGCCGCGCGCACCCTCATAACCGCTGGCCCGCCGTGCGCGCGCGCAGCGCCGCCTCGACGCGCGCGAGCACCGCTTCGACGATGACGATCTGGTCGTCGTCGAGGCCGCCGCGCAGCGCCGCCTGCTCGGCTGCCACGACCTCGTCGTGGTGCGCGCGCAGCTCGGCGAGCCGGTCGGCCAGGCCTGCCTGCTCGCGCCAGGGCTCGAGCTCGGCGAGCGCCGCCTCGAAGGTCGCGCGCAGCTGCAGCGCGGCCTCGCGCAGGCGCCCGGCGTCGACGTCGCTGCGCGTGCGCAGCGCGAGCTCCTCGCAGGCCAGGGCGGCATCGCGGCCGCCGAGCAGCGCCGCGAGGCGCTCCTGCGGGCGCAGGGCCGCCGAGCGCCCGCGCGCGCCGCGCGCGCCACGGTCGGGCGGCGGGAGCTCGCGCGCGCCGTCCCAGCGGCCCTCGGCCACGCGCTCGCCGTCGCCGTAGCCGACGCGCACGACGAGCGCCTGGTCGCGCCCGGCTTCGCGCACGTACGGGTCGGCGACGGCGATGCGGTGGGCGTGCAGCACGCGGTTCAGGCGGGCGAGGGCATCGTGGGCGAGCGCCTCGAGGTCGGCCTCGCGCAGGCGCCGCTCGGCGGCCTCGCGGCCGGAGAGCGGCGCGGTGTCGACGAGCGTGGCCCGCGAGACGGGCACCGGGGTCGCCTCCGGCGCCCCCGGCACCTCGCGCGGGCGCCGGCGCGCCGCGAGCATCCGCCGTTCCGGCGCCCCGAGCGTGCGCAGGACGAGGATGTGCGCCGGCGCCTCGCCGAGGCGCTCACGGATCGTGTAGCGGCCCGGCTCGGGGCCGAGGACCCACGGGAATTCGAACTGGACGAACAGAAACCGCCGTGACGTGGTCACGGCGGTCTCTGTCCTGCGCGTGCTGTCGGCGTTGCTACTCGCCGGCGTGGGCGAGGCTCGCGCGGCCCTTCGCGACCTTGATCGCGTACTTCGAGGGCGCGAGCTGCACCGTCGGGTTGTCGATCTGGCCGAGGCGGTCGATGAGCTTGATCCACTGCGACGGCTTCAGGACCGACTCGGCGAGCCTGCCGGCCTTCGTCGTCGGATCGAACGTCGGCCGGTAGCCCACGTGGATGTGGTCTGCGTGGTCGGCCATCGCCAGCGTGTTGTCCGTGCCCTCGTACGTCATGAGGGTGATGATCTGCGCCGGCTTCAGCGTGCCCTGGAGCGTCAGGAGGCGGCGCACCGCGATGTCCGCGATCGAGCCCGAGCCCTGGTTGCCGAGGATCGGGATCCCGTTGATCTTCGCGATGTCGACGGCGTTGCCCGACGAGTGCGCCGAGACGTTGCCGCCGGTCGTGTACAGGCTGTGCCCGCACTCGAGCGCCGTGACGGTCGGCTTCAGGCCCGACGCCGAGAGGAAGGCGAGCGTCGCGAGGACGCGGCGGTCGATCGCACCGGCCTCGATGTCCTTGCGGCCACAGGAGTAGAGGTCGATGTTCGGGTCGGCGAGGACGCGCTGTGCGAGCGCGGCCTTGCTCATGAGCAGGATCTGCCCGACCGTCGCGCCGCCGGCGCTGTCACCGAAGAACGGGTTCTTGCCCTGTGCGCGGTAGATCGCCGTGGACTCCAGCAGCTTCCAGCCGTCGAGGATCGGCTTGGGGTCGATCCGCGGCGCGCCGCGGCCGGCCGGCCGGATCTCGAACAGCGTGTGCGGCGCGAGGAGGTTCGACGTCGTGCCGATGCGGCCGAGGATCGTGCCCGCGATGACCTTGCGGCCGGGGACGAGGCTCTTGAGGACGACGTCGGACTTCTTGGGCGCGAACACGCCGCTGAAGTAGGACTTCACGCTCGCGCCGTCGCTCAGCGCCGACTCGGACTCCAGCAGCTGCTCCTTGCCGCCGCTCGACAGCGGGTTGGGCCGCGTCGGGTTGGCGAAGAGGCGCTCCTTGGCGACCTTGGCCGTGTCCTGGACGGCGGCCGGCGTCGTGTCGATGACCTTGTCGACCGTGCTCTTCAGCGCGTTGCCGGCGGTGTTCCTGCCGGCGCTGGCCGCGACCCGCGGGGTCGCCTCTGCCTTCGGGAGCGCGAGCTCCTTGGCGATCGAGGCCTTGCTCTGGGCCTTCTTCTTGGGCACGGGCACCTGCTTGGCGACCTTCTTCAGCCCGGCGTACGTGTACGTGTTGCCGTAGACGTCGCGCAGCATGACGAAGTTGCCGAGGCGCTTGGAGTTGCCGACCTTCGTGATGGTGCCGTCCTGGACGGCCACGACCGGCGAGCCGGCCTTCGCGAAGATGTTGATCCCGCGGCGCGTCGCGCTGGAGACGACCGGCACGGCGGCGTTCTGGCCGCGGGCGACACGACGTGTCGCGTCGCGCTCGGAGATGTCATCGGCGTACTTCGACGTCGCGTGGACGGGGAACAGGCCCTGCGTCAGGCCGCTCAGCGAGCCGACGAGGTCGGACGGCATGCCGCCGATGAAGCGGGCGCGCATGAGCACGGACTGGACGTACCAGTCGGCGTGGTTGTAGGAGAAGATCGCCTTCGCCAGGTCGGTGTCCGCGCCGGCCGCCTTGAGGTAGCGGGCGGCGGCGAAGATCGCGTCGACCGGGTTGTACGGATCCTTGCGGCCGTCGTTGTTGGCGTCGACGCCGTAGAGCTTCCAGCTGGACGGGATGAACTGCATCCAGCCCATGGCGCCGGCGGAGCTGACGTTGAGGTTGCGGCCGTAGTCGGTCTCGATCTCGTTGATCGCGGCCAGGACCTCCCAGCGCACGCCGTACTGGATGCCGGCGGCCTGGTAGATCGACAGGAGGAACGGCGGGATGCGGAACTTGTCGATGAAGAAGTTCGGCACGCCGATCGGCACGGGGCCGGGCAGGGAGAGCGACATCGTCGGGTTCGTCAGCGTCGGGATGCCGTTGGCGTGACGCAGCTCGGTCGCGTGCGGGCGGGCGCGCTCGGGCTTCTTCGTCGCGTCGGTGAGGCGGCCAAGGGTGTCCGTGGTCGCGCCGGCCTTGCTCTTGCTCTTCTTCTTCGTGGCCGTGACCGCGGGGACGTCGAGCTGCTCACCGGCCTGCGGCGCCACCGGCGCAGCGGGGGTCTGCGTCGACGTCGAGGGGGTGATGGTCAGCGAGAGTCCACTGCTGGGGGTCGCCGTTGCCGGCGTCGTCTCGCGGATGCTCAGAATCGGAAGCGGCCCGAGGTTCGGGAGCTTGATCTGGTCCAGCGGCGTGTCGAGTCCGACATCGACCGTGACGGTCTTCTTGATCTTGCCGAGTAGCGTGACCTCGAACGTCCGCACGGACGCATCAGCCGGCAACGCGGCGGTCCCGAATCCAGCGGCCATGCCGCCCGAGACGACCAGAGCCATGAGCAACCTACGCTTGTGGTGCATGTGTCCCTGCATCTCCCCCCTGGAGGTTCCAAGTACGCGAGCCCGATGCGCGTGCGCGGCAGCCTATCGGGAAATGCGATCTCGCGCTAAACGTGATCTAAACCCGTGCCGACGCAGGTGCATTGCACCGCCTCGGGTGGACGGAATGGGCGTCTGCGGCCGCTCTGTACTCCCACGCACGCGCGCGCGTGCACGACATCCACCAGCGGCCCGGGGCGAGGACCGCTCTGCGCTAGCCTCAAAGCGTCCCCCCAGCCGCCACCAGAAAGCAGCCCGATGAGCGACGACGAGCCCGATACCGACGGACTGCGCGAGCGCATCACCAAGCAGGGCGAGGACACGCTGGGCAAGATGGCCGACGACCTGCTCGCCAACCCGCTCGTCAGCGGCGCGATCTCGCGGGCGTTCGAGGCGCGCGAGAAGGCGACCTCGGTGCAGGAGGCGACGCTCGCCGCACTGAACCTCCCGTCGGCGGCCGATATCGAGCGCCTCACACGGCGCGTCCGCTCCGTCTCCCAGCGCCTCGAGGGCATCGAGGACGGCATCGATCGCCTCGACGAGCGCCTCGGCGCGCTGTCTGCCGCAACGGGGACCGACGCGCGGCTGGACGCCATCGAGGATCGCCTCGAGGCGCTCATGCGCGAGCTCGTGGCGCTGCGCTCGGAGCTGCCCGGGGCGACCGACCCGGTGCCGTCGCGCCAGGAGCGCCTGACGGTCTCGAGCTAGGAGCCTGTCAAAAAAGTCCTCGGCCCCGAGGACTTTCCCGACAGACTCCTAGACGAGCGCCGCGGCCGCTGCGGCCCCGAGCCGCTCGACGGCGCCGACGAGCCCGTCAGGCTCGATGCGCAGCCGCGCGCCGTCGACGAAGACGTCGGTGACGGCGAGCACGCAGGCGGCGCGCACGCCGCGCAGCTCGGCGACGCGCAGGAGCGCGGCGGCCTCCATCTCGATCGCCAGCGCGCCGGCCCGCGCCCACGCGGCGACCCGTTCGCCGTCGCGCTCGTAGAAGAGGTCGCTCGTCACGATCGCGCCGCTGCGCACCCCGTCGCCCGCCGCCGCTCGCAGCGCCGCGACGAGCCCGGCATCGGCCGCGACACGCTCGCCGGCGCCGAGCGCGCGGCTCGTGCCGTCGCTCGCCAGCGCGGCGTCCGCGACGACGAGGTCGCCGAGCCCGAGACCGGCGTCGAGCGCCCCGCAGGTCCCGACCCGGATCGCCCGCTCGAGGCCGAGATCGCAGAGCTCCTCGAGCACGATCGCCGCGCTCGGCCCGCCCATCCCGGTGCTCTGGATCGTCAGCGGCTCGCCGTCGCCGGCGGTCCCGGTGTAGCCCCAGAGCCCGCGGTTGTGGTTGAACATCTTCGGCGCGTCGAGCAGCAGTTGGGCGAGGACGAGCGCGCGCCCGGGGTCGCCCGGCAGCAGCGCCCGCGGCGCGAGCGTCGTGGTGGGGTGGATGTGGACGGGCATCGGGGCGGGCCATATGATCGACGCATGGGCAAGAAGAAGAGTTCCTCCCGCGCCGACGCCGTTCGCGAAGCCGCGGAGCAGGCGTTCAAGGCGCAGATCCCGCGCGAGCGGATCTCCGAGCTGATCGACGAGCTCGGCAACACCGCCGGGCGCCTGCGCGGCGCCGTCGACGAGCTGCGGCCGGCCACCGAGGCCGAGCTCAAGGCGCTGCGCACCGAGGTCCGCGCGCTCGCCGATCGCGTCAAGGCGCTCGAGGCCAAGCCGGCGCCCAAGCCGCGCGCCGCGCCCCGGCGCAAGGCGGCGGCTGCCACGGCAGCCAAGCCGGCCGCGGGGACCGCGGCGAAGACCGCTGCACCCAGGACGCGCAAGCCGCCGGCGGCCAAACCGCCCGCCGCCGGATCCTGACCCTTTCGCACGATCGTTCCAAGGAGGAGATCCGCCACATGGGAGCCGAGTTCAGCGGTCCGAAGGAGTTCCGTACGGTCATGGACCGCATCTTCACGATGATGAGCGAGGACCCCGACATGGGCCCGAAGCTGCGTGACGCCGACGTGCCGCAGCGCTTCGAGTTCGAGGACGTCGACATGGTCGTGAACATCCGCGCCGCCGAAGCCGGCGAGGACGGCTGCCTGCACTGGGTCTGGACCGACGACATCGACTGGAAGCCGAAGGTCAAGATGGCGATGTCCTCGGAGACGGCGAACAAGTACTTCCAGGGCAGGGAGAACGTCGCCGTCGCGATCGCCCGGCGCCGCATCAAGACGAGCGGCGACGTCAAGGCGGCGCTCGCGCTGATCCCGATCACCAAGCCGGTCTACGCGCAGTACCGCGAGGTCGTCGAGGCGGAATACCCCCACCTCAAGGCCTGACCGGACGTTAAGACGCGTTGACAGCGCCGGTGGCGGGGCGTATGCATAGACCACCAGGTCGAATAGTGGATGGCTCGCCATCCGCAAGGCGCCGCCGGTACGAAGACGAGCGCCACCGACCGAGGCAGCGGGCCGTATCGCCCGCAGACGGCGGGGCCCATGTCCCGCCGTCGTCGTGTGCGTGACCGGATGGCCGGCCAGCGGCCGCCCAGCACGGCCGAGGTCGCACGCCGGCTCGGCACGACGCCCGCCACGCTGCGCCGCTGGACCGGCCGCGGCCTGATCCCGCAGTACGCGGGCGAGTGGACGCCGGCGGCGCTCGCCCATGCCCGGCTCGTCGCCCGCGTGCGCGCGCGCGGCCACTCGCTCGACGAGATCCGCGCCGCCGTCGACAGCGGGCGCCTGGCGTTCGGCTTCCTCCAGGACCTCTTCCCCTCGCTCGAGACGTCGCACACGCTCGACGAGGCTGCCGCCGACACGGGCCTGGAGGCCGACCTCATCGCGACGATCTTCACGACGCTGGGCCTCCCGGCGGGCGCCGTCGAGCGCATCACCAAGAACGACATGGAGCTCCTGCGCTACGGGGCGGCGGCGCTCGCCGCGGGCCTGCCGCTGGTCGCGTTCCTGCAGCTCGTCCGCGTCTACGGCCAGGCGCTCGCGCAGATCGCCGACGCCGAGGTCCGGCTCTTCCACATGTACGTCCACGAGCCGCTCATGCGCTCCGGGGTCCCCGGCGTGGAGATGGCGGAGGAGATGCAGGGCCTGGCCGCCGAGGTGCTCCCGCTCGCCTCGCCGGTGATGGACAACGTCCACCAGCGCCTGCTCGCGCACTTCGTCGATCAGGACGTCGTCGGGCACATGGAGGCCGAGGCCGGCGACCGCGAGCGCCTGGACCTCGGCCACCTGCGCGTCGCGATCGCCTTCGCCGACCTCGCCGGCTACACGCGCATGACCGAGGAGCTCGGCGACGAGCACGCCGTCGGCGTCGTGGAGCGCTTCGTCGCGGAGGTCGAGCACACGCTGCCCGACGACGCGCGGATCCTCAAGACGATCGGCGACGAGGTCATGGTCGTGAGCACCGACCCGGGCTCGCTCGTCGACTGGGCCGTCGGCTTCCAGGAGCTGCAGGCCACGCGCCCGCTGCCGCGGATCGGCGTGCACTACGGCGAGGTCCTCTACCGCGACGGCGACTACTACGGCCGCGAGGTCAATCAGGCCGCGCGCGTCTCGGCCCGCGCGGGCGGCGGCGAGGTCCTCGTGACGCAGACGATCGTCGACGCGGCCGGCCCCCATCTCGCGTTCGAGCACATCGGCGAGGTCCGGCTGAAGGGCTTCAGCGAGCCGACCGAGCTCTTCCTCGCGCGCGTGCGGGAGTAGCTGAAGGGACGAACCGCATCATCAGTCCAGCATCCTGCGCTGGACGGCCCAGCGCGAGAGCTCGTGCCGGCTGGAGAGCTGGAGCTTGCGCAGGACGGCGGACACGTGCGCCTCGACGGTCTTCGCGGAGATCCCGAGCCGCAGGGCGATCTCCTTGTACATGTAGCCGCGCGCGATGTGCTGGAGGACCTCGCGCTCGCGCGGGGTGAGCTGGTCGAGGTCGGCCTCGGCGTCCGCGTCCGAGGTCGCGGCGGGCGCCGGCGCGGAGCCCGCGAACGCGTCGAGGACGAAGCCCGCCAGCCGCGGCGAGAAGACGGCGTCGCCGTCGTGCACCCGGCGCACGGCGTCGGCGAGGTCGGCCCCGGAGATCGTCTTCGTGACGTAGCCGCGCGCGCCCGCGCGGATGACCGCGATGACGTCCTCGGCGGCGTCGGACACCGACAGCGCGAGAAAGCGCGCGCCGCCGGCCGGCTCCGCGGCGAGCCGTCGGATGACCTCCAGGCCGCCGCCGTCGGGCATGTGGACGTCCAGCAGCACGACGTCGGGCGCCAGCTCGCGGATCAGCATCACCGCGTCGGCGACGTTGGCCGCGTCCCCGACGACGTCGACGAGGCCGTCGAGCTCGGCGCGCACGCCGGCGCGAAACAGCTCGTGGTCGTCGACGAGGACGACGCGCGGGGCGGCGCTCACGGGGCGCTGCGCTCCATGACGAGCTCGATCTCGGTCCCGCCGCCCGGTGACGCGTGGATCGCGGCGCGTCCGCCGTGGCGCTCCATCCGCCCGACGATCGACTCGCGCACGCCGCGCCGGTCGGCAGGTACCGCGGCGGGGTCGAAGCCCGGGCCGCGGTCGCGGACGAAGACCTCCAGCCGGTCCGGGCCGGCCTCGGCGTAGACGGCGACCGGCGCCGTGTCGCCGGCGAACTTCGCCGCGTTGAGCATCGCCTCGCGGGCGGCGGCGACGAGCGCCTCGCCGTCGCGGTCCAGCGGCGCGTCGCCGACGGCGACGACGTCGACGGCCACGCCGTGGGCCTGCTCGATCTCCTCGGCCGCGGCCTGCAGCGCCGCGGCGAGCCGGCGCTCGCCCGCGGCGGCCGGCCGCGCGCCGCTGAGCCAGGAGCGCAGCTCGCGCTCCTGGCGGCGCGCGAGCGCGGCCACCTCGCGCGGGTCGCCGGCGCGCTTCTGGACGAGCGCGAGCGTCTGCAGGACCGAGTCGTGCAGGTGCGCGGCGACCTCGGCGCGCTCCTGCGAGCGGATCCGCTCCGCGCGCTCGAGCGACAGCGACGTCGCGAGGCGCATGAACCACGGCGCGAAGATCACGGCGAAGGCGACCGCCACGACGACCGCCGCGAGCGCGACGTCGGTCGCCGCCGCCAGCGCGCCGCTGAACTGCAGGAACACGAGCGCCGCGGCGACGACGAGCGTCACCCCGACGCCGATGCGCGAGATGACGACCGGCCGCGACTCGGTCGCGCCGAACGGCTGCTCGGCCTCCTGCGTCGGCGCCGCCGGGACGCGCCCACCGTCGCGGCTCGCCGACTGGCGCCACAGCAGCGCGCCGCCGGCGGCGACGAGCATCAGCGGCCAGACGAGGACGTCGGAGAACGGCATGCCCGTCCGCCGCAGCCCGAGCAGGAGCGCGACGAGCAGCAGCGCGGCGCCGAGCGCGATCTCGGCCGCCGCACGCCCGGTGCGGGCGATCTCGCCGGCGCGCGACGGCCGCGCGACCTCGCCCGCCGGCAGCAGCATCCACGCCAGGAGGTAGGCGACGATCCCGAGGCCGGCGGCCGGGGTCGTCGCGCCGAAGGCGATGCGCAGGAGGATCGGGTCGATGTCGAAATGCGCGCCGATGCCGGCGCAGACGCCGGCGACCAAGCCGTGCTCGGGGTCGCGGCGCAGCTCGCGCACGGGCGCTGCGCTGCGCTGCTGGGGCGTGGTGGCCACGTCGGCCATCATCGCTGCCGCCGCGCGCGGGAGAGCCCGCTCGCAAGCAGGATGGCCCCGACCACGCCGAGCGCGATCGGGGCCATGGCGCCGAAGTCCAGGTGGATCGTCCCGCTGCGGTCGAGCAGCAGCACGATCCCCAGCACGACGAGCACGATGCCCGCCGTGAGCGAGACCGGGTCGGGCTCAGCCGTGCGACGCACCGCTGGACCCGATCGAGGCGGTCGTCGTCGCGCAGGCGTCGTTGCGTTCCCGGCCGGAGCCGGGCTCCAAGCCGCGCCCGCGGCGATCGACGTTCGTATGGCGGACCTCGAGGAACCCGACGCCGACGTCACCGACGAGCACGAGCCGCGGCGTCCCCTCGGGTGCGCGGCGGCTGTCGTTCCACGTGACGTCGACGCCGCCGCCGTCGCGGCCGAGCACCTCGACGCCGCCCATGCCGATGTCGGCCGTGCTCGCGACGCAGACGTCCCGTGCCACGAGCACGAGCGCGTGACCGGCGCCGACGCCGACCTTCAGCCGGTGGTCGCCAGCGGGGAGCTTGACCTCGCGCAGGTCGACGACGATCTCACCGGCGCCGATGCGGTAGCCGTCGTGCACCTCGGCGAGCGTCGCCGGGCGCTCGGTGCGCTGGCCGAAGCCGCCGTCGAGGTCGATGCCCGCAGCCGACACGAACGCCAGCGGCAGCGCGATCGCGAGCGCCGGCAGGACGAGCCAGCGGGCGCCGCCGACGAAGGCGGCGCCGACGAGCGCCGCACCGGTCGCGATGACGAGGCCGGCGACGACGGCGCCGCCGCCGAGGCCGCTCGCGACGAAGCTGCCGACCGCGAGCGCGCCGCAGGCGGCGAGCAGCACGATGCCGAGCAGCGCCCGCCGGGCGATGTCGGCGGGCGACCCGCCGCCGGGCCGCCGGCCGGACGAGATCCAGTAGACGGCGAGGCCGGCGACCGTGAGGAAGCCGAGCGGCACGACGACGCTGCCGAAGCCGAAGCCGCCGAACAGCCCGATGCTCGAGCCGACGATCACGAGGACGATCGCGACGCCGGCGACGAGGTAGCGGTCGCGGCTGCTGCGCGGGGTCGACGGGATCTCGCCGTCGTTGGGGACGAGCAGGAGCGCGGCCGCGTAGACGACGAGGCCCGTGCCGCCGAGCATCGCGAGCACGATGAGGCCGATGCGGACGAGCGTCGAGTCGATGCCGAAGTAGCGGCCGAGGCCGCCCGCGACACCGCCGATGACGCGGTCGGTGCTCGAGCGCTCGAAGCGCCGCGGGGTGGGTGGCGGCGAATCGGGGGACGGGGGCGGGGCGGGGATGTCGGAGGTCGTGGTCATGCGATGCAGTCTCGGCTCGGGACGCCCCGCTGCCTATCGGGAATGACCCCTAGGGCGCGACCCTCGGACGACCCTAGACTCGAAGCCACATGCCGGCCGACGACCTGCTCGAGCGCGTCCGCGCGACCGGCCTGCTGCCGGCCGGCGGGGACGTCGTCGTCCTGCTCTCCGGCGGGCGCGACTCGGTCTGCCTGCTCGACGTCGCGGTGCGCCTCGCCGGCTCGGAGGCGGTCGCGGCGCTGCACGTCAACTACGGCCTGCGCGACGCCGCCGGGGCCGACGAGCAGCACTGCCGGGCGCTCTGCGACGAGCTCGGCGTCGTCCTGGAGGTCCACACCGCGCGGCGGCCCGAGGACGCCGGCAACCTCCAGGCCTGGGCGCGCGACGTGCGGCTCGGCGCCGGCGCCGCGCTCGCCGTCGCCCGCGGGGCGCGCCTGGCCACCGGCCACACGGCGAGCGACCAGGCCGAGACCGTGCTCTACCGCCTCGCGGCGTCCCCCGGCCGGCGCGCGCTGCTGGGGATGGCCGAGCGCGACGGGCTGCTCATCCGCCCGCTGCTGGGCACGACCCGCCTGCAGACCGCGGCGCACTGCACCGCTCGCGGCCTCGCGTGGCGCGAGGACGCCTCCAACGACGATCCGGCGTACGCCCGCAACCGCGTGCGCGCCGAGTTGCTGCCGGCGCTGCGCCGGCTGCATCCCGCCGCCGAGGCCAACGTCGTGCGCACGGCCGAGCTCCTGCGCGACGAGGCCGCGGTCCTCGACGAGGTCGTCGACACGGCGCTCGCGGGGCGCGACCGCATCGCCGTCGCGCACCTCGCCGCGCTGCCGCCGGCGCTCGCGCGGCTCGTCCTGCGCCGGCTCGCCGAGGACGCTGCGGGGCGCCTGTGCGCCCGCGCCCCCGGTCGCCTCGGCGACGTCCTGGCGCTCGGCGACGGCGCGCTGGACCTCGGCGACGGCGCGCGCGCGGTCGTGCAGGACGGGATCATGCGCGTGGAGCGCACCCCCGCCGGCCCCGCCGCGCCGGCGCGCGCCTGAGGCCTCGTTGCGCCGAATTTCGCGGCGTCTCGGTCCCGTGGGCCGCCGTCAGCGCGAACCGGCCTCGCACCGAAGGACCCGCCCTGCTTGTGCTCGGCCGATTCACGCTGACTCGACCCACGAAACCGAGCCATCCACGACCTTCGGCGCAACGAGGCCTAGTATCCCCGGCGGATGCGCGACGCCATCGTGGGAGAGATCCTCGTCCAGCCCGATGACCTCTCCCGGCGCGTACGCGAGCTCGGGGTCCAGATCACGGCCGACTACGCGGGCCGCGACCTGCTGCTCGTGGGGGTCCTCAAGGGCGCCGTCTTCTTCCTCTCGGACCTCATGCGCCACATCGCGGTGCCCTGCGAGGTCGACTTCATGGCCGTCGCGAGCTACGGGTCGGCGACCGACTCCTCGGGCGTCGTGCGGATCCTCAAGGACCTCGACGTCGCGCTCGAGGACCGGCACGTGCTGATCGTCGAGGACATCGTCGACTCGGGCCTCACGCTCCAGTACCTCCTGCGCAGCCTCGGCGCGCGCAACCCGGCCTCGATCGAGGTCTGCGCGCTGCTCACGAAGCCCGACCGGCGCGAGGTCGAGCTCGAGCCCCGCTACGTCGGCTTCGAGATCCCCAATCGCTTCGTCGTCGGCTACGGCCTGGACTACGCCGAGCGCTACCGCAACCTCCCGTACGTCGCGGTGCTCGAAGAGAGCGGCTGACCACCCTCTGCGAGCGCCCAGCGGCGGGGCGCCGGGAGCCTCCACCATCGGCCAGGATCGTCGATCACCCCTGCTACGCTGGGCCATCGTGACCGACCGAGGTGCATGCCGATGAGCCGCTTCTCCAAGAGCGCGATGTTCCCGATTCTGATCGTGGTCATCCTGGCGTTCTTCGCCCAGCAGCTCATCTCGAGCCCGAACAAGAAGAAGGACCCCGGCTTCGGGACGTTCACGTCGCAGCTCAACAGCGGGCAGATCAAGTCCGTCGAGATGCAGAACCGCAGCAACGAGCTCGCGGTCACGCTGAAGGACAAGAGCCAGTACAGCATCGGCTTCGCCAGCGCCTACGGCGACGAGCTCACCAAGCAGCTGCTGGCCGCCGAGCAGGACAACAAGATCCAGCAGTTCGACATCAAGGGCACCCGCACGAACGGGTGGATCTCGATCCTCACCTACGTCCTGCCCTTCCTGCTCTTCATCGGCTTCTGGATCTTCCTCATGAACCAGATGCAGGGCGGCGGCTCGAAGGTCATGTCGTTCGGCAAGTCCAAGGCCAAGCGCATGTCCGTCGACGCGCCGAAGATCACCTTCCGGGACGTCGCGGGCGCCGACGAGGCGGTCGAGGAGCTTCACGAGATCAAGGAGTTCCTCGAGAACCCGAAGAAGTTCCAGGCGCTGGGCGCGCGGATCCCCAAGGGCGTGCTGCTCTTCGGACCCCCCGGCACCGGCAAGACGCTGCTCGCCCGCGCGGTCGCAGGCGAGGCCGGCGTGCCGTTCTTCTCGATCTCCGGCTCGGACTTCGTCGAGATGTTCGTCGGCGTCGGCGCCAGCCGCGTGCGCGACCTCTTCGAGCAGGCCAAGCAGAACAGCCCCTGCATCATCTTCATGGACGAGATCGACGCCGTCGGCCGCCATCGCGGCGCCGGCATGGGCGGCGGTCACGACGAGCGCGAGCAGACGCTCAACCAGCTGCTCGTCGAGATGGACGGCTTCACGATGACCGACAACATCATCCTCATCGCCGCGACGAACCGTCCCGACATCCTCGACCCCGCGCTCCTGCGCCCGGGCCGCTTCGACCGCCAGATCGTCGTCGACCGCCCCGACCGCAAGGGCCGCGCGAAGATCCTCGAGGTCCACACGCGCGGCAAGCCGCTCGCCAAGGAGATCAACGTCGACGACCTCGCCGGCCAGACGCCGGGCTTCACCGGCGCCGACCTCGCGAACCTCGTCAACGAGGCCGCGCTGCTCGCCGCCCGCACCGGCAAGCGCGAGATCGGCCAGCACGAGCTCGAAGAGGGCATCATGCGCGTCATCGCCGGCCCGGAGAAGAAGACCCGGGTCATGAGCGAGAAGGAGCGCCGGATCACGGCCTTCCACGAGATGGGCCACGCGCTCGTCGGCCATCACCTCGAGCACTCCGACCCGGTCCACAAGATCTCGGTCATCGGCCGCGGCCAGGCGCTCGGCTACACGATCTCGATGCCGCAGGAGGACCGCTTCCTCACGACGCGCGCGGAGCTCACCGACTCGATGGCGATGACGCTCGGCGGCCGCGCCGCCGAGGAGATCATCTTCGGCGAGATCACGACCGGCGCGTCCAACGACCTCGAGAAGGTCACCGCGACGGCGAAGGCGATGGTGATGCGCTACGGCATGAGCGAGCGCCTCGGCCCGCGCGTCTTCGGCCACGACCGCTCGCAGCCGTTCCTCGGGCGTGAGTTCTCCTCCGAGTCGGACTACTCCGACGAGATCGCGCGCGAGATCGACGACGAGATCCGCCGCATCGTCGAGGCCGCCCACCAGCGCGCCCGCGACATCCTCACGGAGAACCGCGAGTCGCTCGAGACGATCTCCGAGATCCTCGTCCGTCGCGAGACGATCGAGAAGGCCGAGTTCGAGGCGCTCGTCCAGGGCACACCCGAGGCCGACGTCTTCGCGGACGAGGCGCCGCAGCTTCCGCCGCCGGCCGCGCCTGTCGAGAAGCCGGGCCAGAAGGCCCCGCGCACGCTGCCCCGTCCCGGCCTCGCCGGCGGCGGCGTCGAGACCCGCGCGCTGGACCAGCCGGACAAGCCCGTCCTGTAGCGCGCCGGTCCGAGAAAGGTCGGTTCGGCCTGCCGCACCGCGATTAGGCGGTTTGGCCCATAGCTGCGGCCTGTGCGAGCGGAGAGGATCGGCGAGCCCCCGACAAAAGGACTCGCCATGAAGACGAAGACCCTCCTCGCCACCGCCACGGCCGCCGTCGCCCTCGTTGCGATGCCCGCCGCCGCGCTCGCTTCTTCTGACGGCATCGACGTGCAGGATCGCTGCGATGTAGCGACGTTCAACGCCGCCGGCATCGAGTGCGACCGCCCCGCCGGCGATGGTGGCGGCAGCGTCACGATCGATGAGCTCTTCGCCTCGCTCGTGCAGAACCAGCGCAACGACAAGTGGCGCTTCAAGGGCGACAAGGTCACGATCAAGGCCGGCCAGCCCCTGAACATCACGATGAGCCGCGGCGGCGAGGGCCACACGGTCACCGAGGTCCCGTCGTTCGGCCTCGGCTGCGTCCCCGAGCTCAACGCGGTCGTCTTCCCGGGCCAGGACCCGACGGCCTTCCCGGCCGTCTGCGGCGCTCCCGCGACGTTCACGCCGGGCATCTTCGGCGGCGACCTCATCGCCCCCGGCCTGGACTTCACGAAGGTCGGCCTCTCCAAGGGCACGCACCGGTTCGAGTGCATGATCCATCCCTGGATGCGGACGACGGTCACCGTCAGGTAGCTCGCCTCGACAGCTCCGCCGGCCCGCGCGCCGCCCCTCACCGGGCGGCGCGCTGTCGTTAGCCTCCGACCGGTGAGCGAGGTTCCCGAGCCGGTCGTCATGGGCGTCGTGAACGTCACCCCCGACTCGTTCTCCGACGGGGGGGCGTGGCTGGACCCGGCGGCGGCCGTCGCCCACGGCAGCGACCTCGCGCGCCAGGGCGCCGACATCCTCGACATCGGCGGCGAGTCGACGCGGCCCGGCGCCGAGCCGGTCGACGCCGCCGAGGAGCTGCGCCGCGTCGTGCCGGTGCTCGTCGAGCTGGCGCCGATCGGGCCGCGGCTGTCGATCGACACGTCCAAGGCGCTCGTCGCCGAGGCCGCGCTGCAGGCCGGCGCGACGGTCGTCAACGACGTCACGGCGCTGCGCGGCGACCCCGACATGGCCGCCCTGCTCGCCACGCATGACTGCGACGTCTGTCTCATGCACATGCTCGGCGAGCCGCGCACGATGCAGCGCGCCCCGCGCTACGACGACGTCGTCGACGACGTGAAGGCGTTCCTCGCCGAGCGCCTGGCGTACGCCGTCGCGCAGGGGATCGCCGAGGAGCGCGTCTGGCTCGACCCCGGGATCGGCTTCGGCAAGACGATCGAGCACAACCTCGAGCTCCTGCGGCGGCTCGGCGAGCTCGTCGCGCTCGGCCGCCCGCTCGTCATCGGTACGTCGCGCAAGTCGTTTCTCGGCGCGATCACCGGCCGCGGCCCGCTCGAGCGCATCCCGGGGACGATCGCGACGAACGTCCTGGCGCTGGCCGCGGGCGCGCGCGTCTTCCGCGTCCACGACGTCGCCGAGGCACGCGCTGCCCTCGACGTGGCGGCTGCTACGTTGCGCGGGCGATGGGCCCAGCAGACGACGACGCCATCGACGACGACGAGTTCGACGACGAGGAGCCGTCCGTCCGGACGATCGTGACCGTCGAGGTCAACGGCCTCTCCCTCTACACCCACCACGGCGTCACCGCCGCCGAGCGCGAGATCGGCCAGCGGCTCATCCTCGACATCCGCATGGAGCTCGGCGAGGCCGACGCGACCGTCACCGACCGCGTCGAGGACACCGTGGACTACGCGCGCGTGTGCGAGGTCGCGGCGCTGGTCGCCACGCAGCGGTCCGACAAGACGCTCGAGCGGCTGTGTGCGGCGATCGCGGATCGTCTGCTGCGGGACTTCGATGCGCAGGTGGTGTCGGTCAAGGCGGCGAAGCCCGAGCCGCCGATCCCGCTGCCGGTGGACGACGTCTCGGTCGAGGTCTGGCGGGAGCTCGCGGACATCGACGACGACTGAGGCTGAGTTCGTCGCGGGCCTGACGACGGCCCGGCCAGGAGCGCTCACCGTCACCGCGAGCCCGTCAGAATGGCGCCGATGAAGATCGGCTACCTCGGGCTCGGCTCGAACGTCGGCGACCGCCGCGCGAACCTCCAGGCGGCCGTCGATGCACTGCCCGCGCACGGCGTCGAGGTGCTCGCGAGCTCGTCGACGTACGACACCGATCCCGTCGGCGAGATCCTCGACCAGCCCGAGTTCCTCAACGCCTGCCTGCGCGTGCGCACGGCGCTCGAGCCCGAGGCGCTGCTCGACGCCGCGAAGGCGATCGAGCGCGACCTCGGCCGCGCGCCCGGCGGCCCGAAGGACGGCCCGCGCCCGATCGACGTCGACGTCCTGCTGCTCGGCTATCGGGCGCACGTCTCCGAGCGCCTGACGCTCCCGCACGCGCAGGTCCTCGCGCGGCGCTTCGTCCTCATCCCGCTGCTCGAGCTCGACCTCGACCTCGCGACGCCCTCCGGCGCGCGGCTCGCCGACGCGCTCGCCGCACTGCCCGTGACCGAGGGCGTGCGGCGGGCGGGGCCGCCGCTCACGGCCCCCCGGCGCTGATCGGCCGGCCTCCGGGCCGGCGCCGCCGTCCAGGCGGGCGGCGCAAATACGTGCGGATCAGGCCGCAACTGCTGACCCGCACACCGGTTCTTGGTTTGGCGTGTGCGCTATGTGCACACCACCTACAGTAAGAATTCACGTCGGATCTTCGTATGCGCCGCCCGAGGAGCAACGCCGGGCGCCTGCAGCCATCGACAGAGGGAGCAGCAACGTGATGAGGATGACCAGGTTCACACTGGCGGGGTTGACGGCGGCTTTGCTTGCGCTGATCGCCTCGGCCGCACTCGCGACCGTCGCGCTCGGCGCGACTGCGAGCACGGTCTACGACGAGGTCGCAGTCGATGCGCCCGACGCGCAGGACACCGCTCGATGGGGCGAGCGCACGGCCGTCGCGGGCGACATCAACAACGACGGCGTCAACGACTTCTTCGTCGCCACGCCGAGCCTCAGCGTCAACGGCCTCAACAACAGCGGACGCGTCTACCTCATGAGCGGGCGCACGCGCGAGGTGCTCTACCGCATCGACGCGCCCGAGCCGCAGGCCGACGCGCAGTTCGGCTTCTTCATCTCCGCGTTCGGCGACGTCAACAGCGACGGCAAGGCCGACATCGCGATCGGGACCGACGCGCAGAACGTGGGCGCCAACACGGGGCAGGGCAAGGCGTGGGTCTTCAGCGGTGCCGACGGCACCATGCTCTACGGCCTCGACAACCCGGACCCGCAATCGGACGGGCGCTTCGGCTCGCGGATCGGAACCGCCGGCGACGTCACCGGTGACCGCGTGCCCGACGTCCTCGTCGGCGCGTCGAACAACGACATCCCGGCAGGCTGCGCCGTCGGTGCGACAGCCGCCACGATCGCCCCCGGGTGCTACCGCAACATCGGGCAGGCCTACATCTTCAACGGCGCCAGCGGCGCGCTCGTGCGCACCCTGGACGTCCCCGTCGCCGACCGGACACTGCTGGGCGCGTCGTGCTTTGCGGGCTGCGGCAGCTTCGGCATCGCCGTGCAGAGCCCGGGCGACACGAACGCCAACGGCGTGGACGACCAGCTCGTGGGTGCGTCGAGCTATGCCAACCAGGGACGGATGTACGTCTTCGAGGGAAGCACCGGGAACCTGCGGCTGAGGATCAACTCGCCCGAGCCGCAGCCGGGATCGAACTGGAGCTTCCAGGACGCCGCGCCGGGCTCGCCCGGCGACGTCAACGGCGACGGCCGCGCCGATCTGTACGCCAACGGCTTCACCCAGGACGGCCCCGCCGGACCCGGGCAGGGGCGGGCGTGGCTGTTCAGCGGCGCCAACGGCTCGCTCATCCGCACGCTCGACGACCCGGTGCCCACCGATGGCGGCCAGTTCGGCTGGTCACTGGCGGCGACCGACTACAACAAGGACGGCGTGCCCGACCAGTACATCGGTCAGTCGCCCCACCACGTCCCCGGCGCGGACGACAACGGCGGCGCGTACGTGCTCGACGGGCGCAACGGCGCGCTGCTGAAGGCCTTCGAGCTCCCGGCGGTCGATGCGGCGCAGGGCACGACGACGCCCGCCGGACCACGCCTGGGCTGGACCGTCTCCGCGCCCGGTGACCTCAACGGCGACGGGGAGCCGGACTACATCGCCGGGGCGCCGTTCACCGACGTCGGCGGCACCGTGGATCAGGGGCGCGTCTGGATCTTCATGTCGCGCGCCGCCGTGGGCCCCCCGCCGGCGATACCCGGGCCGCAGCCGGCGGCCGGGAAGTTCACCGCCAAGCTCTCGATCGCGCGGGCGACGATCAACCGCGGCCAGCGGGTGCTCGACGTGCTGGCACCGATCACCTCGCTCGCCTCCGGACGGGTGCGCGTCGAGCTGCACGCGGCCGGGCGCCGGTTCCGCTTCACGGCGCCGGTCGACTCCGCCAACGGGCGGATCCGCTTCCGCCACCGCATTCCAGCGGCACAGGCGAACCTCGGGACCGGGATCGTGACGATCACCTACCTCGGCGACGCCGACACGCGCCCGCAGTCGGTGCGCCTGCGGGCTGCGTCGCAGCAGGCGCGGCTGCGGCTCGGGCGTCCGACGATCACCTCGTCGGGCCGGCTGCGCGCCGCGGGCACCGTGACCACGAAGGCGCGCGGCGTGGTGCGCATCCAGCTCGAGTACTTCCAGGGCGGAGAGACGCGCCTGCTGCGCTTCCGCGCACCGATCAACGCCAACGGCGGCTGGTCGCTGGACCGTCAGCTGACGAGCACGGAGCTGCTGGGCATCGCCCAGCGCGTCGGAACCGTCCACTCCTACACGCTGTTCACGGGCTACTTCCCGCGGCGCGTGCGCGGAGAGATGCGGGCCTTCCAGGTCCTCCCCGACGCCTGAGCCGGCAGTGCGGGCCGCCTCCCTCCACGGGAGGCGGTCCGCCTGGCGGGCGCCGACGCTGCACGTGACGGCCGCGATCTCGTAGCGTGCCGGTCATGAACTCCGAGTCCGGTCACCGCGCCCACGACAGCGATCGCGCGAGCACCCACACCGACGCCGGGCAGCGCCGCACGCCGGCCGAGGAGGCGCGCACGCTCGTCTCGTCCATGACCATCGGCTACCTCGCGACCGTCGGCGAGGACGGCGCGCCCTGGAGCTCGCTCGTCGTCTACGGGCCGACGGCGGACGGCAACCCCGTGCTGCTCGTCTCCGCGCTCGCCGAGCACGGCCGCAACCTCGCCGCCGACCAGCGCGCGAGCCTCGCGATCAGCGACCCGGCGGCCCCCGGCGACCCGCTCGACCGGCCGCGCATCACGCTGGCGGGCCAAGCCGTCAAGCCCGAGGGCGACGCCGCCGAGGCCGCGCTCGACGCCCATGTGGCCGCGATCCCCGGCGCCCGGCTGTACGCGGGCTGGGACGACTTCAGCGTCTGGGTCCTCGAGGTGCAGCGCGTGCGCTGGGTCGGCGGCTTCGCGCAGATGGACACCGTCGGCCACGACGAGTACGTCGCCGCCGAGCCCGACCCGACCGCCGCGATGGCCGCCGCGCACGTCGCGAAGCTCAACAAGGAGCACGCCGACGGGCTGCTCGCGGTCGCTCGCGAGATCGCCGGCGCGCGCGGCGCGGTGTCGGCGATCGCCACGGGCCTGGACCGCCACGGCCTCGACCTCAGCGTCACCGGCGCCGGGCAGGCGGCCGCCGTGCGCGTCGCCTTCGAGCCGCGCCTGGACGACGCCAAGGCGATCCGCCCCGCGGTGCTCGAGCTCGTGCGCCGCGCGTACGCGGCTCAGGCGCGGGCGGGCAGCTAGTGGCCCGTCTCGCGACAGCCCGCCCGAAACCCCGGGCGCCGATCACCGCCTGGCGGCGTCCTCGGACCTCGATGTGGCAGAGCCATACCTTCGGCCCTGCGTCCTTGCCGGCCGGCGCCGGCATCCCGGGTTTTCGGACGACCTGTCACGAGACGGACCACCAGTCGGACGGGTAGGCCCCGGCCGGCACGTCGCCGGGGTACACGGGGAAGAAGCGCCGCGCGAGCCCCTCGGCGGGGCGGCCTGCGATCAGCGTCCGGCCGTCGCCGAGCGTCAGCAGGAAACGCAGCGAGGAGCCGATCTGCAGGTCGGCGGCGTTGGGCTCGTCGCCGCCGAGCACGCCGCGCGCGATCCACTCGTCGATCGTGTCGAGGTGGCCCGGCAGGGCCTGCAGATCAGCCCGCAACACCTCGTCGTTGCCGCCGTGCACGATGGTCTCCAGGCGGACGAGCGGAGGCGCGATGACGCGGACGAGCGGCCGCGGGACCTTCGGTAGCCGCGACGCCTCCTGGTAGCTCGCGAGCGCTCCCGGCCGGCGCTTGGCGGCGCCCCAGAAGACCCGCCGCGCGAGCGGCTGCAGGACGTCGGCGCCCCAGAGCTCGGCGGCGAGGACGGCCGCGCGGGCCTGCTCGTCGGCCGGCAGCAGCGGCGGGTCTGGGACGAGCTCGTCGAGGCGGCGCAGGATCGCGATCGACCCCTGGACCTTCTCGCCGCCGTCCAGGCGCAGCGCGGGCACGGTGTGCGCCGGGAAGCGCATGCGCACGAGCGGTCCCTGCGTCGGGACCAGCATCTCGACCGTCTTGTACGGGATGCCCTTGAGCTCGAGCGCCTTCTTCACCGTCTCCGAAGGATGCGAGGAATGGACGACGTAGAGCTTGTGCACATGCAGAGCATAAGGTGACGCCCATGCTCCTCGTGGTCGACGTCGGCAACACCCAGACGCACTTCGGCACCTTCCGCGACGGCGAGCTGTTCGAGCACTGGCGCTTCGCGACGGTCGCCGAGTCGACGCGCGACGAGCTCGGCGCAGCGCTGCGCGCGCTGCTGGAGCTGCGCGGCGTCGGGCTCGCCGACATCAGCGCGTCGATCGTCTCCTCGACGGTGCCCGTGCTCGAACCCGAGTGGCTCGCGATGGGCGAGCGCTACCTCGGCCACACGATGCTCGCGGTCGGGCCGGGACTGAAGACCGGGATGGCGCTGCGCTACGACAACCCGCGCGAGATCGGGGCCGACCGGCTCGCCAACGCCGTCGCGATCCGCGAGCGCTTCGGCGGCCCCGCGGTCTGCGTCGACTTCGGGACGTCGGTGAACTTCGACGTCGTCGGGCGCGGGGGCGACTTCCTCGGCGGCGTGCTCGTCCCCGGCGTCGAGATCTCGCTCGCCGCGCTCACCGCGCGCGGGGCGAAGCTCCCGCAGATCGACCTGCTGCCGCCGCGGACGGTCATCGGCAAGAGCACGGTCGACGCGATCCGCTCGGGGGTCATCTACGGCTTCGCCGGCGCGATCGACGGCATCCTGCGGCGCGTGCTCGACGAGCTCGGCGACGAGACGCACGTCATCGCGACCGGAGGCCTGGCGGGCGCGATCGTCCCCTACACGGAGCTCATCGACGAGGTCGACGACTTCCTCACGCTCACGGGGCTACGGTTGTTGTATGAGCGCAACGCCCCGTAGCCTCAGCGATTCCTGGCAGCTCGCGCACCTCACGATCCCCAACCGGGTCGTGCTTGCGCCGCTGGCCGGGATCGGCAACTGGTTCGTGCGCCTGCAGGCCAAGCGCTACGGGGCCGGGCTGGCCGTCTCGGAGATGGTCTCCAGCCACGGCGTGCACTACGGCAACGACAAGACCTGCACGGAGATGCTGCGCATCGAGCCCGCCGAGCGCGCCGGCGGGCCGGTCGCGATGCAGCTCTTCGGCCAGGACCCCGACGTCATGCGCTCGGCCGCCGCGACGGTCGCCGCCGCGGGCGCCGACCTCATCGACCTCAACATGGGCTGTCCCGTCCCGAAGGTCTGCAAGACGGGCGCCGGCGCGGCGCTGCTCGACGATCCCGACACGGCCGTGGCGGTGGCGCTCGCGGCGCGCGAGGGCTCGGGGCTGCCGGTCACGGTGAAGCTGCGCTCGGGCCGCCTCAGCGGCACGATCGACGGCTTCGACCTCGCCCACCGGCTCGTCGCCGAGGCCGGCGTCGCGGCGATCGGCTTCCACCCGCGCTCGGCGCAGGTCCACCACAAGGGCTCGCCCGACCTCGACCTCGCCCGCGAGCTCGTCGCGTCGCTGCCCGCGCCGGTGATCCTCAGCGGCGGGATGAACGATCCCGACACGATCCTCCATGCCTTCGACCACACGGGCTGCGAGGCGGTCATGCTCGCCCGCGGCGCGCTCGGCAACCCGTGGCTGTTCGCGCGGCTGCTCGGCACGCGCGACGCCGAGCCGACGACGGCCGAGGTCCTGACCGAGCTGGACTGGATCATGGACCGCGCCGTCGAGCATCTCGGCGAGCGGCGCGGCGGCCGCTACCTGCGCAAGTTCTACCCGTGGTACGTCGACCGGATCGGCGGCTCGAAGGCGCTGCAGTCGGCCCTGCAGGCCACCGACGGCGTCGACGAGGCACGGGCCGTGCTCGCCGGGGCGGCCGAGCTCTCGGCTGCTGCTTGACGCGCTGGTATCCTCTCGCGTCGCCCGCCCCCAGGAAGGCCTCTGCCACGGCTGGCTCGTGCCGCACCTCAACCCTCCGGGAGCCATGCCCAAGGACGTCATCCTCACCGCCGATGGACTCGAGAAGCTCAAAGTGGAGCTCGCTCATCTCCAGGGCGAGAAGCGCCGCGAGGTCGCGCTGCGCATCAAGGAGGCGCGCGAGTTCGGCGACATCTCTGAGAACTCGGAGTACGACGACGCCAAGAACGAGCAGGCGATGGTCGAGTCGCGCATCGCGCAGGTCGAGGAGCGCCTGCGCTCGGCGACGGTCGTCGACGCCAAGGACGTCTCGACCGAGGTCGTCCAGGTCGGCTCGGTCGTGAACGTCAAGGACGAGCGGACCGGCAAGGGGCAGAAGTTCACGATCGTCGGCTCGCCCGAGGCCAAGCCCCCCGAGCGGCTGTCCTACGAGTCGCCCGTCGGCAAGGCGCTGCTCGGTCACCGGCGCAACGACGTCGTCGACGTACCACTGCCCAACGGCAAGAGCGTCCAGTACAAGATCACGAAGATCGACGTCGGGCTCTGATCACGAGAGCGGCGAAGCCGCGGTTAAGGTCGTCCGGATGAAGACCCTCCCCATCACGGGCGCCGGCCGGATCCCGGCGCCACGCTGACCATGTCCGAGCTGCTCGCCGTGAGGCGCGCGAAGCTCGACAGGCTCCGCGCCGACGGGATCGATCCCTTCCCGCCCGCGTTCGACGGCGTCGAACCGATCGCCGCCGTCCAGTCCGCCCACGCCGATCTCGCCGACGGCGAGGAGACGCAGGCGCGCCACCGCGTCGCCGGCCGCCTCGCCGCGCGCCGCGGCCAGGGCAAGATGGCGTTCCTGGACCTCGTGGACCGCTCGGGCCGGATGCAGCTGCAGGCGCGCGTCGACGTCCTCGGCGAGGAGCTGCACGAGCGCCTGCTGACGCAGGTCGACCTCGGCGACATCCTCGGCATCGACGGGACGGCCTTCCGCTCGCGCCGCGGCGAGCTGTCGCTGCGGATCGACGGCTACACGGTGCTCGCCAAGGCGCTGCGCCCGCCGCCCGAGAAGCACCACGGCCTGCAGGACGTCGAGACGCGCTACCGCAGGCGCGAGCTGGACCTCATGGCCAACGAGGAGTCGCGCGAGCTCTTCATCGCCCGGGCGAAGGTCATCACGGCGATCCGCGCCCACCTCGACGGTGCCGGCTTCATCGAGGTCGAGACGCCGATCCTCCAGCCGCTCTACGGCGGCGCCCTGGCGCGCCCGTTCACGACGCACCACAACGCGCTGGACCGCGACCTCTACCTGCGGATCGCGACCGAGCTGTACCTCAAGCGCTGCATCGTCGGCGGCCTCGAGCGCGTCTACGAGATCGGCAAGAACTTCCGCAACGAGGGGCTGTCGCCGAAGCACAACCCGGAGTTCACCGTGCTCGAGTTCTACGAGGCCTACGCCGACTACGAGGACGTCGCCGCCCGCACCGAGGCGCTCGTCGCCGCCGCGGTGGCGGCGATCGGCGCACGCGGCCCGGTCGACTTCACGCCGCCGTGGCGGCGCGCCACTCTGCGCGACGCGATCCTCGAGCACTCGGGCGTCGACTTCCGCGCCCACCCGGGCCGCGACGGCCTCGTCGCGGCGATCGGCGACCGGCTGCCGACGGAGGGCCGCACCTGGCCGCAGCTCGTCGACGACCTGCTGAGCAGGTTCGTGGAGCCGAGGCTCCGGCAGCCGACGTTCCTCTTCGACTATCCCGTCGAGCTCTCGCCGCTCGCCAAGCGCCACCGCAGCGAGGAGGGGCTCGTCGAGCGCTGGGAGGCCTTCTGCGGCGGCGTCGAGATCGCCAACGCCTTCACCGAGCTCAACGACCCCGACGACCAGCGCGCGCGGTTCGAATCCCAGGCCCGCCTGGCGGCCGAGGGCGACGACGAGGCGGCCCCCTACGACGAGGCGTTCGTCGAGGCACTGGAGCACGGGATGCCGCCCACCGGAGGGGTCGGGGTGGGCATCGACAGGCTCGTCATGGCACTCACCGACCGTCCGACGATCCGCGAAGTGGTGCTCTTCCCGGCGCTGCGTGACTGATGCGTGCGCAATGCAACATTTCGGGACGGATGGCGTTGGTAGTCTTAGCCGTGCCCGCCTTTTCGCTCCCGACCACTCATCCATTTCGCTCGCGGTGCCGAAAGGGTGGGTAACAGTCGGGCGAGTTGTCGTCCATAGAAGGTCATCCGGACCACGCAAGTACCGAGGCTAGAGGCCCCGCCCCAGCAGGAAGGATCAAGCAGCATGTTCGAGCGATTCACAGAGCGAGCCCGTCAGGTGGTCGTTCTCGCGCAGGAAGAAGCGCGCACGCTCAAGCACAACTACATCGGGACCGAGCACATCCTGCTCGGCCTCCTCCGTGAGGAGGAAGGTCTCGCTGCGCGGGTCCTGGAGAGCCTCGACATCACCGTCGAGCGCGTGCGTGCCCAGGTCGTTCGGATCGTCGGGTCGGGCGAAGAGGTCACCTCCGGCCAGATCCCGTTCACTCCGCGGGCGAAGAAGGTCCTCGAGCTGGCGCTGCGCGAGGCGCTGAGCCTGGGGCACAACTACATCGGCACCGAGCACATCCTGCTCGGGCTCGTTCGCGAGAACGAGGGCGTCGCCGCGCGCATCCTGCTGGACTTCGACGCGGACTCCGAGAAGATCCGCAACGAGGTCATCCGCATGCTGTCGGGCCCCGGTGGGCGCCGTCAGGGCGCGGGCGCAGGCGCGGGCACCGGTGCCACGGCCGGCTCGTCGGGCGAGGGCAAGAAGTCCTCCAAGCTGCTCGACCAGTTCGGGCGCAACCTCACGAAGCTCGCCGAGGAGGGCAAGCTCGACCCCGTCGTCGGGCGTGCCACCGAGATCGAGCGGATCATGCAGATCCTCTCGCGGCGCACGAAGAACAACCCCGTGCTCGTCGGCGAGCCCGGCGTCGGCAAGACGGCCGTGGTCGAGGGCCTCGCCCAGCGCATCACGACGTCCGACGTCCCGGAGCTGCTGAAGGGCAAGCAGATCTACACGCTCGACCTCGCGGCGCTCGTCGCCGGGTCGAAGTACCGCGGTGAGTTCGAGGAGCGCCTGAAGAAGGTGATGAAGGAGATCACCCAGCGCGGCGACATCATCCTGTTCATCGACGAGCTCCACAACCTCGTCGGTGCCGGTGCGGCCGAGGGCGCGATCGACGCGGCCTCGATCCTCAAGCCGGCGCTGGCGCGCGGTGAGCTGCAGACGATCGGCGCGACGACGCTCGAGGAGTACCGCAAGTACCTCGAGCGCGACAGCGCGCTGGAGCGTCGCTTCCAGCAGATCCGCGTGGAGCAGCCGACGATCGAGGAGACCGTGCAGATCCTCAAGGGCCTGCGCGATCGCTACGAGCAGCACCACAAGGTGCAGATCACCGACGAGGCCCTCGAGGCCGCGGCGGAGCTCGCCGATCGCTACATCTCCGACCGCTTCCTGCCCGACAAGGCGATCGATCTCATCGACGAGGCCGCGTCGCGCATGCGCATCAAGTCGATGACCTCCCCGCCCGTGTACCGGGAGCTCGAGGAGGAGATCGAGACGACGCGCCGTGAGAAGGAGGCCGCGATCGAGGCGCAGGAGTTCGAGAAGGCCGCGAACCTCCGCGACGCCGAGCGGCGCCTGACCCAGCGCAAGCGCGAGCTCGAGGAGCAGTGGGAGGCCGGCGAGGCCGAGACCCAGCGCCCCGCCATCGGCGAGGAGGAGATCGCGGACATCGTCTCGATGTGGACCGGCATCCCGGTCTTCAAGCTCACCGAGGCGGAGACCGCGAAGCTCATGCGGATGGAGGACGAGCTGCACAAGCGCGTCATCGGGCAGCAGGCCGCCGTGGAGGTCATCTCCAAGGCGATCCGCCGTTCCCGCGCCGGCCTGAAGGACCCCAAGCGGCCGACCGGCTCCTTCGTGTTCCTCGGACCGTCCGGCGTCGGCAAGACCGAGCTCGGGCGCACGCTCGCCGAGTTCCTCTTCGGCGACGAGGACGCGATGATCCGTGTCGACATGTCGGAGTACATGGAGAAGCACTCCGTGTCCCGCCTCGTCGGCTCGCCTCCGGGCTACATCGGCTTCGACGAGGGCGGTCAGCTCACCGAGGCGGTGCGGCGCAAGCCGTACTGCGTGCTCCTGCTCGACGAGATCGAGAAGGCCCACCCGGACGTCTTCAACATCCTCCTGCAGATCCTCGAGGACGGACGCCTCACGGACTCGCAGGGACGGACGGTCGACTTCCGCCACGCGATCGTGATCATGACGTCGAACATCGGCGCGTCCGAGATCGCTCGCAACACGCCGCTCGGCTTCGCCGTCAGCGACGACGAGACGGGCATCACGTACGACGACATGAAGAACCGGATCATGGGCGAGCTGAAGAAGGTCTTCCGGCCCGAGTTCCTCAACCGGATCGACGACGTCATCGTCTTCCACAAGCTCCAGAAGGACGAGATCAAGCAGATCGTCGACCTCCTCCTGCGGCGGATCCGCGAGTCGATGGCCGAGCGCGGGCTGCAGCTGGAGCTCACCGAGGAGGCCAAGGACCTGCTCGTCGACAAGGGCTGGGATCCCGCCATGGGCGCCCGTCCGCTGCGTCGCGCGATCCAGCGCTACATCGAGGACCCGCTGGCCGACTTCGTCCTGCGCTCCGAGCTGACGCCCGGTGCCACGATCATGGTCGAGAAGGCCGGGCCGGAGGACGACCGCGAGGTCTCACTGACGGTCGTCGAGCCGAAGAAGATCCCCGCCGCCGTCGGTGGCGGCGCCGAGGCCGCGGCCGGCGAAGAGGACGCGACGATCGACGAGCCGAGCGGTGCGCTCGACCAGCCGAGCGTCGAGGAGCCCGCCGACGACTGAGTCGCCGTCAGGCAGAAGCGTTTGACCGGGGGCGGCCTGCGAAGGCCGCCCTCGATCGTTCCGACGCCGTCTGCGGTGTCAGTCGAGCGTGCGGCGCGCCGCGCCGAGGTCCAGGTGCGTCTCCCAGCGCGAGACGCGGCCCTCGCGCACGGTCCAGACGTGCGCCGCCGCCCAGTGCAGCGGGTGACTGCCGCCGATCGGGGTCGCCTCGAACGACACGAGCGCGAGCACGTGCTCGGGATCCATCGGGACGAGTCCGTCGATCGTCACGTGCATCGCCTCGTAGCTGCGCTCCCAGCGGTCGACCCACTGGCGCCATCCTTCGAGCCCGCGCAGCGCGGACTGCTCGGGACGCAGCGGATCGCAGATGAGCTCGATGTCGGGGTCGACCTCGTCCGTCAGGACCGAGAGCCCGCCGGCGTTCCAGCGTTCGTAGACATGGTCGGCAACCTCGGCAGGGGTAGGCACGACTCGCACGTTACGGACAGGCGCCGCGGCCGTGGACGGCTGTCCTAGATGCGCGTGTTCACACGCGCTGTGCAATGCCACCGAACGATGTTCCGCCGCCGGTCACGCCAAGAGGGCATGGACCTCCTGCGTTTCGCATCGCTGACTCAGCTGTACCCCCTCAGCAACGAGCAGCTCGCGCAGGTCGCTCCGTACGCGTCCGAGCGCATGATCCCCGCCGGGCGCCGGCTCCTGCTCGACGGCCCGTTCGCGCAGGAGCTCGTCTTGATCGCCGGCGGGCGAGGTGTCGTGCGCTGCGCCGGCGAGATCGTCCGCGAGCTCGGTCCCGGTCACGTCTTCGGCGAGCTCGGGCCCGAGCGCTCGACGTACGAGACCGCGACGGTCACCGCGATCACGCAGCTGCGGCTCGTCGTCGTCAGCGGTCGCGGCATCCGCGCGCTGCGCGAGGTCGCTCCCGCCACGGTCGCGGCGCTCGTCGCGGCGTGTGCGGTGCAGCCCGGCGCGCAGGAGGTCGAGGCACCCCCCGTGCCGCACCTCACGCTCGTGCGCTCCACTGCTGCGTAGCGGCCCCGTCCGCGCTCTAGCATCTGCCGGGTGACCCGCCGGCGAGCCACCCGCGTCGTGCACGCCGGCCTGGCGCCGGCGGCGCAGGGCGAGCCGTTCCTCGGCGGGCCCGTCTTCGCGGCGCCGTTTCACCTCAGGGGCGCGCACGACGCGTCGCCGTACGCGTACGGTCGCGACACGAACCCGACCTGGAGCGCCTACGAGACCGCTCTCGGCGAGCTCGAGGGCGGCGAGGCCGTGCTGTTCTCCTCCGGCATGGCCGCCGTCGCCGCCGTGCTCGCGCCGCTGCAGGCGGGCGACGTCGCGGTGGTCCCCGGCGACGGCTATCCCGGTGTGCGGGTCATCGCGCTCGAGCAGCTCACCGCGCGCGGGGTCGACGTGCGCGTCGTCGCGACCGAGGCCGCCGCGATCGAGGCCGCCCTGCCGGGCGCGACGCTCGTGTGGATCGAGACGCCTTCCAACCCGGGCCTCGCCGTGCTCGACATCGAGGCGCTCGCCGTCGCCGCGCACGCCGCGGGCGCGCTGCTCGCCGTCGACAACACGCTCGCGACGCCGCTGTGCCAGCGCCCGCTGGAGCTCGGCGCCGACATCTCGGTCGCCAGCGCGTCCAAGTACCTCACCGGTCACAGCGACCTCGTGCTCGGATACGTCGCGACGACGGGCGAACGCGCCGCCGCGCTGCGCGTGTGGCGCGAGCTGACGGGCGCGATCGCGGGTCCGCTGGAGACCTGGCTCGCCCACCGCTCGCTCGCGACGCTGGACGTCCGCCACGAGCGCCAGTGCGCGAGCGCACTCATGCTCGCGCGGGCGCTGGCGCAGCGCGGGGATGTCGCCGACGTGCGCTATCCGGGCCTGCCCGGCCATCCCGCGCACGAGCTCGCGGCGCGGCGGTTCGGCGGGCGCTTCGGAGGGGTAATCGGGTTCGACCTGGAGACCGAGGCCCGCGCGCAGGCCTTCCTCGCGGCATGCGAGCTCGTTGCCGAGGCGACGAGCTTCGGCGGCGTGCACACCTCCGCCGAGCGCCGCGCGCGCTGGGGCACCGACGACGTGTCGCCCGGCTACATCCGCTTCAGCACCGGGCTCGAGGACCCGGTCGACCTCGTCGCCGACGTCCTCGCGGCGCTGGCCACGAGCAGCCCCTAGGTTTGCATCGCAAACTAGTTGACGCGCAGACTGCCCGGGCGCTAAGGTCTGCATGACAAACCAGTTTGGAAGGGCGAGACCATGCAGCGCAGGGACCTTGAGACGGCGGCGGCGAACTACTCCTATCTGCGGGGCTGGTTCTACATCCCCGGAGGCGCGCTGGCCATCCTCGCGGCGCTTGGCAACTGGCAGGTCGGGCCGCTGCGCCATGCCTGGGCGTTCCTTGTCGCCGTGGCGCTGATCGGCGCCCTGTGCCTGCCGATCGCCCGCTACTACAACGAGCACTACGGCCGCATCAGCATCTCGACGCGCCAGCACGTGCGGGGTGCCGTCGGGATGGTCGCGGGCGTCGCGGTGATCGTCGGAGGGTCGCTGCTCCTGCGCAGCCGCGCCGACTGGTCGCTGGACCTGCCCGTCAACGCCACCGCGGTCACCCTGGCGCTCGTCATGCTCATCGCCTACGCGATCGGCGTGGGCCTCAAAGCGCATCACGTCGTCATCTGGGGCGCGCTCCTGCTCGCCGGCGCGCTGCCCGTCTGGACCGGCGCTGACCCGAGCAACATCGGCCTCGTGATGGCGGGCGTTGCCCTCATGGTGTGCGGCGTCTTCGACCACCGCCTGCTCGTCCGGACCCTCGGTCCCCCGTCGACGATGGCGCTTGCGGACCGCGATGCCGGAGCGTGATGACGACCTGACGCTCGACCGGCTCATCCACGAGCCCGGACGGCTGGCGATCCTCACGGTCCTGTCGTCCGTGCGCGACGCGGACTTCGTCTTCCTCCAGCGCACGACGGGGCTGACGAAGGGCAACCTCTCGAGCCACCTGACGAAGCTCGAGGAGGCCGGCCTCGTGGACATCGTCAAGCGCTTCGTCCGCAAGAAGCCCAACACGAACGTCGCGCTGACGGCGCTCGGCCGGCAGCGCATCGCCCGCCACTGGGAACAGCTGGAACGGCTGAGGAGCCTCGCCGAGCCACCGGCTCACGAGGCCGGGGAGGTCGCCTAACCCACGCGGAAGCCGACCCCGAAGATGAGGCAGGCCGCCGCCGCGGTGCGGTTGAGGTCCGGGCGCGCGGCCCCCGTGAGGAAGACCGTGCGATCGCGGGCCTGCAGCGTGACCTGGAACAGCGAGTCGGCGAACTGCATGATCGGCACCTGCTCGTCCTTCGCGGCGGTGAAGACCACGCCCTGGCGCGAGCTGCCGATGTCGCTGCCGAGCAGCCGCGAGACGTTCACGCCGCGCTCGTCGGAGGCCGTGAAGGTCACGAGCGTCTGCGTCGACTTGATGTCCGGCGCCGGATCCTGGTCGCGGCACTGGGCTTCGAGGCGCCCGATCCCCGGGAAGGTCGCGAGCAACACGACCCGTCCGTCGGAGTTGTCGACCGCGCGGATGTACTGCGTCAGCGACGTCGATCCGCCACGCATGACGTCCTGGACGAAGCGGCCGGGGAGGCGGCCCTTGCCGGGTCCGGCGGTCGCCGTCGCCACGAGCTTGCCGGCCGCGTGCTTCAGCGAGGAACTGGCGGAGACGGCGCTGTGACCGTCGACGGCGCCGGCGTTGCGCGCGAAGTCCACGGCTGCCACCGCGGTCCCCGACAGCGCGACGACGAGGGCGATGAGTGCCACGACCATCGCGGGTGACGGCATTCTGCGCCGCATGTGAGTCGCACCTCCGTGAAGTGGCCGGGGCACCGTGCCGTCGGTCCGTCCCGAGAAGGTACCCCTCGGCGCCGATGGTTGCAGCCGAACATCCGTGGAGGGCTGGAGCACCGGGGGCGAACACGTCGGGGCCGCGCCCTAGTCTCGGTGGATGGCACGCCCCGTCACGGTTCACGTCTGCTCGGCCTGCGGGCACTCCAGCGCCCGCTGGCACGGGCGCTGCCCGGGCTGCGAGGCGTGGAACACGCTCGTCGAGGAGCGCGCGCCTGCGCCGGCGGGCGCGACCGGCGCGCGCGGACGGGCGAGCGGCCGGGACGGCGTTCCGGCGGGGCGGCCCGTGCGCCTCGCCGACGTGTCGACCGCGCGGGTGCCGCGCCTGCGCACGGCGATCGGCGAGCTCGATCGCGTGCTCGGCGGCGGTCTTGTCCCGGGCTCGCTCGTCCTGCTCGGCGGTTCGCCCGGGATCGGCAAGTCGACGCTCACGAACATGGCCCTCGGCAACCTCGCCGCGGCCGGGCGCCGGACGCTCTACGTCTCCGGCGAGGAGTCCGCGGCGCAGATCCGCCTGCGCGCCGAGCGCCTGACCGGGGCGACGACGGGCGCGCTCGACGTCCCCGTGCTCGCCGAGACCGACCTCGACACGATCGTCGCCACCCTGCGCGCCGAGCGCCCCGAGGTGTGCGTCATCGACTCGGTGCAGACGATGCACGCCGCCGACCTCAGCGGCGCCCCCGGCTCCGTCGGACAGGTACGCGAGACGGCCGGCCGGATCATGCAGGTGGCCAAGGCCGACGGCATCGCCGTCCTGCTCGTCGGGCACGTCACGAAGGAGGGGACGCTCGCCGGGCCCCGCGTCCTGGAGCACCTCGTCGACTGCGTCCTGCAGTTCGAGGGCGAGCGCGAGCGCACCTACCGCACGCTGCGGGCGCTGAAGAACCGCTTCGGCTCGACGAACGAGGCCGGCGTGTTCGAGATGCGCGACAGCGGGCTCGTCGAGGTCCTCGACGCCAGCGCGCGCTTCGTGGCCGAGGCGACCGGCAAGCCGGGCTCGGTCGTCCTTGCCGCGATGGAGGGCTCGCGGCCCCTGCTCGTCGAGGTCCAGGCGCTCGTGTCGCCGTCCGAGCTCGTGCCGCCGCGACGCGTCGTCAACGGCCTGGACCGCAACCGCCTCGCGCTCGTCCTCGCGGTGCTCGGCCGCCACGCGGGCGTCGGGGTCGGCAACGCCGACGTCTTCGTCAACGTCGTCGGCGGCGTGCGCGCCGAGGAGCCCGGCGCCGATCTCGCGATCGCGCTCGCGGTCGCCAGCGCGGCGCGCGGCGTGGCGCTCGCCGCGGCGCACCGCAACGGCCCGGTGGCGTGCTTCGGCGAGGTCGGGCTGACCGGCGAGCTGCGCTCGATCGGGCACCCCGACCGGCGCCTGGCGGAGGCCGCGAAGTTCGGTCTGGGCGGCGTGATCACGCCCGAAACGGCGCCGACGCTGCGCGCCGCGCTGCGCGCCGCGCTGCCATCTCCCGCAGCGGGACGCGCGGCCGCCTGAACCCGCCACGTATCGAGGCTAAGGACCCGCTAAAATCCCCTGGATGGTGCAGCGAGTGGGGGATGACACACACGATCTTGAGTCACGTCAAGAGCCCCGACTCGTCAAGGCGCTGGAGATGGTCGCGCCGGGCACGACGCTGCGCGAGGGCATCGACAACATCGTCCACGCGCGCACGGGCGGCCTCATCATCGTCGGCGAGGTCGACGATCTGAACTTCCTCTTCTCGGGCGGCATCAAGCTCGACATCGACTACACGCCGGCCTTCCTCTACCAGGTGGCGAAGATGGACGGCGCGATCGTCCTCAACGCGAACGCGACGAAGATCGCCGCCGCGAACGTCCAGCTGATGCCGGACCCGACGATCCTGTCGATGGAGACCGGCACGCGCCACCGCACGGCCGAGCGCGTCTCCAAGCAGACCGATGCCCTCGTCATCGCGATCTCCCAGCGCCGCGAGGTCGTCTCGCTCTACGTCGACGGCGGCAAGTACATCCTCGAGGAGATCCCCGTCGTCCTCGCGAAGGCCAACCAGGCGCTCGCGACGCTCGACAAGTACCGCACGCGCCTCGATCAGGTCTCGACCCGCCTCACGGCGCTGGAGTTCGAGGGCGGGGCCACGCTGCACGACGTGCTCACGGTGCTGCAGCGCTCCGAGCTCGTGACGCGCATGGCCGTCGAGATCGAGCGCTACATCGTCGAGCTCGGCTCCGAGGGCCGGCTCATCGAGATGCAGCTGGAGGAGACGATGGTCGGCACCGCCGCCGACAAGGCCGCGCTCGTGCACGACTACCTCTCGGAGAACTCCGACGAGGCCTTCGCCGGCGCGCTGGACCAGATCGGGCGCCTGCCGCACCACGACCTGCTGGACTTCGGACGGCTCGCCGAGCTCATGGGCTACGACCGCAAGCTCAACACGCTCGACTACCCCGTCTCGCCGCGCGGATTCCGCATTCTGGGCCGGATACCGCGTCTGCCTAAACTTGTAGTGGCACAGATCGTCGCCGACTTCGGTGGGTTCGACGAGCTGCTGGCAGCGACCGACGTCGAGCTGGAGACGGTTGACGGCGTCGGAGAGATCCGCGCGAAGGACATTCGCGAGGGGCTGCGCCGCCTGCAAGAGATCAACCTTGTCGATCGGTACCTGCAGACGTAGCTGGATCGCACCGCCCGACGGACGTAGACGACGTGGCCGGCCTGTGCCGGCGCCAACCAAGGAGGACATCATTCCCGAAGCCATCGAAGAGCAGCTGCTGGAAGATCTGGAGAGCCGTCCGGTCGAGAACATCGAGTTCGAGCTCGGTGACAACGTCGTCTATCCGCATCATGGGGCCGGCCAGGTCCTCAAGAAGGAGCGGCGCAAGATGTTCGGTGAGGAGCGCGAGTACCTCACCATCAAGATCCTGCACAACGACATGACCGTCATGGTGCCGTGCGAGAACGCCGGCGTTGCCGGGCTGCGCCGCGTCATCGACGAGGCGACCGTCCGCAAGGTCCTCGACGTGCTCGCCGACGACATCTCGGAAATGCCCAAGAACTGGAACCGCCGGTTCAAGCACAACCGCGACAAGATCAAGACCGGCGACATCCTCGAGCTGGCGGAGGTCGTGCGCAACCTCGCGATCCGCGAGCACGAGAAGGGCTTGTCGACGGGCGAGAAGCAGATGTTCACGCGGGCGAAGAAGATCCTCGCCTCGGAGCTCATGTACGCGCTGGACAAGGACGAGGACGAGGCCGAGCAGCATCTCGACGACCTCCTGTCCGATAGCGCCGGGGCATCCGTGGCGGTGGCCAAGTAGCGCTCGCGCTCGTCGTAGCCGCGGGTCGTGGAGAGCGCCTTGGGTCAGGGGGACCCAAGGCGTTCGTCATGTTGGGCGGGCGCCCGATGCTCGAGTGGAGCATCGAGGCGCTGCGACGCGTGGACGCGGTCGACACGATCGTCGTCGCACTGCCGCCCGGCTGTGAGGCGCCTGCGGGGACGGTCGGCGTAGCCGGCGGCGCGCATCGCTCGCAGTCCGTGCTCGCGGCGCTGCGGGCGGCGCCGGGCGACCCGGTGATCGTCCACGACGCCGCGCGGCCGCTGCTGACGGCGCAGCTCGTGCGCGACGCGCTCGCCGAGCTGGCGGCGCATCCGGCCTGCGACGCCGTGATCGCCGCCGCGCCGGTGACCGACACGATCAAGGAGGCCCGCGACGGTGTCGTGACGCGGACGCTCGAGCGCGCGGCGCTGTGGGCCGTCCAGACGCCGCAGGTCTTCCGCCGCGCGGCGCTGGAGCGCGCGCTGAACGCGCCCGAGGAGGTCCTGGCGGGCGCGACGGACGACGCCTGGCTCGTCGAGCGCGCGGGCGGGACCGTGCGCGTCGTCGCGGCGCCGCGGGAGAACCTCAAGGTCACGACGCCCGGCGACCTGCAGGTCGCCGAGCTCGCGCTGCTCGCCCGCGGCTGATCCTGCCCGGCGCCAGTCCGGGCACGGAGGCCTCATCGATCGCGTCATCGAGTCCGATGACGCGGGCGCGCGCTGGGCGTGCCGACTATCGAGGCATGCGAACGTTCATCAACGGCCACCTCGAGCCGGCCGCTGACGTACCTGAAGTCGCCACCTCGCTGACAGCGCGCATGCCCTGGACCGCCTGGCTCACCGGGCTGATCGCTGCGGCCGTGGGGCTCGACGCCGTCGCGCTCCTGTTCCATCCGTTCCCGCCGGCGGCTGCCGAGCTGCTCAACCAGTCCACGCAGTCCGCGGCCTTCCTCGGCGCCGCCGTGCTGTGCATCGCACGCGGGCGGATGTGGCGGGCGGAGCGCACGGCATGGTGGCTGCTTGCGCTGGCGATGACGCTGTGGAGCCTCGCGTCGGCGTTCTACTTCATCCTGCTGCTCTCGCCGAAGGGCGACGTCTTGTGGCTCTCTGCGTATCCGCCGGCGTACCTTGCGCTCGTCACGCTGCTGCGCAGGCGATCCGCGTCCGCCGCGAGAGGTCTGTGGATCGACGCGCTCGTCGCCGGCCTCGGTCTCGGCGGCGCGGCGGCGGCAGGCGTCTTTCAGGAGACCCTGGCCAGCACGCACAGCGCTGCCGAGGTCGCGAGCTACCTGGCGATCCCCATGGGAGACCTCGGCCTCGTGGTCCTTCTCGTGATGGCCATGACGGTCGTGGGCTGGAAGGTCTCCGGCGTCTGGCACCTCATCGCGCCAGCATTTGCGATCTTCGCCGTGGCCGACACCATCTATCTCCAGGCGGCTGCGGCCGGCACCTGGATCACCGGAGGCATAGGGGACATCGGCTGGCCGCTCGCGGCGTTGCTCGTCGGCCTCGCCGCGTGGCGGGGTGACGCGCGTGAGTGCGTCGAAGCTCGGCCGGCAGCGGCGGTCGTCCTGCCGGCGGCATCCGGTCTCGCGGCGCTCGTGCTCCTGGTGGCGGACCATTTCCACCGCACCAATGAGCTCGCGCTCACGCTCGCGACCGCCACGATCCTCGTGATCCTCATCCGGCTGTACCTGTCGGTGCGCGAGAACGCCCGGATGCTGGCCGACAGCCGCGAGGAGGCGATGACGGATGCGCTGACCGGCCTGGGCAACCGTCGGCAGCTGACCGCCGACCTGGCGGCGCATTTCGATCCCCGCGTCGCCATGCGGCCGCTCGTGCTCACGATCTTCGATCTCGACGGCTTCAAGCAGTACAACGACACGTTCGGTCACCTGGCCGGCGACGACCTCCTCCAGCGACTCGGCGGGCGACTGCGCGATCTGCTGGCTCGGCGCGGCACCGCCTACCGGATGGGCGGCGACGAGTTCTGCGCGCTGTGGGGCCAGTCGCCCGACGGCCACGAATCCGCTTCGGCGATCGAAGCGGTCGCCGCACTCTCCGAGCAGGGCGAGGGTTTCTCGATCGGGTGCTCGTTCGGGGCCGTGCTGCTGCCCGCCGAGGCGACCGACGCCATCGAGGCGCTGCGGATGGCGGACCAGCGCATGTACGTCCAGAAGGCGGGCGGCCGCGTCTCCGCCGAGATCCAGAGCGCCGACGTCCTGGAGCGGGCGCTCGTCGAGTGCGACTCCGATCTCGCCGACCATCAGCACGGTGTGGCGGACTGGGCGTGCGCGACCGCCGAGCAGATGGGTGCCACCCCCGAGCAGATCGTCATCGCGCGGCGGACCGCTCTGCTGCACGATGTCGGGAAGGTCGCGATCCCCGACGCGATCCTCGACAAGCCGGGTCCGCTCGATGCGGCGGAATGGGCGTTCATGCGGCAGCACACGATCATCGGGGAGCGCATCATCTCGGCGGCGCCCTCCCTGGCCGGCATCGCGCACATCGTGCGCTCGACGCACGAGCGCTTCGACGGTCGCGGCTATCCCGACGGGCTGGCCGCGGCCGAGATCCCGATGACCGCACGCATCGTCGCCGTCTGCGACGCCTACGACGCGATCGTCACCGACCGGGCCTACCGGCCCGGGCGCAGCCGCGCGGCCGCGATCGCCGAGTTACGCCACTGTGCGGACACCCAGTTCGATCCCGAGGTCGTAGAGGCGTTCGTGAGGGCGTTGGAGGGCGCATCCGCGCGCGATCCCGTGCTCGCCGGGCCGGCCTGAGGAGCGGGCGCTGAGGCGGGTCGCAGCGGCACCTGTGCTGGAATCAGCCGCTCGATGCTCACCGACTATCATCTGCACCTGCGCCCCGACGACGTCAGCGCGACCGCCGCGGAGTACTACAGCCCGGCGAACGCAGAGCGCTACCGGACGGCCGCCGGGGAGCGCGGGATCGCTGAGCTGGGCTGCGCCGAGCACGTCTACCGCTTCGCGCAGGCGCTGGAGGTCTGGGAGCACCCGCTGTGGCGCGAGAGCGCCCGCGACGACATCGACGCCTACGCGGGCTTCGTCCGCGAGCAGACCGACCTGCGGCTCGGCATCGAGGCGGACTTCATCGTCGGCCGCGAGGACCGCATGGCGACGCTCCTGGCCGGACGCGACTGGGACTACGTCGTCGGCTCGGTGCACTTCGTCGGCGAGCACGCCGTCGACCACGACGGCTACGAGGTCTTCGACCACCGCTCCGAGCCCCCGGACGAGCTCTGGCGCCGCTACTTCACGACGCTCGGCGAGGCCGCGCGCTCGCGGATGTTCGACATCCTCGCGCACCCCGACCTCGTGAAGATGTGGGGTCCGCGGCGCCCGGTCCCCGAGGGCGACCTGCGGCGCTTCTACGATCTGGCGATGGACGGCATCGCCGAGTCGCAGATCGCCGTCGAGGTCTCGACCGCGGGGCTGCGCAAGCACGTCGGCGAGATCTATCCGGCGCCGGCATTCCTGCGGATGTGCCTCGACGCCGGCTGCCCGGTCGCGCTGTCGAGCGACGCCCACGTGCCCGGCGACGTCGGGCGCGACTACGACGCGGCGCTGGACCTGCTCGCCCGGCTGGGCGTACGCGAGCTCGCGGTCTTCGAGCATCGCGAGCGCCGCCTGGAGCCGATCGGATGAGCGCCCGCGTGCGCACGGGCCTGGGCTGGGACTCGCACCGCTTCCTCGCCGGCCGCCCGCTGATCCTGGGCGGCGTGCCGTTCCCCGGCGCCGAGCTCGGCCTCGACGGCCACTCCGACGCCGACGTGCTCACGCATGCGGTCATGGACGCCCTGCTCGGCGCCGCCGGCCTCGACGACATCGGCGTCCACTTCCCCGACACCGACGGCGCGTACGAGGGCGCCGACTCGATCGCGCTGCTGCGCTCGGTCGTCGCGACGCTGGCGCGGCAGGGCCTGACGATCGCGCACGTCGACACGACGGTGCTCATGGAGCGCCCGAAGATCGGCCCGCACCGCGCGGCGATCCGGGCGCGGCTGGCGGACGCGCTGGGGCTCGAGGTCGCCGCCGTGAACGTCAAGGCCTCGACGGGCGAGGGGATGGGCTTCGTCGGGCGCCTGGAGGGCGTCGCGGCGCTGGCGGTGGTGACGGTCGAGGGCTAGCGCAGGAGCTTGTCGTAGCCGTCGAGGCCGCCGCCGGCGGCTGTCGCGAGCTCCGTGAGCCGCGTCTCGGTCGCGGCGAGGTCGGCGTCCTCGATTGCGATCCGGGCGACCGCCGCCCAGCCGGAGCCGCCGTAGGGGCTCGGGCCGACGGTGACGTCGAAGCCGTCCTCGCGCAGCCCGGCGCCGACGCGCTCGGCGGCGTCCGCGTCGGGGAACTGGAGGTAGAACTGCGTCTCGGAGGCCATCGGCCGCGAGTCTACGGACGTGCGGCGGCGGCGCGGCGCGCGGCGGCGCGGGCGCGCGCCTGCTCGTGCTCGACCTGGCGGCGCAGCTCCATGAGCGAGCGGCGCAGGTTGCTGCGGACGGTCGGCGCGGCGACGTGCTCGGCGAGCCAGCCGGTGATCCCGGCGCCGGCGACGCCGTAGGAGAGGCGCAACTCGACGCGCGTGCGGTTGGGGCCGGTGGGGCGCAGGCGCCAGCGCCCGCGCTGGTCCAGCCCCGTGACCGACGTCCACGCGATGTCGCGCGGCTCGTCGTACTCGACGGTCTCGACGAGACCGCCGACCTCCGCCGAGCCCACGCGCATGAGCGTGCGATAGCGCGCGCCGAGCCCGCGGTCGGGCTCGGAGACGACCTGCCAGCGCGTCACGCCGGACATGAAGTGCAGCGTCTTCGCCGGGTCGGTGACGAACGCCCAGACGAGCTCCGGCGGCGCCGCGACGTCGATCTGCGCCCCGACCCTCATCCGAGGATCGGCAGCCGGCGCTCGGACGCCAGCGCGTCGAGCGTCTCCTGCATCGTCTGCGTCACGTGGTCGTAGACCTCGTCGACGTCGGGTTGGGCCCCGAACTGGTCGCGCAGGTGGATTGCCGGCAGGACCTCGATGGTGATCTTCGCCGGCAGCGGGACGTGGCCGAGCATGTCGCCGATGTTCAGGCCCCAGGGGACCGCGATCGAGATCGGCAGGACCTTCAGCCGCAGGAGCCGATCGAGGCCGAGGAACCTCGACAGGCCCTCGCCGCGGCTGAGGAAGAGCGCCGTCTCCTGGCCGCCGATGGCGACGACGGGGACGATCGGGACGTCGTGCTCGAGCGCGAGCCGGATGAACCCCTGGCGCCCTGCGAAGTTCACCGTGTTGCCCTCCCACGACGGGCGGTGCACCTCGTGGTCGCCGCCGGGGTAGACGAGCAGCGCGGCCCCGGAGCGCAGCGCCTGCTCGGCGTTCTCGGGCGAGGCGGCGACGGTCCCCCACTTGCGCAGGAAGCCGAGGCCGGGCATCGACAGCACGAGGTTGTGCGCGAGCTGGTGGAAGCGCCGCTCGACGCCGAAGTACGTGCTGAAGGCGAGGATGAAGACGCCGGTGTCGGGCGTGACGTTGCCGCCCGAGTGGTTGCCGACGAGCAGCACCGGGCCGTCCTCGGGGATGTTGCCCAGGCCGCGGACCTCGCCGCGGAACCAGAGGCTCGAGGCGAGCCACAGCCCCGGCAGGCTCTCCCGGATCCAGTCGGGGTCGCGCTCGTCGAGGTCGGCGACGGGAACGCGCCCGCGGACCTGGCCGGCGACGGCCTGCACGAGCCGCTCGGCGAGCCCCGGCGACCGCGGCCGCTCGCGGGACCCCAGCGCATCGTCGAGCGCCTCTGCGAGGTGGCCGTTGTGGGCGGCGGTGCGGGTGCCCGGCATCGCCTCGATTCTAGTGGGGGCTACGCGGCGTCCCGGTCGCGTGCCACAGGCAGCGGCGCGAGTGCGTCCTGGCGCGCGAAGAAGCGCTGCATGACGCCGCTGCACTGGGCCGCGCGCTCGACCTGCGGCACGTGCCCGCAGCCGTCGAGCACGATCTGCTCAGCGGACGGCAGCCAGCGGGCGACGTGGCGCCCGAAGGCCGGCGGGATGACCGTGTCGTGCGAGCCCCAGACGAACAGCGTCGGCGGCTCGAGCTGCGAGAGGCGCCCGTAGAAGCCGTCGCGCCCGAACGGCGCGTCGAGGTAGATGTTGCGGGCCGAGGCGAGGAAGGCGATCCGCCCGCCGGGGCTCGCGTAGATGCGCTGGAACTCGTCGACGACGACGTCGGCGACGCTGGGATCGATGGCATCGGGGTCGGCGAAGAGCGACCACAGGTGCTCGGCGACCTTCTCGCGCGCGAAGCGGTGCGGCAGCAGGCCGAGCTCGGGCCGGATGACCCGCACGAGCGGGTGATACGTCCGCTTGACGAACGCGACCGCCGGGCACAGGAGCACGAGCGAGGCGACGCGCTCGGGGTGGCGCAGGCCGAGCTCGATCGCGACGCGGCCGCCCATCGAGTTGCCGGCGACGTGCGCGCGCGCGATGCCGAGCGCGTCCATCGTCGCCCGGACGGTGTCGGCGAAATAGCGCGCGGTGTACGGGGCGGTCGCCGGCTTCGACGATGACCCGAAGCCGGGGAGGTCGAGCGCGTGGACGCGGTAGTTCCGCGAGAGCGCGGCGGCGGCGTCGAAGAAGGAGCTCTTGGCGCTGCCGAGGCCGTGGAGGAGCAGGACGTCGGGCCCGGTGCCCATCGTCAGCGTCGAGATGCGCGCACCCGGGACGCGGACCTCATGGATGCGCAAGAGCGGCCGGCGGCCGTTCTCGAGGCGGAAGAGGCCTTCGAAGCCGATCGCGAGGTCGAGGTTGCCGCGGGCGTAGAGGCGGCGATCGCTGAAGGCCTGGAGGCCGGAGAGCTCGCCGCTGCGCAGCGCCATCCACGTCTCGGCGTCGCTGCCGATGACGACGTCGGGCTCGCGCCCGGTCGCGCCCCTGCGCGTGCGGGCGCCGTGCGAGGTGCAGCGGACCTCCCACGTGTGGCCGATGTCGCCCAGGACGATCCGCCACGTCGCGTCGAACCCCGGATCGGCGCCGAGGTAGCGCTCGGGCAGCGACCGAAAGCCCGCTTCGACCGCTGCCAGTCGTGCTGCATGGGGGACCGGGGCCGCCATCGTGATCGGCAACCTACCCGCAGGGCCGGATCGTGGCACCAGTCACAAGAACGCGATCGGCAGCCGGTGGCGCACCTTGAGGTGAGGGGCCCTGGGGTAGGGTCAATGTCGATGCCCGAAACCCCGATTCGCCTGCACGACACACGTTCCGCAGGACTGCGCGAGCTCGTCCCGCGCGCCGACGGCCACGTCGGCATCTACGCCTGCGGGCCGACGGTCTACGCCCGCATCCACGTCGGCAACGCGCGGCCGTTCGTCGTCTACTCGCTGCTCAAGCGCTTCCTCGAGCACGAGGGCCACACGGTCACGTTCGTCGCGAACATCACCGACGTCAACGACAAGATCTACGACGCGGCGCGCGAACTGGGCGTGCCGAGCGCCGATCTCGCCGCCGAGATGACGGCGCACTACCGCGCCGACACCGACGCGCTCGGCCTGGGCCGGCCCGACGCCGAGCCGCTGGCGTCGGAGACGATCGAGCCGATCGTCGCGCTGATCGCCGACCTCGTCGAGCGCGGGCACGCGTACGCCGTCGGCGGCGACGTCTACTTCCGCGTGCGCTCCGACGGGGCCTACGGCTCGCTGAGCCGCCGCGCGCTCGACGACATGAATCAGGGCGAGGACGACGGACTCTCGCCGGTGGGCGCGAGTCTCAAGGAGGATCCGCTCGACTTCGCGCTCTGGAAGGCGCACAAGGACGGCGAGGACACCGTCTGGTTCGCTCCGTGGGGCCGCGGGCGCCCGGGCTGGCACATCGAGTGCTCGGCGATGGCCGAGGAGCTGCTCGGCGTGAACTTCGAGATCCACGGCGGCGGCAACGACCTCGTCTTCCCCCACCACGAGAACGAGGCGGCGCAGACGCGGATGGCGCGCGACGCCGAGCTCGCGCAGATCTGGATGCACAACGGGATGCTCCAGTTCGGCGAGGAGAAGATGGCCAAGAGCATCGGCAACGTCGCCGTCCTGCACGACGTCGTCGAGGAGTTCGGCCGCAACGCCCTCATCATGCTGTTCGCCGGCGCGCACTACCGCCAGCCGATGGCGTTCGACGACATGCGCCTCATGGAGGCGCTCGCGCGGGTCGCGCGCGTCCGAGACGCCGCCCGCGGGCTCGTCGACGGGCCGTCGCCCGATGCGATGCGGCCGCTGCGCGACGCGTTCTTCGCCGCGCTCGCCGAGGACTTCAACACCGCCGCGGCGCTCGGCGCCCTGTTCGAGTGGATCAACGAGCGCCACCGGCGCCGCGACGAGCCCGTCGGCCGTGCCGATCTCGTCGAGATGCTGTCGATGCTCGCGCTGGAGAACCTCGCCGAGCACGGCAGCGAGGCCGGCGCCGAGGAGCAGGAGCTGCTGGAGGAGCGCGTGGCCGCCCGTAGGACCGGCAACTACACCGAGGCCGACCGCATCCGCGACGAGCTCCGGGCCCGCGGCTGGGAGGTCCGCGACGGGGCGGCCGGGCCCGAGCTCGTCCGCATCGAGCAGTGATCCTCTACGGCCGCAACCCGGTGCGCGAGGCGCTCGCGGCGGCACGCAGGCGGATCGAGGGCGTCTGGGCGACCGAGCGCGCGGCGCGCGAGCCCTGGCTGGCCGCCGCGAACCCGCGGATCGTGCGCGCCGACGAGATCGAGCGCCGCTGCGACTCGCCCGACCATCAGGGCGTCTGCGCGGAGGCCGGCGGCTACCCGTATGTGAGCGCCGGCGAGCTGCTCGGCGTCGACGAGCCGTTCATCGTCGCGCTCGACGAGCTGCAGGACCCGCAGAACCTCGGGGCCATCGCCCGCACCGCCGAGTGCGCGGGCGTGACGGGCCTCGTCATCTGCGAACGGCGCGCGGCGGCGGTCACGCCGGCGGTGGCGAAGGCGTCGGCCGGCGCCGTGGAGCACCTGCGGGTCGCGCGCGTGCGCAACATGAGCGACTTCCTCGGCGAGGCGAAGGCCCTCGGCTGCTGGTGCTACGGAGCCGACGGCGGCGCGGACACGAGCTACCTCGCGCCCGACTACAGCGGCGGCGTCGTGCTCGTCCTCGGGGCCGAGGGGGCAGGCCTGCGACCGCGCGTGGCGAAGTCCTGCGATGCGCTTGTCGCGCTCCCGCTGCGCGGGCGCACCGAGTCGCTGAACGCCAGCGCCGCGGCCGCCGTTCTCGTGTACGGAATCCTGCAGCGCCGAAGCCCGGCTTGACAGCGCTTCATAACTCCGGGTAGGTTTGGGCGACTTCAGGGTCGACCTGAGGTGGAGGATAGGTATCGACATACGCAGTTGGCGCCCTGGGAGGGGACCGCCGCTGAGCACATCCGGCCGCGGAAGGGCCGGGAAAGGACTGCTCGTGGCCCGCATCTCCCAGAAGTCTTACTCTCAAGTACAGGTTGATGATTACTTTCTCATCGCCCTGGCGAAGAGTGGTGATCGCACCGCGTACGACCGGATCGTCCGTCGCTACTACGGATTCGTGCGCCTCAAGGCGTCGTCGTACTTCCTGGCCGGGGGGGACTCCGACGATCTCGTGCAGGAGGGCCTCGTCGGGCTCTACAAGGCCGTGCGCGACTACCGCTCCGACCGCGAGTCGTCGTTTCGGAACTTCGCCGAGCTCTGCATCACCCGCCAGATCATCACCGCGGTGAAGACCGCCACCCGCAACAAGCACACGCCGCTGAACCAGTACGTCTCGTTCTCGGCGACGCCCGCGGGTGCCAGCGGCGACGGCGAGCCGACGCTCGAGGACGTCATCCCCGGCTCGACCGTCCACGACCCCGTCAACCAGGTGATCTCCTCCGAGGAGCTGCACTCGCTCGTGGGCTGTCTCTCGACCGCGCTGTCGGAGCTCGAATCGCGCGTCCTCGCGCTCTACCTCGACGGACGACCCTATGAAGAGGTCGCCACGCGCCTGGGCTGCGACGCGAAGACCGTCGACAACGCCCTGCAGCGCGTCAAGCGCAAGGTCGGCACACACCTCACGGCGCGCGCGGTCCTGAACTGACCCTGAAGCCGGGCGATAGCATCGCGGGCATGCTCGTACTCGCGATCTCCACAGTCGACATCGTCCTGCTCGTCCTGCTCATCATCGTCGCCGCGCTCGCCGCGGCCGGCTACGCCGGTGCCACGCGCCGTGCCAATGCGGGCGAGCGCAGGCTCCTCGAACAGCTGCAGACCGCCGAACGCGGTCTCGCGCAGGCACATGCGACGGACAAGGGCTGGGATCGCGCGCTGCTGGAGGCGGCAGCCCGCGACGCCGTCGCGACGCGCTTCGGGAGCACGGCGATCAACGGGATGCAGCTCGTCCAGGTCATCGACCGGCCGGGCACCGACGCCGACCAGGCCGTCTTCCGCGTCGAGACAGGCGACGGCGAGGAGCACCGCATCACGCTCGGGCGCACCGGCGGCGTCTGGGGCGCCGCGTAGCTCACCCCGGCGCGGCAGGCATGGGTGAACGGCCGTCATCCGTGATCGTCATTGCAAGGTGAACGACGTTCTGAGCGCATTGCGGTGCGATTCGCGCTCCCGCAGAGCAACATAACGCGGGCTGGATCAGGCGATGCCTGACGCTCGCATCTCAAGCTGCACAAGGGCGAGAGGACAGGCATCAGGCTCTCATCGAGGGTGAGGCAGGACGCCTTGGCCTCGACGGGAAGGCCATTTGCATGGTTAATGCCGTTTCACCCGTGGTGAAACGCAGTCATGTCAGCGCCGTCGCAGCTCCGGGTCCTCGTCGACCGCCCGCCGCAGTGCCTCGTCGAAGCCGATCGGCTCCACGTCGAACAGCAGCGCGCCCGACGGGTCGCTGACGATCGTCGGCACCGCGAGGCCCTCGACGAGCGGCCGCGCGACCCCGGCGTCGACCGGCGTGACGAGGCCGATCCAGAGCGACGACAGCCACGGCGTGATGAGCGGCACGGGAATCCGCGGGCGCGGGCGCAGCCCGAGCACGGCGGCCATACGATCGAGCATCTCCCCGTAGCTCAGGACGTCGGGGCCGCCGATCTGGATCTCCCGCCCCGTAGAGGCCGCCACCGACGGCGCCGCGGCGAGGTAGCGCAGCGTGTCGTCGATCGCGACCGGCTGGGTCTCGTTGTTCAGCCACGCCGGCGCGATCATCGCCGGCAGGCGCTGGACGAGGTAGCGCAGCGTCCGGTAGGACTCGCTCTGGGCGCCGACGACCATGCTCGCGCGAAAGTACGTCAGCGGCGGCCCGTGCTCGGCGAGTACGAGCGCCGTTTCGTGGCGGCTGCGCAGGTGCTTGGACTGCGGGCGGTCGCCGAGTCCGCCGAGGTACACGACGCGCCCGACGCCCTCGTCGAGGGCCATCCGAGCGAACGCCGCCGCGGCCGCGCGCTCGCCGGCGGCGAAGTCCCCGCTGCCGCCCCGGCCCATCGAGTGGATGAGGTAGTAGGCGACGTCGACGCCCGCGCCGGCCCCGCGCAGCGTCTCCGGCGCAAGGACGTCGCCCTCGTGCAGGTCGAAGCCGTCGCGCTCGAGCTCGCGTGCTCGTGCGCTCGAGCGGTCGCGCACCATCGCGCGCACCTCCCAGCCCTCGCGTTGCAGCGCCGCGGCGAGGCGGCCGCCGATGAAGCCCGTCGCGCCGGTGACGAGCGCCCGGCCCGCCATCAGCGGTCACGGCGTGAGGCGAGCGCGGGCATCTGCGGGGTTACCTACCCGCCGGGCCGTATCGTGACCCCATGAAAAAGAGTCAGCTCGGGCTCCTCGCGGTCGCCGCCATCGCCGTCGCCCTCATCGCCGTGCTCGGCAGCGGCGGCGGCAAGAGCGCCGACAAGCCGGGCTCGGGGAGCGCGTCCGCGCCGGCCCGCGCGCCGGCCGGTGCCGTCGAGGTGTCCTTCGCCTACTCGCCGGAGAAGGAGAGGCTCCTGCTCCCGCTCGTCAAGCGGTTCAACGGCTCGGGCGCGAAGGTCGGCGGCAAGCCGGTGTTCGTCAGCGCCCAGAACCTCGCCTCCGGCGACGCGGAGACGAAGATCGCGAACGGGCGGCTGAAGCTCACCGCCTGGACCCCGTCGAGCTCGCTCTGGGGGCGGCTGCTGAACTTCGAGGCCGACCAGCCCTACGCCGCCGACACGAACCCGTCGATCGTCCGCACGCCGCTCGTCATCGCGATGTGGGAGCCGATGGCGAAGGCGCTCGGCTACCCGAAGCGCAAGCTCGGCTTCGCCGACATCCTCAAGCTCGCGCGCTCGAAGGAGGGCTGGGGCGCCTTCGGGCACCCGGAGTTCGGGCCCTTCAAGCTCGTCCACACCAACCCGGACTTCTCGACCTCCGGCCTGTCGGCGGTCGTCGCCGAGTACTACTCGGCGACGGGCAAGAAGGAGGGCCTGACGACGGCCGACATCGCGGCCGCCCGCGCGCAGGTCAAGGACATCGAGCAGTCGATCGTCCACTACGGCGACACGACGCTCTTCATCTCCGATCAGCTGCGCGCCAACGGCGCCGGCTACGCCTCCGCCGTCGCGATGGAAGAGGCGACGCTCGTCGACTTCAACCAGCGCCGCGGCAGCCGCGACAGTCTCGTCGCGATCTACCCGGCCGAGGGCACGTTCTTCTCCGACAACCCGTACATCGCCATCAGCGCGCCGTGGGTGACCGCTGCGCAGAAGCAGGGCGCCGCGGCCTTCGGCGACTACCTCGCGAAGAACATCGACGCGGCGACCGCCGCGCGCTACGGCTTCCGGCCGGCCGATCTCGACGCGAAACCGCAGGCGCCGCTGACGGCCGCAAACGGCGTCGACCCGGCGCAGCCCGAGCGCGTGCTCGGCCTGCCCGAGCCGCGCGTGCTCGACGCCGCCAAGAAGACCTGGCGCGAGGACCGCAAGCCCGCCAACGTCCTGCTCGTCGTCGACACGTCGGGCTCGATGAACGACGCCAATCGCCTGCGCAACGCCAAGGACGGCCTGCGGACGTTCCTGCGCGAGGTCGCGCCGCAGGACCGCGTCGGCCTGACGGTCTTCAACGACAAGGTCACGCCGCTGTCGCCGATCGCCCCGATCCGCGGCAACCGCGGGCGGCTGCAGGGGCTCGTCTCCGGGCTCGTCGCCGATGGCGGGACGGCGATCTACGACGCGACCGACGACGCCGTCGGGCAGGTCGCGAAGCTCGCCGACACGAGCCGCATCAACGCGGTCGTGCTGCTGACCGACGGCGAGGACACGGACTCGACGACGCCGGTCGACGCGCTCGTCCGCAAGCTCGCCGGACAGGGCGACTCGTCGCGCCGCGTGCGGGTCTTCACGATCGCCTACTCCGCCGGCGCCGCAGGGGCGGCGACGAAGCTCGAGCAGATCGCCGGGGCGTCGGGCGGCAAGCCGTACACCGGCAGCACCGACGACATCGAGACGGTCTACCGCAGCATCAGCTCGTTCTTCTAGGACAGTGAACCTCCCGGCCAAACAGCCCTACAGCCGCAGCGAGTTCGCCGGCGCGCTCGTCGCCAACGCCGCCGCCAAGCCCTTCAACATCGCGCTGCTCGTCGGCACGATGGCGGCCGCGGTGCTCGTCGGCGGGACGGTCCTCGTCGCGCTGCTGGTCGCGCTCGTCATCTACGCGGTCGCCGTCGCGCGGACGTTCCTCGACGAGGACGAGGCCGAGCAGGTCCTCGGGCGCGTGCGCGCGCAGCGCCGCCACGACATCACCGCCGGTACGAAGCAGCTCGACCCGCGAACGCTCGCGCCCGACGTCCGCCGCCACCTGCTCGCCGCGCGGGCGATCGAGGTGCGCATCCGCGAGGCGATCGAGCGCGCCGAGCTGCCCTACGCCGAGGTGTCGACCGAGGTCGACGCGCTCGTGACGCTCATGGAGCTGTCGGCCTCGCGCGCGCAGCTGCTCTACGAGGCCCTCGACGAGTCGCCCCCGTCGCGGGTGGCGGCCCGGCTCGGCGAGCTCGACGGCTCGGGCAAGACCGAGCTCATCGAGGCGCTCGAGCACCAGCTCACCGTCCAGCGCAGGATGGAGTCCCAGCTGGAGTCCTTCTATGACCAGATGGAGCGCATCGTCGTGGAGCTGGACTCGATCCGCGGCTCGCTGCTCAGCGTCTCGGCGTCGACCGACGTCGCCAACCAGCAACGGCTGGCCGGCGACGTCCGCGCGCTGCGCGACGAGCTCGGCACGCTCGCCGACGGGATGAGCGAGGCCTTCGAGGAGCGCGCGGCCTAGCCGGTGCTGACGAGGTCGACGACGAAGACGAGCGTCGCGTTGGGCGCGATCGCGGGCGGCTGGCCCTGCGGGCCGTAGGCGAGGTCCGGCGGGATGACGAGCTCGCGCCTGCCGCCGACCTTCATCCCGGCGACGCCCTGATCCCAGCCCGGGATCACCATCTGGGCGCCGAGCTGGAACTGGAACGGCTGGCCGCGATCCCACGAGGCGTCGAACTGCTCGCCCGTCTTGAAATCGACGCCGACGTACTGCACGGTGACCGCGTCGCCGGCCTTCGCCGTCGCGCCCTTGCCCGTGACGATGTCCTTGACGACGAGCGTCTTGGGCGCCTTGCCGGTCGGCTTGGGGATCGCGGGCTTGGACTTGAGGTCCTTGGAGATCGACTTCGAGGGCTTCGGCGTCGTCGCGGTAGCGGTGGGTGTCGTCGCGGTCGCCGTCGTGGTCGCCGGCGGGGTCTGCACGGTGACGTTCGGGGTCGTGACGGTGTCCGTGGCCGCCGGCACGGTCGCTGCGGGCGTCGACGTCGTCTTGTTCGAATCGCCGCAGGCGGCGATGCCGAGCGCCGCCGCCGCCAGCAGCGCGATCGTCGCTGTGCGTGCGCGCATGGCGCCTACCCGACCTTCACGAGGTCGACGACGAAGACGAGCGTCTCGTTCGGGGCGATCGGGCCCATGCCGCGGGCGCCGTAGCCGAGCTCGGGGGGGATGACGAGCGTGCGCCGCCCGCCCTCGCGCATGCCGGTGACGCCGAAGTCCCAGCCCTTGATGACGCGGCCGGCGCCGAGCGGGAAGTCGAACGGGGCGCCACGGTCCCAGGAGGAGTCGAACTGCTTGCCGCTGGAGAACGACACGCCGACGTAGTGGACGTGGACGTGGTCGCCGGGCTTCGCGGCGGTGCCCTCGCCGACGACGACGTCGTCGCTGGCAAGCTCGGCGGGCGGGGTGCCGGTGGGTGCCGGGACCTCGGGCTTCGTGCCGAGGTCGTCGGAGATCTTCAGCGGCTCGAACGCGTCGCTCATACGCGCACGGCGGGGGAGGTGGTCGTGATCATGCCCGACAGCCTAGGCATTCACTGATTCAGGCGGCGGAAGTCCCCGAAGGTCCAATGCACGTTGTAGCCCAGCGCGGTGCCCGCGGGGCTCGCGTGCAGCACCGGCAGCACGTCGCCGCCGAGCAGCTCCTCGATGACCGCCTCGCGGATCGCGACGTCCTCGATCTCCGGCAGGTACTCGCCCTGGTTGGAGGGGACGAGCAGCGTGTCGAGCGTCTCGCGGTCGGCGATCTCGTGCGCCTGCGTCGTGATCGCGCCCGTGAAGCGCGCGGCGAGCATCTGCCCGAGCCCGTCGCCCGTGTTGGCGTCCTTGAGGATCCGCTTGTCGGCGCGGTCGTCGGCGATCAGCGGCGCGCCGTCGCGGACGCGGCGGGTCACCGCGACGGCGTCGCGCTGCAGCTCCGTGCGCGGCTGCGCGTCCCCGGCGACGAGCGCCTTCCAGTGCGCGCGCAGCGCACGGTTGGGGTCGTGGAAGAGGACCGCGAACGGGCCCGCGGGCCCGACGTCGGGGGTGCTCCACAGCAGGCGGCCGCCGGGTTTCATCAGCGCGCCGAGGCCGTCGACGACGCGCTCGAACGCGCGCGGCCTGATGAGGTGGAAGACCATGCTCGAGAGGATCACGTCCATCTGCAGCCCGCCCGTGACCTCGCCGAGCGGGCGGAAGCGGCCGTCGGCGCCGATCATCGAGTGAAAGCGCGTCCACGAGCAGCCCGAGAGGATCTCGTAGCCCTTGGCGAACCAGCTGCCGGGGATGTCGACGAGATGCACCTCGAGCGCGACACCGGCGCGCTGCAGGCGCTCGTCGAAGCCGCGCTCGCGACAGGCCTTCAGGAGCTCGGTCGCCGCCAGGCCGGTGCCGGTGCCGTAGTCGAGCACGCGCAGGACGTCGCCGCGGGCGCGCGTCGCCAGCCGGCCCTCGAGCTCCTCCATGGCCTGCGTGACGATGATGCTCGTCGGGGCCGCCGACCAGCCGCGCGGGTGGCGCAGGTCGCCACCGTCGTACAGCAGCCGGTGCAGGCCCTCGCCGTCGGACAGGTCGGCGCCGGGCGCGGGCGTCCAGGTGTCCTGGGCGCGCGCCTGCGCCGGGTCGTCCGTGCCGGGGAGCGCGACGCGGCCGCGCCCGTCGCGCAGGTGGTTGACGCTCACGGCGACGAACGGCCGCGAGGTCGGGTAGCGGCGCTCGCCGGTCGCCGCCTGGACGAGGCCGGCACGACGCAGCGCGGCGATGAACGCCCGCCGCTCGACCGGGTACTGGCGCGAGTAGCCGTGGTAGGCGTCGAAGGCGAGGCTGTGCAGGGCGCCCTGGTGCTTGAGCGTCACGAGCGGCCCGTGGCCGTGGGCCTCGAGCACGATGAGCCCGTGGCGCGCGGCGTGCGGCGTCCAGCGGGCGAGGTGGATCGCGAGGCCCGCCTCGACGTCGGCCGGATCGAGCGCGCGGCCGCTGTCGTCGAGGTACGCGCCGCTGGACATCGCGGGCGCCGCGGCGAGGCCGGTGACCGGCGCGCAGGGGTGGTCGTGGTCGGCGAAGGCGTGGACGTGCAGCGCATCGGCGATGTCGAGGCCGTGCTCGGCGAGCGTCGCGCCCAGCGCCTCGGGCTCGCCCGTCTCGCCGCGGACGACGAGCGCGTCGGCGCCGGCCGCGGCGAGCGTCAGGCGGGCGCGGGCGGCGGCGGCCTCGTCGACATCGGCGCCGACCATCCGCAGCGGGTGGTCGGCGAGGTTGCGCCCCCGCAGCGTGTTGTCGCGCACGAACGCGTGGATGTGGGCGAGCCAGGCGCCGTCGCCGCAGCTGGAGTCCACCACCGCGGACGGCTGCCCGGCCAGCGGCTCGCGATCGAAGACCGTCGCGAGCAGGGGATCGGCGTCGGCGAAGTAGCGCGCGTGGGCGGCGGTGCTCGCGCGGATGTTCAGCTCGCGCTGGACGAGCGGGAGGTCGGCCGCCGGCTCGCCGCCGTAGAGCTCGGGCAGGCGGGCGAACGTCGGCAGGTAGGAGCCCGCCAGGCCGAGATGGTCGACGAAGTCCAGTCCGCAGGTGCCGTCGGCCGTCCAGCAGCCGTCGGCGGCGAGCCAGCCGAGGACCGTCAGCAGGCGCCCGAGCTGCGCGCCGTGCTCGTCGGCCGGAAGGTCGGGACCGGCGCCGCGCAGGCGGTCGGTGGCGTCCAGCCACAGCAGCGCCGGTGCGGCCAGGGCGCCGTCGAGGTGGGCCGCGACGACGTCCCCGGCGGGCTCGTCGGCCGGCCAGCGCGCGGCGGCGAGCTCGACGAGGTCGGCGAAGCGGGCCCGGCGGTCGGCGTCCCACGGGGCGGTCCAGGTCTGCGGCCCGCTGCCGGCGAACGTCGCCAGATAGGCGCCGAGCGCGAGGTAGCCGTCGCGGTGGGCGAGCGCGGCGCGGCCGGCGAGTGTCCAGTGCAGCGTGGCGGCGTCCGGCGTCATCCCGGGCGCGGGCACGATCCAGCCCGCCTGGGAGAGCGAGCGCAGGCCGATGCGCACGTGCGCGAAGCCCGATTCCGTCAGCCCGGGGCGGACCTCGGCGACCGGCTCCTCGCGCTCCAGCGAGGGCTCGAGCAGGCCGATCTCGTCCAGCCCGCGGAGCGTTGCGCAGAGGACGATGCCGTCCTGGTAGAGGAAGCTCAGCCGCCGCAGGGCGTCGCGGGCGGTGCCCTGCTGCGTCGTGCTCACCCCCTACATCCTGCACGAATGCCCGGCGGAGCGCGGGCCGTCCGTCTAGGTCACGACATCGCGATCGGCGGCGCCGGGCACCTTGCCCAGCGGCCGCACCGCGCGCAGCGGCGTCCCGGCGTAGAGGAAGCCGCCCGGGTACTCGCCGGCGCGCACGAGCGAGCCCGCCGCGAGCATGCCGTTGGGGCCCATCGTCACGCCGCGCAGGACGAGCGAGTTCGCGCCGAGGAACGTGTTCGTGCCGATGACGACGGGCGTCACGGCGATGCCCTGGTCGGGCGACTTGACGTCGCTGCCGTCATGGACGTGGTCGGAGTCGAAGATGCTGACGCGCTCGCCGACGGCGGCCCGGTCGCCGAGGTCCAGGAGCCGGACGCAGTGGAAGGCGACCTGCTGGCCGATCTCGACGTCGCCGCCGATGCGGATCTCGCCGCCCCTGCTCGCGTCGAGGAAGCAGTAGTCGCGGATCGTCGAGTGGGCGCCGACGCGCACCGTGCCGCCGTGCAGCTGCACGCGCGTCCCGGCGCGGAAGGTCGCCCCGTCGCCGAGCTCGAAGACGTTCTCGTGCGCCGCCCAGACGTCGATGATGAGGTCACGCCCGAGCCGCACGTGCTCGCCGAAGCGCAGCGTCAGCGTGCCTGCGCCCGGCCCGTAGGGGTGGATCTCGATGTGCGGCAGCTCGTAGTAGTGCGCGCCGTGGGGCGCCTCGAGCACGAGACGGCCGCCGGCACGGCGCAGCGCGGCGTCCAGGCGCCGGGCCCAGAGCTCGAAGCGCGCGCGCTCGGCGCCGAGGCGCGCCGAACGTGCAGCGGATCGCGCGCGGCCGAGCATCAGGCGGGGGTCGTCGCCGGTCGCGGCTCGGGCTCCGTGGCGGGGTCGGCCAGCTCGTGCGCGGCGTCCTTCGCCGGGCGCAGCCCCGGGGCCCACGGCAGCCGGCGCTCGAGGAACGGCCGCTCGTAGAACCTCCACGACAGCGCCGACAGCGCGAGCGTCACCGGGAAGCCGATGAGCAGCATCCCGGCGATGAGCTCGGGCGTGCCGGCGTCCGTGCCGAGGAGGTTGACGACCTCCAGGATGATCCACACGTGCATGAGGTAGAACGCGTAGGAGCGCTCGCCCATGTACGTCGTCCACTTGTTGTCGATGATGCGCGGGACCCTGCCGACGCCGAGCTGGAGCGCGATGAGCGCCGACAGCAGGGCCATGCCGAACAGCGCGGACATCAGCGAGCGGCGCCCGAGCGCGTGGTGGATCGCGGTCGTCTGGACGTTGAAGTCCCAGTAGCAGTAGAGGACGTAGGCGACGAAGGCGACCCCGACGGCCGCCCACGCGAAGCGCCTGGCACGGCGCGGGTTGTCGCGGAAGATCGGCACCGCCCAGGGCTCGGCGATCGCGAGCGCGACGCCCGGCAGGAAGGCGTAGATGATCAGCGGCGGGCTGGCGAGCGTCGCGAGCGTGTTGTCGTTGTGCTGACGCAGGTAGATGCTCACGAGCGCGAGGACGCCGACGAAGATCAGCGCCGCGCGGGCGCGCGTCTCGGGCGTGCGCAGGCGCGAGCCGAGGCGGTAGGCGATCGTGGCCGCGATCGGGATCGCGGCGTAGAAGGCGACCTCGACGTCGAGCGACCAGGCCTGGCCGATCGGCAGCGTCGCCGAGCCGGTCGTGTAGCTCTGGGTGAACGTGAAGACCGAGACGATCTGCCACCAGGCCGAGGCGGGCGCGGTGCCGGTCGGGTTGTCGGGCGTCGGGCTGATCGCGCCGTCGAGGCCGAAGCGCAGCAGGATGATCGCGGCGATGAGGTAGAAGGCGGGCACGATCCGCAGCAGGCGGTTGCGCGTGAAGCGCCGCACCGAGGGGCGCTTGGTCCCGAGGACGAACGAGCGCAGGAACGGGCGCGCGATGAGGTAGCCCGAGAGGACGAAGAACGTCGCCAGCGCGAGGTCGAAGCGCCCCACGATCTCCTTGAAGAAGTGGTAGTTCTCCAGGCCCGCGCCGGGGTCGGCGTTGACCGCGACGTGGGCGAGGAAGACCATCGTCATGGCGATCCCGCGGATGGCGTCGCCGCCGAGCAGATTGCTGATCAGCCCGTCGCCGAGCGCGCGCTTCTCGATCGGGCCGTCCGTGGTCGCCGCCGTGCTCATCGCCGCTCAGGTTGCCAGACGGCGCGGGCGCGAGGCGCGTCGACCGGACTTCCGGTCAGGTCCGGTGGCGCGCTTTGCGCGCCGTCCTCGCGGCGGCGAGGCGGCCGGCGGGCCGCTAGCCTCCAGCGACCCCCGCCCGCCTAGCTCAACTGGCAGAGCACTTCACTTGTAATGAAGAGGTTTTCGGTTCGAGTCCGAAGGCGGGCTTGGCGAAAATATCCCTGCAAAACAAGCACTTCCTAATTTGCTGGATTCGCGCAGATTGACGACGGCCGGCAGGGGTATTCCCGGCGCATGAAGCGGCGCCTCGCCACGGTCCTTGCCGCGACCGCCATCGCGCTGATCATCCCGGCTCTCGCGCCGGCCAGCGATCCCGGTTGCCACGGGCAGTCCTGCCCGTCCGCCGCGACCGGCGGATAGCCCGCCTTACAGCGCGACCTCGCCCACGGCGACGGCCGCTACGCCTCGGGCTCCTCGTCCTCCGCCGCAGCCGCCGCGGCCGCGATCGCCGCGTGCTCCAACTTCCCATGCCCGTTGCTCGACACGACGTGCTCGAAGGGCGGCAGATCGGGGTCCCGCGGGGCGTTCAGGCGCCGCTCGAGCTCGCCGAGGACGACGCCGAAGACGAGATGGCGCCACGTGCCCTGGGCGAAGGCGCGCCAGCTTGCCGACAGCGGCGGCATCTCGTCGCGGGCCGGGTGCACGCGGTCGACGGCGATCGTCAGCGGCCAGGTCGCGAGGTGCTCCGCCAAAGCGGCGAGCGGGCCGCGGCTCCACGACGGCAGCGGCACCCGGGGCGCGACCGCGGCGTAGGTCGCGCCGAACAGCGCGCCGTTGCCGAGGTGCAGCGCCATCCCGACGACGGGCCAGGCCGCCCCGCGCGTGACGGCCTTGCCGAGCAGTTCCGTGTCGTCGAAGTCGACGCCGAAGACCGGCTTGTCGAGCGGCTGCTGCGCCGCCCACACGCCGGCGGCGACCGCGCCGGCGAAGGCTCCGCGAATCATCTTGGCGCGGTCGACGACCATGCGCCAGGACTGTAACGCCCGCCGGCAGGACGGGTATCGATGGCATGGATCGCAGCCTTCTGCTGGAGCGCGCCCGCGAGCGCGGCGTCAACCGCCTCGTCTATCTCGTCGCCCGGGCCATCCTGCAGCCGTTCTTCACGGTGTACTTCCGGATGCAGCGGATCGGGCGCGAGCACGTGCCCAGGACGGGGCCGGTCATCATCGCGGCCAATCACCGCTCGTTCATGGATCCGTTCGTCATCGGCATGATGCTGCGCCGGCCGACGTACTTCGTCGCGAAGACCGAGCTCTTCCACAACCGCTTCGTGGCGTGGTTTCTCAGCTCGCTCGGCGCCTTCCCGGTCGAGCGCGGCCGCGGTGACAGCGACGCGATGGGGACGGCTCGCATGATCCTCGAGCGCGGCGACGTCGTCGTCATCTTCCCCGAGGGCACGCGCACGCGACCGGGCGCGCTGGGCGCGCCCAAGCGCGGCGTCGGGCGCCTCGCGCTGGAGACCGGCGCGCCCGTCGTTCCGATGGCGCTCATCGGCACCGAGGCGATCCGCCGCGGCTGGCGCATCCGCCCGCACAAGGTCCGCATCCGCGCCGGGCGCCCGCTGCGCTTCCCGCACGTGGAAGAGCCCTCGCCGTCGCTCGCGCGTGCCGTCACCGCGCGCCTCTGGCCGTGCGTCGAGCTGCAGTGGGAATGGCTCGGCGGCACGCCGCCGCTGCGGCGCGCGGCGATCGTCGGCGCCGGCTCGTGGGGGACCGGCCTCGCCGTCGCCCTGGCCCGCGCCGGCCTCGACGTCGAGCTCGGCTGCCGCACGCGCAAGCAGGCCGAGACGCTCTCCCGCGCCCGCGTCAACGAGCACTACCTCCCGGGCATCGCGCTGCCCGACGCCGTCCGCGTCACCTGCGCGGACGACCTCGCGCTCGACCGCGCCGACGTCGTCTGCTTCGCCGTCCCCGCCGCGGCGCTGCCGCAGGCCGTCGGCGCGCACGCCGGCGCGATCGGGCCGTCCAGCGGCGTCGTCGTGCTCTCCAAGGGCCTCGTCGCGCCCAACGGCATGCTGCCGAGCGCCTACGTCGCCGAGCGCGTCGACGCGCGCGCCGTCGCCTGCGTCGGCGGTCCCGCGCACGCCGCCGACGCGCTCGACAGCGGTGCCGCACTCATCGTCGGCTCCGGCGACGAGGTCTTCGCCGAGCAGCTCGGGCGCGTGCTGAAGGCGGCCGGCTTCGGCGTGACGACGACGATCGACGTCGCGGGCGTCGAGCTCGCCGGAACGGCGAAGAACGCGGCGACGCTCGCCGCCGCAGCTGCCGGCTCGGGCGGCCCCAACGCCGCCGGCGCCGCCGCGGGCAAGGTCTTCGCCGAGGTCGACGAGCTCTCGCGCCGCCGCGGCGGCCTGCCGGAGACGTTCGCCGGCCTCGCCGGCGCGGGCGACCTCGTCGCCACCGTCACGGCCGAGGGCAGCCGCAACCGCCGCGCCGGCGAGCTGCTCGGGCAGGGCATGCCGGCGGACCGGATCGGCGCCGCGCTCGGGCAGTCCAGCGAGGCGCTCGACGGCGTCGGGCTGCTCGCGGCGACGATGCACCGCGAAGGCGTGCCATCGCCGACGATCGACGGGCTCGCGGCGCTCATCGACGGCCGGCTCGACCCCGAGTCCTTCACCGCCGGCGTCACCGCGCCGGGCGGGCGCTTCCAGCGCGGCGCCGCCGCGACCGCCGTGCTCGCCGCGGCCGCGTCGCGCGCCAACGGCCGGAGCGCCGGGGACGGCTAGTCTGCGATGCGTGGAGCCCAAGGACAAGGCCCGGCTGGACCGGGAGTTCTCGGAGCTCTACCGCTCCCACCTGCGCGACGTCTACTCCTACGCGTACTACCGCATCGGCAACCATCACGATGCCGAGGACCTCACGGAGCAGACGTTCCTGCAGGCCTATCGCCACTTCGAGCGCGCGCAGGCCGAGTCCCACGGCCGGCCCCTGCGCCCGTGGCTCATCCGCATCGCCCACAACCTCGCCGCGAACCTCTACCGCGACCGTGCGCGGCGCCCGCAGGCGCCGATCGACGACACGACGGTGCTCAGCGCCATGCACACGACCGAGGACCTCGTCGAGGGCCGCGATGAGCTGGCGCGGATCATCGCGGGCATCAAGCACCTCCCGGAGGAGCGCCGTGAGGCGCTCATCATGCGCTTCGCCCTCGGCATGGACAACCGCGAGATCGCTCGTGCGATGGGCAAGACCGACGGCGCCACGAAGGTGCTCCTGCATCGGGCCATCAAGCAGCTCGAGGAGATCGTGAAGACGTCGTGAGCGAGGTCGCCCACACCGATTTCGAGCAGATGCTGCGCCGCGCGCTCGCGCCCGTCGACCCGCCCGACCATCTCAAGACGCGGCTGGAGTCCACGCTGCAGGAGATCACCGACGCCGCCGTCGACGAGCTCGAGAGCTGGGAGATCGGCGCGATGCGCGACCCGCGCAACTGGGTGCGCCCGGTGGTCGCCACCGCGGCGGGCGCGACCGCCGGCACGGCGCTCGTCATCCTGCGCGTGCGCGCGCAGCGCAAGAAGCACCAGGCGGCCTCGAAGAACCCGCTCGATCTCGCCCAGCGCACGCTCCGCGCCGCCCGTGACGAGGCCCGCAAGCTCGCGCGCCACGACTGATCGCCTCCCACTGATCCGAAATCTGGTCGCGGGCGTATCCCGAGGACACATGGCACGCCTGCGAAAGAACAACTCCGAGCACCAGCCGACCGAGCTGCGCGACCTCGCCGACGAGGACCTCATGCAGCTCGTCCGCCGCGGCGAGGCCCCCGCCTTCGAGGTGGTCTACGAGCGCCACAGCAGCGCCGCCTTCTCGCTCGCCTACCGCATGTGTGGCACGCGCGGCGCCGCCGAGGACGTCGTGCAGGAGGCCTTCCTGTCGCTCTGGCGCAGCGGCGCGCGCTACGACCGCGCCCGCGGCTCGGTCCGCACCTGGGTCCTCGGGATCGTCCACAACCGCGCCATCGACTCGCTGCGCCGCTCGGTCGTCCACGACCGCCGCCGCGCGAGCGACGAGGGCATCGAGGAGCGCTTCGAGGCCAAGGACCGCACCGACGTCGAGGTCGCCCGCCTCGACGAGGCGAGCGAGATCCGCCAGGCGCTGACGACGCTCCCGCCCGAGCAGAGCCGCGTCATCGAACTCGCCTACTTCGGCGGCTTCACGCAGACGGAGATCGCCACCATGCTCGACACCCCGATCGGTACCGTCAAAGGTCGCATGCGCCTCGGTCTCGAGAAGATGCGCGCCCAGCTCGGCGGCCTCCGCGAGGTCATGCCGTGAACGACTCCGGCTGCCCCCGCATCGACGACGCCGCCAGCTACGTCCTGTGCGCGATGCCCGACGGCGAGTGGGAGACCTTCGAGGCCCACCTCGCCCAGTGCTTGTTCTGCGCCGACAAGGTCGCCGAGCTGCGCTTCGTCGGCGACGCGCTGCTCAGCGGCGTTCCGCAGCTCACCGCGCCGCCGCCGGTCCGCGACCGCGTCATGGCGATCGTGCGGGCCGAGTCCGAGCTGCTCCTGGCCGCCGGCCACGGCGCCGACCGGCCCGAGCGCGTCGTCCCCAAGCGCCGCTTCGGCCTGTTCTCGCTGCGCCCGCTGCCGGCCGTCGGCCTCGCGTCGGTCGCGCTGGCGCTCGGGATCGGCGGCGGCGCGCTGCTGTACGGCGGCGACGGCGCCGTCACGCCGCGCACCGTCGTGGCGAAGGTCGACGCAGCCGGCGCGACCGCGAACGTGCGCCTGACGTCCGACGGGGCGAAGCTCCGCGTCGCCGGCATGCCGGCGCCGGCCGAGGGCCGCGTCTACCAGGTGTGGCTCGACCACGGCAACGGCCGGACGCCACAGCCGACAGACGCGCTGTTCAACGTCAGCCGCACGGGGCACGCGACGGTCGACGTGCCCGGGAACCTCGACGGCGTCAAGGCCGTCCTCGTCACCGACGAGCCGCTCGGCGGCAGCAGGATCCCGACGCGCGCACCCGTCATCTCCGCGACGCTTTCATAGCGCGCAGGCGCGCCGCGACGGCTGCTAGCGTCAGCTGACGCATGGGAACCTCGACCGCGACGACGTGCTACCGCCATCCCGGTCGTGAGACCGCCGTGTCGTGCTCGGCCTGCGACCGGCCGATCTGCACGGACTGCATGACCGCGACGCCGGTCGGCATGCGCTGCCCGGAGTGCGCGCGCCAGAAGACGAAGGTCCGCACCGCCGCGACGCTCACGAGCGACCCGCAGCTGACCTACGCGCTCATCGCGATCAACGTCATCGCGTACGTGGCCATGACCGCATCCGGCGGCGGCTTCAACAGCGCCGGGGGGACGATCTACACCCACGGAAACCTCTACGCGCCGAACGTGGCCAACGGCGAATGGTGGCGGATCGTCACCGCGGGCTTCCTTCACGCCGGCATCATCCACATCGCGTTCAACATGTACTTCCTGTACTTCCTCGGGCAGATCATCGAGCCGATGATCGGGAAGCTCCGCTTCGGGCTCATCTACGGCGTTTCGCTGCTTGGCGGCTCGTTCGGCGCGCTGCTCCTCACGCCGAACGCCCACACCGTTGGTGCATCGGGCGCGGTCTTCGGGCTCATGGGTGCGGCGATCCTCGCGATGCGCGCCCGCGGGATCGACCCGATGCAGTCGGGACTCGGCGTAACGCTCCTGCTGAACCTCGGCATCACGTTCCTCATCCCCGGCATCTCCAAGGGCGGGCACCTCGGCGGCCTCGTCGTCGGCGGGATCGTCGGCTACCTGCTCTTCGAGATCGCGGACCGCCGCCGCTCGGCCACGAGCGCCGTGCTCGTCGCGTGTGTCATCCTCGCGGTCGCGCTGGCGATCGGTGGCGTCATCGTGGCACAGAACGCGCCAGCGCCATCCGTATTCGGCTGACCTGTGCTCCGCGCGACCCCGGCAGCCCGCCAGTCGTCACGGCGCCATCCGCCGTGTCGCATGCTCGACGGGGTCATCCACCCGTAGAGCGACGGCTTCGACGATGGCCTGAATGGCCGCTGGTGCGTGATCGAGAGCAGCATTTGCCTCGTAGAGTGCGTCGTCTGCGGCGTCGCCGACATCTGGATTGAACGCGGCGATCACGGCTTCTACCGCGCGGGCCTGCGTGAACGCGCGCACATACCGTGCATCCGCTCCTGGCTCCTCCTTGGGCGCGTTTCCAAAAGCGTCGAGCTTCCGCTCCAACTCGGCGGCCCGGTCATCGAGTTCGCGCAGTAACCCCCGTAGCTGCTCGGTGATGTCAGGGTCGACAGTGCCGGACTCGAGTGCCCCCAGCGCTCGCGCCAAACGGTGGTCGTCGACGGGCGCACTTCGCACGGCAAGCCGCCCGGCCGACTGTGCGAGCAGACGAAGTTGACTGGCGCTCAGTTCCCGCACTTTTGCGGTGATCCCTGGGATGTCCTGCTCGAGGATCCGGAGGCTCATTTCAGAACACTCGCAGCCGTGGCGCCGACGCGGGCGATTGCATCAGCGCACTCGGGGCAGATCGGCCGGCCGGCCCCGACGGTGATCGGTCGCCATCTGTTAACGAGCATCCATCGGACGACCTGCACCTCGGCATGTCCGCTCCCCATGCCGGTCGCGACAGGTTCTCGGCTCCGCTGAACGGCTGCCCGCAGTGCTCCTGGAAGCGTTCCGTTCCGGTTGTTGGTACCGATCACTATTCGCAGCACCCCGTGTCGATCTCGCCCGATTCCGACGGCGATCGTCTTGAAGCGCTCTCGTTCGATCGGCGGCAACAGTTGCGTGAGCTGACGCGCTCGAACCCGTGCGATCTTCTCGGCAGCGAGGAGAAGGCCAGGATTGAGCCCGAGCGGCTTCGCCCGAACCTTGGCCGCCTGGAATGCGCGGCGCCCAACTCCCAAACTGCGGAGGAGCCCGCGGAAGAGGCCACCCGGTCCGTTCTGCTCGAGCTCGAGGATCCGGCCGTCGATCAAGACGTACTGCGGCCCGAAGACGAGGTCCTCCAGTCCGCCGCGGTAGTCGTTGACCTCTCCCTGCGCCGGCCGTAACAGCGGCGACGTGCCAGCGTTCGCCGTCACGTCTCCAGCCAGCATCAGCCCAGTCGTTACCGTGAGAAGGAGAACGGCCAGGCCGATCCGCAACCAGACCCTCTGAATGCAACCATACGAACGTGTGTTCATGTCTCCCCCGCGGCTGGTCGCCAACGGTGGACGGTATCACCGTTAACCGGAACATTCTCGGGCGCGTGCGCTGCCGACGCGGCACACGCAACTCAAGCTTGGGCCAGCAGCGCGTCGTAGAGCGCCTGCGTGCGCTCGAGGAACAGCGCCGGGGCGAAGCGCTCGCGCACGTCGGCCGCCGCCGCGGCGCCGAGGCGCTCGCGCAGCGCGGGGTCGTCGCGCAGCGTTGCGAGCGCCGCGGCCAGCGCCGCGACGTCGCCGGGGGCGACGAGCATGCCGGTCTCCCCCTCGCGGACGATCTCCGGCAGGCCGCCGTGGGCGGCCGCGACGACGCAGCAGCCGGCGGCGGCGGCCTCCAGCGCGGAGTTCGGCAGCGGGTCGGGCTGTGTCGACGGGACCGCCACGACGTCGGCGGCGCCGTACACGTTCTCTACGTCGGGCCGGAAGCCGGCGAACCGCACGCGCTCGCCGACGCCGAGCGCGGCCGCCAGCTCGTGCAGCTCGCCCACGCGCGCCTCCTCGCCCTGCCAGGCGTCCCCGGCGACGAGTACGACCGAGCGGTCGCCGGCGCCCAGGCCGGCGAGCGCGCGGATGAGCACGTCCTGGCCCTTCCAGGTCGAGACGCGGCCGAGGATCGCGCAGACGAACGCGTCCGGCGGCAGGCCGAGCGCCGCCCGCGCCGCGCGGCGCTCGCCCCGCGCCGGCGCGACGCCGAGCCCGTCGTGCAGGACGACCGCGCGCGGGTCGCCCCCGAACTGCGCGGCCGTCGCCGCCGAGACGCACGGCAGCCGCGCGGCCGTCAGCAGCAGCCGCCGGTAGGCGGGCCAGGCGCGCTCGAAGCCCGCGTAGATCTCGCGTACGTGCCAGACGTGGGGGATCCCGGCGATGCGCGCCGCGGCGGCGCCGCCGAGCGTCACGGACGTGTTCGTGTGGATGAGCGCGGCGCTGCGCGCACGCGCCAGGCGCCCGAGCCCGCCGGCGTCGCGCGCGACCGCCCCGCCGATCCGCGCGAGGCCGCCCGGCGACATCGCCGCCCGCCGCAGCACCGCCAGCGGGCGTATGACGACCTCGACCCCCGCCGCCTGGAGATCCGCGCGCAGCTCGCCGTCCATCGCGAGCACGACGAGCGCGCGGTAGCGCGCGGGGTCCAGCCCGCCGGCGAGCAGCGCGAGCTGGCGGTCGGCGCCGTAGCGCCCCGCCGAGGAGTGCAGGTAGACGACGGTACGCGTCAGAGCTCGACCACCAGCGCCTCGGCCGGCGCGGTCGGCACGCGGTCGGGGTGCAGGATGTGCGCGAGCAGCTCGAGGCCGTCGGCGAGCCGCGGGCCGGGCCGCGAGAAGTACGCCGACGCGTTGACGGCGACGACATGGTCGGCGCCGAGCGTCCGCAGGTTCGCAGCGAACTCCTCGGCCTCGACGAGCGCCCGCGCCGCGTCGTAGCCGCACGGCATGACGATGACGATCTCCGGCTGCCCCGCCGCGACCTCTTCCCACGTCGCCTGGCGCGACGGCTCGCCGGCGAAGCCGAGGACGTCCTCGCCGCCGGCCATCTCGATGAGCTGCGGCGTCCAGTGCCCGGCCACGAAGACCGGGTCCATCCACTCCAGGGCCGCGACCCGCGGCCGCGGGGCGCCGCGCACCGCCAGCCGCACGATGTCCGCGCGCCGCGCGGTACGGGCGATGAGGTCCAGCGCGGCGTCCCTGCTGTCGGTCGCCTGCGCGATCGTCCGCACGTCGCCGAGCGTCTCGCCGTACGTCGTCGGGTCCAGCGCGATGACGCGCGGCGGCCCCGGCAGCGTCTGGGCGAGCGCCTGCACCTCGTCGACGGAGACGGCGCACACGTGGCACAGCGCCTGCGTGACGATGAGGTCGGGCTCGAGCTCGCGCACGAGCTCCTCGTCGAGCTCGTAGATCGACTCCCCCGCGCCCGTGCGCTCGCGCACGGCGGCGTCGATCTCGGCCGGCCCGAGGCCGTCGGGCAGGACGTTGCGCGTGACGGCCGGGAGGTCGGTCGCCTCGAGCGGGAAGTCGCACTCGTGCGTCACGCCGACGATCTGCTCGCCGAGGCCCAGCGCGTAGAGCAGCTCGGTAGCGTGTGGGACGAGACTGACGATGCGCATGGCTGGAGGAGAGCGTATGGCACGACTGAGCGACAGCGAGATCGACGCCGGGCTGGCCGGCCGGGAGTGGCGCCGCGACGGCGACACGCTCGTCCGCGACTTCGAGCTGCAGGGCTTCACGGCCGCGATGGCGCTCGCCAACGCCGTCGCCGACGCAGCCAACGCGGCCGACCACCACCCGGACATCCTCGTCCACGGCTACAAGCACGTGCGCCTGACCCTGTCGACGCACTCCGCCGGCGGCATCACGGAGAACGACTTCGCGCTGGCCGCCGCGATCGACGCGATCGACCTGGCGTAGATCCGCCCGGCGACCGGCCCCGGTGCTGCTACCTTTCGCCCAGCAGCGTCAATGAACGACGATCTTCCTCGAAGTCGCGGCCGACACCCTAGGCCCGGCCCCGTCCGAACCGCTTGACCGCGCTGCTTCTCAGCGCGGTCGTCGTTCTGATCTTCGCCAACGGCTTCTTCGTCGCGGCGGAGTTCTCCCTCGTGCGCTCGCGCCGCGCCCGTCTCGAGGAGATGGCCGCGGGCGGCGACCGCCGGGCGCGTCTCGTCGTGCGCCAGCTCGACGACCTCAGCGAGTACCTCTCGGCCTGCCAGTTCGGCATCACGCTCGCCTCGCTGGGCATCGGCTTCCTCGGCGAGCCCGCGATCGCCGAGCTCATCAAGCCGTGGTTCGAGGGCTTCGCTCACGTGGTGGCCGCCCCGGTCGCGATCGCGATCGCCTACATCCTCGTCACGGCGGGGCACATCACCGTGGGCGAACAGGTGCCGAAGATCTACGCGATCGTCAACGCCGAGGCCGTCGCCAAGCGCGTCGCGGGCCCGCTGAACCTGTTCAACAAGGTCATGCGGCCGTTCATCCACCTGCTCAACATGGCCTCCAACGCGCTGCTGCGCCCACTCGGCATCAAGGGTGAGGCGGGCTTCGAGGACGGCGCGAGCCCCGGTGACGTCCGGGCGCTCATCGCCCAGGCGCGCGCCGGCGGCCAGCTCGACGCCGGCGAGGCGGGGATGCTGTCGGGCGTCTTCCACCTCCACGCGCAGCAGGCGCGCCAGGTCATGACGCCGATCCCGGCGGTCGTGACGGCCGACGTGAGCGAGGAGGTCGGGACCGCGCTGCGACGGTGCATCTCGACGGGCCATACGCGCCTGCTCGTCACCGAGGACGAGAACCCCGACAAGGTCCGCGGCATCGTGCACTCCAACTCGCTGGCGCGGATCCTCATGGCGGAGGGGCCGGAGGCGTCGTTCGAGACCGCCGTCAAGCCGGCGCCGATCGTCCCCGGGACCAAGCCGCTGGACGACCTGCTCGCCGACCTGCAGCGCAACCGCTCGACGATGGCGGTCGTCGTCGACGAGTACGGCCGCGTCGTCGGGATCGTCACGGTCGAGGACATCATCGAGGAGGTCGTCGGCGAGATCGACGACGAGACCGACCCCGCCGGCGGCGACGTGCGGCGCCTGGCCAACGGCGACTGGTACGTCCGCGGCCACGTCGCGATCACCGACCTCGCCGACTACGGCCTGACGCTCCCGGTCGACAGCGACGCCTACAACTCGATCGGCGGCTTCGTCTTCGCCAAGCTCGGGCGGCTGCCCAAGCGCGGCGACACGGTCAACGCCAACGGCTATTCGATCCGCGTCGAGGCCGTGCGCGAGAACCGCATCGAGGCGGTGCGCATCCGCGAGCGCCGCCAGGTCGCCGCGCCCGCGCCCGCGTCGTAGCGGGTCGCCTGCCCGCGGGGACGACCGCCGACGAGTTGGCGCAAGTTCTGGCGCGCGGGCGCGTTTGAAGCAGATATCCCCCCGCCCGTGGGACGGCGGGGAGGGCGGTGCGACGGACCGGGGTGGTTCCGTCACATCCGGGCAAAAAAGCGACGGGCCCGCCAATGGCGGGCCCGTCGTGTACCACTGGGGAGGAGGTGCGATCCAGTCGCGCAGCCGATGTTGCTCGCGCAGGCTGAAGCCGACCTAAATCGATCTCAGGCCGGCTTTCAGCGGGCGTAGAACTCCGGCGGATACAGGCCGTGGCGGGTCTTGCGACCGAGCACGCCCTCGGCGCAGAGGTCGCGCAGGCGCTGCGGGACGTTCGCCCCGATCGCGTCGCCGATCGCCACCGAGACGTCGAGCCCGATGTAGTCCAGCAGCGCGATCGGGCCCATCGGGTGGGCCGCGCCGAGCTGCATGCACGTGTCGATCGAGGCCGGCGGCAGGCCCGTCTGCTCCATGAAGTCGACGGCGCTGAAGAGGTACGGGAACAACAGGCGGTTGACGACGAAGCCCGCGAGGTCGGGGACGTCGACGGCCTCCTTGTCGAGCGCCGCGCAGAGCGCCGCCGCGCGCCCGCGCGTCTCTTCGCTGGCCTCGTCGGGATAGGCGAGCTCGACGAGCTTCATCCGCGGGACGGGGTTGAAGACGTGCAGGCCGACGAAACGCTCCGGGTTGCCGGCGGCCGCCGCGAGCTCGCTCACCGACAGCGACGAGGTCGTCGTGCTGATGACGGCGTCGTCGGCCGCGACCTCGGCGAGCCGGCCCAGCAGCTCGGCCTTGAGCGCCAGGTCCTCGGAGATCGCCTCGACGACGAACGTCGCGCCGGCGAGATCCGCGAGATCGGTCGTGACCGTCACGTTGCTCGCGTCGTAGTCCTCGCCCAGGCGCTCACAGGCCTTCGCGATGGCCTTTGTCGCACGCGCGGCAGAGGCGTCCGAGCGTGCCCACAGGACATGCCCGTTCGTCCGCGTCGCGCAGGCGGCGAGCCCGGTTGCGATGGCACCGCTCCCCGCGATCCCCAGCTTCTCTTCCATCGGTGCTCCCCCTCGGTCGTGACCCGACTGACCCCGTCGATCGGTTGAGTACCTTAGTCAGACGTCAAGCCGAGCGTCAGGAGCGCCAGTGAGCGGACAGCAGGGTCGCGAGGTCGTCATCGTCGAAGCCGTCCGGACGCCGATCGGGCGCGGGCACCCCGAGAAGGGCTACTACCGGGACACGCACCCCAACGAACTGCTCGGCGCGATCTACACCGAGCTCATCGCGCGCTCGGGGATCGACGCCGCCGAGGTCGAGGACGTCATCGCCGGCTGCGTCCAGCAGATCGGCGAGCAGTCCTGGAACATCGCCCGCAACGCATGGCTGCAGGCCGGCCTGCCGATCGAGGCCGCGGCGACGACGATCGACCGCCAGTGCGGGTCCGCGCAGCAGGCCGTGAACTTCGGCGCCGCCCTGATCGCCGCCGGCGTCCACGACGTCGTCATCGGCTCCGGCGTCGAGCACATGGGCCACATCCCGCTGGGCGTCGGGATGCAGTGGTTCGAGCAGGTCGGCACGCCGTGGCCGCCGGCCATCATGGAGAAGCACGACCTCGTGGGGCAGGGCGTGAGCGCTGAGCTCATCGCCGACCAGTGGGAGATCCCGCGGTCGGAGATGGACGAGCTCGCGCTGCGCTCGCACCGGCTCGCGCACCAGGCGACCGAGGAGGGCCGCTTCGAGCGCGAGATCGTCCCGTTCCGGACCAACGGCGACGTGCGCGTGAGCGACCAGGGCATCAGGCCGGACACGAGCCTCGAGAAGCTCGCCTCGCTCAAGCCGGCCTTCCGGCCCGACGGCAGGGTCACCGCGGGCAACGCCTCGCAGATCTCCGACGGCGCGGCCGGCGTCCTGCTCATGTCACGCGAGAAGGCGGACGCGCTGGGCGTGACCCCGCGCGCGCGGATCGTCGATCAGACGACGGTCGGCGTCGACCCGGTGACGATGCTCACCGGCCCGATCCCGGCGACGCGCAGGATCCTCGAGCGCAACGGGATGACGATCGGAGACATCGACCTCTTCGAGGTCAACGAGGCGTTCGCGTCGGTCGTCTGCGCCTGGAGCCGCGAGCTGCAGCCCGACATGGACCGCGTGAACGTCAACGGCGGCGCGATGGCGCTCGGCCACCCGCTCGGGTCGACGGGCGCGCGGCTGCTGACGACGCTCCTGCACGAGCTGGAGCGCACCGACGGCGAGGTCGGCCTCGTGACGATGTGCTGCGGCGGCGGGCTCGGGACGGGGACGCTGATCCAGCGCGTATGAGAACTGGGTGAGGGGGCGCCCCGCGGCGCATGTGGGGCCGTGACCGCGGGTATCCGCTCTGCATGTTCCTGTCCCCCACGGAGGAGTTGGTCACATGATCGGGATTCTCATCGCCGTTCTGCTCGCCGCACTCGTGTACTGGGTGTGCCTCGTTCTCGGCCTGCCGGCCATCGTCGCGATCATCGCGGCCGTCCTCGTCCTCCTCAGCGGCGTCGGGACCGGCGGCTACGGCTACGGCAGACGCGGGATCTAGGGCCTAGCCCCAGCGGAATCCGGTGGACGACGGCGCGGGCTCGAGTGGGCTCGCGCCGAGTCCCGGCGGCGGGTCGGAGACGTGAAAGCCCGACGGCGAGGTGTCGTTGGGCGTGTCGGGATGAAAGAGCGAGGCGAGGTACTGGATCTGGCCGCGGCCCGGGCCGAGCTCGAACTGCCCGCCGCCGTAGGCGCCGATCCCGCGCTCGGCGGTGTAGTCGTAGGCGTCGAACAGCGGCTTGATGCCGCCCAGCCGTGACGGCTTGAGGTTCACCATGCGCGGCGCGAACGGCAGGCCCTCGACATCGGCGATCGAGTGGATGTTCGCGTCCCACGTGATGCGGCTGCGATGGGGCTCGAGCAGCGCGTCGATCTCCGGCGTGAGCTTGGGGTCCTCGATCCACGCGTCGGGGAACGCCTCGACGACGCGGCGGTAGAGGACCGGGTCGGCGGCGACGTCGACCTTCGTGCCCTCGTAGAGACCCTTGAAGTCGACCGAGTCGACGGCCCCCGTCGCGACGAGGCCGGCGATGAGCTGCTCGTCCCACGACGGGGTCGGGTCGAGCTTGAAGCGCAGCGTCGGGTACCGGTCCAGGCGCCGGGTCACGGGCTCCAGCGATGGCGGCTCACCGAGGCGCAGCGAGACGACGAACGTCAGCGGGAGCGCCTCGCGCCCGAGGACGGCGTGCAGCGGCTCGCCGGCCTGGCGCAGGGCGAGGTCGAGGGCCGCGGACTCGTAGGCCCACGTGCGATACAGGCGCGAGACCTCGCGCTGGGGCTCCTTCGGGAAGAGGTCGAGCGTCGCCAGGTGCGCGGCGAAGCTCGCGATCGTCCAGTCGCCTGCGAGCGGCAGGTCCGGGCCGGCCTCCTGGGCGATCTCGTGGTCGACGGCGTCGTAGACGACGTCCTCGCCGACGCCGTCCTCGCCCGCGCCAGCGAGGCGGATGACGGTCGACTTACGGGTGAAATCGCTCGAGACGTCCTGTTGCAGGGGCTCGAGCGCGTAGCCGTCGATGCGGACCGCAAGCTCGGCCACGAGGTCGTAGGTGCTCATGGTTTCGAGCCTACCGGGGCAGTGTGAGGGACTACCGTGCCTGCGATGAACCCCTTCCGCGCCCTGTCCGCCGTCGTCCTGCTCGTCGCGCTCACGCCGGCGGGGTGCGGCGGCGGCGACGCGGGCACCACCGCGCCTGCGCCGAGCCCCGCACCGGCGGGCCTCGAGATCGGCATCGGCGAGCAGGGCCTGAAGATGTTCACCGACCCGGCCTACAAGGCGCTCGGCATCCGGACCGCCCGCCTCGTGACCGCCTACGACGCGGTCCGGGTGCGCTTCGAGCGCGACATCGTCGACCAGTGGCTGGCGGGCGCCGCAGCAGCGGGCGCCGAGCCGTTCATCACCTTCGGTCACTCGCGCGTGCATCCGAAGAAGCTGCCGAGCGCGGCCGAGTTCCGGACCGCCTTCCGCGCGTTCCACAAGCGCTACCCGGGCGTGAAGCTCTACGCGCCGTGGAACGAGATCAACCACGTCAGCCAGCCGACGAGCCGCTCGCCGGCGCGGGCCGCGGAGTACTACAACGTCGTCCGGGCCGAGTGCCCCGACTGCACCGTGCTCGCCGGCGACGTCCTCGACCAGGCGGGAATGGGCAGCTACCTCAAGCAGTACCGCCGCCACCTCGAGGGGACGCCGAAGATCTGGGGGCTGCACAACTACGCCGACACGAACCGCTTCCGCGACACGGGCCTCGGCGAGCTGCTCAAGACCGTGCCCGGCGACGTCTGGCTCACGGAGACCGGCGGCATCGTCAAGTTCGGGCGCAACTTCCCGCGCGACGAGCAGCGCGCCGCCCGCGCCGTGTCGTTCGCGCTGCGCCTGGCGCGCAAGCACGACCGCGTCAAGCGCATCTACCTCTACAACTGGACCGGCGCCAAGCCCGCCGACCGCTTCGACTCGGGGCTCGTCGGACCCGACGGCAAGCCGCGGCCGGGGTATCAGCGGCTGAAGGCCGGGCTGAAGGGCTGAGGGCTCGCGGTTCCCGCGACAGCGCGGGTTACCCGGCGGCCCCCGAGCCGTCCTGCAGCCGCGCCACGAGCTCGTCGAGGCGCAGCTCCTCGAGACCGCGACCGACCGCCTCGAGCTCGGCGGCGCAGAGCTCCACGAGCGTCCGTCCCTCGCGGCAGAGCTCGAGCGTCTCGCGCAGACCGGCCTCGCCGGAGTCCAGGCGCTTGATGATCTCCTCCAGGCGCGCCGTCGCGTCCTCGTAGCTCAGCGCCGGTGCGCCCTCAGGATCGGTCATCGTCGCCCCGGATCGTCGCATCCACCGCGGCGTCGCCGAAGCGCAGCCGGACGGCGCCGGCGGCGCGCGCGGCACGCGCGCTCGTCACGAGCTCGCCGGCCGCGTCCGTCACGAGCGCGTAGCCGCGCTCGAGCGTGCGCTGCGGCTCGTGCGCGGCGAGTGCCATCGCCAGCGCGCCGAGCTGCGTCGCCGCGCGGGCGTCACGCGCCGCGGCCTCGGCCTTGCGATCGAGCACGAGCGCCCGCCGTGCGACGCGCGTGCGCTCGTCGCCTGCGATCCGCCTGCGCCCCGCCGCGCGGATCTCGCGCAGGCGCTGGTGCAGCCGCCGGCGCTCGCCGGCCACGTGCTCGCCGGGCGCGCGCGCCAGCCGCGAGAGCGTCTGCGCCCGGTGCAGCAGCGCGCGACGGCCGTGGACGCCGAGGCGCCGCGCCATGGCGATCACGGCGCTGCGCGCCTGCGCGCAGTGCACCGGGACGGCCGACTCCGCGGCGTGCGTCGGCGTCGAGCAGCTCAGCGCGGCGACGTCGTCGATGAGCGTGCGGTCGGTGTGGTGGCCGACCGAGGCGATGACCGGCACCCCGAGCAGCGCGACGGTGCGACAGAGCGTCTCGTCGCAGAAGCAGAAGAGGTCCGCGAGCGACCCGCCGCCGCGGGCGACGATGATGACGTCGACCGCGCCGGTCGCCGCGAGGTCCTGCAGCGCGCGGGTGATCCGCGGCGCCGCGTGGCGGTCCTGGACGGGCGCGAAGGCCCAGACGAGGCGCCCCTCCCAGCCGCGGCGGCGCAGCCCGGCGAGCACGTCGTCGCGGGCCTTGCCGCCCTCGCCGGTGACGACCCCGATCGCCCGCGGCAGCGCCGGGCGGGCCAGCAGCTTCTGCGGCGCGAAGAGGCCTTCGGCGGCGAGCGCCTTGCGCAGCCGCTCGAGCTGGGCGAGCAGGTCGCCCTCGCCGGCGACGCGCAGCTCGGCGATCGCGAACGAGAACGACGGCGACGAGGTGCGCGTGCCGGCGTAGTAGTCCAGGCCGCCGGCGATGACGACCTGCGCGCCGTCGGCCAGCGCGCCCTCGCCGAGCGCCAGCGCGTCGAAGTCGCTGCGCCACATCGAGCACGGCAGCGCGCCGTCGGCGTCGCGCAGCTCGAGGTACACCTTCGCCCGGCTCAGGCGCAGGTTCCAGACCTCGCCGAAGACCTGGACGCGCGGGCGCTCGCGCAGGAAGTCGCGCAGCCCGGCGGCGTAGCGGCCGACGGGGTAGGGGCCGGGCAGCGTGCTGCCGTCGATGCCCGCGGGGCGGATGCCGGGATCGGCCATCCGTCAAGTCTCGCGCACCGCGCGGCGCGCGCCCGCCTCAGTGCCCGGCGGGCTCGGGCTCGCCGGGCGTCAGCGAGGCGAGCGTGCGCATCCCCGGCTCGGCGGCGTGGCCGCGCGTCTCGCCCGAGACGCCGAGCGCCGTCAGGCGCGCGATCTCGCGCTCGCCCGCGATCCGCGCCGGGTGATCGGGCGCCAGCGGGCGGATGAGCTTGGCGATGCGGTTGCGCAGCTGCAGCGCGAAGTGGGGCGTCGAGGCGCCCATGAGCTGGCGCACGTCGTCGAGCGTGACGTCGTGGCCGGGGGCGGTGCGGTCGGGGCGCTCGGCTTGGCTCATGGCGTCGGTGGTGCGTCGGGTGTGCGGACGGGGACGATCTCCAGCAGAGCGTCGATGCGGGCCTGTTCGGCGACGGAGATCGCGGCCTTCGTGCCGACGATCCAGCCGTGATTGTAGACGCCGCGGACCGGGTCGTCCTGGTAGCCGGGCTGGATGTCGAGGAGGTACTGCGCGAGCGGCTGCGGCACGCGATCGGGGCCGTCGAGCAGCAGCAGCGGGCCGAACGTGCCCGCGCCCGAGAGCGGCGCGGCGGCGGCGGCGTCCAGCGGCTTGCCGGCCCGCGCGAAGACGACGCCGTGGCCGGGGTCGACGATCTTCCAGCCGAACGAGCCGTCGCTGTAGCGCGCCATCCCGATCGCGTTCGTCACGGGGTCCTGGCCGCCGATGCGCTTGACGCGGCCGAGGCGGCGCAGCTCCTGCGTGACCTTGGGCGTCACGACGCTCGACGGGCCGAGCACGTAGATGCGCGGGCGCTGGAGGCCGGCGAGCGCCGAGAGCGCGGCGCGCGTCTCGGGCGGCACCGTGTCGCGCGTGACGAAGAGGACCGGATCGCCGGACTTCGCGGCGTACGCGGCGGCCGGCGCGGCGAAGGAGGGATCGTCGGCGCTCGCGACGATGACGTGGCTCGTCTTGCCGGGCTTCGCCGCCCGCAGGAGCCCCGCGATCGAGCGCGTGAGGGCGAACGGGTTGCCGGGCGGGATGTCCGAGCTCTTCAGCCCGGACGGCTGGGCGACGTTGCCGACCCGGATGACCTGCGCGTTGCCCGCGGCCGCGGAGCCCTGCGGCGCGAGCGCCTGCAGCGTGCTGCGCGTCGCCTCGGGGAGGTCGGTGCCGTCCGTGAAGAGCACCGGCGCGTTGACCGGCGGGGCCATCAGCGCGGCCGCCGCGACCGCGACGCGCCAGTCGCCGGCGTCGACGAGCGTGATCGCGGCGGGGCGGCGCGCGGGGTCGGGATAGACCGCGCGCAGGACGGCGGAGGCGATCTGCGTCGGACCGGAGCCCGGCACGCGCGTCGTGTTCTTCGTCGCGAACTCCGGGAAGCCGAGATTCGCCCGCGACTGGTCCGGCGGGCCCAGCAGCGCGGGGGGTGCGGAGTCGTCGGTGTTGATCTTGCGGCCGCAGCCGATCGCCACGAGCGCGGCGAGCAACAGCAGTGCGACGAGACTCAGGCGCGCCATCGCGGGCACCTTAGCCTGAATCCACCGAATCTCGCGGCGCCTCGCCGTCGGGAGCCTTCGCCGGCGCGGATCGGCCGCTCTCCGGAGGACACCGCCCTGCGGATTCGCGGCCGATCCACGCCGACTCGGCTCCCGCCGCCGAGCCATCCGCGATCTTCGCCGGATCCAGGCTCAGCCTGAATCCACCGAATCTCGCGGCGCACCCATCGGCGCGAACCCTGCGAGCCGCCTGCCCGCGCGTGCTAGAAAGACAAGAGCGGACCCACTTCCCGAGGAGGCGCAATGGCCGGAATGGCCGGGCGGATGTCCACCGTCATCAAGTCGAAGATCTCCAAGCTGCTGGACAAGGCCGAGGATCCCGGCGAGACGCTGGACTACAGCTACCAGAAGCAGCTGGAGTCGCTGCAGGGCGTCAAGAAGGGGATCGCCGACGTCGTCACGGCGAAGAAGCGCCTCGGGATGCAGGCCTCCAAGCTCGAGCAGTCGGTCGTCAAGCTCGACACGCAGGCGCGCCAGGCGCTGGCCGCGGGCAACGAGGAGCTCGCCCGCACGGCGCTCGAGCGCAAGCAGATCGCGCAGACCGAGCTGCAGAGCCTCGACCAGCAGGTCGCCGAGCTGCAGTCCCAGCAGGAGCGCCTGACGGAGTCCGAGAAGCGCCTGCGCGTGAAGATCGAGTCCTTCCGGACCAAGAAGGAGGTCATCAAGGCGCAGTACTCCGCCGCCGAGGCCCAGGTCCGGATCTCCGAGGCCGCGACCGGCGTGGGCGAGGAGATGGCCGACGTCGGCCTCGCGATGCAGCGCGCGATCGACAAGACCGAGAACATGAAGGCGCGCGCCGACGCCGTCGAGGAGCTCGAGGCGGCGGGGACCTTCGAGGACCTCACGCAGCTCGGCTCCGGCCAGGACGACATCGACCGTGAGCTCGCGGCGCTCGGCGCCGGCGGCATGGTCGACGACGAGCTGGCGAAGATGAAGGCCGAGCTCGGCCAGGGCTCCGCACCGGCCGCGCCCGCCGAGCTCGAGGCCGGCGAGGAGAAGCCGTGATCGTCCGCATCATGGGCGAGGGGCAGTACCGCCTCGCGGAGGACTGCGTCGCCCGGGTCAACGAGCTCGACAACGCCGTCGTCAAGGCCGTCGAGGGTGATGACGAGGACGCCTTCCACGCGGCCTTCGAGGAGATGCTCGACGTCATCCGCAGCGAGGGCGAGCACTTGCAGGACGAGGAGATCGAGAGCTCCGACGTCATCGTGCCGCCGCCGGACACCTCGATGGTCGAGGCCGCCGCGGACTTCAGCGGCGACGGCCTGATCCCGGACTGAGGCGTTCAGGCGCGGCCGCTGAGAGCGAGCTGCCGCGCCTCCCAGCCGGAGACGGCGAACGGCGTGCCGGGCGTCGCGCCGACGACGAGCACGGCGGTCCCCGGCGCGGTCGCGAAGGCCTCGCGCGTGCTGCCGGGCGCGACGAGCACGAGGCCCCCGGCTGCCACGGCGTGCTCCGCGCCGTCGATGACGAACCGCGCACCGCCGCGGATGACGACGTAGAGCTCCTCGTGGCCGGCGCCGCGCTCGTCGTGCAGTTCGACGACGCGGTCACCGGGGGCGGCGCCGAGGAACGCGTTGACGCCGAAGGCCGTGATCCCGAGGTGGTCGCGCACCGGGCGCCAGTCGAGTGCCGGATCGCACGGCTCGGACGCGCGCGGGATCTCGTCCAGCGCGGTGATCATCGCCGCACCTGCGCGGCGCGCGTCCCGCGGGCGCGCGAGAAGTCGATGAGCTGGGCGAAGTTGGACGGATGCATGAGGTCCCCTGACCGTTCGTTGTAACTTGCTACATTATAACGCCGGTTAGCTAACCCGTCAACTGGCTATGCTGGTGTCATGTCCAACCCGGCCCCCGGTGCCCTGGAGACCGTCCGCGCCTTCGTCAACACGCTCGACGTCGACGACGAGATCGAGGAGCTCGCGGCCCCGGCGGACCTCGCGCGCTGGCTCGCCGCGCACGACCTGCTCGGCGGCGCGTCGTCCGTCCGCGCCACCGCCGCCGACCTGCGCAACGCCGTCGACCTGCGCGAGGCGCTGCGCGCGCACCTGCTCTCCCATCACGGCGAGGCGCTGGACCCAGCCGCGATCGAGACGCTCGACGCCGCCTCGCTGCGCGCGCGCCTGACCGTCCGTTTCACGGGCCCCGACCGCACCGGCCTCGAGCCGGCGGCGGGCGGCGTCGACGGCGCGCTCGGGCGGCTGCTGCGGATCGTCGGCGCCGCGATCGACGACGGGACCTGGCAGCGGATGAAGGTCTGCCCCGCCGAGACGTGCCGGTGGGCGTTCTACGACACGTCGCGCAACCGCTCGGCCGTCTGGTGCGACATGCGCGTCTGCGGCAACCGCGCGAAGGTGCGCGGCTATCGCGAGCGCCACGCGCCGCACGACGCCGGCTAGATCGGCGTCCCCCAGAGCGGGAACCAGCGCTCGAGCTCGGGCTCGATCGGCAGCTCGCCGCCGATGATCGCCTTGATCTGCAGCTCGCGCTCGCCGTCGCGCGCCTGCTTGCCGGCCGGCACGAACGGATACCAGTGGCCGCGCTTGTAGTTGTAGATGAAGTACACCGGGCGGCCCTTGGAGTCCTGGAAGGCGAAGACGGCGGCGAGCACGCGATCGCCGTAGCCGCCGACGACGAGCGCGTCGCTCACGGCGTTGATCCCGACGACGAGGTCCTCGATGTCGTCGTCGCGCAGGATGATCCAGCGGTAGTCGTGCTCGTCGGTCGTCGACTCGATCGTCGTCCCCGTGTCGGCACCGGTGCCGCGGAGGATCTCCTCCATCTCGCTGACGATCGCCTCGAAGTCGGCCGTCGCCAGCGGCTGGAAGACGATCGCCGCGACGCCCTTCGTGACGATGCCGTGGCCCGTCGACAGCGTGATGTACGCCGTCGACATCGCGAACAGCCGGTCGGGCGCGGGCCCCTTGAGCTTCTTGCGGCCGCCCAGGACGGAGTCGAGGAAGCCCATGTCGGCTGCCCCTACGCCGCGGCGAGCGTGCCGCGCTGGAGGTCGGCCTCGAGACGGGCGAGCGCCTCGATCCGCTTCTCCATCGGCGGGTGCGTCGCGAAGAGGCCCATGATCGAGTTCTTCGCGCCGGCCGGGAAGATGAAGAACGCGTTCATCTCCTGCGCCACGCGCAGGTCCTTCTGCGGCAGGCGCCCCATCCCGGACGCGATCTTCTGCAGCGCCGACGCCAGCGCGCTCGGGCGGCCGGTGATGAGCGCGGCGCCGCGGTCGGCAGAGAACTCGCGGTAGCGCGAGAGGGCCATCATGAGAAAGAAGGAGACGGCGTAGACGAGCGCGGAGACCGCGATGACGGCGAAGATGCCCGGGCTGTCGTCGTCGCGGTCGCCACCGCCGCCGCCGAAGAAGAACCCGAACTGCAGGATCATCGACGCCACCGAGGCGAAGAACGAGGCGATGGTCATGATCATCACGTCGCGGTTCTTGACGTGCGTGAGCTCGTGCGCCATGACACCCTCGAGCTCGGCCGGCGTGAGGAGGTTCATGATCCCGGTCGTCGCGCACACCGTCGCGGCCTTCTGCGAGCGGCCGAGGGCGAAGGCGTTGGGCATGTCCGTCTGCGCGACGGCGACCTTCGGCTTGGGCAGGTCGGCCTGGATGCAGAGGCGCTCGATCATCGCGTGCAGCTCCGGCGCCTCCTGCGGGGTGACGACGCGCCCGCCCATCGCGTGCAGCGCGAGCTTGTCGGAGGTGAACAGCTGCGCCACCGCCAGACCCACCGCGATGATGACGATGAATCCGGCGTTGACTCCGGCCGCGAACAGCACGCCGACGAACACGACGTACACCGCTCCGAGGAGGAACATCGTGAGAAGCATCCGCGCCTGGAGGCCAGAGTCGCGGCCGAACTGGGTCTTGGTGACGGCCATGCAGTCATTCTGACAAACCGCGGCGGCCAACTCGCCGGATCCCCGCTTGGTTGCGACCGTGCAGGTTTGATGCGCGCACCCGGGCAAACCTAGACTGGGCGGCTGCATGCGCGTCCGCCTGCTCCTCACGTCGATCCTCCTGCCGCTTGTCCTCTGGGCGGCGCTGCCCCTGCCCTCCTCCGGGAGGACGAAGCAGGAGGAGCTCAACAGCCTGCACAACCGCATCAACGAGGCGCGCAAGAAGATCGGGCGCAAGAAGGGCACCGAGCGCGTCCTCACGACGCAGATCGCCGGCTATACGCGGCGCATCAACCGGCTGCAGGGCAAGATCACGACGCTCGGGACGCGCCAGGAGCGCATCCAGGCCGATCTCGACGCCAAGCGCGCCGAGCTCGAGTCGCTGCGCGGCGAGCTGCGCAAGGAGCGCGCGCGGCTCGTCCGGCTGCGCAAGCGGTTCACCGAGACGCGCGGCATGCTGCGCACGCGGCTCATCGAGATCTACAAGGCCGGCAAGCCCGACCTCGTCACGGTCATCCTGAACTCCGACGGCTTCGCCGACCTGCTCGAGCGCGGCGAGTTCATCAAGCGCATCTCCGACCAGGACCGCAGGATCGTCACGATCGTCCGCCGCGCGAAGGCCGACTCCACGCGCAGCGAGAAGCACCTCAACGGCCTCGAGGCGCGCCAGCAGACCGTCACGGAGATCGTCCAGCGCCGGCGCGACGAGATCGCCGCGGTGAAGATGGAGCTCATCGGCACGCGCGTCGGCTATGCGCGCACGAAGTCCGGCAAGGCGGCCGCGCTCGGCAAGGTCCGCAACGACCGCAAGAGCCTCGAGACCCACGTCGACGATCTCGAGGCGGCGTCGAACAAGATCGCCACGCAGCTCAACCAGGTCCAGCAGTCCGGCGACTTCCCGATCCGCCAGGGCTCGGGCAGCATGATCTGGCCGGTCAACGGGCCGATCACCGGCGCGTTCGGCGAGCAGCGCCCCGGCCACATCCACGCCGGCATCGACATCTCGGCCCCGATCGGCACGCCGATCCACGCCGCCGACGACGGCCGCGTCGTGCTCATGCAGGGCGTCGGCGCCTCCGGCGGCTACGGCAACTACACCTGCGTTCAGCACAGCGCGAGCCTCTCGACGTGCTACGCGCACCAGTCGCAGTTCGGCACGAGCGTCGGAGCGGCGGTCAACAAGGGTCAGGTCATCGGCCTCGTCGGCAACACCGGGCACTCCTTCGGCGCGCACCTGCACTTCGAGGTGCGCGTCAACGGCGTGCCGGTGAGCCCGCTCGGCTATCTATAAGGGCTGCGTGCAGCCCACGATCGACCTCTTCGGCCTCTCCCTGAAGACCTTCGGGCTCTGCTTCGGGCTCGCCTTCGTCGTCTCCGGCGCGATGGTCGCGCGGCGCCTGAGGGAGCTCGGCAAGCCGCCCGACTGGGCCTACGAGATGGTCTTCGCGGCGCTCGTCGGCGGGCTCGTCGGCGCGCGCGGCTACTGGCTGCTGGGCCACACGAGCGAGGTAGGCAGCGACCCGCTGCGCAGCATCTTCGGTGGCTCGGGCCTCGTCTGGTACGGCGGCGCGCTCGGCGGCGCGGCGGGGGTCCTGCTGTGGGCCTACCGCAAGCGGATGTTCAACCTCCTCCTGCTCGACCTCTGCTCGCCGGCGCTCGCGATGGGCTACGCCGTCGGGCGGATCGGCTGCCAGGTCTCCGGCGACGGCGACTACGGCAAGGCCACCGACCTGCCGTGGGGGATGGCCTATCCGAACGGCGCCGTGCCGACGAACGACGTCGTGCACCCCACGCCGGTCTACGAGACGATCACGATGGGCCTCGTCGCGTGGGCGCTGTGGCGCGCGCGCGACACGTTCCGGCCGGGCGTCCTGTTCGCGTTCTATCTCTGCTTCGCCGGCGTCGAGCGCCTGCTCGTGGAGTTCATCCGCCGCAACGAGCCGGTCCTCGCCGGCCTCACCGAGGCCCAGCTCGCGAGCGTCGTGATGCTCGTCGCCGGCCTCGCGTGGCTGTGGCTCGCCGCGCGCAAGGGCGGGCTGCGGCGCGCGGACGCGCCGCCGGCCAAGGCCCGTGCGGCGACCGCTTGAGCTAAGCCGCCCGCGGTGCGGCCGCGATCATCGCCTGGAGGTTCTCGGCGAACTGCGCCATCTGCTTCCCGGCCGCGTCGGTGACGAGCTTCTCGGCGAACATGCCCTCGTCGAGCGTCGTCTGCGTCGTGATCGAGACGTTCGTCCGGGAGCCGAGCTCGGAGAGCCCGATCTCGATCGTCGCGTCGCCGACCGGGTCGCCGTCGGCTTCGCGCGCGCTGTTGGTCAGGACGATGCGATGCGCGCCGGCGTCGCGCTCGACGACGGTGATCGTGCCGAGGAAGTTCTTCCACAGCGGCCCGAGCTCGGCCTTCAGCGCGACCTCGAAGACGTCGTCGCCCTGTTGCTCGAGCAGCTCCGCGCCCGGGACGCAGGGCACGACGCGGGCGACGTCGGCGATCGTCGCGTAGACGTCGTCGATCGGCGCCTCGATGGAGAAGAAGTCGTCGAATTGCATCGGGGCGGCGCCGCTCAGAGCGTCGCGAGCGTGACGGGCACCGAGAACCGGCGCTCGGCCGCGCCGCACAGGTCGTCCTCGCGGTAGCGCTGATCGTCGCCGTCGCGGGCGAAGATCACGATGCGGTCGGCCGGGAAGGTTGCGAGCGCGTCCTGCAGCGCCAGCAGCGGCTCGCCCTCGCCGGTCGTGCTGTTGGCCGCGACGCCGGCCTCGCGCAGCGCGACCGCCGTCTTGCCCCCCGCCTCGTCGGCGTCGGCGATCGCCTCGTCGGCGTCCGACATCCAGAAGGCGAGCGGGGACTCGTTGAGCGCGGGGGAGACGACGAGCACGCGGGCCGCGTCGATCTCGTCGCCGACGACTCCGCGAAGGGTCTCGGCGTCGACGGCGTCAGGGGCGAGGACAAGAATGTGCATGTACAGCGGCTACCCGCGGGCGGTGCGGGCAAACTGCGGCGCGTCAGCGCGAGGTGCCGAGTGCCTCGACCGGCGAGCGGCGGGCGGCGGAGCCACCGCGTGCGCCAGATGGCTTGGCGACCGCCGCCGCGGCGTACAGCGCGACCGCCGCGAGCGCGACCGACGCGCCGGCCGCGATGTCCAGCTCGGCGCTGACGACGAGCCCGAGCGTGCCGGCGCCCGCGCCCAGCAGCGCCGCCAGCACGAGCTGCCCGCGCAGCGACCGCGCGAGGCGCATCGCAGCCGCCGCCGGCGCGACGAGCAGCGCGAACACGAGCAGGTTGCCGAGGCCCTGCACCGCCGCGACGGTCGCGACCGCCAGCAGCGCGAGCAGGCCGAGCTCGACGCGCGCGGGGCGCACGCCGAGCGACGGGGCGGCGGCCGGGTCGAGCACCGCGACGCAGAGGCTGCGATGGCCCGCGGCGAGCGCGAGCGCGACGACGGCGGCGAGCGCGCCCGCGGCGACGAGGTCGCCCGTGCTCGCGCCGAGCAGGTCGCCGAACAGCAGCTCGCCGAGACGGGCGGGCACGTCGGGCGCGAGCGCGAGCACCGCGCCGAGGCCGAACGCGGTCGTCACCGTCACGCCGACGGCGATCTCCGAGCCGACGCGCGTGTCGCGCGCCGCGACGGCGATGAGCGCCGCGGCGACGAGCACGCCGCCGCCGGCGCCGAGCAGCAGCGGCACGCCGGCGAGCGAGGCGAGGACGAGGCCCGGCAGCATCGCGTGCGCGAGCGACTCGGCGGCATAGGCGTGGCGCAGGTGCAGCAGCCACACCCCGAGCGCGCCGCAGGCCGCGCCGAGGATCACGACCTCCAGCAGTGCGCGCTGCAGCAGACCGGAGTGCAGGATCGCCATCAGTGGTGGTGATGCTGGACGGCGACGCAGCGCTCGCCGCCCTCGAGCAGGACGATCTCGGCGCCGTAGGTCCCCTCGAGCACGTCCGTCGTCAGCGTCGACGCGGGCGGGCCGTAGGCGATCTGCTCGCCGTGCAGGCACAGGACGCGATCCCAGCGGCGCGCCTGCTCGATGTCGTGCGTCGCGATGAGCAGCACGCGGCCCTCCGCGCGCAGTTCGTCGAGGATGCCCATGATCGCCTCCTCGCTCGTGCGGTCGACGCCGGCGAACGGCTCGTCGAGCAGGAGCAGCCGGGCGTCCTGGACGAGCGCCCGCGCGACGAGCACGCGCTGGCGCTGGCCCCCCGACAGCGTCCCGAAGCGATCGCTCGCGCGGTCGCCGAGGCCGACCCGCGCGAGCGCCGCGCGGGCGCGCTCGCGGTCGGTGGCGGCGATCCGCCGGTGCCACGGCGTGCGCGCGTAGGCGCCCATGAGCGCGACGTCGAGCGCGCTGACGGGGAAGTCCAGCCGCGAGCGCTCGGTCTGCGGGACGTAGGCCGGCGCGCCGTCGAAGCGCACGCTGCCCGCGACCGCCGGCAGCTCGCCGAGCAGGGCGCGAAAGAGCGTCGTCTTGCCGCCGCCGTTGGGGCCGAGCACGGCGACGGCCTGGCCCGCGTCCGCGCTGAACGTCACGCCGCGCAGCACCGGCGGCCCCGCGGCGTAGGCGGCGGCGAGCCCGGTGACCTCCAGCGCCGGCGCGGCGGTCGTCATGCCGTCACCCCGGCGCCGCGGCGCAGCCGCGGGGCGGACGCCAGCGCGGCGAGCGCGAAGCCGGCGCCGCCGACGATCGCGATCGCGGGGCCGGGCGGGAGGTCGAGGTGGTAGGCGAGCAGCAGGCCGCCGACGCCCTCGGCGGCCGCGAGCCCCACGGACGTCGCCAGCAGCGCGCCGAGCGAGCCGGTGACGAGCCGGGCCGTCGCGGCCGGCACGACGAGCAGCGTGCTGACGAGCAGCGCTCCGACGGCGGGCAGCATCGCCACGACGGTCACGGCGAGCAGGGCGAGGAGGATCCAGTCGCCGCGCTGCGCGCGGACGCCGAGGGCCGGCGCGCCGGCGGGATCGAAGCCCGTCGCCAGCCACGTCCGCGCGAGCGCCCACGTCGCCACGACGGCTGCGACCGCGACCGCGCCGGCGAGCCAGAGGTCGGCGTCGGCGAGCCCGAGCAGCGTGCCGAAGAGCAACCGGTCGACGCCGGCGCCCGCCTGGTAGACGTCGCTGGCGAGGATCGCGCCGAGCGCCAGCGCGCCGGTGAGCAGCAGTCCGGTCGCCGCGTCCGAGGTCGTCGACCCGCCGCGCGTCATGCGCGCGAGCAGCGCGGCGAAGCCCAGCCCGGCGCCGAGGGCGGCGACCGGCGCGGCGAGGCCCCAGGGGCCGGCGACGACGAGGCCGGGGAACGTCGCGGTGCCGACGGCGTGGGCGAAGAAGGCCAGCCGGCGCAGGACGATCCACGTCCCGAGCAGCCCGCCGGCCACCGCCAGCAGGACGATCGCGAGGACCGCACGCTGCATGAACGGCGCCGAGAGCGGGTCGCTGAGCCAGCGCATGGGCCGAGCTTATCGAAAACGGTTCTCACTTAGACCGCGTGGACATGAGCGCCAACGCGCCAACTGAGAAAAATCGCTCAAGGTCTTCCGGCGACCTGCCGATGACCCCCTGGGGTATCGCTGTCCATGCCGCGCATCCGTCCTCAGCAGACCGTGCTGTCCGGCCTCGGGATCGCCGGGGCCGTGCTCGCGGCCGTCGTCGTGACCTTCGCCCTGGCGAGCGGGATCATCGCCTACAGCCTCACGGCCGCAGAGCCGCTCGTCTCCTCCTCCGCGGCGCTCGTGCTCGATCCGGTGAGCGCGACCGGGCTCACGCGGGCGCCGCTCGTGCTGCGCCGCTCGCGTGGCGCGTCGGCCTCGCGCGCCTCCACCGCCGCCGCGCTCCCGCCCGGTCGTGGCACGGGCGCGAGCGGCTCGCTCACCCCCGCCCGCGGCGGGGGCGTGGACGTTCAGACGCCGAGCGCCACCCAGGGCTCCTCGAAGGGCGGCGACCAGCCGACCCAACCGGTCGCGGCCGGCGGGCGCCGGCCCGTCGGCACGGCGATCGACGACACGGCGCAGGCGGTCGGAGCCACGACCGGCTCGCTCGGCCGTGGCCTGCAGGCGGCGACGGAAGAGCTCAAGACAGGCACGCACGCCCTCGTCCACACCGCCGTCACCCGCACCGCCGCTGCGCTGGGGAGGCTGCTCGGCCCGCAGAACTAGCGGACCCGTCCGCCAGCAGCGCCCCCGTCGCAGCGGGCGAGCAGGAACGCGACCGCCTCGGCCTGCAGCGCCGCGTCGTGCTGCACCGAGCGATGGTGACCGCCCGGGACGCGGACGAGACGGCTGCCGGCGGCGGCCTCGTGCAGTCGCGCGGCGTGCGCGATCGGCACGACCTCGTCGCCCTCGGCGTGCAGGAGCAGGAGGTCGGGCCCGAGCGCGCGCGCCGCCTGCTCGAGGTCGATCGCTGCGAGCAGCGCCTCGAGCGCGGGGCGGTCGGCCTGCAGCTCGAAGTGCCCCGCGCGCAGGCCGGCGAGCAGCTGCTGCGGGGCGGCCGGGCAGATCGCCACGACGGCGCGCGCGCCCGCGAGCCGCGCCGCCGCGAGCGCCAGGCAGCCGCCCATCGACGTCCCGCGCAGGAAGACCGGCCCGTCGCCGGGCAGCAGGCCCGCGATCGCGGCGACGTCGTCGAGCGCGCCGCCGCCGAGCGGCCCCTCGCTGGCGCCGTGGCCGCGCTGGTCGAACGCGATCGCGGCCAGGCCGCTCGCGCGGCACGCCAGCAGGAAGTCGCGGTGGTTCTCCTTGCACGACCGGGCGCCGTGGACGACCACCACGCCGCCGCGCGGGGCGCCCGCAGGCTCGGCGAGTGTGTAGGCGAGGCCGTCGTGCCGGTCGCTGCGCATGGAGAGCCATACTGTCCGATCGTCATGGCAGCCACCCGCACACGGCTCTCGCAGGCCTATCCGATGGGCAGCACCATCGACGCCGACGGGCGGCTGCAGCTCGGTGGCTGCGACGCGGTCGAGCTCGCCCGCGAGTTCGGCACGCCCGTCTACGTCGTGTCCGAGGACGACCTGCGCGCCCGCGCCCAGACGTTCGTCGAGGCCTTCCGCACCCGCACGAAGAACTTCGACGTCCTCTTCGCCTCCAAGGCCTTTCCGTGCACCGCCGTCTACCGCGTGCTCGCGCAGGAGGGGATCGCCTGCGACGTCGCGTCCGGCGGCGAGCTGTCGCTCGCGCTCGCGGGCGGCTTCGACCCCGCGCGGATCTACATGCACGGCAACGCGAAGTCCGAGGACGAGCTGCGCTACGCCCGCTCCGCGGGCGTCGGGCACATCGTCATCGACAACGACGACGAGATCACGCGCTTGGAGACGGTCGTCGGCGAGGGGACGCCGCAGGCGGTGCTCCTGCGCGTCACGCCGGACGTGCGCGGCAGGACGAACGACAAGATCTCGACCGGCCAGGCGGACTCGAAGTTCGGCTTCTCGCTCGCCGACGCGCCCGCCGCGATCGCCCGGCTGCAGGCGTCCGACAGGCTCGACCTCGCCGGCCTGCACATGCACATCGGGTCCCAGCTGCTCGAGCTCCAGCCGTTTCGCGACGCGATCGAGGCGATCGCCCCGCTCGGCGACTTCGGCACGTACAACCTCGGCGGCGGGCTCGGCGTGGCGTACACCGCCGGCCAGGAGCCCCCGCGGATCTCCGACTACGTCGCGGCGAAGGTCGACACCGTCAACCGCGTGCTCGGCGGGGGCAAGCGGATCCTCGACGAGCCCGGGCGCGCGCTCGTGGCGAACTCGACGGTGACGCTCTACACCGTGCAGAGTGTCAAGCGCAACGTCTCGACCTGGGTCGCCGTCGACGGCGGGATGTCCGACAACCTGCGCCCGATGCTCTACGGCTCCGTCTACGAGGCCCAGATCGCCGACCGCTTCGGCGGCGGCACGCCGTCGCGGCTGACCGGCAAGCACTGCGAGTCCGGCGACGTCATCGTCCGCGACGTCGAGCTCGCCGACCCGCGCGTGGGCGACGTCATCGTGACACCCGCGACCGGCGCCTACGGCCACGCGATGGCCAACAACTACAACGGCGTGCCGCGGCCGCCGGTCGTCTTCGTCTCGCAGGGCGAGGCGCGCCTCGTCGTGCGGCGCGAGACGTACGAGGACCTCACCGCGCGCGATGTCTGAGACCCCCGAGCCGTTCCGGATCGGCCTGCTCGGCCACGGGACCGTCGGCGCCGCCTTCGAGACGCTGCTCGCCGACCGTGCCGAGCACGTCGCCGCGATCACGGGCCTGCGGCCGCAGATCAGCGGCATCCTGACGCGGTCGCGCGGCAACTTCGACGAGATCCTCGACGGCTGCGACCTCGTCGTCGAGCTCATCGGCGGCCTCGAGCCGGCGCGCGACTACGTCCTGCGCGCGATGGCCGCCGGCAGGCACGTCGTCACGGCGAACAAGCAGCTGCTGAGCGTCCACGGCGAGGAGCTCTGGGCGCGTGCGCGCGCGCAGGGCGTCCAGCTGCGCTTCGAGGCGTCGGTCGCGGGCGTCGTCCCGGTCATCCGCGTCCTGCAGGAGTCGCTGGCGGGGGCCCACGTCGACCGCGTCCACGGGATCGTCAACGGCACGACGAACTACATCCTCAGCGAGATGGCGCGCACCGGCTGCTCCTACGGCGACGCGCTCGCCGGCGCCCAGCGCCTCGGCTACGCGGAGGCCGACCCGAGCGACGACGTCAACGGCAAGGACGCGGCGGCGAAGATGGCGATTCTCGCGCGGCTGGCCTTCGACACGCCGGTCCACCTCGATCAGGTGAGCTACGAGGGCATCGAGCACATCACCGCCGACGACATGGAGTACGCCGAGGAGCTCGGCCTCGGCCTGAAGCTCATCGGGACGGCGGAGCGCATCAACGGCGGGCTGGCGGTCCGCGTGCACCCGGCGTTCCTGTACTCCGGCCACCCGCTGGCGAGCGTCCACGGGCCGTTCAACGCCGTGACGGTCGAGTCCGAGGCGATCACGGAGATCACGATGTCGGGCCCCGGCGCGGGCGGCCCGCAGACCGCCAGCGCCGTCCTCGGCGACGTCATCAGCGCGATGATCCCCCCGGCCTCGACGCCCGAGACGACGCAGGCGCTCCAGATCGTCGACGACGTGGCGTGCTCGTTCTACCTGTACATGGAGGTCGCCGACCGCCCCGGCGTGCTGGCGTCCGTCGCGCAGGTGCTCGGCGAGCAGGGCGCCTCGATCAAGTCCGTCGTCCAGAAGGGCCTCGGCGAGCGCGCGCGGCTCGTCATGGTCGTGCACCCGATCCTCGAGTCGCGCTTCTTCGCCGCCGTGGCGCAGATCGGCGAGCTCGACTTCCTGCGCTCGCCGCCGCGCGCGATCCGCGTCATCGACGAGGAGTTCGTGTAGGGGACCGAATAGGGTCCGGCACGATGCCAGGCCTCATCGAGCGCTATCGCGACCGTCTCCCGTTCGCCGCGGGCGACCCCGTCGTCTCGCTCGGCGAGGGCGACACGCCGCTCGTGCACGCGCCGCACATCTCCGGGCTCGTCGGCGCCGAGGTCTGGCTCAAGCTCGACGGGATGAACCCGACCGGCTCCTTCAAGGACCGCGGCATGACGTGCGCCGTCAGCGCCGCCGTGCGCGAGGGGGCCAAGGCCGTGATCTGCGCCTCGACCGGCAACACCGCGGCGAGTGCCGCGGCCTACGCGGCGCGCTCGGGCCTGACCTGCGCGGTCATCGTGCCGGAGGGCAAGATCGCCGCAGGCAAGCTCGCCCAGGCACTGATGCACGGCGCGCGGGTCATCGCGCTGCGGGGGAACTTCGACGAGGCCCTGATCCTCGTCCGCGCGCTCGCCGACGAGCACCCGATCGCGCTCGTGAACTCCGTCAACCCCTTCCGCCTCGAGGGCCAGAAGACGGGCGCCTTCGAGATCATGGACGTCGTCGACGAGCTCGACGGCCTCTGCATCCCCGTCGGCAACGCCGGCAACATCACGGCCTACTGGAAGGGCTTCGGCGAGCTCGGCATCGCGCCGCGGCTCTTCGGCTTCCAGGCCGAGGGCGCGGCGCCGCTCGTGCTCGGGCACAAGGTCGAGCACCCCGAGACGATCGCCAGCGCGATCCGCATCGGCAACCCGGCGCGCTGGGAGGAGGCGATGGAGGCGATGACGTCGTCGCGGGGGATGGTCCGCGCGGTCTCCGACAGCCAGATCATCAGCGCCTACCGCCTGCTCGCCGCGCGCGAGGGCGTCTTCTGCGAGCCGGCCAGCGCGGCCTCGGTCGCCGGCCTGCTGCGCTACGGCGCCGACGGCGCGCGCCGCGTCGCCTGCGTGCTCACCGGCCACGGCCTGAAGGATCCGCAGACGGCGCTCGACAACGCGGGCGGCGTCATCGCCTGCGAGCCGAACCTCGCCGCCGTGGAGGAAGCGGTCCTCGGGGGCGCCTGATGCACCGCCGCCGGCTCGTCCGCGTGCCCGCCTCGTCGGCGAACCTCGGGCCGGGCTTCGACGTCTTCGCCGCGGCGCTCGCGCTGCACGTCGAGCTCGAGGTCTCAGAGACCGGCCGCTTCGCCGTCGAGACGAGGCTCGACATCGCGCGCGACCGTCGCAACCTCTGCGTGCGCGGCTTCGCGCGGCTGCACCCGCCCGACGACTTCACGTTTCGCATCCGCTCGCAGGTACCGCTGTCGGGCGGGCTGGGGTCCAGCGCCGCGGCCTACGTCGCCGGGCTCGTCGCGGCCGCGCATGTGCTCGAGCTCGATCCCGACCTGCTCGCGCACGCGACCGAGCTCGAGGGCCACCCCGACAACGCCGCCGCCGCGCTGCTGGGCGGGTTCGTCATCGTCAGCGGCGGGGACGTCGTCCGCTTCGACCCGCCCGACGGACTCGAGGCCGTCATCGTCGTGCCGCGAACCGCGGTGCGCACGGCGGTCGCGCGGCGCGCGCTGCCCGACAAGGTGCCGATGGCCGACGCGAGCGCGAACGTCGCCCGCGGCGCGATGCTGACGCTCGGCCTCGCGCGCAACGATCCGGCGCTCATCGGTCAGGGGCTGAAGGACCGCCTGCACCAGCCCTATCGCGCCCACCTGTTCCCGGAGTCGATGCGGCTGCTGGAGCGCGCCGAGGAGTTCGGCGCGCTCGGCGCGACGGTCTCCGGCGCGGGGCCGACGGTGCTCTTCTGGACGCAGGCCGATGCGACCGGCGCCGTCGTCGGGCGGCTGCGCAAGGAGGCCGCCGGCTGGGCCGACGTCCTGCGCGCGCCGTTCGAGTCGCAGGGCGCCGACGTCCGCGAGCTTTGAGCGGGCCTACGCCCGGATCCGCACCGGCGCGCCATCGGGGATGCGCGACAGCAGCCAGCGCATGTCGCGTTCGGCAGCCCGCAGGCAGCCGCTGCTGGCGGGCGTGCCGAGCGTCGCCTCGTTCGACGTCCCGTGGATCGCGAGCCGGTCGCTCGTGCTCCAGCCCTGGGGCAGGTTCGGCTGGCGGCCGGTGAGCGCCAGGGCGCAGCAGCCGTAGGGCCCGCGCGGGCCGGCGATCCGCAGCCGGTCGGTGACCGCGAAGCGGCCGGTGGGCGTCGAGGTCCCGGGCCGCCCGATCGCCACGGTGACGCGCCGCACGGCGCGGCCTTCGTGGCGCACGACGAGTTCCCGCTCGGACAGGGAGACGTGCAGCGTGTAGGGCTCGTGCAGGAGCGTCGCGCTGTCGGCCGGGATCCAGCCGGCGCGCGAGTTGGGCAGGTGATCGGACAGCACCGCCAGCCAGCGGCCGCGGCGCCCGACGACCGACAGCACGCGCGCCGAGTCATAGCCCGTGCGCATGCCGAGTGCCGCGACGACGCGCCCGCCGGGGCTCGCCCGCAGCTGGGTCCGGCGCGCGAGCTGGGCGCCGAACGGCGGCCGCGGCGGCGGCGCCGGGCGCGGCTGCGCCGCGCGCGGCGGCGGGGCGACGCGCACCGGTGGCGGCGTCGTGGCGGTTGTCGCGTCGTCGTCCTTGCCGGGCGAGAGCACCACGACGAGCACGATGCAGGCGCAGGCCAGCGCGACCCCGGCGAGCGCCCAGAGCGCGGTCCTGCGCACCTACGCGGCCTCGATCAGCGCTTTCAGGCGCGCCCGCGGCTCGGGCTGCTTGAGCCGCCTGAGCAGCTCGTCGGCGAGGGCGAGGTAGTCGGCGCCGAGGTCGGGGCGGTGGTCGAGGATCGACTTCGCGAGCTCGGCGGCCTCGGCGTAGGCGATCGACGCGCGGATCGTCGTGTCCAGGAGCTTGTTGCCGACGTGCTTGCGCAGCGTGTCGTAGGCCTCGCGGCTGTGGCGCGTGCGCATGTCGGCGATGTTGAAGACGACGCCGAGCCAGCCGAGGTCGGGGTTCAGCCCGTCGCGGGCAAGCTCGATGACCTCGAGCGCCTGCTCGACGCCCTGGAGGGCGAAGTACTGCGCCTCGGTCGTCAGCAGCGCCTGGTCGGCGGCGACGAGCGCGTTGACGGTCAGCAGTCCGAGCGACGGCGGGCAGTCGAGGATGATGAGGTCGTACTGCGCCCTGACCGGCTTGAGCGCGCGCTTGAGCGTCAGCTCGCGGCCCATCTTGCCGGCGAGCATGAGCTCGGTCTCGGCGAGCGCGAGGTTCGCCGGGATGACGTCGTCGTGGATCGCCTCGACGGCGGGCGCTCGCCCGGCGAGGACGTCGACGATCGTCGGCGCGGCCTCGGGATCGACGTCGAAGTAGTCCGACAGGTTGCCCTGCGGGTCGAGGTCGACGGCGAGAACGCGAAGCCCGATGCGGCGGAAGACGTCCGTCAGCGTGCGGACCGACGTCGTCTTGCCGGTGCCTCCCTTCTGGGAGAGGACTGCGATCGTGGTGGCGCCCAAGGGCGCTGATGCTACTCGGCCGCTGCCGGGGCTCCGGCGACGGCTGCGACGCGGGCCGCGAAATGCATCCGGTAGCGGCCGATGACGACCTCGTCACCGTCGCTGAGCAGTTGCGACATGATCCGCTCGCCGTTGACGAACACGCCGTTGAGGCTGCGGTCGTCGAGCACGCGGATGCCCTCGGGTTCCGTGACGAGCACGGCGTGCCGCCGTGAGACCGTCGGATCCTCGAAGCGCAGGTCGGCGGAGAGGCTGCGGCCGATGCGCATGCTGTCGCTGGTCATCTCGACGATCCGGATCGTCCCGGTGTCGTGGAAGACGAGGTAATGCCCCGGGTCGCGGATCAGCTCTCCGGCGGCCGTGAGGAGGGCGTCACCGTCGGCTGAGGCATCGCCCGGCTCGGCGCGCTTGAAGCGCGCTCCTCCGACCGTCGTCCCAGTAAGTCCCGATGAAAGTGACTCCATGGCCCGACACTCCCTTTCGCCAGCAGTACAGGGGTGATCCGCCGGCTCCCTCGGCTTGTGCGGATCCTAACAAGCGCGTCAAGGGCCGAGTCCGGCGTCTACCCATGGTCGCGGCCGGGCTAAACGCGCCCTCAAGAGCAGGAGAAGCCCCCTGTCGCGCCGAAGCACGCACGCATGCCACGAGCCGTGTTGACGATCGACGAGCGCGACCTCGAGCGCGCGCTGCTGCGCAAGAGCGTCGGGACGCTCGCGAGCGAGACGCACCGCTGCGCCGACTGCGGCCGCACGCCGCTGATCGGTGAGACCGCCTACCGCTACGAGCACGGTGAGACCGTCTGCGAGCTCTGCCGGCCGCTGCGCCGCACGGAGCCGCAGCGCAGCGAGCCCGTGCGCAACAGCGAAGCGGGCCTGGCGGTCCGCGTCCACCGCATCGGCGCCACGTCGCCACCCCCGGCCGTCCCCGAGTAGATTGGCGGGCGATGGAGCCCGTCACGCTCACGACGACGATCGCCAAGCCGCGCGAGGAGGTCTTCGAATACCTCGCCGACGTCGCCAACCACCAGGAGTTCACCGATCACTGCCTGACCGATTGGCACCTGACCCGCGAGGACTCCTACGGCAAGGGCGCGGGCGCGCGCTTCAGGGTGAAGTCGCGCTTTGACCGCTTCTCCTACGGCGACCTCACGCTCGCGGAGGTGCGCCCGCCGGAGCTCATCGTCGGCACGGGGCACGCCGGCCGTTTCAATCGCGTCCACACGCGGACCGAGTGGCGCCTGGAGGACGCGGGCAGCGGCCGGACGAACGTCACGTTCGTCACGCAGACCGAGCCCGCGACGCAGTCCGACCGCCTCATGGAGAAGGCTCTCCGCGCCCCCGCGGCGGCGACCCGCTGCCACACCAGGGCGCTCGAGCGGCTGCGCTCGATCCTCGAGGCGGGGGAGCAGCGCGGCGCCAGGACGACGCTCTCCGGTGGGGCGCGCAAGCCTGCGACCGGCTTCAGGCTGTAGATTTCCCGCCGCCCGTGCCTCGCCTTCGCCGCCCGCTCGCCCTCCTCGTCGCCCTGCTTGCCAGCGGCGGCCTCACGGCGTGCGGGAACCACCCCGACAAGAACGCCAGCGTCGTGCGTGCCGAGACCGAGGGCCTGTACCTCGACATCGGCGACCTGAAGTACCAGGTGCAGGTCTCGCGGCAGCTCAACCCCCACGACGTCCAGGACAAGGCGTACCTCGAGGGCGTCCCCGCCGGTGACCGCGTGCTCAAGCCCGACGAGGTCTGGTTCGGCGTCTTCATGCGCGTCCAGAACGAGACGGGCGCCAGTCGGCTGCCGTCCAACGACATCCAGATCGCCGATACGCAGGAAGACATCTTCCGCCCCGTCCCGCTGGACCCGACGAACCCGTTCGCCTACCGCTCCGACGACGCGGTTCCCGCGAACGACACCGTCCCGCTGCGCGACACGCCCGCCTTCGACACGCCGATCCGCGGCTCGCTCATCCTCTTCAAGCTCACGCTCACCTCGCTCGGCAACCGCCCGCTGGAGCTGAAGCTCCAGAGTCGCACCGGTCGCCAGCAGACCGGGATCATCGACCTCGACGTCTAGCGCGCTTCGCGCTCTGGGTGGTCGCGCCGAGCGGGACGGACTGCATCATCGAGGAAGGGGTGGCCGGAGGCCGGCGGCGCCGGCACGGGGCGGGTGCGGGACTCGAGCGCGTGCCCGATCGCAGAGCATTCTGAGCTGGCGGGCGACCGCGACCTGGGCGCTGCCGCGCCTGAGCAGCGGGCGCTACCGCCCGTGATAGCGGTGGCTACTCACGCTCGACGGGACAGACCCTGCGCGGCCGCGCACTTCCCGCGACACCGCGGCGGCCTCGCCCGCCCAGGTCAGCGGGTCGCCTTGAGCCCCGCGACGAGCACCGCCTTGGCGACGGGCGCGGCGGTGTCGCCGCCGGCGCCGGCCTCGACGAGCAGGACGCCGACGGCGACGCGCGGCGCGGCGGCGGGGGCGTAGGCCGCGAACCACGCGTCGGTGTCGGTCGGGTCGTTGGGGAGCACCGGCGGGCAGTCGGGCACCTCGGGGCTCGGGATGCAGTCCGGCGTCACGGTGTCGCGCAGCTCGGCGGTGCCGGTCTTGCCGGCGACCTGGACGCCGGTGATCTGCGCGGCGGTGCCGGTGCCCTCGTTGACGACGGCCTCCATCAGGCGGCCGACCTGGCGCGCGACGCGCTCCGGGATCGCCTGCCTGCGCGTCGTGCTGGACCGGCGCTCGAGCGTGAGCTGGGGCCGTCGGCCGCGGCCGGCGATCGTCGCGGCGACGAGCGCCATCTGCAGCGCGGTCGCCTGGACGCGCCCCTGGCCGATCGCCGACGAGGCGACCGCGAGGTTGTCGCCGATCTCATCCGCCGGCGGGATCGTGCTCGTCGCGGCGCCGGGGATGCCGAGGTCCTCGTTGAACCCGAACGCCTCGGCGGTCTGCACGAGCCGGTTGGGGCCGAGCCGGGCGCCGAGCGGCGCGAACACCGAGTTGCAGGACTCCGCGAAGGCGTTGCGCAGCGATCCGCCGCAGGACTCGCCGTTGGCGTTCTCGAGGTCGCGGCCCTCGATCGTCGCCTTCGTCTCGACGGGGTAGACGGAGTGCGGCCCCGCGAGCTTGGCCTGCAGGACGCCCGAAAGCGTGACGATCTTGAACGTCGAGCCGGGCGGCTGCAGTCCCGAGAAGGCGATTCCCGAGAGCGCGAGGATCTCGCCGGTACGCGGGCGCACGACCGCGACGCCGCCGAGGCGGGCGCCCTTCGCGAGCACGGCGGCGCGCTGCACGTCGGGGTCGATCGACGTCCGCACGGCCGGCGCCGGGCGCGCGATGCTCGACGCGAGCGTGCGGCCGCCGGCCTGCAGGACGCCTCCGGGGCGCCCGTTGAGCTGCTCGTCGAAGACGCGTTCCAGGCCGCTGGTGCCGACGCGCGCGTCGTCGGGGTAGCCGAGCGCCCGCAGCTCCTCGACGCGCTCGACGGCCGCGGGGCCGAGCTCACCGACGATCGAGCCCGCGACGTCCTCGATCGGCGACGTCCGGTCCGGGCCCTGCGCCAGCGGCGTGCCGTCGCGCGCCAGCAGGTCCGCGCGGCGCGGCAGCTGCATGTGACGCGTGAGCGTCTCGCCGCGGCGCACGCCGGGGAAGGTGAGATGCGGCGCCCACGCGACGCGGGCCGCGTCGTCCTTGCCGGTGAACGGCAGCCGCAGCGTCGCGCGCACCGGCCCGAAGACGCGCGTGGAGATCGTCATCGGCACCGCGACGACGCCGTCCGCGGGCTTGCCGGCCTTGCCCGGACGCATCCGGAGGGTCGTCGACGTCGCCGCCGCCGCCCTGTAGGCCGCGGTGAACTTCGCCAGCGGCGTCGCGCGCTGGGCCGCACTCGTGAGCTCGGCGTGCATCGCCGGGTAGTCGGCCCGCGCCCAGGCGGCGGCGAAGGCGTCGGCGCGGACCTGCTCGGCGGGACGGCTGCCGGTCAGCAGGGTCCCGAGGACGACGGCGCCGATGACGACGGCGACGGCGCTTGCGATGATCGCCCGCAGGGAAGCAGGGGACCGGCGCGCGCGTGACGAAGCGGGTGGCATGACCACGAACTATGGCTTGCCCGCGGACGGCAACTCGCAGCTGATATTTCAGTGACGACGATCGACTTCATCATCATCGCCTTCGCGGCGTTCTTCGCGCTCGTCGGCTTCGCGCGCGGATTTCTCATCGGCGCGCTGTCGCTGGCGGGTTTCGCGGCGGGCGCCTACCTCGGGACGCGCTTTGGCCCGCAGCTGCTGCACGACGGCCACCAGTCCCCGTTCGCACCGCTCTTCGGCCTGCTCGGCGCGCTCATCGGCGGGACGATCATCTCGGCCGGCGCCGAGGGCATCGCGGGCGCGGTGCGCGGGGCGATGGTGTCGCCGGTGCTGCGGACGGTCGACGGTCTCGCCGGCAGCGTCCTGGCGATCGCCCTCGCGCTCGGGATCGCCTGGCTCCTGAGCGTCATCGTGCTGCAGACCCCCGGCGTCCGCCAGTACCGCCGCGACATCCAGCGCTCGGCGATCCTCCAGCAGCTCAACGCGATCCTGCCCGCGGACTCCGTCCTCAAGGCGCTCGCGCGCTTCGACCCGTTCCCGCGCGTCACCGGCCCCGACGCCAACGTGCCGGCGCCGAAGGGCTCGGTCGTCCGCGACCCGGACGTCGACGCGGCGGGCAACTCCGTCGTGCAGATCCTCGGCAACGCCTGCGGCCTCGGAATCGCCGGCTCGGGCTGGGTCGCGGCCCCCGGCGTCGTCGTGACGAACGCGCACGTCGTGGCCGGCGAGCAGCGGGGCGAGACCGTCGTGCGGACGCGCGGCGGCGACCGCTACGCCGCGACCGCGATCGCCTTCGACTCGCGCAACGACGTCGCCGTGCTGCGCGTGTCCGGCCTCCCGGCCCGGGCGCTGAGCTACGCCCGCGAGGTCAAGGTCGGCGAGCCGGGGGCCGCCCTCGGCTACCCGCTCGCCGGGCCGTTCCGGGCGCGGGCGACGCGCATCGGGCCGACGCAGATCGTCCTCACGCAGGACGCCTACGGGCGCCGGCTCGTGCGCCGCAAGATCACCTCGTTCCGCGGCAACGTCCAGCCGGGCAACTCGGGCGGGGCGATCGTCGACGTCGCCGGGCGCGTCGCGGGGACGGTCTTCGCGAAGTCGACGAGCGGCGGTCCCGCCGGCGGCTTCGCGATCCCCAACGACGTCGTCCGCAAGGTGCTGCGCAACGCCTCGGGCCCGGTCTCCACGGGCTCCTGCGCCGGCTGATCGGAGGGTCGTCCGCGTTAAGGCGTGCGGGGAGCGCATCGCGATGGCGCTACCCTGCCGCCGATGTCCAAGACACTCGTCATCGCCGAGAAGCCCTCCGTCGGCCGCGACCTCGCGCGCGTCCTGCCGGGGCCGTTCGCCAAGCACGAGGGCTTCCTCGAGGGCCCCGAGCACGTGCTGACCTGGGCGGTGGGGCATCTCGTCCAGCTCGCCGAGCCCGACGAGTACGACGCGAAGTACAAGAAGTGGCGCATGGCCGACCTGCCGATCGTCCCGGCGAAGTTCAAGCTCGTCGTGCGCGACGAGCGCTCCAAGAAGCAGATGTCCGTCGTGACCCAGCAGCTGCGCCGCGACGACGTCGAGGACGTCATCAACGCCTGCGACGCGGGCCGCGAGGGCGAGCTCATCTTCGCCTACCTCTACGAGAAGGCCGGCTCCAAGAAGCCCGTCCAGCGGCTCTGGCTGTCGTCGATGACGAAGGCCGCGATGCAGCGCGCATTCGACGAGCTGCGCCCGGCGTCGGAGTTCGCCCAGCTCGAGGCCGCGGCGCGCTCGCGCTCGGAGTCCGACTGGATCGTCGGGATGAACGCGACCCGCGCCGCCACGATCCGCCTGCGCTCGTCCTTCGACGGCGCGGTCTCGCTCGGGCGCGTCCAGACGCCAACGCTCGCGATCATCACGCGCCGCGAGGAGGAGATCCGGGCGTTCGTGCCCGAGGCCTACTGGCTCGTCGACGCCGTCTTCGCCGCGACCGGCGAGCGCGTCTATGAGGGCCGTTACCACGACGGCTCCAAGCCGCGCATGTCGACCGCCGCCGCCGCCGACGCGGTGGTGGCCGCGGTCCGCGGCCAGACCGGTGAGATCACGCACCTGGAGACGAAGGAGCGCAAGGAGCGCTCCCCGATGCTCTACGACCTCACGTCGCTGCAGCGCGAGGCCAACAGCCGCTACGGCTTCACCGCCCGCCGCACGCTCGCGGCGGCGCAGCGCTGCTACGAGGAGCACAAGGTCCTCACGTATCCCCGTACGAGCTCGCGCTACCTCACGAGCGACATGATCCCCGAGCTCAAGCCGATCGCCGGCCACGTCGGCGGGGCCGGGCGCGAGTACCAGACCGCGGCGGCCTACGTCCAGGGCCTGGACATGCTGCCGCTGGGCCGCGTCGTCGCCGACGACAAGGTCGGCGACCACCACGCGATCATCCCGACGAACTCGACCCATAACCTCGAGAAGCTCTCCGACGACGACCGCCGGATCTACGACATGGTGGCCCGCCGCTTCCTCGCGGTGTTCCACCCCGAGGCCGTGTTCGAGAACACGAAGGTCGAGACGACCGTCGCCGGCCATGTCTTCCGCACGCGCGGCAAGGTCCTCGTGGTGCCCGGCTGGCGCGGGGTCTACGGGGAGATCGCCGGCGGCGGCGAGACGAGCGACGACGACGACGAGGGCCGCGACCAGCAGCTGCCCAAGCTCGTGCTCGCCGAGGACGTGCAGACGCGCGAGGTCGACGCGGCCGAGAAGGAGACCAAGCCGCCGCGGCGCTACTCCGACGCGTCGCTGCTCGGCGCGATGGAGACCGCGGGACGGCTCGTCGACGACGACGAGATGCGCGAGGCGATGAAGGAGTCGGGCATCGGCACGCCGGCGACGCGCGCGTCGATCATCGAGCGCCTCATCGACGTCGGCTATGTCGAGCGCGACGCGCGCTCGCTCGTCGCGACGGAGAAGGGCCTCAATGTCATCCGGCTGCTCGGGGAGCATCCGCTGACGTCCCCCTCGCTCACCGGCGACTGGGAGCAGCGCCTCGGGAAGATCGAGAGGGGTGAGGAGCCGCGCAAGACCTTCATGGCCGATATCGCGGGGTTCGCGCAGTCGACCGTCGACGATCTCGACGCGAAGCTGAAGGACGTGCGCATCCCGCGGGCGAACCTCGGCCCGTGCCCGATCTGCGGCAACGACATCGTCGAGAACCGCAAGGGCTTCTCGTGCTGGTCGCGCGAGGATCCGGGCTGCGGCTTCGTCATTTGGAAGTCCAAGGCGTCCAAGACGCTGCCGATGGCGGTCGCGAAGGAGCTCATCGCGACCGGCCGGACGGCGAAGCCCGTGACCGGGTTCAAGGGGCGCAGCGGGCGCTCGTTCCGCGCCCGGCTGGCGCTGCAGCAGAGCGAGGAGGGCAAGTGGCGGGTGGAGTTCGATGAGCCGTGGGCCCGCGAGGGGGCGAAGGTCGACCCGGCGGCGGACGGCGACGCCCCCGATGCTGCTGAGCGGCCCGCGGCGGCAGACGCGACGGCGGAGGCCGCGGCGTAGCGCAGGCGTGGTCGCGCTGCTGGCCGGGCTCGTCGCCGCCGCCGGCCTGCTCGCGAGCACCCTGCAGGGATCCGGCGCCCGCGCCCCGGCGACCCGCACGACCGTCGCGCAGCGCACGCCCCCGCCCGCGCTCGAGGAGTCGCCGGCGCAGGCGCAGCTCGGCCCGCTGCCGAAGCCGGCCGGCGCGGCGAGCGTCGACTTCTCGCGCCCGCCGCTCATGCGGTTGCACGCACTCAAGCCGCTCCCGCGCGCCGGGATAGCCTTCGACCTCGCCGACGGGCGCGTGCTCTGGAGTCGCGGCGCCACGCGGCGGCGCCCGATCGCGAGCCTCACGAAGCTCATGACCGCGCTGCTCGCCGTCGAGCGCTTCCGGCCGGGCAACCTCGTGCGCGTCCCGCGCCGCGCCGATCGGGTCGGCGGCTCGCACATGGGCGGCCTGCGCCCGGGGCGCAGGGTCCGCGCCGAGGTCCTGCTCAAGGGGCTGCTGATCGCGTCGGGCAACGACGCGGCGGTCGCGCTGGCGATCGCCGGCGCCGGGTCCGAGCGCGCCTGGGTGGCGCAGATGAACGACCGGGCACGTGCGCTCGGCCTGCGCTGCACACGCTTCGTCGACCCGCACGGCCTGAACCCCGGCGACCGCTCCTGCGCTGCGGACCTCGCCGTGCTCGCGATGCGGGCGATCGCCGAGCCGCGGATCGCGCGGATCGCGCGCAAGCGCTATGCCCGCGTCTGGACCGGCGCCGGGCGCAAGCACACGATATTCACGACGAATCACCTCCTGCGCGACCGCTATCCCGGCGCCATCGGGCTGAAGACGGGCTTCACGAACCCGGCCGGCTTCTGCCTCGTGACCGTCGTCGAGCGCGGCGGGCGCAGGATCGGGATCGTCGTGCTGGGCTCGCGCGACGCGTTCGCCGATGCGCGCCAGGTCGCCCGCGCCGCCGTGCGCGCGGGTGCCCTGCCGCCGGCCGTGTGACGTGCGGCGCCGGCGGGCGTAGTGTCCCCATGAGCGCGACACGGAGGCAGCGATGACTTTTGGGATCAGGAAGATGCACACGGGCTACGCGATCGTCGGAGTGCTGCTCAGCGGCGCGCTCGCCCTGCCGGCCACCGCACCCGCCGCCTCGGCGCGCAAGCGCACGCCCGCGGCGCTGCCGGCGTTTGACTCCTGCGGGGCGCTGCTGAGCTACGCGCGGCGCAACGCCAAGCGCACCGGCGGCGGCACCGGGGTGCCGACGCGCGCCGGGATCCTCGTGCCGCAGGTCCTCGGCGCGCCGGTCGCCGTGCAGGCGCTGAGCGACACCGCCGGCGCGCCCGCGCCCGCGCCCGCCGCCGCGCCGTCGCCGGCGGGGTCGGCGAAGTCCGAGGCCACGCCGACGTTCTCGACGACGAACGTGCAGGAGGCCGGCGTCGACGAGCCCGACATCGTCAAGACCGACGGCCGCACCGTGTTCGCGATCTCGGGCGGGGAGCTGCGCGCCGTCGACGTCACGGGCGACACCCCGAAGCTCGTCGGCTCGCTCGCGCTCGAGGGCGGCGGGCAGCAGCTCTTCATCCGCAACGATCGGGCGCTCGTCATGAGCACGTCCTACGGCAACTCGCCGCAGTTCGGCTTCGCCACCGACATCCCGATCAGGTCCTCGAAGGTCGTCCTGACGGAGGTCGACATCAGCGACCCGGCCGCGATGACGGTCCGGCGCTCGATGACCGTCGACGGCGCGCTCGCCGACGCGCGGATGACCGGCGGGACGGCCCGCGTCGTCGTCGGCTCCTCGCCCGGCTTCGCCCAGCCGGCCGCGATCCGGCGCGCGCCCGTGCGCCACTGGGTGCCGCGGACGATCCTGCGCAGCCGCCTGTCGGGCCGGATCTTCCGGCGCTCGGTCGTCGCCTGCGACGACGTCCGCCACCCGCGCTCGTTCTCGGGTCTCGATCTCCTGACGGTCCTGACGATCGATCTCGACAAGGGCCTCTTCAACGTCGACCGCGACGCCATCATGGCCGGCGCGCAGACGGTCTACGGCTCGCCGACGGCGCTGTACGTCGCCTCCCAGCGCTACATCCCCGCGGTCGAGGCCGGCCGCTCGCTGCCCGCGCGGCCGCGCACGGAGATCCATCGCTTCGACGCCTCCAAGGCGGGGGAGACGACGTACACCGCCAGCGGTGACGTCGCGGGCTTCGTCCTGAACCAGTACTCGCTGTCGGAGTTCGACGGCGCGCTGCGCGTCGCCTCGACGGACGAGCCGCAGTGGTTCGACGGCGTCCAGAACGGCGAGAGCCAGAGCTACGTCACGGTGCTCGGCACGAGCGGCTCGAAGCTGACGCCGCTCGGGCGCGTCGGCGGCCTGGGCAGGGGCGAGCGCATCTACGCCGTCCGCTTCGCGGGCGACAAGGGCTACGTCGTGACGTTCAGGCAGATCGACCCGCTGTTCACGCTCGACCTCTCCGACAAGAGCAACCCGCGGGTCCGCGGGGAGCTGAAGATCCAGGGCTTCTCGGCCTACCTGCACCCGATCTCCGAGGACCTCCTGCTCGGTGTCGGCCAGGACGCGACCGCCCAGGGCCGGACGCTCGGCACGCAGCTGTCGCTCTTCGACGTCTCCGACCTGCGCAACCCGGCGCGCCTGGCGGTCGCGTCGCTCGGCGGCAACTCGTCGTCGGACGCGGAGTTCGACCCGCACGCGTTCCTCTTCTGGAAGCCGGCCGATCTCGCCGTCATCCCGCTGCAGACGTTCGGCGACACGGGGCCGGTGTTCAGCGGGGCGGTCGGGTTCCGCGTCGGCGCGTCGAGCCTCGCGGAGGCCGGGCGGATCACGCATCCGAACCCCGCCACGGGCGACAACGCGCCGCCGATCGGCCGCTCGATCGTCATCGGCGACCGGCTCTACACGCTGTCCTACGCGGGGTTGGAGGCCAGCCGCCTCGACACGCTCGCCCCGCTGGCGTTCGCGGCATTCCCGCAGCCGCCGCAGCCGGACCCGGTCCCGCTGCCGGCGGTCGGCCCGAAGTAGCCCCGCCGACGAAAACCCCGCACCGTGCGGGGTGCCGCGTCAGACCGTCATCCCGACGCGCGACCATGGTCGCGTGCCCCTGACGCTCGTCACCGGACCCGCCAACGCCGAGAAGGCCCGCGTCGTGCTCGACGGCTACCGCGCCGCGCTGCGGCGCGGCCTGGAGCCGATCCTCGTCGTGCCGACGTTCCCCGACGTCGACCGCTACCGGACCGAGCTGGCGGCGGGCGGCGTCGTGTTCGGCGCGCACGTCGTGCAGTTCGCCTGGCTCATCGAGGAGGCCGCCAAGCGCGGCGGCGTGCGCGGGCGCCCGCTCGGGTCGCTCGCGCGCGAGCGCGTCGCGGCCGCCGCCGTGGCCCGCACGCAGCTGCGGGCGCTCGCCGGGTCGGCGTCGACGCAGGGCTTCGCCCGCGAGCTGCTGCGGCTCGTCGACGAGCTCGAGGAGCGCCGCGTGACCCCGCAGCGCCTCACCCAGGCCCTGCGCGCGTGGGCCGCCGGCGACCCGGGCCGCACGGCCTACGGCGAGGAGGTCGCGGCGCTCTACGGCGCCTACCGGCGCGCACTCGAGCGCCTCGGCGCGCTCGACGCCCCGCTCTATGCTGCGGCCGCGCTCGACGCGCTGCGCGAGCGGCCCGCCGCCTGGGGCGCGACCCCCGTCTTCTTCTACGGGTTCGACGACCTGCCGCCCCTGCAGCGCGACGCCGTCGAGACGCTTGCCGCGACGGGCGCGGAGGTGACGCTGTCGCTGTCCTACGAGCCCGGCCGGATGGCCTTCGCCGGCCGCGCGACGACCTTCGCCGAGCTGCAGCGCGAGGGTGTCCGCCAGCAGGCGCTCAAGCCCCGCGCCGAGCACTACGCGCCGGCGTCGCGCGACGCCCTGCACCACCTCGAGCGCGGGCTCTTCGAGCTCGCCGACGAGCAGCTCTTCGACCCCGACCCGGTCGACCCCGGCGGCGCCGTCACGCTCCTGCAGGGCGGCGGCGAGCGGGCCGAGCTCGAGCTCGTCGCGGCCGAGATCGCGCGCCTCGTCGCCGCAGAGGGGATGGCGCCGGAGGAGATCGCGGTCGTCCTGCGCCGGCCGCGGGACGTCGCGGCGCTGCTCGCCGAGGTCTTCGGCGCCTTCGGCGTGCCGGTCGCGCTGGAGCGCAACGTCGCCTTCGGCCACACGGCGCTCGGCCGCGGCCTCGTCGCGCTGCTGCGCAGCGCGCTGGATGACGGCAGCGCCGAGGACCTGCTCGCCTGGCTGCGCACGCCGGGGCTGCTCAAGCGCCCGGAGCTCGCCGACCGCCTCGAGGCCCGGGCGCGCCAGGAGGGCGCGCGCAGCGCCGACGCCGCCCGCGCGCTCTGGGAGGCCGAGCACTGGCCGCTGGACGCCGTCGACCGCGTCCGCGACGCGCACCGCCGCGGCGGTGCCGAGCTGCTCGCGCGCCTGAGCACCGAGCTCGCCGGGCTCTTCGCCGCCCCGCGCCGGCGCGCCGCCGAGGTCCTCACGGGGCCCGCGGCGCAGGACGGTGCGGTGCTGAAGGCCGGCCGCCGGGCGCTCGATCAGCTCGCCGCGATCGTCGCCACGGACCGGTCGCTCGCGCCCGCGCCCGGAGAGCTCGCCGTGCTGCTGCACGAGCTCGACGTCCCGATCGGCGAACGCCCCGCGCCGGGCCTGGTGACCGTCACCGACCCGCTGCGCCTGCGCGCCCGCCGCGTGCGGGCGCTGTTCGCGTGCGGGCTGCAGGAGGGCGTCTTCCCGGCGACGCCGGCCGCCGAGCCGTTCTTCGGCGATGCCGAGCGCGACGAGATCGCAGCTGCATCGGGGTTGCGGCTGCGCCGCCGCGACGACCTCGGCGCCGAGCGCTACCTCTTCTACGCGACCGTCTCGCGGCCGCAGGAGCGCCTGTACCTCTCCTGGCACGAGGCCGGCGACGACGGCGAGCAGGCCGTGCCGTCGTTCTTCATCTCCGACGTCTGCGACCTCTTCGGCCCGCACCTCGGCGAGCGCCGGCGGATGCGGACGCTCGGCGAGGTCGGCTGGCCCGGCGGCGCCCCGCCGACGGAGCGCGAGCTCCTGCGGGCGGCGGCAGTCGCCGGCCCGCGCCACCGCGAGGCGCCGATCGCGCCGCTGCGCGACCCGCAGCTCGTCGCCGAGCTGCGCGATCGCCCGACCTGGTCGGCGTCGGCGATCGAGCTGTGGGCCGGCTGCCCGGTGAAGTGGTTCGTCGAGCGCCGCCTCGTTCCCGAGGGCCTGACGCCGGATCCCGAGCTCATGCTCCGCGGCGCGCTCGCCCACGCCGTCCTGGAGGCGACGCTGCGCGGCCTCACCGCGCAGACCGCCAGCGCGCGCGTGCGGCCGGACTCGCTCGCGCTCGCGCAGGAGCTCGCCGACGCCGCGCTGGACGCGTTCGCGGCGAAGGCCGAGTTTCAGATGTCGCGCGACCCGACGCGCCAGCGCGCGCTCGCGCACCGGCTGCGCTCGGACCTGCGGCGCTACCTCGAGCACGCGGCCGCCGACGGCTCGGCGCTCGCGCCCGCCCGCCTGGAGGTCACGTTCGGCCTGGGCGACGGCGGGCTACCGCCGCTGGACCTCGGCGACGGCGTCCGCATCGGCGGGCGCATCGACCGCGTCGACGAGGGCGGCGGCGAGGCCGTCGTCTACGACTACAAGGGGCGCAACGTCGTCGAGTCGGCGAACTGGCGCGACAAGCGCAAGTTCCAGATCGCGCTGTACGTCCTGGCCGCCCGCGACGTCCTCGGCCTCGAGGCGATCGGTGGCCTCTACCAGCCGCTCGGCGGAAGGGACCAGCGCGCCCGCGGGCTCGTCCTCGCCGGCGCCGACCCGGGCCTGGACACCGTGAAGACCGACCGACACGAGCGTGCGGCGTTCGACGCGATCATCGACGGCGTCCTGGAGGACGTCCGGCGCACCGTCGCCGAGCTGCGCACCGGGGCGCTGGAGCCGCGGCCGCAGAGCTGCGCCTGGACCGGCGGCTGCGCCTACCCGACGATCTGCCGCTGCGAGGCCGCGTAGTGCGCGGCTCGGCGACGCTCCTCGGACCCGCCGGGCGCGCGTTCACGTCCGAGCAGTCCGACGCGATCCGGGCGCGCGAGGGCTCGCTGCTGCTCGAGGCCAACGCCGGCAGCGGCAAGACGTCCGTGCTCGTCGAGCGCTTCGTGCGCTCGGTGCTCGAGGACGGCGTGCGCCCCTCGCGGATCCTCGCGATCACCTTCACCGAGCGCGCGGCCGGCGAGCTGCGCGCGCGCGTCCGCGAGCGCTTCGTCGAGCTCGGCCGCCGCGACGAGGCGCGGGCGACCGAGGCCGCCTGGGTCTCGACGATCCACGGCTTCTGCGCGCGGATCCTGCGCGCCCACGCGATCGCCGCCGGCCTGGACCCGGCGTTCACGGTCCTCGACGACGCCGCTGCGCGCGCGCTGCGCGACCGCGCCTGGGACGCCGCGCTCGGCGCCTGGCTCGACGGGGAGGACGGCGCCGCGGCGCTCGACCTCGTCGCCGCCTACGACACCGACCGCCTGCGGCGGATGATCGCCGGCGCGCACGACGCGCTGCGCAGCGCCGGCCAGACGCGGCCGCGCCTGCCCGCGCCGCCGGCGGTCCCGGACGCCGCCGCGCTGCGCGCCGCGCTGCACGACGCCGCGGCGGTCGCCGCGCGCGAGCTCGTGCTCGCCGGGTCCGGCCAGCGCGTCATGGAGGCCCGCGCGCGCCTGGACCGCTGCCTGGAGGTCGTGCGCGACGCGGTCGCCGAGCCGCCGCTCGCCGAGCTGCAGGTCGGCATGGGCGCGGGCGCGCTGAAGAGCCCCGCCTGCGACGCCTACCGCGCCGCCCTCGCGGGCTACGCGAGCGCCTGTCGCGACCGCCGCGCCGCCGCCGCCGTGACGATGCTCGACGGGCTGCTGGAGCGCTACGCCGCCGCCTACGCGGACGCCAAGCGCGCCCGGGCGGGCCTGGACTTCGACGACCTCGAGCTGCTCGCCCGCGACCTGCTCGCCGGCGACCCGGCGCTCGGGCGCTCCTACGCCGAGCGCTTCGACCGCGTCATGGTCGACGAGTTCCAGGACTCCAACCCGCGCCAGCTCGCGCTCTTCGAGGCCCTCGACCGCGACGACCTCTTCGTCGTCGGAGACGAGCAACAGTCGATCTACGGCTTCCGCAACGCCGACGTCGACGTCTTCCGCGACCGCCGCGCCGAGCTCGCCGCCGTCGGCCGCGTCGCGACGCTCGCGACGAACTTCCGCAGCCGCGGGCCGATCCTCGACACGATCAACGCCGCCTTCGCGCCGCGGCTGGGCGCGGACTTCGTCGCCCTGCGCGAGGGCCGCGAGCCCGCTGCGGATGCCGGTGGCGAGCCGCTCGTCGAGCTGCTGCTCACCGACCAGGCCGGCTGGGACGACGTCGCGCTGGGCGAGCTGCCGCGCGCCGCCGCCTGGCGCCACGCCGAGGCGCGCCTGCTCGCCCAGCGCGTCCGCGACCTCGTCGATGCCGGCGAGGCGCGCCCGGAGGACGTCGTGGTCCTGTTCCGCGGCCTGGGCGACCTGCCGGTCTACGAGCGCGCGCTCGAGGACCAGGGGCTGCTGACGCTGTCCGTCGGCGGGCGCGGCTACTGGGGCCGCCAGGTCGTGCGCGACCTCTGCGCGTGGCTGTCGGCGCTCGCCAACCCGCGCGACGAGACGGCGCTCTACGGCGTGCTCGCCTCGCCGCTCGTCGGCCTGTCCTCCGACGCGCTCGCCCACGTCGCACGCGCCGGGCGCGGCAACGCCTGGCGCGACATCGCCGAGCGCGGCGACGCGCTCGCCGAGCGCCTGACGGCCGACGACCGCGCCCGCCTGCTGGCCTTCGCCGCACGCTTCGCGGCCGAGCGCGCGCTCGCCCCCCGCCTGGGCCTCGACGAGCTGCTGCGCCGCGTCGTCGACGCCACCGGCTATGACCTGCACGTCCTGCGCCTGTCGGGCGGGCCGCGCCGGCTGGCGAACGTCCACAAGCTTCTGCGCCTCGCCGCCGCCTTCGAGCGCGACCACGGCCGCGACGTCCGCGGGCTCGCCGACTTCGCCGCGGCCGAGCTCGAGGCGGAGGCGCGCGAGACAGACGCCCCCGTCGAGCTCGGCGACGTCAAGGCCGTGCGCCTCATGACGATCCACGCCGCCAAGGGCCTGGAGTTCGGGACCGTCTGCGTTGCCGATCTCGGCCGCCGGCGGCCCGGCGACGGCGACGTCGACCTGCTCGCCGACCCGCGCACCGGCGAGGTCGGCCTGCGGCTCGTGGGCCTCGACGCGACGAGCGCGACGGCGCTCGCGTTCGAGCCGCTGCGCGAACGCGCCCGGGCGCGCGACGCGAGCGAGGAGGAGCGGATCCTCTACGTCGCGGCGACGCGTGCCCGCGAGCGCCTCATCCTCAGCGGGGGCGTGCCGCTCGGTGCCTGGCCGAAGGACGGCCCGTCGGCGCCGCCGCTGGCGTGGCTCGGCCCGGCACTGCTCGGGCCCGCGCTCGGCGCCCTGCCGACGCCCGAGGAGCCGTCACGCGACGTCGAGGTCGGCGACGGGGCCTGGCTGCGCTGCGCGCTCAACGCGCCCGCGACGATCGGGGCGCTGCTGCGCCCGGCGTCGCTCGCGCCGGCGGGAGCCACCGAGCCGATCGCGACGGCGCCCGCGCCCCAGCCGCTCGCACCCGCGCCCGCCGCGCCGGGCCCGGCGGCCCGGACGCTGTCGTACTCGTCGCTGGCGAGCTGGAGCGCCTGCGGCTACCGCTTCTACCTCACGCGTCTGCTCGGACTGCCCGAGGAGCCGGCCGAGGCGGCCGTTTCGCCCGACGCCTCCCCGGCGCCGGCGGGCCTGGACCCGCGCCTGCGCGGCTCGCTCGTCCACGCCCTGCTCGAGGAGGACGGCGCGACCGTCGACGACGTCGCGGCGCGGTGGGGCGCCGAGCTCAGCCCGGAGGAGGCCGCGGACGTCGCACGGCTCACCGACGCGTTCGCCACGTCACCGCTCGCGCGGCGGGTGGCGAAGGCACGCACGGTGCACCGCGAGCACGGGTTCACCGTGGCGCTGGGCCCGGCGCTCCTCACCGGGATCGTCGACGTCCTCGCGCACGAGCGCGGCGGGGCACAGCTCGTCGTCGACTACAAGACCGACGGCCTCGCCCCGGACGCCGACATCGCCGCCTACGTGCGCGACCGCTACGGCGTGCAGCTGCGCGTCTACGCGCTCGCGGCCCTGCGCGGCGGCGCGGCCCGGGTCGAGGTCGCCTACGCCTTCCTCGAGCGCCCCCTGGAGCCATTCGGCGAGACCTTCGAGGCCGCCGACGCCGAGCGCCTGCAGGGCGAGCTGCTCGCGCTCGCCGCGGGGATGCTCGCCGGCGAGTACCCCGTCACGGACACGCCGCACCGCGACCTCTGCCTGACGTGCCCGGGCCGGCGAGCGCTCTGCTCGCACCCCGAGGAGCTCACGCTGCGCGAGCGCCCTGCGGCGTAGGGCCGTTCGCCTCACCGGATGTCGACCCACTGGTCGGGTCCCGCGAGATACCGCTTCGCCTGCGGCGCGTCGCCGTACGCCGGCGCGCGACGGCGGTCGACGACGGCGTTCAGCTCGGCGCCGAAGAGGAACGCGAGGTTCGTGAGGTAGAGCCAGAGCAGGAGGATCACCGCGCCGGCGAAGGTCCCGTAGGTCGCGCCGTACCTGCCGAAGTTCGAGACATAGAGGAAGAACCCGGCCGAGGCGACGATCCAGATGAGCACGCCCGCGAACGCCCCCGGGGTGAAGATCCGCACGCGACGGGGATTGACGTTCGGGGCGAAGGCGTACTCGACGGCGTAGACCCCGAGCACGGCGGCGATCGCGACGAACCAGCGCACGAAGCGCCAGATCGAGGCCGCGGTGTCGCCGAGGCCGATGGTCCCGAAGAGATCGCCGGCGATCCGGCCGCCGAGGAAGACCGAGAACAGCGCGACGACCGTCAGCACGATGACGACGAGCGTCCAGCCGAGGTCGCTGAGCTTGTGCGGGATGAAGCTGCGCGTCTCCTCCACCCCGTGGACCTTGTTCAGGGCACGCCCGGCCCCGCCGAAGGCGCCGGCCGCGCCGTAGAGCGCGACCGCGATGCCGAGGACGAGCGTGAGACTCACCGCGCCGCCGGCGCCGTTGACGACGCCCTCCAGCGACGAGCGCAGCGCGTTGGCGACCTCCGATGGGGCGCCGTTCTGGCGCGCGTAGTCGACGGCCTTCCCGACGAGCGTCTGGTTTCCGAGGACGCCGAGCAGCGAGACGATGACGAGTAGGGCCGGGAAGAGCGACATCATCGCGTAGTACGTCAGCGCGGCCGCGTGATCGGTCATCTGGTCGGCCTGGAACTTCTTGAGGGCGCCCTTGAGGTCGTCGAACATGTGGCGGGGTCGTTCCCGGGCCCGGGCGCGGCTAATCCGCGACGCGCACGGGCCGCGCTAGTCGGGGTTTCCGGGCAGCAGCGCGTGCCCGTCGGCGACCGCGTGGGCAAGGTCGACGACGCGCCGGCTCGAACGCCGCGAATGCTGGCGCAACAGCTCGAACGCCTGGCGCTCGTCGACGCCGTGGCGCTCCATGAGGATGCCCTTCGCGCGCTCGATCGTGCCGCGGCGCTCGAGCGCGCTCTCGAGCTGCTCGACCTGCTCGGTCAGGCGCGCCGTCTCGGCGTGGCGGCGCATCGCGATCTCGATCGCACCCCGCACCTCGGTTTCGAAGTGCGGGCGGGCGAAGGCGTCGATCCCGCGCTCGGCCGCCGAGCTGACGAACTGCGGCTCGTGCTCGCCGAGCAGGACGATCACCGGGCCGCGCGCGTACTCGCTGATCTCCTCGATGAGGTCGAGCGCGTGGTGGTCGTCGTCGTGGACGGCGACGACGGAGAGGTCGGGGTCCTCACTGGCGATCAGCGACGCCGCCTGCGCCACCGTGACGGCGTGGGCGGCCACCGTGTGGCCGAGCTTCGTGAGGAGCGCATCGACCGTCCGCAGCGTCGCCTCGTCCTCGTCGGCGGCGAGAATGCGCAGGCCCGTGGGCGTCGTCTCGGTAGACATGCGGTGGACCCCCGGAAGGTTGTGAGTTACTTCCTTCGACTCGGTATCATGAACTACGCGCGGCCCAGCCCTCGCCGCGCAAGACGGGCGCCCCAGAACTCCGGCGCATGTTCCCCCCGGAGGTTCGCGTGCCCGTACATCGCCCAGCGCCCCAGCAGGCCCCGTGGTAATGACCGCAGACGCCCCCGGGCGCGGCGCCGAACGAACCCGCGAGGACCGCGAGCTCTTCCTGCGCTACCGCGCCGGCGACGCCCGGGCCCGCGAGGAGCTCGTCACGCGCTTCCTGCCCCTGGCGCGCCAGCTCGCCCGCCGCTACCAGCGGGCGAGCGAGCCGCTCGACGACCTCCTGCAGGTCGCCTCGATGGGCCTCATCAAGGCGATCGACCGCTTCGACGCCGAACGCGATATCGCGTTCTCCTCCTACGCCGTCCCCACGATCCTCGGCGAGATCAAGCGCCATTTCCGCGACCGCACCTGGGCGGTGCGTGTCCCGCGCGATCTCCAGGAGCTGACGCTCAAGGTGGACAAGGCCGTCGGAAAGCTGTCGGAGGACCTGCACCGCCAGCCGTCGGTCGCCGAGATCGGTGGGGCCGTCGGCGCCGACGAGGAGATGGTGCTCGAGGCGCTGCAGGCCGGCGGTGCGTACCGCGCCGTGTCCTTCGACGCGCCGCGGGGCGGCAACGACGGCGACGACGACGTCTCGACGCTCGGCGACTCGATCGGCTTCGACGAGGACGGCTTCGACCGCGCCGAGGAGCGCGCGACGCTCGCGCTGCTCATGGCGAGCCTCTCGGCGCGCGAGCGCGAGGTGCTGCGGATGCGCTTCGAGGACGACATGACGCAGGCCGAGATCGGCGCCGTCGTCGGCGTGAGCCAGATGCAGATCTCGCGCGTCATCCGCCAGGCCCTCGCGCGGCTGCGCGCCGCCGCCGACGCCGGCGAGGCCGCGACCGCATAGCCGGGTTTCGCGCGACGGCTCGTCGGGGCATGAGTCTCCGTCATGGCCCCCGACGACCATCGCGAGACCGAGCAGGAGCGCATCAACCGCCAGCTCGACCAGCTCCTACAGGAGCTGCGCGTCGCGATGCCAGGCGTGCAGGTGCTGTTCGCGTTCCTCCTCGCGCTTCCGTTCCAGCAGCGTTTCACCGCCGTCACGGAGTTCCAGAAGCACGTGTACTTCGTCACGCTGCTCGCGGCCGCCGCGGCGTCGGCGCTGTTCATCGCCCCGACCGCGTTTCACCGCCTGCGCTTCGAGGAGGGCGACAAGCCGTTCCTCGTCAGCGTGTCGAGCAAGATGGCCCTCGCCGGCCTCGGCTTCCTCGCGGTCGCGATGAACGGCGCGGTGCTGCTCGTCACCGACGTGCTCTTCGACGGCATCGCCGTGACGATCACCGTCGCGCTCAGCGTGACGGTCTTCGCGGGGCTGTGGTTCGTGCTCGGCCTCGTCCGCGACCTCCAGGGAAGGCATAGCGACTGATGCCCAAGCCACCGCCCGCAGCGATCCTCGACGTCGACGGGACGCTCGTCGACTCCAACTACCAGCACGCGCTCGCCTGGTACCGCGCCTTTCGCCTGCACGGCGTCACGATCCCGGTCTGGCGCTGCCATCGCGCGATCGGGATGGGCGGCGACCAGCTCGTGCCGTACCTCGCCGGCGAGGGCTTCGAGCGCGAGCAGGGCGACGCCGTCCGCGGCGAGGAACACGCGCTGTACGCCCAGATGATCCACGAGGTCCAGCCGTTCGCCGGCGCCCGCGGCCTGATCGAGGACCTCAAGGCGCTCGGGGGCAACGTCGTCCTCGCCTCGTCGGCAAAGGCCGGGGACCTCGCCGTCTACCTCGACCTGCTCGACGCCCGCGAGCTCGCCGACGGCTGGACGGACTCCGGCAGCGTCGAGCGGACGAAGCCCGCGCCCGACCTCGTCGAGGCGGCGCTCGAGCTCGTCGGGGGCGGCCCGGCGGTGATGATCGGCGACTCGACCTGGGACGTCGAGGCCGCCAGGGCGGCGAAGGTCAAGACGATCTGCGTGCGGACCGGCGGGTTCGGCGCCGACGAGCTGCTCGACGCCGGCGCCGTCGCGGTCTTCGACTCGATCGGCGAGCTGCGCGAGCGGTTGGCCGACACGCCGTTCGGGTAAGGCCGCGACATGCTGCTGTCACTCGCCCGCTCCGCCCCGGACTTCAAGGTCCCCCAGCCCGGCGAGGCCCCGACGCCGGTCGTCCCCGACACGCCGAGCGTCCCGACCGAGCCCGATCCGGTCCCGGCGACCGAGCCCGTCGGCCCGAGCGTGCCCGAGCCCGATCCGGACCGCGACGTCCCGATCGAGCCGCCCGCAGCGCCGCGGACCGTGTAGCGCGGTGCAACGACGCGTGCGCCGGCAGGGACGGTGGCGCCGGCTGCCTATCCTGTAGGCATGCCCAGGTCGATCTGGACCGGTGCGATCTCCTTCGGGCTCGTCACCGTCCCCGTCAAGCTGTACTCGTCGGTCTCGCGCAAGACCGTCCGCTTCCATCAGCTCAACGGCAAGACGGGCGTGCGCATCCAGCAGAAGCGCGTCGACCCGACGACGGGCGACGAGGTCGCCTACGAGGACATCGTCAAGGGCTACGAGCTGACGCCCGACCGCTACGTCGTCATCGAGCCGGGCGAGCTCGAGGCGCTGGACCCGAAGAAGACGAAGGCGATCGAGATCGAGGACTTCGTCTCGCTCGACGAGATCGACCCGATCTACTACGACCACCCGTACTACCTCGCGCCCGGCCCCGGCGGCGCGAAGCCGTACAAGCTCCTGCTCGACGCGATGCGCGAGACCGGCCGCGTCGCGATCGCAAAGGTCGTCATCCGCTCCAAGCAGCAGCTCGTCGCGGTACGCCCGATGGGCGAGAACGCGCTCGGCATGGCGACGATGGTGTTCCCGGACGAGATCATCGACCCCTCGACGATCGACGAGCTCGCGGCCGTCGATGACGTCGAGGTCAACGAGCGCGAGCTCGCGATCGCCAAGCAGCTCGTCGACTCGCTGACGGGCGACTTCGATCCCGACAAGTACCGCGACACGTATCGCGACGAGGTCCTCTCGCTCGTCGAGCGCAAGGCCCAGGGCGAGCAGATCGCCGTGCAGCCCGAGGCCGAGGAGGACGAGGCCGAGGTGCCCGACCTCATGGCGGCGCTGAAGGCGAGCCTCGACGCCGTCCGCGCCCGCGAGGACGGCGGCGACGCGCCGAAGAAGCCCGCCGCGAAGAAGAACGGGGCCACGAAGAAGGCGGCCGCCAAGAAGCCCGCGGCGAAGAAGGCCCCCGCCAAGAGTTGACCCGCCGGTCGCCGGCGGGTACACGGCCAGTCGCGATGGCCACCGCCACGACCCGCACGCGGCGCCTGCGCCGCTCCGATCCCAGCAGCCCCGGCTACGCCCGGCGGCGCCGCGGCAAGGGCTTCATGTACCTCGACGAGGACGGCGGGCGGATCACCGACGCCGAGGTCGTCGCGCGGATCGCGGCGCTCGTCATCCCGCCGGCGTGGCAGGACGTCTGGATCTCACCCGACCCCTTCGGCCACATCCAGGCGACCGGCATCGACCAGCGCGGGCGCAAGCAGTACCTCTACCACCCGCGCTGGCGCGCGCGCCGCGACCGCGAGAAGTTCACCGACATGGTCGCCTTCGCGCGCGCGCTGCCGGCGCTGCGCGACGTCGTCGAGCGCGACATCGCGCTGGGCGACATGTCGCGCGAGCAGGTGCTGGCCTGCGCGGCGCGCCTGCTGGACCGCGGCTTCTTCCGGATCGGCTCGGAGGTCTACGCCGTCGAGAACGAGACCTACGGGCTGGCGACGATGCGCAAGGACCACGTCACGTGCTCGGGCGAGGTCATCCGCTTCGACTACGTCGCCAAGGAGAGCAAGCGCCGCGTGCAGGCGATCACCGACCCCGAGGTCGCCGCGATCGTCCGCACGCTCAAGCGCCGGCGGGGCGGCGGCGACGAGCTGCTGGCCTACAAGCGCGACGGGCGCTGGTGCGACGTCCGCTCGCCCGACATCAACGCGTACCTCAAGGCGGCGACGGGCCGCGACATCTCGGCGAAGGACTTCCGCACGTGGGGGGCGACCGTCCTGGCGGCCGTGGGCCTCGCCGTGATCGAGCCGCAGGAGCTCAGCCGCACGGGGCGCAGGCGCGCGATCATGCGCGCCGTCAAGGAGGTCGCCTTCTACCTCGGCAACACGCCGGCCGTTGCGCGCAACTCCTACATCGACCCGCGCGTCTTCGACCGCTTCCGCGCCGGGGAGACGATCAAGCTCGACCTCGTCGCCGCCGTGCCGGACGCGACGGCGATCCAGGGCCCCGTCGAGGACGCGGTGCTCGACCTGCTGGAGGGCTGAGGCGCGGGGCTCAGCCCGCGGAGTCGTGCGCCGCGGCGACGGCGTCGACCGCCGCCTCGCGCGAGGGCAGGATCGTGAAGATCTGATCCAGGCCCGTGATCTCGAACGTCTTGGCGATGTTCTCGTCGACGTTGACGATCGCCAGCGCGCCGTCGCGTGAGCGCAGCCGCTTGACGGCGCCGATCAGGACACCGAGCGCGGTCGAGTCCAGGAAGGTGGTCTCGGTCAGGTCGACGATGATCCGGACGCGGCCGGCCTCGATCGACTCGGCGAGCACCTGCTTGAGCTCGGGCGCGGTGAACAGGTCGATCTCCCCGCGGACCGCCAGGACATGACGCTCGCCGTCGATCGGATGCTCGGTGACTGCGAACTCAGGAGGCATCTGACCCCATTCTGTCAATCATGGAAGGGCGTTGCACGTCGAAGGCCAGGCGGATGCGCAGGAACTCGCCGCTCCCGTCCCCGTCGCGCTCGTACTCGAGCGCGTCGGAGACGCGTTCCAGGACGTTGCCGACGCCCGGCAGCGCGGCCGACGCGACGAGCGCGCTCGCCCCGTCATCGCGCAAGGGGCCGACGAGCAGCTCGAGCGACCCGAACTCGACGGCGACGCGGACCCCGACACGGCCGTCGCGCGAGAACGAGGCCGCCTTGGCGGCGATCGCGTCGGCGACGAGCAGCGCGTCGTCGAGGCGGTCGATCGGGCAGTCCGCGCGCGCCGTCAGCATGCCGACGACCCGCCCGAGCACCGGCGCGGCCAGCGGGCCGGCGGACACGGTCACCATCGCCTCGTTGGTTCCGGGCTCGACGCTCACGCGTCGTCGCCGCTTTCATCGTCCAGGGCGAACGTCATCCGCACCTCGGTCCGGTCGGCGTCGTCCTTGCCGAGCTCCAGCGTCTCGGCGAGCGTGGCGATGAGCGGCAGCCCGAGCCCGAGGCCGGGCGAGTCGGGCCGGGGCACGATGCCGCGGCCCTCGTCGCGGATGACGACCGTCAGGCGGCGGTCGTCGATGCTCGCGTCGACCTCCAGCGCGCCGTCGACGTCGTCGTCGTAGGCGTGGATGACGACGTTCGTGCACGCCTCGGTGATGGCCAGCTTGATGTCGGCGAGCGTCTGTTCGTCGACGCTGAGTGCCTCCGCGAAGCCACCGAACGCGTGCCGGACGACGGCGACGTTCTCCGCGCGCGCGGGCAGCTTGAGTTCGAGATCGGGCGTGTCGCTCACCTCTTCGGATACAGACCGGGCGGCCCGGAGCGGACCGTCAGTCGCCATGGTGCCCGTGGTGATCGCGTTTCACTCTCGTCCCAGCTCGCGAGTTTGCCGTGCGCGGACCCCCCAAGATCCGGTCCCAGCATAGTGCCCTGCGCACCGGTCAGCGGTCGAGGGCCGCCGCCAGGTCGGCGCGGCTCGCGCCGCATCCGAGCGCCGCGAGGACGATCATGCGCGCGGCCTGCGCGGACAGCGCCCCCGCGGCCAGCCCGCCGCTGGACCGCAGGTCGCCCTCGGCGCCCTCGAAGCCGTAGGTCTCGTGCAGGAGCGCGCCCCGTTCCGGGCGCACGGTGAGCGCGACCGGGACGGCCGCCGCGACCTCGCGCAGCGCATCCAGCACGGGCGGCGCGACGTGCCCGGCGCCGAACGCGACGAAGACGATCGCGTCGGCGCCGTCGCGCAGGGCGCTGCGCAGCCCCGCGCCGTCGTCGCCGAGATACGTCGGGACGATCGGCACCCGCCCGTCGAGGCGCTCGGGGGATGCGAACGGCGCGGGTCGCGCCGGCGCGCCGAAGATCCGCACGCGCCCCTCGGCGACCGCGCCGACGGGCCCCGTGCGCGGGGACCCGAACGCGGCGGGCGAGGTCGAGGCGACCTTGCGCACGGCGCGGGCGGCGTGCAGTTCGCCGGCGAAGGCGACGAGCACCCCGAGCCCCGCGGTCGCGGCCGCGCCGGCCGCCGTCACGGCGTCGAAGAGGTTCGCCGGGCCGTCGGCGCCGAGCGCGCTGGACGGCCGGATCGCGCCGGTGACGACGATCGGCGGATCGCCGCCGTACAGCGCGTCGCAGAGCACGGCGGTCTCCTCGAGCGTGTCGGTGCCGTGTGTGATGACGACCCCGCGGCCGGCCTGCGTCTCGGCGATCGCCGCGCGCGCGACGGCCAGTGCGTCGGCGGCGCCGAGGTGCGCGCCGGGGAGGTCCAGGAGCGATCGCGCCCGCAGCCCCTCGAGGGCCGCGAGCGCCGGGACGGCCGCGACGAGGCCGGCGGCGTCGAGCGCGGGGCGCGCCCGCGTGCCCGCCATCGCGATCGTCCCGCCCGCGGAGAGGACCGTCACGGGCCGGGCGGGACGGGTCATCCAGCGGGATTCGCCGCCTGCCCGCTGCTACCCTTTTCGGCTCCGCCTCAAGTGCCACGCGCCGCCGTTTGGAGGCACTCCCATATGAGCAACGAGTTTTCCCTGCCACAGGCTGAAGGCCTCTACGACCCTCGCTACGAGCACGATGCGTGCGGCGTGGCGCTCGTCGCGCGCCTGGACAACGTCGCGGCGCACGAGGTCGTCGAGAAGGGCCTGCAGGCCGTCGAGAACCTCGAGCACCGCGGCGCGACCGGCGCCGACGCGCGCACCGGCGACGGCGCCGGGATGCTCCTGCAGATGCCGCACGGGTTCTTCCGCGCGCGGGTCGACTTCGAGCTGCCCGACCGCGGGCGCTACGGCGTCGCCGTCTGCTTCCTCCCCAAGGACGCCTCGCGCCGGGCGAAGCTCGAGGCGATGCTCGAGCTCAACGTCCGCATCGAGGGCCAGCGCGTGCTCGGCTGGCGCGACATTCCCGTCGACACCGACCACGTCGGCGAGACCGCCGACGCGACGCGCCCCGTCATGCGCCAGCTCATCGTCGAGGCGGGCCCCGGCTTCGAGTCCGACCAGGACGCCTTCGAGCGCAAGCTCTACGTCATCCGGCGCATCTGCGAGCTCGCGGCCGGCCCGGACCTCTACATCGCGTCGTTCTCGTCACGCACGATCGTCTACAAGGGCATGCTCGTGCCCGACCAGGTGCGCGGCTTCTTCCCCGACCTGACCGATCCGGCGATGGCGAGCGCGATGGCGCTCGTTCACTCGCGCTTCTCGACGAACACGTTCCCGAGCTGGCCGCTCGCCCATCCGTACCGCGTCATCGCCCACAACGGCGAGATCAACACGCTCATGGGCAACGTCAACTGGATGCGCGCGCGCGAGTCGCAGATGGCGTCGCGGCTCTTCGGCATCGACCTCCAGAAGATCATGCCGATCGTCGTCCCGGGCAACTCCGACACGGCGACGTTCGACAACGTCCTCGAGATGCTCATGCTCGCCGGCCGCTCGCTGCCGCACGCGATCATGATGATGATCCCCGAGGCCTACGCCGACCGCGACGACCTCCCGGACGACCTCAAGGGCTTCTACGCCTTCCACTCCTGCCTCATGGAGCCGTGGGACGGGCCGGCGGCGGTCGCCTTCACGAACGGCAGCATCGTCGGGGCGACGCTCGACCGCAACGGCCTGCGCCCCGGCCGCTGGGTCGAGACGCACGACGGCCTCGTCGTGCTGGGATCCGAGGCGGGCCTGCTGCCGATCAAGGCCGCCGAGGTCAAGCGCCTGGGCCGCCTGCAGCCGGGCAAGCTCTTCCTCGTCGACCTCGAGCGCCACCGCATCGTCGAGGACGAGGAGGTCAAGCACGACGTCTCCACGCAGCAGCCCTACGGCGACTGGTTCGAGCGCAACACGATCCACTTCGACGACCTCGCGCCCGCGCACGTGACGATGACCGGCCTGCAGCCGACGAAGCTGCGCCAGCTCGCGTTCGGCTACACGCAGGAGGACCTGCGCGTTCTCATCGCGCCGATGGCCAAGACCGGCGCCGAGCCGATCGGCTCGATGGGCAACGACAACGCGCTCGCTGTCCTCTCCGATCGCCGCCCGCCGCTCTTCAGCTACTTCAAGCAGCTCTTCGCGCAGGTGACCAACCCGCCGATCGACCCGATCCGCGAGTCGATCGTCATGTCGCTCGCGACCGGCATCGGCGGCGAGAAGAACCTCCTCACCGAGACGCCCGAGCACGCGCACAAGCTGATCCTCGACCAGCCGATCCTGCGCAACCACGAGCTCGAGACGCTGCGCATGGTCCACGACGAGATCTTCCGCGCGCACACGCTCGACATGACGTGGGACATCGACCAGGGCCCGGGCGGGCTGCGCGCGTGCCTCGCGAAGCTCTGCGACGACGCCCACGACGCCGTGGCCGCGGGCGTCAGCGTCCTGATCCTCTCCGACCGCCAGCTCGGACCGCGCCGCGCGGCGATCCCGTCGCTGCTCGCCGTCGCCGCCGTCCACGAGCACCTCGTGCGCGAGGGCACGCGCCTGCGGACCGGCCTCGTGCTGGAGTCCGGCGAGCCGCGCGAGGTCCACCACATGGCGACGCTCATCGGCTACGGCTGCGGCGCGATCAACCCGTACCTCCTGCTCGACACCGTCGGCGAGATGGTCAGCGAGGGCCGCATCCCGGGCATCGAGAACGTCGACACGGCCGAGCGCAACATCGTCACGGCGATCGGCAAGGGCCTGCTGAAGACGATCTCCAAGATGGGGATCTCGACGACGCAGTCCTACTGCGGCGCGCAGATCTTCGAGGCCGTCGGCCTGGAGCGCGACCTGATCGACCGCCACTTCACCGGCACGGCCTCGCGGATCGGCGGCATCGGGATGGACGTCCTCGCCCGCGAGACGCTCGACCGCCACGCGCAGGCCTACCCGGCCGACCACGAGCAGCTGCTGCCCGTCGGCGGCATCTACGCCTGGCGCCGCGAGGGCGAGCACCACATGTGGAACCCGGAGACGATCGCGCTGCTGCAGCACGCCGTGCGCGCCGACGCCTCCAACGGCGACGCCCTGGCGAAGTACCGCGAATACGCGGCGCTCGCCAACGACGACGCGTCGCGCAAGGCGACGCTGCGCGGGCTGCTGAAGTTCAAGACCGACGGCGTCACCCCGGTGGCGCTCGACGAGGTCGAGCCGGCCGCGGACATCGTCAAGCGCTTCGCGACCGGCGCGATGTCGCTCGGCTCGATCTCGCGCGAGTCGCACGAGACGCTCGCCATCGCGATGAACCGCCTCGGCGGCAAGTCGAACACCGGCGAGGGCGGGGAGGACCCGGTCCGCTTCACGCCCGACGCCAACGGCGACTCGCGGCGCTCGGCGATCAAGCAGGTCGCCTCCGGCCGCTTCGGCGTGACGATCCACTACCTCGTCAACTCCGACCAGCTGCAGATCAAGATGGCCCAGGGCGCCAAGCCCGGCGAGGGCGGCCAGCTGCCGGGTCACAAGGTCGACGCCTACATCGGCGGCGTACGCCACACGACGCCCGGCGTCGGGCTCATCTCGCCGCCGCCGCACCACGACATCTACTCGATCGAGGACCTCAAGCAGCTCATCTACGACCTGCGCTGCTCCAACCCGCGCGGCCAGGTCTCGGTCAAGCTCGTGTCCGAGGTCGGCGTCGGGACGGTCGCCGCCGGCGTCGCGAAGGCCAACGCCGACCACGTGCTGATCGCCGGCCACGACGGCGGCACCGGCGCCTCGCCGCTGAGCTCGATCCAGGCGGCCGGCGTCCCGTGGGAGATCGGCCTCGCCGAGACGCAGCAGACGCTGCTGCGCAACGACCTGCGCTCGCGCATCATCGTGCAGACCGACGGCCAGCTGAAGACCGGCCGCGACGTCGCGATCGCCGCGATGCTCGGCGCCGACGAGATGGGCTTCTCGACGGCCCCGCTGATCGCCGCGGGCTGCATCATGATGCGCGCCTGCCACCTCAACACGTGCCCGGTCGGCATCGCGACGCAGGATCCCGAGCTGCGCAAGCGCTTCAAGGGCACGCCCGAGCACGTCGTGAACTTCTTCTTCTTCGTCGCCGAGGAGGTCCGCGAGATCATGGCCTCGCTCGGGATCCGCTCGATGGACGAGCTCATCGGCCGCAGCGACCTGCTCGAGCAGGACGAGCTGATCGAGCACTGGAAGGCGCGCGGCGTCGACCTCACGAACATCCTCGCGATGCCGCAGCTGCCCGAGGGCACGCCGCTGCGCCGCGTGCGCGCGCAGGAGCCGGTGCTCGACGACGCGCTGGACTGGGAGCTCGTCGAGGCCGCGGCGGCGGCGCTGGCCGACGGCACGCCGGTCGCGCTGGACTACCCGATCCGCAACGTCAACCGCTGCGTCGGCGGCATCCTCTCCAGCCACATCGCGGTACGCCACGGCGCCAAGGGCCTGCCGGACGAGACGATCCACGTCGAGTTCCGCGGCTCGGCCGGCCAGTCCTTCGGCGGCTGGCTGGCGCCGGGCGTGAGCTTCCGCCTGCACGGCGACGCCAACGACTACACGGGCAAGGGCCTCTCGGGCGGGACGCTCGTCGTGCTGCCGCCCGACGGCGTGACGTACGTCGCCGAGGAGAACGTGCTGATCGGCAACACCGTCCTCTACGGCGCGACGAGCGGCAAGGCGTTCTTCCGCGGCCTCGCCGGCGAGCGCTTCGCCGTGCGCAACTCCGGCGCGAGCGCCGTCATCGAGGGCGTCGGCGACCACGGCTGCGAGTACATGACCGGCGGGCGCGTCGTCGTCCTCGGCGCGACGGGCCGCAACTTCGGGGCCGGCATGAGCGGCGGCCTGGCGTTCGTCCTCGACGAGGACGACATGTTCACCGGGCGCGTCAACCCCGCGATGCGCGACCAGCTCGAGCCGCTGGACGAGGGCGACGCGATGGAGGTCCGCGCGCTCGTCGACGAGCATCTCGAGCGCACCGGCTCGCCGGTCGCCCAGCGCGTGCTCGACGACTGGGACGAGCTGCTGCCGCGCTTCGTGAAGATCTTCCCCGTCGACTACAAGCGCGTGCTCGCCGAGCAGGCCGCGGCCGAGGCGTCGTCGGCGAACGGTTCCTCCAACGGCGCGGTCGCGTCCGCTACCAAGAAGGTCGGCTAAGTGGTCCCTCCCGCAACAGCTCGCCCGAACCCCCGGGCGCCGATCACCGCCTGGCGGCGTCCTCGGACCTCGATGTGGCAGAGCCACACCTTCGGCCCTGCGTCCTTGCCAGGCGGCGCCGGCATCCCGGGTCTTCGGGCGACCTGCCACGGGAGGGACCACTAGTCATGGGTGAGATCGGCGCCTTCCTGAAGATCGAGCGCGTCGGGGTCCCGTACCGCGACGCGGCCGAGCGCGCCCACGACTTCAAGGAGTTCACGATCCGCCGGCCGGATCCGGAGCTCGCCGCGCAGGGCGCGCGCTGCATGGAGTGCGGCGTGCCCTTCTGCCACAACGGCTGCCCGCTCGGCAACCTCATCCCCGACTGGAACGACCTCGTCTACCGCGACCGCTGGAAGGACGCGATCGCCCAGCTGCACGCGACGAACAACTTCCCGGAATTCACCGGCCGCCTCTGCCCGGCGCCGTGCGAGGCCGCCTGCGTCCTGGAGATCCGCGAGGGCGACGCGGTGACGATCAAGCAGATCGAGAACTCGATCATCGACCGCGCCTGGGAGCAGGGCTGGGTCGTGCCGCTGCCGCCCAAGCGCGAGACCGGCCGCACCGTCGCCGTCGTCGGCTCCGGGCCGGCGGGCATGGCCGCGGCGCAGCAGCTGCGCCGTGCGGGCCACACCGTCACGCTCTTCGAGCGCGACGAGGCCGCCGGCGGCCTCGTGCGCTTCGGTGTCCCGGACTTCAAGATCGAGAAGCACGTCGTCGAGCGCCGCGTCGAGCAGCTCGTCGCCGAGGGCGTCGACGTGCAGTGCGGCGTCGACGTCGGCGTCGACATCTCGGCCGGCGAGCTGCAGGAGCGCTTCGACGCCGTCGTGCTGGCGACCGGCTCGCGCACGCCGCGCGACCTGCCGGTCCCCGGCCGCGAGCTGGAGGGCATCCACTTCGCGATGGACTACCTCTACGACCGCAACCGCTGGGTCGCGACGCAGACCGGCACGCCGACCGGCTCGGCCCCGCCCGGCGTCGTCGGTCTGACCGCCGAGGGCAAGCACGTCGTCGTCATCGGCGGCGGCGACACGGGCGCGGACTGCGTCGGCAACTCGCTGCGCCAGGGGGCCGCGTCGATCACGCAGCTCGAGCTGCTCCCCGAGCCGCCCGAGCACCGCCCCGACGACCGCACGCCGTGGCCGCTGTGGCCGCAGAAGTTCCGCCTGAGCTACGCGATGGAGGAGGCCTCGACCGCCGGCGTCGGTGAGCAGGACTTCTCCGTCGTCACGACGCACTTCTCCGGCGACGCGGACGGCCACGTGCGCACGCTGCACTACGCCCAGGCCGACGCGCGGCCCCCGTTCAAGCCGGTCGCGGGCACCGAGGGCGAGCTGCAGGCCGACCTCGTCCTGCTCGCCATGGGCTTCCTGCACCCCGAGCAGGCGCTGCTCGACCAGCTCGGCGTCGCCAAGGACGCCCGCGGCAACGCGAAGGACGTGCGGCCCTACACGACGACGGTCGACGGCGTCTTCGCCGCCGGCGACGCCCGCCGCGGCCAGTCGCTCATCGTCTGGGCGATCAACGAGGGCCGCCAGTGCGCCCGGATGGTCGACCGCTATCTCGGCGAGCTCGACAGGCCCGCGAGGTCGCGCGCCGACGCCGACGAGGGCCCCGCCGGGCCGCCACAGCGCGTCGCCGCGTAACCCGCCGGATCGAGGGGTACATTCGGGCGCATGACTTTTCTCGCCTACCTCATCATCCTGCTGCTCAGCGGCCTCGTCATCGGCGCGTTCGGCCGCCTCGCGCTGCCCGGGCCCGACCCGATGAGCATTCCCATGACGATCGCGATCGGCGTGGGCGGCTCGATCATCGGCGGCCTCGTCGGCGCCCTGCTCTTCGGTCGCAACGGCGGCGGGATCATCCTCAGCGTCGCCGGCGCCGCGCTGATCGTGTACTTCGTGCGCCGCTCGCGCGGCGGCGGGCTGACGGACCCGGGCGTCGTCGACTGACCACGGCGGCGCCGACGCGCCGCGCGCGGCTGGACGCGTGCTCTAACGTGACGCCAGCGTCACGTTGCACCGCCCCGGGAGCTCTGCCGATCACATGACCACGCTGCCGACAACCGCGATCATCGGCGCCGGATCATCCGGCATCGCAGCAGCGAAGGCGCTGCACGAGCGCGGCCTGCCGTTCGAGTGCTTCGAGGCCTCCGACCGCGTCGGCGGCAACTGGGTCTTCGGCAACCGCAACGGGATGTCGGCCGCCTACCGCGACCTGCACATCAACACGTCGCGCGACCGGATGCAGTTCTCGGACCTCCCGATGCCGAGGTCCTATCCGGATTTCCCGCACCACACGCAGATCGCCGCGTACTTCGACGACTACGTCGACCACTTCGGCTTCCGCGACGCCATCCGCTTCGAGACGGCGATCGAGCATGCCGGCCAGCGCCCCGACGGCACCTGGGAGCTCGCGTGCGCGGGCGGGGCGAAGCGGTCCTACGACATGCTCGTCGTCGCCAACGGCCATCACTGGGACGCGCGCTGGCCCGAGCCGGCGTTCCCCGGCAGCGACACGTTCGCTGGGACGCAGATGCACGCCCACGACTACCGCGACAACGGGTCGCTGCGCGACAAGGACGTCGTCGTGCTCGGCATGGGCAACAGCGCGATGGACATCGCGGTCGAGGCCAGCCAGGTCGCGCGCTCGACGCACCTCGCCGCCCGCCGCGGCGCCTGGATCGTCCCGAAGTACCTCTTCGGCAAGCCGATGGACCAGCTGCCGCACAGCACGGTCGTGCCCGACCGGATCACGTACAAGGTCTTCGAGCTCTTCGTGCGGCTGCACACCGGCAACCCGGAGCACTACGGGCTGCCCCGGCCCGACCATCGCTTCGCCCAGGCCCATCCGACGGTCTCGGGGCGCATCCTCGACCGCATCAGCCACGGCGCGATCACGCCGCGGCCGAACATCGCCGCGCTCGGGCCCGACTGGGTGCGCTTCACCGATGGCACCCAGGTGCACGCCGACGTCGTCATCTACTGCACGGGCTACCGGATCACGTTCCCGTTCTTCGCCGACGACTTCCTCGCCGCGCCCGACAACCGCATCGACCTCTTCCGCCGCGTCTTCGCACCCGGCAACCGCAGCCTCGCGTTCGTCGGGCTGCTGCAGCCGCTCGGCGCGATCATGCCGCTCGCCGAGGCGCAGGGCGCGTGGCTCGCCGACTACCTGCACGGCCGCTACCACCTGCCCGCGCGCCGCGCGCTCGAGCGCGAGATCCGCCGCGACGGCGAGCGCATGCGCAAGCGCTATGTCGCCTCCAAGCGCCACACGATCCAGGTCGACTTCGACCGCTACCTCGTCGACCTCGCCCGCGAGCGGCGCCGCGGCGCCGAGCGCGCCCGCAAGGCGGGCTTCGCCCTGCCGGTCCCCGCGCGCGCGAGGACGGTGGCCGAGCCGGCGGTGACCGGATGAGCGTCACGGCGCAACCGACCGGCGGCCGCCGCGCCGCGACGAAGGCCGCCAACCGCGCCGCGATCCTCGCCGCCGCCCGGGCCGTGTTCTCCGAGCAGGGCTACGGCGGCGCGACGGTGCGCGACGTCATCCGCCACACGCGGCTCGCCAGCGGGACGTTCTACAACTACTTCCCCGACAAGGAGGCGCTCTTCCGCGCGGTCCTCGAGGAGACCGCCGAGAAGGTCCGCGCCCGCGTCCAGGCCGCCCGCCGCGAGGCCGGCTCGCTCGAGGAGTTCGTCGCCGCCGGCTACCGCGAGTACTTCGGCGTCCTCGCCTCCGACCCCGAGGCCTTCGAGCTGATGCGCCGCAACAGCGGCACGATCCGGACGATGTTCGACGAGCCGATCTTCGGCGCCGGGGTCGAGGAGCTCGCGTCCGACCTGCGCAACGCGATCCGGCTCGGCATCGTCCCGGCGCTGGATCCCGACTACATGGCGGCGGCGATGGTCGGCGCCGCGCTCGAGGTCGGCGTCGCGATGATCCGGCGCGAGCCGCCCGATGTCGAGGGCGCGACGCGCTTCGCGACGCAGGTCTTCCTCGGCGGGATCGAGCGGCTGGGGACGACCGCTGGACGTGGCGCGCGCGGGGAAGGTCGCTGAGCCCGGCGGCATAGACTGAGGGGTCGTGCCACCGAGCTTCTGCCGTCACAACCGCTTCATCGAGAACTGCCCGATCTGCCGCCCGGCGCAGGCGTCCCCCGCGCCCGCCAAGAAGCGCGCCCCGGGCGAGCCGCCGACGCGCGCTCGCACCAACGCCCGCGCCGCGCGGCGACCGGGCCGCTCGGGGGCCGTCCGCGTCCGCCAGGTGACGCAGGCGGTCGATGACGGCTACCGCTCGGAGCTCGTGACGGGCCTGAAGGCGTCCGCCGACGCCGAGCGCCTTGCCGCCGAGCTCGCGTTCGCCGCCGCACGTCTTGCCGAGCTCGCGGCCGACCCGCCGTCGATCTACGCGGAGATCGGCGCCGAGCCCGATCGCGAGGAGGCGCTGTGGCTCGCGTTCCTCACGGCCTACCTCGGCCCGACCCAGGGCGAGGATCCCTTCGCCGCGATCCGCGCCGCGCGCGCGCCATGGGCCTCCGGCGAGCTGCCCGACCTCGCCGCCACACGGGGGCCGCGGACGTCGCACGACGCCGCGGCCGGCGAGCGGACGGTGCTCTCCTACCGTGCCTGGGCGCAGCGCGCTGGCGGGCAGAATGCCGCATTTGCAGGGGAATCATCATGGACTCCGGAGCGCCGCTTCGATCGTCTCTTCGAGCGCCTCGCGCTGCCGGGCTTCGGCCGCGGGGGACGCTACGAGCTGCTCGTCGGCCTCGGCCGGCTCGGCGTCGTCGACCTGCGCGCCACCTCGCTGCACTTCACCGACGACGCCGCGACGACCGCCGCCAAGCGCGTGTTCGGGATCGGCGACAAGATCCTGCTCGAGCGCCGCGCGCGGGACCTCGCGGACGCCGTCGAGTTGCCGATCGAGGCGCTCGATCTCGCCCTGTTCAACTGGGGCGCGCCGGCCGCCGGGCGCGCGACGATGGGCTCCAGCGCGGTCGCCGCCGACGGCGAGCGCGACGCCATCGCCGGCGTGCTGGGCGTCTGACTCGCACGCGCGTCCACCCCGCTCGACATCGCTCGCGTTCTGCGTCCCGGCTGCCGATTCACTAGCCAGAGCCACAGGTGAAACCGACATGACTGCACGAACCAAGCTGCTGAAGGAACTCGTCCGCGACGCGCACTACGTCGTCGACGAGCGGGCGATCGCCGAGGCGATCCTCGTCCGCTCGATGGCCCGGCGCGTCCTGCCGGACGTCTCGTTTCGCAGCACGCCGCACCTGCCGCAGGTGCGCTCGTTCCGGCCGCACCGGGGCGCGCGGTCCTTCCGGCTGACGCGCGGCGAGCGCCGCCCGCCGCATCGCTCCGGCGATGAGCCCGAACCCTCCTACCTGCGCTGACGCTCGGCGGGGCGTGAGCTTGCCCGGCATCGGGTAGAGCCTGCCTCTCCGAAGGGAGCAAGCCCGTCAGCCCGGCTGGCCCGCGACCAAGAAGCGAGGAATATGTGCAAGGCAGCGACGCCACGATGCAGCTGAGCGACACGCCCTCGGGCAGCTCGCCGGCCATCGCGCGGCACTTCGCACGCACGCCGGCCGCGCCCGCCGACGCCCGCCGTATGGTCGCCAGTCGCTTCGGCGACCTGCTTGCGGAGGAGACGCTCGACGACGTGCTGCTCGTCGTGAGCGAGCTGATGACGAACGCCGTCCTCTACGGCGAGGGCGGGGTGCAGCTCCGCCTCGACCTCAAGAAGGACTGCGTCGTGGGCATGGTGACCGACGACGGCCCCGGGTTCGACGCACGCCCGCGCCGGCACGATCCGGCACGCGTCGGCGGACACGGCCTGCGCATCGTCGGCTGCGTCGCCGAGCGCTGGGGGATCGGCGACGAGGCGACGGACGTCTGGTTTCACATCTTGGCGCGGCGCTAGCCGGCCGCCTCGTTTCGCCTCTCGGGGGCCTGGGTAAGCGACTGGGCAGGGACGACGCCTCGATCGCACCACACGGCTGTGGTGGCGGCGAGAGAGAAAACGTCGACGACTTCACCAACCTAGGACGTAGGAGTGAAACCGTGGCGATTCTCGAAGTACCAGCTGCTCGCGAGAGCGACGATGCGGAGACGCAACTCGATACCGAAGCGCGGCGCCGGCGCGCCCGCGACGAGCAGCGCCTCTTCCGGGCGTGGCTCGACACAGGTGACCGGCAGGCGCGCACCGCGCTCATAGAGCGCTTCATGCCGCTCGCGCGGTCGCTCGCAAGGCGCTACCAGCGCTCGGGCGAGCCGTTCGACGACCTCGTTCAGGTCGCGTCCGTCGCGCTCGTCAAGGCGATCGACCGCTACGACCCGGCTCGCGGGTGCGCGTTCAGCTCGTTCGCGGTGCCGACGATCGCGGGCGAGCTCAAGCGCCATTTCCGCGACCACTCGTGGACGGTGCGCCCGCCGCGCGACCTCCAGGAGGTCACGCTGCGCGTCGAGAACGCGCTCACGCGCCTCACGCAGCAGCTCGACCGCTCGCCGACGACGCGCGAGCTCGCGGCGGCCGCCGACCTCGACGAGGAGCACGTCCTCGAGGCGCTGCAGGCCCGCCGCGGCCGGTCGGCCGTCTCACTGCAGGCGCCGCAGGGCGACCCCGGCGAGGGGATGACGCTCGCCGACACGCTCGGCCTGGAGGATCCGGAGCTCGTGCGCGCCGAGCAGCGCGCGGCGCTCGACGATCTCCTGAAGACCGTGCCGGCCCGCGCGCGGGAGATGGTGCGCCTGCGCTTCGAGGAGGACATGACGCAGGCGGAGATCGGCGCGGTCTTCGGCGTGAGCCAGATGCAGGTCTCGCGGATCCTGCGCCAGACCATCTCGCAGTTGCGCGCGGTCGCCGAGCAGGCCGAGGCGCTGCGTCCCGGCGCGCGCGCGTCACTCAGCGCGTAGCGCCTCACCTCCCCGGAAACATCTTCCCGCTTAAAGGTCCGCAATTTGCGGAATTTTCTCGCGCGGCGGGGGCGAGTTTCCTCGTACGTTGCCCTAACGCAGGAAAGGTCCCGCCGGGGCCCGAGCGCGGGGGTTGACGGATGGGCGAGGAGCAGGGCGGAGGGAGAGGCAGCAGCCCGGCGGAGGAACTGATCCTTCGCACCGTGGCAGCGCACGCCGAATCGCTCCTGCGGATCGCCCGGCGCCACTCGATCTGCGTCGACGACGCCCAAGACGCCTATCAGCGGGGGCTGGAGATCTTCATGGCCCACGCCGAGCAGCTCGACCCCGAGCGCGCGGCGGGCTGGCTGCACGTCGTCGTCAAGCGCGAGGCGCAGGCGATCCGCCGCGCTCGCCGCAAGGACGTGAGCCAATCGGACGTCGACTACGACCTGCACGCGTCAGGCCGCGTGCCGACGCCGGAGGAGCAGTTGCTGAGCTTCGACCTCGTCAGCCGGTCGGCCGAGGCATTACAGCGGTTGAAGCCCCAGGAGCTCCGCGCGCTCTGGTTGAAGGCGCAGGGGCACAGCTACAACGACATCGGCGCGATCACGGGGTGGTCGTACACGAAGGTCAACCGCTGCCTGACCGAAGGTCGCCGCAACTTCCTCTCGCGCTACGCGGGCATCGAGTCGGGCTCGGAATGCGAGCGCTGGATGCCGGTGATCTCGGCGATGGTCGACGGCGAGGCGACACCGGAGCAGATCCTCGAGTTGCGCCCCCATCTGCGTAACTGCCCCGGCTGCCGCGCGACGCTCAAGGCGCTCCACGACAGCTCGACGCCGCTGTCGGCCGTCCTTCCGATCCCGCTGGTCGTGGTCGCCGTGGGTGGCGGCGAGCAGGTGGCAGGCGCGTTCATGCGCGCGTACGAAGCCGTCGCCGGCGGGTTCCACGAGCGTGCCGTGCACTCGGCGACGAAGATGCAGTCGGCCCTCGAGGCCGCGGCGGGCGGCAAGGTCGCGGCGGTCGCGGCTTCGGCCGCGGCGGTGGCCGGGGGCGGGTACGCGACCGTCGAACACACGGTTCTGCAGAGGCACCACAACCGCCCCGCCAAGGTCGCCAAGCATCAGCCGGCGCCACCCCGGAACGCGACCATCGCGTCGAAGCGCCCCATCGCCGCGCCCGTCCGTTCGGGCTCCGGCAGTTCGCGTCAGCCCGCGACGCAGGTCGACGAGTTCGGCCAGTCGCGCGCGAGCGGATCCTCTACGGCGCAGACCGAATTCGGAGCGCCGCCCCCGCGCGCCAGGTCCGTCCGCGTGATCTCGGCGTCCGCCACGACCAAGCCGAAGCCGCGACAGTCCGTACCAGCCCACATGCGCAAGATCGCCCCGGAGTTCAGCTCCACGGGCGGGCAGGACGAGTTCGGCCCATGACGGGGGTCCGAGGAGAAAGGAAGCCGATGTCTCCACTGCGCCATCCCACGCGCTACCTGCTGGGCGTCGCCTGCGGGCTCGCCGCGACGTTCGGCATCGCTGAGCCCGCCAGCGCCGGCATATACGTCATTCACAACTGCAACGTCCCCGGTGCGCACCGAGAGCCGATGGGACCGTGGCGATGGAGTGCGAGCGTTGCAGGGGGAACGTTTGGTGTCGACGAGTGTGCTACGGGTGGTGGTTTCGGTATCAACGCCGGTGTCATGCCTGCGGGCTCAGCCTCGGGCGTCACGCTGGAAACCCCGCCTGGTATCGCGATCCGCTCCGTGCGCCTGTGGCTCGTGGCCCGATTGCAAAGCAACGGATCGACATTGTTCGCGCACACTGCGAGCGGAGGCGCGGGCTTCATCACTCCTGCCGTCGGACTGTTTGGCCCCCCCGGGGGGGAGACGCTCTCAAACCCGTTCGTCAGCTCGCAGCTGGATACTGCGACAACGATCTTCTACGTCGTCGTTTCTTGTTCTGCTGACAAGGGCACCGACTGCCCGGCGGTGGATCCGAACGTTTTGGATATCCGGGGCGCCGAGGCCACACTTCAGGAGAACATCGCGCCGGGAGCGTCGATCGAAGGTGGAACGGTGCTTGCTGCCGGGCCGCAATCGAGCATCAAGACACTCGCGTACGCCGCCACCGATAGGGAGTCGGGAATCGCTCGGGTCTCCGCGATGGTTGGCCGCACGGTCGTGGGTACGGCCGATTTCGCCGCAGATTGTGCGTTCGCTGCGCTATTGGCGTGTCCCAGTAGTCGCACCGGAACGATCGACGTCGACACGCGTAAGGTCAGCGACGGGTTGTATCCCGTTTCCCTGCGCGTGACCGACGCGGCGGGTAACGAGCAGGTGGTCCAGTCATCGACCGCGATTCAAGTCGCCAACGGGGCCGCTGGCGCACCTAGCCAGCCTTCAGCTGCAGGAAGCCCCAATAACGCGCGTGTGCCAGCGCGCCTGACAGCGTCGTTTGCCGTCAATCATCGCGCCACCCTGACCGCCGGCTACGGACGGCGGGTGGTCATCCGAGGCCGCCTGCGCACGCAGGGCGGCGATCCGATCAGTGGCGCCCGTCTTCAAGTCTTCGACCCTGCAGTCGCAGGCGGTGGTCAGCCGGGGGATGGCGGAATATCGACCGGGCCCGACGGGCGATTCTCCTACACGGTCAGAGCAGCGAAGTCGAGGACGCTGACGATCGGATACGGCACCGGTTCCGGCGAACTTACAGCCGTCGCGCGGGTGAGACTCCGCGTGAGGGCATCGGCGACCCTTCGTGTCTCCCTGGCAGGCATCCAAGTGCGGTATCGGGGCCGGATGCTCTCCAAGCCGGTGCCTCGACGGGGCAAGCTCGTTGAGATCCAGGGACGCGCGCCAGGGGGGTCATGGAAGACGTTTGCCAGGCGGCGTACCACACGAGGTGGCACATTCTCAGGAACGTATCGTCTGCGCGTGCATCGGCCTGGGGTTCGGCTCCAGTTTCGCATCCGGATCCCGCGCGAGACGGGCTACCCGTTCGTGGCGGGCATCGGCAGACCGCAGACGCACATCGTGCATTAGCCGATTGCCCGGCGCGCTCCACCCGATCGCGTCCGATCGGCTCCCTACCGTGCATCCCGTCCGTTCTTTCCCGAGCGTCAGGGAGCCGGTATGCCGCTCTGTTTCATCGAACCGCAGGACGCGATCCGGGTGATCGCCGAGTCCGTCGGCCGCGAGGCCCGCCGGCAGATTCTCGGCGAGCTGGTTCGTGCGTGGGTGGATGAGATTCCCGAGGGCGAGTTGGCGTCGCATTACGCGAAGGCCGTGCAGGACCTCGACGAGCACGACCTGTCGATGCTGGCCGCGTGGCACGCGTCGCTGGAGGTCGGCCATCCGATCGCCAATCGCGAATTTCTCCTCAATGCGTTCCAGGGCCTCGGCGACAACCGCCGCGAGGCGCTGAAGATCGCCGCCGGGTTCCGGGGTGAGGAGGCGTTCGACGCCGGCGTCGCCGAGGAGCAGGCGCTGACGACGGTCCTGCCGCACCTCTCGCGCGCGCGCTGCCAGGAGCTCGCGAAGGAGTGCGTCGACCTCTACCTCTGGGATCGCCTCGGCTGCGACAACTAGGCGGCGCCGTCGAGCGCCGCCCGGATCTCCGCGATCGCCTGCTCGGCGTCGCGGTACACGACGGTCTGCATCCCGGCCGCCCGTGCGGCGACGCAGTTGCGCTCGAGGTCGTCGACGAACAGGCACGCCTCGCCCGGCAGCTCGAGGCTCCGTAGCGTCAGCTCGTAGATCTCCAGATCGGGCTTGCGCATCCCGACGAACGCGCTGTCGACGACGAGCTCGAAGATCTCGTCGACCGGGGCCATCGCGCGCCAGTGCGACTCCCACTCGCGGACGTTGTTCGTCACGAGCGCCATGCGGTAGCCCTCGTCGCGCAGCGCGGCCATGAGCGAGATCATCGGCTCGTTGGGCGCGAGGCTCGACCACAGCGTCTCGGCGAAGCCCTCGCAGGAGATGTCGCGGCCGACCTGCTCGCGCATGGCACGCTCGAGCCCCGCGAGGAACTCCGCCTCGGTCAGGCGCCCGCACTCCATCTCATACAGCGGGTGCGCGCCCTCGCGCGCGACGATCGCGCCGAGCGCGCCGCCGAGCTCGGCCATCGACAGCCCAGTCCGCTCGGCGAAGGCCTTGTAGGAGCCCGCCAGCGGCGTCGTCAGCACGCCGCCGAAGTCGCTGATGATCGCCTTGATCACTTCTTGCGGCCGGCCGCCGCCGCCGCGCGGCGCATGACGTCGTAGCGCCCGACGCCCTCGCGGCCCTCCATCTTCCAGTGAAAGAACGCGCTGTCCAGCCGCACGTCGCCGAGGTCGAGCGTCGTGCCGCACAGGACCTTCCCGGACGCCCGGTGGGCGAACTCGCTCTCCTCGTCGAGCCACAGCTCCAGGCCCGCGCGCTGATGGCGCAGCGCGCCGTCGTACGTCGTCGACAGGCGCGCGTCCTGGATCGCGTGCGGCTCGTCGCCGTCGACGAGCCAGGCGGCGACCGCTTCCTCGCCGTGCCCGCGCGCCTTCGCCGGTCGCGCGGCGGCGAGCATGATCGCGCGGTCGGCGCCGAGCCACGCCGACAGCGACCGCGCGAGCTCGATGCGCTTCCAGTCCGGCGTGCCCCAGACGTGGCCGCGCTGCCCGAGGCAGCGCACCTCGCGCGCGCGCCCGCCGACCGTCACCGTGCCCGACACGGCGCACAGCTGCTCGTAGCCCTCCATCCCGCCGACGAGCGCGACAGCCGCCTCGGCCTCGAGCACCGCCGGCGCGCTGCGCGCCTCGAAACGCAGGTCGAAGCGCGCGCCGTCGCGCTCGAAGCCGAGCGTCCACGCCGCAAGCGGCGTCTCGACCGCCGTCCCCAGCCCGGCGACGCTCACGCCCTCCCAGGAGGACGGGACCCCGGAGCCGATCGGCACGCCACCCGCCGTCGCGGCCGACACGACCTCGCTGCCCGAGAACAGCAGCGCCAGCCCGCTCGCGCCGTCGGCGCCGAGCCCGATCCGGGCGTGGCCGTAGAGCTTCGCGACGGGGTCGCCGAAGGCGAACGTCACGGCGTCGCGGAAACCGGGATCCGGCGCCGCGGGGGTGTGCGGCGCGTCCTGCTCGGGGGCGACGGTCACGGCAGCTCGCCGCGCCGCGGGGGGACCTCGCGGGCGGTGCTGTCGACGACGTCGTCGTCGAACCCGCGCCCGGCGCCGGCACCGCGACCGCCGGCGCCCGCGCCCGCGCCGAAGATCCGCCCGAAGCGCATCTCCGCGCCACTCGTCGCGTTCGCGACCAACCGCGCCCCGAAGCGCCGCACGAGCAGCGCGCGGACGAGGGCCCGCGTCGGCGGCAGCAGCAGCACGACGCCGAGGATGTCGCTGAGGAAGCCGGGCGTCAGCAGCAGCGCGCCGCCGAAGATGACGAGCACGCCGTCGATGACCTCGCGGCCCGGCATGCGGCCCTCCGCGAGCGCCCGGTTGAAGCGCAGCCAGACCGCCCGTCCCTGCTGGCGCATGAGCGTCGCGCCGAGGATCGAGTCCAGGAAGAGCAGGGCGATCGTCGGGAGCACGCCGATCGCCTGGCCGATCTGGATGAGCACGTACAGCTCGGCGATCGGGACGACGATGAAGATCAAGACGAGCAGCAGCGGCATGACCCGACGAAGGCTACGCGAGCGGCGCGCCGGGCCGCGACGCCGCCCCGCCGGCGGGCGAGCTCAGGCGGGCGCGGGCGAGGGAAGCACCTGCACGCCGGGGAGGCGGTGCAGGCCGACGTACTCGATCAGCGCGACGATGTCCGGCTGCGCGCTGTGGAGCACGAGCTCCAGGCCGGCCTTGCGCAGCCGGCGCGCCAGCATGACGAGGTCGAGCATGAGCGACGGGTCCGCGAATGCCAGCTCGCTGAGGTCGACCGTGACGTCGGCGGGGGCCATCAGCGCCTGCGAGAACGCCCGCCGGCGGATCGACTGCGTCGACCGATCCTCGTCGCCGCAGCAACGCAGGAGCGGGGGATGTCCGTCGTAGGAGACGATGGTGTCGCCAACCTACACCTGGCGCGCCAGGACGCAAGATAGAATGTGAGACATGGCATCACTCACAGAGATCGAAGAGGCGCTCACGAACGTCATCGATCCCGAACTCGGCTTGGATTTCGTCGAGCTGGGGCTCATCTACGGCATCCAGGAGGACAGCGGCAACGTGCACGTCACGTTCACGCTCACCACGCCGGCGTGCCCGATCGGGCCGCAGATCACCGAGCAGATCGAGGAGTTCGTCGCGCCCCTGGACGGCGTGAACTCCGTCAAGAGCTCGATGGTCTTCGACCCGCCGTGGTCGCCCGAGAAGATGAGCGAGGACGCGAAGTTCGCACTCGGCTTCTGAGGCCGCGCGCGCCTCGCGCGCGCAGGTCTTGAGCTGCCACCGGAACGAACGGGCGCCGCGCGCGTTATGCAACTGATGCGCATGCGCCCCTCGCCAGCTTCGTCCCGGCCGTGGGCCTGCGCGCTCGCGTCCGTCGTCGTCGCGCTCGCGGTGGCGCCGGGGGCCGCGCTCGCGGCGTCCGAGACGACCGGGCGCCTGCTCGTCACGCTGAAGCCCGCGAGCGCGAAGACGGGGTCGCACACCGCCGGCGTCCTGCGGGCCGCCGCGGCGTCGCTCGCGACCGCCGATGGCGTGCGCCTGGACGGCGCCCAGATCCCGCAGCTCGGCGTCGTGTCGGTGCGCCCGCTTGCCGGCACCACGCAGCACGACCTGGCGCGCGCGCTGCGCCGCCGCGCGGGCGTCGCCCGCGTCGAGGTCGAGCATCGCTTCCGGCTGCGCGCCGTCACGAACGACCCGGCGCTCACGGCACTCGAGACCGCGCCCGGGACGCCGCCGGGCACGACCGTCCAATGGTGGGCCGCGCGACTCGGCCTGCCCGCTGCCTGGGACATCACGCGCGGCGCCGGCGCCACCGTCGGGATCATCGACACCGGCATCGACTCGGCGCACCCCGACCTCTCCGGCAAGATCGACGAGACCGTCGACAACGATGCGATCGCCAGCCACGGCCCCGCGAGCGTCGACGAGAACGGCCACGGGACGCACGTCGCGTCGCTGGCCTGCGGCGCGGGCGACAACGGCATCGGCATCGTCGGCGTCGGCCTCGACTGCCGGCTGCGCGTCTACAAGAGCGACCTCGGAGACGGGTCGGTTGCGCGCTCGATCATCGCCGCGGCCGACGCGAAGGTCGACGCGATCAACATGAGCTTCGGCACCGACGGCACGACGGCGCCCGCGCAGGTCATCGTCGACGCGATCAACTACGCCGTCGCGCACGACGTCGTGCTCGTCGCGGCGGCCGCCGACGCCCCCGTCGAGGAGCAGGGCGATCCGTCCAACATCCTGCAGCCGACCGGGACCGGCCCGGACATCACGGCCGGCACGGGCCTGTCGGTCACCGCCGCGACAAACGCAGACCAGCGCGCCTCGTTCGCCGGCCGCGGCTCGCAGATCTCGCTCGCCGGCTACGGCGAGTTCGCCGACACGACCGGTCCTCCCGGGCTGCTCGGCGCGTTCCCCGGCAACAACACCGAGCTCGAGGCCGGCATGGGCGGGCTGTTCCCGCAGCCGGGCTGCGCCTGCCGCACCGTCTTCCAGGGCGACAACCGCTTCGCCTACCTCCAGGGCACGTCGATGGCGGCGCCGATGGTCACCGCGACCGCCGCGATCGTGAAGCACTTCAACCCCGACCTGCGCGCCGCCGACGTCGTCCGCCTCCTCAAGGAGACCGCGTCGCGCCCGGCGGGCACGGGCTGGACGCCCGAGCTCGGCTGGGGGATCGTCAACCCGGCCGTGGCGCTCACCGCCGCGCGGCTCATCGACCGCCGCGCGCCGTCATCGAAGGTCCGCGGGCCGAAGACCGTGCGCTCGGCGCGCGCGATCACCCTGCGCCTCAAGGGCGGCGACAAGCCGCCGTCGGCGGGGATCGTCGCCTCCGGCATCGCCCACTACGAGATCTACCGCTCGACCAACGGCTCGCGCTACAAGCGCATCAAGTCCACGAGCGCGGCGACCACGAAGGTGCGGGTCCGGCGCGGCTCGCGCTATCGCTTCTACTCGATCGCCGTCGACCGCGCCGGCAACCGCGAGGGCATCCCGCCGCGGCCGGACGTCTCCTTCCGCGTGGCCGCGGCCGCCCGCTAGGCCGTCGCGGACGCGCGCGCGTCGCGGCGGGCGAGCGAGACGAGCTCGGCGAGGCAGGCCTCGATCGCGTCGCCGAACGCGCTGAGGTCGGGCATCGCGTCGTAGTCGCCGAGCAGGCCGAAGTTCATCTGGCCGTCGTAGGACATGATCGCGATCGCGAGCGCGTGATCCTTGGGCAGGAAGGCGATCGGGAAGACCGAGGTCATCTTCGCGCCCTGGACGTAGAGCGGGAACTGCGGGCCCGGGATGTTCGTCACGAGCATGTTGAACAGCCGCGTCGAGAAGTTCAGGCGCGACGCCTGCGCGAGGACCGTCGGCGGCGCGAACTGCTGCACGCTCGTGAGGACCTCGGCGCCGACGGCCTGCTTGGACTCCTTGAGGTCGTCCATCGCGGCGCGCACGACGCCGAGACGCTCGACCGGATCGTCGACATAGACCGGCAGCGGGCCGCGCATGACCGCGAGCCGGTTGCCGCCCGCGCCGGCCTCGGCCGCGGCGCGCACCGAGACCGGCACGAGCGCCCGCAGCTCGAGGCCCTCGGTCCGCACCCCGCGCGAGTGCAGCCAGTGGCGCAGCGCACCGGCGACGACCGCGAGCACGACGTCGTTGACCGTGCCGCCGTAGACGTTCTTCACCGTCTTGAAGTCGGCGAGGTCGCAGGCGATGGCGGCGAAGCGCCGGTGCGGCCCGATCGGGACGTTCAGGGGTGAGGGCGGGGCGGGGTTCAGCGCCGCCCAGGCGATCTCGCCGATGCCCTCGGCGGCGACCTGCGCCTCGCCGAGCGCGCGGTCGGGCTGGCTCAGCGCGCCGAGTGCCCGGGAGGCGACCTCGAGCGTCGCCTTCGTCATCCCGGCGATGCCCGCGCCGAGGAGGTCCAGCGGGTTGGGTTCGGGATCCGGCGTCCACGGCTCGAGGCCGTCCGGCGGCGCGGCGGGCTCGGGGCCGAGGTCGAAGAGGACCGTCCCGAGGTCGACCCCGGCGATGCCGTCGATCATCGCGTGGTGGCTCTTGGACAGCAGCGCGAAGCCGCCGTCGGCGAGACCCTCGACGAGCCACAGCTCCCACAGCGGCTTGGAGCGATCGAGCTGCTGGGAGAAGACGCGCGCCGAGAGGTTCATGAGCTGCTCGTCGCTGCCCGGACCGGGGAGCGCGGTGTGGCGGACGTGGTACTCGAGGCTGAAGTCCGTGTCGTCCATCCACAGCGGGCGGCCGGTGCCGGCGGGCGGGTAGACGAGCCGCTGGCGGTAGCGCGGCACGAGGTGCAGGCGCCCGCGGATCGAGTCGAGGAAGTCGTTGTAGGCGGGCGCCGGGCCGCCCGCGCGCACCAGCGCGCCGATGTGCATGTGCGAGACGGGTCCCTCCTGGTGCAGGAAGGAGGCGTCGACCGCGGTGAGCCTGTCGAGGTGGCGCTGGGTCATCGGCGTCAGCGTAGTACGAACGCCCGTACCCTCTCTCTGGCGATGGCATGGGATTTCTCGACCGAGCCCGAGTTCCAGGAGCAACTGGACTGGATGGCCGCGTTCGTGCGCGAGGAGATCTGGCCGCTCGAGACGCTCGACCTCGACCAGGCGCAGCTCGACCGCGCGCTCGCGCCGCTGCAGGGGCAGGTCCGCGAGCGCGGGCTGTGGGCCGCGCACCTGCCGCCCGAGCACGGTGGACAGGGCTTCGGGCAGGTCCGGCTCGGCCTCATGCACGAGATCCTCGGCACGTCGCCGTACGCGCCGAGCGCGTTCGGCAACCAGGCGCCGGACTCTGGCAACAGCGAGCTGCTCGCGCTCGCCGGCACGCCCGAGCAGAAGGAGCGCTGGCTCGCCCCGCTGCTCGCCGGCGACCTGCGCTCGGCGTTCTCGATGACCGAGCCCGGCGTCGCCGGCGCCGACCCGACGACGCTGCAGACGACGGCCGTGCTCGACGAGGGCGCCGGGGAGTGGGTGCTCGACGGGCACAAGTGGTTCACGTCCAACGGCTCGGTCGCCGACTTCCTCATCGTCATGGCCGTGACGGAGCCCGCGGCGCGCGCGCACCAGCGCGCGTCGATGATCATCGTGCCGGCCGGCGCGCCCGGCGTGACGATCCTGCGCGACGTTGCGACGATGGAGCAGCCGGCCGAGCACTTCGGCCGCCTCGGCGGCCACGCCGAGATCCTCTACGAGGGCGTCCGCGTCCCGGCCGAGAACCTCCTCGGCCCGCGCGGCGCGGGATTCCTGCTCGCCCAGTCGCGGCTCGTCCCGGGCCGCATCCACCACTGCATGCGCTGGCTCGGTGTCGGGCAACGGGCGTTCGACATGCTCTGCGAGCGCGCGACCTACCGCGTCTCCCACGGCTCCGTGCTCGGCGACAAGCAGACGGTGCGCAACTGGATCGCCGACTCCGCCGCGCAGATGCAGGCCGCGCGCCTCATGACGCTGCACGCCGCCTGGAGGATCGACACCGAGGGCCCGGGCGCCGCGCGCACCGACGTCTCGCTGATCAAGTTCTACGGCGCCCAGGTCCTGCACGACGTCATCGACCGCGCGCTGCAGATCCACGGCAGCCTCGGCTACTCCACCGACCTGCCGCTGGAGGCGATGTACCGCTACGCCCGCGGCGCGCGGCTGTACGACGGCCCCGACGAGGTCCACCGCGACGCCGTCGCGCGCCAGATCCTGCGTGGCTACGACCCGCCGCCCGGCGACGTCCCGCGCGAGCACGTCCCGACGCGCCGGATCGCGGCGCGCGAGCGCTTCGCCGAACTGCTCGAGACGGTGACGAGCAATGACTGACCGCGGGGTCCGGCCGCTGGCGATCATGCTGGTGCTCCAGCTCGTGCTCATCAGCGGGCTGCTGACGTGGGCGGCGATCGGCTTCCCGCTGCCGGGCGCGCTGACGGGCGCCGGTCACCGCACGACCTCGGCGCCGCCGTCCGCCGCCGGCTCACGCCGCACGCCGGCGACGGGCCTGCCGATCGCCGCGTCGTCGGATCTCGCCCCGATCGCGACCGTCAACCGCTTCGACGGGACGCGCGCCTTCGCGCTCCTGCGCGAGCAGGTGCAGAAGTACGGCTGGCGCCCGGCCGGGTCGGCGTCGCTGCGCCGTCTCGCGGTGCGCCTGCGCGCGCTGCTGCCCAACGCGCACTTCGAGCCGCTGCCGGGCCAGCCCGGGCTGCGCAACATCGTCGGGTCGCTGCCCGGCCGCGGGCCGGCGATCCTCCTCGGCGCGCACTACGACGTGGAGGCCGCGCCGGAGGGTTTCGTCGGCGCCAACGACGGCGCCGCCGGCACGGCCGCCGTCGTCTACATCGCCCGCGCGCTCGCCAGGGCCCCGCGTGCCAAGACCGACCGCGCCGTCCGCTTCGTCCTGTTCGACGGCGAGGAGGAGCCGGCCGGCTGCCAGCCGTTTCTCTCCTGCGGCGTGCGCGGCTCCAAGGCCTACGCCAAGCGTCACGCCCCCGAGATCCAGAGCATGATCCTGCTCGACTACATCGCCGAGAAGCACGGGCTGCACTTCCCGCGTGAGGCCGGCTCCAACGCCGCCATGTGGCAGCAGCTGCGCGCCGCCGCCAACGCGTCCGGCGTCGGCACGCTGTTCTCCAGCGACATCTCGGGCCAGATCCTCGACGACCACACGCCGTTCACGCAGCGCGGCATCCCGGCGATCGACCTCATCGACTTCGACTACCCGCCGCGCGACACGTTGCAGGACACGATCGACAAGGTCTCCGCACGCAGCCTCGACGCCGTCGGCGAGACCGTCGTGCGGCTCCTCGGCCGGCTGCGCCGCGGGTAGCCGGGCGCGCCGCTAGAACCTCCGCCGGATCTTCACCGAGCGCCCGGCGCTCGACATGAAGTTGCCGTCGACGATCGAGACGAAGACGCGGTAGGTCCCGCCGCGGCGGATGCGGACGTTCAGCCCGTAGCGCGACGAGCCCTTGCCGCCGCCGTGGGTGATCGACCCGCCGACGGTGATCCAGCGCGTGCCGCGGAGCTTCTGCACCGCGACCTGCGCGCCCGGGCGCGCGGGCGTCACACGCCCGAAGAAGCGCACCTTCTGGCCGGTGCGCACGAGCTGTCGCGTCACGCGCGTGCTGACGCGCACCGACACGCCGACACCGACGATCGGGCTCTGGACGTCCGGCTTCTCGGGCAGGACGACGCGGTACTGCGTGTTCAGCGGGACCGACAGCAGCGCGAAGCCGAACGCGCCGTCGGCGCCGGTGAGCTGCACGTTGCCGACGGTGGTGAAGCCCGCGGCGTACGGGAACGGGTTCTGCTGCAGGACGACCTGGCGCCCGGCGTTGCCGGTGCCGCTGAGCGTCCCGGCGATCGTCGTCGGCCTGCCGAACGCCACGGGGTTCGCGGTCGCGGCGAGCGTCAGCCCGAGCGGCTGGGCGGGCGTCTTGAACGAGCGGTCTGCGCCGCCGACGGTGCCGTTGCGGTTGTGCGCGAAGAGCCGGTAGTGGTACCTCGTCGCGGGCGCGAGATTCGCGAGGTTCGCGAGCACGGCGATCGCCGAGGTGCCGTCGCCGACGGCTGCGACGGGGGTCGAGGTGCCGTACAGCGTCGTGGGGCCGTACTGGAAGAGGTAGGTCGTCGCCGCTCCGTTGGGATCGACCTTGCCGAGCACGGTCACGGTGTTCGCCGCGAGGTTCGCGAACGCCCCGGTCGTCACCCCGGGCTTCGCGGTCGCGGCGTTCGCCAGCGCGGGCAGCGCGAGCGACAGGACGAGCATCGTCAGGACCGAGCGGCTCAGTCGGTTGGATCGGCGTGGCACGTGTTCCTCCCCCGGGTCAGAGTGCTGCCTACACTTCAACAATCGCATTCATCGTCGAAAAGTTGCTGCTCGCCGCACCGCGCGGCTACTGCGCCGGGGTCGATCGAGCGGTCCAGACGGTCGAGCGGGCGCTCGAGCTGTACGGCGCCCCGGTCTATGTCCGCAAGGAGATCGTCCACAACAAGCACGTCGTCGAGCAGTTGCGCGAGCGCGGCGCGATCTTCGTCGACGAGATCGACGACAGCATCCCCGCCGGTGCGACGACCGTCTTCTCCGCGCACGGCGTGTCCCCTGCCGTCCACGCCCAGGCGCGGGCTCGCTCGCTGTCGACGATCGACGCGACCTGCCCGCTCGTGACGAAGGTCCACGTCGAGGCCAAGAAGTTCGCCGCCGAGGGCTACACGATCGTCCTCATCGGGCACAGCGGCCACGAGGAGGTCGAGGGCACGATGGGGGAGGCGCCCGAGTCGATCGTCCTCGTCGAGACCGAGGCCGATGTCGATGCGCTCGAGATCGCCGACCCCGAGAAGATGGCCTACATCTCGCAGACGACGCTGTCCGTCGACGAGACGCGCACGATCATCAACCGGCTGCGCGAGCGCTTCCCAGCGATCACCGGGCCCCGCACCGACGACATCTGTTACGCCACGACGAATCGCCAGGCCGCCGTCAAGCAGATGGCCGTCGAGTGCGACCTCGTCCTCGTCATCGGCTCGCAGAACTCCTCCAACTCCCAGCGCCTCGTCGAGGTCGCGCGCGACTACGGCGCCGACTCCTACCTCATCGACAACGAGTCGCAGGTCGAGGAGGCGTGGCTGCAGGGCAAGCGCGTCGTCGGCATCTCGTCGGGCGCGAGCGCGCCCGAGGAGCTCGTGCGCCGGCTGGTCGCGTTCTTCACCGCGCGCGGCGTCGCGGACGTCTCGGAGTTCGAGGTCATCCGCGAGGACGTGCGCTTCATGCTGCCCAAGCGCATCCGCGAGGACCTCGCGGCGACCGCGTAACGCCGCTGCACACGCTCGTCGTCTCCGACCTGCACCTCGGCGCGAGCTCGCAGGCCGACGTCCTCGCGCGCCCGGCGGTGCTCGACCGGCTCGTCGCCCGCCTCGCGGGCATCGACCGCCTCGTGCTGCTCGGCGACACGCTCGAGCTGCGCCACGGGCCGACGCGCGACGCGCTGGCGCGGGCCGAGCCGGCGATGCGGGCGATCGGCGCCGCGCTCGGGCCCGGCGGAGAGGTCGTGCTCGTGCCCGGCAACCACGACCACGCGATCGGCGCGGGCTGGCTGGACTGGCGCACGCGCCGCGGCACCCCCGGCCCGCTGACGCTCGAGGAGCGCGTCGCGCCCGAGCGCGCGTCGTGGATCGCCAAGCGCCTCGCCTCCTGGCTGAGCCCGGCGGCGGTGCAGCTCGCCTACCCCGGCCTGTGGCTGCGCGACGACGTCTACGCGACGCACGGCCACTACCTCGATGCGCACGTCGTCATCCCGACGATCGAGCGGCTCACGATCGGCGTCCTGGCGAAGCTCATCGGCGCGATCCCGGATCCCGCGACACCGGAGGACTACGAGGCCGTGCTCGCGCCGCTGTACGCGATCAGCCAGGCGAGCGCCCAGCGCGCGGACGGCGGGCGCGCGGCGCTCGGCGGGAGCTCGGCGATGGGGATCTGGAGCTCGCTCGCCGGCCGTGGCCGCCTGCGCCGCCACGTTCGCGGCTACGCGCTGCAGGTCCCCTTCCGCCTCGGCGTCGCGGTCGCCAACCGGGCGGGACTCGGGCCCGTGCAGACGCAGATCGGCGTCGTCGCGCTGCGCCGCGCGGGCCTGGAGGCGGTCGGCGAGGTCGCGCGGCGCCTGCGCGTCACCCCGGCGCACCTCGTCTTCGGGCACACGCATCGCACGGGGATGCTCGACGGCGACGACCCGGCCGAGTGGCGCACGCCGAGCGCGATCGCGCTGCACAACACCGGCAGCTGGGTCCACGACCCGCTCTTCATCGGGCGCGGGCCCGGGAGCCGCAGCCCGTACTGGCCCGGCGGCGCGATCGCGCTCGACGACGACGGCCCGCCGCGCGTGGAGCGCCTGCTCGCCGACGTGTCCGAGCGCGAGCTCGCGCCGGCCTGACCGGGCGGCCCGCCGGGGCGCGCGATGCGGCCGAACGGGAGCCGGTGGCAAGGCCGCGACGCGCCCGCCGCGCACAGGGTCGAGCCGTGCGCGGCGATGCCCGTCACTTCGCGACCGCCGACGCCCAACGACAGCCGCACGGTTTCAGGTCTCTGGGAAGCAGCGAGGCTGGAGATGCGCCGGGGGTTTCAGGCGGATGGGCTCCGACGTGCGAGGCGCAGTCACGTGGTGGGCCGGCGCACCGCCCGCGCGATCCTCATGTTGACTGAGCGCTGCGAAAACGAGCGGACCAGAGATATGTCCTCTCTCCCGTCGCACCATCGGCTTCAGGCGAAAGCAAGCGCAGGCGCGCGCCCCAAACGCATGTCACGCCGCATTCTGGGGGCGGAGGGAGTGCGACCTCTCCTTCGTCGGGCACGAGTAGCGGGTGCTACCGCCAGTGATAGCAGGGGCTCTGCACGCTCGACGGTCGGAGGCCCCTGTGCGCCCGGCGGTTGAGAATGCTCGGGGCGCCACCTGCCGGTGACTTTGCGGTCGCGGGCTCAGTCCGCCAGGCCGGCCGTGAACTGCACGGCGTGACAGATCACGTCGTCGCCGATCTCGAGCTCGAGCACCCCGGCGCTGTGGCGCTCATGCTCGACGACCGCGAAGCAGCCGGCGTGGGGGACGGCGAGCACGGCGCCGTTGACCCCGATCGACGCGGGCGCGCCGGTGCCCGCGACCGGCTCGAGCACGGCCCAGACCGCGCCGGCCTCGTAGGTCCCCGACCAGGCGCCCGGCTGCTCGGGCGTCGGGACGACGAGCCGCGCGCCCGGCGCGTCCTCGGGGCGCACGGGCGCGAACGGCGGCGCCTGCTCGCCGAGCAGTTCGGCGATCTCGGCCGCGGTCTCGTGGTAGAGGCCCTCGCCGTAGTGGAAGGAGTGCAGGCGCAGGTCGCGGTCGAAGAGGTAGCGGGCGGGCCAGCCCTCGTTCTCGTACTCCTGCCAGAGCGCGAAGTCCGTGTCGAGCAGGACCGGGTGCTCGATTCCCAGCCGCGCCACGGCCGCGCGCACCTCGCCCGGATCGCGTGAGACGGGGTAGGCGCCGGCGTGCACGGAGATGACGCGCAGGCCCGCCGCCGCGTGGCGCGCGTGCCAGGCGCGCACGTAGGGCAGCGTGCGCAGCGAGTTGGAGCGGCAGAAGTCCCAGAACTCCAGCAGCACGGGGCGGCCGAGCTGCTTGTCCATCCGCAGGCTCGCGACGTTGACCCAGTCCATGCCGGCCGGGAACATCGGCGCGGCCAGGCTGTCGATCGGCGCTCGCACGACGGGCCAAGCTAGCAGCGCGCCCGCGGCTGCCGGCTACCTACACTGCACCGATGCACCGGCGCCGCCTGCTCGCGATGCTCGGCGTTGCGGTCGGCCTCATGGTGGCGCTGCCCGACGCTGCGCTGGCCCACGGGCTCGTCGGGCGCGAGGACCTGCCGATCCCGAAGTGGCTCTTCGGCTGGGCCGCGACGGTCGTCCTCGTCGCGTCGTTCGTCGGCCTCGCCGTGCTGTGGCCGAAGCCGCGCCTGGAGCGGCGCGAGGAGCGCCGCTGGTTCGGCGTGCCGAAGATCCTGGACCCGATCTGCGGGGCGATCGGCGTCGCGATCTTCGTGCTCATCGTCTACGCCGGCTACGACGGCTCGCAGACCGCGACGAACAACATCAACGAGGTCTTCATCTTCATCCTCTTCTGGGTGGGGGTGGCCGTCGTCTCGCTGATCTTCGGCGACGTCTTCAAGGCCTTCAACCCCTGGCGCGCAACCGCGCGCGGGGTCGCGTGGGTCGCGTCGAAGGCGAGCCGCAAGGGGCTGCCGGCGCCGATGGCCTACCCGGTGTGGCTCGGGCGCTGGCCGGCCGTCGCCGGGATCCTCGGCTTCGCCTGGATCGAGCTCGTCTACACCGGCCGCCAGGACCCGAGCCACCTCGCGACGCTCGCGCTCGTCTACGCCGCCCTGCAGTTCATCGGGATGAGCCTCTACGGGGTCGAGAGCTGGAACCGCTACGGCGACGGCTTCGGCGTGTACTTCGGGCTCTTCGCGCGCATCTCGCCGCTGAACTGGGTCCGGGGCGAGGTCCGCCGCCGGCCGATCCTCTCGGGCCTCACGACGCTCGACGTCGTGCCGGGGACCGTCGCGCTGCTGTGCACGATGATCGGCACGACGTCGTTCGACGGCTTCTCGACGGGTCCCGCCTGGACCTCGCTCGCGCCGAAGCTCACCGACGCCCTGCGCAACCTCGGCCTGAGCCAGTCGTCGGCGCTCGAGGGCGCGCTGACGATCGGCCTCGTCTCCTGCGTGCTCGTCGTCTCGGGGCTGTACTGGCTCGGGGTGTCGGGGATGCGGCGCGAGAACCGCGCCGGCGCGACCTCGAAGCAGCTCGCCGCCCGCTTCGTCCACTCGCTCGTGCCGATCGCGATCGCCTACATCGTCGCGCACTACTTCTCGCTGCTGGCCTACGACGGGCAGCGCATCGGCTACCTCGTGTCCGACCCGCTGGGCCTCGGCCACGACTACTTCGGCACGGCCACGCTGACGGTGAACTACGCCTGGATCTCGGCGACCGGCATCTGGTACGTCCAGGTCGGAGCGCTCGTCTGCGGGCACGTGGCGGGCCTTATCCTGGCGCATGATCGCGCGCTCGTGACGTTCAAGGAGAACCGCACCGCGACGCGTTCGCAATACTGGATGCTCGCGGTCATGATCGCCTTCACGTCGCTGGGGTTGTGGCTACTGTCCTCGGCAAACTCATGATGACTCCACCGATCGCACACGCCGGCCACTGGATCGCCGACCTTCTGTACGTCGCGCCGCTCGCGCTCGCGCTGGGCTTCCTCTTCGTCCAGTCGCGCCGCGACAAGCGCCGCGACGAGGCCGAGGGCACGTCGGCGCCCGCCGACAGCCCCCCGCCCGCCGCCTAGGTCTAGGACGCCGGCGGCGCGCGCTCGAGTGCGGCGAGGTCGTGCGCGAGCCCCTCGGGCGTCAGCCTGCTCGTCGGCCAGCCGACGCGCTGGCGCCCGCTCGCGTCGAGCAGGACCGTCGAGGCCGAATGCTCGGCGATCGAGCTCTGCGGCGCGACGCCGTAGGCGCGCCAGATGCGCTGCAGCTGCGCGCTCGTCCCCAGGACCCAGCGCATCCGCCCGGTCAGGCCCTGCTTGAGCGAGAAGGCCTTCGCGCGCTGCGCCGTGTCGTTCGCCGGGTCGACGCTCACCGCGATGACCGGGACGTCGTGGCCGAGGTCGTCGAGCGCCTGGCGGATCTGCTGCGCCGTCAGCGGGCAGGTGTCGCGGCACGTCGTGTAGAGGAACGTCACGACGATCGGCTGCCCGCGCATGTCGCCCAGCCGCACCATCCTGCCGTCCTCGTCGCGCAGCCCGAACTCCTCGGGGGGAATGTGCGGCGGGCGCACCGCCCCGGCGAACGCGTCGCCGGTCACCGTGCGGTCGCCGGCGGCGAACAGCAGCACGCCGGCCGCCGCGGTGAGCGCGATGACCGCGGTGAGAAAGAGCGCGAGGCGCAGACGGGCGGGCATGCGGCTGAGCGTAGACGGGGGCGCCCGCCGGCGACGCCGGTGCGCCGCCGCCGCTGCCCGGCTACGGCTCGATGAGCCCGCGGCGGATCGCGTAGCGCACGAGCTCGACGCGGTCGCGCATGCCGAGCTTGCGCAGGAGGTTGCCGCGGTGCGACTCGACGGTCTTCTCGGACAGGTGCAGCAGCTCGCCGATCTCCTTGTTGGTGTGCGCCTCGGCGATGAGCTTGAGCACCTCGCGCTCGCGCAGCGTCAGTGGCTCGGCCGGGCCGGAGCTGTCGTCCTGCATCCACTCGCGCACGAGCGAGCGCTCGGCGGCGTTCGTGAGGAACGGCTCACCGCGCGCGACGGCGCGGACGGCGTCGACGAGCGCGTGGTCGGCCTCGCGCTTGAGGACGTAGCCGGCGGCGCCCGCCTGCAGCGCCTCGAAGAGGTAGCGCTCGTCGTCGTGCATCGACAGTACGAGGACGGCGATCTCCGGTGCCTGCGCGCGGATCTCGACCGTCGCTTGCAGGCCCGTCATGCGCGGCATCGAGACGTCGAGGATGCAGATGTCCGGGCGCTCCCGCAGCGCGAGCTCGACGGCCTCGATGCCGTCCTGGGCCTCGGCGACGACCTCCATGTCGGGCTGGCGGTCCAGCAGCAGGCGCAGGCCACCGCGCATGATCCCGTGGTCGTCGGCGACCAGCAGCCTCATCGCAGCACCGCCGGCTTGGCGGCGACGACGAGCTCGATCGTCGTCCCGCCGCCCTGCACGGTGCGGACCTCCAGGCGCCCGCCGGCGAGCAGCGCGCGCTCGCGCATGCCCGCGAGGCCGGAGCCGCCGTCGCGCACGCGGTTGGGGTCGAAGCCGGTGCCGTCGTCGGTGACGGTCACGCGCACGTCGCGGCCGTTGCAGCCCGTGACCTTGATCTGCAGGTGCGACGGCTGCGCGTGGCGCGCAGCGTTGGACAGCGCCTCCTGCACGACGCGGTAGACGACGAGCTGTTCGAACTCGCCGAGGAACAGGCGCGTGCCGTCGGCGGAGAAGGAGGTCGGGATCCCGAAGCGCTCGCCGAAGAGCCGCGCCTGCGTGCGCAGCGCGGGCAGCAGGCCGTGGTCGTCGAGCGCGGCTGGCCGCAGGTCGCGCGCGAGGCCGAGCAGCTCCTGCATCGCCTGCGTCGCCAGGCGCTGGGTCTCGGCGAGCTCCTCGGCGAACTGCGGCGGCGCGCCCTCGGCGGTCGCCGCGAGGCGGATCGAGACCGCCGCGAGCGCCTGGTTGACCTCGTCGTGCAGGTCGCGCGCGACGCGCGCGCGCTCGGACTCCTGCGCCCGCAGCACCGCGGCGGCGGTGCCCATCCGCTCGGCCTCCAGGCGCGAGATCATGAGGTTGAAGGACTCGCGCAGCCGGGCGATGTCCGCCGGCTCGCCGGCCGACGGCGCCGCGCGCATGCCGGGCGTCGTGAGGTCGACGCATTCCATCGTGCGCGTGAGCGACTCCAGCGGGGCGAAACGGCGGCGCATGACGAAGTTGTTCGCGAGGATCGTCGTGAGGATCGCGAGGACGAGGACGAGGAACTGGCGCAGCCCCGTGGAGTTCGCGAGGTCCAGTCGCGCGGCGACGCTGGCCGCGAAGACCGTCGCGATGATGACGAGGGTGTTGACCGTCAACACCTGGGAGAGCAGGGCCGGGCGACGCATGTGGGGTCTGGACCCCATATCGGCAGGAACGCCCATGCCCGATACTTCTCGTGTCGGAACCCTCCAACCGACGCCAGCTTCGATCCGGATGAAACGTCAGGGACGCCCCCAGCAGCAGGGGGCGTCCCTTTGGCGTTTGTGGGCACAATCCCGGTATGGCCGCGCACCGGCGCCCTCGCTATACTTTCTGAAGTAACGAAGCCCGACCACCTTTGAGGAGATTCCAGTGAGCCCCTCCGGCGCGGAGTTCATCCGCCAGATCAAGAGTCAGATCGCGCAGGTCGATCCGAGCGATGTCCACGCGGCCCTCTCCGGCGCGGGCAACGGCAACGGCAACGGCAGGCTCGCGGTCATCGACGTGCGCGAGAACGAGGAGGTCGCCCGCGGGATCATCCCCGGCGCGACGCACATCTCCCGCGGCTATCTCGAGTCGCGGATCGACGGCATCGTCCCCGACCGCTCCGATCACGTCGTCCTGTACTGCGCCTCGGGCAACCGCTCGGCGCTCGCCGCCAAGACGCTCGCGGACCTCGGCTACGCGAACGTCGAGTCGATGACCGGCGGCTATGCACTGTGGAAGGACCGCGGCTACGCCGTCGAGGTCCCGCGCGTCATGAGCCCCGAGCAGCGTGAGCGCTACAGCCGCCACATGCTCGTGCCGGAGATCGGCGCCGAGGGCCAGCGCAAGCTGCTCGACGCGAAGGTGCTGCTGCTCGGCGCCGGCGGCCTCGGCTCGCCGACCGCGCTGTACCTCGCCGCCGCGGGCGTCGGGACGATCGGGATCGTCGACGACGACGTCGTCGACCTCTCCAACCTCCAGCGCCAGGTCATCCACACGACCGACCGCATCGGCACGCCGAAGGTCGACTCGGCGCAGGAGACGATGAACGCGCTGAACCCCGACGTGAACGTCGTGAAGTACCAGACGCGCATCGACGCGTCGAACATCATGGAGATCATCGAGGGCTACGACGTCATCGTCGACGGCGTCGACAACTTCCCGACGCGCTACCTGCTCAACGACGCGACCGTGCGCCTGCAGATCCCCGTCGTCAGCGCCTCGATCCTCGGCTTCGACGGCCAGCTGTCGGTCTTCGCGCCCTACCAGGGCCCGTGCTACCGCTGCCTGTACCCCGTCCCGCCGCCGGCCGAGCTCGCGCCCAGCTGCGGCGCCAACGGCGTCCTCGGCGTGCTGCCGGGCACGATGGGCCTGCTGCAGGCGACCGAGGTCATCAAGCTCATCGTCGGCACCGGCGAGCCGCTCATCGGCCGCCTGCTGCTGTACGAGGCCCTCGGCGCGACGTTCACCGAGCTGAAGGTGCGCCGCGACCCCGAATGCGCCATCTGCTCGCGCCCGCCCGACGAGATCTCCGCGGAGGAGATGGGCGTGTTCCCGGACTACGAGGCGTTCTGCGCCGCCGCCGGGTAGCCTGCCGCCCCTTATGGCCATCGTCCGCATCCCACCTGTCCTGCGCCCGTCTACCGGCGGCGTCAGGGAAGTCGACGCCACCGGCGACAACGTCGGTGACGTCCTGCGCTCGCTCGCCGAGGCGCATCCCGACACGCAGACGCAGCTCTTCGCCGCCGGCGGCGAGCTCAACCGCTACGTCAACGTCTACCTCAACGACGAGGACGTCCGCGTGCTCGACGGTCTCGACACGCCGGTCGGCGGGAGTGACGTGCTCGTGATCCTGCCGGCCATGGCCGGGGGCTGACGGGCCGAGCCGTTGCGTCGCGCGCTCGTCGCGACGGGGTGCTGCGCGGCCGCTCTCACGGCGCCCGCCGCCGCCGTCGCGCAGGAGCCGGTCGCGACTCCGCCGCCGGCGCCGTCGGTCCAGATCGTCGCGGCCGGCCTGCGCCAGGCCGGCAGCGACCTGCAGCTCGAGCTGCGCCTCTCGCGGATCGTGCCGGCGGGCGAGCTCGACGCCGGGCGGGGGCGCTTCGTCTGCCTCGTCCTCAGCCCGGACGAGCGCTCGCGCCGGCGCGTCTGCGTCGGCTCCCGCGACGGGGCCCTGACCGCCGCGCTGGCGCCGATCGACCGCGACGGTGACGCCGTCGGCACGGCGCGCGTCCTGCGCCGCGCGCGCGTGCTGGTCAACGGCGACTTCGTGCGCCTGCGCGCGCCCGCCGCGGCAATGCGCGTCCGGCTCGGCCGGCCGGTCGCGTGGCGCGCCGCGATCACGTGGCGCGACGGCGGCCCCTGCGAGGCGTCGACCGACCGCCTCGCCTGCGTGCAGCAGTTCCCTGCCGCGCCGCAGCGGCTGCCGACGCGCGCGCCGCCACGGCCGCTGCTTCGCCGCGCCCCGCACCTGCGCCTGCTGGCGACAGGCGACTCGATGATCCAGGTCGTCGACGGCTTCCTGAGGTCCGGCCTCGCCGGCCGGCGCGCGACGGTCGTGCGCAGCGACGCCCGCATCAGCACGGGCATCTCCAAGCTCGGGATGCTCGACTGGCTGCACAAGGCGCGCGACCAGGCGGCGAGCTTCAAGCCCGACGTCACGGTCATCACGCTCGGCGCCAACGACGGCTTCCCGATGAGGACGCCGTCGGGCGCGAGCGTCGGCTGCTGCGACGCGGGCTGGGTCGCGGAGTACGCGCGCCGCGTGCAGTCGATGATGCGCTCCTATCTGCGCGGCGGGCGCGCGCTCGTGTACTGGATGACGCTGCCCGCGCCGCGCGGCGCCAACTTCGCACGCGTCTTCGACGCCGTGAACCCGGCGATCCGGCGCGCGGCGGCGCGGGTCGGCCGCGGCGTGCGCGTGATCGAGCTCGGGCGGGTCTTCACGCCCGGCGGGCGCTTCCGCCAGTCGGTGACCTATCACGGCCGGACGGTGAGCGCGCGCCAGCCCGACGGCGTGCACCTGTCGACGGCGGGCGCGCGGATCGCGGCGTCGCTCGTCATCGCCCGCCTGCGGGCCGACGGCGCGTTGCCGCGGCTGCGTTAGCCATGCGCGCCGGGGCCGCCGCCTCCGTCGTCGTGGCGTGCGCCGCGCTCGCCGGCTGCGGCGGGAGCGGGGGCGGGGGTGCGGCGGCGCGCGCGACGACCGCCGTCGCCGGGGCGGCGGACGGCGCGCCGATCAGGATCGACGAGCCGTCCGACGGCCAGTCGCTGCGCGGCCGCGCCGCGCCCGGCGGTGGGCTCACGCTGCGCGCCCGTGTGCGCGGGAGCGCGCGCCCGGGCAGCACGGTGTTCCTCAGCGCGAGCTGCCGGCCGCAGCCCTGCACCGCCCGCGCCGGCGCCGGCCGGACCGGTCGCTGGACGACGCGGATCGAGCTGCGCACGCCGCGTGCAGGGACGTTCGTCACGATCGACGCCAGCGCGCAGGAGCAGGTCATCGGACCGGGCTCCGCGGTCGCGACCGTCGAGCTCGTCAGCGCGCAGCGCACGCGGCAGGCGCTGCGCCGCGACGCCGCGAAGGCCAAGGCGCAGCGCGCGCGGCGCCCGCTCCCGCCCGCGTCGGCCGGCGCGGGCGCCGCGCCACTGCGGCCGGCGCTCCCGCACGAGGTGCTCGTCATCGGCGACTCGCTCGCGGTCGGGATGGCCGCCCCGCTGCGCGCGGCACTGCCGGGCTGGCGCGTGACGGTCGACGGCCTGATCAGCCGGCCGCTGGCGGCGGGGATGCGGATCCTCGCCGCCCATCCCAGGGCGCCCGCGATCCTTGCCTTCAGCCTCTTCACCAACGACGACCCGCGCGGCGCCGCCGCACTCGAGGCGGCGGTCCGCGCGACGGCCTCGCGCCCGGGCGGCTGCGCCGTCTGGGCGACGATCGCGGCGCCGCCCGTGCGCGGCGTCTCCTACAACGCGACGAACCAGCTGCTGCGCGGCCTGGCAGCCGATCCGCAGCTCGCGCCGCGTCTGCAGCTCATCGACTGGAGCGCCGTCGTGGCGGCCTCGCCGTCGTTCGTTGCGGGCGACGGCGTCCACGGGACGCCGGCGGGCTACCGGGCGCGCGCCGAGCTCTACGCCGCCGCGATCCAGGCCTGCGCGGGCGGCCAGATCGGCCCGCCACGTTAAAGCCGCGTCGCGCGCCTGCCGATCTGTCGAGCATCCGCCCAACCGGTCCAGAGAGGTCTCACCGCATCGTGCCTTCCCTCACCCGCCTGATCTCCGCAGCATCCCTCGCAGCGACGGTCGCGCTGCTGGCCGCCGCCCCCGGCGGGTCGGCCGCCGGACTGAAGTCGTGCCCCGAGCTCTCGGTGAAGAAGAGCGCGGGCCTCGGCGCGACCTACGTCACGCAGATCAAGGTGCAGGGCGTGTCGTGCTCAGGGGCCCAGCCGATCGCGAAGGCGTTCAACAAGTGCCGCAGGGAGAAGGGCGTGACCGGCCGCTGCACGCACAAGGTCAAGACCTACAGCTGCACGGAGAAGCGCCCAGCGGCCCTGCAGCTCCCGACGCAGGCCAACGGCAACGTGAAGTGCAGGTCGGGCTCAAAGCGCGTGAACTTCGCCTACCAGCAGAACCGGTAGGCGGCGCTCAGCGCAGCGACGCGAAGTCGTCGCGCAGCCGCGCGATGACGTCGGTGGCGGCGAGGCGCGCGCCGGCGTCGTTGAGGTGGATGCCGTCGGGGCGGCGCACGATCGTGTTGCGGCCGCGGACGGGCATCGCGGCGCGGTAGCGGCCGCCCGGCGTGAAGAGCGCCGTCATGTCGAGGACGCGGACCTGTGAGCGAAACGGCTGCGCGGCGACGAGGATCGCCGCGTTCACGGAGCGCGCGATCTTCTGCCGCGCGGCGTCGCGCGGCAGCGGCAGCGTGAGCCAGTAGACGCGCGCGGCGCCGGCACGGCGGTAGGTGTCCATCATCTTGCGGGCCCGGTTGGCGTAGATCGCCGCCCAGTTGGGGCCGCAGCACTGGACGAGCCTGCCGCCGGCCCCGGGCATCGGGAAGCCCTCGTTGGCGCCCATGAACATCACGACGCCGTCGGGCCTTTTCTGTTTGACCTGCAGCGCCGAGAGCTGCCCCCAGTCGACGATGTCGGTCTTGGAGATGCCGGTGCCGAGGTGGGCGTCGCGGACGGTCTTGACGCCCTTGGACGCGAGGTCGCGGGCGAGCTCGGCGTCCAGCGGCTGCGCGAGCGAGTCGCCGGTGACGAGGAGCGTCCCGAGCTTCGCCAGCCGCTTGGGCTTCTCGCCCAGCGCCGCGGGGTCGAAGGCGTCCGGCGTGACCGGCGCGGCGGCCCCGGAGACCGTCGCGGCACCGGCGCTCGCGGGCGCGGCGTCGAAGGCCCCCGCCCCGCCGGTCAGCTTCTGGTCGGGCGACAGCCACGCTGTGGCGCTGTTGACGGCGTCCGACAGCGGCAGCCGGTCGGCGAGCCAGCCCGCCGGTGCGCCGATCGCGCGCACGACGGTGCGCTCGACGCCGGGATCCAGCTTCTCGCCCGTGCTGCGGATCGAGCCGCCCTTCAGCAGGACGAGCAGGAGCGCGGTGAGACAGACGCAGAGGATCGCGTCGCGCGCGGTCAGGCGCCGGCCCGTGGGCCGGTCCAGGATGAAGGGATCGCGTTGGGTCGAGGACATCAGAACTGGAAGTAGATGAACGGTGGCACGCCCTGGCTGGACACCGTCGCAGTCACGAACACGATGACCACCGCCATCGTCGCGGCGAGGGCGGCCGGATGCAGGCGCTCGAAGCGTACGCGCAGGGCGTCCATCGGCTTCGCCGGGGCGAGCTGGAGCCCGATGACGAGCAGCACGACGAGCACGACGGGCACCTTCCAGAGCGTCGGCGTCCCCGGGTGCGCGAGCCGTGAGACGAAGTCACCGGCGAGGTGCAGGTCGGGCGCGCGGAACGGGATCCAGGCGAGCACGACGAGGTGGAACGTCAGGAACCACTTCAGCCACGCGGGCGGCGAGATGCGCCCGCGGAAGAGGTTCTCGATGACGAGCGCCGACCCGTGGATGAAGCCCCACAGCACGAAGCCCCACGCGGCCCCGTGCCAGAGCCCGCCGAGGACCATCGTGATCATGAGGTTGCGCGCCTGGCGCAGCTTGCCGTGGCGGTTGCCGCCGAGCGGGATGTAGAGGAAGTCGCGCAGGAAGCGCGAGAGCGTGATGTGCCAGCGCCGCCAGAACTCGCGGAAGCTCAGGGCGCGGTACGGGCGGTCGAAGTTCTGCGGGAAGACGAACCCCATGAGCAGCGCGAGCCCGATGGCGATGTCCGTGTAGCCCGAGAAGTCGCAGAAGATCTGCACGGCGTAGGCGTACGTAGCGAGGATGACGTCCGGGGCCGAGTAGGCCTGCGGCACGTTGAAGACCGGATCGACGACCGAGCGCGCGAGGTAGTCGGCGATCGCGACCTTCTTCACGAGGCCGATGACGATCAGCGCGACCCCGGCGCCGACGGCGACCTGGCGCGGATCGCGCGCGGTCTCCAGCTGGGGGATGAACTCGCGCGCCCGCACGATCGGGCCGGCGACGAGGTGCGGGAAGAAGCTGAGGTAGAGCCCGACGTCGATCGTCTTGGCCGGCGGCAGCAGCCGCCGGTGGACGTCGACGGTGTAGGAGATCGCCTGGAAGACGATGAAGCTGATGCCGACCGGCAGCGCGATCGACGCGAGCGGCAGCGGCAGCCCGAGGCCGACGTCGGAGAGCAGCGCGTTGGTCTCCTCGGCGAAGAACCCGTAGTACTTGAAGACGCCGAGCGTCCCGAGGTCGAGCGCGACCGCGACGGCGACGATGATCTTGCGCAGCCGCTCGTCGTCGGTGCGGTGGATGAGCTGCGCGGCCGCCTGGTTGCCGAGCGTGACGCCCGCGAGCAGGATGCAGAACGTCGGGCTGGCCGCGCTGTAGAACAGGTAGCTCGCCGCGAGCATGAACGGCTTCCAGATGTGCTGGCGCGGCATGAGCGCCCACGACAGCGCGAGGACGATCGTGAAGAAGACTGCGAACTGGACCGTCGGGAAGACCACTGCGGGGGGCGCCTCCGGGGGTGGACGCGGCAGCACGCTACCGGGCGCGGCGCCCGGACCCCGCAGCCCAGCATGATTATGTGAGAGCACATAATCCTATCTGGAATAATTTGCGCGGGATGCTCCCCGACCCGCCGCATCGCAATCCGTTCCGCTTCGGGCCGCTCGCGCTCGGGGACGCCTTCACCGATCGCAGCGGCGAACTCCGCGAGCTGTCGGCGGACATCCGCAACGGCCAGGACGTCGTCCTCGTCGCCCCGCGCCGCTACGGCAAGTCGTCGCTGCTGTGGCGCGTCGCGCAGGACCTCGTCGCAGACGGCGTGCTCGTCGCGCAGGTCGATCTCCTGCGGGCGCCGACGAAGGAGCGCCTCGCCGAGAAGCTTGCCAAGGCGATCCACGACGAGATCGCGACGCCGCTGCTGCGCGCGCGCGAGCGGCTGAAGGTCTTCGGCGCGCTGCGGCTCGTGCCGGTCGCCACCGTGACGCCCGAGGGGTCGTTCTCGTTCAGCTTCGCCGGACGCAGCACGGAGCCCGACCTCGACGCGACGCTCGAGGCGCTGCTGGCGCTGCCCGCCCGCCTGGCGGCCGAGCGCAGGCGCCGCGTCGCGCTCGTCCTCGACGAGTTCCAGGAGGTCATGGCGATCGACCCCGGGCTCATGAAGCTCATGCGCTCGGTCTTCCAGGAGCAGCCCGAGGTCGCGCACGTCTACCTCGGCAGCAGGCGCCACATGATGGCCCGGATCTTCAACGACGAGAACGAGCCCTTCTGGCGCTCCGCCAAGCAGATGGAGCTCGGCCCGATCGACGCCGGGCTCTTCACGGATTACGCCACCGCCCGCTTCACGCAGACCGGCAGGGCGCTGGGCTACGCCGCCGCCGCCGGCGCGCTGGCGATCACCGGCGGGCACCCGTACGCGACACAGGAGCTCCTGTACTTCCTCTGGGAGGCGACGACGCCCGGCGTGCCCGCCGGCGCCGCCGAGCTCGAGCGCGCGCTGGAGGCGACGCTGCGCTCCGAGCACACGCATTTCAGCCTGCTCTGGGAGCGGGCGGCCGCAGCGCAGCGGATGGTCCTGCAGGCGCTCGCGGCGGAAAGCCCGGGTCGGCCGCTGACCAGCGGCTACCAGGAGCGCCACGGGCTGCCATCGACGGCGACGGTCCAGACGGCGCTCGCCGCGCTCGTCCGCGCCGAGCACGTGCGCCGCGAGGAGCGCGGGGCCTACGCGATCGCCGAGCCCTTCCTGGCGCACTGGATCGCGCGCTACGAGAGCTGACCGCGCAGAACATGGCGCGCGGCCGGTGGAGACGGGGTTGACGCGCCTGGGTACACTCGCACTGCTATGGCTCTCCCGCCGCTCCAGAATCGCCCCTGCGGCGGTCGCTACGGGGACATCGTCCAGGCGATCGGCAACACCCCGCTGATCGAGCTCAAGCGCCTCAGCCCGAAGCCGGGCGTGCGCATCTGGGCGAAGATGGAGTCGATGAACCCGACGGGCTCGGTCAAGGACCGCGTCGCCCGCGCGCTCATCGAGCACGCCGAGGAGGAGGGGCTCATCAAGCCCGGCCAGACGATCCTCGAGCCGACCTCCGGGAACACCGGGATCAGCCTCGCGATGATCTGCTCGCGCAAGGGCTATCCGCTGAAGGTCGTCATGCCCGACAACGTGACCCCCGAGCGCACGCAGCTGCTGCAGATGTACGGGGCCGAGATCGTCTACAGCCCCGGCGACCAGGGCTCCAACGGCGCCGTCGCGATGGCCAACGAGCTCGCGCAGGACACCGACAGGTACTACATGCCCTACCAGTACGGCAACGAGGCCAACCCGCTCGCGCACTACAACGGGACGGCGAAGGAGATCCTCGAGGAGCTCGACGAGATCACGGCCTTCGTCGCGGGCCTCGGCACCGGCGGCACGCTCATGGGCAACGGGCGCCGCTTCCGCGAGGAGTTCGGCGACGCCGTGAAGATCGTCGCCGCCGAGCCGATGCAGGGCGAGCCCGTCCAGGGCCTGCGCTCGCTCGACGACGGCTTCATCCCGCCGATCATCGACCTGAGCCTCCTCGACCGCAAGATCTTCGTCACGAACGCCGACGCCGTCATCTGGACGCGCAAGCTGCTCGACGAGGAGGGCATCTTCGCCGGCGTCTCCTCGGGCGCCATCGCCCGCGTCGCCGTCCGGATCGCCAACGAGATCGACGAGGGCAACGTCGTCTTCATCGTCTGCGACGACGGCTGGAAGTACCTGTCCTCCGGCATCTACACCAAGCCCCTCGAGGAGATCGAGAACCTAGACTCCACCGTCTGGTGGTAGATCTGGACATCGGCGGTCTGTCGCGCCGGCGCCTCCTCGGGATGGCGGGCACGGCCGTCTCCTCGGTCGCGCTGCTCGCAGGCTGCGGCGACGACACGAAGAACGCGCAGGTCAAGACGGCGCCCGACGAGTCCGACACCGCCGACGTCGAGCTGCTGAACTCCGTCCTCGATCTCGAGTTCGCCTCGATCGCGGCCTACAAGGCCGGCGCGGCACACCTGCGCGGGGCGCAGTTGCGCATCGCCAAGGGCTTCCTCGAGCAGGAGCAGGAGCACGCCGACACGCTGACCCGTGCGATCCGCGACCTGAAGGGTGTGCCCAACACCGCCAAGCGCCGCTACGAGTTCCCGCAGTTGCGCTCGTCGCCGGCGGTCCTGCGCTACGCCGTCGGCTTCGAGAACAACATCATCGCCGCATACATCGACCTGCTGCCGAAGATCTCGCAGGGGCCGATCCGCTCGACGATCTCGGCGATCGTCACGTGCGAGGCCGAGCACGTGGCGGTCCTCGCCGGGGCGCTGCACGAGCCGCAGGTACCCGACGCGTTCGTCTTCGGGCAGGCGAGCTGACCGATGGCGCGCGAGCCCTGCATCGCGATCGCCGACGGCGACGCCGACACCGCGCAGGTCGCCGCCTTCGAGCGCGACCGGCGCGCGCTGCTGCGGCGCGGCCTGGGCCTCGGCGGCGCCGTCGTCGCCGCCTCGTCGATCCCCGTGCTGCTCGCCGTCCGCGACGCGTTCGCGGCCGGCGACGACGACACGACGCTGCTGGCGAAGGCCATCAGGCTCGAGCACGTCTCGGTGCTCGCGTACGACACGATCCTCGCGCGCGGGCTGCTGTCGGGGCGCGTGGAGGCGCTGGCGCGGACGCTGCGCGGGCACGAGCGCCAGCACGCCGACACGCTCACGACGGCGCTCACGGATCTCGGCGGCACGCCACCGCCCGCGCCGGCGGGCGTCGGGGACGTCGACGCGGTCGTCAAGGGCCTCGGCGACATCAGGACCGAAGCCGGCGTTCTGGCCTTCGCGATCGAGCTCGAGACGGCCGCCGTGGCGGCGTACTACGACGTCCAGGCGAAGTTCATCCAGGCAAAGCTCGTGCAGCGCGGGGCGGCGATCATGGCCGCCGAGGGGCAGCATCTCGTCGTGCTGCGACAGGCTGCGAGGCGCCCGCCGGTGCCCGCCGCGCTCGAGACCGGTCAGCAATAGGTCCACTCGGACACATCTGGTTGGCGCGTATGGACGTATACGCCTCCAACTGGCTCTACGATGAGTCGACCCCCACGCCGTCAGGAGTCTCAATGCCTTTCAACATCGGACCGATGGAGCTCATCGTCGTCCTGGTCATCGCCCTGGTGGTTCTCGGGCCCAAGAAGCTTCCCGAGGTCGGCAAGTCGCTCGGCAAGGGCATGCGCGAGTTCAAGGACTCGCTGTCGAACATGTCCGGCGACGACGACGAGGCCGACGCGAAGTCCAAGAGCCTCAACGCCTAACCGCGCCGGGTGAGGATCGCCCGCGATCTGCTCGACGCGATCGTCGGGCACGCCGTCCGCGACGCGCCCAACGAATGCTGTGGCGTGATCGCCGCCCGCGACGGGGCGGCGACCGCCGTGCACGAGGCCGAGAACCTCGCCGCCAGCCCGTTCCGCTTCGAGATCGACGGGCTGAGCCTCATGGGCCTGATCGACCGCTTCGAGGCGGCGGGCGACGACCTCGGGGCGATCTACCACTCGCACACGCGCTCGGAGCCCTTCCCGTCGCAGACCGACGTGAACTTCGCGGCGCTCTGGCCCGGGGTCGAGTGGCTCATCGTCGGGATCTCCAGGGACGCCGAGCCGGTCGTCCGCAGCTATCTCATCAAGGACGGCGTCATCGCCGAGGCCCCGATCGAGGTGACGTGAGCGTCGTGACGTCGCAACCGCTCGTGTGCCCCAGCTGCGCCGAGCCCCACGCGCTCGACGCGCGCTTCTGCCGGCTGTGCAACATGCCGCTCGTCTACGCCGGGTCGCTCGGCGTCGGGGACCCGATCACCGACAAGCAGGAGCGCGCGCGCAAGATCAAGCCGCAGTACGCCGAGGGCGCGCTCGTGCGCGTGGCCGGCGCGCAGAACCAGGCCGAGGCGGAGTTCATCCAGGGGATGCTGCTCGAGGAGGGCGTCCCGTCGGCCCTCCAGCGCACGCGCGGCTTCGACGTGCCCGACATGCTCGCCGCCGGCCCGCGCGACGTCATGGTCCCGGAGTCGGGCTTCGCGGCGGCGCGCGAGGTGCTCCTGCAGGCGGAGATCGTCAGCGAGCAGCGGCCGGTCCCGCCGCCCGCCTCGCGCGTGCTCGCGGGGCTGCTGCTGGCCTGCGCGGTCGTCGCGCTGATCGCCTGGATCGGCACCGACCTGCTCGGCTAGGGTCGGCGGAATGACCGATGTGGCCGGAACCAAGGAAGACCCCTGGGTGCTCAAGACGCCCCCGGGGACGTCGGAGTACACGATGTACCGCGACGAGGCGGCCGACCCGCCGGCGATCGTCTGCCAGGTCGGCAAGACGCGCCTGGGCTACCAACTGCGCGCGATCGAGGACCTCCACGCCATGCTCGTGGCGGCCGGCGACTGGGTCGTGCTCGGCAGCGCCGACGAGAACAAGCCGGCGAAGGAGGGCACCGTCGAGGCCTGGGCGCGCGACGAGTCCAACCCCGTCGGCGGTTGGTACGGGCTGAAGAAGGGCCTGCGCGGGCGCTTCGGGATGTACATGCCGCCGCTGCTGGAGGCCCTCGGCCTCGCCGAGCTCGAGCACGAGCCCCGCAACAACCGGATGCGGGCGCTGTAGGGGGGCGGTTTCGCCTGGCTCGGCGCGCCGGCGGGGTCTCGGCGCGTACGACGTCTCTGAGGGAAACGTGGTCCGCCGTGGCGGGAGGGGGTCTTGCGGAAAACGTCCCGTATAGGGACGCTTCCGGCAAGACCCCCTCGAAAAGCCGCGGGCGAACCGTCCATGCCGCCGGCGTCCCGACGTCCTCATCGATGTCGTAAGCGCTCGAACGCAACAAGCGCACCGAGCTGAGCGCCACCTACCGCCCCGCCAGCCGCGCCAGATGCGCGCGCCACGTGCCCTCGGTGTGCACGAGCGCGCGCCCGCCGAACGTCGCGACGAGCGCCGCCCGCGAACCGCCGGGCGGCAGGGAGCAGGCGAGGGCGACGGCGGCCTCGACGCCCTCCTCGCGCGCGACGAGGTCGATGACCGTGCCGCCGAGCAGCGCGGCGTCGCGCAGGCGCGGAGGAAAATCCGGGCGTGAGCCCTCGCGCAGGCGGCGGGCGATCGCGGGCCGGGCGTGCGTCGTCTGACCGGAGAACCACTGCGAGGTCCCGGCGAGCAGCCACGCCCAGCGCACCCCGCGCGCGGTGCTGCGCAGCGACCAGGGCGGCGGCAGCTCCGGGTTGCACGCCCCGACGACGAGCTGGACGTACAGCGCGGCCGGGGTGAGCGCCAGCATCTCGCGCGAGCCCTCGACGTTCGCAGCCCGTTCGGCGAGCAGCCGCGGGGTGAGCACGTGCAGCATGCCGCGCCCGGTCCAGCCTGCGACGTAGCGGCGCGCCTCCGGCGAGGTGAGCCGGCGCATGACCGGCAAGAACGGCTGGGCGAGGTCGAGCTGGCCGGCACTGGAGTGCACGACGACCGTGACCTCCGCCGGCAGTTGCGGGAAGACCGCGGCGACGCGCTCGCGCGTGTCCTCCAGGAGCGCCAGCACGCCGCGGACCGCGGCGGCCTCCGCCTCGTCGTGCCGGGCGGTGAAGTTGCGCGAGCTCGACTCGACCCAGGACGACATCTCCCTGCGGGGTTCGCCGCCGCCCGCGCGGCGCCCTGCCTACGGGCGCGGCCGGTGGCCCTGGACCTCGATCGCCTGCTGGTACGTCGGGCGGTTCTGCCAGCCGATCAGCGGCTGCGTCACGGCGCCGGTCGCGCGGAAGGAGATCGCGTCGTAGCAGGACTGGTCGCGTGGGCGGCCGGCGTCGGCGCAGGTCTTGTCGTCATAGAGCCTGGCCGGGCTGTCGCCGAGCGCGTCGGCCAGCGCACTGCGCAGGACCGCCCGGCAGCGCGCCCGCACCCCGCCGCCGCAGTAGCGCTTGGAGTACGGCTGTGCGACGTGGCGCCCGAGGACGCGGCGCAGGTCCTTCGCGGCGTAGCCGTACCAGCCGTCCTGGAAGGACGAGCCGTGGTGCGTGCCGGCGCCGTTGGGCGTGTCGTCGAGGTTGTGTGCGGCCTCGAGCTGATCGAACAGCTTCGTGCCGAGCGACGGCTCGAACTCCGCGTGCATCCAGCGTGGCCAGAACGCGTCGAGGATCCGGATCGCGCGGGCGTGCTCGTAGACGCCGTCGCCGTCGCGGTCGCGGCGGTGCGAGCCGTCGGCGACCCAGGCGCGCAGTTGCGTGACCGCGTCGGCGAGCTTCGGGTCCGCGGGCGTGCCGATGACGTCGAGCGCCAGCGGCAGCACGGCCTCGGCGCGCAGGTCCGTTGTCGCGGCCTCGCCCATCGCCTCGACGAGCCCGGGCAGGTCGATCTTCTTCGACCCCGCGATCCGCGGCTCGATCTCCTGGTCGAGCATCTGCGACCGGAAGACCGACGAGAAGAGGTTCGTGTCCGCCCCCGCGTAGCCGGGGGCCTGGCGGTTGTTCCACGACGTGATGTACGGCTGGCCGTTGATCGCCTGGGGATGCTTGGCGAACGACGTGTAGGCGGCGGTTCGGCGGTCGGCGTCGAAGCCGCGCCAGGGCAGCCGCGCGGGCATCGGCAGCTGGCCGTTGACGCCGGCCGCGCGCTGCGGGTTGTTGCCCGAGTTGAAGTACGCGATGTCGCGGTCGTCGGCGTAGAGCCAGTTGAACGTGTAGCCGATCTTCGCCGCCGCGCGCTGGAAGTCGCGCGCGTCGCGCATCTTCGCGGGGTCGTTGAAGTCCGAGAAGCCGCGCGCCGAGTCGACCTCGTGCATGTACGTCGAGCGCAGCTGCGCGTAGACGACGGGCTTGCCGCGGATCGTCGCGCTGCCGGTGACGAGACCCATCTTCGTGCGTTGGGTCCGCAGCGTCTGGCTGCCGCGCGGCGTCGCGTCGGCGAGCGTCGGCTGCCAGCTGTTGGCGCGCGTGAGCGTCTCGATCGGCAGGCAGTCCCCGTGGAAGACGTAGTGGTCGGAGTCGATCGCCGGCCGGCCGCCGCCGGGCTCGCAGAGATCGAGCGCGAACGTGTCGATGATGTCCTGCCCGGCGGAGGTCGCGCTCCAGGCGTAGTCCGGCCCGCGGCCGAGCTGGACGTAGAGGTTCACGCCGGCGAAGGACGCGCCGCGGGCGTCGATGCCCGGGGCGTGGACGTCCTGCTCCATGAGGATCTGCGGCGCGAAGTACGCGACCTGCGGCCCGAAGACCGCGAGCGGCCGGCCGCTCGCCGACTCGCTCGCCGAGACGAGCAGCGCGTTGGACATCGCGTGCGGCGTGAGCAGGCCGCCGAGGATCCCGGCGCCGGAGGCCGCGGCGCGCGGCGTCACCCGCGCGCCCGCCGCCACGACCTGCGCCCTGCGCAGGGAGCCCCCGTCGGCGAGCGCGAGCCCGCCGCGGGCCGGCCGTGAGGGCTGCGTCTGGTAGGGGAACCGGCGCCCGTGCACCGTCGTCGGCGCGTCGCGATCGTCGTAGGCGGCCCACTCGCGCCAGAGCGTCCGCCCGCGCCGCGCGCCGAAGCGCGCGATGAACGACCGGCGCAGCTCCATCTGCGTCAGCTCGTCGCCGCCGCCCTTGCCGAAGATCCCGCCGACGAGCGAGGCCGTGGCGATGATGTCCGTGTCCTTCCACGGGTCCGGGCCCAGCGGCCTGCCGATCGCGTCGTACTCACCAGGCAGACGCGTGACGTCGAGGCGCACCTCGTCGATGTACTTGTTGATGCCCGCGACGTAGTTCGCGGCGTCCTGCTGCAACCGGCGCCCGTCGTCGCCGTAGAGGTCGTCGAGCTGGTCGACCTGCTGCTGGAGGTCGGCCTCCGTGTATGGCGCGATCCCCCACTGGTTCTGGTCCTGCGCGCGGTTGCCCGGCGAGCCGCCGGCGAACGAGCTGAGCTGGGCGCGGCCGGTGTGGCGCAGGACGTCCATGAGGAACAGGCGGTCCTCGGCACCGGCGTAGCCGAGGCCGAACATCGCCGCCGCGCGCGTCGTGCCGTAGACGTGGGGGACGCCGTAGGCGGCGTCGCGCGCGATCGTGAGGCCCTCGCGCGGGCTGTAGGCGCGCGCCTGGCCGCCGGGCGGGCTGCCGAAGCTCGAGTCCTTGAACAGCGAACCGAGGTTCTGCGCGGTGACGCCGGGCGTCGCGCTGAGCAGGCGCTCGTACATCCCGAGCTGGTCGTCGTTGTGCTCGGGGCGCGCGCCGGTGGCGAGGAAGGCGGCGAGCTCGACGAGGTTCGCACGGCCGTTCGTGCCGGGCGGCAGGATGTCGTGGAAGCCGCCGTAGTCGCCGGCCCTGTAGGCCTGGACCTGGGCGCCCGCGGATGCGGGTGGGACGCACAGCGTGGCCGCGGCCGCGCAGGCGATGAGCAGGCGAACGGACATCGTGACCCCGCCGAGAACACTACCGTTCATCTGCCGTCAGGGCGGCGGTTGCGTGGACTCGTACTGCAGCTCGGTCGAGATCCCGCGCGCGAGCAGGATCGCGTCGGCCTCCGCGAGCGACGCCGCCTCGGCGACGAGCGCCGCGCAGCGGGCCGCGGTGCGCAGCGCCACGACCGGGTCGAGGAAGAAGACGAGGCCGCCGGCGGGCGTCAGGCGGACCGTACGGCGGCCGCCGCGGATCGTCGTCACGCTGGTCTCCCCGCCGGCACAGCGCAGCGCCATCGCGCTCGCCTCGGTCGGGACCTCGGCGACGGCCGTCCGCAGGCGCGCGAGCTCGTCGCGGCCCGGCCCCCAGGTGCCGAGCAGGCCGCCGGCGGCCGCGACCTCCGCGACGCGCGCGAGGACCTCCTCGGGCTCGAGCTCGCCGTCGCAGCCGGCCCCGAAGACCCCGAGCAGCACGGTGACGCCGGACGCGGCGAGCGCCGGGGCCGCCGCAAGGCAGACGGCGTCGGCGAGTGGGCTGGCGAGGCCCGCCTCGTCGCCGTGGCCGAGGACGTCGCCCCCGACGTCGAGCAGCACGACGAGGTCGCAGCCGAGCTCGCGCGCGGCGGCCTCGATCCCCGCCGCGACGCCTGCGGGGCCGCCGTCCGGGTCGATGAGCAGCACCGGCTCGCCGGTGTGGCGCGCGACGTGCGACTCGGCGAAATAAAAGCCCCCGGGGCCGGTCGTGTCGGGCCCCGCGAGCGCGGCGAACTCGTGCAGGACGCGCCCGGCGCCGTGCAGCTCGCCGATGCGCCGCGGGCCGGGCAGCGGGTCGATCGGCCGCCGCTCCCAGGTCAGTCCGCCCACGACCGCCGGCCGGCCGAGCAGGTTCGCGAGCTCGGCGACGGCGAGCGCGCCGGCGACGTCACCCCCGCCGCCGATGCCGACGACGAGGACGCGCTCGGCGGCGCCGAGCGCGGCGATCACGTCGATCCGCTAGGCGAGGGCGGGGACGCCGCCGTCGGCGATCGCCCGGATGGCGTCGGCTGCCCGCTCGAATTCGTCGTCGGAGAGCACCGGAGTGCCCTCGAACGGGAGGTCGCGCTGGAGCTCGAGCCACGAGCGACAGCCGCCGTACTCGTCCTTGACGCGGACCGTCACCGGCCGCGGGATGCGGTACGTGCGCAGCAGCAGGACGTGCAGCGGATGACGCCGCTTCCACTCCAGCCGCTTCTCGGCGTAGTCCGTGCTCCACACGTAGAACGGCGACAGAGCGTCGACGCAGCGCGGATCGGTGATCGTGAAGTGGTCGGCGAGCTCGGCCCAGGCGCGGATCCGCACCCGGTCGGGCTGGGGGATGTTGCCGTCCCCGGTCAGCGCCTCGGCGGGCGGCTCACCCTCGGCCCAGACGCCCTCCTCGAGCGCGCGATCGAGCTCCGGTACGTGCGATGCCCGCACGAGATCGCGTCGCTGATGATCGAACGTCGGATACAGGAAGAATCGATCGTGCTCGACGCGAAAGCGCTTGTCGGACTCGCGAACGCCGCCCTTTCGCAGGGTGATGAGTTGCTCGCCTTCGGCAAGCGCGCGGACGGTGACCGCCCACTCCTTGAACGCAATTGGCATAGAGAACCAGACGACGACGGGACGGGAAAGTACGACTGGGAACGAAACGAACCCGTCGTCTCGGAGAAAGCCAGCTCCGATCGACGGGACGAGCGACATTGTGCCACAGGTAGCCACAAACCCCCAAACTTCCCTGCATATCTCGGGGTTTTATTTGTGACGCAGCGGTGAACTCAGGAGCCCAATCGGGCGTCTGCGAAGGCTTCGAGGGCCTCGACGAGCGCGGCGAAGTCGTCGTCGGCGTGTCCGCGCGCCAGGGCGGCGACGAGGACGTCCCGGGCATGGGCGGCCGCGGCGAACGGGACCGCCGCCGCCTGTCCCTCCTCCAGGCACAGGCGCACGTCCTTGAGCATGTGCTCGAGCTTGAAGAGCGTCGTGTAGTCGTGGTCGCGCATCGGCCCCGACTTCAGCGCGAGCATCGCCGAGCCTCCGGAGCCGGCGCTCATGACCTGCACCAGCGCGTCGAGGTCGACGCCCGTCTGCTGGCCGACGAGCAGCGCCTCCGCGACGGTGGTTGCGTTGGCGGCGGCGACGGAGTTGTTGATGAGCTTGATCATCTCGCCCTGGCCGAGGCTGCCGACGTGCAGGACGAGCTCGCCCATGATCCGCAGCAGCGGCTCGGCGCGGGCAAAGTCGGCGGGCTCGCCGCCGGCCATGATCGTCAGCGTCCCGTCCTGGGCCTTCGGCGACGAGCCGGTCACCGGAGCATCGAGCATCCGCAGTCCGCGCGCGGCGAGATCGGCGCCGATCGCGCGCGTCTGCGCCGGGGCGATCGTCGACATGTCGACGCACAGCGTGCCCGCGGCGGCCCCCTCCGCGACGCCGGCGCCGCCGAGCAGGACCTCGCGGACGTGGTCGCCGTCGACGACCATGCTGATGACGACGTCGCTGGCCGCGCCGACGGCGGCGGGGGAGTCGGCGACGGTGCCGCCATGCTCGGCGACCCATGCCTCGGCGGTCGCGCGGGTGCGGTTGTAGACCGTCAGCTCGTGGCCCGCGCGGGCGAGGTTGGCCGCCTGGAGCGACCCCATGATCCCGAGGCCGACGAAGCCGACGCGGTCGGCGGTGGGCGGAGAATCGGACGACATCTGACCGGTGATCCTATTCGTCTCAATGGACCGGAAGCCGGGGCGCACTAGGCTCGCATCAGTGCCGACCGTCCCGTCCAACCCGGCTCCGGCAGCCGCCCGCCTGCGCCATCGGCGCAACGCGCGGACCCTCACCCCCGGCCAGCTCACGGACTACCGCGGCGCGATCACGGCCGCGCAGGGCCTCGGCGACGAGCGCGGCTACCAGGCCTGGGCCGGCATCCACGGGCTGCCGCTGCCGATCTCCTGCACGCACAACTCACCGCTGTTCCTCCCCTGGCACCGGGCCTATCTGTACCTCTTCGAGAAGAGCCTGCAGGACCGTGTCCCCGGCGTGACGCTGCCGTGGTGGAACTGGACCATGCGCCACGACGAGGGCATCCCGCCCGCCTACACGGCGGACACGGACGCGCAGGGCGCGCCCAACCCGCTGCGCGGCTCGCCGATCCAGCGCTCGGGGCGCGAGCCCGGCGGCCCGGCGAAGACCGACCGCGTACCCGCCCAGCCCGGCGCGCCGCCGCTGCCGTCGCTCGGCCAGGTCGAAGCGGTCCTGGCGCTCACGGACTTCCTCGACTTCCAGAGCCAGCTCGAGGACATCCACAACGGCATCCACGTCTGGGTCGGCGGCACGATGGGCGCGATCACCACGTCCGCCTACGACCCCCTCTTCTGGGCGCACCACGCGATGATCGATCGCATCTGGCGGCTGTGGCAGCTGCGCCATCCCGGCAGCGGGCCGCCGGCGGCGCTGCTGAGCCGCGCGCTCGCGCCGTTCCCGATGACCGTGCGCGACACGCTGGACATGAACGCGCTCGGCTACGACTACGCGGTGACGACCGCCGCGGCGCGAGGGCCGGCCTGATGGTCGACCGCTTCGTCTCGGACCCGATCGACCTGCCCGAGGGGTCGGCAGACGGCGTCACGCGCGCCGACCTCGTGTTCTACGGCGTCGATCACTCCGGGGTCTCGTACGTCGCGCGGGTCTTCATCAACGCGCCCGGCGCGGGCGCCGACACGCCCGACGACGACCCGCACTACGCGGGCTCGTTCTGCATCTTCGGCCACGGCGGCTGCTTCGGCGACGTCGGCCACTGCGACGTCCCGACCGGGCCGGCGGACCCGTTCGACCTGCGTCCGCCGCACCAGCTCGTGCCGGCATCCAAGACCGTCGTCGTCACGGACGCGTTCGAGCGGCTCGTGCGGCCCGAGGACGCCACGATCACCGTGACCGTCGTCGCCGTCGTGCCGGGCTCCGACGAGCGCGACGTGCTCTCGTTCGACACCGTCCGCCTGCTGACCTACGAGTAGCGATCAGCGGCCGGGCGCGCCGTACCCGCCGCCGCCGGGCGTCTCGAGCGCGAGCCGGTCGCCGGGCTGCATCGCGCCCGTCGCCTTCGCGGGCAGCTCCTCGCCGTTGAGCAGGTTGCGGCCCGTCGCCCCGGGCTCGCCGCCGGCGGCGCCGGGCGGGGCGTGGCGCCGGCGCTCGGTGATGAGCGAGTAGGCCATCGGCGCGAGCGCCTCGAGCTCGCGGACGACGCCGTCGCCGCCGCGCTGCGCGCCGTCGCCGCCCGATCCGCGGCGGATCGCATAGCGCGTCACACGCAGGGGAAACTCGAGCTCGAGCGCCTCGACGGGCGTGTTGAGCGTGTTCGACATCGCGACGTGCACGCCGCTCGGGCCGTCGGCGTCGGGGCAGGCGCCCTGGCCGCCGCCGAGCGTCTCGTAGTAGGTGAAGCCAGGGGCGCCGGAGGCGGCCCCATCGGCGCCCGGGCGCCCGGTGCCGGCCGCGCCGCCGAAGGCGGGTCCCCCTGTCGGTTCGGTGCCCAGCGTGAGGTTGTTCATCGTCCCCTGGCCGAGCGCGCGGCCGAAGGCGGCGAGCACGAGGTCGGCGACGCGGCTCGATGTCTCGACGTTGCCGCCCGCGACGGCCGCCGGCGAGCGGGCGTTCAGCAGGGTTCCCTCCGGTGCGCGGACCTCGATCGGCCGGTAGGCGCCGGCGCTCGGCGGGACGTCGGGGTCCGTCAGGACGCGCACGGCGAAGTACGCGGCCGAGCGCGTGACGGCGAGCGGGCAGTTGAGGTTGCCGGGATCCTGCGCGGCGCTGCCGGCGAAGTCCAGGACGAGGCGGTCGCCTGCGACGGTCGCGGTGAGGCGCAGCTCGAGGTCGCCGCCGATCGCCTCGAGGACGTCGCGCGCCTCGCGCGGGCCGTCCGGGAGGGCGGCGAGGCAGGCGCGCGTGCGGCGCTCGGAGTAGTCGAGCACGGCCGCGGTGGCCTCGCGCAGTGCGGGGCTGCCCAGGCGGCCGGCGAGCTCGGTCAGCCGGCGCGCGCCGACGCGGTTGGCGGCGAGCTGCGCGCGCAGGTCGGCGCGGCGCTGGTCGGGCTGGCGCATCTGCGCCACGAGCTCGTCGATGGCCGCGTCGTCGAGCACGCGCGGCGCGATGACGACGCCCTCCTGCGCGAGCGTCGTGGAGTCGGCGGGCATCGAGCCCGGAACGCGCCCCCCGACGTCGGCGTGATGGGCGCGGCTGGCGGCGAACCCCAGCAGCTCGCCGTCGCCGTGCAGGACCGGCGTGATCACGGTGATGTCGGGGAGGTGCGTCCCGCCGCGGTAGGGGTCGTTGAGGATCCACGCGCGGCCCTCGGCGTGGTCCTCGCCGAGCACCGCGGCGACGGCGGCCGGCATCGCGCCGAGGTGGACCGGGATGTGCTCGGCCTGCATGACCATCTCGCCGGCAGGGTCGAAGAGCGCGGTCGAGCAGTCGCGGCGCTCCTTGATGTTCGCCGAGTGCGCGCTGCGGATGAGCGTCGCGCCCATCTCCTCGCAGGCGGCGCGCAGACCGCCGGTGACGACCTGCAGATCGATCGGGTCCAAGGGGCTCACTGCGCGCCGAACTCCAACACGATCGTGCCCGCCTCGTCGACGCTGCCGCGCCAGCCGGGCGCGATCGCGAGGGTCGCCTCCGGCAGCTCGCAGATCGCCGGGCCCGCGAAGGATTCACCCGGCGCCGGCTCGCCGCGGAGGATCTCGGCGTCGTGGCGCGCGCCGTCGAAGACGACCTCGCGGCGCGTCCGCTCGCCGACGCCGGCCCCGTCGCCGGCGGCGAGGTCCAGCTGCGGGCCGGGGACGCTCGCGGTCGCCCGGATCGTCACGACCTCGATCGCGGCGCCCGCGTCGCGGTAGCCGTAGCGCTCCTCGTGCAGCGCCTCGAAGGCCTGGCGCAGCGCGGCGAGATCGGTCTCGGCGAGGTCGCGGACGGTGAGCTCGTGGGCCTGTCCGCGGTAGCGGACGTCGTGGGCGATCTCGACGCGGGCGTCGCCGGCGCCCAGCGTCGCGCGGGCGCCGGCGGCCAGCTGCGCGCGGGCGCCGGCGAGCGCCGCGTCGGTCAGCGCGTCGCCGGCGAGCAGGACCGTGCGCTGCTCGGTCGCGCGGCGGTCGGCGACCGCCAGGCCGAGCGCGCTGAGCACGCCCGACGCGCGCGGGCAGAGGATCGTCGTCATCCCGAGCTCGGTCGCGATCGCGGCGGCGTGCAGCGGGCCGGCCCCGCCGAACGCGAGCAGCGCGAAGCGCCGCGGGTCGATGCCCTGCTCGACGGTCATGACGCGCAGCGCACGCACCATCTCGGCGTTCGCGACGCGCACGATCCCCTCGGCGCAGGCGAGCGGATCCAGGCCCAGGTCGGCGGCGAGCGCGCCGACCGCCCGATCGGCCGCGCGGCGGTCGAGCTGCACGCCGCCGGCGAGCGCGCCGCCGGCGTCCAGGCGGCCGAGCACGAGGTTGGCGTCGGTGACGGTCGGCTCCTCGCCGCCGCGGCCGTAGCACGCAGGCCCGGGCTCGGCGCCCGCGCTGCGCGGGCCGACGCGCAGCGCGCCGCCCGGGTCGCGCCAGGCGACCGAGCCGCCGCCGGCCCCGACGGTGTGGATGTCGACCATCGGAAGCGCGAGCGGGCGCCCGCCGACATCGCGGCCGGCCGTCTCGCGCACGACGCCGCCCTCGACGACGCAGACGTCGCAGGACGTGCCGCCCATGTCGAAGCAGACGAGGTTGTGGCGGCCGCTGCGATCGGCGACGAGCGCCGCCGCCGCGGCGCCGCCGGCGGGGCCCGAGAGGACCGTGAAGGCCGCGTGGCGCGCCGCGAGCGCGGCGGCGGCGAGGCCGCCGCTGGACTGCATGATCCGCGGCTCGGGCAGGCCGGCGTCGGCGGCGCGCGCGAGCAGTCGCCGCAGGTAGCCGGCGAGCAGCGGCGAGAGCGCGGCGTCGACCTCCGTCGTCGCCGCGCGCTCGTACTCGCGAAACGTGCCGACGACCTCGTGCGAGAGCGACACGTGGACGCCCGGCAGCGCCGCGGCGAGCGCGGCGCCGATCGCGCGCTCGTGGCCGGGGTGGGCGTAGGCGTGCAGGAGGACGACCGCGACGGCCTCGGGCGCGTGCTCGGCGACCGCAGCCGCGAGCGCCCCGGGGTCGGCCAGCTCGCGCAGAATGCCCTCAGGCCCCGTTCGCTCCGGGGCGGGGACGCGACGCTCGGGCGGCACGAGCGGCGCCGGCCGCGCGGCGCAGAGGCGGTAGAGGTCGGCGCGCGCCTGGCGGCCGAGCTCGACGATGTCGGTGAAGCCCTCGGTCGCCACGAGGACCGTGCGCGCGCCGCGGCCCTCCAGCAGCGCGTTCGTCGCGACGGTCATGCCGTGGGCGAAGCTCGCGACGTCGCCGGCGGTCGCTCCCGCGCGCTCGAGCGCCGCCCCGACGGCAGCCAGGACGCCCGCCGACTGATCGCCGGGGGTCGTCGGCGCCTTTGCCGTGACGAGCCGCCCGCCGCCGGCGAGCACCGCGTCCGTGAAGGTCCCGCCGACGTCGACGCCGAGCAGCATGCCGGCCTAGTCGCGCAGGCGCGCGAAGAAGACGTCGGGCAGGTGGTCGAGCTCGGGGCGGTGCAGGAACGGGGCCTGCACCGGGTGGAAGCCCGCCCGCGCCGCGACGGTCCGCGAGGAGGCGTTCTCGGCCATCGCCCGCAGCTCGATGCGCTCCAGGGCGAGCGTCCGGAACGCCCAGGCGACGATGAGCGCCACCGCGCGCGTCGCGCGGCCGCGGCCGCGCGCGGGCGCGGCGAGCAGGTAGCCGACCTCCGCCGCGCGCTGTTCGCGGTCGATCGCGTGCAGGCCCACCGAGCCGCGCAGCGGCCCGTGATCGGCGGCGTCGACGACCGCGAGCGTGACCTGCGTTCCCGCTGCCAGGCCGTCCGTCACGCGCTGCAGATACGCGCGCGCCTCGGCCTCCCCGTACGGGCTCGGGACGGTCGTGAAGCGCGCGATGTCCGGGTCCTGGCAGATCGCGACGAGCGCCGGGATCTCAGCGTCCGTGAAGGGGCGCAGGGCGACGGCGCCGTCGCTGAGCGGCGGGTCCGGGAACGCGATCGCGGGCACCCGGCAAGGCTAACGCCGGGCGCGCGCGCCGCCCGCGAGGGTTCGAACCGCGCCGGGGCCGGCTACGCGGCGAGCGACTCCTCGAGCTCCTCGGTCTCGGCGAGGTGCTGGTGCGACGGGCAGTAGCCGTTGTGCGCCAGCGGCATGCGCTGGCAGGGGGTGCCGCGGCGGGTCGTCGCGCGGCACTCGAGCGGGTTGCCGTTGACGTCGAAGCCGTGCTGCGGCTGCTTGGCCAGCCAGTCCTGCGCGGCGGCGATGTAGACCGACACGATCTGCCATACGCGCTGCTGCTCGGAGATCGGGAAGTGCAGGCGGATGTCCGTGAAGAGCGTCCGCGCGGGGCGCGCGAAGTAGTGGCGATCGCTCACGAGCCGCTGGATCGTCGCCTCGCACGCGTGCAGCACCTCGGCCTGCCCCTTCCCCGCCCGCGATCCGTCGATGTGCGGCGACAGCTCGCGATAGATGGCGCGGCTGAACTGGTACATGGCCGGGGAGCTCCTTTCCTCGTGCTGTGGGTCTCGCAGTGTTGCCGGGTCTCATAAAGCAAGAACGAACTCAATGTTGAGTTCGTATTAAGCGCGACCGTTTACTCGTGGATCCGGCCAGATCCACTAGGGCCAGTGTGCCAAACGCGGCCGTTCATCAGCGCCGATGACGGCATGGCGGTGGTCGAGCGCGGGATCGAGCCGCGGGAAGTCGGCGCGCTGGTGCGCGCCGCGGCTCTCCTCGCGGCGCAGCGCGCCCGCCGCGATCAGCCGGGCGAGCGGGTGGGGGTCGTCGAGCAGGCGCTCGAGGCCCTCACGCGTGCGGACGATCCCGGCGTCGCGCCAGAGCGCCTCCTGCGTCGCGCGGGTCGGCCGGGCGAGCGACGCGCCCGGCGGCTGCGACCCGGCGTCGGCGGGCGGCTCGGGCTCCTCGATCCCCGCCGCCGCGGCGCGGGCACCGAAGACGAAGCACTCGCTGAGGGAGTTGGAGGCGAGGCGGTTGGCGCCGTGCAGCCCGGTGCAGGCGGTCTCGCCGATCGCGTAGAGCCCCGGGACCGTGCTGCGCCCGTGCAGGTCGCTGACGATCCCGCCCATCATGTAGTGCGAGGCCGGGGCGACGGGGATGAGCTCGCGCGTCGGATCGACGCCCGCGTCGCGCAGCGCGGAGACGACGTTCGGGAAGCGCGCCGGGTCGACCATGCGCATGTCGAGGCCGACCGACGACGCGCCGGTGCGCTCCATGAGCGCGGCGGTCACGCGCGCGACCTCGTCGCGCGGCGCCAGCTCCTCGACGAAGCGCTCGCCGTCGGGGCCGTGCAGCGTCGCGCCCTCGCCCCGGATCGCCTCTGTGACGAGGAAGCCCTCGCGCCCCGGCACGCCGATGACGGCCGTCGGGTGGAACTGGAGGAACTCGAGGTCGGCGAGGTCGGCGCCGGCCGCGTGGGCGAGCGACATCCCGATGCCGAGCGAGCCCGGCGGGTTCGTCGTGCGCGCCCAGAGCGCCGCGGCGCCGCCCGTCGCGAGGATCGTCGCGCGGGCGCGCACGGCGCCGCCGTCGTCCAGGACGACGCCGGCGCAGCGGCCGTCGTGCATCCAGGCGCTCGCTGCGCGGGCGCCCTCGAGCACGAGGATGCGGCGCTCGTCGACGGCCAGCGCCGAGAGCTGGCGCACGATCCGCCGCCCGGTGGCGCTGCCGCCTGCATGCACGACGCGGCGCAGCGAGTGCCCGCCCTCGAGGCCGAGCGCGAGCACGCCGCGCCGGTCTGCGTCGAAGCGGACGCCGAGGCGCTCGAGGTCGTGGACGCAATCGGGGGCCTCGTCGACGAGTACCTGCGCGGCCGAGCGGCGCACGAGCCCGCGGCCGGCGGCCTCGGTGTCGGCGAGGTGGCGCGCGGTCGAGTCCTCGACCGCCAGCGCGGCCGCGATCCCGCCCTGCGCCCAGTAGCTCGCCGTCTGCGCGAGCGGGGTCGCGGAGACGAGCACGACGGACGCGCCGGCGGCGGCGGCGGTCAGGGCGGCATAGAGCCCGGCCCCGCCGGCCCCGACGACAGCGATCTCGCAGCTGAGCATCGGTTCCCCGGGCACGCTCGGGGTACCGTACCCAGATGGCCTCACCGGTCCTCCTGCGCCACCCCTCGTCGCTCGAGCACGACACGGGTTCGCACCCCGAGAACGCGCGCCGCATCGTCGCGATCGAGCGGGCCCTCGGCGCGCGCGACTGGCTCGGCTGGGACGTCCGGCTGTCGCCCGCGGCGGCGCGGGCGAGCATCGAGGCGATCCATCCGGCCGCGCACGTCGACCGGATCGAGACGCTGTGCCGGCGCGGCGGCGGGATGATCGACATGGACACGGTCGTCAGCCCCGGGTCCTTCGAGGCCGCGCTGCACGCCGCCGGGGGCGCGACCGCGATGGTCGACGCGCTGCTCGGGGCCGAGGGCGCGCCCGCCGCGGCGTCGCTGCACCGCCCGCCCGGCCACCATGCCGAGGCGGCCCGGGCGATGGGCTTCTGCATCTTCGACAACGTTGCGATCGGCGCCCAGCACGCGCTCGACGCGCACGGCGCGCGGCGCGTGATGATCGTCGACTGGGACGTCCATCACGGCAACGGGACGAACGCGATCTTCCACGAGCGCGACGACATCCTGTTCTGCTCGCTCCACCAGTGGCCGCTGTATCCGGGGACCGGGGCGGCGTCCGACGTCGGCCGCGGCGCGGGCGCGGGGTTCAGCGTCAACCTGCCGGTGCCGGGCGGCTCGGGCGACGACGTGTTCGTCTCGCACCTCGAGCACGTCGTCGCGCCGCTCGCGCGCGCCTACGCGCCCGACCTCCTGCTCGTCTCGGCGGGCTACGACGCCCACGCCGACGACCCGCTCGCCGGCTGCGTCGTCACGGACGCCGGCTACGTCGCGATGGCGGCGTCGGTCCGCGCGGTCGCCGACGGGCTCGGCATCCCGCTCGGGATCGTGCTCGAGGGCGGCTACGACCTCGCGGCGCTTGCGCGCTGCGTCGTCGCGACGCTGGAGGTCGTGGGCGCGGCCGACCCGCCCCCGGCGCCCGCGGTCGCGCTGCACCCGCTGACGGGGCGCGCGCGCGAGCACCTGGCCGCGGGCCACTGGCCGGCGCTCGCGGCACCGGCCTGACGGTTCAGGGCGTCGTCGTGGTCTGGCCGAACGCCGGCACGGTCTGCTGGCCGCCGGTCGTCGTCGTCGGCGTCGTCGCCGGGGTCGTCAGGGTGGTCGTCGGGACAGCGACGGGAGGGGCCTGACCGGGGACGGTGCTGGGCACCGCGGGGCCGACGGGCGCCGTCGTCGTGGCGGTCGGCAGGGCCGACGTCGCGGGCGGCACGACCGGGACGACCGGGGTCGTCTCGACGGCGGCGGTCGGCGTCGTGCCGGCCGGCGCCCCGTTGTCGTTCGTGAGCTTCACGAACGCGAACGCGAGCAGAGCGCCCGCGAGCAGCACGACCGCGCCGATCACGACCGTCGGCAGCCGCCAGTTCGGCGTCTGCGCCAGGCGCGTGCGTGCGGGGGCGCCGCACTCCAGGCACCAGTCCTGGTCGGGGCCGATCGGCGCCGAGCAGCGCGGGCAGTGGATCGAGTTGGGATCCGGTGCCTGCGGCGGGCCGGGTACGGGCGGCTGGGCGCTCACGGGCGGCTACGCGCCGGGCACGTCGGGCGGCCGGAAGCTCTGCGTCGGCTGTTGCGAGGGGGCCGGCCGCGGCGGCGGCGGTGCGGGCGGCGGGGGCGGAGCCTGGGGCGGCGCGGCGATCGCGCCGCCGACCTCGCCCATCGGCCGCGAGCCGCCGAGCTGCAGCCCGCAGTGCGGGCAGAAGTTCGCCTCGCTGTCGTGCAGGGCGCCGCAGCGGGCACACGAGGAGATGCCGGGCTCGCGCAGCTCGTGGATCGCGCGTCGGTCGTCGAGGGCACGCTCGAGTGCGCGCAGCTCCTGATCGACGGCGCCGAGCGCGCCGAGCTTCGCGTCGAGCAGGTCCTGGCGGCTGCGGCTGAAGCGGCGCATGTCGAAGATGAGGCCGCCGATGTCGCGATAGGCGAGCTCGCGGGCGCGGCGCAGGAAGCGCAGGCGCCGGCGCAGCCGGCCGCGGTCGCGGAAGCTCGCCTTCGCCGGCGTCGGCGGGACGGCGACGGCGGTCTGCGGCTCGGCGGTGACGGGCGGCGGCTCGATCGCCGCGGCCTTCTTGCCCCACGCAGCCTTGCCGCTCCTGCGGCGGCGAAAGGGGCCGGAGCGCTCCGGGCGCGGGGCGTCGGAGGGGCTGCGGCGGAGGATGCGATGCATCAGTCCGGGCATGAGGACGGGGCGCCTGGCGTCGGGTTGGTAGGCGCCCCGGCGGGCGAGTATAGCGGCGGTGGCGGACCGCCTGAGTCCAGCCAGCGCCACGCCGTGACCACGCGGGCGGCCATCGCATCGGCCGAATAGTCCAGCGCCCGCGCGCGCCCGGCGATGCGCGGATCGGCGCGCTGCAGGTGGGGCGCGAGCGCGGCGCGCCAGGCCGGCAGGTCCCATTCGCCGCAGTGCGCGCCCGCGATCCCGGCGAGCGCCTCGGTGTGCGCGCCGGTCGGCCGCGCGAGGACGGGGACGTCGCAGGCGAGCGCCTCGAGGCAGGACAGCCCGAAGGTCTCCCAGTCCGATGGGCAGACGACGGCGTTGGCGGCGTTGATCCAATGCGGGACGTCCTCGGGCGCGGCGCTGCCGAGGGTCAGCAGCTCGGCGTCGTCGCCGGCGAGCGCGCGCGCGCGGTCGACGCGCTTGACCCCGCGCGCGGGGTCGTAGGGGAACAGGAGGTAGCGCCCCGCGGGGTCCAGGCCGAGGCGCTCGCGCGCCGCCTGGCGATCCAGCGGCCGGAAGCGCTCGGCGTCGATCCCGCACGGCAGCAGCGCGACGGTGCGCCCGTGGCCGGCGCCGGGGACGCTCGCGGCGAACTCGGCCGTCGGCGTCCCGACGAGGTCCATGCGCCCGAGCACGGCGCTCGTGATCCTCCGCGAGCGCGGGTGATGCAGGTCGTTGCCGTGGAGCGTCACGAGGCGGTGGCGGGCGCCGACGGCGAGTGCCGGCCAGGCCGTGAGGCCGAAGTGGGCGTGGACGACGTCGAAGCGCTCGCCGGCGAAGCGCCGGCGAAGGTCGCGGCCGGCGCGCAGGTAGCTGCGCGCGCCGCCCGGGGCGAAGGCGTAGACCTGGACGTGGAGGCCGTCGATGCGCCGCAGCGCGCGCACCTGGTCGCGCACGAAGCTGCCGAGCGCGGGGCGGGCGGGGGAGGGGTACATGTTCGTGACGACGAGCGCGCGGAGCACAGGTTGCGCAGGTTCACAGAGTCGGCACGACTTCGCGCCCAACTTGTTGCAAACGCGTGTGGTTTCGGCACGCGCGGGTCCGCAGCATCGGGGTCACCCGATCAAACGTCACCCGGAGGCCGAACATGCCGTACCGCACGATGGGCTGGATCCACGCACGCCTCGCACGCCTGCTGCGCGAGGAGGCCGGGCAGGGAACCGTCGAATACGTCGGCCTCATGCTCATGCTGGCCGCGCTGCTCGGCGGCGTCGTCACCGCGGCCGGGGTGATCGACGGCGAAGGCCTCGCGAAGTCGATCGCGGGCAAGCTGAAGGACACGATCGAGGCCGTGGGCTCGGAGTAGCCGGTCGGCTGCGCCGGCTGGTGGCCACCGTGCATGCCAACGTCCGCCAAGCGGTCAATCTTGTGGAAGCAGATGGGTGGCGACTCGCGAGAACCCACGGCAGCCATCGGCAACACCGGCATCCCATCAAGCCCGGGGTCGTGACGATCGCGGGAGAGCCCTCGGACACCTTGCACCCGAAGACCTGGAGCAGCATCATCAGGCAGGCTGGACCGACGCCATGAACGAACGCCGCTATCTCATCGTGATCGAGGGTGACCGGGCGTCGAACTACTCGGCGTATGCCCCCGATCTCCCCGGCTGCGTGGCGACCGGCACCACGCCCGAGGACTGCCGGCGCGAGATGCGCGACGCCGTCGCCTTCCACATCGACGGGCTACGCGAAGCGGGCGAGGCCATCCCGGAGCCTTCCGACATCACCGCGGCGTTCGTCAGCGTCGGAGTCTAGGCCTTTCCCCAGGCTGCACGGCGGCTGGCAGCGCCCGGGGTTCGCGGCGCCCCTCTGCGAACATCACGCACGTGCCCACCGCCCCTCAGCGCAGCGCACCGATCGGCGTCTTCGACTCCGGCGTCGGGGGCCTGACCGTCCTGCACGAGCTGCTCGTGGCGCTCCCGCAGGAGGACTTCCTCTACCTCGGTGACTCCGCGCGCTTTCCCTACGGCGATCGCACGGCGGCCGAGCTGCAGCGCTTCAGCCGCCAGATCGCCGACCACCTGCTCGAGCGCGGGGCGAAGCTCATCGTCGTCGCCTGCAACTCGGCGACCTCCAGCGCGCTGGCGCAGATCGTGGCCCACGTGGCCGAGGGGGGGCACATGGTCGACGTCATCGGCGTCGTCGGGCCGGAGTCCAACCTCGCCGTCGCGAGCACCCACAACGGGCGCATCGGCGTGCTCGCCACCCCCGCGACCGTCGCCAGCGGCGCCTATGAGCGCGCCATCCTCACCGCCGACCCGCTCGTGCGCCTGACGAGCGTGCCGTGCGGCGAGCTCGCGCAGATCTCCCAGAACGGCGCGCCGATCACCGAGGCCGACGTCGAGCTCGCGCGCGGCTACTGCGCCCCGCTGCGCGACGCCGGCGTCGACACCGTGATCCTCGGCTGCACGCACTACCCCTTCGTCCGCGCGTTATTGCAACGCCTGCTCGGCCCGCAGGTGACGATCATCACCTCGGGGACGGCGATCGCCCGCCGCGTCGAGCACGCGCTCGCGCTCCGCGACCTCGCGGCGATCCGCACCGGCGAGGGCCGCTACAGCTTCCTGTGCACCGGCGACGCCCAGGCGTTCGCCGAGATCGGCTCGCGCTTCCTGCAGCTGCCGATGGGCGCGGTAGACCACGTCGATCTCGTCGCACTGGAGGCCCTCACATGACCGCCCTGACCCGCTCCTACGACCGCGCCGCGCACGACATCCGCCCGACGTCGATCGAGCCGCACTTCGTCAAGCCCGCGACCGGCTCGGCCCTCATCACGCAGGGCGAGACGCGCGTCATCTGCACCGCCTCGATCCAGGAGAGCGTCCCGCGGTGGATGGCCGGCAAGGGCCGCGGCTGGGCGACGGCCGAGTACGGGATGCTGCCCGCCTCGACCGGGGACCGCAAGGCGCGCGACGTGACGAAGGGGCGCCCCGACGGGCGCACGGTCGAGATCCAGCGCCTCATCGGCCGCTCGCTGCGCGGCGTCATCGACTTCGAGGCGCTCGGCGAGCGCACGGTCTACCTCGACTGCGACGTCCTCACCGCCGACGGCGGCACCCGCTGCGCCTCGATCACCGGCGCCTTCGTCGCGCTCGACCTCGCCTGCCGGCGTCTCGTCGCCGAGGGCAGGCTGACAGCCTCCCCGTTGACGGGCACCGTCGCCGCGATCTCCGCCGGCGTCGTCGGCGGCGTCCCGCTGCTGGATCTCGACTACTCCGAGGACTCGACGGCCGAGGTCGACGCGAACGTCGTCATGACCGGCGAGGGCGGCCTCATCGAGGTCCAGGCGACGGCCGAGCGCACGCCGCTGTCGCGCGCGCACCTCGACGAGCTGCTCGCGCTCGCGGCGGGTGGGATCGAGCAGCTGCGCGCCGTGCAGGCGCGCGCGGTGGCGTGACGCTGCCGTGAGGCTCGTCCTCGCGACCCGTAACCCGCACAAGGCCCGCGAGTTCGCGGTGCTGCTGGCGCCGCACGAGATCGTCGCCCTGCCCGACGACGTGACGCTCCCGCCCGAGACCGGCGAGACGTTCGCCGCCAACGCGCTCGGCAAGGCGCGGGCCGCCACCGCGGCGACCGGGCTGCCGGCGATCGCCGACGACTCGGGGATCGAGTCGGCGGCCCTCGGCGGGGCGCCCGGCGTGCGCAGCGCCCGCTTCGCCGGCGAGGACGCCGGCGACGAGGAGAACCTCGCCAAGCTCCTGCGCGAGGCGCCGGCGGGCAGCGCCCTGACCTATGTCTGCGCGCTCGCGTACGTCGACGAGCAGGGCGCCGAGCACCTCGTCGAGGGGCGCTGCACCGGGACGCTGGCGGCGCAGCCGCGCGGCGACGGCGGCTTCGGCTACGACCCCGCCTTCCTGCCCGACGACATTCCCGACGGCCGCACGATGGCCGAGGTCGATCCCGCCGAGAAGGACGCCATCAGCCATCGCGGCCGAGCCGCCCTCACGCTGCTCGCGCGGCACCTGCGGCCGTGAAGCCCGTCGGCCCGCTGATCGGGGCCCAGGTCACGGGCCGCGCGGCGGGCAAGTCGCGGGCGGCGGCCCTGTCGATCGCCTCCAACTGTGTGCTCATCGCGCTGAAGCTCGCTGCCGGGGCGATCACCGGGTCGGTCGCGATCATCACCGAGGCGATGCACTCGTCGGTCGACCTCATCGCGTCGATCGTCGCGTTCGTCTCGGTGCGCCAGGCCGAGAAGCCGGCCGACGACACGCACCCCTACGGGCACGACAAGTTCGAGAACCTCGCGGCCGCGATCGAGGCGCTGCTGATCCTCGTCGGGTCCGGCGTCATCGTCTTCGAGTCCGTGCGGCGCCTGTCGACATCGCACACCGACGTCAGCTCGCTCGGCGTCGGCATGGCGGTCATCGCGATCTCCGTCGTCGTGAACATCGCCGTGTCGAGCACGCTCGCACGGCGCGCACGCGAGACCGACTCGCCCGCGCTGGAGGGCGACGCCGCTCACCTGCGCACGGACGCAGCGACCTCCGGCGCCGTCCTGCTCGGACTCGTCCTCGTGCAGGTCACCGGCGCGACGTGGCTGGACCCCGTCATCGCGCTCGTCGTCGCCGTCGCGATCGTCACGGCGGGCGTGCGCCTGCTGATGCGTGCCTCGCGCGTCCTCGTCGACGAGGCGCTGCCGCCCGAGGAGCTCGACGCCGTCCGCGACGCGATCGCGGCCTTCGGCCCGCGCGGCGTCTGCGGCTACCACAAGCTGCGGGCGCGGCGGGCGGGCTCGCGGCGCTACGTCGACCTCCACGTCCAGTTCCGCGCGGGCACGACGCTCGAGAACGCGCACGCGACCGCGCACGCGCTGCAGGACGCGATCCGCGAGCGCCTGCGCGGCGCCGACGTGCTCATCCACCTCGAGCCCGAGGACAGCGTCCATCCTGGCACGGAGATCCGCGCCGGGTGACTGGACGCGTGTCCGAGCTGCTGGGACGCTATGCGCCATGCGCAAGCTCCAGAGCCAGGGCGTTCACCACATCACGATCGTCGGCGCCGATCGGCAGACCTCGATCGACTTCTGGGAGGGGGTGCTCGGGATGCCGTTCGTCTTCGAGCAGCCCAATCTCGACCGGCCATCGGAGAGCCACCTGTACTTCGATCCCGGTGACGGGCGGCTCATCACGATCTTCACGAACGACGACCGCGCCGTCGACTCCGGGCGCACGCCGACCGATCCCGGCTGCGTGCACCATCTCGCGTTCGCGATCTCGCAGGCGACCTTCGCGCAGACCGTCGCGCGCCTCGACGAGCGCGGGATCTCGCACAGCGGGGTGAAGGACCGCGGCTTCATGGACTCGATCTACTTCGAGGACCCGCTCGGCCTGCTCATCGAGCTCGCCTCCTACCGCTTCGAGCCGCCCGCCGGCCACACGCACGCCGACGTCCTGCTCGCGGCGCACCGCATCCGCGTCGCGCGCGAGGACTACAACATCGACCGCGAGCACCTGGCGGACGCGATCGAGGCGCTCGTCGCGCGCTCGCGCGACTCGCTCTCCGACGATCGCTCGCCGAAGGCGGCCTATCGCTGATCTGACGCGCTCATGTCGCCGCGCCCGGCGACCGATACGGCAGTCATGGACACTGCGGACAACTACGGACGGGGGTGCGGTCACCCGCACCCCGATCGACGGGCTGTCCCCATGTCGGCGCCCGCCGCACAGTGCGATGGTGACCGTATGGCCCCGGAGCTCACGATCGACCAGACGCGCGAGATCATGCGGCTGCGCCGGCGCCATCGCAACGCCCAGATCGTCGTGCACCACAAGCCCTGGGGGCTCATCGTCGAGACGCGCCGGTCGGGGCACACGATCGACCTCACGCGCTTTGACTGGACCGGCGCCGTCACGCCGGACCGCGAGATCGCCCTCGCGGCGTAGCGGCGGCCGTCAGCGCAGGTTGATCGCCGCGGACAGGCCGACCGCGATCGCGAGCGCGCCGTAGCCGGTGTAGCCCGAGAAGAACAGCAGGATCGCCGTGATGACCGCGGCCGCGACCGTCACGAGCCACGCGATGCGTTGGAGCGGCACGCCGGTCATCCTCCCCGATCGCGACCGGTCCGGTCGCGCTGGTAGCGTCGCGACGATCTTGTATCCACTGCACGAGGAGCGAACGCAGTGACGAAGTCCCAGCTCGTCGACGCGATCGTGGCCCGCACGGGCCTCACGCGCAAGCAGTCCACCGACGCCATCGAAGCCGCCCTGAGCGCCGTCGAGGACGTCCTCGGCCGCGGCGGCGAGGTCTCGCTCGCCGGTTTTGGCAAATTCAGCGTCACCGAGCGCGGCGCGCGCCAGGGCGTGCACCCGCGCACCGGCGACCCGATCCAGATCCCCGCGACGCGCGTCCCGCGGTTCACGGCCGGCTCGAACCTCAAGAACGCCGTCCGCGCGTGACGCAGCCCACGCCGTAGTCCCGTGACGTTCGCCGACCGGCTCGCCGGCCTCGTCGAAGCGCGGGAGTCGCAGATCGTCCTCGGCCTCGATCCGGACCCGGCGCGGCTGTGGCCCGAAGCGGTCGCCCGGGTGCCCGCCGACGGCCCGCCCGCCCGCCGGGCGGCCGCCGCCGTCCGCGCCCACTGCGCGGCGCTCATTGACGCCGCCGGTCCCGCCTGTGTCGCGGTCAAGCCGCAGCTCGCGTGCTTCGAGCGCCTCGGCGCCGACGGCTGGGCGGCGCTCGCCGCGACGGTGCGCCACGCCCGCGCCGCGGGCCTGCTCGTCCTCGCCGACGGCAAGCGCGGGGACATCGCGGTGTCGGCGGCGGCCTACGCCCAGGCGCTCGTCGGCAGCACGCCGACGCCCTTCGGGGAGGCGCAGGGGCTCGGCGCCGACGCCTTCACCGCCAACCCGCTGATGGGGATCGACACGCTCCAGACGCTCGCCGAGGGCGCGCGCGGCGCGGGCGCCGGCATCTTCGTGCTCGTGCGCACGTCGAACCCCGGCGCGGCCGACGTCGAGGACCTCGAGCTCGCTTCCGGCGGCACCGTGTGGGAGCACCTGGCGCGGATCGTCGCCGGTCTCGGCGCTGCCGGCCCGCCCGGCGCACTCGCCGACATCGGCGCCGTCGTCGGCGCGACCGAGCCGCGCCACGTCGCCCGCATGCGCGAGCTCATGCCGCGCACCCCGTTCCTCCTGCCGGGCATCGGCGCCCAGGGCGGGCGCGTCGAGGATCTCGCCCCGGCCTGGGTGCCGGGCCGCGCCGGCGGGCTCGTCAGCGCGTCGCGCTCGATCGCCAACGCCCACGAGGCGGGGGGCGGCGGGTCGCCGGCCGCAGCCGCCCGCGCCGAGGCCGAGCGGCTGCGCGACAGCGCCTGGGCGCTGTCATGAGGCTCGGCGACGGCCCGCGCGACGTATCCTCCGCGGCCGTGCGTGTCGGCCGCCTGCTCCTCGCCGCGCTGCTCGCGGTCCTCGCCGCCGCCCCCGCGGCGGTCGCCCAGTCCTCCGAGCCACCGCGCCTGGCCGGGGCGAAGGCGGCGGTCGTCATGGAGGCGACGACCGGCGACGTCCTCTATGACCGCAACGCCGACCAGCACCGCTCGATCGCGTCGACGACGAAGCTCATGACGGTGCTCGTCGCGCTGCAGCGCGACGACCTCGACGACATCTTCAGCGCCGTCGACTACAGCGCGGGCACGGCCGAGTCGCAGATCGGGCTCGTCGCGGGCGAGCGGATGAGCGTCCGCGACCTTTTGCGCGCCGCGCTGCTGCCGAGCGCCAACGACGCCGCCGCGACGCTCGCCGTGGGCACGATGGGCTCGACGCCGGCCTTCGTCCGCGAGATGAACCTCCGCGCGCAGCAGATGGGCCTGACGAACACGCACTACGCCAACCCCGTCGGCCTCGACGACCCCGACAACTACTCGTCCGCGCGCGACCTCGCGAAGCTCGCGGTCCGCCTGCGCCGCTTCGAGTTCTTCCGCCGCACCGTCGACCTCCCGCGCGCGACGCTGCGCAGCGGCGCGCACATCCGCACGGTCGTCAACCGCAACACGCTCGTCCGGCGCGTCGCCCACGTCAACGGCGTGAAGACCGGACACACCCGCAGCGCCGGCAACGTCCTCGTCGGCTCGGCGAGCCGCGACGGCGTGACGGTCGTCAGCGTCGTGCTCGGCGAGCCGAGCGAGCGCGCGCGCGACGCCGACTCGCTCGCCCTCCTGCGCTACGGACTGGACAGCTACCGCGCGGCCACGCCACTGGCGGAGGGCAAGGTCCTCGGCCGTGTCGCGCTGCGCTACCGCGGGGGCGAGTTCGTCGATGTCGTGGGCGGGCAGACGATCCGCCGCGTCCTGCGCCGGGGCGTGCGCACGAACGTGTCCGTCGGCGGACTGCCGCGCGAGGTCGACGGCCCGCTGCCGCGCGGCTCGCGGCTGGGCACCGCGGTCGTCCGGGCCGGCGGCAAGGTGATCGGCACCGTGCCGGTCGTCACGGCGCGGCCGGTCGAGGAGGCCGGTCTCGGCACGCGCCTGGACGACCTCCTCGGGCGCGCGCAGACAATCATCGCCCTTGTCCTGCTGCTGGCCTGTAGCCTCCCTCTCCTGCTGTTGCGCCGCCGGGCGATCCGCCGCAGGCGCGCGCTGGACGCGGAGCACCGGCGGGCTCGCCGCCGGGAAGAGTCAGCGGTTCCATGATCATCACCGTCACGCTCAACGCGGCCATCGACAAGTCGCTGTCGGTACCGAACTTCCGCCTCGGGCGGCGCCACCGGACCGTCGAGCAGACGACGCTCCCGGGCGGCAAGGGCGTCAACGTCGCGCGGACGCTCAAGACGCTCGGCCAGCCGGTCATCGCCACGGGCTTCGCCGGCGGGGCGACCGGCACGCGGATCGTCGAGGCGCTGACCGACGAGGCGATCCTCAACGACTTCGTCCGCATCCGCGAGGAGTCGCGCACGAACACCGCGGTGCTCGACCCGACCAACGGCGAGCAGACGGAGATCAACGAGCGCGGCCCCGCCGTCAGCGCGCGCGAGCTCGAGCTCTTCCACGACAAGCTGCTCTACCTCGCGCGCGGCGCGGCGATCGTCGTCTTCGCCGGGTCGCTGCCGCGCGGCGTCGACAGCGACGTCTACGCCGACCTCATCAAGGACCTGCGCAAGCTCGGGCTCGTCGTCGTCATCGACACCGACGGCGACCCGCTGCGCCACGCCGTCCGCGCCGCGCCTAACGTCGTCTCGCCGAACGTCCTGGAGGCCGAGGAGCTCGTCGGCCACGAGTTCAACGACGACGAGGACCGCGTCATCGCCGTGCGCGAGATGGTCGCGCTCGGCGCCGTCGAGGCGATCATGACCGTCCCCGACGGCTGCTTCGCCTCGGTCGTGACCGAGGGCGAGACGGTCCTCTATCGCGTCCGCATCGAGCCGCGCGAGGCGGTCGCGACGGTTGGTGCCGGTGACGCCTTCCTGGCCGGCTACATCGCCGCGCGATACGGCGACAAGCCGGCGGCGGAGTGCCTGCGCTACGGCGTCGCCTGCGGCGCCGAGTCCGTCCAGCGCCTCGGCGCGGGCCTCGTCGACCCGCAGAAGCTCGAGCGGCTTCTGCCGGAGGTCGAGGTCGAGCGCCTCGTGGCGCCCGCCGAGGTCAGCTGAGCCTGGATTCAGGCTGAGCTACGACGTCAGCTTCGCGCTTGCCGAGCCGCCGAAGTTGCTGCGCACGCTGATCGCGACCGGGTTGGTGACGAAGCCGCGCTGGTCGGCGTAGCGGCCGCCGCCCTTGTTGGTCAAGTCGAACATGAAGTTGCCGGCGCTCGAGTAGACGCTGAGGATCGCGTTCGGATTCGAGCCCGTCGCCTCGATCGTCAGCAGGCCCTTCTTCCAACTGGCCTTCGTGATCTTCACGACGTCCTTGGCCGGCGCGGTCCCCGGGGATACGGTGATCGTCGTCGTCTTCGTGACGTTGATCCACTTCGCGGTGATCGTGACGGTCGTCGCCGTCGTGACCGAGGAGGACGTCGACAGGTTGAAGATCGCGCTCGACGCGTTGGCGCTGACGACCGTCTCCTGCGGGACCTGCGCCACGGCGGGGTTGCTGCTGGTCAGCTGCACGACGGCGCCGTCGGGCATCGGGCCGCTGAACTTCGCCGTGCCGGTCGCGTTCTGGCCGGCGACGATCGACGACGGGATGAAGGAGACCGACGTCAGCGTGTTGCCGGCGGGCTGGGCGGCGTTGACGGAGACGTTGTACTGACGCAGTCCGTTGTCGGGCGTCGCGGCCGTGATCTGCACGATCTCCGCCGGCGCGCTGGCGTTCGTCGTCAGCGTGAACGTGCCGGTCGTCTGCCCGGCCGGGATCGTGAACGAGACCGGGACCTGCGCGACGGACGGGTTGCTCGAGAAGAGCCGCACGACGGTCGGCCCGGGGTCGGGGAAGGCGAGGTCGACCGTGCCGGTCGCCGACGCCCCGCCCGTGAGCAGGCTCGGGTTGATCGTCAGGGCACTGATGGTGCCCGAGGCCATCGCGCCGGCCGGGAGCGCGAGCACCGCGGCCAGAATCGAGAGACTCAGCAGCACGACGAAGCGGCGCATGCGACCTTCTTTCGGACTGACGCAGGGAGTGCTGGAATTATCCTCGCGCGCGCGTAACCTGCCATGGGACTTTCGTCTACCGGCGCTGCGGCACGGGCGCGCGATCCTCGCCCGGCTCGCCGCCGAGCGCGACGGTCGCCCGCGCGACCGTCATGTGGAAGAGGATCACGAGCTGGACGAGCGCGAGCGACTCCGAGCGGTGGACCGCGGTGCCGACCCGGAACTCGCCGAGCTGCTCGGAGCGCAGGTGGCTGGCGAAGTGCATCCGCTCCCAGATCGTCTCCTCGATCGCGGCCGCGCGCTCACGCTCGAGCGTGCCGGGGATGAAGAGGACCGACTCGCCGTCGCCCTCGGTGAGCGTGATCTCGCCCGCGCTCTCCTCGACGAACGGCGTGAGGTCGGGATGGCGCAGGCCGTCGCGCAGGGACAGCTCGGCGTCGAGGACGAACGGGTCGTCAGGGTTGCGCATCCGGCAGACGACGATGTCGGCGCTGCGCCGCTGCGGGCGGATGAAGGCCGCCGAGTCCGGCTCGCGGCGGTCGAGGTCGGCGAGCACCTCGTCGGTCGTGTAGCCGCGCTGGGAGCAGTCGCGGTCGACCTTCCACTGGCGCCGCAGCGACTCGGGCGGATCGAGGTAGACGCGCACGTCGTACGCCGACCGCATCTCTTCGGTGTAGTAGCCGAGCAGCCCCTCGATGACGGTGAAGTTCTGCGGCTGCAGGTAGACGAGCGGGCCGAACGTCCCGTCGTGATGCTGGTAGACGGGCTTGAGGATCGACTCGCCGAGGCGCAGGCACTGGAGGTGCTGGGCCATGATGTCGAGGTAGTTGCAGTCGGGGTTCAGCGGTGTGATCGCACGCTCGGCCCGCTGACGGCGGTCGTACTTGTGGTAGTCGTCGGTGCAGATGTGCGTGACGGCGTCCTCGCCGAGCACGCGCACGAGCCCGCGGCTGAGCGTCGTCTTTCCCGACGCCGAGTCACCGACGATGCCGAGCAGTATCGGGCGCGTCATGACGGCGCACATTAACGGCGCGTTCGGGGTCGCGCCACTAGTGGACCCGGCCGGAAGTTCGACGGGTTTTCCCGGCGCCCGATCCGCGCCTGACGGCCGACGGCGACCGGGTACGTGCCACCGGCACGCACGCCGGATCACCGCCGACCGTCAGATCGCGGCCGGGCATCCGGGAAAACCTCGCCGGACCTCCGGCCGGATCCACCCGCGCGCGCCGGGTTCAGGCAGCGCGCTGCTGCGCCGCCGCGAGCGCGACGAAGACGCGCTCGCCGCGGATCTCGACGGTGTGCGCGGTGACGCCCTCGCCGTCGCTGAGCGCGGCGCCGGTCTCCAGGTCGTAGCGACGGTCGTGCAGCGGGCAGATCACGGCGTGGTCGCAGACGATCCCGTCCTCGAGCGGCCCCCCGCGGTGCGGGCAGACGGCATCGAGCGCGAACCAGCCGGCCGCAGAGCGGAAGATCGCGATTCGCCGCCCCTCGATCGTCAGCGCGCGGCCCTCGCCCCGCGGGACGTCGTCGATGTGGCAGGCGTGGTTCATGGCCGGCCCTCCGCCGGCGGGCCGACGAGCGTCGCCTCGCGGATGTCATCCCGCCCGCCCGCGCCGTCGAGATCGTCGAATTGGCGCGGGTGGTACGGGTCGTCGCGCTCGAGCCACGGGTCCTTCACGGCCGCCTTGGCGATCCGCAGGCGCTCGCGCAGGGCGGCGCTGCTGCGCTCGCCGAGCACGACCTCGCGCACGTGCTCGAGGCCGACCCGCGGGATGAAGTCGTACGTGCGCTCCTTGTAGTCCGCGTTCTCGCGGTAGTACTGCAGGAACGTCGTCGCGACCCGCAGCGCCTCGGCGCGCGTCGGCACCGTCGCGATGATGTCGGCCTCGCGGACGTTGCCGCCGGCCGCGCCGCCGGCGCGCACCTGCCAGCCGCCCTCGACCGCGACGCAGCCGATGTCCTTCACCGTCGCCTCCGCGCAGTTGCGCGGACAGCCGCTGACGCCCGACTTCACCTTGTGCGGTGTGTGCAGCCCCTCCCAGAGCTTCTCCATCTCGACGCCGAGGCCGATGGCATCGCCGAGGCCGAAGCGGCAGAAGTCCGTGCCGACGCAGGTCTTCACCGTGCGCACGGCCTTCGCGTAGGCGTGGCCGGAGGGCATGTCGAGGTCGCGCCAGATCGCGGGCAGGTCCTGCTTGCGCACACCGAGCAGGTCCAGGCGCTGGCCGCCGGTGACCTTCACGAGCGGCACCTCGTACTTGTCGGCGACGTCGGCGATCCGGCGCAGCTCGTCGGGCGTGCAGACGCCGCCGTACATCCGCGGGACGACGGAGAACGTCCCGTCGCGCTGGATGTTCGCGTGGACGCGGTCGTTGATGAAGCGCGCGTCGCGCTCCTCGCGATGGGTGTTCGCGCAGACCTCGGAGACGAGGTAGGCGAGCGCGGGCTTGCAGGTGCCGCAATCGCGCCCGGTGCCGCAGGCGGTGGCGACGTCGCTGACGGATTGCAGGCCGTCGGCACGGATGCGCGCGGCGAGCTGCTCGCGCGTCTGCTTGCGGCACGGGCACAGGTAGGCGGGCTCGTCGCTCAGACCGCCCGTCGCGGCGGCGACGATCTCGACGACCGCCGGGCGGCAGGAGCCGCAGCCGGTCCCGGCGCGCGTGACGGCCATGACCTCGCGCGGCGTCGCGCAGCCGCCCTCGGTGACGGCCGCGACGAGCGCGCCCTTGCAGACGCCGTTGCAGTCGCAGATCTGGGCGCTGTCGGGCAGGTCGGCGGGGCCCGCGAGCGAGGCGTCGGCGAGCGTCTGCAGCGGGTCGTCGACGAGGTCGCCGGCCCGCACGGCGGCGACGAGCGCCTCGGAGCCGCGGGTGTCGCCGAGCAGGACCGCCCCGACGATCCGCCCGCCGCTGACGGTGAGCTTGCGGTAGACGCCGGTCGCGGCGTCGGTGACGACGGCCTCGTGGTCGCCGACGGCCTGGCCGGCGCAGACGAGGTCGATCCCGGCGACCTTGAGCTTCGCGCTCATGACCGATCCGAGGTAGGCGGCGTCCTGGGAGAGCAGCGTCTGGGCGGCGACGCGCGCCTGGTCGTGGATCGGCGCGACGAGCCCGTAGACGATGCCGCGGTGCTGCGCGCACTCGCCGACGGCGACGACGCCGGAGATGCTCGTGCGCATCGCGTCGTCGACGATGATCCCGCGGTCGCAGACGATCCCCATCGTGCGCGCGAGCGTCGTCTCGGGCCGGATGCCGATCGAGACGACGACGAGGTCGGCCTCGAGCTCGGAGCCGTCGGTGAAGCGCAGGCCGTGGGCGCGGTCGGGCCCGATGATCTGCTGGGTGTTCTTGTCGAACTCGACGTCGACCTGCAGGCCCGAGAGCGCGGGGGCGAGCAGCGCCGAGGCGCCGGCGTCGAGCTGGCGCTCCATGAGCCGGTCGAGCAGGTGCACGACGGTCACGGCGCAGCCCTGCGCGGCGATCCCGCGCGCGGCCTCGAGGCCGAGCAGGCCGCCGCCGATCACCGCCGCGCGACTGGCATCGCCGGCGAGCGCCGCGCTGCGGATCGCGTCGCAGTCCTCGGGGCCGCGGAACGGGTGCACGCCGGCCAGGTCGATGCCGGGGATCGGCGGCATCAGCGGCTGCGATCCGGTCGCGAGCACGAGCCGGCCGAAGGCGAGCTCCTCGGTGTCGTCGAGGCCGAGCACGCCGCGCTCGTGGTCGACCCACGTGACCGTGCGGCCGACGAGCAGCGTCACGTCGTGGTCGTCGTACCACTCCGGCGGGCGCAGCTGCAGCGTCTGCGGGTCTTCGCCCGAGACGAGGATCTCCGACAACCGGACGCGGTCGTAGGGCGCGCTGGACTCCGCGCAGACGAGCGTGATCGGGACGTCGCGATCACGCTCGCGCACCGCCTCGCAGACCGCCTGGCCGGCGATCCCACCACCGACGATCACGATCGCGCCGTTCATGCGGGCATCGTCGCGGAAGCGGGTTTCGCGAACGTGCCGTGGGTGTTTCCAGGCGATGAACGCGGCCGGTCAGCCGTCGCCGGGCACCGCGCGCGCCAGCAGCGCCTGGACGTCGGCCGCGCAGCTGCCGCAGCCGGTCGTCGCGCGGGTGCGCCGGCCGACCTGGGCGACGGTGCTCAGCCCGTCGCGGCGGATCGCCGCCTGGACCTCGCCGACGGTGACCTCGTTGCAGGAGCAGAGGATCGTCGCCGGGTCCAGGACGACCGGCGCGGCGGGCGCGGCGCCGCCGGCGAGCAGATCGGGTGGCACGGCATCGCCGCTGCGCAGCAGCTCGGACATGCGCCGCGCGCCGCTGGCGTCGCCGACGAGCGAGGAGCCGACGAGCCGCTCGCCGTCGAGGACGAGGCGCGAGTAGACGCCGCGCCGCGTGTCGCTGTGGATGATCTCGTCCTGCCCGCCGCCGATCGCCGCGGCGGACGCTCCGCCGGCGTAGACGTCGACGCCGCTGACCTTCAGCGTCGTCACCTGGACCGCGCCGCGAAACGCGCCGGGGTCGCCGGCGACGCCCGCGCCGGCCACGCGCGCCTGCTCGGCGAGCGGCGCCCAGAGGCCGTAGACCGTGCCGCGGTGCTCGGCGCACTCGCCGACCGCCCAGACCGCGGGCGCGCTCGTGCGCAACGCGTCGTCGACGACGACGCCGCGGTTGCAGGCGATGCCCGCGGCGCGCGCGAGCGTCGTCTCCGCGCGCACGCCGGCGGCGACGACGACGCGGGTGGCCGGAAGCTCGCTGCCGTCGTCGAGGACGACGCGGTCGCGCTCGATGCGCGCGGCGCTGCGGCCGAGGACGAACGTCATCCCCTGCCCCTCGAGCGCGCGGCGCAGCGTCGCCGCCGCGCCCGCGTCCAGCTGCTGGCACATGAGCCCGTCGGCGAGTTCGACGACCGTCACCCGCGCGCCGCAGGCCCGCAGGCCGGCGGCCGCCTCGAGGCCGAGCAGCCCGCCGCCGACGATGACCGTCGTCGTGCCGGGCGGCGAGGCGGCGAGCGCGTCGGCGTCGCGCCAGGTCCGGAAGGCGTCGACATGGGGGAGGTCGACCCCGGGGATCGGCGGGACGAACGCCCGCGAGCCGGTCGCGATCACGAGCTCGTCGTAACGGTGGTGCTCGCCGGCCTCGTCGACGACGCGGCGGCCGTCGAGATCGATCGTCGCGGCGCCGCAGCCGCCGCGCAGGTCGACCTCGTGGGCGCGGTACCAGGACAGCGGCCGCAGCTCGAGCTCGCCGGGCCCGCAGGTGCGCGCGAGCAGCTTGGAGAGCAGGACGCGGTTGTAGGCCGGTCCCGGCTCCTCGCCGAGCATCGTGATCCGCCAGTCCTTCGCGGGGCGCCGGCGCAGCGCCTCCTCGACGACCGCCAGGCCGGCCATCCCGGTCCCGACGACGACGAGCCGCCGCGGGCGCGCGGGCGCACGCCGGCGCACCGGCTCGTCGCGCCGGCGGACAGGCTCCAGGCGCACGGCGAGCGCCTTGAGCTCCGGCTGCGCCGAGGTCGGGTCGACGGCGGCGATCGTCAGCGCGTTCAATGCGCCCGCGCCGGGCGCGGCGTGGAGGTGGCCCCAATGGAAAGGCGCGAACGCGACGCCGCGCGGGAGCGTTTCGTCCCAGGTCACCGCGAGGCGCAACTCGCCCCGGCGCGAGACGATCCGCGCCAGGGCTCCGTCGGCGATGCCGGCGGCATGCGCGTCGAGCGGATGGCAGGAGAGCAGCGGCGCGCCGGCCGCTGCGCGCAGCGCGGGCGAGTGCCCGGTGCGCGTCATCGTGTGCCACTGGTCGGCGATGCGGCCGGTCGTCAGCAGCAGCGGGAACTCGGTGTCGGGCGTCTCGGCGGGGGCGCCGTGGGGCGTCGCCGCGAACCGGGCGCGGCGGTCGGGAGTCGGGAAGCGCCGGTCGGCGTACAGCCTCCGCGTGCCGGGGTGCGGATCGCCGGCCACGACCGCCGGGCAGGGCCACTGCAGGCCGCCCTCCCGGCGCAGACGCGCATGCGAGACGCCGGTCAGGTCACAGGGGCGGCCGGCGGTGCAGGCGGCGAACTCGTCGAAGACGGCGGCCGCGTCCGGCCAGGCGAAGTCCGCGCCGAACCCGAGCTTCGCGGCGAGCGCGGCGACGATCTCCCAGTCCGGGCGCGCCTCCCCCGGCGGTGCGAGCGCGCGGCGCACGAGCCCGACCCGTCGCTCGGAGCTCGTCATCGTCCCCTCCTTCTCGGGCCAGGCGGCCGCCGGCAGGACGGCATGGGCCAGCGAGGACGTCTCGGTCGGGTGGTGCGGGTCCTGGACGACGACGAGCTCGGCGCGCTCGAGCGCCGCGCGGGCGCGCTGCGCGTCGGGCAGCGAGACGAGCGGGTTCGTCGCCATGATCCAGACCGCCTTCACGGTTCCCGCCTCGAGCGCCTCGAAGAGCGCGACGGCGGGCAGCCCGGGGTTGGCCGAGATGCGGCCGGCCGGCACCCCCCAGTGCGCCTCCATCGCGGCGCGGTCGGTCGCCTCGACGACCTTGCGGTACCCCGGCAGCAGGTGCGCGAGCCCGCCGGTCTCGCGGCCGCCCATGGCGTTCGGCTGCCCGGTGAGCGACAGCGGCCCGGCGCCGGGCCGGCCGATCTGCCCGGTCGCGAGGCAGAGGTTGATGAGGGCGCGGTTCTTCAGCGTCCCGACGCTCGACTGGTTGGCCCCCATCGACCACAGCGCCATCGCCGCGCCCGCGCCGGCGAAGCGGTGTGCGGCCTGCTCGATGAGCTCGGCGCTGACGCCGCAGACGATCGCGGCGCTCTGCGGTGTCCACTCGCGCGCGACGGCGATGCAGTCCTCCCAGCCGCTCGTGTGGCGGGCGACGAAGTCGGCGTCGAGCAGGCCGTCGCGCTCGATGACTCCCAGCAGCGCGTTGAGCAGCGCGAGGTCGGTGCCCGGGCGCACCGGCAGGTGCAGGTCGGCGCCGCGCGCCGTCTGCGTCGCGCGCGGGTCGGCGCAGATGACGAACGCGCCCTCGGCCTGACGGTCGCGGATGCGCGACCACACGATCGGGTGGCAGGCGGCGGTGTTCGTCCCGAGCAACAGGAGGCAGTCGGCGTGGGCAATGTCCTCGTAGGCCGGCGGCGGGCCGTCGAAGCCGAACGCGCCGCTGTAGCCGGCGACGGCCGAGGACATGCACAGGCGCGAGTTGGAGTCGACGTTGTTGGTGGCGAGAAAGCCCTTGGCGAGCTTGTTGACCGCGTAGTAGTCCTCGGTCAGCAGCTGGCCGGAGATGTAGAACGCGATCGCGTCCGGGCCGTGTTCGTCCACGATCGCCTGCAGGCGCCCGGCGAGCGTGCCGAGCACGTCGTCCCAGCCGGCGGGCTCAAAGCGCGCGTCGCGCTCGGCGCGCCAGAGTGGGACGGTCGCGCGGTCGTCGGCATGGACGGCGAACGGCAGGCCCAGCGGCTTACGACACGTGCGCCCGCGGTTGGCGGGGTGGATCTTGTCGCCGCGGACCGCGATGAGCTGCCCGTCCGCCACGTCGGCCAGCAGGCCGCAGCCGACGCCGCAGTACGGGCACTGGGTCGGGGTGGTCTGCACTGCGTCCATCGTCGGCGGGCGCGGTTTCCCGGTCGCGTCGCAACGATGAACGCTGTGTGAACTGCGGGCGCGAACCGAGAGCAGTTGCCGGGCGCCGGTTGCGCACGCCGCCGCGCTGCGGCATAGGATGACGGCAGCGGTGGTGGGAGCCATCGCGATCCTGGGGTAACGCTGAGCAGCGCACAAGGGGGTACGTCGTGGAGATGAATCCGTTGCAGATCATTGGTGGGGTTCTCTGTGCAGTCGGCGTCGTGGCGGTTCTCGTCATGGCGATCGCGGTCGGTTTCGGCTGAGCGTCACGGTCCGGGTGGCGACCGCCACCCGGGCGCTGCGCTCTCAGAAGCGCCGTAGCGAGAGCCTCACGCGGCCGGCGCGCGACCAGCCGACGAGCGCGTAGCGGCCGGCGGTGGAGATCGCCCGGTTGGTCGGGTTGGTATGAAACGGCTCCGGCGGCGGGCCGAGTGGCTGCGCCGTGTGGTGGAACGTCCCGTCCGGGCCGGCGAGCGCCGCCCCGAAGCCGCGCGCGCCACTCCATAGGACGAGCACGCGGGCGCCGCTGAGCGCCGCCGCGATCGGCTCGCTCGCCGGCCTCGCCGTGAGCGTCTGCAGCCGGCCGGCGGGCGCGCCGTCGTGCAGCACCGCGGCCTTCACGGGCGCGCGCGAGTCGAAGGCGCGCGGGCCGTCCTTCAGCGAGAAGACGAGCGCCGCCGCATCGGTGCCGAGCGGTGCGATCGAGGGGCCGAACGCGCGGTTGGGGTGCGCGAGCAGCGGCGTCTGGAAGGGGAGCGCGTCGCCCTGCGGCGTGAGGCGCGCGGCGACCGGGGCGCCGAAGCACCCGACGTCGCCGCAGCGGGCGATCTTCGTTGCGGCGACGAGGGCGCCGCCGAAGGCGTCCGCTCCCGCCGTGACGCGCGGGTCCGTGAGCGTCCGGTCGCCGACGGGGTGCAGTGGCCCGAAGTGCCCGGCGTGGACGCTGTGGGCCGACATCGGCCCGCTGGGCGTGACGAAGACGGCCGTCGCCTCCCCGCCGTCGCTGACCGAGAGCGCCCGGATCGGGCGCGCCGGGCCGCCGATCGTCCCCTTGCCGAGCGCCTGTGGCTGCAGCGCGAGGCTGCCGTCGGCGCGCAACGTGAACGCGCGGACACTGTCGTCGTGCGTCTTGCGCGAGAACCGGCTCTCGAGGATGAACCAGCCGCCGCGCGGGTCGTCGACGACCGCGAGGTCGTTGATCGCCTCCCCGTTGGAGCGTGTCAGCAGGCGGGTGCGCAGCCGGCGGCCGGCACGCGTGCGGACGGCGACGTGGATGCCGTCGCGGGCCTCCCAGGCCGCCAGCGCGGCGCCGCCGCGACCCGCGGCGACGACGCTCGTGATCGCGGCCCAGCGTCCGAGGCGCCGCGGGCGCGAGAAGTCTCCGTGGCGATCGCCCGTGACGACGTAGAGGTCGCGGCCCTTGGCGAACGTCGTGATGCTCCTCCCGTCGGAGGCCACCGCGACGCGTGCGACCGGCTCGTCGAAGGACCTCGAGCCGGCGGTGTAGCCCTGCGGGTGCGACCAGCCGGCCGCGTGAGCCGCAGGGGCGCCCGCGAGGCCGGCGAGGACGGCGGCGACGATGATCGCTCGGGTGCGCATGCACCCTGCAACGTCGCCGCCGGCCGGAGGTTGCGCCGGCGTCGCGCGCTAGCGGACGCGGTCGCGGTAGGCGACGGGCTCTTCGACGACGACGTCGCCGCGCGTGAGCGACCGGGCCTGCAGCAGCTCGACGACGAGCCACACGGCGCCGAGGATGAACAGGATCATTCCGACGGTCTGAATCGAGATGCCGGCCACGGTGGCCGTGACGGCGAGCCACAGCACGAGGCCCAGGGCCATGAGGACGATCGGGGGTCCGGCGTCGGCAACCATTGTGTCAACTGCCTCCTTGGGTTTGAGGAACTTCCCCTGGTCGTGCCCGCCGGCGGGGGTCGGGCAGCGCGGATCTCAGGCGAATCTCATGAGGCGAGCTCGGGCGGCAGGGCCTTGGGGCCGTCGGGGTACAGGAGCGCGATCGTCTCCGGGGACATCTCGAGCGTGTTGGCGGCCTCGTTCGGCGCGCCGACGGCGAGCCACAGCACGTCCTCCTCGAGATCGTTGAAGACCTGGCGGACGATCTCGGGCTCGACGAGCACGCTCGAGAGCGGGGCGAGCGTGTGGACGTCGTCGCCGATTCGCATGCGGCCGGTGCCCTCGAGCACGACGTAGATCTCGGTGGTGGCGACGTGGCGGTGCTTCGTCGAGGCCTGGCCGGGCGCCAGCCGCCAGAGCCGCGCGCCGAGCGGCTCGGCGCCGAGTTGCCGGGCGAGATCGGTGTTGGGGACGCCCATCTGGTTGGACGGGCGCCAGAAGGCGTCGCCGGCGTGCAGGACGGAGGGACTCATGCCACGGATTTTACGGGGGCCGGATCCCCGGCAGGGTCCCAGGACGGCTGGCTGTCCGAGGCGATCGGCGCCCGGGGTCGCCCCGAGCTCGTCGCGCCGATGGCCGCTACTGCGCGAGGAACGCGACGAGCCGCCGCCGCGCGCCGTCGCCGCTGCTCAGCACCACGCGCCGCACGCCGCCGTAGCCCGTGACCGCGGCGCGCAGGCCGCGCACGCGCCTGGGCCCGCCGGCCCGCAGCCAGCGCCGCGCGAGCGCCCGGGCCTGCGGGCAGGCCAGGCCGCGCCCGCGGGCGCGCACGTCGTGCCCGCCGTGGCCGCCTGTCACGAGGTCGCCGCAGCTGCGCGCCGTGCGCGGCGCCGGGATCGCCTGCCAGTCGGGCGACTCGTCCGGGCCCGCGTAGGAGGTCAGCGTGCGCAGCTCCCGGCCGGCCGGCGTCATCACGTGGATGTCGCCGTGGCGGTTGTCGGGCCCGCTCGTGTACGCGAGCAGGCGGCCGTCCGGGGACCACGCGGGACCCTCGTCGTGCAGGGCGTTGTGTGTGAGCTGGGCGGGGTGCGATCCGTCGGCGCCCATCGTCCAGAGCTCCATGTCGTGCTCGGGGTTGCCCCCGCCGAGATCGGCGTTGGACTCGAACGCGATCGTCCGCCCGTCGGGCGACCACGCCGGCGCCGAGTCGTAGGCGCCGGGGGCGTCGAACAGCGTCACCGGGCCGCTGCCGTCGGCATTCATCGTGAAGATGCCACGATCGCTGTCGCCGGTCGGCGAGACGATCGCGGTGAAGAGCACGCGGCGCATGTCCGGCGACCAGCTCGGATACAGCGGGACGTGCGGCGGGGCCAGTCGCAGTGCCGGGGTCTCGCCGAGCAGCCCCATCTGCCAGATCGAGCCGACGCCGGCGGGGCCGCTGCGCCGGTAGAGGATCCCGCGGCCATCCGGGCGCCAGGCGGGCTGGCTGGACGCCTCGGCCTGCGGTGTCGTGGTGAGCCGGCGCCGGCCGGTCCCGGCCGCGGTCATGCGGGCGACCTCGAAGTTGATCACCGCGCCCGGCTTGTCGATCGTGTACGCGAGGCTGCGGCCGTCCGGCGACCAGTCGGGCTGGCGATCGCCCGCGGGGTTCGTCGTGAGCCGCCGCTGGTCGGTGCCGTCGGCGTTCATGCTGAAGATGTCGAACTTCCCGACGGGCGTCCCCGGCGTCACGCGGTCGCTGGAGAACGCGATCCGGCCGTTGAACGGCACCGCCTGCGCGACGGCGGGCGCGGCGAGCGCCAGCGCGCCGGCGAGCGCGGCGGCCGCGCGGGCGATGCGTCGCCGGCGGCGCGAGGACGAGGCCATGGACCGCAGTCTGCCCGAGATGGCCGCCGACCAGCGCGTGCGGGTAGATTGGCGTCGTGCGGAGGAGCGTGTCATGAAGCAGACGGGAGGGGTGGCGAGCCTGGCGCCCGCCGAGGCCTGGGCGCGCGTCCAGCGCGGCGAGGCGCGGCTGCTGGACCTGCGCACGGAGGCCGAGCGCCGCCGCTACGGCTGGCCTCCGGGGGCGCCGCGGGTGTCGCTGGCCAAGCACGTCGCGCTGCCCGGCGGGCCGGACACGATCTACCTCTGCCAGCACGCGAATCGCTCGAAGCTCACGGGGCGCCGCGGCGCGCCCGAGGTCGCGGGCGGCTGGGTCGCCTGGGAGGCCGCCGGCCTGCCCGTCGAGCGCGCAGGCTGAGGCCGCGGCGCCTGTCCCGCTGGTAGGTTTGCGCCATGGCCAGCGTCGCCGATCCGCGCGCACCGGCGGCCCCTGCGGCCGCGGCGAGCGATCGCGCCGCCATCCCGAGTGCCGCCCGCGCCTGCGGGCTGGACCGCAGCGCCTGGCCGATCGAGCGCCTCGTCGTCCTGCTCTCCGGCGGCGTCTCGCTCACGGCGCTGGCGCTCGGGCGCCGTCACCCGCGCTGGCGCCTCCTGAACGTCTTCATCGCGACGAACCTCGTCATGCAGGGCGTTGCCGGCTGGTGCCCGGGGAGCCTGTTCATGCGCTGGCTCGGCTTCCGCCGGGCGGTCGACCGCCCGGGCGCGTAGCGCGCCCGGGCCGTCGCCGCCGTCAGGACCGGCCTGCTATGCCGTGCAGCGCTGCTCGAACGTCCCCTCGAGGTGCCAGATCCCCGAGAAGCCGTTGAACGGGCCGCCGACGATCGCGCTGGACCAGTCCAGCGTGTAGGCCTTCGTCGCGGGGTCATACGTGCCGTGGACCGGCGTGGTGAGGCCCGGGCTCGTCCCGTCGGGCTTCGGTGAGCCCTGGTTGAAGAACCCGCGGTTCCACTCCGCGGACACGGCCTGCACCTGCCCGCTGAGCTTCCCGCCGTTGTTGACGATGTTCGGCGCCGGGACGTTGATCCCCGTCTGCGGGTCCCTCGCCGAGGTCGACGCGCTGAACAGGATCGCAGCGAAGCGCTGCGGGGCCATCAGGCGGTTGGCCAGCGCGTCGCCGGTCAGCGAGAACGGCTTCGCCGGCGGGTCCTGGTAGGTGCCGGTCAGCAGCCCACCGTCGGTCCCCGGCGAGATGAGGGTGTACGTCCCCCCCGCCGACGACGGGTTGGAGAAGTACGGTCCCTTGTCCAGCGAGCCGCCCGACAGGACCATCCGCAGGTAGGAGCCCTTGGCGCCGGTCGTGGAGTCGAACGAACCCGGGTTGATCTTGAACAGCCCGTTGAGCGTCTCGCCCTGGGCCACCGGCACCGGTGTGACGGGCTTCTTCTTCTTGGCCTTCTTCTTCTTGGCCGCGGCCTTCTTCTTGGCCGCGGCCTTCTTCTTCGCAGCGGCCTTCTGCTTTGCCGTCTGCTTCTTCTTGCTCTTCTTCGTCGTCTTCGCGTGCGCGGCAGGGGTCGTCGTGGCGCACTTGGGCGTCGTCGCCGCGCCGGCGGTGATGACCCCGCCAGTCAGCACGCCGACCAGGATCCCCACGAGGAGGTACTTCAGTGATGAACGTGTCATGGAGTGCTCCAGGTCGCAGCCGGGGCGCTAGCCGCGCGGCTTGAAGGTGCCTTCGAGATGCCACGTGCCCTTGAAGCTGTTGAACGGGCCGCCCTTGACCTTGCTGGTCCACTTCAGGACGTAGTGGCGCGTCTTGCTGTTGTAGCTCCCGGTGACCCGCGACGAGCCCTGGGTGAACGTCTGCTTGTTCCAGGCCGCGCTGAACGCCAGGACCTGGCCGCTGAGCTTCTTGCCCGAGACGCTGATGCTCGGTGGCCGCGAGCTGACCTTCGACGACGTGTAGGCGCTGAACTTGATCGCGGTGAATCCCGTCGGCCGCATGATCCGCTTGGACAGCGAGTTGCCCCTGCTGTCGAACGCGCGGCTTGGGGGCGCCTGGAAGCGGCCGGTCGCCAGGCCGCCGTCGGTGCCCGCCCGCATGAGCGTGTAGGACTTGTCCGAGGCCGACGAGTCGGGGTTCGGGTAGGGCGAGCCGTCGGGCTGGCTCATGCGCAGGTAGGAGCCGCTCGCCTTGCCGCCCGAGAACCTCCCCGGATCAAGCTTGAACGTCCCGACGAGGCTCTTGGAGGCTGCGGCCCGCGCCGCCGTCCCTTCCGAACCGGCCCCCAGCGCGATCGCACAGCAGGTGGCTGAAAGGGCGGTTGCTGCGGTCAATACGGCGAGTCGTCTCATACGGCGATTCCTCCTTGGTTAGGCAGGTGTGGACCTTGCGGATCCGTGGCGGCCGGCGCGGAGCGCCAGAAAGGCGAGCAGCAGGCCCGGCGTCACGAAGAACCACGGGAACAGCGTGAACGAGGGCAGCGCTGCGACGGCCTGGTAGTTGTCGACGCTGTCGCTCATCGTGCCGATCATCGGCGTCATGTCATTGAGGATCGGGATCCAGCGGTCGTTGAGCGTCGTCATCCCGGGGAACCGCGCCGCGATCTGACGGTCGCTCAGCCCGTCCTTGCGCAGCGCGGGCACGAGCTCGAGGCGCAGCGTACCCTGCCCGACCGAGATCGTGGCGAAGTACCCCTGGATCGTCTGGACCTTCTCGCGCGTCTCGAGCGTCTTGAAGGCCGTCATCATCTTCGCGCCCTTCGGGCCGGCGCTGAACAGCCCGATCGCCAGCGGTGCGATGAGCAGCGCGACCCCCACCCCCGCGATCGCCCAGCGCGCCGCGCGGCGCCGGCGCACCGACGCCAGCCCGAAGGCCGCCAGCAGGACGACGAGCACGCCGGGGAAGACGAAGAACCAGGGGAACAGCCGGAAGTCCGGCAGACCCTCCATCGCGAGGTAGTTCACGCGGTTGGTCTGGATCGTGTCCAGGAGCTGCTTCATGTCGGCGTAGATCGCGCCCCACTTGCCCTGGAAGTCGGCAAACCCCGGGTAGCGCGCGTCGAAGCGGCGATGCCCGGCGGTCCCGGGCCCGGCCAACGCGGCGGCGACGTTCGTGTCGGTGTCGCGGACGCCCTGGTCGATCTGGCGCAGATCCAGCTGGAACCCGGCCAGCCGGCTCGTCGTCATGTAGGGCTTGAAGTCCTTGATCATCTCGGCGCCGAGGGGCGCGCGATGGAACATCTGGAAGATCGCCGGCGCGGCGATCAGCCCGAGCCCGAGGACGAGGATGACGATCAGCGGCCAGGTCTTGCCGCCGCGTCGCGCGGCCGTGCTCATGGCGTCCGGCTCATGTCACGCGCGGCGTGCAGATCACGCCGGCGCGAGCGTCGTACAGCTCCAGCCATTCCGAGCCTCCTCCCAGAGATGGGCCTCAGTCTTGCAAGGGGCCGGGCCTGCGTCAACACCAATTGCGCGATTGCTCAAATGGAGCAATGACGGGGTCACGCGTCGATCGGCGTCTCGGTCTCGATCACCCGCTCGACGAGGCGCCGGTCGCGCTCGTGCACGCCCGCGAGCTCGGCGCTGATACCCGCGCGGCGGGCCTCGTCGATCACCGCGCGCAGCGCGATCGCGCCGGTGATGTCCATGCGCCCGAGCGCGCTGAGGTCGAGCACGAGTCGCCGCACCCCGCGGCGGGTCGCGAGCTCGTCGAGGATCCGGCCCTCGAGCGCCTGGGCGGCGCCGAACCACAGCACGCCGCGCGGCTTGACGTGCAGCGTGTCGTCCTCGGTCCACAGCTCCGTGTCGAGGCGCAGCTCGCGCCAGAGGTGCACGGCGATCGACAGCGCCACGCCGATGAGGACCGCCCGCTCGATGTGCGGCGAGAGCGCAAGCGTCGCGACGAACGTCGAGCCCGCGATGAGGAACGCCGGGCGCGAGGGCCGCCAGAGCCGCAGGATCCGCAGCGGGCGGATGAGCGGGATCACGGCCGCGATGACCGTCGCCCCGAGGATCGCCTTCGGGAGCGGCTCGAGCACCCCGGCGACGAGCAGTGCGAGCAGCACGATGACGCCGGTGACGGCCCCGCTCCAGCGGCTGTGGCCACCGGCCATGCGGTTCAGCGAGCTGCGCGAGAACGAGCCGCCGACCGGAAAGCCGCCCGAGAAGGCCGCCGCGACGTTCGCGGCGCCCTGGCCGACGAACTCGCGGTCGGAGTCCCAGCGCTCCCGGTCCTGTGCGGCGAACGTGCGGGCGATCGATCCCGCCTCGGCGTACCCGACGACCGCGATGACCGCGCCCGACACGAGCAGCTGCGGGACCTCCTCCCACGGCAGCCGCAGCGACACCGGCGGCAGCCCCGACGGCAGGCTGCCCACGACCGGCCCGCCGTAGTGCGACAGCTTCGAGAAGGCGATCGCCCCGACCGCGGCGACCAGCACCCCCGGCGTCAGCGGGTGCAATCGGCGCCCGCCGAAGACCGCGACGAGAACGGTGGCCGTCAGGACGACGGAGGCGAGCTCCCAGGCGCCGGGTCGCACGAGGCTCCAGCCGGCCTGGAAGAGCAGATCGCCGTCGGGCGGCGCCGCGCCCAGCGCGTTGGGGAGCTGCGAGCACACGATCAGCAGTGCGGCCGCCGGGATGAAGCCGATGAGCATCGGCTGGGACATGAGGTAGGCGATGACCCCGGCGTGCAGGAGGCCGATGGCGATGCGCACGACGCCCACGACGAGGGCCAGCGCGAGGCCGAGGGCGACGTACTCGTCGCTGCCGGGGACGGCGAGGCTGCTCAGCGCCCCGAACGTCAGCACGCTGGTGACGGCGACGGGCCCCGTCTGCAGGTAGGGCGAGCAGGCCAGCGGCGCCGCGATCAGCAGCGGGATCGCGGCGGCGTAGAGCCCGCGCTCGGGCGGCATCCCGGCAAGCTGGGCGTAGGCCAGCGACTGCGGGACGAGGACGAGGGCGACCGTCAGGCCGGCCAGGACGTCAGCGAGGGTGAAGCGCCGAGCGGCGTAGCCGGTGCCCGGCCGGGGGCCGGCCGCCCCGGCTGCCCCATCGCCCGCGTCGGGGCGCGGCTTGGGCGCCAGGACGCTCACGCACGTGCGGGCCGCGACGTGGAGCGTCCCTCTGGCGGTCCCCACACCGTCTCCGGCGACCAGTCCAGCAGCTCGCAGAGGCTGTCGGCCGCCGGGCGCGGGCCCGCGGCCGCCGCGCGCGCGTCGCGCGTCGCGTCGTCCTGCGGCAGCGCGTAGGCCGCGAGCGTCGGCTTGACCGGGCGAAAGAGCCAGATCGGCCGGCGCAGCTCGCCGCTGGCCGGCCGCGTCACGGCCAGCCACTTGCGGTAGACCTCGCGCGCCTTGGAGAAGTCGACGTGGATGTCGGCGTAGCGGTCGTCGGGCAGGGCCTTGCGCACGCGGACCTTCTGGTGCCAGCAGTGCATGCCGCTGATCGGGTCCGGGTGGACGGGGAAGGTGATGTTCTGGTGCACGCCCGCGTCGTTCCACCACACGCGCGAGGAGCTCGGGTCCGCCGACTCCCACGGCTGCACGCCGTGGATCTGGCGGAACGTCACGGTCTCGCCGACCTCGATCATGTCCACGAGCGCCGAGGACCAGCGCTCCATCCCCTTCGTCTCCTTCAGCCGCCAGCGGCCCATGTGGTGCGACGCGGCGACGATGCCGGGGCGGATGCCCTCTGTCACGAAGGCCTTGATGACGAAGAAGCCGATCTCGGTCTCGACGCGCGCGAGGTCGCCGGTGACGACGCCGATGCGGCGGGCGTCCTCCGGACACACGAGCAGCGGGTGGGTGTGCGCCAGCTCGTTGAGGAACTTCGCGTTGCCCGAGCGCGAGTGGATCAGCGTCGGCAGCCGGTAGGTCGGCAGCAGGACGTACTCGCCGCGCTCGTGGTGGATGAGCGACGGGTGCACGTGGCTGCGCCGGTGGTGCGGCGTCGCCATGTCGGGCCAGCCCCACTCCTCCAGCGTCTCGGAGTACAGCTCGAGCTTGCGCGACGGGGAGTTGAAGCCGCGCCGCGGGACGCCGTCGACGACCGTCCCGGTCGTGTCCGGCCGTCCCGTCAGCGGCAGGTGGTTCGGGTTGAACGACGCCGCCGTGATCGTCTCCTCCGCGCCGGCGACCTGCGCGTCGTCGGGGATCTCGACCTCGGTCTCGTGCTGGGAATAGTCGTCGCGCGAGATCTCCACGCAGCCGTACTTGCGCATGTAGGCCAGCGGCTGGAGGCCCTCCGCCCGGGCCTTCTCGGGCAGGCCGGGGACCGAGTTCTCGAACATCCAGCGGTAGTACTCCTCCAGCCGGATCTTCTCGCCGGGGCGGTAGGGCGACTCGTAGTACTGGCGGATGCCGAGCGACCCGTCGGGGTCCGCGCGCCAGGAGACCTCGATCCAGAACTCGCCCTCCTCCCACACCTCGCCGGGGTTGGCCTCGTGCGTGAACTCGACCTCGCGCCCGAGCCGCTGCATCGCGACGCGCTGGACCGGCTGGCGGAAGCCGAGCCAGCGGCCGGAGTGCGTCTCGTAGGAGTGCGTGTCGTGGCGCTCGGGGCCGTGGCCCATCGGCAGGACGTAGTCCGACCACCACGCCGTCTCCGACCACGTCGGCGTCAGCGCGCCGTGCAGCCCGACGAGCGACTCGTCGCGCAGGGCGCGCAGCCACGAGTAGCCGTCGGGGTACGTCCAGATCGGGTTGAGCACGCGCGTGAAGAGCACCGGCTGGGTGCCGCGCCCGTCGAGCAGCAGGTGCGGGTACAGCGGGCTCATCTCGTTGTGCGCCAGCGGGTACTCGCGCGGCCAGTTGAGCTCGTTCCACTGCGTGTTGGCCCCCGGCTTCTTCCACGGCGCCGGGATGAACTTGTTCCACGCGTTCGGCGAGGTGCCGCCGACGGCTCCGACGGAGCCCGTCAGCGCGTTGAGCAGCATGAGCGCGCGCGTGATCTGCCAGCCGTGGAGGTTGCCGGCCGCGGCGGCACGCCAGATGTGCGAGCTGAAGGCGGGCGCGGCGGCGGCGATCTCGTGGGCGATCTGCCCGACGGTCGCCGCCGGCAGGCCGCTCTCGGCCTCGGCGAACTCGGGCGTGTACTGCGCGTACTCGGCGCGCAGCTCGCGGATGAACGTGTCGAACGTCGGCTCGCTCGCCGGCGACCGGTGGGCGAGGTACGTGCGCCAGTTGACCCAGCGGCGGACGAACTCGCGGTCGTAGAGCCCCTCGTCGAGGAGGATCTTCGCGATCGCGAGCAGCACGGCCGCCTCCGAGCCCGGCCACGTCGGCAGCCAGTGGTCGGCGATCGAGGCGGTGTTCGACAGCCGGGGATCCATGACGGCGACCTTCGCGCCGCGCTGCTGGGCCTCGACGATGCGCTGGGCGTGCGGGTTGAAGTAGTGCCCGGACTCCAGGTGCGCGGAGATGAGCAGGAGGAACTTCGAGTTCGCGTAGTCCGGGGACGGGCGGTCGGTCCCGGCCCAGAAGCCGTAGCCGGTGCGCCCGCCGGAGGAGCAGACGTTCGTGTGCGAGTTGTGCCCGTCGGCGCCCCACGTCTCGAGGAAGCGGTCGGCGAAGCCGTCCTCGCCCGGGCGCCCGACGAAGTACAGGACCTCGTTCGGGTTCCCCGCAGCAAACGCGTCGTGCATCTTCTCGGCGAACGTGTCGAGCACGTGGTCCCAGCTGCAGCGCTCCCACTCGCCCGAGCCGCGCGGTCCCTTGCGCCGCTGCGGGTAGAGGATCCGCTCGGGGTCGTGCAGCTGGTTGATCGTCGCCGGGCCCTTGGCGCAGTTGCGCCCGCGGCTGCCGGGATGGTGCGGGTTGCCCTCGAGCTTGCGCACCTCGAGGGTCTCCTTGTCGACGAACGCCGTCAGCCCGCAGGCCGACTCGCAGTTGAAGCAGACCGTCGGCACGAGGACGTACTCGCGCTTGACCTTGCGCGGCCAGGCGTCGACGTCGTACTCCGTCCAGGAATCCCACTGCTCGATCGGCGGGAAGCTCTGCAGCGTCTTGTTCGTCGGGCCGTAGCCGGTGGGGCGCCGTGCGCCCTTGCGATCGATGCCGGCCATCAGCTCAGCGGGACGCTCTGGCCGGCACGGACCCAGGCGTCTTCGTAGAACCAGAGACCGACGAGCGCGAAGGCGCCGCCCGCCGCCAGCGTGCCCGCGCCGCCGTACGCGAGGAACGCGGCGCCCAGCAGGGCGGGCGCGACGAGTCCGGCGAGCACGCCGCCGACCCAGAAGCGCCGGGCGTAGAGGTCACGCCAGAGGTTGCGGGCCGCGCGCTCGGCCTGCGCCGTCGGATGGGAGCCGAACGTGTCGAGCGCGATGATCGCCGCGCTGCACGCGACGCCGAGCACGAGCGCCCAGCCGAGGGTGCGCCCGAGGGCGGCCGGGGCGTCGGTGAAGAGCGCCGCGATCGCGAGCGTGCCGGCTCCGGCGACGATCGCGTTGACGACGGTGTGCGGCGCCAGCAGCGGGCTCTGCCAGAGGTCGCGTCCCTCGCACTGCCCGAATAAAAACGCCGTGTAGGCGGCGAGCATCACCCCCGACGGGACCATCGCCCAGCGCAGCGCGTCGCGCAGGCCGTCGAGGCCGAACAGCGCGGCCACGGTGAATGCCACCGCGACGATCGCGGCGAGGTTGATGCACTGCGCGCCGATCGCCAGCCACGAGCGCCATTGCGGCCGCGTCATGAGGTACATGAAGCGCTTGGGCTGCTTGAGGTCCCAGATGAGAAAGACGCCGGTGACCGCGATCCCGGCCAGCGCGACGAGGCCGGGCACGACGTCGGCCAGTGCCGAGCCGTCGGCGCCCACGACGAGCAGCAGGACCGCGAGCAGCATCGCTCCCGCCGCGATGCCCTTCGACAGGAAGTAGCTGGAGACGCGCCAGCCCCACGGCGGCGGGTGGGAGATGTCCGTCAGCGCCCGCGCCGACGCGCCCGCCGTCAGCGGCGCGAGCTTCACCTTCTGGGAGGCCGACATCTCCGTCGTGACGTAGGCGCCGTCGCCGCCGACCATGAGCGGGTTGAGCGCCGCCTCGTGCGCGCCGAGGTAGAAGACGTTGGGCCCTGTCTTCTGCTCGGGCGCACGCACGCGCGAGGGCACGACATTGATGAGGCGGCTGACCTCCGACGTCGGATCGTCGAGGTCACCGGAGATGATCGCCTCGGCGGGACACACGGTCTCGCACGCGGGCTTGAGGCCGACGTCGACCTTGTGCGCGCAGAAGTTGCACTTGGCCGCCGTCTGCGACTTCGGGTCGATGTAGAGCGCGTCGTAGGGACACGCGTTCATGCACGCCTTGCAGCCGATGCAGCGGTCGCCGTCGAAGTCGACGATCCCGTCCTCGCGCTTGTACAGCGCGGTGACGGGACAGACGGTGACGCACGGCGCGTCGTCGCAGTGGTTGCAGCGCAGCACGGAGAAGTGCCGCCGCGTGTCGGGGAACTCGCCCTGCTCGATGTACTTCACCCACGTGCGGAAGACGCCCAGCTCCACGCCGTGCTCGGCCTTGCAGGCGACCGTGCAGGCATGGCAGCCGATGCACCGCCGCTGATCGATCACGAATCCGAACCGGGTCACGGCGGGCCTCCGGGCGTGGGTATGGCTACGGGCTAGATGAAGAGGCTGATGGCGGACTTCTGCATCCGCGCGAGCGCCGTTGCGGCGCCGGCGGGCTCGTCCAGTCCATCGATCATGTCCTCGCGCTTGAGGCCCATGAGGTCCATCGTCATCTGGCACGGCCACAGCTTGACGTCGAGGTCCTGCGCCATCTCCATGAGCTCCTCGGGCATCGCGACGCCGTGCTCCTTGGCGAGCTTGCGCATCATGAGCGGTCCCGCGCCGCCGAAGTTGAGCTTCGACAGCCCGGCGTGCTCGGCGCTACCGCGGTTCATGAGCGACAGGCCCCTCGTCATCCAGTTGTCGCCGGTGATGCGCTTCTCCTCCTTCACGAGCGAGTACAGGCCCCAGAACGTGAAGAACACCGCCACGTCCATGCCGCCTGCGGCCGCCGTGGTGGCGAGGATCGTCGTCGGCCAGATGCGGTCCAGGTCGCCGCTGAAGGCGATCAGCGTGACGAGATTCGGGTCGCGCGGGTCACGCTCCTCGATCATCTTTGCGACGAGCTCCTCGAGCTCCCCGCGACTCATGTCGGCGACGAGTCCGCTCGTCGCCGCAGCCACCGTCGATTGCGCCATCTCTCCTCCTGATGTGAGTGGGGTTATTGGGCCAGGTCCTGTTCGAAGGCCGAGCCCCAGCGGGCCCAGTCCTCGCGGATGCTCTTGCAGACGGCGTCGCAGAGGTCCGAGAACGACGGGTCGGCGATCCGGTAGAAGATGCGCGTGCCGTCCCGGCGCCGGGCGACCGCGCCGCGGGCGCGCAGCAGCGCGAGCTGCTTGGAGACGGCGCCGTAAGAGGTGCCCACGCGCGCGACAAGGTCGCCGACGGACAGCTCCTCCTCGACGTGCAGCGCGTTGACGATGCGCAGGCGCGTGGGATCGCCGAGCAGCCGGAAGCGGTCGGAAACGTGCTCGATGACGGCGGCCGGAAGCTGCTGGTTTGCGAAGTCCGGCATCGGGGCGATGTCGAGGGAGGCGGCGCGTTGCGGGTCAGGGGTGGACGCGCCCGCCGATTCATTCGGGGTCATGTCGCGCAAAGCTACGTCTATTGGCGCGGTTGGTCAAGTAGATCATTGACTGTTTGAGCATTTCGTCGAGGTTGACAATAGCCGTGCGCACCGCTAGAACTGCGATTGGAGCCGGCACCGTGGCTGGCGCGACACTGCTGAGGAGGGGAACCCGTGTCAGAGACCGCGCAGACGCTCGACGTCAAGGGTGCCGCGTGCCCGATCCCGATCGTCAAGACCGCCAAGGCGATGAAGACCATGAGCGTGGGGGACCTGCTGGAGATCCTCGCCACCGACCCGGGCGTGGAGCCCGACATGCGGGCCTGGACGAAGCAGACGGGCAACGAGCTCGTCTCGATCGACCAGCAGGACGGCGGGGTCTTCCGCGTCGTCGTGCGCAAGAGCTGACGGCGCCCGATGAGCGACGACGAGGAGTCGGTCCTGTACGTCATGACGCACGGCCTGGAGTCGCCCGAGCGCTGCGCCACGCCGTTCTTCTTGGCCTCGACGGCGGCTGCGATGGACCTCGAGACGGGGATCTACTTCACGATGAACGGCCCGCAGTTGCTGAAGAAGGGCGTCGCGGAGACGATGGGGCCCAAGGGCGAGGAGGGCCAGAAGCTCGCGTTCTTCATCGACCAGGCGCTCGACTGCGGCGTGAGCCTCTACGTCTGCCAGCCCAGCCTGGATCTCAACGACCTCGCGCCCGAGGACCTCATCGACGGCGTGAAGATGATCGGCGGGGCGGCCTTCAACGACATGGCCATGGAGGCGCGCGCGGTGGTGACCTTCTGATGGAAACGACCGCCCTCGCACAGAGCGCCGCGATGAAGCTCGCGCCGTCCTACCCCGACGTCCCGCTGGCCGAGAAGGAGCGGCTCTTCGCGGAGATCAAGGCCGACGACCGCTTCGACGACTACCTCTACGGCTGCTACGAGTGCGGGATCTGCGTCGCGGCGTGTCCCTCGGCGCGCTATTACGACTTCTCCCCCCGGCGCATCGCGCAGGCGGCCGCGCGCGAGGACGTCGAGCTCATCTTCGAGCAGATCCAGGAGGACATCTGGGACTGCTCGCAGTGCTTCTCCTGCCTGCGCTGCCCGCGCGGCAACAACCCCGGCGGGATCATCACGATCATGCGCGAGGTGGCCGTCAACAACGGCCTCGACAGCGCCCGCGAGGCGCTGAAGGGCTACACGCGGATCATCTACAAGATCATGTCCACCGGGACCCAGGTCTCGCCCGACATGCTCCAGGCCGACGCCTTCCCCGACTGGGGCCCGAGCGTCGCCGCGACGTCGGAGAACCTCGAGCTGTGGCGCCGCGCGCTGCCGCCCGACACGCACCACACGACGAGGACCGGGTGGGAGATCTCCACCAAGACGCTCGTCGAGCTGTACCTCATCTGGCACAAGACCGGGGCACTGGATCTCATCTCCGAGCTCGACGAGGGCCTGCATTCCCTGCTGGAAGAAGTGATGGAAGACCTACTCGAAGAGGAGGGCTACGAGCTATGACTATTCCCGTCGAGCTGGTCAACGGGCCGGCGCGCAAGAACAAGAAGGAGTTCTCCTTCAGCGAGCAGCACGCTCCCGACGACTTCCACGACCGCCTCTTCGAGCTCGAGGAGGCCGGCGAGCTCATCGTCCAGCGCGTCCCGGGCCCGTACATCGAGGTCCCGGTGAAGTACGGGCGCTCCAAGAAGGTGCCGATCGGCCAGACCTGGCACCACAAGTCCTGCGGGCAGTGCGGGCACATCCCCGGCTACTCGACGTCGATCTTCTGGGTCAACCGCAAGCTCGGGATCGAGTACCACGACCCGACCGACCAGACCTCGTGCACGGCCTGGAACTACTACGCGTCGGCGACGTCCAACGCCGCGGCCCAGGCCTGCGTGGCGATGCGCAACTTCGCCGCGGCCTACGAGTCCGACCACTTCCCGATCATCCACTGCGGCACCTCGTTCGGGCACTACAAGGAGGTCCGCCACGAGATCCTCGCCCACGACAAGCTGCGCGCCGAGGTCCGCGACGTCCTGAAGTCGATGAACAAGCCGCTCGTGATGCCCGAGGAGATGGTCCACTACTCCGAGTGGTTCTACGCGATGCGCGACCGCATCGCCGAGCTGCAGGTGCGCGACTTCTCGAAGATCTCCTGCACCGTCCACCCGGCGTGCCACTACTACAAGCTCGTCGAGGGCGACGCGATCTACGACCCCGAGGTCTACGGCGGTCAGCGGACCGCCGTCGTCTCCGGCGTGGCGACGGCGCTCGGCGCCGAGGTCCGCGACTACTCGACCTGGTTTGACTGCTGCGGCTTCGGCTTCCGCCACATCCTCGTCCAGCGCGACTTCAGCCGGTCGTTCGCGACCCAGCGCAAGATCAAGCGCATGAAGGAGGAGGCCGACCCCGACGTCACGCTCACGCACGACACCGGGTGCGTCACGACGCTCGACAAGAGTCAGTTCGCCGCCAAGGCGCAGGACCCCGACTTCGCGACGATCCCGGTCCTCTCGGAGGCGCAGTTCGCGGCGCTGGCGATGGGCGCGCACCCGTACAAGGTCTGCCAGCTGCACTGGCACGCCGCCGACTACAAGCCGCTGCTGGAGAAGATGGGCATCGACCACGAGAAGGCCTGGGCCGAGTTCGAGGAGGCCTGCGGGAAGCTCGAGCGCGGCGAGCAGCAGTACCTGACGTGGGACGACGTCGACGCCGAGCCGGTCGCGGTCAAGCGATGAGCGACACCGTCGTCGTCATCGGCGGTGGCCCCGCCGGGATCGAGGCTGCCCGTAACATCGCCGACCTCGGCGTGCGGGCGGTGCTCGTCGAGGAGCGCGACCGTCTCGGCGGAACGCCGATCTTCGAGTCCTACGCGGCCCTCACCCCGTACTTCGAGGACGCCGAAGAGGCGATGGACGCGATGATCGCCGCGCTGCACGAGCGCGATCTCGCGGACGTGCGCACGAACGCGCGCGTCACGGCCCTGAGCGGCGAGGCCGGCAACTTCACCGTGACCGTCGAGGGCGCGGGCGGCACCGAGGACGTGCGCGCGGGCGCCGTCGTGGTCTGCACGGGCTTCACGCACTTCGATCCCGGCCGCGAGCGGCAGGTCTACAACTACTACCAGTACCCCGACGTCCTCGCCCTTCAGGACCTCGAGGTCCAGCTCAAGGCGCACGACGTGCGGGTGCCGTCGACCGGCGAGGTCCCCCAGCGCATCTGCTGGGTGCAGTGCGTCGGCTCGCGCGACCGCAACATCGGCAACGAGTACTGCTCGAAGGTCTGCTGCGGCGTCGCCTCCAAGCAGGCGATCGAGGTGCGCAAGATCTGCCCGGAGACGAAGGCCTACATCTTCTACATCGACATGCGGATGTACGGCTACTGGGAGCAGCAGCTCTACTGGCCGGCGCAGGAGCAGCACCACGTCCAGTACGTCAAGGGGATCATCACCGAGGTCCTCGAGGTGCCCGGGCAGGGCCTCGTCGTGCGCGGCGAGGACACGACGATGGGCCGCCCGATGGAGGTCCCGATGGACATGGTGATCCTGTCGGTCGGGATGGAGCCCTCCGACGGCACGCGGGCGATGTCCTCGCTGCTCGGCGTCGACCAGAACAAGTACGGCTTCGTCGAGGTCGCCCACGCCCCGCTGGACACGGTCACGACGACGCGCGCGGGCATCTTCGCCGCCGGCGCCGCGCTCGGGCCGGCCGACCTGGAGGACACGATCTCGACGGCGGGCGCCGCTGCGACGAAGGCCGTCGCGCTCATCCGCCGCGGGGCCCCGGCGGTGGCGTGAGATGGCCGGCGGCGCTGGACCGCTGACGTTTTCCGACGACGACGTCGCGGTCGACGCACCGACCGCACGCGAGCTGCTCGAGGAGGTCCACTCGCGGATCACCCGCGAGGAGATCGCGGACATCGTCGAGCTGCTGGAGGTCAAGTCCGCGGCGATGCGGGCGCGCCTGGGGCCGGACGCGATCGCGACCATCGACGAGACGGCGATGCGCGCCGTGCTGCGCGCCATCTTCGTCAGCCGCCGGCGCGTGGGGGCGATCTTCGGCGCGCGGCCGGCCGAGGAGCTGCGCGACGCGATCGCGGCGCTGCTGTACGGCGCCGCGCCGGTGCACGAGCGCCTGGCCGCGTTCTGCGCGCACGTCGAGCTGCCCGAGCTCGCCGCCGCCGAGCTCGCGGGCGAGCTGCTGCACTTCTGCGAGCCCGAGCGCCACTGGCTGTGCTCGCGCTTCGTCTACAACGCCGACACGCGCACGGGTGCGTTGCCGCTGCTCGTCAGCGAGGACTACGACCTCGAGGGCGACGGCATCGGCGCGACCTATGCGCGCCTCGGCCCGGCGCTGCGCACGCTCGACGCATCGCCGGAGGCGTCGAGCTTCCGCCCGCGCGGCGGCGGTGCGCTGGCGACCGACGTCTTTCTCGCGTGCGTCTACGGCGTCTACATGAACACCGTGCTCGGGCTGAAGATGAGCCAGGAGTTCAACTCGCTCGTCCCGCCGCTCCCGCAACTCGCGCGCCGCCTGCTCGGCGTGCACAGGATGGAGGTCTAAGTACCCATGCCGATCGGCGGACACAAGCAGCCCCCGGTGGTCCACGAGCTCGAGAGCGCGATCGTCGAGGGCGTCGAGCTGACCGCGGACTGGAATCGCCAGCTCGAGACGCGCGTCATCGACAACTACGACTCCGACGGGCTGTTCGCGATCGCTGCGCTGCCCGAGGCCGAGTCGATCGAGTGGTGCTACGGCTGCGGCAAGTGCGTGCCGGTCTGCCCCGTCGACGTCGTCGGCGAGTACGGGCCGCGCAAGATCCATCGCAAGCTGCAGACCGGCTTCGACCTGCTCGACGACCCCGACCTCTGGCTCTGCACGACCTGCGGCAACTGCCTGCGCGTGTGCCCGAAGGAGGTCGACATGATCAAGATCATGCCCGCCGCCCGCGCGGAGGCGATGAGCCAGGGCAAGCCCGTCCCGGCCGAGCTGCAGGGCGTCTTCGAGAGCACGTTCAAGCAGGGCAACGCGCTCGGGCAGAGCGCGCGCAAGCGCGCGGCGTGGACGAAGGGGGCCGGGGTGCCCGTGCGCCAGCTGCCCAAGGAGCCGGGCCCCGTCGAGTACCTGCTCTACGTCGAGGACTACTGGTCCTACCACCCCCGCGGCCACGACGCCGCGCAGGCCTGCGCGCGGATCTTCCACGCGCTCGGCATCGACTACGGGATCCTCGGCCACGAGGAGAAGACGCTCGGCGACTCCCAGCGCCTCGCCGGCGAGAAGGGCCTCTTCGAGATGCTCGTCGAGCAGGTCGTCGAGACGCTCGCCAAGTACGAGTTCGGCCAGATCGTCACGCCCGACCCGCACGGCTTCAACGCGCTGAAGACCGAGTACCCCAAGCACGGCCACACGTTCGACGTCGTGCACTACACGCAGCTGCTGGCGCCGCTCGTCGACCGCCTGGAGTGGCGTCATGAGCTCGACTACACGGTGACCTTCCACGATCCGTGCTACCTCGGCCGCCACCACGGCGAGTACGACGCTCCGCGCACGCTGCTGGAGGCGATCCCGGGCGTGAAGCTCACGGAGATGATGCGCTGCCGCGAGAACGGCTACTGCTGCGGCGGCGGCGGCGGCGGGATGTGGCTCGACGGGCACACGCAGAACCACACGGTCGAGCGCCTGTCCGAGCGCCGCGTGCGCGAGGCCGTCGAGTCCGGTGCCGACGTGCTGGCCGTCTGCTGCCCCTACGAGGTGTCGCGCTTCGAGGACGCGGCGAAGTCGACGAACCTCGACGGGCAGCTCAAGGTCCTCGACATCGCCGAGCTCATCGACGCGGCGATGGGCGGCATCGAGGCGGTGGGCGGCGAGTGACGCGCCTGCGCGTCGTCGACGCCGGGACCGTGGGCGCGCTGCGCTCGCAGGCGCTCTGGCACGGGATCGCCGCGGCGATGACGCCGGGGGCGGCGCCGGTGCTGTCGCTCTGCCGGCCCGGCGCGGCGTACGTCTCGATCGGCTACCACCGGCGCCTGGACGAGATCGACGGCGGCGTCTGCCGCGCCGAGGGGCTGCCGGTCATCCGCCGCCAGATCGGCGGCGGCCCGGTGCTCATCGACGCCGACCAGCTCTTCTTCGGCATCACGCTGCCGGTGCGGGACGCCCCCGCGGGCGTCGACCGGCTCTACGCGCAGCTGCTGGAGCCTGCCGCCGCCGCGTTCCGGGCGCTCGGCCTCGACGCGCGCCTCGACGGCCTCAACGACATCGCGGTCGGCGAGCGCAAGATCTCCGGCACGGGCGCGGGCCAGATCGGGGAGGCCGTCGTCGTCGTCGGCAACGTCATCTTCGGCTTCGACCACGAACGCATGGCGCGCGTCCTCGCGCTGCCCGACCGCGCCATGCGCGCGGAGTGCCTGCGGCTCATGCGCCGCCACGTCGGCTCGCTCGCCGACGCGGGCGGCCGGGAGGTCACCGCCGCCGACGCGACGGCCGCGCTGCGCGAGGCCTACGGTGCCGCCTTCGGCACGCCGGTCGACGATGCGCTGAGCGCCGAGGAGACCGCGGCCGTGGAGCGCTGGGAGGCCCGCCTCGCCGACGAGGCGTGGACGCAGGGCCCGCGCCACGGCTCGGCCGCGCCGCGCGGCCGGCGCGTGAAGGTCCGGTCCGACGTCTTCGTCGTCTTCGGCGAGGAGTCCGGCCTGCGCGTGCTTGCGACCGTGGTCGGCGACAGCATCGAGCGCGCCACGGTCGGCGCCGCGCACCTCAACGGCACGGCGACCGCGCTCGAGAACGCGCTCGTCGGCCCCTGCATCGACCCGCACGCGGTCGCCGGCCGGCTGGCGGACTTCGGCGACGACGGGCGTCACGTGCTGACCGCGCTGGCGCCGGGACTGGAGGCGAGATGGTGACGTTCGACGTGGCCGGCTACGAGCTGGCCGCCGACCGCCGGTATGACCCGGCCACGCACATGTGGATCGACCTCGACGAGGACGGCAACGCGTTCGTCGGGCTCGATCCGCTCGGGCGCGAGACCTCGGGCGACGTCGTCGCGCTGTCGCTGCAGGAGCCCGGGACCGCCGTCGGCCGCGGCGAGCGCTTCGGCGACCTCGAGGCCGCGAAGTTCGTCGGCCCGCTCGTCGCGCCAGTGGGCGGGACGATCGCGGCCTGCAACGAGACGGTGCTCGCCGACCCCGGGGTGCTCAACTACGATCCGGCGACGCACTGGCTCGTCATGCTCGCGGACGTCGACGCGACCGAGCTCGAAGGGATGTTGCGCGGCGAGGCCGAGGTCGCCCCGTGGTTCGCCGCCGAGGTGCTGCGCTTCCGCAAGCAGGGGGCGATCGCCGAATGAGCGTCCCGGCCGTCGTGGGGCCCGGCGACGCGCTGCGCGTGCGCCGCGAGACGTTCGGCGATGCGATCGAGTTCTACGCCCCTGGGCTCAAGCGCTGGCAGAGCTCGGAGTGGGTGCCCGAGAAGGCCAATCGCTTCCTGCCCGTGAGCGTCACGGGCACGGCCTGTGCGCTGCAGTGCGATCACTGCAAGACGAAGGTGCTCGAGGGCATGATCACCGTCAGCAGGGACATGGATCTCTTCGCGACGGCGCAGCGGCTGCAGGCCCAGGGCACCGAGGGCCTGCTCGTCTCCGGCGGGTCGACGAAGCGCGGCGGCGTGCCGCTGCTGCCGCACGTCGCCGCGATGCGGCGCGTCCGCGAGGAGCTCGGGATGCGCGTCATCGTCCACTCCGGCGTCGTGTCGCCGAAGCTTGCCGCGGGGCTCGCCGAGGCCGGTGTCGACGGCGTGATGCTCGACATCATGGGCGCCGAGGAGACGATCCGCGAGGTCTACCACCTCGATCTCACCCCGGCGGACTTCGAGCGCTCGCTCGCGCTGCTCGCCGAGCACGAGATGCGGATCATTCCCCACATCGTCCTGGGGCTGCACTACGGCCGCTTCGTCGGCGAGTGGCACGCGCTGGAGATGATCGCGCGCCACCCGGTCTCGACGCTCATCCTCGTCGTCCTGACGCCGCTCATCGGCACGCCGATGGGCGAGCTCGAGCCACCGCCGCTGGCCGACGTCACGGACTTCTTCGCGCTCTCCCGCGTGACGATGCCCGACACGAAGATCAACCTCGGCTGCGGGCGCCCGGGCGGCGCGATGAAGGTCGCGCTGGACCGCGCTGCGATCGACGGCGGCCTCAACGGGATCGCCTACCCCGCCGACGGGATGGTCGCCTACGCCCGCGAGCGCGGCCTGAAGCCGGAGTTCCACGAGTACTGCTGCTCGCTGACATGGGCCAACGGATGAGCAGCTGGCGCCTGCTCGGCGACGACGGGGCCGGGGCCGCCGCGGGCCTGGCGACCGACGAGGCGCTCATGTTCGAGCACGGCCGCGGCGCCGAGCCGTCGTGCGAGGCCTCGCTGCGCCTGTACACGTACCGCTCGCACTGCGCGCTCGTCGGGCGCTTCCAGTCGCTCGAGGACGAGATCGACCTCGACGCCGCGCGCGCCCTGGGCATCGAGGTCGGCCGCCGGCCGACGGGCGGCGGGGCGATCATCATGGGCGAGGGCCAGCTCGGCGTCGCCGTCGCGACGCGGGCGCCCGCGTCGACCGCCCCGCGCGAGCTGCTGGAGCGCTATGCGCAGGGCGTCGTCGCCGGCCTCGCCCGGTTCGGGATCGAGGCGACGTTTCGCGGCAAGAACGACCTCCAGGTGCAGCGCCGCAAGATCGCCGGGCTCGGGCTCTACGTCGACGACCGCGGCGCGCTGTTGTTCCACGCCAGCGTCCTCGTCGACCTCGACGTCGCGCTCATGCTGCAGGTCCTGCGGATCCCAGGGGCGAAGCTGTCGGACAAGGGCGTCGCGCGGGTGCAGGAGCGCGTGACGACGGTCCGCCGCGAGACCGGCTCGTCGCTCACCGCCGCCGAGGTGCGCGACGCCGTCGCGGCGGGGTTCGTCGAGGCGCTCGACATCGACCCGCGGCCCGACCGGCTGACGCCCGCCGAGGCGGCGCGCCGCGACGAGCTCGTCGCCGCGCGCTACGGCAACGAGGACTGGACGCGCCAGCGCATGCGGCTGCGCGACGAGCGCGGGACCGCGATTCTCAAGACGCCCGAGGGGCTCGTGCGCGTGTACGTCGCGACGCACGGCGCGACGGTCAAGAGCGTGCTCGTCGCCGGCGACTTCAACACCGTGCCGCCCGGGCTCGCGCAGCTCGAATCGGCGTTGAAGTGGTGCCCGGCGACGCGCGAGCGCATCGGCGTGCTGACCGCGGCGACGCTGCGCGAGGAGGACCTCGGCGTCGCCCCGGCGGCGGTCGCCGACACGATCTGGGAGGCGACCGCCCGCGCCATCGAGCGCGCCGCCGGCGCGCATCCGGCCCGCCCTGAGGGCTCCTGCTACTACCCCGAGCGCGGCGGCCCTGCCGTCGCCGAGACCCCGGAGGCCGTCCTGTGAGCATCACCTCCCCGGCCGCGGCGCCAGCGCCGCCGCAGCCCAGCCAGACAAGCCCCGACTGGGTGCGCATCAGCTACGCGAGCGCCGTCGCGCTGCGCTTTCGCTCGGGGCGCTTCAGCCGCGAGTTCCCGTTCGGCGGCATCAACCTCCTGCTCTCCTACGACCAGGGCTGCCTGTCGGACTGCGGCTACTGCGGGCTTGCCCGCAACCGCCCCGGCGACTACGAGGACAAGTCGTTCATCCGCGTCGAGTGGCCACTCGTGCGCACCGACGAGCTCGTCGACCGGCTCGTGCGCCACGAGGACAGCCTCACGCGGCTGTGCATCTCGATGGTCACCCACGGGCGCGCCTACCCCGACACGCTGGACATCACCCGCCGTCTCACCGCGCGCGTGCGCGCTCCGCTGTCGCTGCTCGTGGCGCCCCCGACGCTCAACGAGCAGCGACTGCGGGCGCTCAAGGACGCCGGCGCCGACATGATCGGCATCGGCCTGGACGCCGTCACCGAGGAGCTCTTCGCGTCGCTGCGCACGAACGTGCCCAAGGGCGGGCTGAAGTGGGACCAGTACTGGGGCATCGTCGGCCACGCGCGCGAGATCTACGGGCCCTGGCACGTCAACTGCCACACGCTCGTCGGCCTCGGCGAGAGCGACGCCCAGCTCATGGCGATCTTCGACCGGCTCCTGGATCAGCAGATCTTCTCCTACCTCTTCTGCTTCAACCCCGAGCCCGACTCGCGCCTGGGCGACCGGCCCAAGACGCCCGTCGAGCGCTGGCGGCGCATCCAGCTCGCGAAGTTCCTGCTCGAGGAGCGCGGGCTGGACCCCGGCGCCTTCTCCTACGACGACGACGGCGCGCTCGTGCGCATCCGCGCGCCGCGCGCGCTCGTCGACGCGGTCGTCCACGAGGGCCACGCCTTCATGACCAACGGCTGCCCGAGCTCCGGCGGCGAGCCGGGCTGCACGCGGCCGATGGGCAGCTGGCGCCCGTCGGAGTCGCCGCGCGACTACCCCTGGCAGCCGACGGCCGCCGACGAGCGCGAGATCCGCGCGCAGCTCGATCTCGACGCCCTCGTCGAGCCCGGGCCCGGCCCGACCCGCTCGCCCCAATCGTGTGCCCCGCCGGCGGCGGGGCGCTTCCAACCCCAACCGGAGGGCTGACATGAACATCGTGGTCCCGATGCAGCAGACCGTCGACCTCGTCGAGGAGCTCGAGCTCAACGACGACGGCACCGACGTCGAGCGCGAGTACCTGAAGTTCATCGCCAACGAGTGGGACGAGCAGGCGCTCGAGGAGGCGCTCCTGCTCAAGGAGGCGGCCGGCGGGACCGTGACCGTCGTCGGCATCGACGAGACCGACGTCGACGGCACGCTCTTCGCCGCGCTGGCCAAGGGCGCCGACCGCGCCGTGAAGCTCAGCGGCGATTTCGAGAGCGGCGTCTCGAGCCATCAGCGCGCCGCGATCCTCGCCGCCTGGCTCGGCGGCGAGAGCTACGACCTCGTGCTCGTCGGCGTCCAGAGCCCGGAGGACCTCGACGGGCAGACGGGCGTCATCCTCGCCAACCTCCTCGACGTCGCGCACGTGTCGGTCGCGATCGGCGTGGAGCCGCACGAGGGCGGCGTGAAGGTCAGCCAGGAGTTCGGCGGTGGCGTCGTGCAGGAGCTCGCGCTGAGCGGCCGGGCGGTCGTCGGCATCCAGGCCGCGCGCGAGGCGCCGCGCTACGTGTCGATCACGCGCGTGCGTGCGGCGATGCAGTCCGGCGCGCTGGAGGAGACCGACGCCGCCGACGTCGACGCGTCCAGCGGCACGACCGTGCGGCGGCTGTACGCGCCGGAATCGACCTCGCACGCGGAGATGCTGGCGGGCGACGCCGACGCGGTGGCCGCCCGGATCCTCGAGATCGTCCGCGAGCGCGGGCTCGTCAAGACAGGGAGCTGATCATGGGCAACGACATCTTCGTGCTCGTCGAGCACACGCAGGGCGACGTCGACGCGGGGACGCACGAGCTGCTCGGCAAGGCCCGCGAGCTCGCGGCGCAGTCCGGTGGCCGCGCCGTCGCCTGCCTGCTGCACAGCGGCGCGCGCGCCGCCGCCGACGACCTCGCGGCCGACGCCGTGCTCGCCGTCGAGCATCCCGCGCTCGAGCACTTCCTGCCCGAGGCCTACGTCAAGGCGCTGGCCGCGCTGCTGGCCGAGCACGAGCCGCGCGCGACGCTCGTCGCCAACACGACGGTCGGCATGGACGTCGCCGGCGGCCTGTCGGCTCGCGCGGGCGTCCCGCTCGTGGCCTACTGCACGGCGATCGACCTCGACGGCGACGAGCTCGTCGCGACGAGCCAGGTGTTCGGCGGCAAGCTCAATGCCGAGGTCGCGGTCGACGGCGCGGCGATCTGCTCCGTCGTGGCGGGCTCGTTCGCGCCCGCCGAGGGCGGCTCGCCGGAGGTGGAGGATGTCGCGGCGACGGGCCTCGACGACCTCACGACGAGCTTCATCGCGCGGATCGTGCCCGAGGTCTCCGACGTCGACATCACGTCCGAGGAGATCCTCGTCTCCGTCGGCCGGGGCATCGGCGGCGAGGACAACATCGAGCTCGCACAGGAGCTCGCCGACGCGCTCGGCGGCGTCGTCTCGGCGTCGCGGCCGGTGACCGACGGCGGCTGGCTGCCGAAGGCGCGCCAGGTCGGCAAGTCGGGGCAGAAGGTCACGCCCAAGCTCTACCTCGCGATCGGCATCTCGGGCGCGCCCGAGCACCTCGAGGGCATGGCCGACGCCGAGCTCATCATCGCCATCAACACCGACGAGAACGCGCCGATCTTCGACGTCGCGCACTACGGCACGACCGAGGACCTCTTCGACATCCTGCCGGCGCTCACCGAGCAGATCGAGGCCGCGGTCTCCGCATGAGCCCCGTCCTGTTCAGCATCGCGCTCGCCGTCGCCGGCGGGGTCTTCGCGGCGATCCTCGCGCCCCGCGCGCTGCTGCTGCGCAACGCCGCCTCGGCGGATCGGTTCGGCGACGTGCGCGAGCGGTTGCGGCGGACGGCGGTGTATGCCTTCGGGCAGAAGAAGTTCCTGCGCGGCGAGCAGCCGGCGGGGCTCATGCACGCCTTCATCTTCTGGGGCTTCATGATCCTGTCGCTCACGGTCGTCACGCTCTTCGTGCGGGCCTACGACGAGCACTTCTACCTGCCGCTGCTCGGGCCCGCCGACCCGCTCGGCCATGCCTACACGCTGCTGCGCGATCTCATCCAGGTGACGGTCGTCATCGCCGTGCTCTACGCGCTGTACCGGCGCCTGATCGCGCACACGCCGCGGCTGTTCGGCTTTCGGCCCGCGGAGGAGCGCCTGCACGCCGAGACGCATTGGGAGGGCATCCTCATCCTCTTCCTCATCCTCGGGATCATGCTCGGCAGCCTCCTGCACGAAGGGGCGCGGATCGTCGAGTTCGCCGGCAGCGCCGACACCCAGGCCGAGAAGGGCTGGGAGCCGATCTCCAACCTCGTCGCGCAGCTCATCCCGGCGGGCTCGGCGGCGACGATCGGCGAGCTGGGCTTCTGGCTGCACAACCTCATCGTCCTGACGTTCCTCAACCTCCTGCCGCTGTCGAAGCACTTCCACATCATCACGGCGATCCCGAACGTCTACTTCGGCTCGCTGCGCCCGCGCGGCGCGCTGAGCAAGGACGATCCCGAGGCGCCCGAGAAGTTCACGTGGAAACAGGTCCTGGACATGTACAGCTGCACGGAGTGCGGGCGCTGCTCGGCCGTCTGCCCGGCGACGGCGAGCGGTTCGGCGCTCGCCCCCCGCCAGCTCATCCTCGACCTGCGCGACGACGTCCTGGGCCGCACCGAGCGCGTCGACGGCAAGGTCGTCAGCAACGACGTGCTGTGGGCGTGCACGACGTGCATGGCGTGCGTCGAGGCCTGCCCCGTCGGCATCGAGCACGTCCCGACGATCGTGCAGGGCCGGCGCAAGCTCGTCGACGCCGGCGAGATGGAGCCGATGCTCCAGGACACGCTGCAGAACTTCGCGTCGCAGGGCAACTCCTACGGCAAGTCCAGCCGCATGCGCGCGCGCTGGACGAAGGGGCTGGACTTCAAGATCCCCGACGCCCGCAAGGAGCCCGTGAAATACCTCTGGTTCGTCGGCGACTTCGCGTCCTTCGACGAGCGCTCGCAGGAGGCCTCGCGCCGGATCGCGCGGATCCTCCACGGCGCCGGCGTGAGCTTCGGGATGCTCTACGAGGCCGAGCGCAACGCCGGCAACGACGTGCGGCGCATCGGCGAGGAGGGGCTCTTCGAGCTGCTCGTCGAGCAGAACATGGCGGCCTTCGCCGGAGCCGAGTTCGAGGCGATCTTCACGACCGACCCGCATTCGCACAACACGCTGAAGAACGAGTACTCCGACTTCGGCGAGATGAAGCCCGTCTACCACTACACCGAGCTGCTGACCGAGCTCGTCGAGAACGGGACGATCGCGCTGCCCGAGCCCGTCGGCGTGAAGGTCACCTACCACGACCCCTGCTACCTGGCGCGCTACAACCGCATCACCGATGCGCCGCGGCGGCTGCTGGCGGCGGCCGGCGCGCAGCTCGTCGAGATGCCGCGCAACGGCACGAGCACGTTCTGCTGCGGCGCCGGCGGCGGGCGCATCTGGATGGACGACTCCAAGCTCGTCGAGCGCCCGAGCGAGCAGCGCGTCAAGGAGGCCGCCCTGCTCGGCGAGCTGGACTACTTCGTCGTCACCTGCCCGAAGGACCTCGCGATGTACACCGACGCGGCGGCCACCGTCGGCGTCGGCTTCGAGGTGCTCGAGATCTCCGCGCTCGTCGAGCGGGCGATGGGCACGGGCACGCCGGTCGCCGTCCTGGCAGGCGAGCAGACGGCATGACCGGCGCGCGCTCAGTCGCCTCCGACCCGCTCGCGCGTGGCCTCGCGGCGCGCATGCGCGACGCGGTCGAGGCCGCGGACCGGCTGGCGTCGTTCTCCTTCGACGGGCGTCCCGGCGACGCGGTGCCGTCGGTCCTCGCCGACGGGGAGGAGCTCGCCGGCGCGCACGACATGGTCCTGCGCGTCCTGCGCGCCGTCGGCGACGCCCTGAACTTCCGCATCCTCGCTGCGGCGGTCGCCCAGGGCGACGCGGGCGCGTCGCTGCCGGCGCTCGCGGGCGACCTCGGGCTCACGCGCCTGGCGCTCGTCGAGCGCGTCCACGAACTGATCGGCCTCGGCCTGCTCGCGCGCGACCTGCAGGCCGACACGGCCCGCGCGACGACCGCGGGCGCCGGCGCGTTCGAGCTCGTGACCACGCTGGAGGCCGACGTGGCGCGCTGGCTGGCGAAGCGCAGGCGGGGGTGACGGCGTGCCCGTTCTGCGCCGAGAGCGGCGATCGGATACACATCCATCGCCACCTCGTCGATGCGCACCCGGAGCACATCGAGACCTGGACGGACGCGAACACGGGCCGGATGCGCTACCGCGTCGTCTGTCCGCTGTGCGGCGCCGACTACGAGCACCGGGTCAAGCCGCGCAGCGCCGACCCGACGTTCCTGGAGACGTTCGCGACGGAGGTACGGATGGTCGGATTCGACATGTTGCTGAACCACATGACCGCTGAGCACGAGGAGGACTGAGGCCGCCATGGCATCCGTGAACCACTGCAACCTGCCCGACGATCTGTTCTATCTCGTCGAGAAGCACGTCTGGGCGCGGCTGGAGGACGGCGTCGTCGTCGTCGGGCTCACGGACGTCGCGCAGAACCTCGCGAAGTCGATCATCTCGGCGACGCTGAAGAAGCCGGGCCGCAAGCTTGCCAAGGGCAAGAGCCTCGGCACGGTCGAGAGCGGCAAGTGGGTCGGGCCGGTCCCGGCGCCGGTGGCGGGGGAGATCGCCGCCGTCAACGAGGCGCTGGCCTCCGATCCGGGCCTGCTCAACCGCGATCCCTACGGCGAGGGCTGGGTCGCGCGGATGATCCCCGACGACTGGGAGGCCGACTCGGCCGGCCTCGTCACCGGCCAGGACGGCCTGGATGCCTACAAGGCGTTCATGGATCAGGAGGGCATCTCCTGCGAGGCGGGCGACGACGGCTGATGCAGGTCTTCCGAGGCTGCGCGATCCCCGAGGAGTACCTCTACGACGTCGAGTTCAACACGTGGGTCCGGCTCGAGGAGGACGGCAGCGCGCTGCTCGGGATGACCGACGTCGGGCAGTCGCTGTGCGGCAAGATCGTCGCGATCACGTTCAAGAAGGTCGGGACGCACGTCGGCCGTGGCCGCACGCTGGCCGTCATCGAGAGCGCCAAGTGGGTCGGCCCCTTTCGCAACCCGCTCAGCGGCGCGGTCCTGGCGACGAACGAGGCGTCCTTCGCCGCCGACGGGCTGATCGCCAATCGCGACCCCTACGGCGCCGGCTGGCTCGTGCGCGTCGCCCCCGACGCGCTGGAGGCCGAGCGCGAGCACCTGCTCGACGGCCTCGCCGCGTTCCCGCTCTACCAGGAGATCATCCAGCGTGACGAGATCACCTGCATGCGCTGTGCGGACTGATGGCCCCGGGGATCGCCCTGCTCGTGCGCGACGGGCTCGTGCAACAGCGCGCCGTCCGCGTCGCGCGGCGGCTCGGCCTGGAGGCCCTGCAGCTGCGCTCGGCCGACGGCGAGCCCAGCAGCGTCGCGCCCGCGGGCCTGCTCGTCGAGCTCGAGCTCGACGGCGCGATCGCGGCGCTCGCGCGCTGGCGGGCGGCCCATGCGCAGCTCATCATCGTCGGCTTTCTCGCGACGCCGGAGCCGGACCTCTGGGGCCAGGCCGAGGAGGCGGGCGCGGACCTCGTCACGACGCGCGGGCGCGCGGACCGCGAGCTCGGGCGGCTCGTCGCCGATCACCTCTCCGGCGCGCGCCGCAGCCGCCGGGTGCGCCTGGCGCCCGAGCAGGACTTCGCCGGGCGCCTGGGCTTCGTCGGGCGCGTGGACGACAGCCCGGCCGGCGCGGTCGCCGTCTATCACCTCGGCGGCGGCAGGCTCTGCGCGATCTCGGACACCTGCCCCCATGCCGGCGCGTCGCTGAGCGAGGGCGAGCTCGAAGGCGACGTCGTGACCTGCCCGCGCCACGGCAGCCAGTTTCGCGTGACCGACGGCGAGCGCATCCGCGGGCCGGCGGACGAGGCCGTGGCGACGGTGCGGGTGCTCGTCGAGGCGGGCGACGTCTTCCTCGAGTTCGAGGCGGCGCGCTGATGGCGGCCGTGCCGCGCGTGCTCGTCGTCGGCGCCGGCCCCGGCGGGCTGGCGGCCGCAGCGCGCCTGCGCGCGGTCGGCGGCCACGGCGTCCACGTGACGCTCGTGACCCGTGGCGCGACGGCGACGCACCTCGCCGGCACCGTGGCGGTCGCGCTCGGCGACCGGCCGCCGGCGGACTTCACCGCGACCGTCGCGCTCCCCGGCGTGCGCTGCCATGCCGGTGAGGTGACCGACATCGATCCGGCGGGCGCGGTCGTCGACGGCGAGCGCGTCGCGGCCGACGCCGTCATCGCAGCGCCGGGCCTGCGCCCGCACGCCGCCGCCGTGCCCGCCTGGGAGCGCGCACACGTCGCGTGGGACCCCGTCGCCGCGGCGACCGCGAGCGCCGCGCTGGCGGCCGTCCCGGGCGGGCGGCTGCTCATCGCGATCTGCGCGCTGCCGTTTCCCTGCCCGCCCGCGCCATACTCGCTGGCAATGGTGCTCGCCGACCGACACAAGCGCAGCGGACGCTTCACGAAGGTCTGCATCGCGACGCCCGAGCCGTTTCCGCTGATGGCGATCGGCGGCGAGGCGCCGGCCTTCCTGCTGGACTCCTGCGCGGGTGCGGGCGTCGCCTTCGAGGGCCGCTTCGAGGCCGACCTCGGCGCCAGCGAGGACGGGGTCCTGCGGGCCCGAGACGGGCGCGAGCTCGACTACCAGCACCTGCTGCTCGTCCCCCCGCACCGGCGCTCGCCGGCGCTGCGCGCGCTCGGCGGCGACGGGCCGCTCGTCGCCGTCGACGAGCACGGCGAGAGCGACGCGCGCGGCGTCTTCGTCGTCGGCGACGCGGCCGCCAGCGGGCTGCCGCGGGCCGCCGGGGCGGCCGAGGCGCACGGGCGCACGGCGGCCGACGCCGTGCTCGCGCGCCTCGGGCTCGCCGAGCCCCGCGCGCCGCACCGCCCGGAGCCCGCCTGCTACGTCCAGCACGCGGGCGGCGCCGTGAGCCGGATCCGCCTGCGCTACCCGGACGGACTCCCGCCCGACGGCGCGGCGGAGGTCGCGATCGACGGCCCCACGCCCGACCTCGCGCACGCCGCCGAGGGCGAGCGGCGCCGCTTCCTCACACTCGCAAACGGCAGGGAGGACTGAGCGATGGTCACCGAGGAACAGGTCTGGGAGGCGCTGCACGCCGTCATCGACCCCGAGCTCGGGCTGGACTTCGTCGACCTCGGCCTCGTCTACGCCGTGCGCATCGACGGCGCCGACGTGCACGTCGACTTCACGCTCACGACGCCGGCGTGCGGCATCGGCCCCGCCGTCGCCGACGAGATGGACGAGATCGTCGGATCGATGGAGGGTGTGCGCAGCGTGTTCCCGCGGATGACGTTCGACCCGCCGTGGACGACCGAGCGGATGTCCGAGGACGCGCGCTTCGCGCTCGGCCTATGAACAGCAGACCCGACAGCCGGGAGGCAAGCATGACGAGGCACCACTGATGTCGCTCCCCACGCGCGAAGAGGCCCTGCGGGCGCTGACGCCGGTCATGGACCCGGAGCTGCGGCGCTCGATCGTCGAGCTCGGAATGGTCCGCCGGATCGACATCGCCGCCGACGGGCAGGCGTTCGTCACCGTGTCGCTGACGACGCCGGGCTGCCCGATCAAGTCGCACTTCGAGCAGCACGTGACAGCCGCGCTCATGGCGCTCCCGGGCATCAGCGCCGTCGACGTCGACTTCGACGTGCTCTCCGACGGCGAGCGCAGCTCGCTGCAGGAGCGGCTCGGGCGCTCGTCGCTGCCGGAGGGCTCGCTCGCGCAGGTCGGGACGGTCTTCTGCGTCGCCTCGGGCAAGGGCGGCGTCGGCAAGTCGACGCTCACCGCGAACCTCGCTGCCGCGCTGTGGCGCGAGGGCAACCACGTCGGCGTGCTCGACGCGGACGTCTGGGGCTACTCGATCCCGCGGATGTTCGGCGTCAACCAGCGCCCGGCGGTCTCGACCGAGCGCACGATCATCCCGCCGCTCGCGCACGGCACGATCAAGCTCATGTCGATCGGCTTCTTCGTCGAGGAGGACTCGGCCGTCGTCTGGCGCGGCCCGATGCTCCACAAGGCGCTCGAGCAGTTCCTCGGCGATGTCGCGTGGGGCACGCTGGACTACCTCGTCGTCGACCTGCCGCCGGGCACCGGCGATGTCGCGATGTCGCTCGCGGAGTTCCTCCCGCAGGCGCGCTTCGTCATCGTCACGACGCCGCAGCTCACGGCCCAGAAGGTCGCGCGGCGCGCGGCGCGGATGGCGCTCAAGCTCGACCACGAGGTCGTCGGCATCATCGAGAACATGTCCGGCTACGTCGACGACACGGGGCGCCTGCACCCGATCTTCGGGGCCGGCGGCGGCGACGCGCTCGCCGAGGAGCTCGATGTCCCGCTGCTCGGGCGCGTCCCGATCACGATCCCGCTGCGCGAGCACGCCGACACCGGGACGCCGCTCGTGCTCGAGCAGCCCGAGGACCCGGCCGCGCTGGCGATCCGGGCGATCGCCGCCCGCCTCACGGCCCTGCGCCCGCAGCAGCCGTTCGCGCTGCCGATGGCCGAGCCGCCGCCGCCGAAGGGCATGTCGCTGCCGATGGCCTAGCGTCGTCAGGCGAGCAGGAGCGCGACGCCCAGCGCGGCGGTCGCGCAGGTCGCGATCGTCGCGAAGGCCAGCGCGCGCAGCGACGCCTGGTGCAGCGCGCCCTCGCCGGCGTCCATCCGCGCCTCGCGCACGTCGTAGCGGGCGTGCTGTCCCGACAACACCGCGGCGGCGCCGCCGAGCACGGCGATGCCCAGAAGGTATCCGGCGGTGGGCGCGAGCATGAGGTGCGATCCGCGCAGCAGCAGCCCGCCGATGACGGCGAACGCGATCGCGGTGCGCACCCAGGCGAGGCTCGTGCGCTCGTTCTGCAGGCCGATGTCGCGCTCGCCGCTCATCGCGGCTTCAGAGGTGGATGATCGCGAGGATCAGGCCGACGAGCACGATCGCCGCGATGCTCATCGCGAGGATCTGCGGGAAGCGGTCGTAGGGCAGCGGCTCGTGCAGGCGCATCGAGCGCTCGTCGCGCTCCCAGCGGCGGTAGGCGACCGCGGCGGTGACGACGGCCAGCGCGACGAGCGGCACGCCGACGGCGGCGCGCGCGAGCGGTGGCTGGGAGTTCAGGAACTCCGTCGCGCCGAGGCCGGCGGCCCCGAGCGCGAGCGCCGTGCGCAGCCAGGCGAGCATCGTGCGCTCGTTGGCGAGCGTGAAGCGCACGTCGGGCTCATCGCCCATCTCGGAGAGGTCGCGCGGGTTGCCCAGGAGGCCGCGGCGACGCGGGGGCTCGTCGTCGTCGTCGAGCACTACAGCACCGCGGCCGCGGGCTCCAGCGGCACGCCGAGGCGCCCCAGCTTCGGCACGCCGCCGTTGACGACGTGCACGACCTCGCGCGCGCCGTGGCGCAGGAGGAGGCTCGCGCCGGTCGCCGCGCGCTGCCCGGAGGCACAGACGACGGCGATCGGTTCGGCGGGGTCCAGGCCCTCGGGCAGCGCGGTGATGTCGTGCCAGGTCTGCAGGACGGAGCCCGCGACATGGCCCGCGTTCCATTCGCCCGGGTCGCGGACGTCGAGGATCTGCGGGTGCTCGCCGGCCAGCAGCCGCGCGGCGAGATCGTCGGCCTCGACGCGCTCGACGACGTCGGTCGGCCACTGCTCCTGGCGCCAGCTCGTCATGCCGCCGCCGAGGCAGCCGGCGAGGCGGCGCATCCCGATCGCCACCGCGAGCCGGGCGGCGCGGCGGCCGTCCTCGTCGTCGCGGCCGACGAACACGATGTCGTGCTCGTGGTCGGCGATCCAGGCGAGCTTGGAGCCGAAGCCGGCGCGATGCATCGGGATGCAGACCGAGCCGGGGATGTGCGCCTCGTCGAACTGCAGGTCGGTGCGGACGTCGACGACGAGCGCGCCGGCCGCGCGCTGCTGGTCGACCTGGCGCGGCGAGAGCGGCAGCAGCTCGACGCCGCTGGTCACCAGCGGGCCGCGGTTGAGGTCGACGATGATCTGGAAGTTCGGCGGCTGCGGGCCGAGTCGCGCGAGCGCCTGCGCGACGAACTCGTCCTCGTCGGTGATCCGCAGCGTCGGGTTGCAGGTGCGCTCGTAGCCGATCGTCGAGGAGACCTTCATGTCCATCCCCGGCCCGCCGCACATCGAGCCGCCGAGGTGCCCGGGCCAGACCTCGCAGCTGTCGGGCAGCGTCAGGAGCCTGCGCGTGAGCGAGCGGTAGATGCCGCGCGCGCCCTCGGACTTCTCGATCGCGAGATCGGGGCGCGCGACGTCTCCGACGAACAGCGTGTCGCCGGTCAGCACGGCCCACGGCTGCTCGCTGCGGTGGGTGTCGACGAGCGCGAAGGACGTGTGCTCGGGCCGGTGGCCGGGCGTGTGCAGCGCGCGGACGCGCAGCGCGCCGAGCTCGAGCTCCCAGCCGTCGTCGAACGGCTCGTGGTCGTAGCCGGGCGCCGCGTCGCGGTGGATGTGGATCGTGGCGCCGGTCGCGGCGGCGAGCCGGCCGTGCCCGGAGACGTGGTCGGCGTGGTTGTGCGTCTCGAGGATGTGCTCGATGCGAACGTTCATGTAGCGCGCGAGCTCGAGGTACTCGTCGATCTCGAAGCGCGGATCCACGACCGCCGCCACGCCGGCGTGCTCGTCGCCGACGAGGTAGGACGCACACCCGAGATCGTCGTGGGTGAGCTGGCGGAAGATCATGGCTCCCCGAAGTCTAAGCGCGCGACCGCTCTGTGAACGGCGTGTGAACAACTGGCCCGGGGTGAGACTCGCCCGGGTCCTGTTGGGACCCGGTGTCCAAAGACAGGGCGCTCGGCTGTCCATACGGTCCAGCGCGTGACGGGCCACCGCCAATTCGTGCTGCGCACCGTCGAGGAGCGAGGGGTGCGCTTCATCCGCCTCTGGTTCATCGACGTGCTCGGCCTCCTGAAGAGCTTCTCGATCCCGGTGTCCGAGCTGGAATCGGCACTCGAGCACGGCGTCGGCCTCGACGGCTCGTCGCTGGAGGGCGCATCGCGGCTGCGCGAGTACGACTGCATCGCGCACCCCGACCCGCGGACGTTCCAGGTCCTGCCGTGGAAGCCCGACTCGCTCGTGGCGCGCATGTTCTGCGACGTCCGCCAGCCCACGGGGGAGCCGTTCGGCGGCGACTCGCGGGCGATGCTGCGGCGGGTTCTCGAGCAGGCCGCCGGTCTCGGGTACACGATGCAGGTCGGCTGCGAGGTCGAGTTCTTCATCTTCGCCGCACTCGGGGCCAACGGCGCCGTGCCGTCGACGCTCGACGACGGCGCGTACTTCGACCTCACGCCGCTGGATGTCGGCAGCGACTTCCGCCGGCGCACGATCGAGTACCTCGAGCGCATGGGGATCCCGGTGAAGGCCTCCCACCACGAGGTCGCCCCGTCCCAGCACGAGATCCAGCTCGCGCACAACGACGCGCTCTCGATGGCCGACTCGCTGACGACCTTCCGGCTCGCCGTCAAGGAGGCCGCGCACGAGCTCGGGGCCTACGCGACGTTCATGCCCAAGCCGCTCGTCGACCATCCCGGGTCGGGGATGCACCTGCACATCTCGCTCTTCAAGGGCGAGCGCAACACGTTCCACGACCCCGATCCCGCCGAGGCGCTGTCGCCGGCCGGGCGCGCGTTTCTCGCCGGGGTGCTCGCCCACGCCGGTGAGCTGACGGCCGTCACGAACCAGTGGATCAACTCCTACCGGCGGCTGGCGACGGGATTCGAGGCACCGGAGTTCGTGAGCTGGACGCGCCGCGGCGCGTCGGCGCTCGTGCGCGTGCCCTCGCGCCGTCCGGGCCGGGCCGAGGGCGCGCGCTTCGAGCTGCGCTCGCCCGACCCGTCCTGCAACCCCTACATGGTGCTCGCGCTCGTCCTCGCCGCCGGTCTGCGCGGCCTCGAGCGCGGCTACGAGCTGCAGGCCGAGAGCATCGACGACGAGGCCGCCGGCGCGCCGCGCCTGCCGCTGGACCTCCGTGAGGCGACCGACCTCTTCGACGAGTCCGACCTCGCCCGCGAGACGCTCGGCGACCGCCTCTGCGACGTCTTCGTCGCCAACAAGCGCCGCGAGCTCGCCGACGAGCGGCGCACCGTGACCGACTTCGACCGCTCGCGCTACCTGAGGCTCCTGTAGTCGTGAGCGACGCCTGGATCTACGGCGACCGCGACTGCGATGCGACCTCGCGCCTGCTGGCCGAGCTCGGCTTCAGCCCGCACCGCGTCGCCGCCAACGGGACGCTGCGCCCGCGCGAGGGCGCCGGCCGCGCACCGGCGCTCGCGCTCGTGCTCGCAGGCGGCGACGAGGAGCACCCGACCTGCGCCGAGCTCTGCGCGCGCCTGGCCGCCGACGACGAGCTCGGCGAGGTGCCGGTGCTCGTGGCGCTCAGCACGGGCGAGCTCGCCGACGGGCTCGGCGTCGCCGAGGGCCACGAGCTCATCGTCGAGCCGTTCAGCGCCGAGGAGCTGCAGGCGCGGATCGCCCGCGCACGGCGGGCCGTCAACGGCATCGACCACGACGACATCGTCCGGGTGGGCAGCCTCGAGATGAACCTCGCGACCTACCAGGTCGCGATCGGCGGGCGCCCGGTGGACTTCACGTACATGGAGTACGAGCTGCTGAAGTTCCTCGTGACCCACCCGCGGCGGGTCTTCTCGCGCGAGGCGCTGCTCAGCCGCGTGTGGGGCTACGACTACTACGGCGGCGCCCGCACGGTCGATGTCCACGTCCGCCGCGTGCGGGCCAAGCTCGGCTCGGAGAACGCAGCCCGGATCAAGACGGTCCGCAGTGTCGGCTACCGGTGGGAGGGAACCTGAAATGCACGCACGTTCCGACGAAGCCGCGACGGTCGCGCCGCCCCAGCGCTTCGGCCGCAGCGAGTACGCCGGCTTCCGGGCGGTCATCAAGGCCGTCGGCACCGGGCCGCGCGGCAGCCGCGCGCTGTCCTTCGACGAGGCACGCGCGGCGACCGCGGCGCTGCTGGCGGGAGACGTCAGTCCCGCCCAGGCGGGCGCGTTTCTCATCGCGATGCGCATCAAGGGGGAGACCGCGGCCGAGCTCGCGGGCGTCGCCCAGGCGCTGCGCGACGCCGCACGCTCGGTCGCGCCCGACCCGCCCTCCTCGGGCCGGGCGATCATCGCCTGCGCCGGGGCCTTCGACGGCATGGCCGACGCCCCGCACCTCTCGCTGGCGGCGGGGGTGCTCGCCGCTGCCGCGGGCGCGCGCGTCGTCGTGCACTGCGGCTCGACGCTCGGGCCCAAGCGCGGCACGACGCCCGCGGACGTGCTGGCGGCGCTCGGCGGGCCCGCACGTCCGCAACCGGCCGAGTCGCTGGCGATGCTCGAGCGCGCCGACATCGCGCTCGTCCACGCCGGCACCGCGATCCCCGGCTGGGACGCGCTGGCCGCGGTGCGCGACGAGATCGGCCTGCGCGGGCCGCTGCACAGCGCCGAGAAGCTCGTCGACCACCTCGGCGCGACGCGCTTCGTCGTCGGACACACCCACAGCTCCTATCGCGAGCGGATCCTCGGGGCGCTCGAGGTCCTCGGCGCCGTCCACGCGGTGACCGTCCGCGGCATGGAGGGCGCCGACGTCCTGCGCGTGGCGCGTCCGTCGGCGGCCGACCGCCACGGCCCGCTGAATCTCCCGGAGACGCCGGGGGCCGTCCTGCGCGGCGACGCCGACCCCGAGATCGCCGCTGCGCTGACGCGCGCGATCATCGACGGCGACGAGCACGGCGTCGCGGCCCCGACCGCGACGCTCACCGCCGGTGTGCGCCTCTACGCGGGCGGGCGCTGCGACACGGTCGCCGACGGCGTGCGGCTCGCCACGGAGACGATCGCGGACGGTCGCGCGTCCGCGACGCTCGAGGCGCTCCTCGCCGCGTGAGCCGATCGCTGTAGCGTCTGACCGATGGCCGTCACGATCGAAGAAGCCCGCGCGGCGGTGCTGGAGCACGTCCACGTGCTCGGCGCCGAGGACGTCTACCTCGACGATGCGCTCGGCCGGGCGCTCGCCGACGACGCGAGCGCGCCCAACCACGTCCCGCCGTTTGCGGCGTCGGCGATGGACGGCTTCGCCATCCGCGCGGCCGACACGATCGACGGCGCGGCGCGCCTGACGCTCATCGGCGAGGCCCGGGCCGGGACCGAGGCCGGGGTGCGCGTCGAGCGCGGCACCGCGGTGCGGATCTCGACCGGCGCGCCGCTGCCCGAGGGCGCCGACGCGATCGTGCCCCAGGAGCTCACGACCCGCGACGAGACGACGGTCTCGATCCAGGGCCAGATCCGCCTCGGCTACCACGTCCGCCCGGCGGGCGAGGACATCCGCGCCGGCGAGCTCGTCGTGCGCGCGGGCTCGGTGCTCGGGCCTGCCGAGCTCGGCGTGCTGGCGTCGATGAACATCCCGCGCCCGCGCGTCGTGCGCCGTCCGCGCGTGGCGATCGCCGGCACCGGCGACGAGCTGACCGACCCCGGCAAGCCGCTCGGCCCGGGCGCGATCCGCGACTCCAACGGCCCGGCCCTCGGCGGCGCCGTGCATCGCGCCGGCGGCGAGCTCGTCGCGCGCGTGCGGGTCGGCGACGACCTCGATGCGACCGTCGCGGTCCTCGGCGCGGCGCTGCGCGACGTGGACATGCTCATCACGACCGGCGGCGTGTCCGTCGGCCCGCACGACCACGTCCGCCCGGCGCTCGCGCGGCTCGGGTACCGCGAGGTCTTCGCCGGGGTCAGGCTCAAGCCCGGGCGCCCGACGACGTTCGCCGTCGGCGACGACGGCACGCTCGTCTTCGCCCTGCCCGGCAACCCCGTGTCGGCGCTCATGGCCTTCCGGTTGTTCGTCGTGCCGGCGATCGACGCGATGCTCGGCCGCAGCGGCGAGCACCACCCCGTCAAGGCGACCGCCGACGAGGCGCTCGAGGGCTCCGTGGGGCGCACGACCGTCATCCGCTGCCGCACGACGATGCAGGATGACGGCTGGCACGTGCGGCCCACGAAGTCCCAGGAATCGCACATCCTCACGTCGATGCTCGGCGTCGACGCCCTCGCGCTCGTCCCCGAGCACCGCGACGGCATCGAGGCCGGCGAGCCGGTCGAGATCGAGTTCGTCGGCTGAGCCCGAGCCCCCGCCGTCGGCCGCCCCGCCCAACCGAGCGCGGGGTTCATAAAACCCGCTGCTAAGGTGGCAAGACGTTGGTTTTTGCACCCCGCAACATGCGTGTTTTCGCCTCACTGGACCCCGCTGGCGCGGGGTCTTCTTGTCCGCCGCGACGCCTAGGATTCGTAAATGGAGATTGAGATCGGCCGCGGGAAGAAGGCACGCCGCGCCTATGGCTTTGACGACATCGCGATCGTGCCGTCGCGACGGACGCGTGACCCCGACGACGTGGACATCTCGTGGAAGCTCGGCGACTACCGCTTCGAGCTCCCGCTGCTGGCATCGGCGATGGACGGCGTCGTCTCGCCCCGCACGGCGGGCATCATCGGCAAGCTCGGCGGCCTCGCGGTCCTGAACCTCGAGGGCATCTTCACGCGCTACGAGGACGCCGAGGAGCAGCTCGAGCGCATCGCCAAGCTCCCCACCGAGCACGCGACGCGTGAGATGCAGCAGATCTACAACGAGCCGATCAAGCCCGAGCTCATCGCCAGTCGGATCGCGGAGATCAAGGAGCAGGGCGTCGTCGTCGCGGCGTCGCTCACGCCCCAGCGCATCCGTCACTACTACGAGCTGGCGCTCGAGGCCGGCCTCGACATCCTCGTCATCCAGGGCACCGTCGTGTCCGCCGAGCACGTCTCCAGCGACGAGTCGCGCCCTCCGCTGAACCTCAAGGAGTTCATCCGCGAGGTCCCGCTGCCGGTCGTCGTCGGCGGCTGCGCGAGCTACCACACCGCCCTGCATCTCATGCGCACCGGCGCCGCCGGCGTGCTCGTCGGCGTCGGCCCCGGCGCCGCCTGCACGACGCGCGGCGTGCTCGGCATCGGCGTCCCGCAGGCGACGGCGATCGCCGACGTCGCCGGCGCGCGCGCGCAGCACATGCTCGAGACCGGCGAGTACTGCCAGGTCATCGCCGACGGCGGGATGCGCAACGGCGGCGACGTCTCCAAGGCGATCGCCTGCGGTGCCGACGCCGTCATGATCGGCTCGCCGCTGGCACGCGCGTTCGAGGCGCCCGGCCGCGGCTTCCACTGGGGCATGGCGACGTTCCATCCGACGCTGCCCCGCGGCGCGCGCGTGAAGACCGTCCAGAACGGCTCGGTCCAGGAGATCCTCATCGGGCCCGCGCACCAGAACGACGGCACGTTCAACCTCATGGGCGGCCTGCGGACGTCGATGGCGACCTGCGGCTACCAGGACATCGCCGAGTTCAACCGCGCAGAGCTCATGATCGCCCCGGCGCTGCAGACCGAGGGCAAGCAGCTGCAGGTCGCGCAGGGCGTCGGGATGGGCGCCCGCGGCGCGAGCGCGGCGCCGCCCGAGCCGACGAACGGCAACGGGGCCCATAAGGAGCCCGCACTGCACGACGCATGACTCATCGGCTCGGAACGCGCCTGGCGGCGTCCTCGCTCGCTCACGTGCTGGCGCACGCCTCGCTCACTGCGTCCTTGCCAGGCACGCCCCGAGCCTCATGAGTGACGGGGTCGTGACCTCGTCGAGCGCGGCCACGGAGCTCGTGACCGAGGACGTCCTCGAGGTCACGGTGCCCCGCGCCGTCGACGAGGTCGTCGTCCTCGACTACGGCGGCCAGTACTCCCAGCTCATCGCCCGCCGTGTCCGCGAGCTCGGCGTCTTCAGCGAACTGCTGCCCCATCACGTCGGCGTCGAGGAGGTCCGCAAGCGCAAGCCCAAGGGCCTGATCCTCTCCGGCGGCCCGGCGTCCGTCTACGCGCCGGGCGCGCCGCGCCTGGAGCGCGAGCTGCTCGAGCTCGGCATCCCGGTGCTCGGCATCTGTTACGGCATGCAGCTCATCGCGACCGAGCTCGGCGGGACCGTCGAGGGCGCCGAGGTCGGGGAGTTCGGGCGCTCCGAGCTGACGGTCCGCGAGCCCGGCCGTCTGTTCGCGGGCCTGCCGGCCCAGCAGACCTGCTGGATGTCCCATCGCGACACGGTCTTCGCGCCGCCGCCGGGCTTCACCGCGCTGGCCTCGTCGACGGCGTCGCCGGTCGCGGCGCTCGAGGACGTCGAGCGCGGGATCTACGGCATCCAGTTTCATCCCGAGGTCGTCCACACGCCCTACGGCCAGACGATCCTCGAGCGTTTCCTCGGCGAGATCTGCGAGGCAGACCGCACCTGGAGCCCCGAGAGCATCGTCACCGAGCAGATCGCCCGCATCCGCGCCCAGGTCGGCGGTGGCAAGGTCATCTGCGGCCTGTCGGGCGGCGTCGACTCGAGCGTCGCGGCGCTGCTCGTGCACCGCGCGATCGGCGATCAGCTGACGTGCGTCTTCGTCGATCACGGGCTCATGCGCAAGAACGAGGGCGAGCAGGTCGTCGCCGCCTTCCGCGACCACTTCAAGGTCCCGCTCGTCGCCGTCGACGCCGAGGACCGCTTCCTCCGGCGCCTGAAGGGCACGAGCGACCCGGAGACGAAGCGCAAGGCGATCGGCGCGGAGTTCATCCGCGTCTTCGAGGAGGAGGCCGACAGGATCGGCGACGCGCATTTCCTCGTCCAGGGCACGCTGTACTCCGACGTCATCGAGTCCGGCGGCGGCACGGGGGCGGCGACGATCAAGAGCCACCACAACGTCGGCGGCCTGCCCGACGACCTGCAGTTCGAGCTCGTCGAGCCGCTGCGCGCGCTCTTCAAGGACGAGGTCCGCGCCGTCGGGGCCGAGCTCGGCCTGCCCGAGCGGCTCGTCTGGCGCCAGCCGTTCCCCGGGCCCGGCCTCGCGATCCGGATCGTCGGCGGCGAGGCGACGAAGGAGCGCCTCGACCTCCTGCGCGAGTGCGACTACATCCTCCAGGACGAGATCCGCAAGGCCGGCCTGTACCGCGACCTCTGGCAGTCCTTCTGCGTCCTGCCCGACGTCCGCACGGTCGGCGTCCAGGGCGACGAGCGCACGTACGGCAGCGTCGTCGTCATCCGCGCGGTGACGTCCGACGACGCGATGACGGCCGACTGGGCGCGCCTGCCCTACGACCTGCTCGAGCAGATCGCGTCGCGCATGATCAACGAGCTGCGCGACGTCAACCGGGTCGTCCTGGACATCACGTCCAAGCCCCCGGGCACGATCGAGTGGGAGTAGCCCACGCTCACGCGGCCGCGTGTCGCGGCCGGGTGACGACGACGACGCGCCGGTCCGCGCGGACGTCGACGTCCGACCACCGCCGCCGGCGCCGCCGCGACCCGGCAACGCCACGCGACGCGCGCCGGCTCAACCCTCGAGCGTCGCGTCCACGGTGATCTCGACGTTGCCCTGCAGCGCGCCGGAGATCGGGCAGCCCTCGCCGGCCGCCGCCGCGGCCGCCGCGAACGTGTCCGCGTCGATCCCCGGGACCGTCCCGCTGACGACGATGTGCGAGGACTTCACGCCCTCGCCGGGGACGAAGGCGACGGTCGCCGTCGCCTCGAGGCGATCGGGCGGCGTGCCGGCCTCGCCGAGCTCGTGCGAGAGGCCCATGCAGTAGCAGGCGGCGTGCGCGGCGGCGAGCAGCTCCTCCGGGCTCGTCTTGCCGGCGGCGCGCTTCGTGCGCGACGCCCAGCTCACCTCCGTCGCCGGGAACGCCCCGCTCGCCGGCGTCGTCACGCCGGAGCCGTGGGCGAGGTCGCCCTCCCATACCGTCGTCGCGCTGCTCTCGGCCGCCATGAGGTCCCTCCGCTCGTTGATCGGGTCGGTCGTCCAGCCGGACACTAGATGCCCGCGCGGGTCAGGTCGACGCGGGCTCGGGAACGCGATGGTCGCGCACGATCAGCCAGGAGAGCCACAGGCCGACGCCGAAGAGCGGCAGGCCCATCGCGGTCTTCGCCACGCCGAGCGCGACGACCGCGCCCGCGAGGTACAGCGGCAGCTGGACGAGCAGGCGCAGGAGGAACAGCCCGGCCCACATCCACGAGGCGAGCACGAACGCGCGCATCCGCAGCGGATCCTGGCGCCACGTGCCCTCCTCGCCGTCGAGCTTGGCGACGATGATCCCGACGAGCGGCCGGCGCACGGCGAGCGAGATGAGAAACGCCGACGCGTAGAGCGCGTTCATGAGCAGGCCGGGGAGGAAGAAGTTCTCCGCCTTGCCGCTGCGCGTCGCGATGAACGCGGCGAAGGCGACGCCGACGAGGCCGGAGAGCGCGTACCGGGGGGATTCGTGGCGCACGAGCCGCGCGACCGCGAGCACGAGGGCGAGACCGACGGCGACCGCCGCCGCGGTGTTCGTGTTCGAACCGGAGATCGTGTAGGCCGCGATGAACGCGATCGCGGGCGCCGAGGTCTCGGCCATGCCGAGCGGTCCGCCGATCGCCTCGCGGATGTCCAGCGGGACGACGGGCTGCTCGTCGGCGTGATCGGCCATCAGGTGATGATTACGCACCGGCGCCCCCGCCGGTCCAATGGTCACTCCCCGCGCAGTCCCCCGCGCAGCGCGCCCGGCCCCAGCAGCACCGCGCCGATGACGAGAAACGGGACGAAGTTCAGGAGGTGCAGGACGAGCGCATAGGACAGCGCCTCGGCCTGCGGGACGTCGAACGCGCGCAGCGCCACGACGGTCGCCGCCTCGAAGACACCGAGCGCGGCGGGCGACGAGGGCAGCACGAGCGAGAGGTTGATCGCGACGACGACGAGCATCCCGGCGACCGGCGGCAGGCCGAGGTCGAAGGCGGCCATGAGGATCCAGAACGAGAACGCGAGCATGATCCAGGACGCGATCGTCAGCGCCATGCCGCGCAGCGCCACGCGCGGCTCGCGCAGGGCGACGAGGCCGCGCGTCGCGTTGACGACGGCCGGCTCGACGTGCTCGCGCGCGGCCGGCAGCCGGCGCAGCGGCGACAGCAGCCAGCGCACGGCGCGATCGTCGTAGCGGACGAGCACGACGATCAGCGCGACGAGCACCGTGACGACGCCGAGCCCGAACAGCGCAGCCGCCTTCAGCCACGAGATCTCCGGCAGCAGCGGATAGGAGGCGAAGAGCAGGAAGAGCAGCGCGAGGAGGTCGAAGACGCGCTCGATGACGACCGTGCCGATCGCCTCGGCGCGCGGCGTGCGCGCCTTGCCGTAGAGCGCGAAGACGCGCGCCGCCTCGCCTGCGCGCGCCGGCAGGATGTTGTTGAAGAAGTAGCCGACGAAGGCCGCGTGTCCGACGGCCCGCAGCGGCGGCCGCGAGGACTCGTCGAAGAGCACCCACCAGCGCAGGACGCGCAGCCAGAGCGCCACCCCGAGGACGACGCTCGTCGGCACGAGCCAGAGCAGGTTGCTCGCGCGCAGCGCGTCCAGCGCGTCGGCGAGCTTCACGCCCTGCACGGCGAGGTACGTGCAGCCGATCGTCACCGCGAGCCCCGCGACGAGCAGCAGCGGCCGCACGCCGCGCCGGGAGCTCACCGCCGCCGCAGACGGACCTGCACGAGGACCGCGATCGCCTTGAAGCCGTCGCGCCACGTGATGTTCTTGCCCTCGGCATACGTGCGCCCGTAGTAGGCGATCGGCATCTCGTAGATGCGCAGCCCGCGCCGGCAGACCTCGCCGGTGATCTCGGGCTCGATCGCGAAGCTGTCCTGTGTCAGCCGCAGCGAGCGCAGCACGTCGGAGCGAAACGCCTTGTAGCCCGTCTCCATGTCGCTGAGTGTCGTGTTGTAGAGCACGCCGGTCAGCAGCGAAAGGAAGCGGTTGCCGATGAGGTGCCAGAACATGTAGGCGCGCTGCGGGGCGCCGCCGGACAGGCGCGAGCCGTAGACGACGTCCGCGACGCCGCGCTCGATCGGCGCGATGAGCGCGACGACGTCGGCGGGGTCGTACTCCATGTCGGCGTCCTGGATGACCGCGATCTCCTGCGTCACGCGGGTGATCGCCGCGCGCACCGCCGAGCCCTTGCCGCGGTTGCGCTGGCGCAGCAGTTCGACGTGCGGGTGGGCGGCCGCGTAGGCCTCGACGATCGACGCCGTGGCGTCGGTCGAGCCGTCGTCGACGACGACGATCTGGGTGTCGAGGCCGAGCGCGTCGATGCGCTCGAGGACCTCGCCGATCGTCGCCGCCTCGTTGTAGGCCGGGATGAGAAACGAGACGCCGATCGGTCCATTGAACTGGATGGGACGGGCGGCAAGCGGTGTGCAGTACATTCGCCGCGATGGCTCCGGCGCGGGAGGACCGCAACCTCGCGGTGCGGCTCGGCGCCGTCGTCGCACTCTTCCTGTTGCTCGTCGGGCAGGCCCAGGTCACCGTGCTCGACGGCAGCTCGATGCTCGCCGTGGCGCATTCGCTCGTCCATCACGGCTCGTTCGCCGTGCCCGCCTCCCTCGGCGTCGAGGGCCACGACGGGCTGTACTACTCGAAGTACGGGCTGCTGCTGTCGCTGCTGTCCGTGGTGCCGGTGGCGCTCGTCCAGCCGATCGGCGCGGTCACGGGCCACGTCGATCTGCTCGAGGCGGCCGCGGCGGCGTCGCTCATGCCGCTCATCTGCGGGGCGCTCGCGGCGGCGGTGTTCCTGCTCGGCCGCCGCCTCGGCGCCCCGCGCGCGGCCGCCGCGCTCGTCGGTGCCGGCACGGTGCTCGGGACCTACGTCCTGCCCTACGGCCGCGACTTCTTCACCGAGCCGGTCGTCGCCCTGGGGCTCGTCGTCATGGTCGAGCGGGCGCTTGCGCGGCGCCCGCTGCAGGCCGGCGCCGCGCTCGCGTTCGCGGTCCTCGCACGCCCGCAGTCGGCGGCCTTCGCGCCGCTGCTGCTCGCCTACCTCGCGCTGCGCGACGGCGGCGACGTACGTGCCGCGGCGCGCGCGGTGGCGCCGCTCGCGATCGCGGCCGTCGTCACCGTCGCCTACAACCTCCACCGCTTCGCGGACCCGCTGCAGTTCGGCTACCGCCCGCCCGCCGACCCCGGCTTCACGACGCCGCTGCTGGAGGGCACCGGCGGGCTGTTGTTCTCACCGGAGAAGTCGGTCCTCCTCTTCGCGCCGGCGATCGTCCTCGTCCCGTTCGCCGTCGCCGCGCTCTGGCGCGGCCGGCGCGCGGTGGCGCTGTTCGTGCTCTCGATCTGCGCCGTCACCTGGGGCCTCGCGGCGACGTGGTGGTCGTGGCAGGGTGGCTGGAGCTGGGGCCCGCGGCTGATCGTCCCGGCGGTCGTCCTCGCGCTCGCGCTCGTCGCGCCGTGGATCGGCACGAGCGCCGCGCGGATGCGCGCGGCCGCGCTGCTGTTCGCGCTCGGCTTCCTCGTCTCGCTGCCGGCCGTGCTCGCGCCCGCGGGGGCGCAGCTGCTCGAGCGCCCGGCCGGCGACGGGCCGCAGATCGTGCGGCAGGTGCGCGACCTCCCGGCGCTCACGCGACACTCCGTCGACGCCGCCCGCGGCACCGCCGCGCGCGACGACGACTACCGCCGGTACCTCGGCCTCTGGCAGGCCGGGATCACGCGTCAGTTCGGCCCCTGGGGGCTGCTCCCCGCGCTGCTCGGAACGCTGCTGCTGCTCGCTACGCTCGTGATGGTCGCACGGCCGCTATCTTTCGCGACCACTTCGGGCGGCGAGTAAGGGAGGCAGCGGACATGGCACGCCCCATCATCCTCGGCGTCGTCGGTGACTCGGCCAGCGGGAAGACGACGATCACCAAGGGACTCGTCGAGATTCTCGGCAAGGACGCCGTCACGCACATCGGCACCGACGACTACCACAAGTACGACCGCACCGAGCGCGCGGAGAACGGTCTCACACCGCTGCACCCGGACTGCAACCACATGGACATCATCTCGCAGCACGTCCATCACCTGCGCAACGGCGAGCCGATCCTCAAGCCCGTCTACCAGCACGGCGACGGGACGTTCGGGCGCCCGGTGCACGTCGATCCCAAGCGCTTCGTCGTCATCGAGGGGCTGCTCGGCTACCACACGAACGAGCTCGCCGACGCCTATGACGTGCGCGTCTACCTCGCGCCGCCGGAGGAGCTGCGTCGCGACTGGAAGATCAAGCGCGACTCGACGAAGCGCGGCTACACCGAGCAGCAGGTCATCGACGACCTCGACAAGCGCGAGCCGGACTCCGCGGCCTTCATTCGCCCGCAGGAGCAGCGCGCCGATCTCGTCGTCTCCTTCCAGGCCGGCGACGACGCCGACCATCTCGACGCCGTGCTCACGATGCGCGAGGGGCTGCCGCACCCGGACCTCTCCGTCATCGAGGAGGGCGCCGACGACGGCATCACGCTCGATGAGCGCTCGGGCGGGATCCGCTGCCTGTACATCCCCGGCAACGTCGACCGCGATCGCGGCGCCGCGATCGAGGAGGCGATCTGGGAGGAGATGCGCTTCGCCAGCCACCTGCGAACGGAGCGCCTGGGCGAGTTCACCGTCGGCGATGAGGTGCACCGCTCGGAGTCGCTGGCGATCGTGCAGGTCCTCATCCTCTACCACCTCGTGACCGCCAAGGCGGCCGTCGCGGTGGCCGGCGACGAGACGAGCTCGCGCTCGGACACGGGCAGCTTCAAGGCGATCACCCCGCGCTAACGAGAATCATTCTCTGATAATTTGGCGGGCGGATGCTGCGTCCGCCACGCCTGCCCGCCGCGCTCTCCGTCCTCCTCGGCGCGCTGGTGCTCGGCGCATGCGGCGCCGGCGACGGGACGGCCGGCGGCGGTGGCGGGGGGCCGGTCGTCGTCGCGACGACGACGCAGGTCGGCGACCTCGTGCGGGCGGTCGCCGGCGAGCGCGCCGGCGTGCGTCAGATCCTCAGCGCGAACTCCGACCCGCACGCCTACGAGCCGCGGCCGAGCGACGTCCGCGCCGTCGCCGGCGCGCGGGTGGTCGTCCGCTCCGGCGGCGACCTCGACGACTGGCTCGGCGGCGTCCTCGACAACGCGGGCTCCAATGCCGAGACCGTCGACCTCATCGGCAGCGTCCGGACGCGCCGGGGGGAGGGCGGGGTCGACCCGCACTGGTGGCAGGACCCGCGCAACGCGCAGATCGCCGTCGGCAGGATCCGCGACGCGCTCGTCGCCGCCGACCCCGGCGGGCGCGCGGCGTACGGCGCCAACGCGACCGCCTACCTCGCGCGACTGCGCGCCCTCGATCGCGCGATCGCCGCGTGCATGGACGCGATCCCGGCCGGCAGGCGCCGGCTCGTGACCGACCACGACGCGCTCGGCTACTACGCCGCTCGCTACGGCATCGAGGTCATCGGGACCGTCATCCCCGCGCTGTCGACGCAGGCGCAGGCGTCGGCGGGCGCGGTCGCGCGCCTCGTGCGCACGATCCGCCGCGCCGGGGTGACGACGATCTACACCGAGACGTCGGGCAACGCGAAGCTCGCGCGCGCGATCGCCCGCGACGCGGGCGCCACGGTCGGCCCGCCGTTGTACGCCGACTCGCTCGGGCCCGCGGGCTCGGCGGGCGCGACGTACATCGGCTCGCTGCGCGCGAACACGCTCGCGCTCGCGAGCGGCTTCACCGGCGGCCGCGCGCGCTGCGAGTTACCGCGCTGACGGAGCGGGGTCACCCCGGATACGCTGCGTGCATGTCTGGAGAATGGCTTGGCACCGACGTGCCGCTGCATGCGCATCACGAGCGTCCTCGGGGCATGGGCCTGCACATCTGCGCCGTCGTGCAGCGTGCATCCGGTTCCCCCAGCGAGCACGTCGAGGTCGTCAACGACGGCGCTGAGCCGGTGCCGGTGACGGGGCTCGAGCTCACGGACTGCTGCGGGCAGCACCACGAGCACGTCTATACGTTTCCGAAGGGCGAGCTCGCGGCCGGCCAGACCGCCTACGTCTACAGCCGGGAGGGCAAGAGCCAGCTCACGCGCAGCGGCGACCTGATCCTGTACGCCGGCCTGCAGGCCCCCGTCTGGAAGGACGACTCGCATGTCGCATACCTGCGCCACCCGGATGGCAAGATCATCGACACGATGCACGCCGGGCGCCCCTCGCGCCACCCCGACGGCCACTAGATGTTTGATTCCGGGACCGGTACCGCCATCCAGCGGGCCGCCGGGTCGCCCCGGCCCGACTCAGCTGTAGGCGTCCCACGCCGTCAGTGACGGCAGGGGATCGACGGGCGCGCCGCCGGTGTACCAGCCGGGGCCGGCCCACATCTCGAAATGCAGATGGCAGCCGTCGGCGTCACCGGTGTCGCCGACCTGGCCGATCGACTGGCCGGTCATGACGGGCGCGCCCTTGAGGAGCGGCGACGGCGCCTTCAGGTGCATGTAGACGTAGTCGACGTCGGTGCCCGCGCCGTCGATGACGAGGTAGTTGCCGGCGTTCTCGTCGTGCTGGTTGAGCTTCACGACCCCGCCGCGGGCCGCGACGAGCGGCGTGCCGCAGGCGGCGAAGACGTCCTGGCCCTGGTGCGTGTGGCCGTTGCGCTGCGCGCCGAACTCGGCGATGCCCGTGCCGAAGGAGTGCTTGCCGCGAACGGGGAACTTGTGGTCCATGAGATCGAAGACCCCGGTCGCCAGGGGCGTGATCGCGGGCGGGACCGGCGCGCCCGCCGGCACCTGCGCGGCCTGGACGGCGCCGTCGTCGCTGAAGACGCGGAACTCGTAGCGCCCGGAGGCCTGCGGGAGGCTGCCGACGGAGCCATCCCAGGTCACGGTCCGCACGATCCCGGGGACGAGCGGGCCGAGTGGCCAGGAGGCGACGAGCGCCCCGTCGGACAGGCGCACGAGCGCGACCGTCGCCGACAGCGGCTGGCGCGCGAGCACGTCGACGCGGGCCGGGCGCGTCGCGGCGTAGAAGACGGTGCGACCGACGACCTTGACGTCGAGCGGCCCGTTGGCGCCGGCGCCGCGCTGGATCGACACGGCCGTGGTGCTGACCCGCGACTGCGCACCGTCACCGTTGAGCGCGATCAGCGGACCGCTGACGGCCTGCGCCGGAACGGCGACACGCGCGGCCGTCGTGCTGCGCCTGAGCACCTTTGCGGTCGCGTCGTCGCCGGCGCCCGCCGCGCCGAGGAAGACGATCTTCTTGACCGCGCCCATGCGCCTGCCGACGACGCGCAGGACGCTCCCGGGCTTGGCGGCGTCGACGCTCGCGCAGCTCGCGACGCAGGAGACGCGCGCGATCGTCGCCGGCATGGACGCGAAGGCGCCGCCCGAGCTCGCGGACGCGGACGCGGCTGCGCCCAGCGTGAGAACGACCCCCAGCACGACCCCGACGACCGTCGGCTTCAGACCCACCAGCTCCCCTCGTGTGCTGCCTACGGGGTTAGCTGACGGGCTCGCGCGGTGAAGGTCCGCGCTACCGGGGAAGACCCCGGATTCGCCCCACAGCGGCCGCGCCGAAACCCGGCCACCACTGGTTCCCCCGCCACGCCGGGACCCCCCGGCGTGCTCGGCATTTCTGACCCGCGAAACTCTAGACGATCGGGCGGCGGCGGAGTGCGATCTCGCCGGCCCAGGCGATTGCGTATGCTTCGTCGTCGCCGCGCGGTGTGCCGCGTGGCGTTTTCACGCCATGAAGACCTACGTCGCCAATGCCAACGATCGCGAGCGCAACTGGCTCGTCGTCGACGCCACCGGGCAAACGCTCGGCCGCCTGGCGACCCAGATCGCAGATGCCCTGCGCGGCAAGCGCAAGCCGACGTACACGCCACACGTCGACACCGGCGACTTCGTCGTCGTCGTCAACGCCGAGAAGATCTCGGTCACGGGCAACAAGCGCGCCGACAAGAAGTACTACCGCCACTCCGGCTACCCCGGCGGGCTGAAGACGCGCACCCTCGACGAGATGCTCGAGCGCCGGCCCGAAGAGGTCCTGCGGCTCGCCGTCAAGGGGATGCTGCCGCGCAACCGCCTGGCCCGCAAGCAGCTGACGAAGCTCAAGATCTACGCCGGGCCGGAGCATCCGCACGTGGCCCAGAAACCGCAACCGATGGAGATCATCCCCTCGTGATCGACGAGAGCCCCGAGCCGCCCGAGGACGAGCCGGTCGCCGAGACCGCTCCCGAGGAGGCCAGCGCCGAGGCCCCCGAGGCGCCCGCCCCGGCCGCCGCCACCCCGGCCGCACCCGCCGCACCCGCCGCTTCGACGGACGACGACGATGACGACGAGCCCGCCCCGCGCGTCAAGCCCGCGATCCCGGGCGCCGACCTCGAGGTCGACATCGTGCTCGAGGGCGCCGATCCGCTCGCGCAGGAGGAGCTCGATGCGATCGCCGAGGCCGAGGCCGAGCAGGACCGCGCCGACGAGACGCCGGTCGCCGCCGTCATCGATCTCGCCGCGGGCGCGCGCTACCGCGCGACCGGCAAGCGCAAGACCGCCGTCGCGCGCGTCATCCTGCGCCCCGGCAACGGCGCCTACACGGTCAACGGCAAGCCGCTGGACACGTACTTCCCGCGCCCCGCACTGGGCCGCAACATCCGCCAGCCGCTGGAGGCCGTCGGCTACGACGATCGCATGGACGTCGTGGCCCGCATGCACGGTGGCGGCGTCAGCGCCCAGGCCGGCGCGCTGCGCCACGGCATCTCGCGCGCGCTGCTGGAGGCCGACCCGAACCTGCGTGGCGAGCTCAAGCGCCGCGGCTTCCTCACCCGTGACTCGCGGGCGAAGGAGCGCAAGAAGGCCGGCCTGAAGAAGGCCCGCAAGAAGCCGCAGTTCTCCAAGCGCTAGTCCGCCTGTCGTGAACACGGAGCGCAAGCTCTTCGGCACCGACGGCGTCCGCGGCGTCGCCGGCGAGGTGCTGACGGCCGAGCTCGCCCTGCGCCTCGGCGCGGCGGCGACGCGCGAGATCGGCGGCGCGCGCCCGCGCGTGCTCGTCATCCGCGACACGCGCGAGTCCGGCGAGATGCTCGAGGCGGCGCTCGCGGCGGGGATCGCGTCCGCAGGCGGCGACGTCCTGCTCGGCGGCGTGCTGCCGACGCCGGCCGCCCCGCTGCTCATCGCGCGCTACGGCCTCGACCTCGCCGCCGTCATCTCGGCGTCGCACAACCCCTTCGAGGACAACGGCATCAAGTTCTTCGGCGCCGACTCCTTCAAGCTCTCCGACGCGACCGAACTCGCGATCGAGGCGCGCCTCCAGGAGACGGTCGCCGCCGGCCCGGGGCCGGGGCGGATCGGGCGCATCCGCGAGCTGCACGGCACGCACGAGGACTACCTGCGCGCGCTGCAGGAGCGCTTCGCCGACCTCGATCTCGCCGGCGTCGACGTCGTCCTGGACTGCGCGCACGGCGCGACCTATCGCGCGGCCCCGGAGATCTTCCGGCGCCTCGGCGCGACCGTCACCGTGCTCGCCGACGCCCCCGACGGGCGCAACATCAACGACGGCTGTGGTTCGACGCACCTCGGCTCGCTCATCGCGGCGGTTCACGACGGCGGCCACGACCTCGGCTTCGCGTTCGACGGCGACGGCGACCGCCTGCTCGCGATCGATCGCAAGGGCGCGGTCGTCGACGGCGACGAGCTCGTCGCGATGGCGGCGCTGCACCTGCGCGCACACGACCGCCTGCCCGGCGGCGGCGTCGTCGTGACGGTCATGACGAATTTCGGCTTCCACGCGGCGATGCGCGACGCGGGCGTCGCCGTCGCGACGACGCAGGTCGGCGACCGCTACGTGCTCGAGGAGCTGCGCGACCGCGCCTGGGGGCTCGGCGGCGAGCAGTCGGGCCACATCATCGACATGGGCTTCGTCCCCTCCGGCGACGGGATCGCGAGCGCGCTGCTGACGCTCGAGGCGCTCGGCGGCCGCGACCTCGCCGACCGCGACGCGATGGACAAGCTGCCGCAGCGTCTCGTCAACGTGCGCGTAGCCGATCGCGACGCGGCGATGGCCAGCGCCGCGCTCGCCGGCGCGACCGCGCGCGAGGGCGCCGGCCTCGAGGGCCGCGGCCGGGTGCTCGTGCGCCCGTCGGGTACCGAGCAGCTCGTGCGCGTGATGGTCGAGGCGCCGACGATCGAGGAGACCGACGCGGTCTGCGCCCGGCTCGTCGCGATCGTCGAGGCCGGCCGGGCGCCGGACATCTGATCCGGCCGCGCCGGGTCACCGCCTAACCTGTCTTCGATGTGCGGCATCGTCGGATACGTCGGCCAGCGGCCGGTCCAGGAGATCCTGCTCGCCGGGCTGGAGAAGCTCGAGTACCGCGGCTATGACTCCGCCGGGGTGTCGGTGCTGGTCGACGGGGAGATCGCCTCGGTGCGCGCGGTGGGCAACCTCAGCAAGCTGCGCGAGGCCGTCGCCGCGACGCCGGCGGCGTCCAGCGGCGCGGTCGCGACGGTCGCGGCGACGAGCGGGATCGGCCACACGCGCTGGGCGACGCACGGCCGCGTGACGGAGCAGAACGCCCACCCGCACTTCGACACGACCGACCGCGTCCACATCGTCGTCAACGGCATCGTCGAGAACCACGTCGCGCTCAAGCGCCGCCTCATGGACGTCGGCGCCGACTTCACCTCCGAGACCGACGCCGAGGTCATCGCGCACCTCATCTCCCACCACATGGCGCTCGGGAGCCTCACCGAGGCCGTCCGCGCGGCCTACGCCGAGCTCGAGGGCCACTACGCGTTCGTCGCGATGTCGGCCGACGAGCCCGGAACGCTCGTCGGCGCCCGCAAGGAATGCCCGCTCATCGTCGGCCGCGGCGACGGCGAGCAGTTCCTCGGCTCGGCGATCCCGGCGTTCCTCAAGCACACCCGCGACGTCCAGCTCATCGAGAACGACGAGATCGTCGTGCTGACGCCCGGCGGCGTCGCGTTCATGGCGCCCGACGGCACGCCGATCGAGCGCGAGATCCGCCACGTCGACTGGGACGAGTCGACCGCCGAGAAGGGCGGCTACGAGACGTTCATGCTCAAGGAGATCCACGAGCAGGCCGACGCCGTCGCCGAGACGATCGCCGACCGCACGGCGCGCGGCGACGGCGTCGACCTCGCCGAGGCCGAGCTCGACGAGTCCCTGCTGCACGGCATCGACCGGATCCTCATCCTCGCCGCCGGCACGTCGTTCCACGCGGGCCTCATCGGGCGCTACGCGATCGAGGAGTGGGCGCGCATCCCGGTCGAGATGGACATCGCGTCGGAGTGGCGCTACCGCAACCCGATCGTCGGAGAGCGAGAACTGGTCATCGGCATCACGCAGTCCGGCGAGACCGCCGACACGCTCGCGGCGATGCGCCTCGCCCGCGACCGCGGGGCGAGGGTCCTCGCCTGCACGAACGTCGTGGGGTCGCAGGCGACGCGCGACAGCGACGGCGTGCTCTATACGCGCGCCGGCCTCGAGGTGTCGGTCGCCGCGACGAAGACGTTCGTCTGCCAGGTCGCGGCGATGTACCTGCTGGCGCTGCGCCTCGCCGAGCTGCGCGGCACGCTCGAGCCCGCGCGGATCGCTCAGCTCGTCGGCGAGGTCAAGCAGCTGCCGGCGCGCATCACGGAGCTCATCGAGAAGCTCGAGGCGCCGATCAAGGAGGCCGCCGAGCGCCACGCCGGCTCGGAGTTCTACCTCTACCTCGGCCGCCACGTGGGCCGCGCGGTCGCCCTGGAGGGCGCGCTGAAGCTCAAGGAGATCTCCTACATCGCCACCGACGCCTACGCCGGCGGCGAGATGAAGCACGGCCCGATCGCGCTGCTCGACGAGTCCACGCCCGTCGTCTGCGTCGCGACCGACATGCCGATCCTCGAGAAGATGATCTCCAACATCCAGGAGGTCCGCGCGCGCGGCGCGCACGTCATCGCGATCGCGACGGAGGGCGACGACCGCCTCGACGCGGTCGCCGAGGAGGTCCTCGCGATCCCGCGCACGGACTGGATGCTCCAGGCGCTGCTTGCCGTCATCCCGCTGCAGCTGTTCGCGTACTACGTCGCCCGCAAGCGCGGGCTGAACGTCGACCAGCCCCGCAACCTCGCGAAGACCGTGACCGTGGAGTAGCCGCGGCGCCGGCGATCCAGACAGCCGCGTTCCTGCTGCCCGCGACCTCGGCGTCCGCGCTGCTGGCGACCGGCGGCGGCGACGACGAGCGGCTGCGCTGCGCCAGCGTCCTGAAGCCGCTCGTGTTCTGGGCCGCCGCCGGCCTGGCGCCGTACGCCGGCGCGCCGGCCGAGTGGCAGCGACTGGCGCGCGACGGCGTCGCCGTGAGCGCCAACGCCCCGACCGCGGAGGTCTGGGGGGCGTGCGGCGCCGAGACGCTGCTCGGCGCGCTCGCGCGCCGGACGGCGGTGCGGCTGGCCCTGGAGGCCGGCGGGACGCGCTCGTTCGGGCGCGTCCTCGTCACCGCCGACGACGTGGCCCGCTGCTACGCCTGCCTGGCGGCGGCCGGCGACAGCGCGGCCGGCCTCGTGCGCGGGTGGATGCGCGACGTGCCCGAGCGCCAGACGTTCGGCGTCAGGCGGCCCGTGGCGCGCGCGCTCGGCGCCGCGGCCGCGCAGGTCGCGGTCAAGAGCGGCTGGTTCTGCGACGCCGGCGAGGAGCGCATCCGCACGCACGTCGTGACGCTGACGCCGACCGCGGCCGGTCTCGTCGGGACCGTGGTGCTCACCGCGCTGCCCGCGAGCGTGGCGGTCCGGCGCGCCTACACCGCCGCCTACCGCTTCGGCGACGAGGTGCTCGGCGTCCACGAGCAGCACGCCGGGCCCACCGTCCGCGCGGCGAGCGAGCGAGCGGCCGGTGCCGCGCGCGCGCTGGCCTCGGGGTGAGGCGGCGGCGCGCGACTACGATCCATCGCATGCCCGTCGGGATCGACCTGCTGGAGATCGAGCGCATGGAGGCGGCCCTCGAGCGCCGCCCGGGCCTCGCGCTGCGGCTGTTCACCGACGGCGAGCGCGCGTACGCGCAGCGGCGCGCGCGGCCCGGGCAGCACCTCGCGGCGCGGTTCTGCGCGAAGGAGGCGGTTGCGAAGGCCTTGCGGCTGGAGTCCTGGAACCCGCACGACATCGAGGTCGTCGGCGAGGGGGCGCAGACGCGCGTCGCGCTGCACGGCCGGCTCGCGGCGCTCGGCGTGGAGGTCGACGTGTCGATGACGCACTCCAAGGCGACCGCGGGCGCCGTCGCCCTCGTCCGGTGACGCTCCCGGACTGGCTGGACGCGCTGCCGGGCGCCGAGCAGATGCGCGCCATGGACCGCTGGGCGATCGAGGAGCGCGGGATCCCCTCGCTCGACCTCATGGAGCGCGCGGGCGCGGGCCTCGCGCTGCTCGCCGACCGCACGGCGCCCCGTGGCCCGATCGCGATCGTCTGCGGCAAGGGCAACAACGGCGGCGACGGGTTCGTCGCGGGGCGCTTCCTCGACGAGCTCGGGCGCACCGTGCGCATCCTGCGACTCGCCGAGCCGCAGGAGTACCACGGCGACGCGGCCGAGAACCTCCGGCGCCTGGAGGGTGCCCACGAGCTGTTCACGGCCGGCGCGCTCGACGGCGCGGCGCTGGTCGTCGACGCGATCTTCGGCACGGGCTTCGCCGGCGAGCCGCGCGACCTCTCCAAGGACGCCATCGAGGCGATCGCCGCGCTCGGCGTGCCGGTCGTCGCGGCCGACATCGCCAGCGGCGTCGACGCCTCGACCGGCGAGGCGGCGCGCGTGTCGGTGACCGCCACGGCCACGGCGACGTTCGCGGCCGCCAAGCCGGGGCACTGGATCGCGCCCGGCAAGCAGCGGACCGGCGTGCTGGAGGTCATCGCGATCGGGATCCCGCCGGGCGCGCCGGTCGAGCCCGACGCCGGCCTGCTGACGGCGCGCGTGCACGCGCTCGTCCCCGGGCGCGACACGCCGGGGACGAAGTTCACGTCGGGGCACGTCGTCGTCGCCGGCGGCTCGCGCGGGCTGACGGGCGCGCCCTGCCTCGCGGCCGAGGCGGCGATGCGCGCGGGCGCCGGCTACGTCACCGCGCTCGTGCCGGCCTCGCTGGAGCTCGTCTTCGAGACGCGCCTGCTCGAGGTCATGACGCGCGGGCTGCGCGACGACGGCGGCGCCCTGACCGCGGACGCCGTCGGGGAGGCGCTGGAGGCCCTCCAGCGCGCGGGCGCGCTCGTGCTCGGGCCGGGCGCCGGGCGCAGCGACGGGGCCTTCGCCTTCGCACGCGCGCTCGCCGCGCGGGCACCGGTCGCGCTGCTGCTCGACGCCGACGGGCTCAACGCCCACGCGGGGGCGCTCGAGCGCCTCGCGCAGCGCGGCGCGCCGACGGTCCTCACGCCCCATGCGGGCGAGCTGGGGCGCCTCCTGGAGCGCTCGAGCAGCGAGATCGAGCGCCGGCGCCTGCCCAGCGCGCGCGAGGCCGCACGGCGCGCGAACGCCGTCGTCGTGCTGAAGGGCGACGACACGATCGTCGCGGCACCCGACGGCACAGCGGCCGTCAACGGCCTGAGCGCGCCCGCGCTGGCGACCGCGGGCACCGGCGACGTCCTGAGCGGGATCATCGGCGCCTTCCTCGCGAAGGGGCTGGACCCCTTCGCGGCCGCCTGCGCGGGGGTGCGGCGCCACGCCGCGGCCGGCCGCGTCGCCGCCGCTGCGCACGGGCCCGGCGGCGTCATCGCGAGCGATGTCGTCGCCGCGCTCGCGCGCGCGTCCGAGGGCGAGGAGCAGGCGTGACCGTCCGCGCGCTGGCCCGCGTCAACCTCGCGGCGATCGAGCGCAACGTCGCGCGGCTGCGCCGCGAGCTCGCGCCGGGCACGGAACTCTGTGCCGTCGTCAAGTCCGACGGCTACGGCCACGGGGCCGTGCCGGCGGCGCGGGCGGCGCTCGCGGGCGGCGCCCGCCGGCTCGCCGTCGCCGGGGCCGGCGAGGCCGGCGTTCTGCGCGCCGCCGGCATCGACGCACCGCTGCTCGTCATGGGCGCGCTGTCGCCCGAGGAGCTCGACGTCGCGCTCGGCGCGCGGGCCGAGGTCGTCGCCTGGGGCGAGGCGTTCGTCGCCGCGGTCGCCGCGCGCGGGGGCGGGGGGGTGCACGTCAAGCTCGACACCGGGATGGGCCGCCTCGGCACGCGCGACGCCACCGTCGCGACGCGGACCGCCGAGGCCGCAGCCGCGACCGCCGGCGTCGTCCTCGCGGGCGCGATGACGCACTTCGCGACCGCCGACGACCGCGCCGACGCGTTCATGGCCGAGCAGCTCGCGCGCTTCGCCGCCTGGGCGCGGCCGCTGCGCGACGCGCACCCGGGGATCGTCCTGCACGCCGCCAACAGCGCCGCGACGCTGCGCGACCGCGCCACGCACTTCGACCTCGTGCGCACCGGGGTCGCGATCTACGGCCTGGACCCGTTCGGGGAGGACCCGGCGGCGGCCGAGCTCGAGCCCGCGCTCGAGCTGCACTCCTACGTCGGCGCCGTCAAGCCGATGGCGCCGGGGGACAGCGCGGGCTACGGCCGGCGATTCATCGCCACTGCGCCGACGCACGTCGCGACGCTCCCGATCGGGTACGGGGACGGTGTGCGACGCGGGCTGACGAACAACGCCGAGGTGCTGCTGGGCGGCGTGCGGCGGCCGCTCGTCGGGACCGTGAGCATGGACAACGTGACGGTCGACGTCGGCGCGCCCGCGGCGGCGGCCGTCGGCGACGCGGCGGTCCTCATCGGCGCCCAGGGCGGCGAGCGGATCACCGCCGAGGAGATCGCGCGGCGCCTGGACACGATCAACTACGAGGTGACCTGCGGGCTGCTGGGGCGCGTGCCGCGGGTCTACCACCGCGACGGCGAGCCGGCCTGATGGACGCGCTGACCGCGGCCCGCGAGGCACTCGCCGGGCAGCCGGCGTGGATCGTCGGCGGCGCCGTGCGCGACCGGCTGCTGCACCGCCCGACGGCCGACCTCGACCTCGTCCTCGAGGCCGACGTCCGCGGCGCCGCGCGCACGCTCGCGCGCGCGATCCGCGGCCCCGCGTTCGAGCTCTCCGACGAGTTCGGGGCCTGGCGCGTGCTCGCTGCCGACCGCTCGTGGCAGGCCGACCTCAGCCCGTTGCGCGGCGGCTCGCTGGAGGCCGACCTCGCGCTGCGCGACTTCACCGTCAACGCGATCGCCGAGCCGCTCGCCGGCGGCGCGCGCATCGATCCCCACGGCGGCGCCGCGGACCTCGCCGCGCGCCGGCTGCGGGCCGTCGGGCCGGCGGCCTTCGCCGACGACCCGCTGCGCGTGCTGCGCCTCGTGCGCCTCGCCGCGGAGCTCGGCCTCGAGCCCGAGCGGGCGACGATCGTGCTCGCGCGCGGGCAGGCCGCACGGGTCGCGGCGGTCGCCCAGGAGCGCGTCTTCGCGGAGCTCAAGCGCGTGCTCGGCGGCGACGGCGTCCTGCAGTCGCTGCACCGGATGGAGGAGCTCGGGCTCGTCGCGGCGATCCTGCCCGAGCTCCACGCGCTGCGCGGGGTCGAGCAGAACCGCTACCACCACGCCGACGTCCACGATCACACGATCGAGGTGCTCGCGCAGGTCGTGGCGCTGCAGTCCGACCCGGCGGCGGCGCTCGGCGCCGAGCACGCGGGCGCGCTGCGGGCGCTGCTCGCCGAGCCGCTCGCCGACGGCGTCGACCGCGGTCTCGCGCTGCGGCTCGGGGCGCTCCTGCACGACGCCGCCAAGCCGGCGACGCTCGGCCGTCGCGACGACGGCACGCCGACGTTCCTCGGCCACGACCGCGCCGGCGCGCAGCTCGCGCGCGACGTCCTGACCCGGCTGCGGGCGAGCGAGAAGCTCAAGGCGCACGTCGCGGCGCTCGTGCGCCACCACCTGCGCCTCGGCTTCCTCGTCCACGAGCTCCCGCTCTCGCGCCGGGCGCTGTACCGCTACCTCACGGCGTGCGAGCCCGTCGAGGTCGACGTCACGATGCTCTCGGTCGCCGACCGCTTCGCGACGCGCGGGCGCAACGCGCCCGAGGCGATCGCCAAGCACGTCGAGCTCGCGCGCGAGGTCCTGCCCGAGGCGCTGGCCTGGCGCGCCGCCGGGCGCCGCGAGCCGCTCGTGCGCGGCGATCGCGTCGCTCGCGCGCTGCGGATCAGCGACGGGCCGCAGATCGGCCGCCTGCTGGCGGCGATCGACGAGGCGCGGTTCGCCGGCGAGCTCAGCACGCGCGAGGAGGCGCTCGCGTTCGCCGCGCGGCTACACGAGCAGGGCGACGGGGCGTAGCCTTCGCGCCGATGGCCGCCGATCCCGACTGCCTCTTCTGCAAGATCGTCGCCGGTGAGATCCCCGCGACGATCGTCGCCGAGGACGAGCGCACGATCGCCTTCATGGACATCAACCCCGCGACGCGGGGGCACGCGCTCGTCATCCCGCGCGCGCACGCCGCGGACGTCTTCGCGATCGACCCCGAGGACCTGCAGGCCGTCGCCGTCGTTGCGCAGCGCCTCGCGCAGCGCGCCCGCGAGCAGCTCGGCGCCGACGGCGTGAACCTCCTGAACTCCAGCGGCCGCGCCGCCTGGCAGACGGTCCTGCACTTCCACCTGCACGTCATCCCGCGCTACAGGGGCGATCCGCTGCGGCTGCCGTGGGTGCCGGCCCCTGGTGACAGGGACGACATCAAGGCGGCGGGCGCGCAGCTGCGGGCGTAGGGCGGGCGCGCAGCTGCGGGCGTAGGGCGGGCGCGTTCTTGCGCGTTCGATTCCGGCGGCCCGCTGCGTCATGCTTGCGCGCATGCGGCCCCCGGTGCAGCAGCGACGGCGACGGCAGCGCGTGCTGCGACTCGGCGCGCTGACCGCGGCGGTGGTGCCGCTCGCCGCGGCGCTCGCGTTCGCCGCCGCTTCGCCGTCCAAGCCCGTCGTCCTTGCCGATGCGCGCGACGACGCGACCGGTGGGCTCGACATCCAGCGCGGCGCGCTGAGCCTCGGCGCCGACGGCCGCCTGCGCGCCGCCCTGACGTTCGCCGCGAAGGTCACGCCGAAGGCGCTGCTCGCGAAGACCGGGCCGCCCGGCTCGGCCTGCGTGCGGATCTGGACGGCGCCCGACGCCGACGCGGCCGCGACGCGCCCCGACCGCCTCATCTGTGTCACGGCCGGCAAGGACGCGAAGCTGCGCGCCGCCGTCTTCGAGCAGCGCGACGCGGGGTTGCCCCGGCGCACCGGTCCGGCGGACGTGCGGGCGAGCTCCAGCGGGCGCAGCCTCGTCGTGCGCGTGTCGCAGAGCGCGCTCGGGCGCCCCCCGCTCATCCGTTTCGCGTTCGAGTCCACGCGGCCCGGATGCGACCGCGTCAGCTGCATCGACACGGTCCCCGACGGCGGCGCCACCCGTCGTTTCCGGCTCCACGCCGGCTAGCGGATCCACCGGCACACCGCGACCGCCCGCAACCCCGACCCAAAGCTCGTGTTGAATGGGCAGATGACACGCCATCGAGGACTCGCTTACATTGCTGCCGTGGCCGGCGCCGCGACGCTCGCCCTGCCGGCGGCCGCCTCCGCGAAGATCACGGAGCTCGGCGCGCTGGCGGACGGCGTGCGCGGGGTCTGCCCCGAGAACTGCCAGGCCGTCAGCCGCACGACCGGCTATCAGGCCAAGGTCGGCCCCGACCGCGCGCTGTACCAGGCCCCGGAGGACGGCCGCATCGTCGCCTGGACGGTTGCGCTCGGCAAGCCGGGCCCGAAGCAGACCGCGTTCTTCAACGAGCGCCTGGGCGGCGAGTCGCAGGCGACGATCGTCGTGCTCGCGCCCGCCAAGAAGCTCGTGCGGTCGGTGGTCGCCAAGGCGCCGCTGCAGAAGCTCAACGACTACTTCGGGACCGTCGTCCAGTTCCCGCTCGAGCAGTCGCTGCGGATCAAGAAGGGCCAGTACATCGGGCTGACGGTCCCCTCGTGGGCCCCGCTGCTGCAGATCGGGCTCGGCTCGGACACGTCGTGGCGGGCGAGTCGCGCCGCGGACGGCTGCGGCGACACGTCGACGCAGTCGGCGCTCGTCGGCGCACGCTCGTCGACGGCGTTCAAGTGCCTGTTCCGGACCGCCCGCCTGACCTACAGCGCGACGTTCATCTCGAACCCGGCCGCGCCGACGGACGCCGCGCCCAAGGGCTAGCGGACCGGATCCTCCGGCCGGATCGACGAGGCGCTCCGGCCCCGACCCGGGGCGGGGTCAGCAGGCGCCCGGGTTCTGCGCGCAGAAGTTCTCGAACTCGCCGCCGCCGGTCGTCGCGCCGCCGGTCGTCGACTGCCCGGTCGGCGCAGCGCCCCCGGTCGTCGAGGATCCCGCGGGAGCGGGGGGCGCAGCGGCGGGCGGCGGCGCGGCCGCAGCGGGCGGCGTGACGGCGGTCGCCGTCGTGTCCGTCGTGGAGGTCGTGCCGGTCGTCGTCGTGTCGGCGGGCGCCGGCTCCTGGGTCGTCGTCGTCGGGATCGTGAGATCGGGGCTCGCGCGCGGGATCTCGGGCGACGGCGTGTCGTCGGAGCCGCAGGCGACGAGCCCGAGGACGAGAGCGAGGATGGTCAGCAGGGTGAGGCAGCGCGCGGGCATCGCCGGCGTCAGTCCAAGCCTCAGGCGATCGGATCCATGCGACGCCCGCAGGTCGGGCAGTCGTTGAGATCGCGCTGGGCCAGCTGGTCGCACCAGGGGCAGAAGCGCAGGGCCTCGACGGCCCAGGGCAGCTTGGACTGCGACGGGGTGAGCGGCAGGACCTTGCCGACGATGGACAGCGTCTCGCCGCTTTCGCGGTCGACGTAGACGCGTCCCGGCTCAGCCTCGCGAATGACCTCGCGGCCACTTCCGGGCACTCGCATCCGATAGCGCTGGGCGGGCGTCACGGCGGGAACCCTACCAGCCGGTCCGGGCGCCGACACCCGCCCTCGCCACCCACACACCGTCCGGTCCGCTTGGATAGAGTCCCGCCGGCTTATGGGCGGAACACCGTTGAAGAACCGACTGATCGGCCTCGCCGCCTGCGGCCTGCTGGCCGCGGGGCTGAGCGCCTGCGAGAACGACAACGTGCCGCGCGACGCGGATCTCATCGCCGGCAAGAAGGCCTTCTCGCAGAAGTGCGGCGCCTGCCACGTGCTCAACCGCGCGGGTACGAAGGGGACGCAGGGACCGAACCTCGACGACGCCTTCCGGCAGGCGCTCAAGGACGGTTTCGGGCGCGACACGATCCACGGCGTCGTCTTCGACCAGATCCGCCACCCGGCCAAGGTGCCGACGAGCAGTCCGGCCTACATGCCGGCCAAGCTCGTGACCGGCAAGGTCGCGTTCGACGTCGCCTCCTACGTCGCCTCGGTCGTCTCGCGCCCCGGCAAGGACCAGGGCAAGCTCGCCACCGCCGTCCCCGCCGCGGGCGCCGGCAAGCCCGTCGCCGCCGCCGGCGGCAAGCTCGCGCTCCCGGCCGACCCCAACGGCCAGCTCGCATACATCACCAAGCAGGCCACGGCTCCCGCCGGCGCGCTGGAGATCGACTCCAAGAACGCCGCCTCGATCCCGCACGACATCGCGCTCGAGGGCAACGGCGTCACCGCGCAGGGCAAGACCGTCCAGGGCGGCGCGACGTCGACGATCAAGGTCGACCTCAAGCCAGGCAAGTACACGTTCTTCTGCAGCGTCCCCGGGCACCGCGCGGGCGGCATGGAAGGCACGCTCACGGTGAAGTAGTAGTTCGGGTCGGGTCGGGTCGGCCGGCGCAGGTGGGCCGGGGCGCGGACGGGATCGCGGGCTCCGCCCCCCTCCGTACACGTGGGCCTCGCCGGCGGTATGGGTTGTGGTGTAGCCGCCAGACACTCCGGGGGGCGGACCCGCGACCCGCCGCGCCCCTGGCAGGGGCGTTGCTGCCCGACCACTACTGGTTGGTTCGCTCAGCTGGGTGGTCGCTGTGCGCGGCGCTCGTGCGCGCGCCCGGGGGAGGGAAGGCGGCGGCGCCGCAGCGCGCCGTGCCCCGCGTGCGCACGCCCGCGGTCACCACCCCGCTCATCACCCCACCCGCGCCGGCGGGCGACGCATCTGCCCGGGGCGTGGCGGGTCGCGGGTCCGCCCCCCGGAGTGTCTGGCGGCTACACGACGAGGAGCGCCACCGGCGAGGCCGACGTGTACGGAGGGGGGCGGAGCCCGCGATCCCGTCCGCGCCCCCGGCCCGCCAGCGCCGAAACACCACTCCGAGCCACCGCGACGCCCTAGAAGACCGCCTTCAGCGCCAGCGAGATCAGGACGATGACGACGGCGACCGCGAGGACGCGCAGGAGGAAGGCGAACGCCGCCGCCTCCGACTCCCAGGGCGGGCGCACCAGCCGGCCGTCCCTCTAGAGGATGTAGATCGTCGTGTACACGACGACCCACATGACGTCGACGAAGTGCCAGTAGATCCCGGGCACCTCGACGCCGTGATGGTGCTCCGGGCTGAAGTGGCCCCTGAAGGCGCGCACGGTGACCATGACGAGCAGCGTGAGGCCGATGAAGACGTGTGCGCCGTGCAGACCGGTCAGCCCGTAGAAGATCGTGCCCTGGGCGTGATTCTGGGGCGAGAAGCCGATGTGGATGTACTCGTTGATCTGGATGAAGAGGAACGTCGCGCCGAGCAGCGAGGTCAGCAGCATCCCGGCCTTCAGCCCGAAGCGATTGCCGTTCTTGATCGACGACTGCGCCCAGTGCATCGTCAGCGACGAGCTCAGGAGGATGCAGGTGTTCATGCCCGCGACCGCGACCGGGAGAGAGTCCCCGTTGACGGGAAACCAGGTGTGGCCGTCGGCGACGAGCCGGATGAAGAAGTAGGCCGTGAAGAAGGCCCCGAAGACCATGATCTCCGAGATGATGAAAAGCAGCATCCCGAGCAGCTCGTGGTCGATCCGCGAGCTGCGGTTCGCCGGCGGCGGACCGTGGTGGTCGCCGTGATGGTCGTCGTCGTGGTGGTCGAGCGCGACGCCCGCGCTGATCCCCGCGGCCTCCACTAGGAGCTCACCTCGGCCGGCGCCTCGGCGATGATGTGCTCGACGTCGAGGTTCGTCGCCTTGCTCACGCGGTCGATGAGGTCCGAGCGCATCCAGCCCGAGCGCGTGACGGGCAGCGTCGAGATGATGATGCGCGAGACCCGGAAGAACTGGAGCGCGTTCATCGTCGCGGTGTAGGGGTCGGGGTCGCCGATCATGCCGGCGACGAGCAGCCCCTCGCGGCGCATCTTGTCGAGCGTGTTGCCCAGCCGCGCGCGCGCGACGGCCGCCGCGCGCCCGTCGTTGTGCGCCTGCAGCGGGACGATGACGATGAACAGCATGTCGTCGGCCGCGTTCGCGAGCTCGGTCATCCGGGCGCGCAGCTTGCCGCGGCCCGCCGTGACGTTTGCGACGACGAGCGTCACCTCGAACGGCAGCCCCTCGACGTCGAGATCGGAGACGACGTGCGTGACCGGGACGCCGGTGCCGTCCTGGATGCGCTCGATGAGGTCGCGCCGCAACCAGCCCGAGGTCGCCTGCGGCAGCGTCGAGATGATGACCTCGTCGGGCTGGTACTCGCGGATCGCGTCGAGCGTCGCGGTGTGCGGATCCTCGTCGCCGAGCTCGCCGCTGGCGACGATGTCCTCGCCCCGCAGATAGGACAGCGCGAGGTCCAGGCGCACCTGGGCCGCGTCGCGCACGACATCGTCGTAGATGACGTAGCCGGACCGCGGCTTGGTCATCGGCACGACGAGCGTGAAGCTCGTGTCGGGCTCTTTCGCGCGCGTCCGGACGAGGTCGAGCAGGTTCGCTCCGCCTATCGTCTGGTTGGCGACGACAAGGATGTGCTTGCTCACGTCGCTAGTCCTCTTCCTTGCGGCCCGATGCGTGTGATGCGCCGCCCGAGCCGTGCGCGGTCGCGCCGGCCGGCTGTGGTATCTCGGCGCCCTTCAGGACGCCGTGCACCGCGCCGGGGACGCCGTACTCGTAGGGCCCGCCGACGACCGTCGGGATGGCGTCGAAGTTGAAGATCGGCGGGGGTGAGCTGACCTGCCACTCGAGCGTGAGCGACCGCCACGGGTTGTGGTGGGCGTGGGGGCCGCCGCGCCAGGACGCGATCATGTTGTAGGCGAAGATCAGCGCGCTGAGACCGAGGCAGAAGCTCGCGATCGAGATCAGCAGGTTCCAGGTCGCCCACTGCTCGGCGTAGTCGGCGACGCGGCGCGGCATGCCCTGGATGCCGATGACGTGCATCGGCGCGAAGGTCAGGTTGAAGAAGATGAACGTCGTCCAGAAGTGCAGCTTGCCGAGGCGCTCGTCGTACATCCGCCCCGTCATCTTCGGGAACCAGAAGTAGACGCCGGCGAAGATCGTGAAGAGCGACCCGCCGAAGAGCACGTAGTGGATGTGGGCGACGATGAAGTACGTGTCGCTGACGTGGATCGTCACGGGGATGACCGCGAGCATCACGCCGGAGATCCCGCCGAGCGTGAACATCGTGAGGAAGCCCAGCGCGAACAGCATCGGCGTGTCGAGGTGCAGCACGCCCCGCCACAGCGTCGCGAGCCAGGAGAAGATCTTGATGCCGGTCGGCACGGCGATGATCGCCGTCGTGATCATCATCGGCACGCGGATCCAGTCCTGCATGCCCGAGACGAACATGTGGTGCGCCCAGACGGTGAAGCCGAGCATGACGATCGCCAGCAGCGAGAACGCCATCATCCGGTAGCCGAAGATCGGCTTGCGGGACTTCACGGCGAGGATCTCCGAGACGATCCCGAACCCGGGCAACATCATGATGTAGACCGCCGGGTGCGAGTAGAACCAGAAGATGTGCTGGTACATCAGCACGTCGCCGCGACCCGCCGGTTCGAAGAAGTTGAAGCCCAGCGAGCGGTCGAAGAGCACCATGAACTGCGAGACGGCGATGAACGGCGTCGCGATGACGACGAGCAGCGACGTCGAGAAGTTCGCCCACACGAGCAGCGGCAGGCGGAAGAAGCTCATCCCCGGCGCCCGCATCGTGATGATCGTCACAAGGAAGTTGAGCGCGGTGGCGATCGAGCTCGCGCCTGCGAACTGCACCCCGATCGTGAAGAAGACCTGCCCTTCAGGCGCTGTGACCGAGAGCGGCGCGTACGCCGTCCACCCGGAGGCGAACGAGCCGCCGGGGGCCGCGAAGGACAGCAGCATCATGATCCCGGCGACCGGCAGCATCCAGAACGACAGGGCGTTCAGGCGCGGGAACGCCATGTCGGGCGCCCCGATCATGATCGGGATGACGTAGTTCCCGAGGCCTGCGAAGACGGGGATGATGAAGAGGAAGATCAGCAGCGACGCGTGGACGCTGAAGAGGCCGTTGAACGTGTTCGGGTCGACGAACTGGCGCCCCGGCTGGGCGAGCTCCGCGCGCATGAGCATCGCGAACAGCCCGCCGACGAAGAAGAAGAAGAACGAGGTCACGACGTACTGGATGCCGATGACCTTGTGGTCGGTGTTGATCCGGAAGTAGTCGCGCCAGGAGTACGCGCCGTGGCCGGAGTGGTCCTCGGGCTGCGTCTTCTTGCCGGTCGCCCAGTAGAACCAGTACGTGAAGCCACCGAGGCCGACGAGGAAGCCCAGGCCGGACGTGAACAGCGCGAGCTCGAGCACGGCGTGGCCCACGAGAACCGGGTGCAGGTCGTACCACGTCCGGAAGATGAAGATGATCACGTACGCGAGCACGACGCCGTAGAAGGCGTACAGGAACGCCCTGGTCAATCCGGGTGCTCGCATTCTCGCGACCATCTAGCGGCTCCTCATCGTCGTGATCATTTGCCCGCGACCTGCCCGAGGTACGCCACGAGCGCGTCGACCTCGCCGGGAGAGAGGGTATCGCCGTAGTTCTGCGGCATGATCCCCCCCTGGAAACCGGCCGCGATCTGGGCGTTGGGCGTGAGGATCGCAGCCTTGACGAAGGCCGCATCCTTGCCGGCGAGCACCTTGTCGAGATCGGGTCCCGTCGTCGCGGTCGAGGCGGCGTCGGCGAGCGTGTGGCAGGCGCTGCACGCCGTCGCGGTCCCGTTGCCGTCGGTGAAGAGCTTCTTGCCGTCGATCTTCGGCGCCCCGCCCGCGGCGCCGCCGCCGGCGGCGGCAGCGGGCTGCGTCTTGCTCGCGAGCCAGGTCTTGAAGGCCGCCGGGGTGATGACGTGCGTGGTGGAGCGCATCACTGAGTGCCCGAGGCCGCAGAGCTCGGCGCACACGACGGGGTACGTGCCCAGGCGCGTGGGCGTGATGCGGTACTTCGTCGTGATCCCCGGGACGGCGTCGACCTTCATGCGGAAGGCCGGCACCCAGAAGTCGTGGATGACGTCGAGGGCCTTGACGTAGAAGCGCACCGGCTGTTCGTTGGGGAGGTAGAGCTGGTTGGACTTCACCGGCTTGCCGCCGGCCTGCGGATACTCGTAGGTCCAGGCGAACTGCTGCCCCGTGACGTTGACGCGCATCTCGTTGGCCTGCGGCTTCTCGATGTCGTTGAGGACGACCCAGGCGTAGGAGCACAGCGCCACGAGCATGATCGCCGGGGTCGCGGTCCAGATGACCTCCAGGCGCGTGCTGCCGTGGATCGGCGGGCCGTCGAGGTTCTCCTCGCCCGGCCGCATGCGGAAGTTCACGACGCTGAACAGCACGATGATCATCACGGTCACGAAGACGGGGACCGTGACGACGATGAGGACGTCCCACAGGTGGTCGATCGGGCCGGCCTGCGTGGAGGCCTTCTCGGGGAACCAGTGGATCGAGAGGCCGATCGCGATGCCGATCGCCGACGCGATGACCCCGTGGATCACCATCCAGGTGATCGGTGTGCGCTCCTGGCGCCCGCGTCGCTTGCCCATGCGGTCGCGCATCCTATGGGGTGCTGGCGACGAACGACAATCCGGTACGCGCGGGCCCGGCGCAGCACCGCTCCCGCGGGGCCGCGGACGGGCTCGGGGTCAGGCTGCGACGCGTGCGCCTGCGCCCTGGGCGACGGCGCGAGGATCCATGCCGAAGCGGCGTGCGTCGCGGTAGCCGGAGGGCGCCACGCCGTGTCGACGGCGGAAGGCCTTGGCGAACTGCGCCGGCTGGCGGTAGCCGACCCGTGCGGCCACCTCGCGCACCGTCAGGCCGCGCGTGGCGAGCAGCTGGGCGGCGCGGTCCATCCGCACCCCCGTGAGGTGCTCGCGGAAGGTCGTCCCGCCGATCTCCGAGTACGAGCGCTGCAGTTGGCGACGCGAGGATGCGACGCGACGGGCGATCTCGTCGAGCGAGAGATCGGAGCCGTACTCGGCCTCGACGATGTCTACCGCGTCACGGAAGAGGCTCGTACGATGCCGGACCGTTGCTGGGCGTTGAATGGGGGTCTCCATGAGCGTCTATACGCCGCGGACCGCGCTCTCAGATGAGCGCGACGGTGCCCGATCGGGCAACCTGGCGCATCGACAGTCCTTTGTAGCAGCCCGGCACCCCCGCCTCGGGCGTCCGCGGGCCCGCGGGCGGATCGACTACGGGTTGTCGAGATCCTCGGGGAGGTGGCGCATCTCGCGGCGGGTGTCGGCGATCCAGCGCACGACGACCCAGAGCGACAGCACGAGCCCCGAGAAGAGGATGAAGTTGCCGAGCGTCACGCCCAGCAGCGTCAGGGTGATGCCGAACGCCAGCAGGACCGGCTGGATGCTCGCGCCGGGGAGATGGATCTCCTCGCCCGCGGGCGGCGCTGGGCGGTCGAGCCGGCTCACGACACGTAGATCGTCGCGGCGACGAACGTCATGCCGAACATGAACATGATCACGGCGGCGCAGAGGAGGCCGGAGCGGAGGTTCTTGCGGGCGAGCTTCTGATCCATACGGGCGCCGAGTCTAGAGCTTGACGTCGAGCACCATCGCGCCGAAGAGCAGCGCGAGGTACAGGAGCGAGAACAGGTACAGCCGCAGCGCGCTGCTGCGGTCGGCGCGGCGGTACAGGACGACCGCGCCGCCGATGAGCAGTCCGCCGAGCACGAGCGACGAGACGAGGTAGATCGTCCCGAGCCCCCCGGCGCAGAACGGCAGCTGCGTGATCGCCCACAGGAGGACCGCGTAGAGCAGGATCTGCTTACGCGTCTCGTCCTCCCCCCGGACGACCGGCAGCATCGGCACCCCGACGCGCTTGTACTCCTCCTTCATGAGCAGCGAGAGCGCCCAGAAGTGCGGCGGCGTCCAGAAGAAGACGATCGCGAAGAGGTACAGCGGCATCCCGCCGAGCCCGCCGGTGACGGCCGCCCAGCCGACGAGCGGCGGGAACGCCCCGGCGGCCCCGCCGATGACGATGTTCTGCGGTGTACGGCGCTTGAGCCAGATCGTGTACACGAAGACGTACCCGAGGAAGCCCGCGAGCGCGAGCGAGGCCGCAAGGACGTTCACAGTCGTCGTGAGCAGGACGAACGACGCCACCGCGAGCGCGATCCCGAAGAACAGCGCGGCCCGGGGCGCGACGCGCCCTGAGGGCACCGGGCGGTTCGCCGTGCGCGGCATCTGCGCGTCGATGTCGCGGTCGTACCAGTGGTTGACGGCGCCGGCGCCGCCGGCCGAGAGGTACCCGCCGACGACGGTGAGCGCGATGAGGCCGATCGACGGGTCGCCGGCGATCTCCATCGAGCAGACGGTCGTCAGCAGCAGCAGCGACTGGACCTTCGGCTTCGTCAGCGCGACGTAGTCCGAGACGACCTGGCGTACGCCGCCGACCGGCAGCGCGACCGTGGGGGTGGAGGCTTCCACTACTACTCCGCGCCGACTTCGACCGGATGGGCTTCGGTCTGGCGGGCGACCTGGCGCCGGATGTCCTTCATCGGCTCGACCGAGCGCACGCGCGGGATGACGTCGAAGTTGTTGACCGGCGGCGGCGAGGGCGTGAACCACTCGAGCGTGTTGGCCTTCCACGGATCGGGCCCCGCCTTCACGCCGTGCTTGAGCGAGCGCACGGCGTTCCAGACCGTCAGCAGGACGCCCACGCCGAGGATGAACGAGCCGACCGTCGAGATGAGGTTGTAGAGCGCGAGATGACCGACGTCGGGGTACTCGTAGACGCGCCGCGGCATGCCATCGAGGCCGATCGAGTGCTGGATGAGGAACGTCACGTTGATCCCGATGTACATGAAGGCGAAGGACCATTTGCCGAGGCTCTCGCTCAGCATCCGGCCGGTCATCTTGGGGTACCAGAAGTAGATGCCGGCGAAGATCGCGAAGACCGACCCGCCGACGAGCACGTAGTGCAGGTGGGCGACGACGAAGTACGTGTCCGTCAGCTGCCAGTCGACCGGGAAGACGGCGAGGAAGATCCCGGTGATCCCGCCGATGAGGAAGACGGAGATGAAGCCGACGGCGAAGATCAGGGGCGTCTTGAACTCGACGGTTCCTCGCCAGAGCGTCGCGACCCAGTTGAAGATCTTCACGCCCGTCGGGATGGCGATGAGGAACGAGCTGAGCATGAAGAAGACGAGCACGACGGTGGCGCTCGGGGTCGAGAACATGTGGTGCGCCCACACGAGCAGCGCGAGGAAGGCGATCACGACCGTCGCCGCGGCGATCGCCTTGTAGCCGAAGATCGGCTTGCGGGCGAAGACCGGCAGGACCTCGGAGATGATCCCGAAGCCCGGCAGGACCATGATGTAGACCTCGGGGTGGCCGAAGAACCAGAACAGGTGCTGCCAGAGCAACGGGTCGCCGCCCTGGCTCTGGTCGAAGAAGCCCGTCCCGAAATGGCGGTCGGCGAGCAGCAGCGTCACGGCGCCGGCGATGACCGGCAGCGCGAGGATCAGCAGCACGGCGTAGACGAGCAGCGACCAGACGAACAGCGGCAGGCGGCCCCAGCCCATGCCCGGCGCGCGCATGTTCGCGATCGTCGCGTAGAAGTTGATCGCCCCGAGCAGCGATGAGATGCCGGTGAGGTGGATGAGGTAGATCCACGCGTCGATGCCGCCGGTCTCCGAGAAGGCGCTGTTGCTCAGCGGCGCGTAGGACGTCCAGCCGGCCTCGGGCGGGTGGAAGAAGAGCGAGACGTAGAAGACGATCCCGCCGGCCAGCAGCAGCCAGTAGGAGAGCGCGTTGAGCTTCGGGAACGCCATGTCCCGGGCGCCGATCATCAGCGGGAGGAAGTAGTTGCCGAAGCCCGCCATGACCGGCACGACGAAGAGGAAGATCATCGTCGTGCCGTGCAGCGTGAAGAGCGCGTTGTACGCCGACGGCGTGAGGAACGTGTTGTCCGGCGCCCCGAGCTGCACGCGCATGAGCAGCGCCTCGACCCCGCCCAGCAGGAAGAACACGAACGTCGTGACGATGTACATGATCCCGATGCGCTTGTGGTCGGTCGTGGTGACCCACGACACCCAGCCGCGCGGCTCGGGCTCGACGCTGTGCGCGACGATCTCGGGAACGAGGACGGTTGTATCGGTGGCGGCCATCGGTGTCTGCTCCTAGCCCGTCGTGTCCGCCGTCGACCCGGTCGTCTGGTCCGGCGCGCTCTGCGGCGTCGTCGCGGTCTGCGACGGGGCGTCGGCGCCGGCGGCGATCTGCTTGCGGCGGTCCTGCGCGAGCTTGTCGGCCGCCTCGATCTCCGTCTTCTTCTGCGCCAGCCAGACCTTGAAGGCGGCCGGTGAGATGGCGCGCACCTGCGCGACCATGTCGGCGTGGTTGCGCCCGCACAGCTCGGCGCACTGCCCCTTGTATACGCCCGGCCTGGGGATCTTGAACCACGTGAAGTTCGTATGGCCCGGGATGGCGTCGAACTTGCCGCCGAGCTCCGGGATCCACCAGGAGTGGGCGACGTCCTGGGCCTCGATGTCGAGCGTCACCGTCGTGTTCGTCGGGACGACCATCTCCTCGTAGGAGAAGACGTTGTTGAGGGTGTTCGTGTCCGCGTCGGGATACGTGAAGCGCCAGGCGTAGCGCTGGCCGTTGACCTTGATGTTCAGCGCGCGGCCGTTGGGCGTGCGCGGCTGGAACGCCGAGGCGTTGTCGACGTTGGCGACCTTCGCCGTCGGGAACCCCGAGGCATCGGAGTTCGGCGGGTTGCGGATGCCGTCGAGCGTCGCGAACGTCACGCCGGCGAGGACGACGAGGATCACGGCGGCGCCGATCGTCCAGCCGATCTCGAGGCGCGTGTTACCGCGGATCTGGACGGGGACCGCGCCCTTGCGGGCCCGGAAGCGGATCAGCGAGTAGAGCAGGACGCCCTCGACGCCGACGAAGACGACGACGGCGACGGCGAGCACGATCTTGTAGAGCGTGTCGATGTCGTCGGCGTTCGGCGAGCCGCCGGACGGCGGCGTCAGGAAGTCCGCCGAGGCGCCGGTGGCGAGGGCGAGCAGGGCGACGAGCCCCGCGCCGAGGGTGACGGCGAAGACACGGCGGGGGTGACGGAGGCGTGCGGGAGCCAAGGCGGGCGGCATTGTATTCATGCGGCGGCGAACTGACCCCGTGCCATCCCGCGAGACCGCGAAACCGCGTGGTTCGGAGGTCATTCGCCCGCGAAGTTCGCGGCGCGCTTCTCGAGGAACGCGGTGACGCCCTCGCGGAAGTCGGGGGACTCGATCATCTCCTGCTGCAGGCGCGCCTCGAGCGCGAGCTGCTCGTCGAGGCCGGCGTACGCCCAGGCGTTGATCTGGCGCTTGGTGCCCGCGTAGGAGCGCGTCGGCCCGGAGGCGAGGCGATCGACGAGGTCTGCGACGTACTCCTGCAGCTCGTGGTCGGGGAGGACGTGGTTGACGAGGCCCCAGCGGCGCGCGTCGGAGGCCGTGACGCGCTCGCCGAGCATCCCCATCTCGGCCGCGCGCGCGCTGCCCGCCCGGGCGCTGACGAGCGCGAGCGCCCCGCCGTCGGGGACGAGGCCGATGTTCACGAAGGCGAGCAGGAGGTAGGCCGACTCCGCCGCCACGACGATGTCGCAGGAGAGCGCCAGCGAGCAGCCGATCCCGGCCGCGGGGCCGTTGACCGCCGCGACGACGGGCTTGGGCATCGTCCGCAGGAGCGTGAGGATCGGGTGGTAGACGGTGTTCAGCGCCGACTCGACGTCGGGATGGCCCCCTGGCGTGGTGGCGCGCGACGTGATGTCGCGCAGGTCGGCGCCGGAGGAGAACGCGCGCCCGTTGCCGGTGACGCAGACGGCGCGCACGTCGTCGTCGGCCGCGACGGTCTGCACGGCGTCGAGCAGCTCGGTGCCGAGCGTCGCGGTCCACGCGTTCAGCGCGTCGGGGCGGTTCAGGCGGATGGTGGCGGCCGCGCCGCGGCGTTCGAGCTCGATGGTCTCGTACATGCCGTGATTATCCCCGCCCGGGGGCACGACGACGCCCGCCGCTACCGTGCGGGCATGGGACGGCCGACGATCGGGATCTGCACGCCGCTGGAGCGGGCGCGCTGGGGCGTGTGGGACATGCCGGCGGTCCTGCTGCCCCGAAACTACGTCGACGCCGTCCAGCGCGCCGGTGCGATGGCGCTGCTGCTCGCGCCCGATCCGGCGCTCATCGACGATCCCGACGAGGTGCTCGACCACATCGACGGGCTCATGCTCGCCGGCGGCTCCGACCTCGACCCGGCCGGCTACGGCGCCGACGCGCACCCCGAGACGATCGGCTGCGTCCCCGAGCGCGACGCGTTCGAGATCGCGCTCGTCCGCCGCGCGGTGCAGCGCGACATGCCGTTTCTCGGGATCTGCCGCGGGATCCAGGTGCTGAACGTCGCCTGCGGCGGGACCCTGCATCAGCATCTGCCGGAGCTGCTCGGGCACGAGGAGCACCGCCGCGTCCTCGGGACCTTCGACGGCGCCGACCACGACGTCCGGCTCGCGCCCGGGTCGCTCGCGGCGCGCGCCGCGAGCGAGGAGCATCACGCGACGAAGTCCCACCACCACCAGGCGATCGACCGCGTCGGCGACGGGCTCGTCGTCACGGGCTGGGCGGCGATGGACGAGCTGCCCGAGGCGCTCGAGGTGCCGGAGCGCCGCTTCGCGCTGGGCGTGCAGTGGCATCCCGAGGCCGACGAGGCGAGCCGGCTCATCGCCGCGCTCGTCCAGGAGGCCCGGCTCCGGCGCGACGAGCGCGGCTGAGCAGCCCCGCGGAGCGGTCCTGGGCCGGACCTATACTCGCGGAGGCCCGGACCCACGCCATGGACAAGACGGTCAAGCCCCCCGAGGTCGACCCCGCGACGCCCGCCGAGGATCACGACGATCTCGACGAGATGCCGCGCGTCCAGGTGACGCGCAAAGGGCTCGTGCTCGCCGCCGTCTTCGTCGTCTCCGCGGTCGCGTTCCTGTACTTCGTCCTGCCCCAGCTGGCGGACCTCGAGGACACCGGCCGGAGGGTCGGTGAGGGCGACCGCCTGTGGCTCGCCGGAGGACTCGTGTTCTCGGTCCTGTCCTTCGGCGGCTACGTGATGATGTTCCAGGGCGTGTTCGTCCGCGCGGGATCGCGGATCGACTGGCGGGCGAGCTACCAGATCACCATGGCGGGCCTCGCCGCGACGCGCCTGCTCGCCGCCGGCGGGGCGGGCGGGATCGCGCTGACGGCCTGGGCGCTGCGCCGCGCGGGGATGGACCGCCGGACGGTCGCCGACAAGACGCTCGCGTTCCTCATCCTCACGTACGCGGTCTACATGGGCGCGCTCGTCCTCGTCGGCTTCGGCCTGTACCTCGACGTCCTGCCTGGACCCGGGCCGTTCGCGATCACCGTCCTGCCGGCGCTGTTCGGCCTCGCCGTCATCGCGCTCGGGCTCGCGCTCTCGCGCGTGCCGCCCGACCTGCAGCGCCGCCTCGAGGGCTTCGCGCGCCGCGGCGGACGGCTCGCGCGCCTGGCCCAGCGGGCGGCCAACGCGCCGGCCGCGTTCTCGGCCGGCATGCGCGAGGCGCTGTCTCACGTGCGCGAGCGCGACCCCGCGCTGCTCGGCGCGCTCGGCTACTGGGGCTTCAACATCGCCGTGCTCTGGGCCTGCTTCCACGCCTTCGGCGACCCGCCGCCGTGGCCGGTCATCGTCATGGCGTACTTCGTGGGCTTCCTCGGCAACCTCCTGCCGCTGCCGGGCGGGATCGGCGGGGTCGACGGCGGCATGATCGGCGCGTTCGCCGCCTTCGGCGTGCCGCTCGCGCTCGCGGTCCCGGCGGTCCTCGCCTACCGGATCTTCGCCTTCTGGCTGCCGACGATCCCGGGGGCGATCGCGTACTTCCAGCTGCGCCGGACGGTCGCCCGCTGGCGCGAGGAACGCGGGTCGCGCAGCGAGCTGCCGGCGACCGCAGGAGCGTGAAACCCCCGCTATACTTTGTGAAGTGACCAGCTCAGACCAAGCCCCCAGGATCGAGAACGTCATCATCGTCGGCTCCGGGCCGGCCGGCTACACGGCTGCGCTCTACACGTCGCGCGCGAACCTCGAGCCGCTCGTCATCGAGGGCTTCCTCTGGGGCGGGCTGCTGCAGCAGACGACCGACGTCGAGAACTACCCCGGTTTCCCCGAGGGCATCGAGGGACCGGAGCTCATGCAGCGCTTCCGCGATCAGGCCGAGCGCTTCGGCACACGCTTCATCACCGACCAGGCGACGAAGGTGCAGCTGTCCGACGAGGTCGGCGGGGTCCACAAGGTCTGGGTCGGCAAGGACGAGTACCGCGCCCGCACGGTGATCCTCGCGATGGGCGCCGAGCACAAGAAGCTCGACGTTCCCGGCGAGGAGGAGCTCGGCGGCCGCGGCGTGAGCTACTGCGCCACCTGTGACGCGGCGTTCTTCAAGCAGAAGCCGACGATGATCGTCGGCGGCGGCGACAGCGCGATGGAGGAGGCGATCTTCCTCTCGAAGTTCGCGTCCAAGGTCATCGTCGTCCACCGCCGCGACGAGTTCCGCGCGTCGAAGATCATGCTCGAGCGTGCCCGCGCGATCGAGAACATCGAGTGGCTGACGCCGTACGTGCCGGAGGAGTTCGTCGCCGGCGAGGGCGCCGGCCTGACCCACGTGCGCCTGCGCAACCCCGTGACGGGCGACACGCAGGAGGTCGACATCGCCGGTGCGTTCATCGCGATCGGCCACGAGCCGCAGTCCGAGCTCGTCTCCGGCCAGGTCGACGTCGACGACGAGGGCTACGTCATCACCGAGGGGCGCTCGACGCGTACGAGGAAGCCCGGCGTCTTCGCCGCCGGCGACCTCGTCGACCACACGTACCGCCAGGCCGTCACCGCCGCGGGCTCGGGCACGCAGTCCGCGCTCGACGCCGAGTGGTACCTGCGCGACACGCCGGAGGTCCCGACGCCCGAGGGATTGTCCGAGGGCGATCTCGCCGAGGCGCAGTGGGCGCCGCCGCGCTCCACCTGAGTTTCCGGCCCGTTAAGTACGCGGACCCGAGACCGTCATGGTCCCGGGTCGATAAGCCTCCGTGCAGCTCCGCGTACAACCTTGCGCTCTTCCGACATCCCTGTCCTGCGCTTCAACCGACCTTCCGGGTCAGCCGCTAGGCTCTTTTTTAGACGGTTGCACGATCCCGCACACTAGGGCAGCTCCCCAGTCTTTTGACGAAGCGCTCACCAGTCGCAGCGAACCAGGTGTCGGGGGGACTCCTCGAACGCGAGGTCGAGTTGCGGGCCGTCGACGATCTGCTGGACGCCGGCCGCGCCGCGCGCGGGCACCTGCTGCTCGTCGAGGGGCATGCGGGAATCGGCAAGACCTCGCTGCTGGACGCCGCCGTGTCCCGCGCGCGCGCGAGCGACATGATCGTCATGCGCGCCCGCGCATCGGAGCTGGAGAGCGACTTCGCCTTCGGCATCGCCGTGCAGCTCTTCGAGCCGCTGCTCGCCGGCGCCGACGACGAGACGCGTGACCGGCTGCTCGCCGGCTCGGCCGCGCTTGCCGGCCCGCTGCTGGAGCGGCCGACGAGCTGGGGCGGCGACGAGGCCGAGGATCGCTCCTACCCCGTCATGCACGGGCTCTTCTGGCTGCTGTCCAACCTCGCCGAGAGCAGCCCCGTGCTCATCGCGATCGACGACGCCCACTGGGCCGACCGGCCGTCCCTGCGGCTGCTGCTCTACCTCCTGCAGCGCCTCGACGACATGGCGGTCTCGATCGTCGTCGCCCGCCGCCTCGGCGAGCCGGGCGCGCCCGACGACCTGCTCGGACAGCTCGCCGCGCATGGGACGAGTCGCCGCGTCCGCCCGGGAGCGCTGTCGCGCGAGGGCGGGCGCGAGCTCATGCGCACCCGGCTGCCCGGCGCCGACGAGGGCTTCTCCGACGCCGTCTGGCGCATGACCGAGGGCAACGCGTTCCTGCTCGGCGAGCTCATCGGCGCCGTCCAGGCGGAGGGCTGGCAGCCGACGGCGCAGAACGCGGCGCGCATCGGGACGCTCGCGCCCGAGGCCGTGCTGCGGGCGGTCGCCGTGCGCCTCATGCGCCTGTCCGACGACGCCGCCGGCGTCGCGCGCGCCGTGGCGGTCCTCGGCGACGACGCCCACCTGCGCCACGTCGCGGCGCTCACCGGGCGCAAGCCAGATCGCGCCGCCGCCGCCGCCGACGCGCTCGCGGCGAGCGAGATCCTGCGGCCGATCGACCCGGGCGTGCTCGCCTTCGCCCACCCGCTGCTGGCCTCGGCGGTGTACGCCGACGTCGCGACGGGCGAGCGCGCGGCGCTGCACCGGCGCGCCGCCGAGATCCTCCGCGGGGAGGACATCGCGCCCGAGCGCGTCGCCGCCCACCTGCTGCCGAGCCCCGGCACCGGCGAGAGCTGGGTCGTCGACGTCCTGTCTGCAGCCGCGACCCGCGCGCTGACGCTCGGCATGCCGGAGTCGGCGGCGAGCTACCTGCGCCGCGCGCTCGACGAGCCGCCCGCTGCGGCGATCCGGCCGGCGATCCTGCGCCAGCTCGGCACGAGCGAGGCGGCGACCGGGCTGCCGACGGCGATCGGGCGCTTCCGCGAGGCGCTCACCGCCGCCACCGACGACCGCGACCGCGCCCAGACACTGCTGGCCCTCGGGCGCGCGCTGGCCTCGGCCGGCCGGCACGCCGAGGCCCTGGAGGCGTTCGAGCAGACGGCCGCGATCGAGGGCGCCGACGCGCACGTCGCCGCGATCGCCGAGGCCGAGGGCGAGGCGCTCGGCCTCCTGGACCCGCAGCGCCGCCTTGCGCTGCTCGCGCGCGAACGGCCCGAGGAGGTCACGACGGAGACGGGCTTCACGCGCGCCCAGCGCACGCTTCTGGCGACGCGCTGCATGCAGGACGCGATGGCCGGGATGCCGCGCGAGGACGTGCTCGTGACCGCGCGCCGCGCGCTCTCCGGCGACGCGCTGGACCAGGCCGCCGAGGGAACCGTGCTGTACGGGATCGCCTACGCGCTGCAGGCCGCCGACGAGCTCGCCTGGAACGACCGCGTGCTCACGGCGGCGATGACGCAGTCGCGGGCGCGCGGGTCGATGATGGCGCTTGCGACCGCGAGCCTCTGTCGCAGCACGTCGCGCTGGGCGCAGGGCCGCCTCGCCGAGGCGCTGAGTGACGCCGAGCACGCCGTCGACGCCGAGCGCTACGGCTGGCGCCAGTTCCTGCCGTCGGCCTACGGCGTGCTGCTCGGCCTGCAGGTCGACTGCGGCGAGCACGAGGCCGCCGCCGCGACCGCCGTCCTCTACGACCCCTCCGAGCACGCCGGCTCGGCGATGCTCGCGCCGTGGCACGAGGCGCTCGGCCGGATCGCGCTCGCCGACCGCCGCGAGAAGGACGCGCTCGGGCATTTCAACGACTGGCGCGAGGTCACCGTGGGTATCGACAACCCGGCCTGCTTCGCCGGCTGGCGCTCGGCGACCGCGCTCGCGCTCGCGAGCCTCGGCCGCACGGCCGAGGCCGAGGAGCTCGCCCACGAGGAGCTCGACCTCGCGCGCGCCTTCGGCGCGCCACGGGCGATCTCGACGGCGCTGCGGGCGCTCGCCCACGTCGGCGTGCACGCCGACCTCGAGGGCCCGCTCGCCCAGCTCGAGGAGGCCGTCGAGCTCGCGGGGGGGTCCGAGGCACGGCTGGAGCACGGCCGCGCGCAGCTCGAGCTCGGCACGATGCTGCGCCGCGTCGGGCGCCGATCGGACGCCGGGCGAGCGCTCGGCGAAGCGCTGGAGATCGCGCGCGCGTGCGGGGCGCGGGTGCTCGAGGAGCGGGCGCTGGAGGAGCTCGAGGTCGCCGGGACGCGCGTGCAGCGCGCCGCACTGCGCGGGGCCGATGCGCTGAGCCCGAGCGAGCGCCGCGTCGTGGCGCTCGCGATCGAGGGGCTGAGCAACCGCCAGATCGCCGAGGCGCTGTTCGTCACGCGCAAGGCCGTCGAGTGGCACCTCGGCAATGCATACCGCAAGCTCGACGTGCGCTCGCGCCGCGAGCTGCCGGCGGCGCTCGGTGCGACCGACGGGCCGGCGCCGTAGGCCGGTGGACGCGTCCCGCTGAGAACGCCCGCAGGGCTACCGCACGCCGGCGGACGGCCCGCAGGCCGCGACGTCGTCGACGAGCTCGCGCGCGCGCTCGGCCGAGAGGCGCCCGGCGTCGACGAGCTGCTGGGCGAGATCCTCGACGGCCGCGAGCTCGTCGTACGCGTCGCCCTCGAAGAACAGCGCGTCGGCCGCGGTGCGGATGATCTGCTGCTCGGAGGTCTGCAGCTTGGCCGGACCGAGGTCCGCAAGCGTCTTGACCACGCGACCGTAGGCCGCGGAACGATCGTTGTCCATGCACCCAGGCTAGCGCGCACGGCAGTCGGCGTCGTCAGACGGCGAGCATGCGGCCCTCGATCGCGAGCAGCGCGCGCTTGCGTTCCACGCCCCCGGTGTAGCCGCCCAGGCCGCCCCCCGACGCGAGGACGCGGTGGCAGGGCACGACGATCGGGATCGGGTTGGAGCCCAGCGCGTTGCCCGTCGCGCGGAACGCGGCGGGCGAGCCCGCGGCGGCGGCGATGTCGCGATACGTGCTCGTCGCGCCGAACGGGATCGCGGCCGTCGCGCGCAGGACGCCCTCCGTGAACGCCGTGTGCACGAGCGCCCAGTCGATCGCGAGGCCGAAGTCGCGGCGCCTGCCCTCGAAGTAGTCCTCGAGCGCGCGGCGGACGTCGTCCAGCGGCGCCTCGACGATCGCGGGCGACAGCCGCGCAGCGACGTCGTCGAGCACCGCATCGACGCCGCCGTTGGAGTCCTCGTAGGCCAGGCGGGCGAGACCGAGCGGCGTCGCGACCGCGACGAGCCGGCCGAGCGGGCTGTCGACCGTCGCGTACACGGCTGCGGCGAGGCCCGCTCGTGCGGCGCGCGCGGCGGTGCGCGCAGCGAGCGCGCCCGCGTGACCGGGATCCAGCTCAGGCGGGGGCAGGGACATCGGGCAGCTCCTTCCGCAGGGTCTTCAGGCCGTCGGCGGCGGCGCGGCGCGCCGCCTCCTCGCTACAGCCGAGCGCGAGCGCGATCTCGGCGTGGGTCAGGTCGGCCGCGTAGCGCAGCGTCAGCACCTGGCGCTGGCGCGGCGGCAGCCCGCGGACGCGGTCCCAGTGATCGCCGTCGGTGCCGGCGGCCGGGGCGGACGCGGGCGCGCGGTCGGGCCGGTCGCCGACCTCGGCCACCGGGACGGGCCGCCGCGCCCGCGCGCGGTGCAGGTCGAGCGCCTTGTTGTGCGCGATCGTCAGCACCCAGGCGCGCAGGTTGGAGTCCCGTCGCAGCCGCGGATATGCGCGCAGCGCCGCGATGAAGGTCTCCTGGAAGGCGTCGTCGGCATCGTGGCGGCCGACCGACGCGACGAGGAAGCGCAGGACGTCGTCGGCGTGCGCCTCGAGGAAGCGCTGGAACGGGGGCAGGCTGCTCACGGCCACAGAACGCTCGCCGGCGCCGGTTCGTGAGGTCTATTCCGGCACGAGGGCGCTGATCCCCGTCAGCGCCCGCCCGATGATGAGCTTCTGGATCTGCGACGTGCCCTCGTAGAGCGTCGTCACGCGCACGTCGCGAAACCAGCGCTCGACGGGGTGGTCGTCGACATAGCCGGCGCCGCCGTGGACCTGGATCGCCTCGTTCGCGCACCAGACCGCGGCCTCGGTCGCATAGAGCTTGGCGATCGACGTCTCCGTCGTGCAGGGCCGCCCGGCATCGCGGACGAAGCCCGCGCGCCACACGAGCATCCGGGCGGCGTCGGTGCGGACCTTCATCTCCGCGAGCATCGCCTGGACGAGCTGGAAGCTCGCGATCGGGCGGTCGAACTGGCGGCGCTCGGTGGCGTAGCGCACCGACTCGTCGACGCAGCCCTGGCAGATCCCGACGCAGCCCGCCGCGACGGAGTAGCGCCCGGAGTCCAGGGCGCTCATCGCGATCCGGAAGCCCTGCCCGACCTCGCCGAGGACCGCGTCGTCGGCGACGAAGACGTCGTCGAGCGCGATCGACGCCGTGTCGGAGCCGTGCAGCCCCATCTTGTGATGGATCTCCTGCGCCGCGTAGCCGGGGTCCGTCGTGTCGACGAGGAAGCAGGCCAGGCCGCGGTGCTTCAGCGCCGGGTCGGTCTGGGCGAAGATCAGCGCGACCCGCGCCTCGTTGCCTAGCGAGATCCACATCTTCGATCCGCTCAGCCGCCAGCCGCCGTCGACCTTCGTGGCGCGCGTGCGCTGGCTCGCGGCGTCCGAGCCGGCCTCGGGCTCGGTGAGCCCGAAGCAACCCAGCCACTCGCCCGAGCACAGGCGCGGCAGGTAGTCGCGCTTCTGCTGCTCGGTGCCCCAGGCGAGGATCGAGCTGCAGACGAGCGACGTCTGGACGGAGATGACCGTGCGCATCGCGCTGTCGCCGCGGCCGATCTCCTCGACGATGAGCCCGTACGTCACGTAGCTCAGCCCGGCGCCGCCGTACTCGCGCGGCACGATCGCGCCGAGGTAGCCCTGCGCGGCCATGAGGCCGACGAGCTCGCGATCGAAGCGCTTGGCGCGAGCGTTGTCGCGTGCCCGCTCCACGACCTCGCCCTCGGTGAACGCGCGCGCGGTCTCGCGGATGAGCTCCTGCTCATCGGTGAGGTCGAAGTCCATGCGGGTAGCGTAGGGGGCCGTGCGCGTTCTGCTCATCGGCGGCGGCTGCCGGGGCCTGACGCTCGCGCGCGGGCTCGTCGCCGACCGCCATGCGGTGCGCGCGGTCACGCGCGACGAGGGCCGCCGGGCCGCCATCGAGGCGGCCGGGGCGGAGTGCTGGATCGGCGACCCGGACGTCGTCGGCACGCTGCGCTACGCGCTGGAGAACGTGACGATTCTCGTCTGGGCGCTCGGGACGGCCGCCGGCAGCCCCGAGGCGATCGCGGCGCTGCACGGGCCGCGCCTGGAGATGATGCTCGGCCGCGTCATCGACTCGACGGTGCGCGGCGTCGTCTACGAGGCCGCCGGGAGCGCGGGCGCGGAGGCCTTCGCGGCCGGTGCCGCCGAGCTGCACCGTACGTGTGCGCGCAACGAGATCCCGTGCGCGATCGTCACGGCCGATCCGGCCGACGGCGAGGCCTGGGCAGCGGCGACGCGCCGGGCGATGGACCGGCTGCTCGGGATCGGGTAGGGTGAATTACCGGAAACCGGATCAGATATATGCGAACGCCCAGCGGGAGGGGCACGTGAGCGCCTACGCCAAGGATGTGCTCGTCGACACCGACTGGGTCGCCGAGCACCTGGACGACGAGAGCATCCGGATCGTCGAGGTCGACGAGAATCCCGCGCTCTACGACGAGGGGCACATCCCCGGTGCGATCGGCTTGGACTGGGTGCTGGACCTGCAGGACCGGGTCAAGCGCGACTTCCTCGGGCCGGCGGAGTTCGGCACGCTCCTCGGCGCCCGAGGCGTCTCCAACGACCACACGGTCGTCCTCTACGGCGACCGCAGCAACTGGTTCGCGGCCTACACGTACTGGTACCTGAAGTACTACGGGCACGAGCGGGTGCTGCTCGTCAACGGCCCGCGCGAGAAGTGGATCGCGGAGGGCCGCGAGACGTCGATCGTCGTCCCCTCCTACGCGCCCGAGACCTTCGTCGCCGCGCCCGGCGACCCGCGCATGCGCGCGATGCGCGAGGAGGTCTTCCGGTCGATGGGGACCGACACGAAGCTCGTCGACGTGCGCTCGCCGCGGGAGTACTCGGGGGAGCTCATCGTCATGACGGGCTACGAGCACGAGAGCGCCCAGCGCGGGGGGCACATCCCGGGCGCGATCTCGGTTCCCTGGGTGCAGGCCGTGACGCCCGAGGGGACGTTCAAGTCGCGCGAGGAGCTCGAGCGGCTCTACCGCGACAACGGCGTCCTGACCGGCGACCCGATCATCGTCTACTGCCGCATCGGCGAGCGCTCGGCGCACAGCTGGTTCGTGCTGCACGAGCTGCTCGGCATCGACGACGTCAAGAACTACGACGGCTCCTGGACGGAGTGGGGCAACCTCGTCGACGTGCCGATCGAGAAGAATGTGTAGCCGCTTGCTCTAGCCGCACCGGGTGGGCGACCGACAGCGTCCCCCGTGAGCACCGCCGCCGACATCAGCCCCACGCCCGCCCCCGGCCGCACGGCCTGGGCGCGCAATCTCGCCGCGCCGATCCGCAACTACCTGCACGCCGAGATCGGCGGCGCCGTGGCGCTCGCGGTGGCCGCGGTCGCCGCGCTGGCGTGGGCGAACATCGCGCCGGAGTCCTACGCCTCGGTGTGGGAGACGCGCCTGGCGCTCGTGCTCGGCGGCCACGAGCTCGCCACCGACCTGCGCGGCTGGGTCAACGAGGGCCTCATGACGCTGTTCTTCCTCGTCGTCGGCCTCGAGGCCAAGCGCGAGCTCGACCTCGGGGAGCTGCGCGAGCGCCGGCGCCTGGCGATCCCCGTCCTCGCCTCCGTCGGCGGCATGCTCTGCGCCGCGGGCATCTATCTCGCGATCAACGCCGGCGGCGACGGCGCCGCCGGCTGGGGCGCGGCGATCTCGACCGACACGGCGCTGGCACTCGGCGTGCTCGCGCTGCTCACGCGCGGGCGCGCCATCCGCCTGCGCGTCTTCCTCCTCACGCTCGTGATCATCGACGACCTCGCGGCGCTGCTCGTGATCGCGATCGCCTACACCGATCACGTGTCCGGCAGGGCGCTGACGGTCGCGGCGCTGCTGTTCATCGCGCTGTTCGGGCTGCGCTGGGTCGGACCCTGGCGCGCGCCCGCCGCCGTCCTGCTGGGCGTCGGGATCTGGCTGGCGATGTTCGAGTCGGGCGTCGACCCGGTGATCGCCGGCCTGGCGATCGGGCTCATCACGAGCGCCTACCCGCCGGCACGCGACGACCTCGAACGCACGACCGAGCTCGCGCGGTCGTTCCGCGAGCAGCCCACGCCGGAGCTCGCGTACTCCGCGCGCGCGAGCCTCACGTCCGCGATCTCGCCCAACGAGCGCCTGCAGTACCGGCTGCATCCGTGGACGAGCCGCGTCATCGTTCCGCTCTTCGCGCTCGCCAACGTGGGCATCCATCTCGACGGCGACCTGCTGTCGGCGGCGCTCACGTCGCCGGTGACGCTCGGGATCATCGCCGCGTACGTCGTCGGCAAGCCGCTCGGCATCCTGGGGACCGCCTGGCTGGCGACCCGGCGCGGCGTGCGGCTGACGATCACGCTCCCGGCGCTCGCCGCGGGCGCGGCCGCGGCCGGCATCGGCTTCACGGTCTCCCTGCTCGTCGCGACCCTGGCCTTCGACGGCCCCATGCTGGAGGAGGCGAAGATCGGCGTGCTCGCGACCGCGCTGCTCTCGACCGCGACCGCCTGGCTTGCGACACAGGTGGTGCGGCGGCTGCCCGACGAGGTCCGCGGGCGCCAGCTCGGCGCCACCGCGGAGACGATCGTCGACCTCGCCGGCGACGTCGATCCCGAGATCGACCACGTCCGCGGAAACGCCGAGGCGCCCGTGACGCTGCTCGAGTACGGCGACTTCGAGTGTCCCTACTGCGCGCACGCCTCGCCGGTCATCGCCAAGCTGCTCGACCACCTGCCCGACGAGCTGCGCTACGTCTTTCGCCACCTCCCGCTCAGCGACGTTCACCCGAGCGCGCAGCTCGCCTCCGAGGCGGCCGAGGCCGCCGGCGCACAGGGTCGCTACTGGGACATGCACGACCGCCTGCTCACCGGCGACGCGCTCGGGCCCTCAGACCTCTACCGCGCGGCGGCCGACCTCGGCCTGGACCTCGACCAGTTCTCCGAGGACCTGCGCCACCGCCGACACGCGCCGCGGATCGCGCGCGACGTGCAGAGCGCCGACGCCAGCGGCGTCTCCGGCACGCCGACGTTCTTCATCAACGGCCGGCGCCATCAGGGCGTCTACGACATCGACACGCTCACGCAGGCCGTCAAGCGGGCGGCGCGCTCGCCGGCGCGATCCTAGGCGCCCGGTGAGTCCGGGCGCAGCGGGCCCTGATCCGACCACCCCGCGAGTGGTCCGGCGGGGCTGCGCGCCGGCGAGCGGCCGTCGACGAACGCGCGCTCGACGGCGCCGCGCAGGTCCTGGGTCCAGCCCCATTTCGGCAGCGCCCCGAGCCGGCGCGCCGCCGGCGTCGAGTGCTCGCACACGACGACGACGCCGACACCGTCGAGGGCCTCGGCGAGCGCGGCGAGCACGCGCCGCACGCCCGCCTCACGACCGGTCGCATCGAGCAGGACGACGTCCGGGCGCTCGTGGCGCACGAGCGCGACGACGTCGGCCGCGTCCTCGGCGCCGGTCATGCCGGCGCTCGCGAAGGCCACCGGGCCGAGGTCGGCGATGACGGCGAGGACGTGCGCGCGAAAGCTGTCCTCGCCACCGATGACGAGGCTGCGGATCGGATGCAGTCGAGCGACCGGGGCGGGATCGGTGTCGGTCGGCGGAGGCACGCCGGAAGTCTCGCCGCCCGATCCTCCCGTGTCCCCGGGGAAAGGTCGAGGATCTGGGGACTTTTCAGCGCAGCGGGACGAAGCGCACCGCGTCCAGGCGCCGGCGCGCGAGGCCATCAGGTCCGTTGACGACGAGCACGAGCCGCTCGTCGTCGCCGTCCCCGACCGGTGCGACGAGCCGCCCGCCCGCGGCGAGCTGGCGCTCGAGCGCCGGCGGCACCTCGTCGCGCGCGGTCGCGCCGACGTTGATCGCGTCGAACGGCGCCTGCGCGGCGAGGCCGAGCGCGCCGTCGCCCGTCGTGATCGTCACATTGTCGATCCCGGCGGCGGCCAGCGCGTCGCGCGCCGACCGCGCGAGCCGCGGGTCGAGCTCGACGCCGTAGACGCGGTCGCACAGGCGCGACAGCACCGCGGCGTGGTAGCCCGAGCCGCTGCCGACGTCGAGCACGCGGTCGCACGGGGAGAGCGCGAGCAGGTCGCACATCCGGGCGACGACCGCGGGCTGGGAGATCGTCTGCCCGCCGCCGATGCGCAGCGGCGCGTCGACGTAGGCGGCGGCGGCGAGCGCGGGCGCGACGAAGAGCTCACGCGGGACGGACGCGAGCGCGACGACGACGCGCTCGTCGATGCCGCGCGCCCGCATGCGGGCCAGGAGCTCGTCGCGTCCCACGGCGCGCCGTCAGGCCGGCACCGCGTCGAGCAGGGGACCGATGCGCGCGAGCAGATCGCCGACGATGCGGGCCGTCGCGCCCCAGATGACGAGGCCTTCGCCGACGGAGTAGACGTCCGTGCGAAACGGGATGCCGCGGTGCAGCAGGCGGGTTCGCGCGTGCGAGGCTCGCACGTCGGCGAGGCGCAGCTCGAGCACCTCGTCGACCTCCTGCGGGGACGGCGTCCAGGTGCGCCCGGGCTCGATGAGGCCGACGAACGGATAGACGGCGTAGCTCGTCGCGACGGTCGGCGTCGGCGTCAGTGCGCCGAGGATCTCGACCTGCTCGCGCGGTAGCCCGATCTCCTCCTCGGTCTCGCGCAGCGCCGTGACCTGCAGCTCCTCGCCGGGATCGCGGCGACCGCCGGGGAAGGAGATCTCGCCCGCGTGGCTGCGCAGGTCGTCGCGGCGGCGGGTGAAGACCGCGTGCAGCTCGCCCTCGTCGACGTAGAGCGCCGCGAGCACCGCCGCCTGCGTGCGGCCGTGGACCTGCAGTGCCGTCGCCTCGGCGGGAGCGAGCAGGACCGCGCGCAGCGCGTCAGACAGCGAGCTGGATGCGCTCGACACGCTCGTCGAACATGACCTCGCCGTCGAGCGTCCGGTGCACCGGGCACTTCGTGGCGATGACCTTCAGCCGCTGGACCTGCTCGTCGCTGAGGTCCGACGGCAGCCGCAGCGTGAGGGTGAACTTCGTCGGGCAGCCCCGCTCGGCGGGCACGTACTCGCACTCGACCTCCACGTCGCGCAGGGCCCAGCCCTTGCGGTCGGCGTACATCTCGATCGTGACGGCGGTGCAGGAGGCGAGGCTCGCGGCAAGGAGCTCCTGCGGGGAGGGGGCGGCGTCGTCGCCGCCGGCCTCCTCGGGCTCGTCGCTGTTGAGCCGGTGCTGACGCACCTTGACGACATGGCGAAAGCCGCTGATGCGTTGTGCCGATGCGCGCATGCTCATGATGCTACTCCGCGTCTGACAGAGGGTGAAAGAGCAATCCGGTCGGGACCTTCGGGAAGAAGTAGGTCGACTTGGGCGGCATGTTGACACCGGCCGCGGCGATCTCCTGGATCTGCGTCACCGGGATGCCGCGCAGGAAGAAGCCGGCGTCGAAGGTGCCCGACTCGACGAGCTCGCGCGCCTCCGCGAAGGAGCGCGCGTAGCCGAGGCCGTGCAGGTGGGAGATGTCGTCCTCGCTGAGCGCCAGCGGGCCCGTGAGCACGAGCGCCTCGAGCACCGCGGTGTCCAGGCGGCGGTAGGGCTCGGGCATGTCCGCGAGCGCCTCGTCGGCGATCGCCTGGTCTTTGAGCGTCAGGCGGAAGGCGCGCCGGAAGTGGCTGTCCATGTAGCCCATCTGGATGCCGCCGCCGTCGTCGGGCGGGACGAGGTCGTCGACCGCGATCTCGTCGATGTCGAACGCGGCTCGCAAGGTCGTGGCGAGCGCCTCGGGCTTGTCGGTGCCCTTCAGGCCGTCCACGAGCCGGTGCGTCGGGAAGACCGTGAGGCCCTCGTCCTGGAGCGCGACGAGGCACATCAGGACGTAGCGGTGCGGGCCCTCGCCGCCGATCTCGTCGGCGTAGACGCGGGCCGTCTCATAGCGATGGTGGCCGTCGGCGATCAGCAGCTCGACGTCGGCGAGCGCGCCGGTGACAGTCGCGAGCGCGTCGGCGTCGGTGACGCGCCAGAGGCGGTTCGCGGTGCCGTCGGCCTCGTCGAAGGTGGCGAACGGCTCGGACCGGGTCGCCGGTTCGAGCGCGCTCCAGGCGGTGAGCTCGGGGTCGGAGTACAGCGAGAAGATCGGCGAGAGGTTCGCCCTTGTCGCGCGCGTGAGGCGCAGGCGGTCCTCCTTCGGACCGGGGTGCGTGCGCTCGTGCGGGCGAATCGTGCCGGGCCCGTAGTCCTCGACGCGCACGCGCGCGAAGAAGCCGTTGCGCGTGAGGCGGCGGCCGTCGGGCCCGGTGTAGTCCTGGACGAGCGCCCACAGCGCGGGCTCGTCGTCGCGGACGACGGCGCCCTCGGCGCGCCACCGCTCCAGAAGCTGCGCCGCGTGGGCGTACATGTCGCCGCCGCCGGGGTCCTCGGGGAGGTCGATCGCGACGACGTTGTGGGGCGAGCGCGACTGCAGCTCGGCGCGCTGCGCGGGATCGATGACGTCGTAGGGCGGGGCGGCCAGCGCCTGCAGCGGACCCGCCACGGCGGGGTCGTAGTACAGGGCGTGCAGCGGCTCGACGCGGGCCATCGGCGCGAGAGGTTAGTGGCTGAGCGCCGCCTGCCCCTTCGCGAACCCCCATCCACCAGCCGGCCGCCCCTCGCGGCCGGCTAGTGGAAGCTGCGCGTGCCGAACTCGGTCGCGTACGTGGCTGCCGGCGAGCCGGCGACGTCCTGCGGTGCCCCGATGGCGATGCCGATCCCGATGTCGCGGAAATTCTTGTTGAGCACGTTGCGCCGGTGGCCGGCGGAGTGCATCCAGGCGTCGACGCTCTGCGCCGGCGTCGCGAGCTCGCCCGAACCCCAGTAGAGGTTCTCGCCGAGCGACCAGCGCGCGACGCGCCTGGAGAGGTAGCGCGTGCCGCCCTTGATGCGGCTGCGCAGCGTGCTGCCGTCGAGGCCGACGTGGGCGAAGAAGCCGTGCGTGACCATCTGGCCGCTGTAGCTGTCGGCGACCTTGCGCAGCTGGTTGTCGGCGCGCAGGCGGCGCAGGCCGCGGGAAGTGCGCTCGACGTTGAGGAGGCAGAGCGTCGCGCGGCGGATCGTCGCGCCGTTGGATTCGGTCGGGACGACGCCGGTGTTCGCGCACCGGCTCGCGGTGGCCGGCGTCTTGGACGCGGGGGCGAGCAGCCCGTTGACGGCGGAGCCGACCTTCTGGCGCGCCGACGCGTCGGCCGCCGCCGGCAGGAGGCAGGCGAGGCAGGCGAGGGCGGCGAGGACGAGCGGGGCGACGAGGACGCGGGTGGCGAGGCTGTGCATGCCCTTCGGATCGGCCGTCCACCGAGCGTCCACCATCGCGGGGTGGCCGCGCTGGACGAACGGTGGACGCTCCCTGGACCCCCGATCTGGACGTCTGTTGGACCCGGTGCCCGGCGGCCGCGCGCGGCCGCCGCCGTGAGGCCCTACCGTTCAGCGCTGCAACGGGATGTAGCTCAGCCTGGTAGAGCACCGCGTTTGGGACGCGGGGGTCGTCGGTTCGAATCCGGCCATCCCGATGGGACGGAGGGACCGCCGGCTTACGTCGCGTTGTCGAGTCGCTGTCACCGTGTGCGCAATGGACGCACGCTTCGTGCAGGTCGTCGCGCTCGCACCGCCGCTGCAGCACTCGCTCAGCGGCTCCCGGATCGACCTCGTGGGCCTCGCGCTCGCCGCGGCGCTCAGCTGGGTCGGGATCAGCGGGCCCGGCGAGGCGGCGCTGATCGCCGCATCGCTCGCGGCCGCCCACGGCCGCGTGGACATCGGCGGGACGATCCTCGTCGCGTGGCTCGGCGCGATGATCGGCGGGACGGCCGGCTGGCTGATCGGGCTCAAGGGCGGTCGCGCGCTGATGGTCCGGCCGGGACCCCTGCACGCGCTGCGGCTGCGCCTGCTGCGCCACGGAGACGACGTCTACGCGCGGCGGGGCTGGCTCGCGGTGTACCTGGCGCCCTCGTGGATGGCGGGGGTGGGCGCGATGCCCGCGCGGCGCTTCCTGCCGGCCAACGCGATCGCGAGCCTCGTGTGGGCGCTGGCGATCGGGATGGGGACCTTCCTCGTCGGGCCGTCGATCGCCGAGGCGTTCGGGGACATCGGCCTGCTCGGTCTGGCGGTCGCGGCGATCGTGGTGGTCGCATCTGCGCTCGTCGCCCGGCGCCGGCGTCGCCTCCGGTGAGTGGCCCGCGCCGTCGGAGCCACGGGCGCGTGTGCTGGAATCATCCGGACGTCGGCCCGCACCGGCCGCCGCGGCCCCGGTAGCTCAGCTGGATAGAGCAGCGGACTTCTAATCCGCAGGTCGCTGGTTCGAATCCAGCCCGGGGCGTCGCGAACCGGCTCGCGCTCGGACCGGGAGCGCGCTGCCGCCGACCTACGCCGCTGGCGTTTGCGCGACAAGCGCCGCCATGAGCTCGGCCGCCTCGTCGTCGCCGAGCCCCTCGCCGGTCAGCCGCGACCACGTCCAGAAGTCGAGCGCGAGCGCGACGACGGCGCGTAACCGCGCCGCGGCGGGCGCCTCCTTGGCCCCGAAGCCCGCCGCGAGGACGTCCGCAAGCCCTGCCGTCTGCGCGTCCGCGGTGTGCGTCAGGAGCTCGTCGAGCGCGGGGATCGCGCTGCGGTCGCGCAGGACCTTCGACGTCATGGAGGCGCGCTCGCGATATCCCCCGTAGAGCCCGCAGAGGACGACGCGTACGCGCTCGCGGGGATCGGGCAGCGCGAGCGCGGGGCCGAGGTCGGCCAGCGGGTGGAGCGCGAGGAACGCGCCCTGGCAGGCGGCGAAGAGCTCGGCGTCCTCGGGAAAGTGGTTGTAGACCGTCAGCCGCGTGACGCCGGCGCGGCGGGCGATCTCGGTGACGGTCGTGCGCGCCGGGCCGACCTCCTCGTGCAGCGCGACGGTCGCGTCGACGATCCGCCGGCGCGTCTCGAGCCGGCGCTCGGCGCGGGCCTTGAGCTCGTACGGGCGTTTTTGACTTGACATAGCGCTCAGCGAAATATACCGTGCCGCCAATCGCTATACGATGCGTTCAGCGAAAGGCAATACGATGATCGGGACGAATGCGCGGGTGCTCGGACCGCAGGACGGCAGGGCCGGCAACCTCGGCTCGATCGGGGTCCGCTTCATGATCGACGGCGCCGACTCGGGCGGCGGGTTCTCGCTCGTCGAGCACCCGATGCCCGCGCGCACGCTCGCCGCGCCGCTGCACCGGCACGCCAACGAGGACGAGTACAGCTACATCCTGGAGGGCCGCGTCGGCGCGAAGCTCGGCGACGAGGTCGTCTACGGCGAGCCCGGCGATCTCATCTTCAAGCCGCGCGACCAGTGGCACACGTTCTGGAACGCGGGCGACGAACCGGCGCGGATCCTCGAGATCATCTCGCCGGCCGGCTTCGAGCAGTTCTTCGCGGAGATCGTCGCCCTGCCGGCCGACGCCCTGTCGCCAACACCCGAGCAACACACCGCCCTGGCCGAGCGCTACGGACTGGAGCTCGACTTCGACAGCGTCCCGGCGCTGCTGGAGGAGTTCGGGCTGACGCTCGGGCGCTGAGCCGGTCGTCGCCGCGAATATTGCGGCTCGATGAACAATCCGGAATTTCGGGCATATCCGGCGCGTGGTGGGGCATCCTGTGTGCCGGCGAGCAACAGATGGCAGTACTCCACGGCGCAGATCGGAGTGCCAGGGGCGTTCACCACGACGACCCCGTGGATCCGCACTACGTCATCCCCGCCATCCTCGCGCTGCTCGTCGTCGCCCTCATCGTCGCCGTCGTGGTCTCGCTCGGCGGCGGGGGTGGCGCGGCGCGGGTGTCGACGCTTCCCGGCAAGCCCGGCCTCGCCGCCTGGTGGACGGTCCACGAGGGCGAGACCTACACGCAGATCGCGCAGAAGACGGGCCTGACCGTCGACCAGCTCGAGACGTTCAACCCCTACACCGATCCGGCGGCGCTCGCGCCCGGCCAGCGCCTGGCGCTGCGCATGAACCCGCCGCTGCCCAAGCGCAGGCCCAAGGGCCCGAAGTTCCACACGGTGCGCTCCGGCGAGTCGTTCGGGTCGATCGCCGCCAGGACGCACCACAGCATCACGACCCTCCAGCGCCTGAACCCGAAGCTGCACCCGACGGCGCTGCAGCCGGGCGACCGCATGCGTCTGCGGCGCTGACGGCCACGGCTGCCTGCGACCACGCCCGCCACGTCGCCGCGAGCGCCGCGTCGACCCCGGCGAGCGCGGGCCCTGCCGCCCGTCGCAACGCGCCGGGGCCGGCGAGCGCGAACGCCTCGCCGTCCGCGGGACGCAGGCCCAGCAGGCAGACGGTGCTCAGCACCCGGTGCCCGGGCGCGAGCGCGACGTGCGCGTCGGCCGCGCCCGACGCCGCGCCCACGCGCAGCCCGTCGTGCAGCAGCGGCCGGCCGTCGAGCGTCGCGCGCAGCACGCTGTCGAGCGTCCCCGGCGGCTCGCCGCCGCGCCCGAGGACGATCGTCTCGCGCAGCGCCGCGACCGCCCCGCGCTCGAGCGTGATCGTGCAGCGCCGCGCGACGTCGGCGCCCGCCGCGACGATCAGCGGCGCCTCGTCGAGGACGAGACGGCCGCCGGCCTGCACGGTGACCTCGAGCGCGAGGACGATCCCCGCGGCGCCCGGGAGCGCGACGGTCGCGGCGACCGGCTCCACGACGAGCGCCGCGCCGGGGCCGACGACGATCCGCACGCGGTCGCAGTCGCCGGCCAGCGGGCCCGCCTGCGTCGGGACGAACGCCGCCCGCACGACCGCGCCGCGGGCGAGCACGCGCGGCGCGACGCGCGCGCCCCGGCGCAGCTCGGCCAGCTCGTGCCCGCCGCCGGCCGTGCGGCGGACGGCGAGGACCGCGACCTCAGTGCGTGTGGGCGTGATCGTGTGGATGTGGCGCCCCGGCGACGCTCGAGTGCAGGTGGCCGCCGGCGCGGGCGTAGGCGCCCAGCCGCTCGCGCACCCAGTCGGCGACCGGGCCGGCGTGCGGCGGCTGCGTGAGCGCGAGCCCGACGACCGGCAGCTCGCCGCGGCGCGCGGTCGCGTCGGCGAGCATCCGCGCCACGTCGGAGCCGACGAACGGCGCGAGGTCGGTCTTGTTGATGACGAGCAGGTCGGCGCGCGCGATGCCGGGGCCGCCCTTGCGCGGGATGTCGTCGCCGCCCGCGACGTCGATGACGAAGATCTGGACGTCGGCGAGCGCAGGGCTGAAGACAGCCGTGAGGTTGTCGCCGCCGCTCTCGACGAGGACGAGGTCGAGCGGGCCCTGATCGCGCTCGAGCTCCTCGACGGCCTCGAGGTTGATCGTGATGTCGTCGCGGATCGCCGTGTGCGGGCAGCAGCCGGTCTGCACGGCGACGATCCGCTCGGGGGCGAGCACGCCGGTGGCGCGCAGGAACTGGGCGTCCTCGGTCGTGTAGATGTCGTTCGTCACGACGCCGAGGCGCAGGTCGACGGCGAGCTCGCGGCAGAGCGCGGCGATGAGGCTGCTCTTGCCCGAGCCGACGGGGCCGCCGACGCCGATCCGCAGTGCGCGCTCAACTGACAAAGAGACGCTCCGTCCGGGCCGCATGGCGGGCGGCGGCGAGCTCGAGGCCGGCTGCGGCGGGCGGCGGCTGGTCGGCGGCCGGGCGCTCGTCGGTGGCGACCGCGCGCGCGGCGGACTCGATCGCGGGGGCGAGCTGCGCGAGCCAGCGCGCCGTGATCGCCGGGTCGAGGCCGAGGAGCTTCAGGGCGGCGCTCGCGACGGTCGCGGCGTCGTCGTAGAGCGCGACGGTCGCCACCTCGGCGTCGTCGAGGCCGGCGGCGGCGCCGACGACGCCGAGGGCGACGGGGCGCGGGGTCGCTGTGGACGCGCTGCGGTAGCGGTCGATCGCCGGGTCCGGCCAGGCGGTCGCGGCGGAGCGCAGCAGCTGGGAGCCGAGGCGGCGGGCGACATCGCGCAGGACGGGGCTCGGGCAGCGGGCGCCGTGCTCGTCGTCGAGGCGCGCGAGCGCGCCCTCGTCGTCCAGCGCGGCGGCACGGCGGGCGGCGACGCTGAGCGCGGCGTCGGGGCGGGCGACGAGCCGCAGCCGCGCGGCGATGAACGGTGCGACGCCGTCGGCGCCGAGGCCCTCGCCGACCGCCTGCTCGAGGCCGAGCGAGTGCGCGTAGGACCCCGCCGGGAAGCGCGAGTCGGCCAGCAGCATGGCGACCGCGCGCATCGTCAGAACAGCTCGTAGCGCTGCGCGAGCGGCAGCTCGTCGACGGGCCGCGGCTCGATCTCGTCGCCGTCGATCCAGACCTTGAACGTGTCGGGCTCGACGCGGATCTGCGGGCAGGCCGTGTTCTGGGGCATGTCGGCCTTGCCGAGGCCGCGGGTGTCGCCGACGGCGACGATCTCGGACTCCAGGCCGAGCGCGGCGAGCCCCCCGTCGGCCGCCGCCAGCGGCGAGACGAACGTCAGCGAGCTGCGCGCGGCGAGGCGGCCGCTGCCCGCGAACATCGCTGCGCTCATGACGGGCTGAGGCGTCGGGATCGAGGCGTTGGCGTCGCCCATCGGCGCCCACGCGACCGCGCCGCCCTTGAGGACGAGGCGCGGGCGAATCGCGAAGAACGCCGGGTCCCAGAGGACGAGGTCGGCGAGCTTGCCGACCTCGACGGAGCCGATCTGCGCGTCGAGGCCGTGCGAGACGGCCGGGCAGATCGTGTACTTCGCGACGTAGCGCTTGAGGCGCTCGTTGTCGGCGGGGCCCGACGTCCCCGTGCCGAGGCGGTGCTTCATCGCGTGCGCCGTCTGCCAGGTGCGGATGATCGTCTCGCCGACGCGCCCCATCGCCTGCGCGTCGGAGCCGATCATCGAGATCGCGCCGAGGTCGTGCAGGACGTCCTCGGCGGCGATCGTCGTCGCGCGGATGCGCGACTCGGCGAAGGCGAGGTCCTCGGCGATGCGCGGGTTGAGGTGGTGGCAGACGATGAGCATGTCGAGGTGCTCGTCGATCGTGTTGACCGTGTGCGGGCGCGTCGGATTCGTCGAGGACGGCAGGACGTGGGGCCGGCTCGCGAGCTCGATGATGTCCGGCGCGTGGCCGCCGCCGGCACCCTCCGTGTGGTAGGCGTGGATCGTGCGGCCGGCGATCGCGGCGAGCGTCGACTGCAGGTAGCCGGCCTCGTTGAGCGTGTCGGTGTGGATCGCGGCCTGGACGTGCTCCTCGTCGCAGACGCGCAGGCAGGTGTCGATCGCGGCGGGCGTCGTGCCCCAGTCCTCGTGGAGCTTCAGCCCGCCCGCGCCGGCGCGCAGCTGTTCGCGCAGGCCCTCCTCGGAGACGGTGTTGCCCTTGCCGAGCAGCAGGACGTTGACGGGCGCGGTGTCGAGCGCGAGCAGCATGTCTCCCAGCGCGCGCGGGCTCGGCGTGCAGGTCGTCGCGCGCGTGCCCTCGGTGGGGCCGGTGCCGCCGCCGACGAGCGTCGTCATGCCGGCGCCGATCGCGGTGTCGACGATCTGCGGGCAGATGAAGTGCACGTGGCAGTCGATCCCGCCGGCGGTGAGGATGCGGCCCTCGCCGGCGATGACGTCGGTCGTCGGGCCGATCTCGAGCGCGGGGTGCACGCCGTCGGCGATGTCGGGGTTGCCGGCCTTGCCGAGCGCGACGATCCGCCCCCCGCGGATCCCGACGTCGGTGCGCACGACGCCCCAGTGGTCGAGGACGACGACGTTCGTGATGACGAGGTCGGGCGCGCCCTGCGCCGAGGTCTTCGACCCCTGCAGCATGGATTCGCGGATCGTCTTGCCGCCGCCGAAGACCGCCTCGTCGCCGCCGATGCAGCGGTCCTCCTCGACCTCGAGCCAGAGGTCCGTGTCGGCAAGGCGCAGCTGGTCGCCGACGGTCGGGCCGTACAGCGCGCCGTAACGGTCGCGGTCGATGAAGCTCATGGGGTGCGTCGCATCTGGAGCCCGGGGACGTGGCGCGCGCCGCCCAGGGCGACGAGCGCGACCGCGCGCGAGGCGCCCGGCTCGAAGCGCAGCGAGGTCCCCGCGGGGATGTCGAAGCGAAAGCCGGTCGCGGCGGCGCGGTCGAGCTGGAGCGCGGCGTTGACGTCGGCGACGTGGAAGTGCGAGCCGACCTGGATCGGCCGGTCGCCGGTGTTGAGGATCTCCAGGTCGAGGCGCTCGCGGCCGGCGTTGAGCTCGACCTGGCCGGCACCCGCTCGCAGCTCGCCGGGGATCACGCGACCGGCTCGTGGAGCGTGACGAGCTTGCGCCCGTCGCGGAACGTCGCCTCGACCTGGACCTCGGCGACCATCTCGGGCACGCCCTCCATGACGTCCGCGCGGGTGAGGACGCGGCGGCCGTCGGCCATGAGCTCGGCGACCGAGCGCCCGTCGCGCGCGCCCTCGATGACCCAGCACGACAGCAGCGCGACGGTCTCGGGATGGTTGAGCCTCACGCCGCGGGCGCGGCGGTCGCGGGCGACCATGCCCGCGGTCGCGAGCAGCAGCTTGTCCTTGTCGGCGGGGGAGAGGCGCACGCGGCCGCAACGCTAGTCGCGGGTGGTGGTGCGGACCTTCGGCCCGCTGGCGAAATCGGCGGGGCTTTCGTGCGCCCTGTGGCCAGTGCAGCGTCAGGCCTTCCACTTCACCGAGCAGCCGCGCGCGCGGGTGTCGGCCGTCTCCGGCTCACCGCCGGCGAGCACGGCGTCGAGCGCGTCGCGCAGCCAGGCCGCGTTCAGCGCCGGGTCCTGGTGGTCGGCGTCGGGCGCGCCGCGGTAGCGCAGGCGCTGCTCGCCGTCGAGGACGTAGACGTGCGGCGTGACCTGCGCGCCGAGCGCCCGCGCGACCTCCTGGGACTCGTCGTAGAGGTACGGGATCGGCCAGTCCTGGTCGCGGACGAAGCGCTCCATCGCGGCGGGCGAGTCGGCCGGGTAGCGCGCGGCGTCGTTGGCGTTGATCGCGAGCATGCGCACGCCGCGGGGCGCGTACTCCTCGGCCACGGCCCGCAGGCGCGGGTTCCAGGCGACGACGTACGGGCAGTGGTTGCACGTCACGACGAGGACCGTCGCCGGGGGCGCGGCGTCGGCGGGCACGGTGTGCGCGCTGCCCTCCGTGTCGTCCAGCGTGAAGGCGGGTACCGGATCCCCGAGTTCGAAGCTCATCCGCCGATGATCGCAAGCCGGGCGCCACTGCTAGATTCAGGGTCGCGCGGTGGGCGTAGCTCAGCTGGTAGAGCTCCTGGTTGTGGTCCAGGCGGTCGGGGGTTCGAGTCCCCTCGCTCACCCTCTATGGAAGCCCCGCAACCGCTGGGCTTTCGCGTTGTGTGGGGGGTTTGTAGCGCCGTGACGGTGGGCGCCGAGGCATCAATGAGGCATCAATTTTCGGGCGATGCGCGCGGTGGCGGCCGAAACCCGCGCGGCAGGCGTTGCATCTCAGGCGCGAAAGATCATGTCGCCGTGCCATTCCAAGAGGTCGCGCGATGGGCAGGCGTCGGCGAGCGCCGGCGTAGCGATCGTTCGTCGGTCTAGCGCGTAGTACGTCTTGCCGTTGGCGTAGGCGTCGCGCAGCGCGGGGCTCACCGCGAAGCGCAGGCCAGGCGTGACGGTGACGAAGCCGAGATCGAACAGGCAGTGGATGTCGCGCCGCAGCGGCAGCCCGTTGGAGAGTTCGTGGCGCCCGCCGTCCTTCCAGGGGCGGATGTGCGCGGCCTCCAACACGGGGAGCGAGTGCTCGTTGGTCACGGCGCACGCGCCGTCGTACGCGTCGAGCACGGCAAGGCGGAAGCTCCCCTGGCCGAGCCGCGGCGTGATCACTTGCGGTTTGCCCGTCCGCCTCAGTTCGATCGCTTCAGTCGTCCACTCGGTGAGGTGGTGGCGGTGAGCAGCGCGTTCCAGGCACTCGGTCCAGATCCGCAGGCCCTCGCCGCGGGTAAGGTCGTAGGTCTTGCCGCGCATGATGCTCGGCGTCCAGTCGGAGGGCGCCGCCACCCAGTCGTCCGGCGCGAAGAACACAGGCTGCGTGATCGCGATGCATCCGATCAGGCGGTCCATCGACATCGGGGTGGATGTGCCCGAGTATCGACCGAGGCTTCCGACCAGTTCGTGCACATCCGCGGTGCCGTTCGCAGCGCCGAAGACGTCCCACGCTTGCCACAACGGCAGCACTGCGGAGCGCGCGAACAGCCCGAAGCCGCCGATCGCGTTGTACGGCGCCTTGAGCTTGAAGAAGAACACCTCGCCCTCGTCGATCGCCGCGAACCGATCGGGCTTGGCCCGCCAGAAGTTGACTTCGTCGATCTCGGGGCGGGCCCGCAAGAACTGGTACCAGCCGTGATCGGTGGGAGCGACGAAGCCACGCACGCGTGCGTGATCCTAAGCCGTGCGCAAGGATTGAGCGATGGCGACGCGCGACGAGATCTTGAGCGAGATCCGGCGGACCGCCGCGTCGAACGGCGGCAAGCCGGTCGGCCGCGGCCGGTTCACCGAGCTCACTGGGATCAGCGATTACGCGGTCGCGCAGCACTGGGCCACCTATAGCGAGGCCGTGACGGATGCTGGGTTGGAGCCGAACACGCTCCAGGGGCCGATCGACCACGAGGCCGTCATTCGACGACTGATCGACCTCACACGTGATCTCGGTCACGTGCCGACATCTAACGAGTTGAGGAGAGCGCGCGCCGGCGATCGCTCGTTCCCGAGCACGGGAGTCTTCGAACGTCTCGGATCGAAGGACGAACGCGTCGTCAAGGCTCTTGATCTCTGCCGCGAACTTCCCGAGTACCGGGACGTGGAGCTAATCCTGGAGGCGTACGTCAGCCAGAATCCGGCCCCGATCAGACCTCCAACCGGGTCGGAGTCCGGGCCCTTGTCCTACGGTTTCGTCTACCTCGCGCGCGGCCATCGAGGCGAATACAAGATCGGCCGTACGAATCTCGTTGATCGTCGGATCGCCGAACTCGGTGCGACGTCGCCACTCGAACTCACGCTGATCCACGAGATCAAGACGGACGACCCCGCCGGCGTCGAGGCGTATTGGCATCGTCGTTTCGCCGACAGCCGGATGCGGGGCGAGTGGTTTCGTTTGTCGAGCAAAGACGTAGCGGCATTCCGGCGCTGGAGGCGCATCGCGTAGCGCCCACAGCGGGTTAGCGACCGCCCTCCACGCCGCGGGGGTTGCTCGCGCCCGATTTCCTACCCGCGCTTACAGCAGACGGCCCGATGAACCCCAGCCCGCCGGCCGGTCCGTCCCTCTCGCCTCGCTGCGCTCGGTATCACTGACCACCCGCCCTCCGCTGCGCTGCGTTCGGGTGGTCAGTGATCGAGGGACGGACCGGCCGGCGGGGTGAGCGGACGGGACGGTCGGAGGGGGCAGGGCAGAGGGGAGGGCTGGGGGTCGGCGGGTGCGTCTCGGTGTCCGTGAGGGGGCCAGATTCCGTGTTGGTGCCTCTTGAACGTGAAAGAGATCCGACAGGAGGCTGTGATGGCTGGACAGGACGTTGGAGTGGCTCGGGCGCGGCGCTCGGACGCGGGCGAGTTTCGCTACTCGGAGCGCGACCTCGAGCTGCTGCGCGTCGTCGGCGAGCAGTACGCGGTGACACTGCCGCAGCTGGCGCGAATGATGGACTGCACGCCGCACGCGGCGCGCTGGCTTCGCTCACGGTGGGAGCGCGCCGGTTGGGCTCGCGGACGCGCGGTGCTCGTCGGCGAGCCGGTGTTCGTGTGGCTCACGCGCCGCGGGACCCGGCTCGCCGGCGTGGATTACGGCGTCTGGCGCCCGAACGCGGGAATGCTGAACCACATCGCCCGGGTCACCGACGTTCGTATGCACGTCCTCGGGCGTCATCCGGGCGCCGCGTGGGTCTGCGAGCGTGAGCTGCATCGAGAGATCGGCGCCGAGCCCGGCGGTCGCCAGCGCCACCGCCCCGACGGGCTCGTGGTGATCGACGGCCGGGAGGTCGCCGTCGAGGTCGAGCTGACGCTCAAGCGCCGCGGCCGGATCGAGCAGATCATGTGCGAGCTCGTCGCGCGCTACGGGTCGGTGAGCTATTTCGCCGCGCCCGCACCGCGACGGACGCTGACCGAGCTCGCCGCGACGGTCGGCGCCGGCCGGGTTCAGGTCCTCGGACTGCCGGGGGAGGAGGAGCGATGAGGAACGCGACCCAGCCCTACGGTCGCTACGAGGCCGATCCCGCACCGTTCGTGGCGCTGTTCGCGATCGCGGCCGGGCTGCTGGTCAGCGCGCCGGCGCTGCTGCTCGGCATCGCGCTCGCCTGCCTGGCAAGGCGTGCCCGGGTCGCGTTCGCGATCCTCGCGGCGTTCGGGGCCGGCTGGGTCGTCCTCGCCTGGAGCCGGATGGCGTCCGAGCTGCAAGCGGCGCAGGGCGCCATCGAGCACGCCGGGGTGGTGCTCGGTGAGCACGGCGCGCTCGCCGCAGCCTGGCCTCATGTGAGGACGTGGTGGCTGCTCGCCGCGCCGTTGTGCTTCGCGGTCGCGCTGGCGATCGATCTCACGCGGCGCCGCTCGGTCGAGGAACTGCGCGAGCGCGACGAGCGCCGCGCCGGCCGCGCGAGCAGCCGCGCCGAGCGCAGGGCACGCCGCAGGCTGGGCATCCGCGAGGCCCGGCGCGTGGAGCCCGCCTTCGAGCTCGGCCACCACGTCAGCGGCGATCACGTGCTCCACGACAAGCACGGCCGCGTCCTGATGCCACTCTCACGCCTGCAGCGCACGGCCCTGGTGATCGGCGCCCCCGGCGCCGGCAAGACCATCACGCTCGGACGCCTCGCCTACGGGGTGGCGACGCAAAGCGATTGGCAGGTCGTGGTGATCGACGCCAAGGGCGACCCGGACACCCAGGCCCGGTTCGCTGCGAGCATGCGCCGCGCCGGACGCTCCGTCAGGTTGTTCCCGCAGGAGCCCTACGACGCCTGGCGCGGTAGCGGCCGCGAGATCGCCAATCGACTCGTTCAGCTGATCGATTGGGCCGACGAGGGTGGCGGCGCGTACTACCGCGACCTCTCCACCAACCTCGTGCGGCTAGCCTGCACCGCGCCGGACGGGCCGCCGCGGAGCTCACACGAGCTGCTCGCACGATTGGACAAGACCGGGCTACTCGTGCTGAGGGCCGGGCGCGGTGAGGCGATGGAGATCGAGCGCTTCCGCGACGAGCACATCGACGCCTGCCGCCAGCGCTACCGCTCGTTCTTCGACGCCACCGACCGCCAGCTCGACGGCTCGTGGGCGCTGGAGGACGCCGACTGCGCCTACCTGCTCCTCAACGAGCTGCTCTACGCCGAGGAGACGACCAAGGTCGCACGGTTCCTGATCGAGGACTTCAAGCAGTACCTCGCCAGCCGCAACCCCGATCGCCGCCAGGTGCTGCTGATCGTCGACGAGTTCTCCGCGATCGCCGACGGCGAGCGGATGGCCCGGATGGTCGAGGTGGTGCGCTCCTACGGCGCCGCCGTCGTCCTGGCCCCGCAGGCCTTCGAGGGCATGGGCGGCCCGGAGGCCGCTGCCAGGATCCTCAACGCCGCGCACACTGTGATGCTGCACGCCGTCCCCGACCCCGATCCGATCATCAAGGCCGCCGGTACGAGGATGGCCACCGAGTGGAGCCTGCAGCACGAGCGCGGCATCTCGACCCAGATCGGCTCGACCCGCACGCAGCACCAGATGCGCGTCGACCCCAACGAGGTCCGCCGCCTGCGACCCGGAATGTGCTTCCTGATCGGAGGCGGCAAGGCGCAGAAGCTCCAGATCGCCGCCGCGCCACGCGCCGACGCGCCGCCGGACCCCGTGAACATCTTCGACCCGCCCGTCGTGCCGGTGCACGACGAGCCCGAAGGACCGGTACGGCTATGAGCACCCGCGACGACAGCCCCGACGCCGACAAGCTCCTGACCGCCGACGACGTCGCCGACCTTATGCGCGTCACCCGCGGCTGGGTCTACGCCCAGACGCGCCGCAACGCGCTGCCGCACCTACGCCTCGGGCGCTACGTCCGCTATCGCCGCGGCGCGATCGAAGCATGGATGGCGCGCGTTGAACAGGGTCCGCCGGAAGCGCGATGATCATCGTCATGACCAAGCGCTCGTACGGGACAGGCTCGCTCTTCGTGCGGGTCGATGCTGCGGGACGCGAGGCGTGGTACGGCCAGTGGCGTTCCGGCGACGCGCTCATCAAGCGCAAGCTGGGCGAGAAGCGCCGGGCGGGCGAGCGCCTCGGGATGACCAAGGCGCAGGCCGAGGCCGAGCTGCGCCGGCGCATCGAGGCCGAGCGACCCACAGCGACGCCGCACGAGCGCCCTTCGGTCGAGGAGGCCGGGCGCCGCTACCTCGACCATCTCGCCGGCATCGGGCGCAAGCGTTCGACGCTGATGGACTACGAGTCGCATCTACGCGTCCACTTGGCGCCGTTCTTCGGCGCCAAGCCCCTGCACCGCATCGAGCCTCGCGACGTCGAGGCGTTCATCGCCGCGAAGCGACGGGACGGGCGTGCGCCGAAGAGCGTGCTCAACTACCTGGGGCTGCTGCACTCGATCTTCGAGTTCGGCCTGCGGCGCGGATGGGTGGCCACGAACCCCTGCAAGCTCGTGGACAAGCCGCGGGTCGGCGGCGCCGACGCGGATATCCGCTTCCTCGACCAGGCCGAGGTCGAGGCGCTACTACGTGCCGCGCCGGATGAGGACCTCGGTCGCGTCGACCGGCTGATGTGGCTCACCGCAGCGATGACCGGGCTGCGTCAGGGGGAGCTGCTCGCGCTGCGCTGGCGCGATGTCGACTGGCTCGCCGGTCGCCTCCGGGTTCGGCGCAGCTTCGTACGAGGCGAGTTCGGCACGCCCAAGTCGCACCGATCGTCGCGGTCGGTTCCGCTCGCCGATCGCGTCGCCACGGAGCTCGACCGCTATCACCGCGTCACCGCCTACGGCGCCGATGACGATCTCGTCTTCGCCCATCCGCACCTCGGGACGCCGATGGAGCGCTCGCGGCTGCTGAAGCGCTACAAGGCGGCGGCGAAGGCCGCCGGCATCCGCGACGTGCGGTTCCACGACCTGCGCCATACGTTCGGCACGCGCATGGCGTCGGCGGGAGTGCCGATGCGCACGCTTCAGGAATGGATGGGCCACCGCGACTACAAGACGACACTCATCTACGCCGACTACGCGCCGATCGCGCACGAGCGAGAGTTGGTCGAGCGCGCGTTCGGCGGCGGTGCGACGATAGGAGACACCGTGGACAGCTCGAACATCACAAAGCAATGACCGAGGAGACCGACACGCCGATCACACTGACCATCCGGGGCGCGCGCGCCGAGCGTGGCGTCAGCCTGTCCGACTTCGAGTCGTTCATCGAAAACTTTCTCGGCGCGCTGCGCGACTACGACCGGGCTGGCCGTGGTGAGCCGACGCGTAAGTCTGGCCACCCAGACCGTCGTGCCGAAGCCGTGACCGCATTCCGCCTCGTCGGGTTCCAGACCGGCAGCGGCGTCGCCACGATCGAGCCAGAGCTCGTGAGGGTCGCCGACGACCAGCTGCCCGTCGGCGACGTTCCGGTGTCGCTCGCGACCCTGCGTGCCCTTGCAGGCGATCTGATCGCAGAGCGGACTGTGCCCGATCCGGTTCTTGATGCGCTCCGCAGGGCGTGCCGGTCGGTCGGCGCAGACGGCTCGGTTGAGATTGCACTGACGGGCGACGCGGACGCACCGCTCACCGTCGACTGCGCGCTGCTAGACCGCGTCGCCCTCGCAACCGAGACGGGCACTGACGATCTGGTCTCCTCGATCTCCGGGCGCCTGCATCTCCTGGATCTCGAACCCGACCGCCTCGGCATCAGAACCGCGAGCGGTGTCGAATGGTCTTGTCGGTATCCCGAGGCGCTCGAGGAGCGTGTGAAGGCGATGCTCGATCGGATCGTGTGGGCCGAGGGCAACGGCAAGCTCACCAGCCCGCTTCGCGGCTCGATGACGATCGAGCGCATCGAGTCCGTCGACGTCGAGCAGTCCACGCTCTTCACCGCGACACCCGTCGACGAGGACGAGCTGCTCGCCCGCCAGGGGATCAGCGCGCCCCAAGGCCTCGCGGCGCTGTCCTACGCCGACTGGGATGACGAGACCGACGACGCCTACCTCGCCGCGCTGCTCAGCAAGTGACCGAAGCCGTCGCGCCGCCGGAGCGGCTTGTGTGCGACACGAGCTTTGTGGGACACAGCGCCAAACGCTCGGCCAGACCCGAGCGGTACGAGCATTGGCCTGCCGAGACGCTGGTGCGGATCGAAGCCGCAATCCTCGCGATCAGCGTGATCACCATCGCCGAGGCACGTTTCGGCTACCTGAATGCCGACTGGGGAGCCAAGAACATCGAACGCGAGGAACGGAGGCTCGCCAGCTTCCTACAGATCCCGCTCGATCCGACGGTCCTGGACGAGTGGGCCCGGCTCCGCCTCCTGAGCAGGAAGAACGGCTGGAACCTGGCCGACAACGACCTATGGATTGCCGCGACGGCGAGCGCCCGCCGCCACGCACTCGTCACATGTGACGCCGATCAGGCGCGGATCGATGACGAGGCCCTCGAAGTGCTGTATCTGCCAGCGGGCGCCTGAGCCCCGACCGCGATAACACCGGTGGCATCGTCTGATGCTCGCCATGCAGCTCTCCGAGATGAAGACGCGCGACGAGCTGCTCGCCGAGCAGCTTGGCGACGACCCCGAGTTCCGGGCGGAGTGGGAGCGCACCGCGCTGGCTCGCGCGATCGCCGTAGCGGTCGTGCGCTTCCGCACCGACCGCGGGCTGTCGCAGCGTGCCCTCGCGTCGGTCCTCGAGATGACGCAGCCACAGGTCGCCCGCCTGGAGCGCGGGGACGTGAACCCGAGCATGGACACGCTTGTCCGTGTCGCCGGCGGCCTCGGCATCGAAGTGACGATCAACGTCACGCCAGCCAACCACAAGCCCCGGCTCGTCACCAGGCAGGCGCTGACGGATCACATGGTCGGCGGCATCCATACTGAGCGCGCCGACGTGCTCGTCGCCGCGTCGTAACCGCGACGTCAGGCCACGAGGCGGTCCATCACGAGGTCCAGCGGCTGCCGGTAGCCGTCGCAGTTGTGCAGTTGACGCCGGAGGAAGCGGTTGAGGTCGTCGAGATCGGTGTGTTCCAGGCCGCCGGCCCGCTCGATCGAGTAGCGGCACGCGAGCGCCGAATCGTTCATGAAGCCGAGGATGCTGGGGCTCGCGGTTCGCCCGATCCGGACGCCCTCGGGGTCGAGCGGACCGAGGAGGCCGGTCGGGAGCCGTTCGTCGGCGAGCGCCGCTTCGATCCGCGCCGTCAGCAGCGGGCCCGGCGGCTGGAGGTCGCGGTTGCGAACGTCGGCGATGAAGACGGGGAACAGCGTGCCGGCGTGCGTGAGCAGCACGCACATGCGGCGGTCGAGCCAGAGCAGGTTCGCGTACCAGTCGTCGTCGCCGGGAGGGTCGTCGACGAGGACAAGGTCGCGCTTGCCGAGCAGGTCGAGCAGCCGAGCGGTGCAGCGGACGAGCACGCGCTGACGGTACCGGCCACCTGGTTTCGCGCGTCGGGCCGCCGAGGCATCAATTGAGGCATCAATTTGAGCGAAACCGCTACCAACCGATAAGCACGAAATCCCTGGAAATCTGCATTATCGAAGCCCGTCGAAACCCGCCGGTTCGAGTTGTGGTCCAGGCGGTCGGGGGTTCGAGTCCCCTCGCTCACCCTCAGGCGGTCTCGTGGTTGGAGATCTCGGCGACGCGCTGCTCCGGCTCGCCCTCGAAACCACCCTCCACCGGCATGCTCGCCATGAGCACGCCGCTGACGAACTGGTCGGCGCTCTCCTGGGATTCCCAGACGACCGAGATGAGGTAGCCGCCCTCGGTCGGCCCGGCCGCATGGAGCAACTGGCCGTCCGGCAGCCCGTCCCGGGGATGCACCGTGGCGATCGTCGCGCGGTACTGCTCCTCGGTCCCGCCCGGCCAGAAGTGCGTCATCAGAACAGTCATGGATCCGCTCCGTTCTCAGGGCAGCCGAACGTAACCCACCCGCGCGGCCCGCCGCAAGGCGGCTTCACGTGCGCACAACGCAACGGCGCCGATGCCCGGGCTGCGGTTGCAGACGCCCACTCAGTGCTGACGCGCCAGGCGCTCGAGCACGCGCAGCAGGGCCTCGAGGTCCTCGGCGGGCACGTCGCACAGCGCGGCCGGCGGCTCGTCGAGGATCTCGTCGGCGCGTGCGGCGGCGGTGCGGCCGTCCGCGGTGAGCTGCACGAGCTTCGCGCGCCGGTCGTCGGGATGCGGCGTGCGCTGCACGAGCCCGTGCTTTTCGAGGTCGTCGACGATCAGCGTGACGTACGGGGGGTCCGCTGCCAGCCGCTCGGCGAGCGCCCGCAGCGTCAGCGGCTGCGCCACGAGTCGCCGCAGCGCGCGCACGCGCGCGAAGCTCAGGCCGAGCGCCTCCGACACCGCGGCCTTGCGGTTGTGGGCGAGCACGAGGTCGGACATCTCGCGCCAGGCCCGGCGCGCGAGGTCGGAGTCCGCGCCGCCCATCACGCCTCCTGCAGCCGCACGGCGGTCCGCTCGGCGCTGGCCTGGGCCGCCGCGGTGCTCGCGGCCAGGCCGAGCGCGACGATGCCGGCGCCGAGGGCGGCGACGAGCCACCAGCCGGCATGCGTCGCGGGCGCGAGGCCGTCGTGCAGCGAGCCGTCCAGCCCGGCGGTGGCCAGTGCGCCCACCAGGGCGACGCCGAGCGTCAGGCCGACCTGCCGGCTCGTCGTGGCGACGGCCGCCGCCACGCCGGCCTGGCTCGGCGGCATGCCCGACACGGCGGTGTTCGTGATCGGCGGGTTCACGGCGCCGAACCCGAGTCCGAAGATGCAGTAGGCGGCCAGCAGCCAGCCGAGCGACGTGTCCGCGCTCAGCGACACGAGCATCAGGCCGCCGAGTCCCAGCCCCAGCCCGCCGACGACGAGCGGGCCGCGCACCCCGCGCGCCCCGACGACGCGGCCCGCGATCGGGCCGCACAGCACGGTCATGGCCGCGATCGGCAGCGTGCACAGGCCGGCGCTCGCCGGCGAGAGACCGCGGACCTCCTGCAGGTAGAGCGTGTTGAGAAACAGAAAGCCGCCGAACGCCGTGAACGCCGCGACCGCGATGATCGTCGCGGCGGCGAACGGCCGGCTGGCGAAGAAGCGCAGCTCGATGAGCGGGTCGACCCGGCGCAGTTCGTAGCGCACGAGCGTCACGAGCGCCGCGCCCGCCGTGACCGCGAGGGCGACGATCCACGGGGAGCCCCAGCCCTGGGTGGGGCCCTCGATGATCGCCGAGGTCAGGCTCGCGAGCATGACGATGACCAGCACCTGGCCGACCGGATCGATGCGGCGCGGCCGCGGGGCGCGGGACTCCGGCACGAAGCGCGCGGTGAGTGCGATCGCCGCCAGGCCGATGGGGATGTTCACGAGGAACACCGCCCGCCAGCTCAGCTCGACGAGCACGCCGCCGAGGACGGGTCCCAGCGCCATGCTGACACCCACGGTGGCCGCCCAGATCCCGATCGCCTGCGCCCGCTCGCGCGGATCCTCGAACGTGTTGCGGATGATCGACATCGCCACGGGGTTGAGCATCGCGCCGGCCGCGCCCTGGACCACGCGGAAGGCGATGAGCCAGCCGACCCCCGGCGCGAGGCTGCAGGCGAGCGAGGCGAGCGTGAACAGCGCGAGGCCGAACTTGAACACGCGGGCGCGACCCAGGCGATCCGCGGTCGACCCACCGAGCATGAGCAGGCTCGCGAGCACGACGGTGTAGCCGGCGGTCGTCCACTGCAACGCGGAGACCGACGCATTGAGGTCGTGCCGGATCGACGGCAGCGCGACGTTGACGATCGTCACGTCCATCCCCACGATCAGCAGGCTCATGCAGCAGATGACGAGCACGAGCCGTGGCCGCGTGCGCTTCAGGGGGTCCGCGTCGCCGGCCGTCGCCGTGGTCGTAATAGGCATATAACGATTATATCGCTATAACGATCTTCGTCAACCGGCCGCGTCGCCGATCAGCGCGTGCCTGCTCGCCCGGATTAGGCTGCAGCGCGTGGGGGAGCCCTCGGTCAGCCAGGTCGTCGGCGCGACGCTCGCGGCGCTCGGCGTCGACACGGTCTTCGGCCTCATGGGCAGCGGCAACGCCGTCGTGACGAACGCCCTCGTCGCAGGGGGCGCGACGTACCACGCCGCGCGCCACGAGGGCGGCGCGACGGCGATGGCCGACGGCTGGGCGCGCGTGAGCGGCCGCGTCGGCGTCGTGTCCGTGCACCAGGGGCCGGGGCTGACGAACACGCTCACGGCGCTCGCCGAGGCGTGCAAGAGCCGCACGCCGCTGCTCGTGCTCTCCGGCGAGACGCCGGCCGCCGCCCTGCGCTCGAACTTCCGCATCGACCAGCACGGCCTCGTCGAGGCGGTCGGCGCGATCGCCGATCGCGTCCACGGGCCCGCGACCGCCGCGGCGGACGCAGCCCGTGCGCTGCGCCGGGCGCAGGTCGCGCGCCGGCCGGTCGTCCTCATGCTCCCGATCGACCTGCAGCCGCTGCCCGTCGCGCCGGACGCACGCGTTCTCGCGCGCGCGACCCCGCTCCCGGCGGCGCCCGCCCCGCGGGCCGACGCCGTCGCGGAGGCGGCGGTGCTGCTCGCCACCGCGCAGCGCCCGCTGATCCTCGCCGGGCGCGGCGCCGTCCTCGCCGCCGCCGGCGCCGACCTGGAGGCGCTCGGAGCGGACGCCGGCGCCCTGCTCGCCACGACCGCCGTCGCCAAGGGGCTCTTCGCCCGCCTGCCGTTCGACCTCGGCATCGCCGGCGGCTTCGCGACCCCGCTCGCCGCCGAGCTGCTCCCGCAGGCCGACGTCGTCCTCGCCGTCGGCGCGACGCTGAACCACTGGACGACGCGACACGGCGCGCTCATCGGCCCGGACGCGCGCGTCATCCAGGTCGACGTCGAGGCCGGCGCGATCGGGGCCAACCGCCCGGCGGCCGTCGGCATCCTCGGCGACGCCCGCCTCACCGCGGTTGCCCTGCGCGCCGTGCTGCAGGGCGCCGGCCCCGGCTGGCGCAGCCCCGAGCTCGCGGCCCGGATCGCCGCCCGGCGCTGGCGCGACGAGCCCTACGAGGACGCCGGAACCGAGGAATACATCGACCCCCGCACGCTGAGCATCGCGCTCGCCGACCTGCTGCCGCGCGCCGTGACGATCGCCGTCGACTCAGGCCACTTCACCGGCTGGCCGTCGTTCTTCCTCGACGTGCCCGACGCCCGCTCGTGGCTGTTCGTCAACGCCTTCCAGGCCGTCGGCCTCGGCCTCGGCAACGCCATCGGCGCGGCCGTGGCCCGCCCGGACCGCGTCACGGTCGCGGCGCTCGGCGACGGCGGGACCTTCCTCGCGCTGCAGGAGCTCGAGACCGCCGCCCGGCTCGGGCTGCGCCTGCTCGTCGTCGTGTACGACGACAGCGCCTACGGCGCCGAGGTGCACCACTTCCGCACGCTCGGCGAGGACGTCGCGCCCGCGCAGTTCCCCGAGACCGACATCGGCGCGATCGCGCGCGCCTGCGGCGCCGACGGGATCGTCGTCCGCTCGGTCGGCGATCTCGCCGCGGTCGCCGACTGGCTGCGCGACGGCGACGGCGCCGGCCCGCTCGTCGTCGACGCGAAGGTCAACCCGGACGTCTGCGCCGACTGGCTGCCCGAGGCCTTCAAGGGCGGCTGACTCACATCCACACCGACACGAGGAGCCTGCCCACATGCCCAGCACCTGCGTCACCGATCTCCTCGGCGCGCTCGCCGACGGCTCCGTCGAGGTCGTCGACCTCACCCAGCCGCTGAGCGAGGCGACCCCGGTGCTCGTGCTGCCGGAGCCGTTCGCCAACACGCCGCACCTCTCGCGCCGCCGGCTCAGCCGCTTCGACGCCGCCGGCCCGGCGTGGGCCTGGGACGTCCTCGAGCTCGGCGAGCACACGGGCACGCACCTCGACGCGCCGATCCACTGGATCACGGGCACCGACGGCGACGACGTCGCGTCGATCCCGCCCCGCAGCCTCGTCGGGCCCGCCGTCGTCATCGACAGGACCGCCGCGGTGGCGGCGGACCCGGGCTACCTCCTGACGGCGGCCGACATCGACGCGCACGAGGCCGAGCACGGAACGATCGCGCCCGGCTCGTGGGTGCTCTTCCGCACCGGCTGGGGTGCGCGCGCGAGCGACGAGGCGGCGTTCCTCAACGCCGGCCCCGACGGTCCGGTCACGCCGGGCCCGGACGTCGAGGCGGCGCGCCGGCTCGCCGAGCACCCCGGCATCGTCGGCTTCGGCGTCGAGACCGTCGGCATCGACGCCGGCGCCGCCGGCGGCTTCGACCCGGGCTTCCCGGTCCACAACCTCCTGCTCGGCGCCGGCCGCTATGGCCTGACGCAGCTCGCCAACCTCGACGCGCTGCCCGCCACGGGCGCGCTCATCGTCGTCGCGCCCCTGAAGCTCGTCGACGGCACCGGCAGCCCGTCGCGCGTGCTCGCGTTCGTGCCGCGCTGAATTGGCAATTGCGGCCGGATCGTCGCCTGAATCGCTCGTACGGTGCCGTCAACGAGCGAAGGAGAGCTCAGTTACGAGAGTGGACGTGCTACCTGGACGTTTGGGCGGGGGTGCCCCCGGGGCGACCTGCAAGATTGCGGAGCAATGCGGACGTGCGTTGGGCGGACGATGGCTTTGGCATGGGCTTGCGGGCTCGCGCCGCTGGTCGGGCTGGGCCTGGCAGGGGCGGCCCAAGCGGCGACCGTCGGGGTCGCGGACTTCGGCGACGGGGTCGCGCGGATGACGGTGACAATGGACACCGCCGTCTCGGTCACCAGGCTGACCTTGTCGCGCGATTCATCGGGGGCTCGACGCATCCATGAGGACGGCGTCGTCGTGACGCCGAGTTTCGTGGAGCCGAACGTGGGCGGTTGCACCCAGGACGTGAGCGACATCGTATGTAGTGCGGCGGTGCCGTTCGTATGGGCGGTCAGGAACAACAGCGGCTCGACGACCACGCCGACGCGCGACATCGTGATCGCGACGAGCGCGACGCACGGAGACCCGGGCCCCCTCTTCTTCGACGACCCGCTCGATGTGCGGACGACGACGCTCATGGAGGCCTGGCTGCCCGACGGCGTGAACGTCCCGATCTTCCTCGGCTCCGCCGTCGTCACCGGGACAGCGGCGGTGCCGGCCGACATCGTGCACGCGGGCTCGGCGGGCCTGTCGTCCCCGACCGCCATGGGCGGCCTGGGGGCGGGGGCCGACCTCGTGATCGGGTCGACCGGCGCCATGAACGTCTTCGGGGGCGGTGGTGACGACACGCTCATCGGGAGTTCCGCCGCCGACACGCTCGACGGCGGCGCCGACAGCGACACGATCCGCGGCGGACTCGGGCAGGACACGCTCACCGCCGGCACAGGCTTCGTGGACATCCTCTCCTACGACGACGCCGCGCGGACGTCCCCGCTGTCGATGACGTTCACCCCGAACGCCGCGACGACCCCGAACCCGGACGGCGACGCGGTCAGCACCGGCTTCGACGGCATCGAGGGCACGCCGCTCGGCGACGCGCTCACCGCCGGGGCGACCGGCGCGGTGCTCCGCGGCGCCGAGGGCGACGACCTCCTCCAGGGCGGGCCGGCGGTCGACCGCTTCGACGGCGGCGACGGTGCAGACATCATCCACGCGGACGACGGCAATGCCGAGACGGTCGACTGCGGCGCCGGCATCGACCAGTTCTTCACGTTCGATGCGGGCGACACGCTCATCGGCTGCGAGGGTCCGCAGCCGATCGATCCCGGGCCCGCGCCCGGCGGCGGTGCCGCGCCCGCTCAGGCGGGAGTGCTGCCCGTGGCCCTCACCGGTGCCGCGACCACGGGCGCCGGCCCAGGGGGGTCCTCGCTGCGCGCCATCGGCGCGACGCTCACCGCGGCGTTCGGCGTCCGCGGCTCCGCGACGACCGTCACGACGCTCACCGCGAAGAAGCTGCCTGCCGGCGCGAGCGTGACGATCACCTGCGCGGGGCCGAAGGGCAAGAAGAGCGGGTGCGCGTTCAAGACGAAGAAGAAATCGTTCCCGAAGGCGACCGCGTCGAGCGCGTTCGGCAGCCTCTTCAAGAAGCGCAGGCTCCCCGTGAAGAGCGTCATCGTCGTCCGCATCAGCGGGCCGGGCGTGCGCGCCAAGCAGTTCACGTTCACGACGCGCAAGTCCAAGCAGCCCAAGCGGGTCGCCGGGTGCCTCGCGCCCGGGTCGGCGACCGCCACCAGCTGCTGACGACGCCCGGCCGCCCGTCGGCCGGCGGCGAGCAGCCTGTACTTCCGGGCGGGCGGCCTTTGCCGCACCTTGACCGACCGCTGCCGAAGATGGTCCACATGGCAACGCGCGCGCACCGACAGATCGCAGTCCCCCGGCACGACCCGCTCGGTGGCAGCGCCGGCAACGAGGCGCTCACGAGCGCCGTCGCCGCGGTCCTGACGCTCCTGCTGGCGGCCGAGGGCATCACGATCCTCGATCTCGGGGGGCTGCGCGGACCCCACATGGTCATCGGGATCCTGCTGATCCCGCCGCTGCTCGTGAAGCTGGCCAGCACCGGATACCGGTTCGCGCGCTACTACTCGGGCGCAGGCGCGTATCGCGCGAAGGGGCCGCCGGTGCTCGCCCTGCGGCTGCTCGCGCCGCTGCTGGTCGTCCTCACGATCGGGGTCTTCGGCACCGGCGTCGCGCTGCTGCTCGTCGGGCACAGCAGCGACGGCCTGCTCCTCGCCCACAAGGCGACGTTCATCGGCTGGTCGGCCTGTTTCGGCGTGCACTTCCTCGCCTATCTCCCGCGCATGGCGCGCTCGGTGGCGTCGGACTGGACCGCCCGCCGCCGCCGCCGCGAGATCCCGGGCGACGGACTGCGCCTCGGGCTGATCGCGGGGTCGATCGCCGGCGGCATCGCGCTCGCGTTCGTCGCCGGCGCGGCGATCGGCCACTGGCAGCACTTCGGCGGATGATCGTCGTGGGCCCGCACCCCGACCGACGCGCTGGGACGGCCTGATGGCCGGCGCGGCGCAGCTGGACCCGGCCGGGCGCGACCGCGCCGTGACGGCCGCGCGGATCGTCGCGTGGGCCGGCGCGATTGCGGCCACGGGCGCGGCGACGGCGTTCTCGGTCGCCGCCGCGCACGCGTTCAAGGGCCATGACGGCACGGCGACGGCCGCCCCGGCGCCGCGCCACCGCGCAGTCGCGCGCGTCCGTGTTCCCCCGCCGCAGGACGTCCCGGCGATCACAGGGGCGCCCGCGCCGCTGCTGGCGCCGCCCGCGCCGCCCGCGGCGGCGTTGCCCGAGCCCGCGCCGGTGCAGACGTCGGGCGGATCGTGAGCGGCCCGCGAACGGCGCGCTGGGCAGCGCTCGGCACGACGGCGAGCGTCGTCGTCTGCGACGGGCGAGCCCTCGGGCGCGCGCGCGCCGCGGTGCAGGAGCAGCTCGCGGCGATCGACGCCGCGTGCAGCCGCTTCAGGCAGGACTCCGAGCTCACGCGCCTCAACGCCGCGGCCGGCGCGCCGGTCGCCGTGAGCGCGCTGCTGCTCGAGGCCGTCCTCGTCGCACTGCGGGCGGCCGAGCTCACGGGCGGCGCGGTCGACCCGACGATCGGCGAGGCGCTCGTGCTTGCCGGCTACGACCGCGACTTCGCCGCCGGACCGGTCGAGCCGTCCCGGCGGCTGGCCGTCGCGCGGGTCCCGGGCTGGAAGGCCGTCCGCGTCGACCGCCGCACGCGCAGCGTCGCCGTCCCGCGCGGCGTCCGCCTCGATCTCGGCGCCACGGCGAAGGCGCTCGCGGCCGACCGCTCCGCCGCGGCCGCCGCCGCGGCCGCGCCGGGCAGCGGCGTGATGGTCAACCTCGGCGGCGACCTCGCCGTGGCGGGTCCGCCGCCCGGCGGCGGCTGGCGCGTCCGCGTGAGCGACGATCACCGCGCGCCCGCGGACGCGCCGGGCCAGTCGCTCACGCTTGCCGCGGGCGCGCTGGCGACCTCGAGCACGACCGTGCGGCGCTGGGGCCGGGGCAGCCACCACATCATCGACCCGCGCACCGGCGCGCCCGCCGTGTCGCGCTGGCGCACGGTGAGCGTCGCAGCGGCCTGCTGCGTCGACGCGAACATCGCGAGCACCGCCGCGATCGTCATGGGCGACGACGCCCCCGCGTGGCTCGCGAGCCGAGGACTGCCCGCGCGCCTCGTCGACGCCGACGGCGCGGTGCGCACCGTCGCCGGATGGCCCGCGGAGCTCCTCGCGGCATGATCGCCGCCGCCGCCCACGGGCCGTCGGCGCTGTGGTACGCGACGCGGGGCGTGGGCGCGACGACGCTCGTCCTGCTCACCGCCGGCGTCGTCCTCGGGATCGGCGAGTCCGCGCGCTGGCGGCCGGCGGGCGTCTCGCGCTACGCGGTCGCGGCGCTGCACCGGTCGATCTCCGTCCTGGCGCTCGGGCTGCTGACGGTGCACGTCGCGACGACGCTCCTGGACCCGTTCCCGCCGATCGGGCTCGTCAACGCCGTCGTGCCGTTCGTCAGCGACTACCGCCCGCTGTGGCTCGGCCTCGGGACCGTCGCGGCCGACCTGCTCGTCGCGCTCATGCTCACGAGCCTCGTCCGCCACCGGCTGGGCTATGGGGCATGGCGCAGGCTGCACTGGCTGGCGTACGCCTGCTGGCCGGTCGCCCTCCTGCACGGGCTGGGCACCGGATCGGACGCGGCGAGCGCCTGGATGATCGCGCTGACCGCGGTGTGCGCGGGCGCGGTCGTCGTGGCGCTCGGGGGCCGGCTTCTCGCGCCGCAGGTGCGCTCCCCGGTGACGGGCGGCGTCGCCGCGGCGACGCTGGCGGCAGCCCTCGGTCTGGCGATCTGGATGGCGCAGGGGCCCCTCGCGCGGGGGTGGGCGCGCCGCGCGGGCACGCCGCCGGCCGTCCTCGCGGCGTTCTCTCCCAAGCCCGTCGCAGCGCGCGAGGTGCGGCGCGCCGCGGCCCCCGATGCGCTTGCAACGCCGTTCGCGGCGACCTTGACGGGCACGGTCCACAACGGCGTGAGCGACACGGGCGTCGACGTCATCGACCTGTCCATGCGTCTCGCCGGCGGTCCGCGGGGCGTCCTGCGCGTGCGGCTCGGCGGTCAGGCGCTGCCCGGCGGCGGCCTGCACGTCGATCGCAGCGCCGTGACGTTCGGCCCGCCGGCGGACCCCGCGCGCTACCGCGGGCGGATCGGGTTCCTCGACAACTCGCGGCTGCGCGCGCTCGTCGGCGCATCGACGGGCCGCGCGGTGCAGCTCTCGCTCGACCTTCAGCTCGGCGACGGGACCGTCGGCGGACAGGTCCGCGGGCAGCCGGTCGCGGGGACGGGCGCATGAGCCTGCCCCGCCTGCTGGCGGGCCTCGGCCCCCGGCCGACGGTCACGCTGGCCGAGCACGAGGCCGCCCACGGGCCGCGGCGCGCGCACGCCGTGGACCTCGCTGCGGAGGTCGCGGCGGCCGGGCTGCGCGGCCGCGGCGGTGCGTCCTTCCCGACGGCGGCGAAGCTGCGCAGCGTCGCACGGCAGCCGGGCCCGCGGATCGTGCTCGTCAACGGCGCCGAGGGCGAGCCGATGAGCCTCAAGGACCGCGTCCTGCTCGAGCGCGTCCCGCACCTCGTGCTGGACGGCGCGCTGGCCGCCGCGGCAGCGGTCGAGGCCGAGGAGATCGTCGTCGCGGTGCGCGAGGACGCCGTCGCGGCGAGCACGGCGATGCGCCGCGCGATCGACGAGCGCGGGCTGCGGCGCGTCTGCGTGCGCGGCGTTCCCAGCGCGTATCTCGCCGGCCAGGAGAGCGCGCTCATCCGCTACCTCGACGGCGGTCCGCTCAAGCCGCTCCCGGTGCCGCCGCGCGCGTTCGAGCGCGGGCTGCGCGGGCGTCCGACGCTCGTCCAGAACGCCGAGACGATCGCCCATCTCGGGCTCATCGACCGGTGGGGGCCGGCGTGGTTCCGGCAGGTCGGAACCGCCGAGCACCCGGGCTCGACGCTCATCACCGTGGGCGGCGCGGTCGCCGGCCCCGGGGTCTACGAGATCGCCTGCGGCAGTGCGCTCTCCGACGCGCTGGCCGCCGCCGGCGGACCGCTGGAGCCCCTGCGCGCGGTGCTCGTCGGCGGCTATCACGGCGCCTGGATCCCCGCCGAGCGCTGCCCGTCGGTCCGGCTCTCCGACGAGGGTCTCGCGCGCCACGGCGGCAGCCTGGCGGCAGGCGTCGTCATCGCGCTGGGCCGCTCCGCCTGCCCGGTCGGCGAGCTCGCTCGCACCGTGGCCTGGCTCGCGGGACAGGGCGCGCAGCAATGCGGGCCCTGCAGCCGCGGCCTGCCGGCGCTCGCGCAGCTGCTCGCCGACATGGCGGACGGCCGGCCCGCGCCCGGCGCCCACGACAAGCTCGTGCGCTGGACGCGCGACGTCGCGGGCCGCGGCGCGTGCAACCTGCCCGACGGCGCGGCGCGCTTCCTCGCCAGCGGCGTCCGCGTGTTCGGCAGGCAACTCGCCGAGCACGCCCGTCGCGGGCCGTGCGCCGCGTGTCGCCGGGAGCCGACGCTGCTCGTCCCCGCGGCCGCCCGCAGGCGCGCGGCATGAGCGCGCACCTGCGCGTGCATCCGATCGCGTGCGTCGGCCACGGGATCTGCGCCGAGGTCTTCCCCGAGTGGGTCGAGCTCGACGACTGGGGGTATCCGATCGTCGACCGCGGCCCGATCCCCGACGAGCTGCTGGCGCACGCCCGCCGTGCCGCGCGCGCCTGCCCGAAGCTCGCGCTCGTCCTCGCGGCCGACACCGCGACCGAGCCCCGCTGAGCCGGGGCGATCAGGCCGGGTGCGCCGGCAGCCGCAGCTCGAAGCGGCTCGGCGCGCCGGCGGCGATCTCGAGCGTGCCGCGGTCGGCCCGCGCCAGCGCGCGGGCGAGGTCCAGCCCGATCCCGGTCCCGCCCGCGCGCGAGGCGCCGCGCTCGAAGATGCGGTCGCGCTCGGCCTCCGCGACGCCCGGGCCCGCGTCGAGCACCGCGAGGCAGGCGGCGTGCGCATCCGCCTCGATCTCGATGCGCGTGGTCCCGGCGCCGTGGTGCAGCGCGTTGTCGAGCAGGACGTCGAGGATCTGGCCGACGGTCCCGCGCGACGCGCGCGCGACGACGTTCTTCGCGGCGCGCACCTCGAGCGCGCGGCCGGCGCGGGCGAAGACGGGCCGCCACGTCGCCGCGTGCTCGTGGGCGACGGTCGCGAGGTTGACCGGGAGCGGCCGCCCGCGCGCGTCGCGCGCATGCGCGAGAAGATCGACGATCGTCGCCTCCAGGCGGTCGGCCTCGGCGAGCGCGGCGTCGAGCTCGCGGACGCGCGCATCGTCGCCCGCGGCCTCGCCGGCCCGCTCGACGCGCAGGCGCAGCGCGGTCAGCGGGGTGCGCAGCTGGTGTGACGCGTTTGCCGAGAACTCGCGCTCGCGGGCCACGAGCGCGGCGATGCGCGCGGCGCTGCCGTCGAGGCCCTGCGCGATCGCGTCGATCTCCGGTACGCCGAAGTGCCCCATCCGGACGGAGAAGTCGCCGTCGCCGAGCCGCCGCGATCCCCGCGCGACCGCCTCGAGCGGGCGTGCGAGCCGGCGCGCCTGCAGCGCGGCGAGCGCGATCGCGATGAGCACGCCTCCGAGGCCGAGCGCGGCGATCAGCAGCCACTCGTGGTGGATGCGCTCGTCGAGCTCGCCCCGTGGCGCTGCGGCTGCGACCGCGGCGCCCTCGCTCGAGCCCGCGCGGACGACCAGCGCCTCGCCGCTCAGCGGGGGACCGGTCGAGACGCGGCGCCCGTCGCGCGTCGTGATCGTGATGCGATGCGCGGGACGGGCGAACCGTCGCAGGAGGGCCGGGCTGATCGGCGCGCCGCGCTCGAGGCGGTCGTCGATCGCGCCGGCGGCCGCGTCGGCCTCGCGCTCGAGCCGGCTCCCGGCGTCCTGGCGCAGGCGCGACGCCTCGACCGCGGCCAGCGGCACGCCGAGGACGACGACCGCGGCGAGCGCGATGAGCGCCGTCGAGAGGATCATGCGACGGCGCATCGCGGCTCAGGGCTCGAAGCGCAGCCCGACGCGTCGCAGGGTGACGATCCGGCGCGGGGCCGCGGCGTCGTCGCCGAGCTTGCGGCGCAGCCACGACACGTGCATGTCGAGCGTCTTCGTCGAGCCGAACCAGTTCTCGTCCCACACCTCGGCCATGATCCGCTCCCGCGTCACGACGCGCCCGGCCTCGCGGACGAGCAGCGCGAGGAGGTCGAACTCCCGCGGGGCGAGCTCGAGCTCCTCGGCGCCGTCCCACGCCCGGCGCGCCGCGACGTCGACGCAGACGTCGCCGGCCTCGTAGCGCTGGGGCGCCGAGCGCCGCAGCTGCGAGCGCACGCGTGCGAGCAGCTCCGAGAGCCGGAACGGCTTGGTGATGTAGTCGTCGGCACCGGCGTCCAGGCCGTCGACGGCGTCCTGCTCGCCGTCCTGCGCGGTGAGGAACACGATCGGCACGTCGGGTCGCTCCTCGCGGATGCGCCGGCACACCTCGATGCCGTCGCACCCCGGAAGCCCGATGTCGAGCACGAGGAGCTCATGCGACCCGTCGAGCCCGGCCGCCACGGCGGCCGTGCCCGTGGCGACGGCCTCGACGGAGTGCCCCTCGCGCTCGAGGGCCTCGGTGAGCGGGACACGGATGCCCGCGTCGTCCTCGGCGAGCAGGATCAAGGCCACGGGTTGATGGTAGGGCCGGGCGCGGGCCATCACGCCGACCCGGCCGGCGTAAGCCCCATGTGAGATCGGGCTGCCATCGTCCGCACCGTGCCCGAGCTCCCAGGCCCAGACAGCGGCAGGCCGGTCGGCCGGCGGGCGTTCCTCGGCTTCGTCGGCTTCGGGCTCTCCTCGCTCGCGTGGGGCGGGGCGGCGATGGACGTCGTCGCGAAGACGACGCTGCTCGTCCCCGAGTCGCTGCGCTCCGCGCTGCCCTTCGGCAAGGGCTGGCGCATCTACGCCGTCAACCCGCCGCACCCGAGCTTCGACCCCGCGACCTGGCGGCTGCGGATCGACGGGCTCGTCGAGCACCCGCAGACGCTGACCTACGCGCAGCTGCTCGCGCTCCCGCGCGCGCGCCAGACGTCGGACTTCGTCTGCGTCACCGGCTGGTCGGTCGACGACGTGCGCTGGGACGGCGTGCGCTTCGACGACCTGCTCGCGGCGGCCAAGCCGCTGCCGAGCGCACGCGCGCTGCGCTTCATCTCCGCCGAGGAGCCCTACGAGGACACGCTGACGCTCGAGCAGGCGCGGGTGCCCGACGCGATGCTCGCGCACGCCCTGGACGGCGAGCCGCTCGAGCGCAAGCACGGCGCGCCCGCGCGCCTCGTCATGCCGCAGATGTACGGCTACAAGGGCGTGAAGTGGGTCAACCGGATCGTCGTGACCGACCGCGTCGCCGACGGCTACTGGCAGGCGCGCGGCTACGACCGCGACGCCTGGATCGGCGGCTCCAATGGCCGTTGACCCGCGCCTGGCGATCGTGGCCGAGCCGCGCGTCGTGCGCTTCGGCCTCACCGAGCGCCGGCTGCACACCGCGCACGCGACGGCGTTCGGCGTCCTGCTGTTCACCGGCTTCGCGCTGTACCTCCCGTTCCTCGCGCAGATCTTCAACGACCGCCCGTTGTTCAAGTCGATCCACCTCGTCGCCGCGGTCGCCTGGCTCACCGCGCTCGCGCTCGTCGCGCTCCTGGGCGATCGCGCGGCATTGCGCCGTACGCGCCGGGAGATCGAGCGCTTCGACGCCGACGACGTGCTGTTCCTGCGCCGCCGGCCGTCGGCCGCCGGGCGCTTCAACGGCGGCCAGAAGGCGCACGCGCTCGTCCAGGCCGGGCTCGCCGTGCTGTTCACCGTCTCGGGCGTGCTGCTGTGGCTCGGGGAGCGCAACACGGCCTGGCGCCTGGAGGGCACGATCGCGCTGCACGACGCCGCGACGCTGCTCGTCGCCGTGCTCGTCGCCGGCCACATCCTCATGGCGATGTCGCGGCCGGCGTCGCTGGAGGGCATCTGGCGCGGGACGGTCCCCGCGAGCTATGCCGCCGAGCACCACCCGCGCTGGCACCCGGGCGCGGTGCCGGCGGGCGCGCGGCCCGGGCGCGCGCGGGTCGTCGTCGCGCTGGTGGCCGGTGCGGCGGGGCTCGTCGCCGCCGTCGCGCTCGTCCGCGACGTCGCGGGCTGAGCGGGTCTCAGCCCGTGCTGGGCCGATCCCCAGCAAACGCCCAGCCGCGGACCGGATCCTCGGGCGCATGTCATCGCTTCCCCCTCCGGCTCCCGCGGTCGGCCCGACCGCGCTGACCGCCGCCGCCACCGCCCTCGGGCGGACCGGCGCCCGCGACCGGCGTGCCGTCGCCGGCGCCGCGACGCGCCTGCGCGGGCTCGCCGCCGGCCGCCCCGAGCTCTTCGCGCTGCTCGCCGTCGCAGCCGTTCTCTACCTCTGGGCGCTCGGCCGCAACGGCATGGCGAACGAGTACTACGCGGCCGCGGTGAAGTCGATGAGCACGAGCTGGCACGCGTTCCTCTTCGGCTCCTTCGATGCACAGGGCGTCATGACCGTCGACAAGCCGCCGGCGGCGCTCTGGGTGCAGGCGCTGTCGGTGCGCGCGTTCGGCTACAGCTCGTGGAGCATGCTCGTGCCGCAGGCGCTCATGGGCGTCGCGACGGTCGGGCTCGTCTACGACCTCACGCGCCGGCGCTTCGGCCGGATCGCGGGCTCGGTCGCCGGGGTCGTGCTCGTGCTGACGCCGATCACCGTCGCGATCTCGCGCCACAACAACCCCGACGCGCTGCTCGTCCTCTGCATCACGGCCGCCCTGTGGTTCCTCGTGCGCGGCCTCGAGGACGGCCGCACGCGCTGGCTCGTCCTCAGCGGCGCCGCCGTCGGGCTCGGCTTCGAGACGAAGATGGCCGCCGCGCTGCTCGTCGTGCCCGCGATCGCCGCGGCGTGGCTGTGGGTCGCGCCGCGCGGCCGCCTCGCCGCGCTGCGCCGGCTGCTCGCCGGCGGCGGCGCGATGGCGCTCGTCGGCGGTGTCTGGCCGCTGCTCGTCGCGCTGACCCCGTCCGCCGACCGGCCCTGGATCTCCGGCACGTCGGACAACAGCATCTGGTCGCTGATCGCCGGCTACAACGGCGTCGGGCGCGTCAGCGGCCAGGCCGGCGGCCCGCAGGCGTTCGGTGGCGGTGGCGGCGGCAGCCTCTTCGGCGGCGCCCCGGGCCCGCTGCGGCTCGTCGAGGCGAGCCTCGGCGGCCAGGCCGGCTGGCTGGTCGGGTTCGCGATCGTCGCGATCGGCGCGGGCCTCGTCGCGACGCGCCTGCGCCGCGGCGACCCGGCGACCGGCTGGATCATCGGCGTCGGCGGCGCGTTCGCCGCGACGGCCATCGTCTTCAGCTTCGCGGGCGGGATCCTCCACCCGTACTACGTCTCCGCGCTCGCCCCGTTCACGGCCGCGCTCATCGGGGCCGGCGCGGCGTATGCCCTGCGCGGCGACCTGCTCGGGCGCATCGCCGGCCCGCTCGCGCTGCTCGCGGGCGTCGTGACGGTGCTCGAGGTCGCCCACAACGTCGCCGGCGCGCCGAGCTGGACCGCGACCGTCGCGCTCGCGCTCGCGATCCCGGCGGGCATCGCGCTCGCGCAGGGCAACCTCAGGGCCGGCGCGCGCCGCGGCGCGCTCGCGATCGGGCTCGTGGCGCTGCTGGCCGCGCCGTCCGCCTGGGCGGTGCAGACGCTCGGCCACGCGACGAACGGGACCTTCCCGGCCGGCGGCCCGAGCGCGCAGGGCGGCTTCGGCGGCGGGCCCGGCGGCGGGCGCCCGGGCGGGCCCGGCGGCGGGGCCCGGCGGTTCGCGCCCCCGGCGGGGGGCGCCGGCTTCGGCGGGCCGCCCCCCGGCGCGGCGGCTGCGGGCGCCGGCGCGTTCGCCCCGCCCGCGGGCCGCGCCGGGGGCGGCGGCGGACCGGGCGGCGCGGACAGCAGCACGCAGGCCGCGGCCGTGAGCTACGCCGAGGCCCACGGCGGCGGCACGGTCGTGACGTCGAGCCAGAACGGGACCTCGGCGCAGGTGATCGCCGGTGCGAACATTGCCGCGATCGGCGGCTTCTCGGGGCGCGAGAGCCAGGTCACGACGACCTGGCTGGCCGACGCGATCGATGCCGGCCACGTGCGCTGGGTGCTCACCGCCGGCGGTGGCGGCGGCGCGCCGAACGACACGCGCGTCGGCAGCAGCTCGGTCATGACGCTCGTCTCGAGCGTGTGCAGGACGACGGCGCAGAGCGGCCTCTACGACTGCTCCGGCAAGGCGTCCGCCCTGCGCGCCGCCGCCGCAGCGAGCTGAGCTCGAGTGGCGCCGTGCGGCGAGACCAGCGCAGCGGCGCTACGGCGCCGCGACCCACTTCACGACGCCCGACCTGCACGTGCGCAGCACGCGGCCCGTCGTCTTGTCGGTCGTGCGGTCGCTGAGCGAGAAGGTGCCATGCGCGCCCGTCTCGCCGATGACGCCGGTGAAGCTGTCGTTGACCTTCACGATCGCCTCGCCGCTGCGGATCGTGAAGCGCTCGTGATCGTTGACGCGGCCCTTGGAGTCGATCGCGGCGTTCGTCCGCGGGGCCTCCAGGCCGGTCGCCCGCGTGTCGTCGCTGCACTTCACGGACTCGCCGAACAGCGCCCGGCTGATCGTGTCCCCGTCGGCCGAGATGCGCAGGACGATCGGCCGGCGCGGGCCGACGCCGCGCTGGGTCGTCGTGCCGTAGTACGTCGCGTCCGCCAGCGCGCCGGGCTTGCCGGCGACCCCGTCCGGGCGCCGGATCCCGAAGCGCACCTCGCCCGAGCGGCAGGTCTTCGTCTTGCCGGCGACGCGGCGCTTGATCGTCGCCGACATGACGCCCGACGCGGCGTCGGCGCTCGTGTAGGTCCCCGCGAGCTTGAACGTCGTGGTCACGGTCTCCTTCGGCGCGGGCGTCGTGCGCACGGTGCCGTCGGCGCCGAAGCTGCCGTCCTCGGCGACCGTCGTGCCGGCCGCGATCTCGCCGCCGCCGCAGGACCCGCGCAGCGTCGCCTCGATCTCGAGCTTGCGACCGGGCAGCGCGCGGACGGCGATCACGGCGTTGCCCGCGCCGAAGTGATCGCGCGGTGGCGGGACGAGACCGCCGCCGCCGAAGTTGCCGGCCGGCGCCGGGGCCTGGGCGACGGCCGCCCCGGCGAGCGCGGCGACGATCACCGCCGTGGAGAGGGCCACGCGAGCTCGCATGCAATCCCAACCATACGGATGTTGGCCGGCGCCGGGAGCGGCGCTACTCTCGTCCTCCGATACCACTACAAGGAGCCTCCAGATGGATGACATCCGCGCCGGTTACGCCTCGCGCACGGGCGCCCGTGCACAAGCCAGCACGGCGACGCTGCTCGGGCAGGTCATGTTCCTCGTCGCGATCGCGATCGGCTTTCTCGTCGTCGGCTCCTACGTCGGGCGCGACCTCGCGATCGGCACCGCCCGCATCCTCGGATTCGCGGGCTTCGGCATGCTCATCGCCTCCTCGTTCGCCGGCGACCGCCTGCGCATCGGGACGCTCGCGATCGGCTGGCTCTACGCGACCGCGCTCGTCATCGGGCTCGGCCTCGGCCCGATCCTCGCCTACTTCGTCGCCAACGAGCCGTCGGCGATCACCCAGGCCGCCGGCGGGACCGCCCTCATCGTGCTCGGCATGGGCGCGCTCGGCTTCACCCTGAGCAAGGACCTCGCGCGCTGGATGCGGCCGCTGTCGCTCATCGTCTTCAGCGCCGTGATCGTCTCGTTCGTGCTCCTGATGTTCGCGAGCGGCGGCAGCCCGATCGTGAGCATCATCATCGGCGGCCTGTCGGCGCTGCTCATCACCGTCAACTTCAACTACCTGCGCAAGCACGGCACCGAGGCCGACGCCGTCTGGCTGGCGACCGGCATCTTCGTGTCGATCATCAACATCTTCCTCGCGCTGCTGAACATCTTCAGCGACTAGCAGGATCCGATCCCGCGGCGGCCGTCGTTTGCTCGATGATGGCGTGCGATGGCCGCTCGCACCCGCTACGCCCACAACGGCGACGTCACGCTCGCCTACCAGGTCCACGGCGCCGGGCCGATGGATCTGCTCTTCGTCAGCGCGTTCATGTCGCACGTCGAGCACGTCTGGGAGGACCCGGGCCTCGCGCGCTTCCTCACGCGCCTGACGCACTTCGCCCGGCTCATCATCATGGACCGCCGCGGCAGCGGCCTGTCCGACGACGGCCCGCTGGAGCTCGAGCGGGAGCTCGACGACCTCGACGCCATCCTCGATGCCGCCGGCAGCGAGCGCGCCGCGCTGCTGTCCTACACCGCCGGCGGCCCGCTCGCGGCGCTCTACGCCGCCCGCCGTCCCGAGCGCGTCTCGAGCCTCGCGCTCTACGGCTGCATGCTGCGCGCCGTCGGCGACGACGACCTGCCGTGGCAGCAGACCGCCGCCGAGCGCGACGAGCGCTTCGCGGGGATCCTCGAGCGCTGGGGCGAGGGCACGAACCTCGAGACGCTCGCGCCGAGCTCGGTCGCCGACCCGCAGCTGCGGGTCTGGTTCGCGCGGCTGGAGCGGCTCTCCGCCAGCCCCGGCCGGATGCGCAGGCTCGTCGCCGCGGCCGGCGCCGCCGACGTCCGCCCGGCGCTCGCGGACATCCGCGTGCCGACCCTCGTGCTGCACCGCTCGCAGGATGCCTTCATGGACGTCCGCCACTCGCGCGAGTACGCGGCGCGGATCCCCGGCGCGCGGCTCGTCGAGCTGCCGGGCGTCGATTCGCTTCCGAGCAGCGGTGACGCCGACGCGCTGCTCGGGGAGATCGAGGAGTTCTTCACCGGCGGGCGGCGTGGCGCCGAACACGAGCGCGCGCTCCTGACCGTGCTCTTCAGCGACATCGTCGGGAGCACCGCGCGCGTCGCCGACATCGGCGACAAGCGCTGGCGCGACCTGCTCGCCGTCCACGAGGTCGAGGTGCGCCGGACGCTGCGGCGCTTCGACGGCGACCTGATCCAGCGCATCGGCGACGGCTTCCTCGCGGTCTTCGAGGGCGCGCCGAGCCGCGCGGTGCGCTGCGGGCGCGCGCTCAGCGAGGCGGTCGCGACGCACGGCGTGCAGGTCCGGATCGGCCTGCACACCGGCGAGTGCGAGATCATCGGCGAGGACATCGGCGGCATGGCGGTCCACATCGCCGCGCGCGTGGGCGCCCTTGCCGGCGCCGACGAGGTTCTCGTCTCCGGCACGACCTACGGGACGGTCGTCGGCGCCGGCCTGGACTTCGACTACCGCGGCGAGCACCGTCTCAAAGGGGTGCCCGGCCGCTGGCCGATCTTCTCGCTCAATCGCTAGTGCACGCGGCAGGCGAAGGCGACCTGCTGCGCGGGCGTGCGGTAATGCGTGCGCATGTAGGTGTCCAGGCCCGCGTCCTGCTCGGCGAGCAGCGCGTCGGCCTGCCGGCGGCTCATCGCGCCGACGCGGACGGCCTGGTCGCCGCGGCGCACGAGGATCGAGCGCAGCGCGTCGCGCGACTGCGCGAACGTCCTGTGGCCCGTCGTGGCGATCCGCATCGGCGTCCAGCCGCTGTCGCGCAGCGTCCGGTAGGGCGTCGGCGCCATGCCGAAGATCTCCCGTGCGTGCCGGGGGATCGCGGGCGTGTGGTAGATGTGAAACAGCACGTGGCGCGCGAGGTGCGGCTGCGTGAGCATGTCCAGCGCCCGCGAGCGCAGCGTGCGCGCCATCGCCGGCGAGGCGGTCCGCAGCCGCGGCGCGACGAGCGCGCCGGCGAGTGCCCGCCTGTCGCGTAGGCCGCGCCTGGCGGCGAGTTGCCCGAGCGAGCGGCTGTCGTCCAGCCACGTCTTCAGCTCGGCGCGGTTGGAGTGCAGGAGGGCGTCCAGGCGCACCTCGTCGAACGGCAGCCAGCTCGACATGACCCACTCGGAGGTCGGCAGCCAGTCGCCGCGCGCGCCCCTGGGCGCATGGCTGTCGGCGGCCTCGGCGGCGGCGGGGGCGAGGGCGAGGAGCAGGAAGGTCGTGATGAGCAGGCGGCGGGCCATGATGCGCTCCTTGCGGCGGCGGGGTCATGACCTCCAACGGCGCCTGACGCCCCGCAGGCGCGCCACCCTGGGTGGAGCGCTCGCACACCTCGTCGGTCGCACCGATCGTCGCTCGCTGGGCATGCGTGTCGAATCTTGGGCGCATGCCGCCCAAGATTCGACATCCTCGCGGGAACCGTGCGCGCCCCGGCCCCGCCGCCACCGGCGATGCGGCCTCCCTCATCGATGCGGTAGACGCTACGACGCGCAGCCGGCGAACCGGCTCGACGCGCCCCCTACATGTCCTCCCAGCGCCCCCGTGCGCGCACGTACCGGATCAGGACGCCGAGCCAGTCGGCGAGACCCGCGTAGAGGTGCCCGAGCGGCCCCGTGAGGACCCACGCCAGCGCGACCTCCAGCGGGGAGCGGGTCCGGGGCATCGCGTGACGATAAGGTGCGTCCATGGCCACCGCAGTCAATACCACCGTCACCGAGCTGCCCGAATCGCGCGTCAGCGTCGACGTCGAGATCGCCGCAGATGAGATCCAGCGCACGCTGGAGAACCAGGCGCGCAAGCTCGGCCAGGAGATGAAGGTGCCGGGCTTTCGCACCGGCAAGATTCCTCCCGCCGTCGTCATCCAGCGCATCGGCCGCGAGTCGATCCTCGACGAGGCGGTCCGCGGACGGCTGACGGACTGGTACCTCAAGGCGGTCCAGGAGTCCGGGATCGCACCGGTCGGCGACCCCGACGTCGACCTCGGCGACCTGCCCGACGAGGGCAAGCCGCTGACGTTCTCCTTCGAGGTCGGCGTGCGCCCGACCGCCAAGCTCGGCACGTACCGGGGCGTCGAGGTCGGCCGCCGCGAGCCCGCCGCCGACCCCGAGGCCGTCGACGAGCAGATCGAGGAGATGCGCGAGCGCTTCGCGCGCCTCGAGGTCGTCGAGCGCCCGGCGGAAACCGGCGACTTCGTGACGATCGACTTCGTCGGCACGATCGACGGCGAGCCGTTCTCCGGCGGCGAGGGCCGCGACCAGCTCATCGACCTCGGCGCCGGCCAGCTCATCCCCGGCTTCGAGGACGGCATCATCGGCGCCAGGGCGGGGGAGGAGCGCGTCGTCGACGCGACCTTCCCCGAGGACTACGCCGCCAAGCACGTCGCCGGCCGGCCGGCGCAGTTCACGATCGCCGTCAAGGAGGTCAAGCACAAGGACCTCCCGGCGCTCGACGACGACTTCGCCTCCGACGCCGCGGGCTACGACACGCTCGAGGAGCTGCGCGCGAGCATCGCCGACGAGCTGCTCGAGCACGACAAGAAGCAGGTCGAGATCGAGTTCCGCGCCGGCGCGCTGGACGCCGTCGTCGCCGAGGCCGAGGTCGACGTGCCGCCGGCGCTCGTCACGGCGCGCGCGCACGAGCTGCTGGACCGCATGATCCACGCGCTGAGCCACCAGGGCATCAACAAGGCGCACTACCTGCAGATCTCCGGCAAGACCGAGGCCGAGCTCATCGGGGAGTCCAAGCCCGATGCCGAGCAGGCGCTGCGGCGCGAGGCCGTCCTTGCCGCGATCATCGAGGCCGAGAAGATCGAGCCGAGCGAGCAGGAGCTGCTCGACGCGCTCGAGGGCGCCGCCGAGCGCGAGCAGATGTCGCGCCAGAAGCTCCTGGACCGCCTGCGCAGCGCCGGACGCGTCGACGCGCTGTCCAAGGAGGTCGCCGCCGAGCAGGCGATCGAGATCGTCATCAGCGAGGCCAAGGCCGTGAGCGTCGAGCAGGCGGAGAAGAAACGCGCCGCCGCCGAGAAGAAGCGCGCGGCCGCCGAGGCGAAGAAGCCCGCCGGGGCCGCGAAGAAGAAGCCGGCCGCCAAGCGCAAGCCGGCGGCGAAGAAGGGCAAGGACGGCGACGACCTCTGGACGCCGGACGCAGACAAGCCCACGGGAGACGCCGACAAGCTCTGGACCCCCGGGTCCTAGACGCAGGAACAGACCTGCTGGGCGCGGTCAGCCGGTTGGTAGGCTGCCCCGGCAGGAGTTCGACAGACGACGCCTAACTGAAGCGAGGACCATGAGCCCACTTGTCCCCATGGTGGTCGAGCAGACGTCGCGAGGCGAGCGCGCCTTCGACATCTACAGCCGGCTGCTGAACGAGCGGATCGTCTTCCTGGGGACGCCCGTGGACGACCAGATCGCGAACCTCGTCGTGGCGCAGCTCCTGCATCTCGAGTCCGAGGACCCCGACAAGGACATCTCGCTCTACATCAACTCGCCGGGCGGCTCGGTCTACGCGGGCCTCGCGATCTACGACACGATGCAGTTCATCAAGCCCGACGTGTCGACGATCTGCGTCGGCATCGCGATGTCGATGGGGGCCCTGCTGCTCGCCGGCGGCGCCGAGGGCAAGCGCATGGCGCTGCCCAACGCGAAGATCCTCATCCACCAGGTCTCGAGCGGTTTCCAGGGCCAGGCGACGGATATCGAGATCCACGCTAAAGAGATCATCGACATCCGCCGACGACTGGACGAGATCATCGCCCAGCACACGAAGCAGCCTTACGAGAAGGTTCGGACCGATACCGAGCGCGATTACTTCTTGAGCAGCGACGAGGCGCAGGCCTACGGCATCATTGACCGGGTGATCCACCAGCACTGACCCATGGCGCGTCCAACCGACTCCAACGAACAGCTCCTCTGCTCTTTCTGCGGCAAGTCTCAGCGCCAGGTCAAGAAGCTCATCGCCGGCCCCGGCGTCTACATCTGCGACGAGTGCATCGATCTCTGTAACGAGATCATCGACGAGGAGCTGACGGCTCCACCGACCTTCGACATCGAGAGCCTCCCCAAGCCGCGGGAGATCTACGACGTCCTCGACGAGTACGTCGTCGGCCAGGAGGAGTCCAAGCGCACGCTGTCGGTCGCGGTCTACAACCACTACAAGCGCGTGCAGATGATGCAGGCCGAAGACAGCGACATCGAGCTGCAGAAGTCCAACATCCTGCTGCTCGGCCCGACGGGCTGCGGCAAGACGCTGCTCGCCCAGACGCTCGCCCGCATCCTCAACGTCCCGTTCGCGATCGCCGACGCCACGGCGCTCACGGAGGCCGGCTACGTCGGCGAGGACGTCGAGAACATCCTGCTCAAGCTCATCCAGGCGGCCGACTACGACGTCAAGAAGGCCGAGACGGGGATCATCTACATCGACGAGGTCGACAAGATCGCGCGCAAGGCCGACAACCCGTCGATCACGCGCGACGTCTCCGGCGAGGGCGTCCAGCAGGCGCTGCTGAAGATCCTCGAGGGCACGACCGCGTCGGTCCCGCCGCAGGGCGGGCGCAAGCATCCCCACCAGGAGTTCCTGTCGATCGACACGACGAACGTCCTGTTCATCTGCGGCGGCGCGTTCGCGAACCTCGACAAGGTCATCGAGCGGCGGATCGGCTCCAACGGCATCGGCTTCGGCGCCTCGATCAAGTCCAAGAACCGCAAGGAGCGCGGCGACCTCTTCGAGCAGACGCTGCCCGAGGACCTGGTCAACTACGGGCTGATCCCCGAGTTCATCGGCCGCCTGCCGGTCGTCTCGGCCGTGCACCAGCTCACGCGCGACGACCTCATCACGATCCTCACCGAGCCGCGCAACGCGCTCGTCAAGCAGTTCCAGCGCTTCTTCTCCTTCGACGGCATCGAGCTCGTCTTCTCCGACGAGGCGCTGGTGTCCGTCGCCGAGAAGGCGCTCGCCCGGGAGACCGGCGCGCGCGGCCTGCGCTCGATCATCGAGGAGACGCTGCTCGAGGTGCAGTTCGAGCTGCCCTCGCGTCGCGACGTCAAGAAGTGCGTCGTGACGAAGGAGACGATCGAGAAGGGCCTGTCGCCGACGCTCGTCACCGAGGCCGCGCGCGACGAGCAGCAGCCGCGCCGCGCCGAGTCGGCGTAGCCCTTCCGGCAGCGTCGCTACGATGGCGGGCATGGCCCCGATCTCCCGCGTCCGCACCCTCCCCTGGACCATCGTCTTCCAGCTCGCGATGGCTGCGCGCAAGCATTGGAAGCGGTTGGAGCCCACGGACCGCGCCCGGCTCGGCGAGCTGCTGAAGAAGTCCCAGGGCGTGCCGAACCGCCTCAGCGCCAAGGAGCGCATGGAGGTCCGCGCGCTCGTGGCCAAGCTCGAGCCCGCCGCGTTCGCCAAGAGCATCGTCCCGATCGGCCGGCGGGCCGTCATGAAGGGCCGCCGCGGGCGCTGAACCTCCGCCCGGGCTCCGAGCCGGGGCCGCATGGCCGCTCATCTCCGCTCGCCCCCGGCGTTGCGATAGCGGACGTCGCAGGTTCATTGGTGGGTTTATCCAACCATCTGCTACGGTCCTCCAACTCTACCCGTGAGGAGACGCGATGAGCGAACGTGACGAGTACCCCGCCGGCGTCCCGTGCTGGGTCCAGACGCCGCCGCCCGACGCGCAGGCGGCGGCGTTGCTCGCGGTGCCGGCCGCATGAGCCGCGTCTGCGTCGTCAACCACCTGACGCTCGACGGCGTCATGCAGGCGCCCGGCGGCGCCGACGAGGACCGCCGCGGCGGCTTCGAGCACGGCGGCTGGTCGCGGCCCTATTTCGACGAGGTGATGGGGCGCGTCATGGGGGCGAGCATGGCGACGAGCGGCGCGCTGCTGTTCGGACGCCGGACGTACGAGCAGTTCGCGTCCTTCTGGCCCCATCAGCCCGCCGACGCCCCGTACGCCGCCGTCCTCAACGACGCCCGCAAGTACGTCGCGTCGACGACGCTCGCCGAGCCGTTGCCGTGGGAGAACTCCACGCTGCTGGCGGGCGACGCGACCGGCGCCGTCGCCCGGCTGCGCGAGCGGCCCGGCAAGGACCTCGTCGTGCTCGGCAGCGGCGAACTCGTGCGGGCGCTGCTCGCGCGCGGGCTCGTCGACCGCCTCGTGCTGCCGATCCATCCGCTCGTGCTGGGCACGGGGCGGCGGCTGTTCGACGACGGGGGCGCGTTCGCGGCGCTGACGCTCGTCGACAGCGTCACGACGACCACCGGCGTGATGATCGCGACGTACGAACCGGCGCGGTAGGTGGCGCGCGCTCGTGCCGCGCGCTTCGCGCCGACGCCGACGCCGACGGCATCGGTGAGGAACGCGGAAGCGCCCGGGCGCCGTGGGCGAGTTCGCCGGGCTGACGCGAGCCTGTCGACTTCGCGCTCCATGCGAGCGCTTTCGCGTCCCGCTGCCGCGCCGCGCCGAGTCAGCCCGCCTTGCGCGCCACCACCAGCGCGTACTCGGCGTCGTACGTCAGCCCGCCGTCCTGCGCCGTGTTGAGCGAGCGCATGAGGTCGTCGATGTCGTCGAGCAGCGCGACGTGGCGCTCCTGCGACAGCGCCGAGCGCGCGGCGACGAGGTGCGGGTTGCTGTCCTCGGACTCCTCGCGCGCGGCCGCGGCGCTGGGCCAGGACCAGCGCACCGAGCGCGTCTCGAAATGCACCGCCGCGGCATGCGGCGCCAGGCGCTCGCGGGCGGTCTGCTCGTCGCCCCACAGGTGCGGCGGCGGGGGCGGGTCCTCGGCGGCGGGGAAGTACTTCGTCGCCACGTGGCCGAAGCGCGCCGCGGCCGAGCCCGGCGTCCAGCTCGTGAAGGCGACCGTCCCGCCGGAGCGGGTCACGCGGAAGGCCTCGGCGATCGCGACCTGCGGGCTCGGGGCGAAGACGAGGCCGAAGACCGACAGCACTGCGTCGAAGCGGCCGTCGGCGTAGGGCAGGGCCTCGGCGTCGGCGACGTCCCACGGGATCTCCCACTCGCCGAGGGCGTCGCAGCGCGCCTTGCCGGCGGTGACGAGCTCCGGCGTGAGGTCGCAGGCCTCCGGGCTCGCGCCCGACGCCGCGATCGCCAGCGCGACGTTGCCGTTGCCCGCCGCGACGTCGAGCGCGCGCTGGCCGGGCCCCAGCCCGCAGGCGGCGACGAGCGTGGCGGCGACGCCCTCGAAGCGGCGTGCGCTGACGGCGTAGTCGCCGGCCGCCCACAGTTTGCGCTGGCCGTCCTTGAAACCCGCGAAGTCGGTGCTCACGGTGCCTCCATAGACTGGAACGAGAGTCTATGGCGGATCTACAAGAGCGCACACGTTTTGAGCCCGGCGAGGCCGAGCCGCGCATTCTCGAGCGCTGGCTGGCGAGCGGCCTCGTCCATGCCGAGCCCGAGGGCACGGCGGCCGAGAACTACTCGATCGCCGTCCCGCCGCCGAACGTCACCGGCGTGCTGCACATGGGCCACGCGCTCAACGGCTCGATCCAGGACGCGCTCATCCGGATCAACCGCATGCGTGGCCGCCGCGCGAAGTGGATCCTCGGCACCGACCACGCCGGCATCGCGACGCAGCGCCAGGTCGAGAAGCGGCTCATCGCCGAGGGCACGACGCGCGAGGAACTCGGCCGCGCGGCGTTCACCGAGCGCGTCTGGGCGTGGCGCGCCGAGCACGGCGGCCAGATCATCGAGCAGTTCAAGCGCCTCGGGGCGACGCTCGACTACACCGACGAGCGCTTCACGATGGACGAGCGCTACGTCCAGGCCGTGCTGAAGGTCTTCGTCGACCTCTACGACGACGGCCTCATCTACCGCGACCACTACATGGTCAACTGGGACCCGGTCCTGCGCTCGGCGATCTCCGACCTCGAGGTCGAGGAGCACGACGGCGAGGTCGACACGCTCTACTCGATCGCCTACCCGCTGGCGTCGGGCGAGGGCGAGCTCGTCGTCGCGACGGTGCGCCCGGAGACGATGCTCGCCGACACCGCCGTCGCCGTGCACCCCGAGGACGAGCGCTACGCGCACCTCGTCGGCCAGGAGGTGATCCTGCCGCTCGTCGGCCGGCGCCTGCCGATCATCGCCGACGCGTACGTCAAGACGGACTTCGGCACCGGCGCGCTGAAGATCACCCCCGGCCACGACCCCAACGACTTCGAGATCGGCCGCCGCCACGGCCTCCAGGAGATCGGCGTCATCGGCGAGGACGGGCTCATGACCGCCGACGCCGGCGAGGCCTACGCCGGCCTGACGGTCGCCGCGGCGCAGGAGCGCGTCGTCGCCGACCTCGACGCGCTCGGGCTCATCCGCGCGCGCGAGGAGTACGTCCACACCGTGCCCTACAGCCAGCGCTCGGGCGCGCGCGTGGAGCCGCTCATCTCGCTGCAGTGGTTCATGCGCATGGACGAGCTTGCCGCGCCGGCGATCGAGGTCGTGCGCGACGGGCGCGTGCGCATCCATCCCGAGTCGCAGTCCAAGCGCTACATCGACTGGCTCTCGGAGATCCGGCCGTGGTGCATCTCGCGCCAGCTGTGGTGGGGGCATCAGATCCCCGTCTGGTACCGCGGCAACGAGGTCCACTGCGCCGTCACGGCGCCCGAGGGCGAGGGCTGGACGCAGGATCCCGACGTCCTGGACACCTGGTTCTCGTCGGCCCTGTGGCCGTTCGCGACGCTCGGCTGGCCCGATGAAACCGCAGATCTGCAGGCCTTCCATCCGACCGACGTGCTCTCGACGGCGCGCGACATCCTCTTTCTCTGGGTCGCGCGGATGGTCATGATGGGCCTGCGCTTCACCGGCGAGGTCCCCTTCACCGACGTCAACATCCACTCCGTCATCCAGGCGCCCGACGGCCGCCGGATGAGCAAGTCGCTCGGAACCGGCGTGGACCCGCTGGACCTCATCGACGGGGGCCCGCGGCCGCCGGTCTTCGCCGAGGGCGGCGACTTCCCCGCCTACGGCGCCGACGCCGTGCGCTTCGGCCTGCTCGCGATGTCCTCCTCGCAGGACGTGCGCTTCAGCGAGGAGAAGATCGCCCAGGGCCAGGCGCTCGCGAACAAGCTCTACAACGCGACCCGCTTCGTCGCGCTGCGGATCGGCGACGACGTCATGCCGGCGCCGCGGCCGCGGACCGTCGAGGACCGCTGGATCCTCTCGCGCCTGCAGGCGATCGAGGCCGACACGCAGGCGCGGATCGACGGCTTCGACTTCTCCAAGGCCGCGCTCGGCCTCTACGACTTCATCTTCGCCGAGCTCTGTGACTGGTACCTCGAGCTCGTCAAGCCGCGGCTCGGCGACGACGCCGACCCCGGCGATCGCGCGGCGCTCGGCGCGACGCTCCTGCACGTCCTGCGCGAGACGATCGCCACGGCGCACCCGATCATCCCCTTCGTCACCGAGGAGCTCTGGGAGCTCCTGGGCTGGACGGAGGCCGAGGGCCTGCTCGCGTGCAGTCGCCTGCCCGAGCCCGACGAGGCGCTGCGCGACAGCGCCGCCGAGGAGGAGATGGGCCGCGCCATCGAGGCGATCAAGGCGCTGCGCGGCTGGCGCGACTCCGTCGGCGTGCAGGCCGGCGCGATCGTGCCGGGCGTCCTGCAGGCGCCCGGGTACGAGGCGACCGCGGGCGCGATCGCGGCGCTCGCGCGCCTGGAGCTGCGCGACGGCGGCGCAGACGGCGAGGAGCCGGTCGCGACGGTCGCGATCCCCGGCGGCGCCGTCGGCGTCCTGGCGTCCGACGCCGTCGACCTCGGCGCCGCCGACCGGCGTCTGGACGCCCAGCGCGCGACGCTCGCCGCCGAGATCAGGCGCGCCGAGGGCAAGCTCTCCAACGCGGGCTTCGTCGCCAAGGCCCCCGACGCCGTCGTCGCCGCCGAGCGGGCGAAGCTCGAGCGCCTGCGAGAGGAGCTCGCGGCGCTGCCCGCGCCGTCGCGGGCCGAGCCGTGAGACCGGCGGACGCCCGCCCGGCGGGCTGGGACGCCCGGGCCGCAGAGCGCTGGCTGCTGTCGCTCGAGCTCTTCGGCATGCGCTTCGGCCTGGACCGCATGCGCCGCCTCATGACGACGCTCGACGCGCCGCACCGCGCGTTTCGCGCGATCCACGTCGTCGGGACCAACGGCAAGTCGTCGACCGTCCGGATGACCGCCGCCCTGCTCGCGCACCACGGCGTGCACACGGGCGCCTACCTCTCGCCGCACCTCGTCTCCTTCGCCGAGCGCATCCGCATCGACGGCGAGGACGTGTCGGAGGACGAGTTCGCCGCCGCGGTCGCCCGCGCGCGCGGGGCAGCCGCGATCGTCGACCGCACGCTCGACGAGGACGATCGCGTGACGCAGTTCGAGGCGCTGACCGCCGCCGCCTACGCGCAGCTGGCGCAGGCCGGCGTCGAGGTCGCCGTCGTCGAGGCCGGGCTCGGCGGGCGCTGGGACGCGACGAACGTCATCGACGCCGAGGTCGTCGTGCTGACGAACGTCGGTCTCGAGCACACGCGCTGGCTCGGACCGACCGTCCGCGACATCGCGCGTGAGAAGCTCGCCGTCGTGACGGAGGCGCGCCCGCCCGGGCGCGATCCGGTCAGGCTCGTGCTCGGCCCCGATCTGCATCCCGACGCCGAGGCCGAGGCGCTCGTCGTCGCGGCGCGCCAGAGCGCGACGATCGTCCGCGCCCCGGCCGAGCCGCCGCCGGGGGTCGAGATGCTCGCCCGCGGCGCCTTCCAGCGACGCAACTTCGCCGTCGCCTGCGCCGCGGCCGAGGCGCTGCTCGGCCGCCTGGACCTCGATGCCGCGCGCGCGGCCGCTGCCTCGACGCTCGTACCGGGCCGCTTCCAGGTGCTGCCGCGCGGCGACGACGGGGCCGAGGTCGTGCTCGACGGCGCCCACAACCGCGGCGGCGTCGAGGCGCTCGCGGGCTCGCTGCCGGAGTTCGTCGCCGGCCGTCCGCTCGTCGCGGTCGTGTCGGTGCTCGACGACAAGGACGCCGCGGCGATGCTCGGCGCGCTGCTGCCGCTGTGCGCCGGCGCGGTCTTCACGGCCAACGCGAACGCGCGCGCGCTGTCGCCCGCGACGCTCGCCTCGCTCGCCGGGCAGGTCGGCGGGGGGGCGTGGGAGGGGATCGCGCGCGTCGAGGCCGACCCGCGCCGCGCGGTCGCCCTCGCGCGCGAGCTCGCCGGTCCGGGCGGCGTCGTCCTCGCGACGGGCTCGATCTACCTCGTCGCCGACCTCCTGCGCCCCGCCGGCGCCGGCCGCGGGTCGATGCTGTGAACCACCGCGAAGGCCCCTCGGCGCTGGCGCTCATCGGGGTCGTGGCGCTCATCGTCGCGCTCGTGATCCTCGTGTTCTTCGCCGTCGGCTACGGCCTCGGCCGCCTCTTCCTGTAACAGCCGAGCAGGGGTTTGGGCCCCCGCGCGGTAACCTCCCGGCATCGTGCTAGCCGTCTTCGGCATCAACAGCGATGGGCTGAACCTCGCGGTCAACATGCTCATCCTGTTCCTCGTCGTCATCTACCTGGCGCTCGTGTACTGGACGTACATGGACGCGATCAGGCGGATCGAGGATCCGATGCTCGTCATCTGCGCGACGGTGGCGTCGCTGTTCCCGTTCGTGGGGACGATCCTGTACGTCATCGTCCGGCCACCGGAGTACCTCGACGACATCCGCGAGCGCGAGCTCGAGATGCAGGCGGCGGAGGCGCGGCTGCACGAGCTGAACTACATGCTGTGCCCACAGTGCGACTACGAGGTCGAGCGGGAGTTCCTGCGCTGCCCGAGCTGTACGCGCAAGCTCCGCGACCCCTGCCAGACCTGTGGCAAGCCGCTGGATCCCAGCTGGAAGCTCTGCCCGTACTGCGAGGCCGAGCTCAACGACGTGTCCGGGCAGGGGCGCATCCGCCGGCGGGCCACCGCCGGCGACGCGTGAGCCCCGCCGATACAACCACCACCCCTTAGGAGCATCGACAGATGGACCGGACCCTGATCCTGGTCAAACCGGATGCGTTCGCGCGGCACCTGACCGGTGAGATCATCGCCCGCTTCGAACGCAAGGGCCTGCACCTCGCCGACCTGCGCCTCATGACCCTCGACGTCGCGACGGCCAAGCGCCACTACGCCGAGCACGAGGGCAAGCCGTTCTTCGACGGGCTCGTCTCCTTCATCACCTCGGGGCCGATCGTCGCGATGGTCCTCGAGGGCCCGAACGCCATCGAGGCGGCGCGCCAGCTGATCGGCGCGACGAACGGCATCGAGGCCTCGCCGGGCTCGATCCGCGGCGACTACGCGCTCGAGGTCCGGCGCAACCTCGTGCACGGCTCCGACTCGCCCGAGTCCGCCGAGCGCGAGATCGCGACGTTCTTCGGCCGGGACTGACGCGGGCGGGAGCGCGGCCCGATGGGGCTGATCCTCGCCAGCCGCTCGCCACAGCGCCGGGCGATCCTGCAACGGCTCGGGATCGCCTTCGAGGTCGTCGACGTCGACGTCGAGGAGCTCACCGACGGGCCGGCCGTCGAGATCGCCCGTGCCAACGCGTTGCGCAAGGCGCAGGCGGGTGCCGCGGCACGGCCGGGGGAGACGATCCTGGGGGTCGACACGGTCGTCTGCCTCGACGGCGAGATCTTCGGCAAACCGGGCTCGGCGCAGGCCGCCGAAACGACGCTGAAACGGCTCTCCGGGCGCACGCACGAGGTCATCAGCGGCCTCGCGCTGCTCGCACCGGGCAACCCTCAGGTTGTGCATGAGGTGACGAAGGTGACGTTTCGCGAGCTCTCGGACGAGCTCGTTGGACGTTACGTCAAGGTCGGCGAATGGGCCGGTCGCGCGGGCGGTTATGCGATCCAGGAGCAGGGTGCGGCGCTAGTTCGCGCAATCTCCGGGGATTACCTGAACGTCGTCGGACTGCCCGTCGCGAGATTGCTCGACCTCGACTTGAGCCTTATCCTCAGGCAACGGTAGAGGGATTGCTTGGTGACGCCCTTCGCGTAGCTAGACTCCGGCACGGCGTCGGCTCCGCGCACAGCACGTTGCGGACGAGAGACAGGAGCCTCGTCGCCACCTCTTCATGGGCTTCTTCAGCTACCTCACGGGCTTCGGCGGGCGCGACATGGCCGTCGACCTCGGCACCGCGAACACGCTCGTCTACGTGCGCGGCCGCGGCATCGTCCTGTCCGAGCCGTCGGTCGTCGCGATCGACTCGCGCAGCGGCGAGGTCCACGCCGTCGGCATCGAGGCCAAGCGGATGCTCGGCCGCACCCCCGGGACGATCTCCGCGATCCGGCCGCTGAAGGACGGCGTCATCGCCGACTTCGACGTCACCGAGGAGATGCTGCGCCACTTCATCCAGAAGGTGCACCAGAACCGCTGGGCGCACCCGCGCGTCGTCGTCTGTGTTCCGTCGGGGGTGACGGGCGTCGAGAAGCGGGCGGTCGAGGAGGCCTGCCTGTCGGCCGGCGCGCGTCAGGCGTACCTCATCGAGGAGCCGATGGCCGCGGCGATCGGCGCCGGGCTGCCGGTCGGCGAGCCGACGGGGTCGATGGTCGTCGACATCGGCGGCGGGACGAGCGAGGTCGCGGTGATCTCGCTCGGCGGGATCGTCGTGAGCCAGTCGATCCGCATCGGCGGAGACGAGCTCGACGAGGCGATCATCAACTACGCAAAACGGGAGTACAAGCTCCTCATCGGCCAGCAGACTGCCGAGGAGGTCAAGCTGGAGATCGGCTCGGCGCATCCGATGGCCGAGGAGGTCCAGGCCGAGATTCGCGGGCGCGACATGGTGTCGGGCCTGCCGAAGACCGTCGTCCTGACGAGCGAGGAGATCCGCCAGGCGCTCGAGGAGCCCCTGTCACAGATCATCGATGCGGTCAAGGAGACGCTCGACCGCACCCCGCCCGAGCTGTCGTCGGACATCATGGACCGCGGCATCATGCTGGCGGGCGGCGGATCGCTGCTGCAGGGGCTCGACGAGCGCCTGCGCGAGGAGACGCAGATGCCCTGCCATCTGGCCGAGTCGCCGCTGACGTGCGTGGCCGTGGGCTCCGGGCGCTCGCTCGAGGAGTTCGAGGTCATCCACCGCACGAACCGCAACTCGAAGAACCGGCGCCGCCGCTACTAACAACACCTTGGAGTCATCTTTCACGTGTACGACAAGACGGTCCGGCGACGACGGGCAGTTCTCGGGCTGCTCGTGGCCTGCTCCCTGATCCTGCTCACCGCCTATTTCGGCGAGTCCACCGGCGGCGCCCTGCACGGCGTCCAGCGGGGCACGAGCAGCATCCTGAACCCGGTGCAGGAAGGTGCCTCACGGGCGCTGAAGCCGGTGCGCGACCTGTTCGGGTGGTTCGGGGACACGGTCGCAGCCAAGGGGCAGGTCAAGGACCTGCGCGCCGAGCGCGACCGCCTGCGCACCGAGGCGCTGGCCGGCGAGGCCGACGTCGCCGAGAACAAGCGCCTCAGCGCGCTGCTGCAGCTCGACGGCGCGCTGGGCCTGAAGGACTACGCGCCGAAGACCGGGCGCGTCATCTTCCAGTCGCCGACCGTCTGGTACGCGACGATCCGCGTCGACAAGGGCTCCGACGACGGCATCAAGGTCGGCCAGCCCGTCATCAACGAGGAGGCCCTGATCGGCCGCGTGACCGAGGTCATCGGCGGCGCGGCGCAGGTGACGCTCATCACCGACACGACGATGAAGGTGCCGGCGCGCGCGGGCAAGGCCGCGATCTTCGGCGTCGTCGGCGCCTCGAGCGCGGGCAACCCGACCGACCTCGTCATGAACTTCGTCCCGCCGGGGTCGCAGCTGAACGTCGGCGACCGCGTGCTCACCCGCGGGACCGAGCCCGAGGACACGCGCGCCTCGCAGTACCCGCCGGGCCTGCCGATCGGCCGCATCACGCGGATCGACAACGAGGGCACCGACACGCAGGAGGTCCACCTGCGGCCGTTCGCCGACATGCGCCGCCTCGACTTCGTCCAGATCCTCACGCAGCCGCGGGGGCCGAAGGGGTGAACGGGCTCGACCTCCGGCTCGTGGCGCGGCTGTGTGCCCTCGGCGCGGGCGGCGTCATCGTGCAGACGGCGGCCGTCTCGCAGCTGCCGATCGCCGGCGCCAACGCCGACCTGTCGCCGCTGCTCGTCATGGCCGTCGGCCTGCTGTGCGGCTCGCTGGCCGGCGGCTGCTTCGGCTTCGGCGTCGGGCTCTTCGTCGACGTCGTGTCGCTGCAGACGCTCGGCGTGTCGTCGCTCGTGCTGCTCGGCGTCGGCTACGGCGCGGGGCGCCTGCGCGAGGCGCGCGACCCCGAGGGCGCGCTCGTCCCGCTCGCCGTCGGCGCGGCCGCGACGCTGCTGTTCGCCCTCGGCTTCGCGCTCATGCAGTTCCTCCTCGGCGTCGACGCGCCGGTGAGCTGGGCGCTGTTGCGCCAGACGCTCGCGACGCTCGTCGTCAACGCGCTCATCGCGGTCCCGGTCTTCGCCCTCGTCCGGCGCACGCTGGCGGGCAGCCTGCCCGACGACCCGCGCCGGCGCCGCCGCCGTGCCTACACCACCGGCGGCCTGTCGCCGCTCTCGCGCGGGACGGACCTGCGGTGATGATGGAACCCGCCAATGAGCGCCGGGCGCCGATCACGCCCCAGCTCGCGCTGCGCGTCGCCGTCTTCGGCGGCATCGCGCTCGCGCTCTTCGCGATCGTCTTCTTCCGCCTCTGGTACCTCCAGGTGCTGTCGGGCGACAAGTACCTCGCCCAGGCGCGCGTCAACCGCGTGCGCGAGCTGCGCATCCAGGCGCCGCGGGGCAAGATCGTCGACCGCAACGGCAAGGAGATCGTCAAGAACCGCCTCGCCGTCGTCGTCGAGCTCGACCCCTCCAAGCTGCCCGACAAGGAGCGCGCCGACGCGGCGCAGTGGGGCAAGGACGCCGGTGCGCGCCTCGCCCGGCCCAAGGGCCACCGCGGCGACCCGATCCCCTATCCGCCGATCGCGACGAGCGAGCTCAAGACGCGCTTCCGCCGGCTCGGCACGGTCCTCGGGACGTCGTCGAAGGCGATCCAGCGCCAGGTCGTGCAGTCGCTCGTGCTCGTGCCCTACTCCTCCGTGCGCGTCAAGACCGACGTGCCCGAGTCGGTCCTGTCGTACATCTCCGAGCGACCCGAGCGCTTCCCCGGCGTGCGTGTCGAGAAGACGTACCTGCGCTCCTACCCGCACGGCTCGCTGGCGGCGCAGATCCTCGGCACGGTCAGCGAGATCGCGCCGAAGGACCTGAAGTCCTCACGGTTCCGCGGGGTCAAGGCCGGGACGCTCGTCGGCGCCGGCGGCCTCGAGCGCTCCTACGACCGCTACCTGCGCGGCGTCGACGGCATCCAGCGCGTCCAGGTCGATGCGTCGGGACGCCCGGTGCCCGGGCAGCTCAAGCGCCAGGAGCCGATCGCCGGCCAGCGCCTGCGGCTGTCGCTGGACCTGTCGCTGCAGAAGATCGGCCAGCAGTCGCTCGGCTTCATCGGCGGCGGTCGCCCTGGCGCCTTCGTCGCGCTGGACCCGCGCGACGGCGCGGTGCTCGCGATGGGCTCCGCGCCGACGTTCGATCCCAACCTGCTGTCCAAGCGCTTCTCGCCGGCGTTCTACAAGACGCTCACGAGCGACGAGACCGGGGCGCCGCTCTTCAACCGCGCGATCGCCGGCCAGTACCCGACCGGCTCGACCTTCAAGGCCGTCACGGCGCTCGCCGGGCTGCAGAGCGGGCTCATCACGCCGGGGACGAACGTCGTCGACGACGGCTGCATCACGATCGGCGACGCCGAGCGCTGCAACGCGAAGAAGGCGAAGTACGGCAACGTCGACCTCGCCCGCGCGATCCAGGTCTCCTCCGACATCTACTTCTACAAGCTCGGCAACGACTCGTACTTCAAGGGCGGGCTCGTCATCCAGCAGATGGCGCGCCGGCTCGGCTTCGGCCGCCCGACGGGCATCGACCTTCCCGGCGAGGACAAGGGCGTCATCCCGGATCCCGCCTGGCGCGCGCAGCGCAACAAGGACGAGATCGCGTGCCGTAAGCAGAAGCACATCTCGCTGAAGATCAACGTCTTCGCCGCCGGCGCGCTCGGCTGCGGGATCGCCGACGGGCGCAGGTACAACCTCGGCGACACCGTCAACCTCGCGGTCGGCCAGGGCGACCTCAGCGCGACCCCGCTGCAGCTCGCGGTCGCCTACGCGGCGATCGAGAACAAGGGCCGCGTCGTGCAGCCGCACCTCGGGCTGGAGATCGACAGCGCCAACGGCGAGCTCGTCCAGCGCATCGAGCGCGACGCGGCGCGCAAGATCCACATCGACGAGGCCGACCGCGCAGCCGTCGCCAACGGGCTGCACCTCTCCACGAGCGCCGCCGGCGGGACGTCGGCGGACGTCTTCGCGGGCTGGCCGCAGGACGCGTTCCCCGTCTACGGCAAGACCGGCACCGCGCAGACGCCCAAGGGCGACCAGTCCTGGTACGTCGCCTACGTCCCCGACCCCAAGCGCCCGATCGTCATCGCCGCGACGGTCGAGCGCGGCGGCTTCGGCGCGGAGACCGCCGCGCCGGTCGTCTGCCGGATGCTGTCGAAGTTCTACGAGTCCGACGCCGCCGCCAGGAACGCCGCCTGCGCGCGCGGAGAGTCGACGACGAAGTGAACGAGCGCCCCGCCACCCGCCTGCCGGCGGGGCTGCGCCTGCCGTTCGATCCGCTGCTCGCGCTCGCGACGATGGGCCTCATCGCCGCGTCGCTCGTTACGCTGAACGCATCGACGCGCTCCGACGTCCCCGGCGATCCGCACTACTTCGTCACCCGCCAGGGCGTCTACTTCGCGGTCGGGCTGATCGCCGCGGTCGTGCTCAGCCGCATCGACTATTCGCGGCTGCGCGAGCTGAAGTACGGCATCTACGGGCTGCTGCTCTTCGGATTGCTCGCGGTCGCCGCCTTCGGTGGCACGACGCGCGGCTCGCGCCGCGCGATCCAGACGCCGTTCTTCGAGATCCAGGCGTCGGAGCTCGGCAAGGTGCTGCTGGCCGTCGCCCTGGCGGCCTTCATCGTCGACCGGGCGCGGCGGCTGGGCGAGCGCGACACGACGGCGCGGGTCGTGCTCGTCGCGATGGTGCCGGCGACGATCGTCATGGCCGGCGACCTCGGCTCCGGGCTCGTCTACATCGCCGTGCTCTTCGCCGTGCTGTTCGTCGCGGGCGTGAGCTGGCGGCACTTCGCCGGCCTGCTCGCCCTCGGCGCGGTCTCGCTCACGCTCGTCCTGGCGGCCGCTCCGGCGCTCGGGGTGACGGTGCTGCACGGCTATCAGGCCGAGCGCCTCACGTCGTTCCTGTACCCCTCGGACGTCGCGGGCACGGCGGGCTACCAGCAGAACCAGTCGCGCATCGCGATCGGCTCGGGGCAGAAGACCGGCCGCGGCGACCGCGCGACGCAGGGCCCGCTGAACTTCCTGCCCGAGGAACGCACGGACTTCATCTTCGCCGTCGTCGGCGAGCGCTGGGGATTCGCCGGCGCCGCCCTCGTCCTCTCGCTCTACGCGCTGCTCATCTGGCGCGGTCTGCGGATTCTCACCGTGGCCAAGAACCTCTACGGCGCGCTGATCGCCGGAGGCGTCGTGGCCATGCTCCTGTTCCAGGTCTTCATCAACGTCGGCATGAACGTGGGGATCATGCCCATCACCGGCATCCCGCTCCCGCTGCTCTCGTACGGCGGCAGCTCGGTGATCGCCACCCTCTTGGCCATCGGCCTCCTGCAGTCGATCTACGCGCAAGGGCGCGTCGCGGCTGGCACGAAGGGCCGGGGCCTCTCGTTCTAGGCAAAGGAATCACCTTCACATGAAGAAGCAACTGCTGGTCAGCGTCGACCGCGGGGAGACCCGGGTCGCGCTGCTGGAGGCGACGGGGAAGCCCGGCGCCGCCAAGAAGCCACCGCCCGCCGCATCGTCGCGGGCGAAGAAGGACCCGGCCGCCGGATACCGCGTCGCGGAGCTCTACTTCGAGCGCCGCGGGGCCCGATCGATCGTCGGCAACATCTACAAGGGCAAGGTCGACAACGTCCTCGCCGGCCTCGAGGCGGCGTTCGTCGACATCGGCCTCGACAAGAACGGCTTCCTGCACGTCGACGAGATCGTCGTGCCGGGCGTCGACGTCGGGCGCCGCGGCCGGGGCAAGGAGGGCGGCTCGAAGATCACCGAGCTCATCAAGCCCGGCCAGGAGATCGTCGTCCAGGTCGTCAAGGACCCGCTGAAGAGCAAGGGCGCGCGGCTGAGCATGGAGCTCACGATCGCGGGGCGCTACATGGTCTACGCGCCGATGGGCGAGGGCGTCGGCGTCTCGCGCCGCCTCGACGACAAGGAGCGTGACCGGCTGCGCCGCGAGACCAAGGGCCTCGACCTGCACGGCGGCGGCGCGATCATCCGCACGGCCGCCAGCGGCGCGACCCGCGCGGACTTCGAGCGCGAGCTGCAGTACCTCTTCAAGCTCCACGAGGTGCTGCAGCGGCGCACCGAGGAGACGCCGGCGCCCGGGCTCGTCTTCCAGGAGGCCGACCTGTCGGTGCGGGTCGTGCGCGACATCTTCTCCGAGCACTTCGAGCGCGCGATCGTCGACGATCCCAAGCAGCACCAGCGCCTCGTCTCGTTCTTCGAGCGCACCGCGCCCGAGCTCGTCGACCGCGTCGAGCTCTACGAGGAGAAGACCCCGCTCTTCGCGGCCTACGGCGTCGAGAAGGTCATCGACGGGCTCATGACGCGCCGCGTCGACCTGCCCAGCGGCGGCTACCTCATCATCGACTACGCCGAGGCGCTGACGGTCATCGACGTCAACTCCGGCTCGTTCATCGGCCGCGGCAAGGGCGCGCGCCTGGAGGACACGATCACGACGACGAACCTCGAGGCCGCCGAGGAGGTCGTCAATCAGCTGCGCCTGCGCGACATCGGCGGGATCATCGTCATCGACTTCATCGACATGGCCCGTGCGCGCAACCGCGAGGCCGTGCTCAAGACGCTGCGCCAGACGCTCGACGAGGACCGCACCAAGACCTTTACCGCTGAGATCTCCAAGCTTGGTCTGGTGGAGATGACGCGCCAGAACGTCACCGAGGGCGTGCGCGAGATCATCTCGCGGCCCTGCCCGACGTGCGACGGCGACGGCGTCATCAAGTCCGAGGAGACGATCGCGATCGAGTTCGAGCGCCGCCTGCGGGTCGTCGCGAAGAAGGCGCTGAAGAAGCACGAGGCGTTCCTCGTCCAGATGAACCCGCGCGTCAGCCAGGTCTTCACCGGCAACGCCAAGCGCGTGCTGCACGCCCTGGAGGAGGAGACCGGCCGGCGCTTTCACTTCACCGGCACCGAGGGCCTGCCGCTGGACCACTTCGACGTCATCATGGAGGGCTCGCGCGAGGAGGTCATGGAGCGCGCGGTGCCGTTTCGCGAGGGCGACGAGGTGCTCGTCCACATCGTCGAGCCGCACATGTACGACGTCGACGACGCGGTCGCGAAGATCGACGGCTACATCATCAGCGTGGCCGGCGGCGGGCGCTTCGTCGGGGCCAAGCGGCTCGTGCGCATCGACCACGCGGGGCGCACGTCGGCGACCGCGTCGCTGCTGGACAACGGCGAGCCCGAGGCGCCCGAACAGGACGCGGAGGACCCGGCCGACGGCGATGGCGTAGAATCCACCGCTCGGCGCCGCGGCCGCAGAGGCGGACGGCGCCGTTCGCGCGCCACGGCGGACACCGGCGCGACCACACCCTCCGACAGCTAGCTGAGCTCACACATGGCCTATGCAATCGTCAAGACCGGCGGCAAGCAGTACCACGTCGAGGAGGGGCAGACGCTCCTCGTCGAGCGGCTGCCCGAGGACGAGGGCGCGATCGTCGCGCTCCGGCCGCTGCTCTTCCGCTCGACCGACACGATCTTCGACGCCGACGGCCTGAGCAAGGTCTCGGTCAAGGCGAAGATCGTCGCGCACGAGCGCGGCGAGAAGCTGCGCGTCTTCAAATTCAAGCCCAAGCGCGGCTACAAGCGCACCGCCGGTCACCGGCAGGAGCTCACGCGGCTTGAGATCACCGAAGTGAAGGGCTAACCCAGATGGCACACAAGAAGGGCCTCGGCTCCTCACGCAACGGCCGCGACTCCAACGCCCAGCGCCTGGGCGTCAAGACGTTCGCCGGCGAGACCGTCACGGGCGGCGAGATCATCGTCCGCCAGCGCGGGACGGTCTTCCGTCCCGGCGACGGCGTCGGCATCGGCAAGGACGACACGCTGTACGCGATCGCCGCGGGCAAGGTCGTCTTCGGCCAGCGGCGCGGCAAGCGCATCGTCTCGATCACGCCCGACGCGGTCGACGCGTAGCCCGCGCCGGCGCGGCCGGCGCTCAGCGGTCCCAGGGCTGCCGGTTCGGCCCCCAAGCGCATGCCGCGGTGGGGCGGCTCGGGCTCGGGGCGCGTCTGCAAGTGCGACGAGGTGGGCGATCATCGCGGTCAGCGGCGAGAACCGCGGTGCCGGGCTCACGTCGGCTGGCTCACCGGCCGGATCAGGATCTCGTTGACGTCGACGTGCGGCGGCTGCTCGACGGCGTAGAGGACCGCGCGGGCGATGTCGTCGGGCTCGAGCGCGTTCGTCGGCCGGTTGTCGAAGAACGGCGTGTCGACCATGCCGGGCTCGATCGAGGTCACGCGCACGCCGGTGTCGTCGAGGTCCTGGCGCGCCGACTCGGCCATCGCCGTGACCGCGTGCTTCGTCGCGCTGTAGAGCGAGCCCGACAGCGCGCGGCGGCCGGCGACGGAGCTCGTGAGCAGGAGGTGGCCGCGGCTCTCCTTCAGCGCGGGGATCGTCGCCCGGATCGTGTAGGCGCAGCCGAGGACGTTCGTGAGGACCATGTCGCGCCACAGCTCCGGCGTCTCCTCGAGGAAGCCGCGCTTGGCGCCGAAGCCGGCGTTGGCGAAGACGACGTCGATGCGGCCGAAGGCCTCCAGCGTCGTCGCGACCATCGCCTCCTGCTGGGCGAAGTCCGTCACGTCGCACGTCACCGCGATCGCTCGCTCGGCGCCGCCGAGCTCGTCGGCGAGCGCCTCGAGCTTGTCCGTCGAGCGCGCCGCGAGGACGATCCGGTGGCCGTGCTCGGCGGCCCGGCGGGCGGTCGCTGCGCCGATGCCGCTCGAGGCTCCGGTGATGAGGAATACGGGGTCGCTCATGCGTTCTCCTAGGCTCGTATATACGAATGCTCTACGACAAGGCTCGCATCTACGTTCAGGCAGGCGGTGGCGGTGACGGCTGCCTGAGCTTCCGCCGGGAGGCGCACGTGCCCCACGGCGGGCCCGACGGCGGCGACGGCGGGCACGGCGGCGAGGTCGTCCTCGTCTGCGATGACTCCTACCGCGACCTCCAGACGTACAAGCGCCGGTCGCAGTACAAGGGGACGCGCGCCGGGCACGGCGAGGGCGACCTGCGCCACGGTGCCAACGGACCGGTCCTCGCCATCCCGGTCCCGCCGGGCACGCAGGTGACCTCCTGGGACGGCAGCACGCACGACCTCGTCGTACCCGGTCAGCGCGTCGTCGTCGCGCGCGGTGGGGCCGGCGGGCGCGGCAACAAGCGCTTCGCGACGTCGACGCGGCAGGCACCGCGGCTGGCGGAGCGCGGGCTGCCCGGAGAGGAGGGCTGGCTCGAGCTGCGCCTGAAGCTGCTCGCCGACGTCGGCCTCGTCGGGCTGCCCAACGCCGGCAAGTCGTCGCTGCTGGCGCGCATGACGCGCGCCGCGCCGAAGGTCGCCGCCTATCCCTTCACGACGCTCGAGCCGGTGCTCGGCACGATCGAGGGCGCCGAGCGCCAGCTCGTCCTCGCCGACATCCCGGGGCTCATCGAGGGCGCGAGCGGCGGCGCGGGCCTCGGCCACGACTTCCTCGCCCACGTCGAGCGTACCCGCCTGCTCGTGCACGTCCTCGACCTCGCGCCCGTCGACGGCTCCGACCCGCTCGCCAACCACGCGACGATCGAGGCCGAGCTGCGCGCCCACGACCCCCGGCTCGCGGCGCTGCCGCGGATCCTCGCGCTGTCGAAGGCCGACATCGTCGCGGCGGACGAGGCCGAGAACGCCGCCGCGCAGTGGCGCGAGCGCCTCGGCGACGGTGTCCGCGTGCTCGTCACGTCGGCGGCGACGGGGCAGGGCCTCGATGCGCTGAAGGCCGAGTTGCTGCGCCGCGTCCCCGTTCTGGGTGGGTGGGGAGAGATTTCCGACGCGGTCGCGCTCGACGCGCCGGCCGCCGAGCACCGCGTCTTCCGCCCGGCCGCGGGCCGCGGCTTCAGCGTCGCGCGGATCGGCGACGGGGCCTTCCGCGTCGAGGGCGACGCCGTCCACCGGCTGCTCGCCCGCCACGACCTCGACAACGACGAGGCGCTCGCGCACGTCGAGAACCGGCTGCGGCGGATGGGCGTCATCAACGCGCTCGAGAGCGAGGGCTTCGTGCCCGGCGACGACGTCGAGATCGCCGGCGTCGAGTTCGAGCTGCATCCCGGCTGATCGGGTAAAGCGCAACCTTTGCACCCCGCGCCTGTTCGGCAGTGTGCGAGGAGAGACCACTTCAGGGGGAGACGCTTGTGCGGGATGACGAGATGGCGACAACGACGCGCGGACGCGTGACCCTCTACCGTTCCGCGCCGATGACCCTCCGCCGACTCGGACTCGCGACGCTGCTCTTCATGACGATCCTCGTTCGTGCCGCCAGCGCGGCGCCCGACCAGGCGTCGGTCATGATGGACGACGACCAGCTGCTCTACCGCAACGGCGTGACGCAGACGCGCACGCTCGTGACGATGCGCTCGCTCGGCGCCGACGCGGTCAAGGCGACCGTCCTCTGGCGCGTCGTCGCGGAGGGCGCCGATCTCAGCAACGCGGAGATCGAGCACATCAAGGGCTCCAAGGCGCGCGCCAAGGCCCGCGCGCAGCGCAAGCGCTTCAAGGCCGGCGATCCGCGGACCTACCCGACGCGCAACTGGGACCGCTACGACAACCTCGTCAAGGAGGCCACGAAGCTCGGCATGCGCGTGTACTTCACCGTGACCGGCCCGGGGCCGCGCTACGGCCACCGCGTCGCGCCGCCGAGCCAGCGCGCCAACGCCGGGACGTACATGCCGATCCCCAACCGCTTCCGCAGCTTCGTCCAGGCCGTCGGCCGGCGCTACTCCGGCACGTACAAGGACGAGAACGGCATTCGCCAGCCGCTCCCGCGCGTCGCGCTGTGGTCGATCTGGAACGAGCCCAACCAGCCGGGCTGGCTGTCGCCGCAGTGGACCGGCGACGTCCCGACCTCGCCCTGGCTGTACCGCGAGCTCTACCAGGCCGGCTACGAGGGCCTCGTTCGCAGTGGTCACGGCGGCGACGCGATCCTCATCGGCGAGACCGCGCCGCTGGGCTCCGACAAGAAGGGCCCGCGCAACGGCATCAAGCCGGTGCCGTTCCTGCGCGAGCTCGTCTGCCTCAAGCCCGACGGCACGCCCTACGCCGGTCCCGACGCGGCGGCCCGCCACTGCGACGACTTCGCGAAGAAGGGGCCGCTGCAGGCCGTCGGCTACGCCCACCACCCCTATACGAAGAAGGGCGCGCCGACCGTCGCGCCGAAGTCGCCCGACGAGATCACGATGGGCAACATCGGCAGCCTGGGCCCGGTCCTGGACACGCTGTCGGCGCAGTCGGGCGGCCTCATCCCGGGGGCGCTGCCGGTCTTCCTCACGGAGTTCGGCTACGAATCGAACCCGCCCGACACGCGCAACGGCATCCCGCTGCAGAAGCAGGCGGAGTTCAACGAGCTCGGCGAGTTCCTCGCCTACAACGATCCGCGGATCCTCGCGACGACGCAGTTCCTCGTCCGCGACGTCGGCCCCGTGAAGAAGTACCCGAAGGGCTCGCGGCTGTACTGGTTCACGTACCAGTCGGGCCTCTACACCGTCGGCGGGCGCGCCAAGCCGGCGGCGTTCGCCTACACGTTCCCGTTTCTCACGTACGCGGCGGGCCCAGGCGTCACGGGCTTCTGGGGTCAGCTGAAGTTCCGGCCCAACGGTTCGCCGGACGTCGCCTACGTCTACTGGCACGACAAGCCGTCCAAGGAGCTCTGCGGCACCGGGAGCTGGGTGCAGCAGGGCGGACCGCTGCCGACGTCGTTCCGCGGGTTCTTCAGCGGGGCGGTCCCGACGCCGGGCGTCGGCGGCGAGTACTGCGCCGGCTACTACGACGACGCGACGCAGAAGTTCACCCACGTGTCGCTGTCGACGAAGCCTTAACGTCCGCGGGCCCATGGCCCGCTACGTGATCAAGCTTGGATCGAGCATCGTCGCCGAGGACTCCGGCGAGCTGCGCGCGGACGTCATCGCCGGCATCTGCACCGAGGCCGCGGCGCGCCATGGCGCCGGGGACGAGGTCGTGCTCGTCACGAGCGGGGCGATCGCCCGCGGCATGCGCGTCATGGGCCTGCCCGTGCGCCCGCGGGCGATCGAGGAGCTGCAGGCGGCGAGCGCGGTCGGGCAGGGCAAGCTCTACCGCGTCTACGACGAGCTGCTGCGCGAGCGCGGGATCACGAGCGCGCAGGTGCTGCTGACGTTCTTCGACATGAGCGCGCGGACGCATTACCTCAACGCGCGCCAGACGCTCGGCAAGCTCCTGGAGTGGCGCGTCCTGCCGGTCATCAACGAGAACGACACGACGACGACCGACGAGATCTCCTTCGGCGACAACGACTTCCTCGCCGCGCAGGTCGCGCTGCTCATCGGCGCCGACCTGCTCGTGCTGCTGACCGACGTCGAGGGGCTGTTCACCGCGAGCCCGCGGACCGACCCGGCGGCGCAGCTCGTCTCGACCGTCGAGGACTTCTCCGTCCTCGGCGAGCTCGCCATCGGGCACACCACCTCGCCGCTCGGGACCGGCGGGATGCGCTCGAAGGTCGTCGCCGCCGAGATGGCGACCGCCGGCGGGATCGAGACCGTCATCTGCAGCGGGCTGCGCCCGGGCGCGCTCGCCGCGGCGCTGGACGGCGCGCCCGCGGGCACGCGCTTCGCCGCCCGCGAGACGCGCTACTCGTCGTTCAAGCTCTGGCTGAAGTACGCCAAGCCCGCGCAGGGGACGATCGTGGTGGACGCGGGTGCGGCGCGCGCGCTGCGCGAGGGAGGCACATCGCTGCTGCCGGTCGGGATCACCGAGGTCCGCGGCAGCTTCGACGCCGGCGACGCCGTCCAGGTCGCGCACGGGGCGATCGTCATCGGCAAGGGCATCTGCAACTACACCGCGGCCGAGCTGCTGCAGGTCAAGGGGATGAAGTCGGCGGCCGTGCGCGGCGTCATGCCGCGCGCGACCGACGAGGCGATCCACCGCGACTACTTCGTGCTGAGCTGAGCGATCAGCCGACGGTGACGCTGAGGGCGCGGCTCACGGTCGCGTTCTGGGCGTCGGTGAGCCGCAGGGTCCATCCGAACGTGCCGCGGGTCGTCGGCGTGCCGCCGACGCGCACGAGCGGGCCGCTGGGGTTGTCCTGGATGAGCGTCATGCCCGGTGGCAGCGCGCCGGCGGTGACCGCCCAGCGGTAGGGCTGCACGCCGCCGCTGCCGTCGATCCAGAGATTGCCGAAGCTCCCCACCGTGAGCGGAGCCCACTGCTCGGGCGTGATCGCGAGGCCGATCGCCGGGTTGATCGTGATCGAGTACGTGCGCTGCGCCGTCTTGCCGTTGGCGTCCGTCGCCTTGATCGTGAAGGTGCTCGTCTGGACGGTCGTGGGCGTGCCGGAGACCGAGGCGTAGAGCTGCTTGGCGGGCGTCGTCGCCGGGACCGGGTTGACGAGCTGCAGGCCGGCGGGCAGCGCCCCCGCGACGATCTTCCACTGGACGGGCCCGACCGTGCCGGGGCTGAACGTCATCGTCGTCGTCGTGGCGGACGTGCTCGTGAAATCCGATCCGACGAAGCCGGGCCCGAGCTCGGCCTGCGTCGGGGTGATCTGGGCGGCCGGCGGCGGGTTGAGCGTCAGCACTGCGGTCTTCGTCACGCCGCCGGCGGACACGGAGATCGTGACGTCGGTCGGCACGGTGACGGCCTGGACGTAGGTCACGTTGAACGCCGCGACGGGATTCGCCGGGTCCGCGAAGCTCGTCACGTGGACCGACGCGGGCACCTGGGCGTTGGACGGGTGACTGCTCTGGACGGCGAAGTCCAGCGGCGTGGCGGGGTTCGCGGGGAAGGTGACGCCCGCGGTGGCGAGGTTGCCGACCTGGCTGAGCGAGGTGTTGCTGAGGCTCAGGGACGTCGGCGCCGTCGCGGTGGGCGGCGGCGGGGGCGGAGGCGGGGGCGGCGTTGCGGCCGGCGTGCAGCCCGAGAGGGTCACGGTGACCGAGCTCGAACCGTTGGCGACGGTGGCCTTGCAGGTACTCGACCTGAAGTTCGCGGCGCTGAACTTGAAGTCGCCGCGCGAGTCCGCGCGGCCCGTCGCCGTCGACTCCGGCGACGTCACGGTGATCGTCGCGTTGGCGCCTGCTCCGCTGCCCTCGACGGAGAGCGTCGTGCCGCTCAGCGAGGCCTTCTTCACGCTGACGGCGGCGAGCACGACGGACGGCGCGATCAACAGCGCTGCAACGACCACCAGCAGGAGCCTGCTCGAACGGGTCATGCTCACAAGTGAACACCGTTTCGCGCGCGAAGTGCCGGCTCTCAGACCAATGTCCCATCGCTGGCGTACCCTGTCGCCATGGCGACCGTGACCCGCAGCGTCTCCGACGTCTGCCGCGCCGCGCGCGACGCGGCACGCGCCCTCGGCGCCCTCGACACCGACACGAAGAACGCCGCGCTGCTGGGGATCGCCGACGCGCTCGTTGCGCGGACCGACGAGATCGTCGAGGCCAACGCGCGCGACATGGAGGACGGCCGCGCCGGCGGCCTGGACGCCGCCCTGCTGGACCGCCTGGCTCTGACCCCCGAGCGCGTCGCCGGCATCGCGGCGGGCACGCGGGCGATCGCGGCGCTGCCCGACCCCGTCGGCGAGGTCGTCGAGGGCAGGCGGCTGCCCAACGGCCTCGACGTCCGCAGGCTGCGCGTGCCGTTCGGCGTCGTCGCGGTCGTCTACGAGGCGCGCCCGAACGTCACGATCGACGCCGCCTCGCTGTGCCTGAAGTCCGGTAACGCCGTCGTGCTGCGCGGCTCGTCGTCGGCGGCGCATTCCAACGCCGTGCTCGCGTCGATAGCGGCCGAGGCCGCCTGCGCCGCCGGCGTCCCGGACGGCGCGATCGGGCTCGTGGCGGGCGGCGGGCGCGAGGAGCTCACCGAGCTCGCGACGCAGGACGGCGTCGTCGACCTCATCTTCCCGCGTGGCGGCGAGGGCCTGAAGGCCGCGCTGAAGGCCGTCGCGACGGTCCCCGTGATCTACGCCGCATCGGGCAACTGCCACGTCTTCGTCGACGCCTCGGCCGACCTCGACGCCGCCGAGGCGATCATCCTCAACGCGAAGGTCCAGCGGCCGGGCGTCTGCAACGCGGCCGAGACGCTGCTCGTCCATGCCGCCGCGGCGCCGGCGTTCCTGCCGCGCGCGCTTGCGGCGCTGCGCGACGCGGGCGTCGAGCTGCGCGTCGACGGGCGCGCGCGGGCGCTGTCGGGCGCGCTCGCCCCGGCGCTGCGGGACGCGACCGACGAGGACTGGGACACGGAGTTCCTCGGGATGGTGCTCGCCGTCGGCGTCGTCGACAGCGTCGAGGAGGCGATCGACCACGTCAACGCGCACGGCTCCGGGCACTCGGAGGCGATCGTGACGAGCGACGCCGGCGCCGTGCGGGCCTTCGAGCGCGGCGTCGACGCCGCCTGCGTCTACGTCAACGCGTCGACGCGCTTCACCGACGGCGGCGAGTTCGGGATGGGCGCGGAGATCGGCAACTCGACGCAGAAGCTCCACGCGCGCGGCCCGATCGGCGTCCGCGAGCTGTGCACGTTCAAGTACGTGGTCGTCGGTGACGGCCACGTGCGGCCCTAGCGGCGGTGGCCCGCATCGGCATCCTCGGCGGGAGCTTCAACCCGCCGCATCTGGCCCATCTCGTCTGTGCGTCGGAGGCCGCGACGCAGCTCGATCTGGCCCGCGTGCTGCTGACGCCGGTCGCGCAGCCGCCGCACAAGGAGGCCGAGCGCGACCCCGGCGCGCAGGAGCGCCTGGAGCTCTGCCGGCTCGCCGTGGCGGGCGACGAGCGCCTCGGCGTCTGCGACCTCGAGGTGCGCCGGGGCGGGCCGTCGTACACGGTCGATACGCTGCGTGCACTGCATGAGCGCACGCCGGAGGACGACCTGACCTTCATCGTGGGGGGCGACATCGCCCTCGGACTGCCGTCGTGGCGCGACCCGGAGACGGTCCTCGAGCTGGCGACGCTCGCCGTCGCGGCCCGTGAGGACGTCGTCCCGGGGGACGTCGCCGAGCGGCTGCGGGCGCGCTTCCCCGACGCAGCGCCACCCGTCTTCTTCGACATGCCGCGCCTGGACATCTCGTCCTCGCAGATCCGCCGCCGTATCGCCGAGGACCGCAGCATCCGCTATCTCGTCCCTGAACCCGTTGCCGAGCACATCGCTCGCGGAAGGCTGTACCGATGACGCCAGAGGAGCTTGCAGAGACCATCGCCGCGCTCGCGGCCGACAAGAAGGCGATCGACGTCGTCGAGCTCGACGTGCGCGGCGTGCTCGGCTACACCGACTTCTTCCTCGTCTGCTCCGGCAACACGGCGCGTCAGGCCAAGGCGATCCACGACGGCATCCACCAGTCGCTGAAGGACGATCACGGCCTGCTGCCGCGCCGTGTCGAGGGCCTGCGCGAGTCCAGCTGGGTGCTCATGGACTACCTCGACGTCGTCGTGCACGTCTTCACGCCCGAGGCGCGCGAGTTCTACCGCCTCGAGCAGCTCTGGGGCGAGGTGCCCGCGAGGGCGATGGAGAACGCCTGAGCCCTACGCAATGGAGCTGAGGGGGATCGAACCCCTGACCTTTCGGCTGCCAGCCGAACGCTCTCCCAGCTGAGCTACAGCCCCAAGCGGGTAATCGTCAGCCATCTTAACACCGACGAGGCGGAAGGAACTCGGGCACGTCGAGCTCCGGTGCCTCGGGCTCGGCCGCTGTGCGCTTGGGCGCCGGCCGGCGGTCGACGTCGACGGCGTCGAGGCGGGCCTTGAGCTCGCCGTGGGCCGCGCGGACGTCGCGCAGGAGGCGGTCGGCGTTGATCCGCAGGGAGTCGGAGAGCTCGCGGAGGTTGCCGCTGAGCTCCTCGCCCTCGCGCAGGACCTCGCGCGCGACGGCGCGCGCCTCGGCGATGAGCTTCCGCGCCTGGGTATGGGCGCGCTCGCGCTCGGCCTCGGCCTTCGCCAGCGCCTCGGCGCGTAGCGACTCGGCCTCGGCGCCGGCCAGCGTCCGCAGCTCGTCGGCCGCCACGACGGCGTCGGCGCGCACCTCGCTGGCCTCGTCGTCGGCGGCCTTGACGCGCATCCGGGCGGCGCGCTCGGCCTCGGCGATGCGGGCGTTCGCGCGCTCCTCCGCGGCGGCGCGCAGCTCCTCCGCCGCCTGCTCGGCGGCGGCGACGATCTGCGCCACATGGCGGGCGGTGCTCTGCGGCTCTTCGGGCATGAGCCTCCGATGGTAGGCGCGGCGGGGGCCGCCGGCGCAAGAACTCCACCATCGGGGGCGTGCTGCATCCTTGGCCGGTGCCGCCGGTCGCAAAGGTCGAGCCGATCACGACGGCCCGCGCGCTGCGCGGGCCGTTCGACTACCTGCGCCCCGACGGCGTCGGCGTCGGCGCGGTGCTCGTCGTCCCGTTCGGCGGCCGCGACGTCGTCGGCGTCGTCGTCGGCGTCGCCGACGCATCCGAGCTGGCCGACGACCGGCTCGTCGCGCCGCGGCGCGTGCTCGAGCACGACCTCCCGGCCGAGCTCGTCTCGCTGGCCGGCTGGATGGCCGCCGAATACTGCTCGACGCCGGCGCGCGCGCTCGCGCTCGTCTCGCCGTCGGCGCATGCGCGGGCGAAGCTCGCGTGGTGGGCGAGCGCGACCGGGGCACGCGCGGACGGCCGCCCCCCGACGGAGGCCCAGCAGGCGCTGCTGGAGAGCCTCCCGCGCCCCGCGGGCGGCGATCTGCCGGCACTGCGCCGCCTGCAGGCCCGCGGCCTCGTCGCGCTCGAGCGCCGCCCCGTACGCCGGCATGTCAGCCACGAGGCCGTCGGCGCCCGCCGCGCGCAGCCGCCCGCGCTCACGGCCGACCAGGAGCACGTCCTCGCCGAGGTCGAGGCGCAGCTCGCGCGCCCGCGGCCCGAGCCGCTGCTCCTGCACGGCGTCACCGGCTCCGGAAAGACCGAGATCTACCTGCGCGCAGCCGCGACGACGCTCGCCGCCGGGCGCGGCGTCATCGTCCTCGTGCCCGAGATCGGCCTTACGCCGCAGATCGTCTCGCGCTTCGCCGACCGCTTCGGCGACACCGTCGCGGTGCTGCACTCCAAGCTCTCGGCCGGCGAGCGCCACGACGAGTGGACGCGCCTGCGCAGCGGCGCGGCGCGCGTCTGCATCGGCCCGCGCTCGGCGGTCTTCGCGCCGATCGAGCGGCTCGGCCTGATCGTCCTCGACGAGGAGCACGACAGCTCCTACAAGCACGAGGGCGACCCGCGCTACGACGCCCGCCACGTCGCCGCTCGCCGCGCCGAGCAGGCCGGCGCGCTGCTGCTCGCCGGCAGCGCCACGCCGCGGCCGGAGAGCGTCCGGGCGCTGCGCCGCGTGCGGCTGCCCGCGCGGGTCGACGGCCGGCCGCTGCCGCCCGTGCAGATCGTCGACATGCGCGAGCAGTCGGGCGCATTGCACCCCGACACGAGCCACGCCCTCGTCGACGCCGGCAAGGCGATCGTCCTGCTCAACCGGCGCGGCTGGTCGAACTTCGTCGACTGCCGCTCGTGCGGGCACGCCTGGACGTGCCCGCAGTGTGACGTCGCGCTCGTCCTGCATCGCGCGCAGCAGACGCTCGCCTGCCACCACTGCGGCCATCGCGAGCGGGTCCCCGAGCGCTGCACGAAGTGCGGCTCGATGTCCGTCGCCCGCCACGGCGCCGGGACCGAGCGCCTCGAGCACGACCTCGCGGCGATCGGTCACGAGGTCTTCCGCCTGGATGCCGACGTCGCCGACGCCGGCGCCCTCCTGCGCCGCTTCGAGGCCGCCCCGCGGGGGATCCTGCTCGGGACCCAGATGGTCGCCAAGGGCCACGACTTCCCCGACGTGACGCTCGGCGTCGTCGTCGACGCCGACGGGACCCTGCGCTTCCCCGACTTCCGCGCCGAGGAGCGCACGTTCGCGCTCGTCGCCCAGCTCGCGGGGCGCGCCGGCCGCGGCCCCGGCGGCGGGCGGGTGCTCGTGCAGACGCTGTCGCCCGGCGCGCCCTCGATCGCCGCGGCCGCCCGCCACGACGCCGACGGCTTCCTGCGCGGCGAGCTCGCGCGCCGCGAGGCGCTGCGCTACCCGCCCTTCTCGCACCTCATCCGGATCGTCTGCTCGGCGCCGCAGCCGCAGGCCGTCTCCGACGCCGCCCGCGCGCTGCGGGCCGCGCTCGGGACGATCCCGGCGGCGCAGGTGCTCGGGCCGGCGCCGCTCTTCCGGCTGCGCGGGCGCGGGCGGGCGCAGCTCGTCATCAAGGCCGGCGAGCGGGCGGTCGCGGTGGCCGCGGCGGGCGCCGCCGTCGACGCCGTGGCGGGCGATCGGGCCCGCCGCGGCGTGGCCTTCAGCGTCGACGTGGATCCCCAGTAGCGCATCTACACTGGATCTGATGGCCGAGACCGAACAACCGCAGGCCGAGCAGCCCGAGGCCGAGCAGGCCGAGCTCCCGCCGCCGCCTCCGCCGCTGGACCCGGAGGTGCGCGCCCGCCGCAACGCGGCGCTCGCGCACGTGCGCAAGCTCGGCGACCCGGTCCTGCGCACGAAGGCGCTCGCCGTCGAGCGCTTCGACGACGCGCTGCGCGACGAGGTGCGCCGCATGGCCGTCCTCATGGAGGACGCGCTCGGGATCGGCCTCGCGGCGCCGCAGGTGGGCATCTCCCACCGCGTCCTCGTCTATCGCGTCGAGCCGGAGAGTCCCGTGACGGCGCTCGTCAACCCGCAGGTCGAATGGTCCAGCCGCGACGAGGAGATCTCCGAGGAGGGCTGCCTGAGCCTCCCGTTCATCCACGTCGACGTCGAGCGCCCGGTGGCGGTGCTCGTGCGCGCGCGCGACGAGCGCGGCGAGGAGCTCGTCGTCGAGGCGTCCGGTCTCGAGGCGCGCGTCATCCAGCACGAGATCGACCACCTCGACGGCGTGCTGATCCTCGATCGCACGACCCGCGAGCAGCGCAAGGCCGCCATGCGCGAGATGCGCGAGCGCGAGCAGGCGGCCGACGCCGCCAGCGCCGCGTAGCGCCTCGCGATGCGGACGGTCTACCTCGGCACCTCGGCCTTCGCCGCCGCCGTCCTGCGGCGCCTGGAGGCGAGCGAGCACCGCCCGCGGCTCGTCATCACGCGCCCGGACCGCCCGGCCGGGCGGGGACGCAGACTGTCGCCACCGCCGGTCGCCGACACGGCGCGCGAGCTCGGCCTCGAGCTCTTGCAGCCGGAGAACGTCAACGACGAGCAGGCGCGCGCGCGGATCGCCGCCGAGGCGCCCGACGAGCTCGTCATCTGCGCGTTCGGGGCGCTCATCAGGGAGCCGCTGCTCAGCGACCACCCGCTGCTGAACATCCACCCGTCGCTCCTGCCGCGCTGGCGCGGGGCGGCGCCCGTCGAGCGCGCGATCATGGCCGGCGACGCCGAGACCGGCGTTGCGATCATGCGCCTGACCGCGGGCTGGGACAGCGGGCCGATCTGCCTCATGGGGACCGAGCCGATCGCGCCGGCCGACACGTACGGGACCCTCACGCCGCGCCTGCAGGCACGCGGCTCGGACCTCATCCTGCGGGCCCTGGACGAGCGCCCGGACTTCACCGAGCAGCCCGAGGAGGGCGTGACGTACGCCGAGAAGATCGGCCCCGCCGACCGCACCCTCGATCCGGAGGCGACCGCCGCCGTCAACGACCGCGTCGTGCGCGCCCTGACCCCGCACATCGGCGCCCGCGTCGTATTGCCCGGCGGCGCGTTGCTCGGCGTCCTGCGCGCCGCGGTGCGGGACCCCGCCGGCGCGGGCCCGCTGCGCGCCGGCGACGACGGCGCCCTGTTGCTCGGCGGCCTGGAGCTGCTCGAGGTGCAGCCCGCCGGGGGCCGGCCGATGGACGCCGCCGCGTACCTGCGCGGCCACGGACTGCGCAGCGCGTGACGCGCTCTGTGCCCGCCGGCCCTCGTCTTCGTGTCGGATCTGCGCGAACCCGCGCGAGCGCCCCGTCGCTGCGCAACCGTGGACGCGGACCCCGATGCGAACGGGTCTCTTCGCAAGACTGCTAGCGGCTGCTAGCCAGGGGCTAGCAGCCGCTAGCACGATCGATAAGGACGACACACGTGTTCGACCGCTCCACCCTCGACGACGATGACGACGACGACTGCCCGCCACTCGTGCCCGAGCCGCCGCTCGTGCACGACGGCATCCCGATTCGCGGGTGGCACGGTGGCGAGCCGATCCCGGACCTCGATCGCATCCCGCAGGACCGTTGGCGCGAGGTGCTGGCGCCGCTGAGCCACTCGACCCGCCAGATCGCCAAGGCCGGCACCCAGAGCGACGTCGTGGCGGCGAGCATCCTTGTCGGCGAGCTGTTGCTCGACGACGGCGACGCGCGCGATCGCGCCGTGTCGGCGCCCCCGCCCGGGATGCCCGGCGGCGTCCCGCCGGCGCGCGGCCCCGGGCGCCAGGTGAACTTCCGGCTCGGCGCCGACGAGTTCGCGCGGCTCGCCGAGACAGCGCGGCTGTTCGCCATGCGCCCGACGACGCTCGCACGCGTGCTCACCGTGCGCGGCGTCGACCGGGCGCTCTCGGAACATCAGCGCAAGCCGTGAGCAGCGTCACGCCTGCGCGCCGCGTCGCCTTCGCCGTCATCCGGCGCGTCTTCGAGCAGGGCGCGTACGCCGACCGCGCGTTGCACGGCGAGGCGAAGCACCTCGATCCGCGCGAGCGGGCGCTGGCGATGCAGCTCGCCTACGGGACCGTCCAGCGGCGGCTGTCGCTGGACCACCTCATCGAGCAGCTCGCGCGCCCGGTCGACGAGCTCGACGCCCGGACGCTGGCGGCGCTGCGGCTCGGGCTCTACCAGCTCGCGTTCCTCGACGGGATCGCCGCGCACGCGGTCGTGGGGGAGAGCGTCGAGCTCGCGAAGGGCGGCCCGGGCGGCGGGCACAGCCTCGTCAACGCCGTCCTGCGCAGGGCGACCCGCGAGCTCCCGGCGCTGCCGGCCGACGACACGCCCGCGGGCGCGGCGATCGCGCATTCCTACCCGCCGTGGCTCGTCGAGCTGTGGTGGGAGCGCTTCGGCGCGGACACGACCCGGGCGCTCCTGGAGGCCGGCAACGCGCCCGGGGAGCTCGCCCTGCGCGCCAACACGCTCGTCACGACGGCCGCCGAGCTCGCCGCCGCGCTGCCGGTCCCGACGCGCGCCGCCGGAGACGAGCTGCCGGAGGGCCTCGTCGTCGACGGCCCGTTCGACGCCCACGCCCACGAGCTCTGGCGGGCCGGGGCCTACGCCGCCCAGTCGCGGGCGTCGATGCTCGTCGCCCGCGCGCTGGACCCGCAGCCCGGCGAGCGCGTGCTCGACGTCTGCGCGGCGCCGGGCGGCAAGACGACGCACCTCGCCGCGCTCATGCAGGACACCGGGGAGATCGTCGCCGTCGAACGCCACGCCGGCCGCGCGACTGCGCTGCGGCGCACGTGCGAGCGGCTGCGCTGCACGAGCGTCGAGGTCCTCGTGCAGGACGCCGCGCGCTACACGACCGGCGCGCCCTTCGACCGCGTTCTCGTCGACCCGCCGTGCAGCGGCCTGGGCACGCTGCAGGGCCACCCCGACCTGCGCTGGCGCACGACGCCGGAGGCGATCCAGCGGCTTGCGCAGACGCAGCGCAACGTCGTCGAAGCGGCCACCGCCGCGCTGCGCCCCGGCGGCACGCTCGTCTACTCGACGTGCACGCTCTCGCCGCGCGAGAACGAGGAGCAGGTCGCTGCCAGCGGGCTGCAAGTAGAGTCCGAGCGCCTCGTGCTGCCTCACCGCGACCGCACCGACGGCTTCTACATCGCCAGGATGCGGTCGTGACCGACGAACTCGGCATGGCATGCCCGAACTGCAAGGAGCCGTGGCTGCGACCGACGAACCTCGCAGGGCGCTATCGCTGCGTCTACTGCCTGCACCGCTTCGAGCTCGTTTCGCTGTGCCCCGAATGCGGGGAGCATTCGACCATCGTGCGGATGTCCACGACGGCCATCCTGTCCTGTAACGCGTGCGCAGCCTCGATGCTGCGGGAGATCTGAAACCACACCGATGCCACTGACCGAACGCCACGTCGCCCCCTCGATCCTGTCCGCCGACTTCGCCGACCTCGCCGCCCAGGTGCGCGAGGTCATGGACGCCGGCGCGCGGGTCATCCACTGCGATGTCATGGACGGCCACTTCGTCCCGCCGATCACCTTCGGCCCGATGGTCGTCGCCGCGCTGCGCGAGGCGCTGCCCGTCGAGGCCTACCTCGACGTCCACCTCATGATCGACCGCCCCGAGCGCCACGTCGCGGAGTTCGCGAAGGCCGGCGCCGACGGGATCACGATCCATGCGGAGGCGACGCCGCACATCGACTACACGCTCAACGCCATCCGCGAGGTCGGCGCCAAGGCCGGGCTCGTCGTCTGCCCGGGCACGCCGCCGGACGTCTTCGCCGAGGTCGACGTCGACCTCGCGCTGATCATGACCGTCAACCCCGGCTGGGGCGGGCAGCCGTTCCTGCGCAACCAGATGGACAAGGTGCGCCGCGTGCGGGCGATGCTCGGCGACGACGTCGCGATCCAGGTCGACGGCGGCGTCAATGCCGAGACCGTCGTCGCGTGCGCGGAGGCCGGCGCGACGTGGTTCGTCGCCGGCTCGGCGATCTTCAACTCCGACGATCCCGCCGCGATGTTCGCGGAGATCTCCCGCGCGGCCGGCTGCGCGCTGCCGATCCCTTAGGGAGCATCCCGTATAGATGGCACGCGGGCGGTGCTCCATGCTGCAGGTATGAGCACGGACACCTTCGAGCACGCTGACACCCCGACCACCGCCGCCACGACGATCGTCGCCGTCGCCGGCCTGCACCGCCGCTACGGCGACGGCGCCGCGGCCGTCGACGCCCTCGCGGGCGTCGACGTAGCGATCCACCGCGGGGAGTTCACGGCGATCATGGGGGCGTCGGGTTCGGGCAAGTCGACGCTCATGCACCTCATGGCCGGCCTTGACACGCCGACGAGCGGGACCGTCACGCTCGACGGCGTCCGCCTCGACGAGCTCGACGACCGCCGCCTCACCGAGCTGCGCCGCGACAAGGTCGGCTTCATCTTCCAGGCCTTCAACCTCCTGCCGGTCCTCACGGCCGAGGAGAACCTCGTCCTGCCGCTGACGATCGCCGGGCGCAAGGCCGACCCCGCGTGGCTGGAGTCGCTCGTCGCGGCCGTCGGCCTCGGCGACCGGCGCACACACCGCCCGTCGGAGATGTCCGGCGGCCAGCAGCAGCGCGTCGCGGTCGCGCGGGCGCTCGTCACCAAGCCCGCCGTCGTGTTCGCCGACGAGCCGACCGGCAACCTCGACTCCGTCGCCTCGAGCGATGTGCTCGCGCTCCTGCGCCACGCGGTCGACGACTTCGACCAGACCGTTGTCATGGTGACCCACGACGCCGCCTCGGCCTCCTATGCCGACCGCCTCATCGTGCTCGCCGACGGGCGCATCGCGCACGACGGCCCGGCCGGCACGACCGAAGCGGTCATCGACGTGATGAAGGCCGTGGCCTCATGAGGCAGGTCGCGCTGCGCGGCCTGCGCGCACGCCCGCTGCGGACGATCCTCACGGCGATGTCCGTCGTGCTCGGCGTTGCGATGATCTCGGGGACCTACGTCCTCACCGACACGATCAACAAGTCCTTCTCGGAGGTCTTCTCGCAGGCCAACTCCGGCACCGACGTCGTCGTCGCGCCGAAGAAGGTCGACAAGGCGTTCGACGGCGGCGACCTGCCGCCGATCGACGAGCGGCTCGTCGCGCGCGTCCAGGCCGCCGACGGCGTCCGCGTCGCGGCGGGGGCCATCCGGGGCGACGTCACGATCCGCAACGCGCGCGGCACGCGCATCGGCAGCAGCCAGAACCTCGTCCTGTCGCTGCAGCCCAAGCCGCTGGACCCGTTCCGGTTCGTCAGCGGGCGCGCCCCGCGCGCGGCGGACGAGCTCGCGTTGTCCGCGAAGGTCTTCGGCGACGAGCACCTGAAGCTCGGCGACACGCTGACGCTCACCGGCCACGAGGGCGCGCGCCCCTACACGCTCGTCGGCAGCGCGACCTTCGGCGACGCCGACACCGTGGCGGGCTTTCCCGCCGCGATCGTGACGCTGCCGACCGCGCAGGCGCTCACCGGCGACGCCGGCAAGGTCGACACGATCGCCGTCGCGGCCGCCGACGGCGTCACGCCGGCCCGGCTGCGGGCGAGCGTCGGCGCCGCCCTGACCGGCGAGCAGGTCGAGGTCCGCACGGGCGCGCAGGACGCCGCCCAGCAGACGAAGGACCTCGAGAAGTCCTTCGGCTTCGTCCGCACCGCGCTGCTCGTCTTCGGCGCCATCGCGCTGTTCGTCGGCGCGTTCGTCATCTACAACACGTTCACGATCACCGTGGCGCAGCGCACGCGCGAGCTGGCGCTCCTGCGCACGCTCGGCGCCAGCCGCCGCCAGGTCCTGCGCTCCGTCGTCATGGAGGCCGCGATCATCGGCCTGCTGGCCTCGGTGCTCGGGCTCATCGGCGGGCTGCTGCTCGCGCCGGGCCTGCGCGGCCTGCTGAAGATCATCGGCGCCGACCTCCCGGCCACGGCCTCGGTCATCGCCGCGCGCACGATCGTCGTCTCGCTCGTCGTCGGCGTCGTCGTGACCGTCATCGCGAGCATCGTGCCGGCGCTGCGCGCGACGCGGATCGCCCCGATCGTCGCCCTGCGCGACGGGCTGACGGCACAGACGACCGTCAGCCGCAAGCGGATCGTCTTCGCCGCGCTGCTGTGCCTCGCCGGTGGCGGCGTGCTCGCCTACGGCCTCTTCGGCGGCGCCTCGGGAACCGGCGCGGCCGCGACCCTCGGCGGCGGCGCGGTCGCGGTGTTCCTCGGCGTCGCGCTGTTCAGCCCGCAGCTCGTGCGGCCGCTCGCGTGGGTCGTCGGCGCGCCGCTGCAGCGCTTCGGCGGCGTCAGCGGCCGGCTCGCACGCGAGAACGCGACGCGCAACCCCGCCCGCACGGCGGTCACCGCCGCGGCGCTCATGGTCGGCGTCGCGCTCGTCGCGTTCGTGTCGATCTTCGCCGCCGGCCTGCGAGGGTCGATCGACGGCGCCGTCGACCGCGCCTTCACCGGCAACCTGTCGATCGTCGACAAGTCGGGCTTCGGCAACACCCCGCCGGCGCTCGTGGGCGCGGTGGGCCGGGTGCCGGGCGTCAAGGCGGTCAGCGGGCTGCGCTTCTCCGTGGCGAAGGTCGGCAGGAAGACCGGGACGTCGTCGGTCATCGGGATCGATCCCGCCACGCTCGCGCAGACGTACGCGCTGAAGTGGAAGCAGGGCTCCGATGCGACGCTCGCGACGCTCGGTGACGACGGCGTGCTCGTCGACACCGGCTTCTCGAAGAAGACGCGGATCGGCGACCGGCTGTCGCTGCTCACGCCGGCCGGCAAGCGCGTGACGTACGTCGTCAAGGGCCTGCTCGACGAGGGCAGCGACTTCGGGTTGCTCGGCGGCGGGCTCGTCCTGCCCAACGCCCGGCTGGCCGCCGACTTCGACGCCAGGGACAACTCGTTCGTCTTTTTGAGCTACGTCGCCGGTGCCTCGGCGACGGCGACGCGCGCCGCGATCGACAACCTCCTCGCGCAGCGCTTCCCGGACACCGAGACGCAGGACCGCGAGCAGGTCAAGGAGGCCCAGGCGGGGCAGATCAACCAGCTGCTGTATCTCATCTACGCGCTGCTGGCGCTCTCGATCATCGTCGCGTTCTTCGGCATCGTGAACACCCTGGCGCTGTCGATCTTCGAGCGCACGCGCGAGCTCGGGATGCTGCGGGCGATCGGCACCTCGCGCCGGCAGGTCAAGCGCATCGTCCGCCTCGAGGCGGTCATCACGTCGCTCATCGGCGCACTGCTCGGGCTCGTGCTCGGGGTCGTCTTCGCCGTGGCGATCAGCCAGCCGCTGAAGCAGCAGGGATTCACGCTGACGTTCCCCGTGACGACGCTGCTGCTGCTGCTCGTGGCGGCCGCCGCGGCAGGCACCGTGGCGTCGCTCTGGCCGGCCCGGCGCGCGGCGCGCCTGGACGTACTGCGGGCCCTCGCATACGAGTGAGGTAGCTTGGATGGTCTGCACGCCATGCCAGCGAGGATTTGGACACTGCCCGCGCGCTGCGCGCTCGCTGCGGCGGCACTGAGCATCGTCATCGCCATCAGCCCCGCGGCGGCGCTCGCCGGCGGGCCGGGGGTGACGGTGCTCGCGCGGCAGCTGCCGACGCCCTTCACGCTCGCCGGCGACCAGTTCTCCGGCGACGTGGGAGCGCGGGCGTTCACCGTGCGCGACCGCCCGGGGACGGCCGGGACGAAGGTCACCGTCGGCGGCATGTCGGTGCGCAGCGTGCTGGCGCGGGCCGGGGTCAACGTCTCCTCGATCTCGCGCGTCGCGATGAGCCGCGGCGACGGCAGCGACCTCGTCCTGACCCGGGCCGATCTCGAGAACGGGTTCCCCGAGGGCCCGGCGCTGATCGCCGACGCCGGCGGCTCGACGCGCGTCTTTCGCCCGGTGCGCAACGCCCGCGACGTCAACGCCCGCGACGACTTCAACAGCGGCGGCGGCCCGCTGCTCATCCGCGTCGACGACGCCACGGCACTGGCCGTTCAGGCCACCGCGACCCCGACGGTCGTGCGGACGGGCAAGCAGGTGACCTTCACCGCCAACGTGCTGTCCCCGCCGCCGGGCGGCCTGCAGTACCACTGGGAGTTCGGCGACGGCTCCAGCGACGAGGGCCGGACGGTGCGCCACAGCTTCGACGTCGCACTCGACAAGCAGGTGCAGGTGACCGTGACGGGCAACTGCGCGACGTTCTGCCAGGGCCTGGACAGCGTCACCGTCATCGTCGGCACCCCGGCGAAGGGCCCCAACGCACCGGGCGCGACGAACCCCGGCAGCGGGACCGGCAACCCCCTGTCGCCGGGCGCCGGCACCGGCACGGGCGAGGGCGGCCTCGGCGGCAGCGGGGGCGGCAACGGGACCGGCGCCGGCAGCCCCGCCGACGTCCAGGCGACGCTCGACGAGCTCGCGCGTCAGCGCGCGGCGATCGCGGCGAAGAAGCAGGCGACCAAGGACGCGGCGCGCAAGCGCAAGCTCGACGCCGCACGGCGCAGGGCGGCCGCCGACCGCGCGCAGCGCGCGGAGCCGCCGGAGGTCACGCGGCCGAGCGGGCTGACCGTCACGGGCGTCCTGATCGCGGGCCAGGGGACGCCGCTGGAGGGCGGCCTGCCACCGCTGCCCTCGACCGCCGGCGGGACCCCGAAGGGGACGCAGGCGGCACGCGGGACCAGCATCGCGGACTCGCCGTCGGTCCCCGCCGGCGCGGCGCTCGCGATCTTCGCGATCGGCCTGGGCGCGCTTCGCGAGCGGAGACTCGTCAAACTGCGCGTCGCATGATCGCCGCGGGGGGAATCGAAGAGGTCCTGTTCCAGGTCGCCAACGCGCTGCGCGTGCCGGTGTTCCTCGCCGCGGGGCTCGCGATGGCGTTCCTGCTGTTCGACCTCGGCGCGTTCTTCGTCGAGCTCAGCCGCCGCAGTCGCCGCGGCCGCCTGGCGGAGGTCGAGCTCGCGTCGGCGAGCGCGCGCTCAGCGCTCGGTGACGGCGACGCGACCAGCGCGCAGCGGGCGCTGTTGCCGCTTGCGTCGAGCGCGCAGATGGCCGACGCGCTCGTGGAGCTCGTCGGGCACCCGACCAAGCCCGCCAACGCCGACCGCCGCGCGAAGGCGCTCGCCGACTTCGACCTCAGCTCGCTGCGCAAGCTCGAGCGCAGCCGCATGCTCGTCCGCTTCGGGCCCGCGCTCGGCCTTATGGGGACGCTCATCCCGCTGTCGCCGGCGCTCGACGGCCTCGCCAAGGGCGACGTCGCGGCGCTCTCGGAGAACCTGCGCGTCGCCTTCAGCGTCACCGTGCTCGGGCTGCTGATCGGCGCCGTCGCGTTCGCGATCTCGCTCGTCCGCGACCGCCTCTACGCCCAGGACCTGTCCGACCTCGAGTACGTCGCGTCGGTGCTCGAGACCGAATCCGGATGAGCGGCCGCGTCAACTCCCGTGCCCGGTCGCGCATCGATCGCTCGGGCGACCCGCTGGACGGCATCGTCAACCTCTTCGACCTCGGCATCGTCCTCGCGGTGGCGTTCCTGCTCGCCGCGCTGCAGTCCGTCAACCTCACGGATCTGCTGACGAAGCAGAACGTCACCGTCGTGCGCACCGACGCCAGCGGCAAGACGCTCATCACGAAGGAGGGCGATCAGATCAAGACCGTCCGCCTCAGCAACAAGACCGTCACGGGCACGGGCCGGCGCGTCGGCGAGGTCTTCCGGCTCAGCGACGGGCGCCTGGTCTACGTGCAGGGCGCGGCGAACCCCGGCGCGTCCGCGCCACCCGCGCCGTGATCAACCTCGCCGGTAGACGACGGCCAGCAGCGTGACGAGCAGCGCGGTCGCCCCGCTGTAGCCGACCTCCGCGCGCACCAGCTGGTCGGAGACGAGCGGGCTGAGCATGAAGGCCACGAACGCGCCCGCGCTGACGAGCCAGGCCGCGCAGGCGCCCGGCGCGCGGCCGCGGGCGAGCGCCGACTGGTTCAGCGTGCCGGCGATGAGATGCAGCCCCATGCCGAGACCGACGAGCGCCAGGCCGGCGCGCGCGAGCTCGCGGTCGATGTCGAAGATCGGGCGCACGACCTCGGGGCCGACGGCGAACAGGCCGAGCGCGACGGCCAGGCCGAAGCCGCCGCTGGCGAGCACGGTGATGCGGATCGCCTTGCGGAACTCCGCGCCGCCGGCCGTCGCCTGCAGGCCCGCGAGGTGCGGCAGCAGCGACCCCTGGACGGCCTGGAAGAGCTGCAGCGGCGCCCGCGCGATCAGCAGGACGCTGAAGACGACGCCGGCGAGCGCGGCGTCGTCGGAGGTCCCCGACACCGTCAGGACGGCGGCGTTGAGGATCGTCTGCTCGGCGACCATGACGCCGAAGACCGCCAGCGCGAAGCCGGCGCCGTGGCGCAGCGTCAGGCCGCCCTCGCTGGACTTCACGGCTGCGACGTCCGTCGGCGGGTCGCGGCGCGCGAAGAACCACGGCACGACGACGAGCGAGGCGAGCGGGGCGGCCGCCATGCCCATCGCGACGACCGACTGCCCCGACGCGAACCCGAGGATGACCGCGAGCGCGAAGCACACGCGCGACGTCGCCTCGAGGAAGACGAGTGCCCCGTAGAGCGCGAAGCGCTGATGGCCGGCGAGGAAGCCGCGCGCGAAGTAGCTCGCCGCGTATGCCAGCACGCCGAAGACGAGCACGCGGTAGAGGGCCGCGGAGCCGTCGAAGAGGTCGTTCTGCAGGCGGTCGCGCAGCAGCAGGGCGATGACGAGGAACGTCGCGGCGAACGCCGCCTGGATGAGCAGGGCGACGCGCAGGTGCGTGCCGCCGGAGCTCAGGCCGAGGGCCCGGCGCTCGGCGATCGTGCGCGAGAGCAGCTGTTCGATCGGCCGGTAGATCACCGAGACGATCACGAACATGATCGACCACAACAGGGAGATCCGCGTGTACTGCGCGGGCGTCAGCGCATGCGCCGCGAGGGCGAAGTACGCGAACGTGACGACCCCGGTCGTGGCGATCCCGATCGACAGGATCCGCGCCCCGCTGGCGTAGCCGGAGCGACGCGGTGCGGGCGGAGCCGGGCTAGAGGCGGACAAGCAGCATGGTCCACGGGAACGGCGAGCGGGCCTCGATGACCTCGCCGTGGCGTGACAGCAGCGCGACGAAGCTGCGCTTGGACCAGTGGTTCAGGTGTCCGGGGGTGTTGCCCAGGTCCTTGAGGTATGCGCCACGCGCCATGTTCAGCCCGCGCCACAGCGGCTCGCGCGGGACGGAGACGAGCAGGTGGCCGCTGGCGACACGCGCCATCTCGGCGACCGTGTGGGCCGCGTCGGGCACGTGCTCGAGGACCTCGATCGCCGTCGCGACGTCGAACTCCCCGTCGGCGAACGGCAGGTTCTCGGCCTTCATGACCTGGTAGGTGAGGTTCGGGGCCTGGCGGCCCTTCCACTGCTCGTGCAGCTGCGGGTCGTCCAGGTCGATGCCGACGATCCGCCTGTCGCCGAGGCGCTGCGCCCACCGGTGCGTCAGTACGCCCTCGCCGCAGCCGACGTCCAGCAGCGACTGCGGGTCGGCCTGCACGAACAGCTCCTCGAGCGTGCGCTCGAACGCGCCCATCAGGCGGCGCACCACCGGGTTCGTCGAGCCGTACTTGTCGTACGTGTTGCCGGTGACCGTGCCCTCGTCGTCGACCGTGACGGCGGCCGGCGTCACAGGCGCACCACGTTGTGCTCGCCGGTCTTGCCGGTCGCGGCGCCGGAGTCGGCGCCGGTCGTCGGGCCCCGGTCGCCGGCGTCGGCGCCGGGCTCGTAGTGCGACGGCGCGACGCCGAGCTGCAGCTCGATGCGGCGCACGCGCTCGAACGTCCGCTGCGCCATCGTGCGCTGCGCGGCGAGCAGGTCGCCCATGACGCCGAGCGCCGCGAGCACCATCGCGGCGTTGAACAGCACCGCGCCGAGGATCAGCGACTGGACGTGGCCCTTGCCCTCGCCCTCGACGACGTAGAACCACGCGAAGCGCGACCACACGACCGCCGCGATCAGCCCGATGAAGATCGCCGCGCTCATGAAGACCTTCAGCGGCTCGTACTGCGCGTAGATGCGGAAGATCGAGACGCTGTTGCGCCGGACGTAGGACCACATCGACGGGAACAGCCGCGACTCGCGGGTCTTCGGGTTCGTCCGGATCGCGACGTGGTCGACGGCGACGAGCAGCTTGCCGGCCTGGATGATCGTCTCGAGCGTGTAGGTGAACTTCGAGACGACGATCAGCTGGATCGCGGCCTCGCGGTTGTAGGCGCGAAAGCCCGACGTCGTGTCGGGCACCTCGGTCGAGGAGGCCTGGCGCACGACCCACGAGCCGAGCTTCTGCAGCGTGACCTTCAGCGGCGAGAAGTGCTCGATCGTGTGGACCTCGCGATCGCCGACGACCATGTCGGCCTTGCCCGCGAGGATCGGCCCGACGAGCTTCGGGATGTCCTTGCCGTCGTACTGGTTGTCGCCGTCGGTGTTGACGATGACGTCGGCACCGAGCTTCAGGCAGGCGTCCAGACCGGCCTGGAAGCCCGCGGCGAGGCCCTTGTTGTTTGTCAGGCGGACGATGTGGTCGACGCCGCCGGCGCGCGCGACCTCGATCGTCCGGTCGCTGGACCCGTCATCGATGATGAGCCATTCGACCGCGTCGAATCCGGCGACCTCACGTGGGAGGTCGGCCAGGACGAGCGGGAGGGTGTGCTCCTCGTTGAAGCACGGGATCTGGATGATCAGCTTCATGCGGCGGGTCGGCGTGGGATCCTACCCGCCATCGCATCGCCATCCGTGTCCAGCGCCCTGAGTCCGGCCGCCGTCGCGTCGCCGCCGCCGCCCGCCGAGGGTCGCTCGGCGCGGGGCCGGCTCGGTCGCGTCTCGACGCGGGCGCTCGAGCGCCTCGGCCTGCTCGCCCTGTCGCTCGGCTCGCTCGGGGGCTTTCTCTTCTACCCGACGTATCCGAACTACGACTCCTACTACTCGCTGCTGTGGGGGCGCGAACTGCTGCACCTCGACCCGCTGTCGTTCACGGCCTACCGGGCGCCGACCGAGCATCCCCTGGCGATCGCCTTCGGCGCGCTGCTGACACCGCTCGGCGACAGCGCCGACCGCGTCATGGTCGCCTGCGCGGTGATCGCGTTCGTCGTGCTCGTCGCGGGCGTCTACGCGCTCGGCAAGACGGCCTTCACGCCGCTCGTCGGCGCCGTCGCCGCGGCGCTGCTCGTCACGCGCTTCGACTTCCCGTTCCTCGCCGCGCGGGCGTACATCGACATCCCGTACCTCGCCGTCGTCATCTGGGCGGCGGTCATCGAGGCGCGCGCGCCGCGGCGCAGACCGGTGCTCGTGCTCGTCCTGCTCGCCGCGGCGGGGCTCATGCGCCCGGAGGCATGGGTCCTCGCCGGCCTGTACTGGCTCTGGCTCTTCCCGCGGGCGACCTGGCGCCAGCGCGCGATCTACGCCCTGCTCGCGGCGGTCGGGCCGCTCGTCTGGTCCTCGGTCGACCTCGCCGTCACCGGCGACTGGAAGTACTCGCTCACCGGCACGAAGGACCTCGCCGAGGAGCTCGGGCGCAACAAGGGCGGCTCGGCCGTCCCCGAGGCGCTGTACGCCTTCCTCATCAAGCTCGCGAAGTTCCCCGTCGTCATCGGGGGCGCGGCCGGCGTCGTGCTCGCCGTCGTGCTGACGCCGCGGCGGGCGGTCATGCCGCTGCTCCTGTTCCTCGCCGGCGTCGGCACGTTCGCACTCGTCGGCTTCGCGGGGCTGTCGGTCATCGACCGCTACCTGCTCGTGCCGTCGCTGTGCGTGATGATCTTCGCGGCGGTCTTCATCGCAGGTGCGACGATGCTGCGCGAGCGCAGCGCCTGGCGGCGGATCTGGGCCACCGGGGCGGTCGGGCTCGTCCTCTTCGGCGTCGTCTTCACCGCGACCCGCGTTAACCTCGTGCAGCTGCACAACGAGTTGCGCTTCCGGGGGGACGCGCACACGGCACTCGAAGCAGTCCTGCGCGATCCCGCGGTCGTGGCGGGTCTGCGCTGCGGCCCTGTCTACGTGCCCAACCACAAGCTCATCCCCGACGTGCGCTGGATCCTCGACCGCCCCCGGTCGGGCGTGCTGGCGCGCTCGAGCGACAAGGTCGGCGCGCCCGGCAAGGGCGTCGTGCTGCTCGTGCACGACCGTCTGGCGCTGTTCAAGCAGGCGCTCGTCAGCGACAACGACAACCCGGTCGACGACCTCCCGCCGCTCGGCTTCACGCGCGTCGCCACGACCCGCTACTACGGCGCGTATGTCAACTGCTGAGGGCGACGGGCGGCTGCGCTGGGGCCTGGCGATCGGCGCGGTGCTGCTGCTCGCCCTCGGCCTGCGCATCTGGGGCGTCGACCACGGCCTGCCGTACGCCTACAACGCCGACGAGAACGCCCATTTCGTGACGCGGGCGATCGGGATCTTCGGGCACGACTGGAACCCCAACTACTACGTCAACCCGCCCGCCTACACGTACCTCGTCCACCTCGTGCTCGGGCTCGGCTACGGCGGCCGCGCCGGCGTCTCGGACGCCTTCGCGACCGACCCGACGAACATCTGGATCCTCAGCCGCGTGCTCGCCGGCGTCACGGGGACGATCGCGATCTGGCTGCTGTATCTCGCCGGCTCGCGCCTCGTCGACCGCCGCGTCGGCCTCCTCGCGGCGGGGATCATGGCGGTCTCGTTCCTCCCCGTCTTCTATTCGAAGCTCGCGCTCAACGACGTCCCGACGACCGCCGGCGTCTGCCTCGCGCTCTGGGGCGCCGCCGGCATCCTGCGCCTCGGCCGGGCCCGCGACTACGTCTTTGCGGGCATCGGGCTCGGCCTGGCGTGCGCGACGAAGTACACCGGCGGGATCGTGCTGCTGGCGATCATCGGCGCCGCCGGGGCGCAGTTCGCCGCCGGCGGCGGGAAGGGCTTCGCGCTGCGCGGCCTCGCGGTCGTCGCCGGGACGGCGCTCGTCGCGTTCTTCGTCGCCAACCCGTACTCGGTGCTGGACTTCAGCGCGTTCACCGAGGGCCTGACACACCAGTCCGACGCCTCCGGCGACGCCGCCGGCAAGCTCGGGCTGACCCAGGACAACGGCTACGTCTACTACCTCTGGTCGTTCGGCTGGGGCCTGGGCTGGCTGCCGCTCGCCATGGCCGCCGCCGGCGCGGTCCGGCTGTGGTTCGACGAGTCGCGGCTCGTGGGGATCCTCGTCCCGCCGGTCATCCTGTTCGTGCTGTTCATGGGCTCGCAGGAGCGCTACTTCGGGCGCTGGCTGCTGCCGGTCTTCCCGTTCGTCTGCATCCTCGCCGCCTACGCGGCGATCGAGATCGTCGACTTCGCGGCGCGCAACCGCCCGGCGCTGAAGCCGACGTTCATCGCCCTCGCGGTCGTCGCCGTCTGCGGCCAGGGCTTCGTCTACTCGCTGCACAGCGGCCTGGTCCTGTCGCGCGACGACACGCGCAACCTCGCGCGCGCCTGGATGGTCGCCAACGTCCCGGCCGGCAAGAAGGTCGTCATCGAGCCCGTCGTGCCCGACCAGTGGGCGCAGGACATCGGCAACCCGCTGCCGATCATTCCCAACGGCAATCGCTGGAACAAGTACCCGCTGAGCCGCTCGCAGATCGACCCGAAGACCGGCCGCCTGCTGCCGGGCGACGGCGTGATCGTGAACATCGAGGACTTCGAGCGCGTCCTGCGGCCGGAGCTCGTGAGCCTCTTCGAGCAGCAGGAGTACTGCTGGGTCGTCGTCGGCTCGACGCAGCGCGGGCGCGCCGAGGCCGAGCCGAGCGTCGTGCCCAACGCGCTGGCGTACTACTCAGAGCTCGAGCGCCGCTCGACCGTCGTCTACGACGCGTCGCCGTACTCCAAGGGCCAGGGCCCGGTCGGCTTCAACTTCGACTGGACGTTCAACTACTACCCGCTGGCATACAACCGCCCGGGCCCCGAGATGACGATCTACCGCCTCAACGGCGGCAGGTGCGCGGCCGGTTGAACCGGGACTTAGGACACGACCTATGCTCCCCAGCGTGGCCCTGCTGACCGCAGCTGACAACGACCATCTCGAGCGGTCGATCGAGCTTGCCGAGTTCGGCCTCGGGCGTGTGCACCCCAACCCGATGGTCGGCGCGATCATCGTCCGCGACGGGGTCGTGCTCGGCGAGGGCTGGCACGAGGAGTGCGGCGGACCGCATGCCGAGGTCAACGCCATCGGCGCCGCCGGTGACGCCGATCTCGCGGGCGCGACGCTCTACGTCTCGATGGAGCCCTGCTGTCACCACGGCAAGACGCCGCCCTGCACCGACGCGATCCTCGCCGCCGGCATCGCGCGCGTCGTCGTCGCCTCCGACGACCCCAGCGCGAAGGCCGCGGGCCGCGGCCTGGGGATCCTGCGCGACGAGGGCGTCGCGGTCGACGTCGCCGACGGCGAGGTCGCCGCCCGCGCGCGGCTCGTCAACCAGGCCTTCCGCAAGCACGCCCGCACCGGGCGCCCGTGGGTGCTGTTCAAGTCGGCGATGACGCTCGACGGCAAGGTCGCGACGCGCACCGGCGACTCGCAATGGATCTCGGACGCCTCCAGCCGGGCGCGCGCGCACCGCTGGCGCGCGAGCGTCGACGCCGTCGCCGTCGGGATCGGGACGGCGCTCGCCGACGACCCCCAGCTCACGGCGCGCGTCGAGGGCGTCCACCACCAGCCGCGCCACATCGTCTTCGACGCCACCGCGCGGCTGCCGCTGGACTCCCAGCTCGTCCAGGCCGCGCCGCAGCTGCCGCTGACGGTCGTCGTCTCGCGCGCGGCGCGCCGCTCGGCGAGCGAGGCGCTCGAGATGGCGGGCGCCGACGTCATCGTCGCCACGGGCGAGAACGAGCCCGCCCGCGTGCGCTCGGCGCTGGACCAGCTCGGCTTGCGCGGCGTGACCTCGATCCTGCTCGAGGGCGGCCCGCACCTTGCGGGCGCGTTCCTCGACGCCGGCGAGATCGACGAGGTGCGGCTCTTCCTCGCGCCCCTGCTGCTCGGCGGCCGCGCGGCGCGCGACCCCCTGGAGGGCGAGGGCGTCGAGCGGATCTCCGAGGCCCTGCGCGCGCTGACGCTCGACTGCGAGCGGGTCGCCGACGATCTGCTCATCAGCGCCCGCCTGCGGGAGTGGTGATGGCGGCGGCGGCGCTCGCGCGGGTCGCCGGGGGCGCCCTGGCGCGGTCGGCGAGCCCATCCGCCGGGGAGGCTCGACGAGTAGATGTTCTATATGAACACCTACTCGTCGCCCCCCGTCTGCGGGACCTCAGCGGAGGCTTCCTGAAAGATGCTCGCGTCGCCCAGGCCCCGCGCGCGTAGATGTTCACCGGCCTCGTCGCGGGCCTCGGCGCCGTCGACCTCGTCGACGCGACGGCCGACGGCGTCCGGCTGACCTTCGCCACCGAGCTCGCCTCCGAGCTCGCCGAGGGCGACTCGATCGCCGTCGACGGCGTCTGCCTCACCGCCACGGCGATCGACGCCGACGGTCGCTTCGCGGCCGACGTCATGCACGAGACGCTGCGTCGCAGCACGCTCGGCGGCCTGCAGGACGGCGATCGCGTGAACCTCGAGCTCTCCCTGCGCGCCGCCGATCGCCTCGGCGGGCACATCGTGCAGGGCCACGTCGACGGCGGGGGCACGGTCGCCGCCGTGCGCGAGGACGGCTTTGCGCGCGTCGTCACGATCCAGGCCGCCGACCCGCAGCTGCTGCGCTACGTCGTCGAGAAGGGCTCGATCGCCGTCAGCGGCGTGTCGCTGACCGTCGCCCGGATCGACGCCGAGAGCTTCGACGTCTCGCTCATCCCCGAGACGCTCGAGCGCACGACCCTCGGCGCCGCGGCGCCCGGCACGGCGGTCAACCTCGAGGTCGACGTGCTCGCGAAGTACGTCGAGAAGCTGATCGCGGGCACCCAGTAGGGGCCGCGGCGTGCACGGTTTGCGAAGCTTCGGGGCATGAGTCCCACGACGCACAGCCCCTTCGCGACCATCGACGAGGCGCTCGAGGACATTCGCCAGGGGAAGATGGTCGTCGTCTGCGACGACGAGGACCGCGAGAACGAGGGCGATCTCACGATGGCCGCCCAGTTCGCGACACCCGAGGCCGTGAACTTCATGGCCAAGGAAGGGCGCGGGCTGATCTGCCTGTCGCTGACCCCCGAACGCTGCGACGAGCTCGGGCTCGACCTCATGGCGGCGAAGAACGAGTCGCCGTTCGAGACGCCGTTCACGGTGTCGGTCGAGGCCCGCGAGGGCGTCACGACGGGCATCTCCGCGCACGATCGCGCCCGCACGATCCAGGTCGCGATCGACGCCTCCAGCTCGCCGCGCGACCTCGTCCAGCCCGGCCACGTGTTCCCGCTGAAAAGCAAGGCCGGCGGCGTGCTCGAGCGCGCGGGGCAGACCGAGGCCGCCGTCGACCTCGCCCGCCTCGCAGGGCTGAACCCGTCCGGCGTCATCTGCGAGGTCATGAACGACGACGGGACGATGGCGCGCGTCGACGACCTCGTCGAGTACTGCCGCCGCCACGACCTGAAGATGATCACCGTCGCGAGCCTCATCGCCCATCGCCGCCGCCACGACAAGCTCGTCGAGCGCGTCGTGTCGACGAAGCTCCCGACGGGCTTCGGCGACTTCCAGGCCGTCGGCTACCGCGAGCTCATCGGCGGCAAGCATCACGTCGCGCTCGTCAAGGGCGACGTCGACGGCGTCGAGGACGTCCTCGTCCGCGTCCACTCCGAGTGCCTCACCGGCGACGTCTTCCACTCGCTGCGCTGCGACTGCGGCGAGCAGCTGGAGTCGGCGCTCGCGATGATCGAGACCGAGGGCCGCGGCGTCCTGCTCTACCTCTCCCAGGAGGGCCGCGGGATCGGGCTGCTGAACAAGCTGCGCGCCTACAAGCTGCAGGAGGGCGGCCTGGACACCGTCGAGGCCAACCTTCAGCTCGGCCTGCCCGCCGACCTGCGCGACTACGGCATCGGCGCGCAGATCCTCGTCGACCTCGGCCTGAGCTCGATCCGGATCCTCACCAACAACCCGAAGAAGATCCGCGGCCTCGAGGGCTACGGGCTGTCGGTGGCCGAGCAGCTGCCGATCGAGCACGTGTCCAACCCGCACAACGAGGCCTATCTGCGCGCCAAGCGCGAGCGGATGGGGCACACGCTGCACCACCAGGGCCTCGACGTCGACAAGGACATGCTCCACGACGAGGAGGAGCGCGACCACCGAGACGAGGACGCGTGAGGTTCGCGATCGTCGTCGGGCGCTTCTACGAGGAGCTCGCCGAGCGCCTCGTCACGAGCGCGCGCGAGCTCTTCGAGGAGGCCAGCGACGAGCCGATCGACGTGTTCGACGTCCCGGGCGCCTTCGAGCTGCCGCTGGCCGCGCTGACGCTCGCCGAGTCCGGCCGCTATGACGGGATCGCCTGCCTCGGCGCGGTGATCCGCGGCGAGACGAGCCACTACGACTACGTCTGCGGCGAGGCCGCGCGCGGCATCACCGACGTCATGCTGCGCACCGGCGTGCCCTGCGGCTTCGGCGTCCTGACGGTCGAGAACATGGATCAGGCGCTCGCCCGCACCCGCGGCGGCAGGCGCGATCAGGGCGAGCACGCCGCGTTCGCGGTGCTGGCGCTCGCCCGCCTGCGCGCGCAGTTCACCTGAGCGCCCTCGCCGGGTACCCTCCAGGACGTGCCTGCGACGGAGTTCCAGGAACTGATCGCGCTGACCCTCGTGTTCGTCGTGCACCTCGCCGGCGGCCTGCTGCTCGTCTGGGCGCTGCTCGACGACGAGGTGCGGGCCGGCTGGCGCCGGAGATCCGGACCCAGCCCACCCGGTGGCGGTGGCGGCGGCGGCGGGGAGCCCCCGCCCGGACCGCGCCCGACGCCGCCCGCAACGTCGGTCGCGCGGGCGCGCCTGCCGCTCGCGGACGCCGTCGCGTCGGGCGTGCGCCTACGGGGCCCGGGACGCCTTGCGGACGCCCACGCGCCCCGTCCGCGCCGGCCGGAGCACGTGCCGCAGCCGGCGCGTACTCCGCGCTGACGGGCTCGCGAACGCCGCGCGGATCGCGTCGGCGGCCGGCTTGGGCCGGTACTGCGCGTCGAACGGGAGGCCGAGCTCCGCGGGGCCCAGCCAGGAGAAGCGGTCGGTGAAGCCCCAGGTCGTGAAGCGCGTGCAGGCCGCGACGGCGTTGCAGGCGCTCGCGGCGTCGCCGTAGATCTGCGCCTGGCGCGCGATGCGCTGGGCGGGCGACCCGTCCAACGGCGTCGTGCCGACGTCCATCTCCGTGATCTCGACGTTGACGCCGAGGGCCGCGAGGCGGCGCATCGTCGCCTCGATCGTCGGCTCGTCCCAGGGGCCGGCGAGGTTCGTGTGGTACTGCAGGCCGACGCCGTCGAGCGGCACGCCGCGCGACTTGAGGTCGCGGACGAGCCGTATGAGCCCCTCGCGCTTGGCGCCCGGGCCCTCGACGGCGTACTCGTTGATGAAGAGCCTCGCGTGCGGGTTGGCGGCCCGGGCGGCGCGCAGCGCCTGCTCGATGTAGTCCGGGCCGATGAAGCGCCGCCAGACGTTGTTCTGGAGGTTGCCGTTCTCGTCCAGCGGCTCGTTGACGACGTCCCACTCGCCGACGGCGTCGCCGAAGTGGCGCATGACGGTGTCGATGTGGTTGCGCATGATGCCGAGCAGCTCGTCGCGATCCCAGCCGGTGAGCGTCGTCAGGAGGTCGTTGACGCCGGAGTCGAGCGTGTCCAGTGGCGGCGACAGCGGCAGCGGCGGTACCGACAGCGGCGCCAGATGCAGGCCGAGGTCGTCGCTGAGCCCGTGGTCGATGAGCCACAGCGGCAGCTGCAGGCCCCACACGAGCGCGTGCCCGTGGACGGCCCTGTGATGCTCGGAGGCGAACGCGACGAGCTGGTCGGCGCGGCTGAAGTCGAAGACCCCGCGGCGCGGCTGCAGGAAGGCCATCTTCATCTCGTTCTCGGGCGTCAGCGCGTCGAACCGGTCGAGGAAGAGGTCGCGGTAGCGATCATCGCGCTGCAGCGCGTCGAGGCGCACTGCGGTGCCCAGCGCGACGCGCCGCGGCGGCGGGGGCGTCCGCATCACGACGTGCGTCGCCGCGGCCGGGCGCGACGGGGCCGCGACGGCGCCGCCGACCGCGGGGCCCGCTATCAACGTCATCGCCAATCCGGCGACTGCACACCACCGGCCTCCCGCCATCGCGCCAGAGTAGCGCCGGAACGCCAGGGGCACGCCACCTGTCCGGGGGGTTTGTGCAGCGTGACCGAACTGCGCCCCGCGGGCGATCTCGCGCGCCGCGTGAACCGGACGCTCGACCGTGTCGCCGGCGACGCCTGCGAGCGCGTGTCGACGATCGCTGCGAGCAGTTCGGCCCCGGCGCCTGACGGCGCCGGTCAGTCGCGCTTGCCCTTGGGCGCCTTGGGCGCCTTCCCCGGCTTGCTCGGCTTCGACCCGCCGTCGAGCTGCGCCTGGGCCGACGCCAGCTCCTGCTTGACGAGCCCCTGCTGGTTGGGGTTGCGCAGGCGCTCCTGGAGGAACGGGATCGCCTCGGCCGGGTTGCCCGAGCGGTTCAGCGCGACGCCGAGGTTGTAGAGCGCGAAGTAGTACGTCAGCTCGTCGGTGCGTCTCGCGTCGCGGAAGCCCTGCACGGCGGCGCGAAGGGGGGCGACGGCGCCCGCGTAGTCCCCCGCCTTGATGAGCTGGAAGCCGCGGTCGTTGGCGGCGGACGGCTCGTCGTTGGCGGCCGCCGGGGCGGACGGCTTCGCGGCGGGAGCGGCGGGGGCGGCCGACGCGGCCGCGGTGCTCGCGGTCCGAGCGGCGCTCTTCTTCGCGGTCGTCCGCGCCACGCTCGCGCTGTTGTCGCCGCCGCCGCCCTGCAGGGCGAGCCCGGCGACGGCCCCGATCAGGACCGCCGCGATCGCGAGCGCCGCGAACAGCGGGAGCCGGCGGGGCGTGCGCCGATCGGGCCGCGGCGGGGCCGCGGCGGGCGGGGGCGCAGCGGGGCGCCGGGGGGCCGCCGCGGGCACGGGCGGCTCGGGCACGGGCACGGGCGGGCGTGCGGTCGGCTCCGGCTCCGGCTCCGGGACCGGGACCGGGACGGGGACCGGCATCGCGCGGGTGCTGTCCGTCGGCGTCTGGGCAGGCGTCAGCGCCCGCTCGAGCGCGTCCACGAGCGCCGTCGCGGTCGCCGGGCGCGCGGCCGGGTCCTTCGCGAGCCCGCGCAGGAGGACGTCGTCGACGCCGGCTGGGACCTGCGGGGCCGCGACCGAAACGCGCGGCGGCGCCTCCTCGGCGTGCTGGCGCAGCTGCGCAACCGGCGGTGTCGCCTCGAACGGGCGCGCCCCGGAGATGAGCTCATAGGCGACGACGGCGAGCGCGTAGCGATCGCTCGCGGGCGTCGCGGGCTGTCCCGTGGCCTGCTCGGGGGACAGGTAGGCGGCCGTGCCGAGGACCTGGCCGGCCTGCGTCATCTGCGTGTCGTCGGCGAGCCGCGCGATGCCGAAGTCGGCGACGGCGACGCGGTCCTGGGCGTCGAGCAGGAGGTTCGCGGGCTTGACGTCGCGATGGACGACGCCGGCGGCGTGGGCGGCGTCGAGGCCCGCCGCCGCGTCGCGCAGCCAGCGCAGCGCCGTCTCGCGGTCGACCGGCCGGCCGTTCTCGCGCGCGGCCCGCAGGCGGTCGGCGACCGTCCCGCCGGAGAAGTGCTCCATGACGATGAACGCGTCGTCGCCGTGCTCGCCGATGTCGTAGATCGTCACGACGTTCGGGTGCGCCGCGACCTGCGCGGCCGTCCGCGCCTCACGCTGGAAGCGGGCGCGCGCGACCGCGTCGGAGGCGAAGTGGGCGCCGAGCACCTTCACCGCGACGACCCTGCCGAGCAGGAGGTCCTCGACCTCCCACACGGAGGCCATGCCGCCGTTGGCGATGTGACGGGCGACGCGGTAGCGCTCCGGCAGCTCGATCTGCGAGGCCAGGGGCATGAGTGCAGATGACGATACCCGGGGCAGGTCGCGGCCAACCCGAGGCGGCCCGTCCTCTACACTGCCTGACGCGATGGCCAAGGTCTGTCACAGCTGCGGGAAGAAGCCGGCGTTCGGTCAAAGCCGCAGCCACTCGATGGTCGCCACCAAGCGGCGCTTCAACCCGAACCTCCAGAAGGTCCGGATCCTCATCGGCTCCGCGCCGCGCCGGGTGCACGTCTGCACCCGCTGCCTGAAGGCCGGCAAGGTCACGAAGGCCTTATAGAGCGGTTTCGCCCGCCGGTCACCGCAAGCGGCGACCTTCTGGCGATGTCACACGCGGCCGTGCCGGACCCCAGCCTCGTCCGTTTTCGCGCCGTCGTCGAGGGCGCACTGGCGCATCTCGAGTCGCGCCGCCAGGAGATCAACGACCTCAACGTCTTCCCCGTCGCCGACGGTGACACGGGCGACAACATGGCGCTCACGCTCGAGGCGGTGCTCGTCGAGGTCGACCGCCTCGCCGCCGACGGCAACCGCTCGATCGACCAGATCGGGCGCGACGAGATCGTCGAATCCGTCGCCCGGGCCGCCCTGCTGGGCGCGCGCGGCAACAGCGGCGTCATCCTCTCCCAGCTCATCCGCGGTGCCGCCGAGGAGCTCGTCAGCCGCCCCGGCGAGCTCGTCGACCCGGTCCTGATCGGCGCCGCGATGGCGCGCGCCGCCCAGCGCGCCTACGGCTCCGTCCGGGCGCCCGCCGAGGGCACGATCCTCACGGTCATGCGCGAGATGGCGACCCGCGTCGCGACCGATCTCGCCCACATGGGCGACACGCGGCTGGGCTCCGAGGGCGACCCGGCGATCCAGAACGCGCTGATCGCCGACGTCCTCGAGCGCGCGCTGCAGGCGGGGGAGGAGTCCGTCCGCCGCGGGCCCGAGCTGCTCGAGATCCTCCGCACGAGCGGCGTCGTCGACGCCGGCGGGCACGCCCTGACGATCATCTTCGCCGGCGTCATCGCGGCGCTGCGCGGCAGCGACGCGCCCGCGGTGGCGCATCAGAGCGCGCCGGCCCGCATCAGCCACCCCGAGCACGAGTCCTCGACGTACCGCTACTGCACGAACTTCGCCGTCACCGGCCACGCCCTCGATCCCGGCGCCTGGATCGCGCCGCTGGAGGCGATCGGGGACTCCGTCCTCGTCGTCGGCGACGCCGCGACGCTCAAGGTCCACGTCCACACCGATGAGCCGCAGTCCGCGACGGCGCTTTTCGGCGGCGCGGGCGAGGTCTCCCGCCTCGACGTCGCCGACATGCACGCGCAGGTCCAGGCGCGCTCCGAGCGGCTCGCAGCGCCCGCCGCCGCAGCCAGCGCGCTCGCCGGTCAGGCGCTCTGCGGAGCGCTGGCCGTCGTCTCGGGCGCGGGGCTGCGTGCGCTCTACGAGAGCCTCGGCGTCCACGTCCTCGACGGCGGCCCGACGCTCAACCCCTCGACGTACGAGCTGCTCGCCGGCATCCACGACGTGCCCGCCGAGGAGGTGGTCGTGCTGCCGAACTCGCCGAACGTCGTGATGGCCGCGACCCACGCTGCGGAGCTCTCCGAGAAGGTCGTCCACGTCACGGCCGCGCGCTCCCAGCAGGCCGGCCTGGCGGCGGCGCTGGCGCTCGACCCCACGCGTCCGGCGGGCTGGAACCTCGCCGCCGTCGACGAGGCGCTCGGCCACCTGCGCACCGGCGCCGTCGCGCCCGCGGCCCGCGACGACGGCGCGGGCCGCTTCGCCGCCGGCGAGGCCGTCGGCTTCGTCGACGACGCGATCGTCGCCTGGGGCGAGCCCGCCCCGACGCTCGCCGTCGTGCTCGGCCGGCTCGGCGCCGACGCCGAGCTGCTGACCTTAATCGCCGGCGAGGGCGCGCCGCTGGACGAGGCGGCCGTCCGGGCGCTGGGGCCGCAGGACGTCGAGCTCGAGTGCGAGGAGGGCGGGCAGCCCGCGTACTGGTGGCTCGTCGCGGCCGAGTAGGTTGAATTCCGCGAGCTAGGTGTATATACACGCGTCATGCGCCCGGCTCGCAATGCCGCTCTGCTGCTCACCGCGATGCTCCTGCCGGCCTCCTGCGGCGCCGGCAAGACGACGACGAGCCCTGCCGGCGGTGATCTCGGCGGCGACGGCGCGCGGCTGACGAAGCAGGCCGCAGGCCCCAACAGGGCCGCCCGGACGGGCGTCATCGACGGCAAGGTGTCGTTCACGCTGAAGGGGCTGCCGGGCTACGAGCAGTTCTCCAACAGCGTGAGCGGGCCGTTCGCCTACCGCAGGGGCGCGTCGCTGCCGGACTACGAGCTGGAGATCGGGGCGCGCGACTACGGGGTCGGGCTCACGTCGGTCGGCGGCAGGTCGTGGGTGAGCCTCGGCTCGACGAGCTACGCGCTGCCCGGCGACGTCCGCCGCCGGCTCGTCAAGTCGTCCGCGAAGGGCTCCAACGGGCTGACGCGGACGCTCGAGCAGTTCGGCATCGCGCCCTGGCGCTGGGAGACCGGGCAGCGCGTCGCCGGCTTCGAGCGGATCGACGGCGTCGAGGTCGTGCGCATCTCCACAGGCGCCGAGGTCGGGCGCATCCTGCGCGACGCGAACACGCTGCTCGGGTTCATGACGTCGCTGGGCATCACCCGCGCGATCGGCCTGCCGCGCGTGATCGGCCCCGCCGCGCGCCGCGTCATCGTCCACAACGTCAGGTCGTTCAGGGCGAACTCGTGGATCGGCGTCAAGGACCACGTTCTGCGCAGGTCCGGGTTCACGATGACGTTCGCCGTGCCGAGGGCACAGCGCGCGAAGGTCGCGGGGATCTCTCGGGGCACGGTCGTCGGCCTGCTCGACGTCACCGAGGTCGGCAGGCGGCACACGATCGCCGCGCCGGCGACGGTCGGCTCGATCGACGACTTCAGGATCGGCCTCGACGCGCTCGGCGACGCGCAGGACGCGAAGGCCACGGGTTAGCCCGAGGACCGGTCCGCCGGGCGGGCCATCATGGGTGCGTGCCGACCGCCTTCGCGACCGCCCGCGCGCTCGACGACGCGGACCTGCGTGACGCGCCGCTGCGCTGGCCACGCCCGTCGCAGCTCGCGCGCCCGCTGAAGGTCACGCCGAAGTCGGCCGCCGAGGCCGCCGTCCGGCTCGGCCTCGAGACGGTCGGCGACCTGCTCGAGCACCTCCCCGGCGACCGGCGCGAGTCGCGCACCGTCGCGGCGCTGACGGCGGGGGAGAGCGCGACCGTCGTCGTCGAGGTGCGCACGATCACGAGCCGGCCGGTCCGCCGCCGCGGGATGAAGCCGCTCGTGACGGCCGTCGTCGGCGACGAGACCGGCGTCATGGAGGCGACGTTCTTCAACCAGCCCTGGCTGCAGCGCAAGTACGTGCCGGGCACGCGCCTGGTCCTGCACGGGACCTACGCCGCCCGCAACGCCTTCCGCGTCTCCAGCCACGCGCCGACCGACGAGCGCACGGGCACCGACGAGAGCGTCGCGCATTATCCGACGACCGAGGGGCTGTCCTCGACGCAGATCCTCGCGCTCGTCCGCGCCCACCTGCCGGCCGCGCACGACGCCGTCGACCCGCTCCCGGCCCGCCTGCGCGCCCGCGGCGCGCTGCCCGACCGCGCGGCCGCGCTGCTGGCCGCGCACGCCGGCGACCTCGAGGCCGGCCGCCGCCGGCTGGCCTTCGACGAGCTCCTGCTGGCCCAGCTCTCGCTCCTGCGCCGCCGCGCGCACCGCCGCGCGTCGGCCTGCGCGCCGGTCCTCGGCGGGCCCGCCGCCCTGACGCGCCGCTGGCGCGAGGAGCTGCTGCCGTTCGCGCTGACCGGCGACCAGCGCGCCGCGATCGCCGAGCTCGACGACGAGCTCGCCCAGCCGCGCCCGATGCAGCGGATGCTCATGGGTGAGGTCGGCTCGGGCAAGACCGTCGTCGCCCTGCACGCGATCCTGCGCGCGGTCGAGCACGACATGCAGGCCGCCTTCATGGCGCCGACCGAGGTCCTCGCCGAGCAGCACTTCGCGACACTCCAGCGCCTGCTGCCGGGCGAGGCCGTGCGCACGGCGCTGCTGACGGGCTCGACGACGAAGGCCCGCCGCACCGACACCCTGAACAAGCTCGCCAGCGGCGAGCTGTCGTTCGTCGTCGGGACGCACGCGCTCGTCGAGGACGACGTGCGTTTCGACCGCCTCGCCGTCGTCGTCGTCGACGAGCAGCACCGCTTCGGCGTGCGCCAGCGCTCGGCGCTCGACGCCAGGGCGCGCGACGGCCTCGTCCCGCACGTCCTGCACATGACGGCGACGCCGATCCCGCGGACGATGGCGCTCATGCGCTACGGCGACCTCGACGTCACGACGCTGCGCGAGCTGCCCAAGGGCCGGCGGCCGGTGACGACGCACGTCGCGTCGAGCGACGGCGAGCGCTCGCGGGCCTACGAGCGCATCCGCGAGGAGCTCGACGCCGGGCGCCAGGCGTTCGTCGTCTGCCCGCTCGTCGAGGAGTCCGAGGCGCTGCAGGCGCGCGCCGCGACGGCGGAGTACGAGCGCCTGCGCGGCGGCGAGCTCGCCGACTACCGCGTCGCGCTCCTGCACGGGCAGATGCGCCCGCGCGACAAGCAGGAGGCGATGGCGTCCTTCGCCGCGGGCGGCGCCGACGTGCTCGTCGCGACGACGGTCATCGAGGTCGGCGTCGACGTCCCCAACGCGACGGTCATGCTCGTCGAGGGCGCCGAGCGCTACGGCATCAGCCAGCTGCACCAGCTGCGCGGCCGCGTCGGGCGCGGCGAGCACGCCTCGCTGTGCCTCCTGTTCGGGCCGAAGATGTCGGCCCGGCTGCGGGCGCTGGAGAAGCATTCCGACGGCTTCGAGCTCGCCCGGATCGACCTCGAGCTGCGCGGCGAGGGCGAGCTCGCCGGGACGCGCCAGTCGGGCCTGGCGCAGTTCAAGGTCGCCCGGCTGCCGGAGGACGAGGCGCTTGCCGAGGCCGCGAAGCTGTGCGCCGAGGCGCTGCTGGCGGCGGACCCGGACCTCGAGGCGCCCGAGCACGCGCTGCTGGGCGACGCGCTCGCCGCCTCCCACGGCGAGGTCGAGCTGCAACCGCTGCCGGCGTGACGCGGCGATGAGGGTCGTCGCCGGGCTCTACGGCGGGCGCCGGCTCGTCGCCCCCGCGGGCAGCGCGACGCGGCCGACGAGCGACCGGGTCCGCGAGGCGCTCTTCAGCGTGCTGGGGACCTCGGTGCAGGGCGCGCGGGTGCTCGATCTGTACGCCGGCTCGGGCGCGCTGGGCATCGAGGCGCTGTCGCGCGGGGCGGCCTCGGCGGTCTTCGTCGACCATGCGCCGAAGGCGATCGCGGCCATCCGGGCCAACCTCGACGCCCTCGGAATCGAGGCCGCGGTACACCGGATGGAGGCGCGTGCAGCGCTGCGCCCGCCGCCGACGGCCGCGGCCGCATACGATCTGGTCTTCCTCGACCCTCCCTACCGGCGCGCCGCCGGGCTCGGGCAGGAGCTCTCCGAGGCGCTTTCGGTGGTGCTCGCCGCCGGAGCGCGCGTCGTCAGCGAGAGCGACCGCCGCGATCCCCTGCAGCTCGCCTTCCCGCTCGCCGACGAGCGCCGCTACGGCGACACCATCATCCGCATCCATGACACCTGAACCCCGCATCGTCGTCTGCCCGGGCTCCTATGACCCGATCACGAACGGCCACCTCGACGTCATCTCGCGCGCCGCGTGGCTCTTCGACGAGGTCATCGTCGGCGTCGTGAACCTCCCGGTGCGCAAGGGCACGACGCTGTTCGGCGTCGAGGAGCGGCTCGGCTTCATCGAGGAGGCGACGGCGCACCTCCCGACGGTCCGCGCGGAGGCGTTCTCGACGCTCGTCGTCGACTTCGCGCGCCACCACGAGGCCAAGGTGATCGTCAAGGGGCTGCGGGCGATCTCCGACTTCGAGTACGAGTTCGAGATGCACCAGCTCAACCGCTTGCAGGCGCCGGACATCGACACGCTCTACCTCATGGCCAGCCCGCAGTACAGTTTCCTCAGCTCGAGCGGTATCAAGGAGCTGGCCAGGTTCGGCGGGGCGATCGAAGATCTCGTGCCGGGCCGGGTCGCAGCCCGCTTGAAGGAAGAGCTCGGGCGCTAGCGAACTGAGGGATTGCCATGGACGTCCTCGTACTCATCGACAAGCTCGACGACTTGGTGCACAACGCCAAGCTCGTCCCGATGACGGGCCAGGTCCGCGTCGACAAGGACGAGATCTACGACATCCTCGACCAGATGCGCGCGACGATCCCGGAAGAGATCAAGCAGGCGCGCTGGATCGTCAAGGAACGCCAGGAGATGCTCGCCGAGGCCAAGCGCGAAGCCGAGCGGGTCGTCAAGGAGGCGCGCGAGCGCCAGAACCAGCTCGTCGGCGAGGAGGAGGTCACCAAGCAGGCCGAGCGGGCCGCCGAGGACATCATCGAGGACGCCCGCGCCCGTGAGCGCGAGATCCGCCTCGGTGCCGAGGACTACGCCGACGAGATCCTCAACACGCTCGAGGTCAACCTCTCGAAGTTCATCGCGGCCGTCCAGCGCGGGCGCGAGCGCCTGCAGGGCAAGGACGAGCCGGCCGAGGTCCGCTGAGCCGGCGGGTGCGACGGCGACCGCCGCCGCACCACTGCCGCCGGACGCCTAAGAGATGGCGATCGTGTTGACGTCGGGGTCGCTCGGCGTGCGCGCCGCGACCGTCGCGTAGTCGTACGCCGTTCCGGGCTTGCTGCCGGGCTTGCCGAATCCGAAGCCGGCGGACTCGAGGATCGCGACCGCGTCGAGGATCTTGAAGAACCCGCCGGCGCCGGTCGTCGGCAGGCCGGCGACCTCCTCGCGCTGGGTGAACTTCGCGTAGACGCGGTCGTTGCCGAGCTTGCCCAGCGACTGCAGCGCGAGGGCACGGTGGACGGCCTCGGTGGCCATGATCTCCGCGGTGTAGCGCGCGAACTTCGAGCCGCTCAGCGTGCCCTGGCGCGCGAAGACCGTCGTCGCGAGCAGGTAGGCGTTGATGAACACCTGGTCGCCGACGACGAGCGTCGTGAGCAGGTTCTCGGGCGAGGCGAAGACCTCGTCGGGGACGTAGATCGTCGTCGTGACGGCCTTGCCACCGACGGCGCTGGACGTCAGCAGCTCGTAGTGGTTCTTCTCCTGCTGCGCGGCCGCCCGGATGTTGCGGGCGGTCACGGCGTCCAGGCGGCCGCCGAGCTTCTCGGGCCCGACGGTGTTGACGATCGTCGCCAGCACCTCGGCCGTCGCCGCGACCGCGCTGAGGGTCTCGACCGAGTTGGCATCGGCGGTCTTGACGGCGCCGAAGGCGTCGGCACCGGCGAAGCCGAGCAGCCCCATCGACCCCAGGGCGGCACCCGTGGTGGCGATGAGCCTGCGCCGCGTGTGCGCCGACTCGTGGCTGTTCTGGCGATCGATCGTGTCGAAAAGGTGATTGTTGACCTCGGACATACGTCTCCCATCTCGTGCGAGACCGGTGCTCGGTATCACGGTTGTGTGTGGCGAACGACGCCGTCGAGGCGACGCTGTCGAGGACGACTGCGGCCCGGGCGCGCGCGCAGATCACCGATGCGCCCGACCCGGCGCGCGACGACCGGTATGTCGGCCGCGGCTACGCCGCGAGCAGGCCCGGCAGTTCGGCCATCTCGTGGAAGGTCTCGCCGCCGGCGGCCGCGAGCAGCGCGGCCTCGGCCTCGTCGTTGCGCGCGAACGCGAGCGCCCGCATCCCGGCGGCGCGGGCCGCCTCGACCCCCGGCACGCTGTCCTCCACGACCGCCGTCTGGGCGGGGTCGAAACCCATCTGCCGCGCGGCGTGCAGGAACAGGTCGGGCGCCGGCTTGCCGCGCGGCACCTCGGTGGCGCTGAAGATCCGGCCCGCGAAACGGTCCCACAGGCCGGTCGTCCGCAGCGTGACGGCCATCTTGTGGTGCGGCCCGCTGGAGGCGACGCACGATGGCAGCGCGATCCGGTCCAGCGCCGCGACGACGCCCGGCACCGCCTCCAGGTCGCGCGCGAAGACGGCCTCGACCTCGGCGTAGTAGCGCGCCGGGATGTCGGCGGGCAGCGGCCCCCCGTGGCGCTGCACCGCAAGCTCCATGACGGAACCGATCGAGCGCCCGCGGTAGATGTCCATGCACTGCTCGAACGTCGTCGGCAGGCCGGCGTCCGTCAGCAGCCCGGCGAGGACGGTGTTCGAGATCCGCTCGGTGTCCACGAGGACGCCGTCGCAGTCGAAGATGACCGAGCGGGCCATGCGCCCCAGGCTACTCAGCGGTCGTCGGAGGCGCCGGTCTCCGCGAGCAGCGTCTCGATCGCCGCCAGGTGACCGCGGACCTCGGCCGCCATCGCGTCGAGGAACGCGCGCGCGTTCTCGATCCCGTTGGAGGCGTTCGTGAGCTGCGACTTGATGCGGCGGACGTTCTCCATCGCGCCCTGCGCGCGCTCGACCTCGGCGCGCAGCGCGCTCGTGTCGATCCCCTCGTCGGCGACCCGTGCCATGAGCACCCGCGCCCGGGCGAGGCCGTAGGCGACCTCGAGGGCGAGCGTCGAGCCCTCCTCGGGGTCGAACGTCACGAAGAGCTTGTCGCCGTTGAACTCGCGCAGCGGGTGCGTGCGGGCGGGCAGCTTGCCGTCGGCGGACACGACGAGCACGGCGTAGTCGGCGCCACGCGTCTCGAGCGCGCCGTCGAGCTCGGCGAGCGCCTCGTTCTTGGAGAGCTTGCGGTTCTTGGCCTCGAAGACGATCCGGCCGCGGGCGGGCCCCGAGCAGGCGTCGATCGCGACGACGAAGTCGCCCTTCTTGCCGCCCTCGCCACGCGTGTCGCCGAGCGCGTCGAGGTCGTCGCCGCGGGCGCCGGCCAGCGCGCCGAGCGCCTCGGCGACGGCCTCCTCGTACGTGCGGCCCTTGGCCGTGCCCTTGTCCTGCACGGCGGCGATCTCGGAGAGCTTGTCCTTCTCGGCGCGCAGCCGCGCGATCTCGAGGTTCATCCTCTCGAGCTTCTCGTTGAGCGCCCGCAGCTGGTCGTTCTGCTGGCCGGCGATCTGCCGCGTGGCCGCGAGGTGGGCGTTCTGGAAGCCGTGCAGCGGGTTGGCGTCGCTGTCGGACGTGAACTGCCTGCGCAGGTCCTCGCGCATCTGCACGGACACCTCGGCGAGCAGCGACTTCACCCGGTTCTGGACGGCGACCGACGACTCGTCGCCGAAGTGGCGCGCAAGCGCCTTGGTCACATGGCCGTGCTCCGGGCCGAAGACCTCGTCGACCTTCTCGTCGAGGCGCTGGGCGACCTTGCGGGCGCGCTCGACGAACTCCGTGTCGAGCAGGCGGGCGGTCTTCTCGAACTCCGCCCGCACGAACTCCGCGTTCGCGCCCGTCTGCTCGCGGTCGAGCACGCGCGCGCCGATCTCGATCGCCTCGACGACGAAGCGCGTCGGATCCTCGCGGTCGGCGGCCAGGCGGACGGCCGTCTCGTCGTCGATCGTGAGCCAGTCGATCGCGAGGCGGCCGTTGACGACGTGGACCCGGGCGAGGGGGAGAGGGGAGGCAGCTTCCATGATGCGAGGTCGCACGCTAGGGACCGGTCCTGACGGATCGCACTATTTGTTGCGCCGGTCCCACCAGCGCACGAGATCCTGGCGCTGGTGCGACAGCGGGTTGGCGCTCGGCTTGCGCGCACGGATGCTGTCAAGCGCGTCGGACAGCTCGAGGCCGTCGCGGAGCATCACGATCGCGACGGCGACCGTCGCCGAGCGCTGCATGCCGGCGCGGCAGTGGACGTACACCCGCTCGCCGGCGCCGAGCCACTCCAGCGCCTTGCGCGCCGCGAGCTCGATGTGCCCCGGAAGGAGGTTGCCGAAGTCGACCACCTCGATGCGGTGCTCCTCGATGCCGGCGTCGGCGAGGGCGAGGACGCAGGCGTCGCGCCCGCCGGGGTCGTACTCGAGGTCCTGCACGAGGTTCAGCACCCGCGTGACGCCCGCCGCCCGCAGCGCGGCGACGTCGGAGGCGTCCTGCGGGTAGGCGCCGATCAGCAGCTCGGGGGCGACCTCCGCGAAGCCGAAGTGTTCGAACCAGTCGGACATGACGCCGGACCCTAGTGTGGATACTCGATGACATGAGCCTGCTCGCGACCATGCTCGACGAGGCCGGCGGGACCGCCGCGCCGCGCGAGCGCTGCGCGCAGCTGCGCGGCCTGCTGCGCGACGAGCTCGCCCGCTCGGAGGGCGAGCTCGCGCTTGCGCGCTCGGGCCGCGAGGAGCCGGTGACCGTCGCGATCGCATCCGCGCCCGGCGCGCTGCTGGCGGTGCTCCCGGTCCCGGTCGCGGTGCGCGCGGACGCCGGCGCCGTCTCCGAGCGCGCCTGGCTCACCGTCGCGGCGACGGCCGGCGCGCTGATCGAGGCCGCGCAGCTGCCGGCGCCGCGCGACGGCGCCGCGCTCGTACTCGAGGCCGGGGCGCTGGACGGCCACCTCGCCCTGCGCCTGCCCACGCCCGCGCAGGAGGACGCCGAGCTCGCGGCGATCGCGTTCGACGAGCACGTCGCGCCGGTCGCGCGCCTGCGCGCCCGGGCGCTCGCCCTGCCCGGCCATGTTCTCGCGGACGCGGGCGACTGGCGCGCGCCGATCGCCCAGGCGCTGCGCAGCGCCGAGGCCGTCGCGCGGCTCGGCGGCCGGCCCGCCGACGAAGCCTCCGTCGCGGAGCTCGAGGAGGCCGTGCTCGCCCTGCTGGCGCCCCCCGGCGCCGGCGCCGCGCGCCCGCACGACGACCCTCAGCCCGCGCGGCGGATCGCGCGACGGATCCTGCAGCGCCTCAACGGCATGGGCAAGTGGGGCGGCTACCACACGGACTTCCGCCACCTCGCCCGCGGCTTCGCCGGCAACGACCGCGCGCTCGCCGACGCCGTCGGGGAGGCGCTGCTCGACGCGGGCCTGCTGAGCGAGAAGCCGAGCGTCGGCCAGCGCCACGTCTACCTCAACCCACGCCGCGCGGCCGACATCCACCGCCTCATCGACAGCGGCGAGCTGCCCGCGGGCCTGCGGCTGCCCTGATCGGTCGGCGCTGCCCGGTCGCGCGCCGTACTAGATTGCTGCGCATGCGCCTCGACACCCTGTCAACGAAGGCCTTCACCGCCCGCACGCTGATCGCGTCGCGGATGCTCGAGGCGACCCGGCCCGACCACACGCTCCGCCGCCTGCTGGCCCTCAACAAATGGGGTCCCACGCCGGCGGGCGGCTACTCCGCCTCGGCGGCCTGCAACCCGGACGCGATCTCGCTCATCGACGAGCTCGGCGCGCTGACCTTCCACGAGGTCAACCGGCGCACGAACGCGCTCGCCCATGCGCTGGGCGACGCCGGCGTCAACGAGGGCGACGGCGTCGGGATCATGTGCCGCAATCACCGCGGCTTCGTCGAGGCGACCGTCGCCTGCTCGAAGCTCGGCGCCCACGCGCTGTTTCTCAACACGGCCTTCGCCGGGCCGCAGCTCACGGAGGTCTGCGAGCGCGAGGGGCCCGCGGCGATCATCTACGACGAGGAGTTCACCGCGCTGCTGGCGGGCGCGCTGGAGGGCCGCAAGCGCTTTCTCGCGTGGTCGGACGGCAACGCCGGCGCGATCCCGACGCTCGAGGAGCTGATCGACGCCGGCGACCGCAGCGACGTCGTGCCGCCCGCGCACAAGGGCCGGCTCGTGATCCTCACGAGCGGCACGACGGGCGCGCCGAAGGGCGCCAACCGCCGCCAGCCCGAGTCGCTGGACCCGATCGCCGGGCTGCTGGCGAAGATCCCGCTGCGCGCCCGCGAGCGCACGCTCATCGCGGCGCCGCTGTTTCACTCCTGGGGCCTGGCGCACCTGATCCTGGGGATCGGGCTGTCCTCGACGCTCGTCCTGCGGCGGCGCTTCGACCCCGAGGACACGCTCGCCGCGCTCGACGAGTACGGCTGCACGGCGCTCGTCGTCGTCCCGGTGATGCTCCAGCGGACCCTCGAGCTCGGGCCGAAGGTCCTCGGCCGCTACGACACGGCCGCGCTGCGGGTCATCGCGGCCAGCGGCTCGGCGCTGCCCGGCGAGCTGGCGACGAACGTCATGGACGCCTTCGGCGACGTCCTCTACAACCTCTACGGCTCGACCGAGGTCGCCTGGGCGACGATCGCGACGCCGGAGGACCTGCGCGCGGCACCCGGGACGGCGGGCCGCCCGCCGCGGGGCACCGTGGTGCGGCTCTTCGACGGCGCCGATCGCGAGGTCGCGCCGGGCGAGACGGGCCGCATCTTCGTCGGCTCCGAGCTCGCCTTCGAGGGCTACACCGGCGGCGGCGGGAAGGCCGCGATCGAGGGTCTCATGTCGTCCGGCGACGTCGGCCACTTCGATTCCGGCGGGCGCCTGTTCATCGACGGCCGCGACGACGAGATGATCGTCTCGGGCGGCGAGAACGTCTTCCCGCGCGAGGTCGAGGACCTCGTCGCCTGCCTCGACGGCGTCGACGAGGTCGCGATGATCGGCGTGCCCGACGAGGACTTCGGCCAGCGCCTGCGCGGCTTCGTCGTCGCGACCCCGGGCGCGGACGTCTCCGAGGCCGACGTCAAGGCCCACGTGAAGGCCAACCTCGCCCGCTTCAAGGTTCCGCGCGAGGTCGTCTTCCTCGACGAGCTCCCGCGCAACGCCACCGGCAAGGTCCTCAAGCGCGAACTGGCCAAGCTCCCCCAGCCCGACCGCTAGCCTTCGATCAGGCATGGCTGCACGTACCGACAGCTTCGATCTCGGTCGCCTGCGGCTCACCAGCGGCGAAGGACGCCGCCTGGTCCTGGAGGTGGCGCTCGACCCGCTGCAGTTCGGCGGCGAGACGTACGCGATCACGCCCGCAGCGGCCGACGCGACGCTCGACATCTCGCGCACGACGCACGACGGCTACGTCCTGCGGCTGCGCTTCGAGGCGCAGCTCGGCGGCCCCTGCATGCGCTGCCTGGAGCCGGCGCGCCCGTCGATCAGCGTCGACGCGCGCGAGGTCGACCAGCCCGGCGACGTCGAGGAGCTGCGCAGCCCCTACGTCGAGGACGACGTGCTCGACATGCACGGCTGGGCGCGCGACGCGCTCGCGCTCGCGCTGCCGGCGCAGCTGCTCTGCCGCGAGGACTGCGCGGGGCTCTGCGCGATCTGCGGCGCAGATCTCAACACGGCCGGGCCCGAGCATGCCCACGAGCGCGGGCCCGACCCGCGCTGGGCCAAGCTCTCCGAGCTCAAGCTCGAGTAGCCGCGGCCCCCCCTCGCGCTTCCGGGTGGGCTGAAATCCGTCGCTGGTGTAGCGGAGGCGTGCGGGGGCGCAGGCGCTTCCTGCATCGGTGAGGGTGCGTGGGGGCCGGCGGCGAGGCCCGGGGGTCCACGGTTCGCGCGTCGAGTGGCGCCCTGCGCCGTCACGCACGGACAAAAGCGCCGCGCGAGCTCCCGCGCGGCGCCTTTTGGGCGCCGGCGGCCTGAAAGGCGCCGGCCCGCCGATCACCAGCACGACCGTCACCCGCCGACAGCGTCCACGACGCGCCCGTCGACCACCGTCGCCAATCGCCGCCGCCGCGGCATGTCGCGGCGCCCGCGCCGCAACCGTCCTGCCTCACGGTCGCCCGACGACCGCCAGGCAGGACGGTACGACGAGATCGCGCCCCCGGAGATCCAAAAAGGACCCGATCGCCAGCAGCCCGACGACGATCGCGATGCCGTCGTCGAGCAGCTCGGCCAGCAGGCCCCGTCGAGCCGCCGGCTCTTCATCCTCGCTCGAACCGACCGCCCGCGCGCCCCGGCTCACCCATCCTCATTGACGCCGTACGCGACCCGTACCCGGCAGGCCGTCGGGCCGGCCACCACGGAGCTCAGCCCACCCAGAAGCGAGAGGGGGCCGCGCCTAGGACGCGCGGCCGGCGCGGATCTGCTCGGCGACCCAGGCGCTGCTGTCGTCGGGCTCGGGCGGCAGCACCGCGGGCGGCTGCGCGTAGGGCGTCTCGGGGGCGGTGCCGCGGGCCATGCGCTCGAGGTCCGCGGGCGAGGCGACGAGCGGGTTGACCCCGGCCGCGAGCTGGATGCGCGAGGCGTCGTCGAAGAGGTCGCGGTAGCCGCGCGTGCCGTGCGGCTCGAAGTCGAGGTCGATGTCGGCGAGCGAGGTCTGGAACGTGCACGGCGCCAGCTCGCGCAGGTCGACCTGGCGGATGTCCGGTCCGCGCGCGGCGCCGGTGCCGTCGAGCTCGGCGCCGAGTTCCACGAGGGCGTTGCAGAGCCGGTCGACGTTGCGGGAATAGGCGCCGGGGACGATCGCGACTCCGGAGACGAAGCCGCCGTTGGCGTAGATCGCCTCGGCGACATCACCGGCGAGGACGAATTCGACGTCCTGCGCCTCGAGCGCCTGCAGCGTGGCCAGTAGCGTGGGATCAAGCTCGAGCTCGCTCATGGGCAGGGGTTCGCGCGCGATCTCCACAGTCCTTCCCCGACCCGAACCGCCCGCTGCGCTACCCTGTCGCGAGCCATGGCCGTCCCCAAGCAGAAGCAATCACATTCCCGCACCGCCAAGCGCCGTGCGCAGCACAAGATGGCCGCGCCGACGTACAACGCGTGCCCGCACTGCCACAGCCCGCGGCTTCCGCATCGCGTCTGCGGGACCTGCGGGACGTACGCCGGTCGTGAGGTCGTAGCGCCCTCGGCGGCGCACGACCACGACCACGACCACTGAGGCCGGCCGGCGGATGCCGGCGCGCCGCATCCCGACTCGGGTCCGCCGGACCAACGGCAGGGTGCAGTCCGACCCGCCCCAGCGCATCCCGATCATCGCCGTCGACGCCAACGGCGCCGACCTCGGCCCGGGGGAGGTCGTCGCAGGCGCCAACCTCGCCGCGCAGGAGGGCGTCCGCGTGCTGCTCTTCGGCCCCGCCGCCGAGATGGGCGCCGCCGGCCCGGGCATCGAGGTCATCGACGCCCCCGTCTCGATCGCGAAGGCCGCGAACCCCGCCGCCGCCGCGCGCTCGCAGCGTGACTCCTCGATCGTCCGCGCCGCCCGCGCCGTCGCCGACGGCGACGCCGACGCGCTCGTCTCGGCCGGCGCGACCGGTGCCGCGCTCGCGGCCGCGCTCTTCAACATCAAGCGCGCCCAGGGGATCCTGCGCCCGGCGCTCGCCGCGCAGATCCCCGTCCCGGGCGCCCCGGTGACGCTCGTCGACGTCGGCGCCAACACCGAGGTCCGCGCCGAGTACCTCGTCCAGTTCGCCTTCATGGGGGCGGCACTCGCGCACGTCGTGCACGGCGTGGCCCGGCCGCGCGTCGCGCTGCTGTCGGTCGGCGAGGAGTCCACGCGCGGCACGCCGCTCGTCCAGGACGTCCACGCGCGCCTGAGCGCCGCCGCCGGCCTGCGCTTCGTCGGCAACATCGAGGGCCACGCGCTGACCGAGGGCGTTGCCGACGTCGTCGTGACCGACGGCTTCACGGGCAACGTGACGCTGAAGGTCATGGAGGGCGTGTCGGACAAGATGATCGCGCTGCTCAAGGAGACCGCCGTCTCGACGCGGCGCGCGAAGGCGGGCGGTGTCCTGATGGCTCCGGCGCTGCGGGCGTTCCGCGACGAGATCTCGCCCGAGATGGCCGGCGGCGCGTACCTCCTCGGGCTGCGCCGCATCGGCGTCGTCGGGCACGGGCGCTTCACGGCGCGCGGCTTCGCCCAGGCGATCCTCCTCGCGGCCCGCGGCGTCAACGGCGACATCGTCGGGCGCACGCACGAGGCGCTCGAGGCCGCCGGCGCGCTGCGCAAGCTCGGAGCGGTGTCCGACAGCGGTTCTACCGTGACGGCGTCATGACGCGAGAAGAAGTCTTCGCCATGGTCCGGGCGCATCTCGTCGACGAGCTGGAGATCGATCCCGCGCGCGTCGACGACACGACGAACTTCCGGGCCGACCTCGAGGCCGATTCGCTGGACCTCTACACGCTTGTGCAGGAGCTCGAGGACTCCTACGGTGTGAAGATGACCGACGAGGAGGCGGCGAGGATCGTCACGGTCGGCGAGGCCGTCGACTTCGTCATGGCCCATGCCGGCGCCACCCCTGAGCCGTAGTCACGCACCCTGAAGCTCCTCACCGAACTCCTGGAGCAGCTGCCGGAGCACCTGTACCGGCAGGTGTTCACGCATGCGTCGTGGACCGAAAGGCGCAGCGACTCCTACTCGCGCCTGGCCTTCCTCGGCGACTCCGTGCTGAGCCTCGCGGTGACGTCGCATCTGTACCCGCGACTGGAGGCCGAGCGCTTCGGCGCCGGGCGGCTGACGAAGATCCGCGCCCAGAGCGTGTCGGGCGTCTCCTGCCGCGCGGTCGCCGAGCGCCTCGGGGTGCCCGACCGGCTGCGCGCGACGGCGCCGAGCGGGATCGGCCAGAGCGCCGAGGCGCTCGTCGAGACCGAGCGCGTCCTGGCCTCCGTGATCGAGGCCGTCATCGGGGCCGTCTACCTGCACTGCGGCTACGAGGGGGCGGCGGCGGCGGTCGTCGAGGCCTTCCAGCCCGAGATCACGAACGCGCTGAGCAACCCCGTCGACTTCAAGTCGACGCTCCAGGAGCGCCTCGCGCGGCGCGCGGAGACCGTCGAGTACACGATCGTCGCCGAGGACGGCCCGCCGCACGACCGGACGTTCGAGGTCGTTGCGACGGTCGGCGGCGCGCCCGTCGGCCGCGGCGCCGGACGCTCGAAGAAGCACGCCGAGCAGGAGGCCGCGCGGATCGCGCTGGAGACCCTGCATCCCGACACGCCGATGCCCAGCGACGACGAGGACGCGTGACCGCGTGCATCTGCGCTCGCTGACGCTCAAGGGCTTCAAGTCCTTCCCGGACCGCACGACGCTCGAGTTCGGCCCGGGCGTCTCGGTCGTCGTCGGGCCCAACGGCTCGGGCAAGTCGAACGTCACCGACGCCGTCCTGTGGGCCATGGGCGAGCAGTCGCCGCTCGCCGTCCGCGGCCAGTCGATGCGCGACGTCATCTTCGGCGGCGGGCGCGGCGTGCAGGCGCGCTCCGCCGCGGAGGTCGAGATCGTCATCGACAACTCCGACGGCGCCGTCGACGTCCCGATGGGTGAGATCTCGATCATGCGCCGCCTGGACCGCTCCGGGGAGGGCGAGTACCGCCTCAACGGCGCGAAGTGCCGCCTCGTCGACGTCCTGGAGATGCTCTCCGACACGGGCCTGGGCAAGGAGATGCACTCCGTCGTCTCGCAGGGCCGCGTCGAGACGATCGTGACGTCCAAGCCGCGCGAGCGCCGGCTGCTCATCGAGGAGGCCGCCGGCCTCGGCAAGCATCGCAAGCGCCGCCGCCGCGCCCAGCTCAAGCTCGAGCGCACGCAGGACAACCTCGACCGCGCCCTCGACGTCGAGCGCGAGGCGCGCTCGCGCCTGCGCCCGCTCAAGCGTCAGGCCGAGGCCGCCGAGCTGCACGAGCGCCTCGAGCGCCAGACCGTCGAGGCGCGCTGGGAGCTCGTACGCGACATCGCGCGCGCGCGCCGCGCCGAGCTGCTCGCCGCCGAGCAGCACGCCGCCGCCGCGCGGGCCGCGCGCGACGAGGCCGAGGCGCAGCTGAGCGAGGTCGCGCGGCGCCGAGGCGACGTCGAACAGGCGATGGCGGCGCGCGCCGAGGCACGCGAGGCGTTCGCCCAGCGCGTCTACGCCGCCCGCTCGGCCCGCGAGCGCGTCGAACTGCGCCTGGAGCGCACCCGCGCGACGGCCGAGGACCTCACCGACCGTGTCGCGCGCCGGGTCGCCGAGCTGCGCGCGCTCGAGACGCTCGAGCGGCGGCCCGACGGCGAGGCGGATCCCGGCGAGCAGAGCCGCGAGCGGATCGCCGCGCTCGAGGACGAGCTCGAGCGCCTGGCGGCCGACCACGAGGCGCAGGTCGAGCGCGAGCTCGTGGCCTTCGAGCAGGCGCGCGTCGTCGCGGTCGCCGCGGTACAGGAGCGCCGCGCCGTCGTCGACGAGCGCCGCGCGCTCGCCGCGGCCGCGACCGCGGCGATCGACCGCGCCCGCGACGGGCGCCGGGAGCTCGACCGCGCGCTCGAGGCCGCGCGCCGCGACGCCGCCCGCGTCGGCGCCGAGCTCGCCGCCTGCAATCAGTTCCTGCGCACCCGCGCCGGCGCGACGAGCCGCGACGGCGGGAGCACGCGCTCGTTCGCCGACGCGCTCGAGGTCAAGCCCGGCTACGAGCGCGCGATCGCCGCCGCGCTCGGCGGCCTGCTGCGCGCCGGGCTCGTCGAGCGCGTGCGCGACGGGGCGGCCGTCCTCGACGCCGCCGGCTCCGACGGCGCCCGCGTCCTCATCACCGGCGATCTCGCGCCCGGCCCCGCGATCCCGCGCCACCCGCCGGCGCCCGGCGCGCGTCACCTCGGCCAGTTCGTCGGCGGCGACGAGCACGTCCTCGCCGTCGCGATGCGGCTGCTGTGGGACGCCTGGCTCGTCGAGGAGCTCGAGCACCTGCCGCCCGGCTTCGGCGGCGTCGCCGTGACGCGCGACGGCCGCGTCTGGCACGGGCGCCACCGTGAGCTGCGCCAGGCACCGGACGGCGGCGAGGAGCGCGTGCTCGCCGAGCGCAACCGCCGCGAGCAGCTGATCGCGGCCAGCGACACCGCCGTCGCGGCCGAGCAGGCCGCGCGCAACGGCTGCGCGGCCGCCGAGGAGGCCGTCACGGCCGCCGAGCGCGTGCGCGAGCAGGCCGAGCGCGCCCTGCGCGAGGTCTCGCACGCGCTGACCGTCGCCGAGGAGGAGAGCCGCCGCGCCGCCTGGCGGATCGAGCAGCGCCGCAGCGCGCCGCAGGAGGGCGCCGCCGCCGTGCGCCGGGCGCAGATCACCGGCGAGCTCGGGGCCGAGCGGCGGGCGGCCGAGCGCGCCGAGCGCGAGCGGGCCGAACGCGCCGCCCGCATCGAGCGCCTGCGCCGCAGGCTGCGCGCCGAGGAGGCGCTGGCGCCCCGCGCCGCGCGCCTCGGGGACGTGCTCGAAGGGCTGGCCGCGGCGATCGCCGCGCGCGCCGACGCGCTCGACGCCGAGCTCGTCGCCGGCCGCGCCGCGGGCGAGGGTCTCGCCGCCCGGCTGCGCGCCTGCGCGACCGAGGAGGCCGAGATCCAGCGCCGTCTGCGCGATCGCGGCGAGCTCGTCACCGCCGCCGAGGTCCGCGCCCAGCAGGCGCGCGACCACGCCGCCGACGCCGACCACGAGCTCGTCCTGCTCGCCGAGCGGCTCGGGCTGCCGGCCGAGCCGGCCGTCGAGGCGCTTGCGCCCGAGGACGCCGAGGCGCTGCGATCGCGGATCGAGAAGCTCGCCCGTCGCCGTGAGCAGCTCGGCCCGGTGAACCCGCTCGCCAAGGACGAGTACGACGAGGCGCTCGCGCACGTCAGCGAGCTCGAGACGCAGCGGACGGACATGGAGACCGCGCTGCGCGAGCTGCGCACGCTCATCCGCGACACCGACCGCCAGATCCACGAGACGTTCGAGGAGACCTTCGAGGCCGCCGCGCGCAACTTCGAGGAGCTCGCCGCGCGGCTGTTCCCCGGCGGCCGCGGGCGCCTGCGGCTCGTGCAGGAGGACCAGGGCATCACGGGCGTCGCCGGCGCCGCGGGCGCGGACGGCGACGCCGACGCCGCCGACCCCGAGGCCGCCGACGCCGCCGCCGAGGCGGAGCTGGCCGAGCGCGGCGCCGAGGAGGACATCCTCGGCGTCGAGATCGAGATCACGCCGGCCGGCAAGTCGATGAAGCGCCTGACGCTCCTGTCGGGCGGCGAGAAGTCGATGACCGCGATCGCCTTCCTGTTCGCCGTCTTCCTCGCCAAGCCGTGCCCGTTCTACATCCTCGACGAGGTCGAGGCCGCTCTCGACGATCCGAACATCACGCGCTTCTTGGACCTCCTGCGCACCTACAGCGATCGCGCGCAGTTCATCGTCGTCACGCACCAGAAGCGCACGATGGAGGCCGCCGACACGCTCTACGGCGTCTCGATGGGCGACGACGGCGTGTCGAAGGTCATCTCCCGCCACCTCCCGCGCGAGGACGAGGCGGCGGTCGCGGGCACGCCGGCGGTCGGCGCGGCGTAGCGCCCCGCTATCGTCGCGCATCGCCATGGCGCGCGAATGGACCGACCTCTTCATCTCCGATGCGATCACGCCGACCGCCGGCGCCGCCGCGGCCGAGTCCGCAGCTGAGACCCCTGAGCGCAAGCGCCGCTTCTTCAAGCGCCTGCGCAGCAACCTCGCCAAGACGCGCGAGGCGCTCGGCGCCGAGATCCAGGCGACGCTCCTGGAGGGCGATCTCGACGAGGCGATGTGGGAGCGCCTGGAGGAGGCGCTGATCATGGCCGACGTCGGCGCGTCGACGACGGCGCGCGTCGTCGGCGAGCTCGAGCAGGAGGCCTCCGGCGGCGAGCTCGTCGGCGGCGACGCCCTCAGCCGGCGCCTGGAGGAGATGCTCGCGAAGATCGCCCGCACCGGCGACGACCGCATCGACCTGCGCCACACGCCGACGGTGATCATGGCCGTCGGCGTCAACGGCACCGGCAAGACGACGACGATCGGCAAGCTCGCCTGGCACCTGCAGCAGGAGCTCGGCCTGAAGGTCGTGCTCGGCGCCGCCGACACGTTCCGCGCCGCGGCCGTCCAGCAGCTCGAGGGCTGGGCCCAGCGCGCGGGCTGCGAGATCGTCTCCGGCCCCGAGGGCTCGGACCCCGGCGCGGTCGCCTTCGAGACCATCAAGCAGGGCCGCGAGCGCGGGGCGGACGTCGTCATCATCGACACCGCCGGGCGCCTGCACACGCAGGACAACCTCATGGCCGAGCTCGCGAAGGTCCGCCGCGTCATCGGCAAGCAGCTGGAGGGCGCGCCGCACGAGACGCTCCTGACCGTCGACGCGACGACCGGCCAGAACGGGCTGCGCCAGGCCAAGCTCTTCTCCGAGGCCGTCCCCGTCGACGGCATCGTCCTGACGAAGCTCGACGGGACCGCGAAGGGCGGCATCGCGCTGGCGATCGCCGGCGAGCTCGGGATCCCCGTGAAGCTCATCGGGATCGGCGAGGCGCTCGAGGACCTGCGCCCGTTCGACGCCGACGACTACGCCCGCGCCCTGCTGACCTGATTCACGGGCGGAAGACGGCGAGGCGCAGGACGCGCTCGGCGAGGCGCGACGCAAACGGCTGCCACAGCACCAGGGCGCTGTGGGCGCTCGAGGCGATCCGCGTCGCCCCGATGTCGGCGAACGTCCGCGTCGGGCCCCAGCCGCCGTCCGCCGGGCGGGCGGCGAGGCGCAGGTGCCAGGTGCCGCCGACCCGCTCGGGCCACGCGAGGAGGGCCGAGTCGGCGGCGGCGCCGACGACCGGCAGGCCGGTCAGCGCGCCGGGCAGCGAGCGCGTCTGGGGCGCGGCGAACGCGCCGCCGGCGGAGAGCGCGCTGTCGATCCGCGTCTGGTCCTTGGCCCCGTCCCCGGCCTCGCTGATGTCGTGGAAGACCTGCCACGCGGCGACCGGGCCGGAGCGCGGGAAGGCGAGCCCCAGCGCGTCGACCTCGTGGGCCTGGATGCCGGGGTCGACCGTGGCGATCGTCGACGGCGCGCCGAACGACCCGTCGCGGTGCAGGCGGGCGATCCGCAGGCTGATGAACGTGCCCGCGCTGCGCGGATTGTCGCTCCAGCTCACCGCGGCGCCGCCGGGCCCGCTGAACGCGCCGATGTCGTCGGCCGTCTCGGTGCCGGAGATCCAGCGCGCGGCGCCGAAGCGCCGCCCGCCGGCGGCCAGCGTCGCTGCCTGCGCGCGCGTGCCGGCGCTCGTGCGCCGCATCCACGCGGCGGCGACGGCGCCCGACGGCGCGAGCACGAGTGCCGGGGGTGTCGAGGCGGCGGGCCCGAACGGCCCGAGTCCCCGCGGCGCGCCGAAGCCGCTGCCGCGCCGGCGCACGGCGACCCGCATGACGGTCTTGCCGGGCCTGCCGGCGGTCCAGCTCACGACCGCGCGCCCGTGGTCGCCCGCGACGACGCCGGCGACGGCGATGTACGGCACGGAGCCGCGGCTGCCGCGCAGGCGCGCGAGCGTCCGGGAGCGGCCGAAGCCGCGTCCGCGCGGCGCGATCGCCACGCGCAGCTGGTCGCGGCCCGCCTCGCGGCCGCGCGCGACCCAGGCGGCGACGGCAGCCCCGTCCGGGCTGACGGACACCTGGCCGCCCCAGGCCGTCACGCGCCGCGAGCCCGAGCGCCGGTCCTCCAGGCGCCGCGCCCGGCCGAGGCTGCGTCCCTTGCCGAGGCGCGCGAAGAGCAGCCGCTGCCCGCCGCCCGCGCCGCCGGTGAAGGCTCCGTAGAGCAGCGCAGCGCGGCCGCCCGCGGGGCTCGTGGCGATGTCGAAGCCGTCGATGCTCGTGCCCGGCGGGGTCACCGGGCGCCCGGAGCTCAGCGAGTCCGCCTGCGCCGGGGCGGCGACGCACAGCGCGGCGAGCAGGGCCGCGGCGGGCCCAGCGGGGTGCGTTGCGGGCCGGCGTCATCGTCGAGCCGTGGGGCATGTACGAACTGCAACGGCCCGTTGGGGGCGGAAGTTGCGTGGCGTGGCGGGATTTCGGCCACGCTGGGCCGCCGACCGTCCCGGCAACCTCGGACGGGCCCCTATATTTCTTCTGGCGATGGATGCATGGCTCATCTGGGTGCTGCTCGCCGTGATCCTCGCGGCAGGCGAGGTCACGTCGCCGAGCTTCTACCTCGCGCCCTTCGCGCTCGGTGCGCTGCTGGCGGCGGTCGTGTCGGCGACCGGCATCGGCGCGGTCCTGACGACGATCATCTTCCTCGTGAGCTCCGGGCTGCTGCTGGGGTTCGTGCGGCCGATCGCGCACCGTCACCTGCGCACGCCGCCGCAGCTGCGCACCGGCACGGCGGCGCTCATCGGCCGGGCGGCGATCGTCACCCAGCGCATCGACAACAGCGCCGACAGCGGTGCCGTGAAGCTCGACGGCGAGGCGTGGACCGCGCGCGCCTACGACGATGACGAGGTCATCGAGGCCGGGCGGCGCGTCCAGGTCGTGGAGATCAAGGGCGCCACCGCGCTCGTCAGCGAGACTGTCTAGTGGTCCGTCCCGCCACAGTCGTCACGTCCCGTCACGCGACAGACCACAGGAGGTAGGTATGGAAGCCGGCCTGATCGTGCTCGCCATCATCGCCGTGTTCGCGCTGCTGCTCGCCGCGCGGACCGTGCGGATCATCCCGCAGGCTCGCGCGGGCGTCGTGGAGCGCTTCGGGCGCTATCAGCGCACGCTGTTGCCCGGGCTCGGCGTCGTCGTCCCATTCGTCGATCGCGTGCGCCCGCTCATCGACCTGCGCGAGCAGGTCGTGACCTTCAAGCCCGCGGGCGTCATCACCGGCGACAACGTCGGCATCCTCATCGACAGCGTCCTGTACTTCACGATCACCGACGCGAAGTCCGTGAGCTACGAGGTCGCCAACCCGCTGCAGGCGATCGAGCAGCTCACGGTGACGACGCTGCGCAACGTCATCGGTGGCCTGACGCTCGAGCAGGCGCTGACGAGCCGCGACGAGATCAACGCCCAGTTGCGCACGGTCCTCGACGAGGCGACCGGCAGATGGGGGATCCGCGTCAACCGCGTCGAGGTCAAGGCGATCGACCCGCCGGCGACGATCCAGGAGGCGATGGAGAAGCAGATGCGCGCCGAGCGCGACCGCCGTGCGGCGATCCTCACGGCCGAGGGCTCCAAGCAGTCGCAGATCCTCAACGCCGAGGGCGAGAAGCAGGCCGCGGTCCTGCGCGCCGAGGGCCAGCGGACGGCGGCGATCCTGCGCGCGGAGGGCGAGGCGAAGGCGATCGACACGGTCTTCAGGGCGATCCACGCCGGCGACCCCGACGAGGGCCTGCTGTCCTACCAGTACCTCCAGATGCTGCCCAAGCTCGCGCAGGGCGACGCGAACAAGATCTTCATCATCCCGAGCGAGTTCAGCCAGGCGCTCGGCAACATCGGCGGCGCGATCGCCGGCGCGGTGCGCCCCGTCGGCCCGCCTCCGCCACCGCCCGCGACGTGAGCCCGGACCTCGTCTCCGAGGCCGTCGACGCGTACGCCGAGGCGCACACGTCGCCCGCCGCCGAGCACCTGCGGGAGCTCGCGGCGCAGACGCGCGCCGAGCTCGAGTCGTCGGTGATGCTCACGGGCGAGGTCGAGGGGCGGATGCTCGAGTTCCTCGTCTTCCTCGCGCGGCCGCAGCTCGTGCTGGAGATCGGGACGTACTCCGGCTACAGCGCGCTCTCGATGGCGCAGACGCTGCCGGCGGGCGGCCGGATCGTCACCTGCGAGCTCGATCCCGAGCGCGTGGCGTTCGCCGAGCGCCACATCGCCGATGCCGGGATGGCCGATCGCATCGAGGTCCGCCAGGGCCCGGCGCTCGAGACGATCGCGACGCTCGACGGGCCCTTCGACCTCGTCTTCATCGACGCCGACAAGGCCGGCTACCTCGCGTACTACGAGGCGGTGCTGCCGAAGCTCTCGCCGCGAGGGCTGATCGTCGTCGACAACGTCCTGTGGAGCGGGCGTGTCGCCGCCGCGGAGAGCGACGACGACGAGGATTCCACGCGGGCCCTCCGGGAGTTCAACGACCACGTCGTCGCCGACGAGCGCGTCGTGAGCGTCATGCTCAGCGTCCGCGACGGCGTGACGCTCATCCGGCACGCGTAGGCGCGTCCGTCAGCCGGTCAGCATCGTCTGGCCGGTCGTCAGGGCGATCTCGATGAACGCGAGCAGGAATGCGAGCAGGACGCCGAGGCCGAGCCAGTAGCCGTCGCGGCGCACGAAGCCCGCGATCCCGCCGGCGAGCGGCGCGAGCACGGCGCCGGTGAACACCGGCCACTCGACGACCGCGACAAGGTTGGCGTGGCCGGCGCACAGGCCGCGGATCTCGGCCCCGCTGCAACCCCACAGCAGCGCGACGAACCCGACGAAGACGCAGGCGACGGCGGCGACGGCCAGACCGGTCACGAGGGCGAGCACCCGCAGCGTACGGCTCATCGGCTCAGTTGAAGTCGTACGGCGTCTGGCCGGTCGACACGAGCGACATCGCGGCGAACATGAGCACCGCTAGCACGATCCCCGCGCCGAGCCAGCGCCCGCGGCCGGTCACGCCGGTCGCGATCCCGCCGGCCAGCGGCGCTGCGAAGGCGACGAGGAAGATCGGCAGCTCGAGCACGTCGACGAGGCCGGCGTGATGGACGCAGAGCCCGGTCGTCTCGCCGCCCTCGCAATTGCTGAGCGCCGCGTAGAGGCCGACGACGACGAAGGCGGCGGCCGCCGTGACGAGGCCTGCGAGGACGCCGAGGACCCGGAACGCGCCCTCGACGACCGGGCGCCCGCCGAAGGCGCCGCCGTGCGGCTCGCTGCGGACGATCTGCGGCATCGATGCGGGCTCGGCGGCGTGCATGTCGGTCCCCTCGGTTGTTGACCAGCGGTTGATAAGCACCAACGCTAGCAGTCTGCTGACCATCGGTCAACAATGCCGTGTCACGAGCTGTCCCGTGCGTTCTCCCTAGACTGGAGGCCCGTGTTCGACTCCCTCTCAGAGAAGCTCCAGGCGACCCTCGCCGACGTCCGTGCCCGCGGCACGCTGACCGAGGCCGACGTCACCGCCGCGATGCGCGAGATCCGCCTCGCGCTGCTCGAGGCCGACGTGAACTTCAAGGTCGTCAAGTCGTTCACGGCGACGGTCAAGGAGCGCTGCCTGGGCGCTGACGTCATCGGGCAGCTCAACCCCGGCCAGCAGGTGGTGAAGATCGTCAACGAGGAGCTGACCGCGCTGATGGGCGGGTCGAGCGCCGGGGTCGTGTTCGCGCCTCGCCCGCCGACGGTCATCCTCATGGCCGGCCTGCAGGGCTCAGGCAAGACGACGGCCACCGCGAAGCTCGCGCGGTACCTGCAGACCGAGCACGGCTCGTCGGTCGCGCTCGCCGCCTGCGACGTGTACCGCCCGGCGGCGGTCGACCAGCTCGTCAAGGTCGGCGGCCAGGTCGGCGCGACGGTCTACGAGCAGGGCACCGAGCGCGATCCGGTCGAGATCGCGAAGTGGGCGCTCGACCAGGCCAAGCGCGAGGGCAAGGACGTCCTGATCGTCGACACGGCGGGCCGCCTGCACATCGACGAGACGCTCATGGACGAGCTCGTGAAGATCCGCAAGGCCGTCAAGCCGATGATGGTCCTGCTCGTGGTCGACGCGATGACCGGCCAGGACGCGGTGAACGTCGCCGAGCAGTTCGCCGCGGCCGTCGCATTCGACGGCGTGCTGATGACGAAGCTCGACGGCGACGCCCGCGGCGGCGCCGCGCTGTCGGTCAACGCCGTCACCGGCAAGCCGATCCTCTTCGCGTCGACGGGCGAGAAGCTCGACCAGTTCGAGCGCTTCCACCCCGACCGCATGGCGCAGCGGATCCTCGGCATGGGCGACGTCCTGTCGTTCATCGAGAAGGCCGAGGCGCAGATCGACGAGGACGAGGCGAAGGAGCTCGAGCGCAAGCTGCGCCACAACGAGTTCACCTTCGAGGACTTCCTCTCGCAGCTGAAGATGATGCGCAAGATGGGCCCGCTGCAGTCGCTGCTGGGGATGATCCCGGGCTTCCAGGGCGCGGCGATGAAGAACATCAAGGTCGACGAGCGCGAGCTCGACCGCATCGAGGCGATCGTCCTCTCGATGACGCCGCTCGAGCGCCGGCGGCCGGATCTGATCAAGGGATCGCGGCGGCTGCGGATCGCGCGCGGCTCCGGCACGACGGTCCAGCACGTCAACCAGCTCGTCAAGCAGTTCGCCCAGATGCAGAAGCTCATGAAGCAGCTCGGCAAGGGCAAGATGCCCGACCTCCAGGCGCTCATGCGTCAGGGTCGGTAGGCTCTGCGTTCGCTTATGGCTGTCCGAATGAGACTCACACGCGTCGGTGGACGCAAGGATCCGATCTGGCGCATCGTCGTGGCCGACTCCCGGTCACCCCGCGATGGCCGCGTGATCGAGACGATCGGGCACTACAACGCCCAGACCGAGCCGTCGACCATCCGCGTCGACTCAGATCGCGCGCGCCACTGGCTCGATCGTGGCGCTCAGCCGTCGGATCAGGTGCGCAAGCTCCTGCGCATCAACGGCATCGCCTAGCTCCCCGAAAGCTCGCTGGCCTCGTGCAGGAGCTGCTCGAATATCTGGCCCGGGTGCTCGTCGACGATCCCGACGCCGTGCGCGTCGAGCAGTTCGACGAGGACGACGGCACGATCGTGCTCGAGCTGTCGGTCGGCGAGAACGACTACGGCAAGGTCATCGGCCGCGGCGGCCGGACCGCCAACGCGCTGCGCACCGTCCTGAAGGCGGCGGCCGTGAAGGACGGCTGCCGCGTCTTCGTCGACATCGTCGACTGAGCCGGCCGGCCATGGGCCTCCTCAACGCGGGGCGTGTCGGTCGTCCGCACGGGCTCGACGGGTCGTTTCACGTCACGCGGCCGCGGGCCGTGCTGCTCGACCTCGGCAAGGTCGTGCGGATCGGCGAGGACGATCGCGAGATCGTCCGGCGCGCCGGGACGCCCGACCGGCCGATCCTGCGCCTGGGGGGCATCGGCGACCGGCCCGCCGTCGAGGCGCTGCGCGGCGCCGAGCTGCTCGTCGCTCGCGCCGACGCCCCGGCGCTGCCTCCGGGCGAGTACTGGGCCGAGGACCTCGAGGGCTGCCTCGTCGTGACGTCCGGCGGCCGCGAGCTCGGCCGCGTGGCGCAGATGCGCGCGCTGCCGTCGTGCGAGGTGCTCGAGGTCGGGGAGCTGCTCATCCCGATGGTCGCCGACGCGGTGCTCGACGTGTCGCTGCCGCGGCGCCGGATCGTCGTCGACCCGGGGTTCCTCGGCGTCGAGGACGCGCCGGGGCCGCCGCCCGGCGCCGCGCGGACGTGAGCCGTGCGGATCGACGTCGTCACGCTGTTCCCCGAGTGGTTTGACTGGTTTCAGAGCCAGCGCCACGTCGCGAACGCGCTCGCGGCCGGCAACGAGCTGCGCGCGCTGGACCTGCGCGAGCACACGCCGCTGAGCGGGGGCCAGGTCGACGACACGCCGTTCGGCGGCGGGGCGGGGATGGTGCTGCGCGTCGATGTCATGGACGCCGCGCTGCGCGGGATCTACGGGGTCGACCCGCTCGATCTGCGCCACCAGCGGCGGGTCATCGCGCTGACGCCGAGCGGGCGGCTGCTCGACGACCGCCTCGTCGACGAGCTCGCCGAGGAGCCCGACATCACGCTGCTGTGCGGACGCTACGAGGGCTTCGACGAGCGGATCGTCGAGCATTTCGCCACGGACGCGATCTCGATCGGCCGCTACGTCCTGGCCGGGGGCGAGCTTGCCGCGATGGTCGTGGCCGACTGCGTGCTGCGCAAGCAGCCGGGCGCGCTCGGGCACAGCGACTCGGCGCTGGAGGAGTCCTTCTCCGTCGCGCTGGAGGGCCGGCCGGAGTATCCGCACTACACACGGCCGTCGGAATACCGCGGCTGGAAGGTCCCGGATGTCCTGCTCTCCGGACACCACGAGGAGATCCGCACATGGCGCCGCGACCGCTCGCGCGATCGCGGTGAGACCGGCTGAGAGGCGGCTTCGCTACCATCCTGCTTCGGCGCGGCCAACCTTCGTCCGCGCCCTTTCTTCGCCATGTCCTCAGTTATCGAAAGCCTCGAGCGCGCTCAGCTGCGCCGCGTCCCCAACTTCCAGGCGGGCGATCGCCTGCGCGTCCACTTCCAGGTGATCGAGGGCACGCGCCGGCGGACCCAGGTCTTCGAGGGCGTCGTCATCAAGCGTCAGGGCCACGGCGCGCGCGAGACGTTCACCGTCCGCAAGCAGTCCTTCGGCGTCGGTGTCGAGCGGACGTTCCCCGTGCACTCGCCGAAGATCGAGAAGATCGAGATCGCCGCTCGCGGTGACGTCCGTCGCGCCAAGCTGTACTACCTGCGTGACCGCGTCGGCAAGCGTGCCCGCGTCCGCGAGCGCCGCTACACCGGTCCCGAGGAGAAGGTCATCCCCGGGCTGCTGCATGATCCCGCCGCCCAGCTCGAGGCCGAGGCTGCCGCGCAGCCCGAGGCCGTCGATGCCGAGGGCGCGGTCATGGACGAGACGGTCGCCGAGGCGGTGCAGGCAGCCGCCACCGGCGGGGCCCCGGCGCCTGACGGGACCGCTGCCGACGGAGAGGCCGCTGCGGCCCCCGCCGGCGAGCAGGCGTGAAACAGGCCCGTTCCGCGCTGGGCAACTCGCTTGTCGAGCTCGTCCTCATCGTCGCCGTGGCGCTGGGGCTCGCGCTGGGGATCCAGGCCTTCCTCGTCAAGCCCTACCGCATCCCGTCGCCCTCGATGGTCCCGACGCTGACGCCCGGCCAGCGGGTGCTCGTCAACCGGATCGGCAACAACTTCGGTGACCCCGCCATCGGCGACGTCACGGTCTTCCACCCACCGACCGGCGCGGAGAACGGCAAGGAGTGCGGCGGGCCGAAGAAGGACAACCAGGCCTGTCCCACCCCGACGCCCAAGAAGGCCGACGTGAACTTCATCAAGCGGATCGTCGCCGGGCCCGGCGACACGATCTCGATCGAGGACGGCCACGTCATCCTCAACGGCAAGCTCCAGAAGGAGCCCTTCGCCGCGCCCTGCGGTGGCGGCGAGGGCTGCAATCTGCCCGAGCCGATCAAGATTCCGCCCAAGCACTACTTCATGATGGGCGACAACCGTGGCCAGTCCGACGACAGCCGCTTCTGGGGCCCGGTCCCGCGCGACTGGATCATCGGCAACGCCTTCGCGACGTACTGGCCGCCCAAGCGCATCGGTCTCCTGTAGTCGCCTTCCCGACGCTGGCGGCGACCGCGGCAACGGTTCCGCCCGATCGCTGGTGCATGATGCGCCCTGACCGTGGAGCCCGTGACGACAGCCGCCGACGAGTCCATCACGGACACGAGCGCTGTGCCGACCGCTGAGGAACGCGCCGCCGCCCGGCGGCGCAAGGCCGCCAAGCACAAGCGGACCTCCGGCCGCCGGCTCTTCGCCTTCGATCGCCGCCTCGGCGTGCGCTGGGTCGCCGGTGCCGACGAGGCCGGCCGCGGCTGCCTCGCCGGCCCGCTCGTCGCCGCCGGCGTGCTCTTCGACATCGAGGCGCTCACGACGCGCGAGCTGCGGGCGCTCAGCCGTCTCAACGACTCCAAGCAGCACACGATGGAGGTCCGCGAGGAGCTCTTCCCGATCGTGCTGCGGACGGCCGTCAAGGTCTGCGTCGTGTCGCGCAGCGCGGCGACGATCGACGCGCGCGGCCTGCACAAGACGAACCTCGCCGCTCTGCGCGACGCGCTCGTCGGCGTCGCGCGGCCGGGCTGCATCTGTCTCTCCGACGGCTTTCCCGTCGCCGACATCGGCCACGAGCAGCGCGCGATCGTCGAGGGCGACGCGACCTCCGCCGCGATCGCGGCGGCGTCGATCATCGCCAAGGTGACGCGCGACCGCTACATGCGGCGCGCCGACGCGCTGCACCCCGGCTGGGAGTTCGCGGCGCACGTCGGCTACTCCACGCCCGAGCACCGCGAGGCGATCCAGCGCCTGGGCGTCTCGCCGCTGCACCGGCTGAGCTTTCAGTCGACGGCGTACCAGCAGCTCGCCCTGTAGGAGCGCGGCCATGTCGGAGAGTCGCGCCCGACGTTCCCGGCCGGACTCCCCGACCCTCGGCGGCGCTGCGTGCATCAGAACGCGTCCTCGAGATGGTCGAGACGCGCGAGCGTCCCGTGCCGGTCGACCGTCACCGCGACGACGTCGAAACGCAGGTCGCGCGCCCGCGGCCGATCGGTCGTCTCCACGAGCCAGGCGGCGGCCATGTGGCGCACCTGGCGCTGCTTGCGCGGTGGGACGGACTCCAGCGCGCCGGCGGCGGCGCCGACGCGTCGCGCCTTGACCTCGACGAAGACGATCGTGTCGTCGTCGCAGACGACGATGTCGAGCTCGCCGAAACGCGTGCGGTGATTACGGGTGACGAGCCGGTAGCCCAGGCGCTCGAGATGCTCGAGCGCGAGACGCTCGCCGACGCAGCCGAGGTGCGGGCGGAGATCGGTGACCATGGCCGGCGACGCTACGACCGATCGCGTGCCGAGACAGCACGCGCGTGCAACAAATCTGCGCAGCGCGTGTGACAACTTCGCGCGTCCTCGCGCCGTCGCAGATTTGTTGCATTTGCAGGACGAAGTTGGTGCTCTTGCGTGGTGTTCCGGCACACCGCCCGCTCTAGCGTGCGGTCGATGCTCGCTCATGTCACGACGTTCGCCATCGACGGCCTCGCCTCGCGCCGGATCACCGTCGAGGTCGATCTGCGCCGCGGACTGCCCGCGTTCACCATCGTCGGGCGCGGGGACGCGGCGGTGCGCGAGTCGCGCGAGCGCGTCCATGCCGCGCTCCTGAACTGCGGCTTCGCCTTCCCCCAGCGGCGGATCACCGTGAACCTCGCGCCCGCCCACCTGCGCAAGGTCGGCCCGGGCTTCGACCTCGCGACCGCCTGCGGGATCCTCGCCGCGTCCGAGCAGCTCCCGGCGGGTGAGCTCGAGCGCTGGGCGGTCTTCGGCGAGCTATCGCTGAGCGGCGAGCTGCGCCACTGCCGCGGCGTCCTCGCCGTCGCGGAGGGCGCACGCCGGGCGGGCGTCGCCGGCCTCATCGTGCCGCGCGAGTGCGCGCGCGAGGCAGCGCTCGTCGACGGCCTCGCGGTCGCCGGCGTGGGCAGCCTGCCCGAGGTCGCCGCGATCCTGCGTGGCGGGCAGGTTCCCGAGCCGCCGGCGCCCGCGCGCTGCAGCGCGCCCGCGCCCATGCACGCGGACCTCGCCGACGTCCGCGGTCATTCCGGCGCGATCCGCGCGGTGACGATCGCGGCCGCCGGTGCGCACAATCTCCTGCTGTCGGGGCCGCCGGGCACCGGCAAGACGATGCTCGCCCGCCGGCTCGTGCCGCTGCTGCCGCCGCTGAGCCGGGAGGAGGCGGTCACCGTCACCCGGATCCACAGCGTGGCGGGGCTGCACACGAGCGGCGAGCTCGTCCGCGAGCGTCCGCTGCGGGCGCCGCATCACACGATCTCGCCACCGGGGCTGGTCGGCGGCGGCACCGTCGCCTTGCCGGGTGAGGCGAGCCTCGCGCATCACGGCGTCCTGTTCCTCGACGAGCTGTCGGAGTTCAGCCGGTCGGCGCTGGAGGCGCTGCGCCAACCGCTGGAGGACGGCAGTGTCGCGATCGTCCGCGGGCAGCGGACGGTGGTCTTCCCGACGCGCTTTCAGCTCGTCGCGTCGACGAACCCCTGCCCGTGCGGGCTTGCCGGCAGCCCGCGCTGCCGTTGTTCGGAGGCGGACATCGCGCGCCACCGGCGCAAGCTCAGCGGGCCGCTGCTGGACCGCCTTGATCTCCTCGTGCACATGCCGCGCCCGACTGCCGAGCAGCTCGCGGCGGAGGCGGGGACGAGCTCGGCGGAGGTGCGAGCCGCCGTTCTGGCGGCGCGCGAGCGCCAGGCGGCACGCCTCGCCGGGACCGGGCTGACGACGAACGCCGAGCTGACGCCGCGTCTGCTCGGCGAGCTCATCCGCGCCGACGCCGGTGCGCATGCGGTGCTGCAGCGCGCATACGCGAAGGGCGAGCTGAGCGCACGCGGCCATGGTCGCGTGCTACGCGTCGCGCGGACGGTCGCCGACCTCGCGGGCAGCGCGCGGGTCCGCGCGGCGCACGTCATCGAAACCCTGAGCCTGCGCCACGAAGAGGTCCTCGAAGGGGCGCAGGCGGCGTGAGGGCGTGCGACGCCTGCCTGCGCCGGACCGCGCTCGTCGCCCGATTGGCGCCGCACGTCGAGCGTGCGCGCCGCGACCACCGTCACATCTGCGAGCTGCTCGCGCTACCCGACGACCGGCTGATCGCGGCGCTCGCCGGTGCCACCCGCGCCGAGATCGAACGCGCCCACGACGACTTCGACGCGGCGGCGCAGCGCGGACGACTGCAGGCGGCGGGGCTGGCCGTCGTCTGCCGCCACGACGGCGACTACCCGCCGCGCCTCGAGGAGGCCGCCGACGCGCCGGCGGTGCTCCACGTCGCGGGCGATCCCGCGCGGCTCGCGTCGCTCGCGAGCGACGACGCCCCTGCGGTCGCGGTGGTCGGGGCCCGCCGTGCGGGTCACGACGGCCTGGAGGTCGCGCGCGGGCTCGGTCGCGGCCTTGCGGCGGCGGGGGTGACGGTCGTCAGCGGCATGGCGCTCGGCGTCGACTCGGCCGCGCACGCGGGGGCGCTTGAGGTCGGCGGGCCGACCCTCAGCGTGCTCGCCTCGGCGGCCGACGTCGCCTACCCGCCGAGCAAGCGCAGCCTCCACCGCGAGCTCGTCCGCACACAGGCGGTCGTGTCGGAGATGCCTCCGGGCTTCAAGCCGTTTCGCTGGTGCTTTCCCGCGCGCAACCGGACGATCGCCGGGTTGGCGTCCCTGACGATCGTCGTCGAGGCCGCCGAGCGCTCGGGGTCGCTCATCACCGCGGAGATCGCGCAGGAGCTCGGGCGGGCCGTCGGGGCCGTGCCGGGATCGGTGCTCGCGCCGCGGGCGGCGGGCTCCAACGCGCTGCTGCGCGACGGTGCGATCGTCATCCGGCATGCGCAGGACGCGCTCGACGAGGCGCTGGGCATCGGCGTCGCGACGGCGCTCGCCGGCTCTGACCCGCGCGAGCTGGCGGCGCCGCTGCGAGCGCTGCTCGCGCGCGTCGAGGATGGGCGCGACACGGTCTCGGCGCTGGCGGCGACGCCCGGCGAGGCACAGCGCGCGCTCGCGGGCCTGGCGGAGCTCGAGCTGCAGGGCTTTCTGCGGCGCGGGCCGGGAGGGCGGTATGTCCGGCTCGTGTAGGGATCCGTCGAGAAGTCGCGTCGCGGCGGGGGCCTCGTATCCTCGCTGCCGTGCCCCGCCGCCGCGTCCCTGTCGCGCTCTCGATCGCCGGCTCGGATTCCGGGGGCGGCGCGGGGATCCAGGCGGACATCAAGGCGTTCGCGAGCGCGGGCGTGCACGGGACGACGGCGATCACGGCGATCACGGCGCAGAACACCGTCGCGGTGCGAGCGGTCGCGGCGGTGGCGCCGGAGATCATCGCGGGCCAGGTGCGGGCCGTCGCGGACGATCTCGGGGTCGACGCCGTGAAGATCGGAATGCTCGGCGACGTTGCGACGATCGAGGCCGTCGCGGCTGCGCTCGACACGCTGCCCGCCGGGACCCCGGTCGTCCACGACCCGGTGATGGTCGCCGAGTCGGGCGCCCGCCTGCTCCCGGTCGAGGCCGTCGATGCCCTGCGCTCGCTGATCGTCCCGCGGGCGACCGTCATCACGCCGAACCTCGCGGAGGCGCGGACGCTCGCGGGCGACGACGGGCTCGACGGCATCGAGCTCGCGCGCGCGCTGCACGCACTCGGACCCGCGAACGTCGTCATCACCGGGGGGCACCGCCACAGTGCGACGGATCTGTTCTTCGACGGCACGACGCTCACCGAGCTCCCGGGGGAGCGCCATCCCGACGGCGCGGCGCACGGATCGGGCTGCACGCACTCGTCGACGCTCGCGGCGCGGCTCGCGCTCGGCGACGCCCCGCTGGCGGCGGCGCGCCACGCCCGCGAGGTCGCGGCGCGGGCCGTCGCCGACGGGCTGCGCGAGCTGGGGGAGGGTGCCGGGCCGGTCGACGTCTTCGGGCTCGCGCGGGTGCGCTGACGCGCTGCCGGCGCCCGTCCCGGCGGCCGGATGAAAGCTGCGGTCGGCGGCGGGGGTGCGCTTTGTCATAATCGCTCGCCATGCGATTCCTGCGCATGAAACCCGGTCATGGCGAAGTCCTCATTGCTGAGGGCGACGTCGACGTGCCCGAGCAGCACGAGGAGCTCGTCGAGTCCTTTCGCGAGCAGCTCGACGCGGGGATGTGGGCTGCGGTCCCGCGCGCGCCGGTGGGTGGCCGCCGGGAGGCGCAGATGGTGACGAGCTTCGACGAAGTCCCGCTGGACGCCGAGCGTGTGATCTTCTTCCCGCGCGCGGCCGGCGGGCGTTAGGAGCCTGCCGTGAACGTCGACAGGCTCCTGGCGGCCGACTCCGGGACCGGCGAATGATCCTCGCCATCAGCGCCAGCGTCATCGTCGTCGTCGTCCTGCTGTGGGAGGTCGGCCGGCCCGTCGCATCCGAGCGGCTCGCGCGCTGGCGCGCCGCCCGTGCGCGCATCGAGGTCGACGGCTACGACCCCGGCCGCGAGCGCCGCGCCGAGCAGCGCGCGCGGACGCTGCTGCGCTCGTGCGTCAACGAGGAGGAGTGGGGGATGTACCGCGACCTCGGCTTCATCCGGGTCTGGGGCGCGATCGCCGAGGGTCCGCTGACCGATCGCGACGGCGGCGGCGCGCCGTACGCCTACCTCATCTACCCGCACAAGCCGATCGTCGCCTACCTCCCGCAGACGCGGCGCCTGCTCAGTGAGTACTGCGTGACATTCCCCGACGAGACGCGCCCGTACGGCTCCTCGCGCCTGCCGGACTCCGACGACGTGCTGGCGAAGTGGATGGCGCTCACGGGCGACGAACGGCGCATCATCGCGACGGCGAACATGCACCTTCCGGGCCGCCAGGTCGATCCCAAGCAGATCCGCCGGGACCTCTGGCGTCTCGGCCAGTGGGAGCAGGAGCGTCTCCGCGACCAGCGCAGCGGCGCGGGTAGTGTTTCCGCCCCGTGACCACCGCCCCCGCAAAGCTCGATCCCAAACACCGCAGCCGCGCCCTCACCGAGGGCCCCGAGCGTGCCGCCGCGCGCGCCTACCTCTACGGCATCGGGTTCGACGAGGAGGCGCTGAAGAAGCCGATCATCGGCGTCGCCTCGACCTGGATCGAGACGATGCCCTGCAACTTCCACCTGCGCGCGCTCGCCGCGAAGGTCAAGGAGGGCATCCGCGCGGCCGGCGGCACGCCGATGGAGCTCAACACCGTCGCGATCTCCGACGGCATCACGATGGGCACCAGCGGCATGAAGACGAGCCTCGTCAGTCGCGAGGTCATCGCCGACTCGATCGAGCTCGTCGCGCTCGGCCACCTCTTCGACGGCGTCGTCGCGATCAGCGGCTGCGACAAGACGATTCCCGGCACCGTCATGGCGCTCGCCCGGCTGAACATCCCCGGGGTCATGCTCTACGGCGGCTCGATCGCGCCCGGGCGCTACAAGGGCCAGGACGTCACGATCCAGGACGTCTTCGAGGCCGTCGGCAAGCACGCCGCCGGCAAGATGACCGACGCGGAGCTCTCCGAGCTCGAGCACGTCGCAAGCCCCGGCGCCGGCGCCTGCGGCGGCCAGTTCACCGCGAACACGATGGCGATGGCCTTCGAGGTCCTCGGCATCAGCCCGATGGGCAGCGCGATGGTCCCCGCCGTCCACGCGAGCAAGGCGGCCTCGGCGGTCGAGGCCGGCAAGCTCGTCATGGACATCCTCGAGCGGGGCCTGCGCCCGCGCGACATCATCACGAAGGACGCGCTGGAGAACGCGATCGCCGCGATCGCGACGAGCGGCGGCTCGACCAACGGCGTCCTGCACCTCCTCGCCGTCGCCCGCGAGGCCGGCGTCGAGCTCGACATGGACGACTTCGACCGCATCTCCGAGGCGACGCCGCTGCTCTGCGACCTCAAGCCCGGGGGCAGGTACGTCGCCAACGACCTCTACGCCGCCGGCGGCGTGCCGCTGGTGGCGCAGCGGCTGCTCGAGGCCGGCCTCCTCCACGAGCACGCCCTGACCGTCACCGGCCGCACGGTCGGCGAGCACGCCCGCGAGGCCGTCGAGACCGAGGGCCAGCAGGTCGTGCGGCCCCTGAGCGACCCGATCAAGGCGACCGGCGGCCTGGCGATCCTGCGCGGCAACCTCGCCCCCGAGGGCTGCGTCGTGAAGCTCTCCGGCCACGAGCGCCGCCTCCACGTCGGCCCGGCGCGCGTGTTCGACGGCGAGGAGGACGCGATGGCCGCCGTCGTCGGGGAGACGATCGAGAAGGGCGACGTGATCGTCATCCGCAACGAGGGCCCCGCCGGCGGCCCCGGCATGCGCGAGATGCTCGCCGTCACCGCCGCGCTCAACGGCATCGGCATGGGCGAGCACGTCGCGCTGCTCACCGACGGCCGCTTCAGCGGCGCCACCCACGGCTTCATGGCGGGTCACGTGGCCCCCGAGTCCGTCCGCGGCGGGCCGATCGCCGCCGTCGCCGACGGCGACGTGATCACGATCGACGTCGACGCGCGGCGCCTGGACGTCGACCTCGACGTCGCCACGATCAACGAGCGCATCGCGGCCTTCGTCGGCCCCGACCACTCCGAGCTGGGCGGCGTCCTGGGCAAGTACGCCAAGCTCGTCTCCAGCGCCTCCGAGGGCGCGATCACCTAGAAGATCCGGCCGGGGCGCGTCCCTCCTCGAGGAACGCCCGCAGGTCCTCGTTGAAGCACGCCGGCCGCTCGATCTCCGGCAGGTGGCCGGTGTCGCCGTAGACCACCTTCCGCGAGCCCGGGATGCGGCGCTCGAACTCGTCGGCGTCGCGCAGCGGCACGAGCCGGTCGCTCGCGCCCCAGACGATGAGCGTCGGGCACGCGATCTCGCCGAGGCGGTCGCGGTTGGGGTAGCCCGTCATCGCCCGCAGCCCGGGCAACAGGCTCGGCCGCCCCGCTCCCGCGATGACCTCGGCCGCCAGCGGCGCGGGCAGCCGCTCGGGATGCGCGAAGGCGTGAAAGAGCAGCAGCCGGCGCAGCCGCGCGCGGCGGGCGAGCGGCACCGACCGCGCGGCGATGAGCGTCCCGTAGAACGCGACGACGCGCTCGAGCGGGACCAGGGCCCGCAGCGCGGGCTCGATCGGGAGCTTGGAGATGCTCAGCCCGGCGGCCGCGACGAGGCACAGCCGCTGCACCCGGTCGGCGCACGTCAGCGCGAACTCGGCACCGACGAGCCCGCCGAGCGAATTGCCGACGACCACCGCGCGCGCCACGCCGAGCGCGTCGAACAGCCCCTCGACGGCCGACGCGTAGCCCGCGATCGATACCGGGCCGGCCGGGCTCTCGGAGGCTCCGAAACCCGGCAGGTCGAACGCGATGACGCGATGGTCGCGGGCGAACTCGCAGATGTTCTCCAGCCAGTTCGTCCACGATCCCCCGAGGCCGTGCACGAATACCAGCGGCGGCCCGCTGCCGAGTTCGACGACGTTCACGAGCCGGCCCTCGATCTCGACGAAGTGGCGATGCGCCCGCCAGTCGACGTCGAGCCAGCTCGAGCGCCCGGCCGGACCGTAGCCATCCATACACCTGCGCTGTTCTACGCTTGAGGAAGTCGCCACAGGCTGCCGACAACGCTACAGACCATGCGCATCGCCATCGACATCGATTCCACGCTGCACCATTACTGGGACGTCCTGTCGCACGCCGCCATGCGGCGCTTCGGGGTCGACCTCCCGTACGAGGAGCAACTGGACTGGGGGATCACCCGGCTGCGGCCCGATCAGCTGCACCTCTGCATCCAGGAGACGCACTGCGACGCGGCGATCCTTGCCGGCGAGCCGTACCCCGGCGCCGTCGAGACCGTCCGCCGCTGGCGCGAGTCGCGCCACGTCATCCACGTCACGAGCCACCGCGACCCGCACACGTACGACGCGACGGCCCGCTGGCTGCACCAGATCGGCCTGCCCTACGACGAGCTGTACTGCGCGCACGACAAGGTCGGCCACTGCGTCGCGCTCGGCGTCGACCTGCTCATCGACGACAGCCCGGAGAACCTCAGCCGCGCGATCGACCAGGGCATCGCCGTCGCCACGATCAGTCATCCGTGGAACCGTGACGTCTGTGAGACCGAGGACGTGATCTGCGGGAAGGACTGGACCGAGCTGGCGTCGAAACTCGATCCGATTCTGCGCCGCACCCGCCTCGCCAGCTGACAGTAAGAGAACGTGCGCAACCGTGCTTCCCGGGGCACGATCTGCCGTACAGTGATCTGCGCCTGACGCTGCTGCGAAAGGCTCCAGAGCATGCCCCGAACCGCGATCATCATCCTGGCCTCGTTCCTGCTCGTCCTCGCGGCGGCGGTCGGCGGTGCGTTCGCCTATGACTCCAGCCGCAGCGACGTCATCGCCAACGGCGTCCGCGTCGGGGCAGTCGAGGTCGGCGGCCTGACGACGTCAGCGGCGCGGGAGAAGATCATGCGGTCGCTCGTCACGCCGCTGCAGGCGCCGCTCGTGGTCACCGCGGCGGGCAAGACGTTCCCGCTCTCCGCCCGCGAGGCGCACATCAGCGCGAACGTCGAGGCGATGGTGCACGGCGCGCTGCAGCGCGGCCGCGAGGGCGGCGTCCTGGCCCGCACGTGGCGCGGGCTCACCGGCAGCAGGCTGGATGCGGTGGTCTCCCCGCAGGTCACCTACGCGCGGCCGGCCGTGCAGCGCCTCGTCGACAGGGTGCGCGTCGCGGTCACCCGCGACCCGGTCGACGCCCGGGTCGACTTTCACCCCGACACCGTCGCGATCCTCAAGTCGCAGACCGGGCGCTCGATCGACGCCCTTGCCCTGCGCGCAAAGATCCAGACGGCGCTCGTCTCCGCGACGCACGACCGCACGATCGCGGTCCCCGTCAAGACCGTCAAGCCGAAGGTCAGTGGTGACAGGCTCGCCAAGAAGTACCCGGTCGTCCTCACGGTCGACCGCACGGGCTTCCGGATCAGCCTGTTCAAGAAGCTCGAGCGGGTGAAGTCCTACCCGATCGCCGTCGGCCAGGCGGGCCTCGAGACACCGGCGGGCCTCTACACGATCGCCAACAAGGCGACGAACCCGGCCTGGCACGTCCCCAACTCGCCCTGGGCCGGCAGCCTCGCCGGCCAGGTCATTCCCGGCGGCGCGCCGAACAACCCGATCAAGGCGCGCTGGCTCGGCGTCTACGACGGCGTCGGCGTCCACGGGACGAGCGACCGCGGCTCGATCGGGACCAACGCCTCCCACGGCTGCATCCGGATGCTCATCGAGGACGTCGAGAAGCTCTACGACCAGGTCCCGGTCGGGACGCCGATCTTCATCCACTAAAGCGGGCTGGCGGAGGTCGGCCCGATCGCCGCGGGCTCGATCTCCTCCCAGCCCTGCTGCATGAGCAGGGCATGGTGCGGGGAGTGTCGAAGGACCAGCGTGCCGATGAACACACCCCGCTCACGCTTGCGCATGACCGCGTACCACATCGTCGAGGCGTCGCCCGTGCCCTGGATGCGCAGCCACGGCCGCGGCGGCAGGTCCGCGCCCGTCACGACGCCGGACGCGACGAGCTGGTGCAGCGTCGCGACGGTGCCCTGAGCCGTGTCGATGAAGAAGACGCCCATCGATCTCGAGGCTACCGAGGCCTGGCGCGCGGCCCTGGCGCGCTTCGACGAGGACCTGCGCCGCCGCGGCTCGGCGGAGAAGACGCGCCACGCATACGCCGCCGACCTGCGCCAGTTCGCCGGCTGGGCGAGCTGCCAGGGCATCGAGCCGACGGCCGTGACGCACCGCTCGCTGCGCCGCTACGCCGCGGCGCTGTCCGAGCGCCGCTCGGCGCCCGCGACGGTCGCGCGCAAGCTCGCCGCGCTGCGCTCGTTCTTCGCCACGCTGCGCGAGCACGGGGAGATCGGCGCCAATCCGGCCGACCTCCTGTCGGCCCCCAAGCGCGCCCAGAAGCTCCCGACGGTGCTCGCGCCGGACGCCGTCAGCTCCCTGCTGGACCGCATCCCCGCCTCGACGCCGCTGGAGCTCCGCGACCGCGCGCTCTTCGAGATCGCCTACGCGAGCGGGCTGCGCGCGGAGGAGCTCGTGAACCTCGACGTCACGTCGGTCGACTTCGACGCCGAGGAGCTGCGCGTCGAGGGCAAGGGCGCCAAGACGCGCTTCGTCCCCGCGGGCGAGCCCGCGCTGCGGGCGCTCGCCCGCTATCTGGAGCGCGCCCGCGGGGCGCTGGCGCGCGGCGACGGCGAGCCCGCGCTGTTTCTCTCGAAGTCCGGCCGCAGGCTCTCGACATCGGACATCCGGCGGCGCCTGAGCGTCTGGGCGCGGCACGCCTCGGCGCAGGGCGCGGTGCACCCGCACGCGCTGCGCCACTCCTTCGCGACCCACCTCCTGGAGGGCGGCGCCGACCTGCGCTCGATCCAGGAGCTGCTCGGACACGCCTCGGTCTCCACGACCCAGACGTACACTCGGGTAGAGTCGGCCCGCCTGAAAGTAGCGTACGCACGGGCCCATCCGAGGGCGTAAGGACAGGGATGGAAACGAACGTCAAATCGATCGAGCTGAAGGATCTGTGGCGGCGCTACAAGCGCGAGGGGGACGAGCGCGCCCGCGAGCGGCTCGTCGTCGCCTACTCCCCGCTCGTGAAGTACGTCTCCGGCCGGATGGCGTCGGGCCTGCCGGCCCACGTCGAGGAGGCCGACCTCATCTCCTACGGGCTCGGTGGGCTCATCTCCGCGATCGAGCGCTTCGAGCTCGAGCGCGAGATCAAGTTCGAGACCTACGCGATCACCCGCATCAAGGGCGCGATCATCGACGAGCTGCGCTCGCTGGACTGGGTGCCGCGCTCCGTTCGCGCCCGGGCCCGGGCGATCGAGCGCGCCAACACGAAGCTCGAGCACAAGCTCCAGCGCGCGCCGACGGACGAGGAGATGGCGCAGGAGCTGGAGATGTCCGTCAGCGACTTCCAGGACGCGCTGCTGCAGATCTCCAACTCGACGATCGCCGCGCTCGACGAGCTGTGGACGGTCTCCGACGCCTCCGGCGACCAGGTGTCGCTCCTCGACACGCTCCAGGACCCCGGCGCGCCGGACCCGGCGGCGGTCATGGACCAGACCGACCTCAAGGACCGCATCGCCGACGCGATCGCCCGGCTGCCCGAGCGCGAGAAGCTCGTCGTCGCCCTCTACTACTACGAGAACCTGACGCTCCGCGAGATCGGCGAGGTGCTCGGCGTCACCGAGTCGCGCGTCTCGCAGCTGCACACGAAGGCCGTCCTGCGGCTGCGCGGCCGGATGTCGGACGACAGCCTCACCGCCTGAGCGCAAGCCGGGCGCGATCGCTTGCGACAACGGTCGCAATTGCGTTGACGCGCCATTAGCATCGCGCCTTCCCCGAGGAGAGGAGCCGCGGTATGCACAAGCCTGCGGACCGCATTCGCAACGTAGCCCTGATCGGTCACCGCGGCAGCGGCAAGACGTCACTGCACGAGGCGCTGCTCTTCGAGGCCGGTGCGACGAACCGCCTCGGCTCGGTCCTCGAGGGCACGACGATCTCCGATTCCGAACCCGACGAGCAGTCGCGCAAGATGTCGATCTCCGCGACGCTCAGCTCCTTCGACTGGGACGACCGCAAGATCAACCTGCTCGACACCCCCGGCGAGCCGAGCTTCGTCGCCGACGCCCTCGGCGCGATGCGCGTCTGCGAGTCCGCCGTCTTCGTCATCAACGCCGTCATGGGCGTCGAGGTCTCGACGCGCCGCCTCTGGGCGCGCGCCGAGGAGCTCGACCTCGCCCGCATGATCTTCGTGAACATGCTCGACCGCGAGCGCGCCGACTTCTTCCGCGCGCTGGAGTCGCTGAAGGAGGCCTTCGGCGCGCACGTCGTGGCGACCGAGATCCCGATCGGCGCCGAGCAGGACGTCTCCGGCGTCATCGACCTCGTCGACATGAAGGCCTACCGCTATGACGGCGCGGGCCGCGACAACTGCACCGAGATCCCGATCCCCGACGACCTCCGGGACCTCGCCGAGGAGTACCGCGAGAAGCTCATGGACGAGATCTGCGAAGTGAGCGACCTGCTCATGGAGCGCTATCTCGAGGGCGAGGAGATCGCCCACGACGAGATCGTCACGACGCTGAAGGACGGCACGAACCACGGCTCGCTGCACCCCGTCGTCTGCGGCGTCGCCACGCGCAACCTCGGGACCAACCGCCTGCTCGACGCGATCGTCGAGGATCTCCCGTCGCCCGTGAAGCACGGCAGCCTCGAGCTGCCGGAGATCACGCTCGAGTCGCGCGACGACGCCCCGCTCTACGCCTACGTCTTCAAGACGCGCGCCGACCCGTTCGCCGGCCGCATCAACCTCTTCCGCGTCTACCAGGGGCTCATGGCGCACGACACGCACGTCATGAACACCCGCACGCACCACAAGGAACGGATCGGACAGCTGCTCGTCTTCAGCGGCAAGGAGTCCGGCCACGCCGAGGAGTTCGGCCCCGGCGACATCGGCGCGGTCGCCAAGCTCAAGGAGTCGCGCGCGGGCGACTGGCTCGCCGAGCGCGACGAGCCGATCTCGATGCCGCAGATCGTCCTGCCGGCGCCCGTCATGGCGTTCGCGATGGAGGCCCAGGGCGACGAGGACAAGGTCTTCACGTCGCTGCGCCGCCTGCAGGAGGAGGACCCGACGATCGACCTGCACCGCGACCCGCAGACGGGCGACCAGATCATCGCCGGCCTGTCGCAGATGCACGTCGAGGTCATCGTCGACCGCCTGAAGGAGCGCTTCGGCGCCGAGGTGACGCTCAAGCCGCCGCGGGTGCCCTACCAGGAGACGATCCGCAAGCCGGCCAAGGCGCACGGGCGCCACAAGAAGCAGTCCGGCGGCCGCGGGCAGTTCGGCGACTGTCACATCTCGATCGAGCCGCGCGAGCCCGGCTCCGGCTTTGAGTTCATCAACCACATCAAGGGCGGCGTCATCCCGACGTCGTTCATCCCGGCCGTCGAGAAGGGCGTCGTCGACGCGATGCAGAGCGGGCCGATCGCCGGCTGCCCGGTGAAGGACGTGAGCGTGACGGTCTTCGACGGCAGCTTCCACACCGTCGACTCGTCGGAGATGGCGTTCAAGCTCGCCGGCTCGATCGCGATGCGCGAGGCGATGGCCCAGGCCGGGCCGGTGCTGCTCGAGCCGATCATGCTCGTGACGCTCACGATCCCCGAGGACTCCGTCGGCGACGTCATCGGCGACCTGAACTCCCGCCGCGGGCGCCCGCAGGGGATGGAGGGCGTCGGCGGCGGCCTGACCGAGGTCAAGGCCGAGGTGCCGATGGCGGAGATGCTCACCTACGCGCCCGACCTGCGCTCGCTCACCGGCGGCCAGGGCGATTACACGATGGAGTTCGAGCGTTACGAGGAGGTCCCGGCGCACCTGCAGCAGAAGGTCGTCGCGCAGGCCACCGAGGAGGAGACGGTCAGCGCATAGTGGGGGCGAGTTTCCGTCGGGCGGGGCCTCTGGAGGGTATGAACGACCCGAGGGAGGCGCAGTACGATGAGCTCGATGCCGGTTACGGAGCCGATGACGGCCGACGAGTACGTCGCGCGGCCTCCAGACCCGCGCGAGCGCGGGTGGGAGCTGATCGGCGGCGAGCTGGTCGACATGCATGGCCCCCTCCTGCCGCACGAGCTCGTGCGCATGGAGCTGCTGTACGAGATGCGGACCTGGACGCGCGCCGAGCCGGGCCGCGGACTCGTGATCGGTTCGATCGATGTCGGCATCGGCCCGCATGACGTCTACGGCCCCGACATCCTGTGGTACGGCGAGAATCGCGTCCCCGGTCCGGACCACGGCCGTCCGTATCCCGTCCCCGACCTCGCCGTCGAGGTCCGCTCGCCGAGCACGTGGCGCTACGACATCGGAGCGAAGAAGTCCGGCTACGAGCGCGCCGGGCTCGCGGAGCTGTGGCTCGTCGACACGGCCGCCGACGAGGTGCTCGTCTTCCGCCGCTCGCGCCCGGACGCGCCGCAGTTCGACGTCGCGCTCGAGCTCACGCGCGACGACGCCCTGACCTCGCCGCGGCTGCCGGGCTTCAGCCTGCTCGTCGGCGCGATCTTCGCGTAGCCGTCATGTGGCCACCCGAGGCGCTCGCCTTCCTGCGCGAGCTCGAGGACAACAACGACCGCGACTGGTTCCGGGCCAACCGCGCCCGCTACGACAACGACCTGCTCGCGCCCGCGAGGGCGCTCGTCACCGGGCCGCTCGCGGCCCTCGGCGAGCCGCATTTCTTCCGCCCGTACAACGACACCCGCTTTCACGCGCGCCCGCCGATCAAGGAGCAGCTCGGCGTGGCGATCGGCTACGGCGCCGCCGGCGGCTTCTACCTCGAGCTGTCGCTCGACGGCCTGCTCGTCGCCGCCGGCCTGCACCACCCGGCCGCCGATCAGGTCGAGCGCTTCCGGGCCGCGATCGACGACGGGCGGCGCGGGAAGGCGTTCGAGCGCGCGGTCGCCGCCGCGGCGCAGGCCGGCCTGGAGCTCGCGCCGCCGGCGCTGAAGCGCGCGCCGCGCGGCTATCCGCCCGACCACGCGCGCGCCGCCCTGTTGCGGCGCCGGGAGTTCACGCTCCACTGCCGGCACCCGCTCGAACCGTGGCTGCACGAGCCGCGCTGTGCCGACGTCGTGCGGGTGCAGCTCGAGGCGGCCCGGCCGCTCGTCGCGTGGCTCGCCAAGCACGTCGGGCCCGCCGCCGCCCGGCCGCGCCCCGGCTGATCCCAGCCGGGCGCTGGCGGTACGCTGGGCGCCGATGGTGGAGCGCAAGTCGATCACGACCAGCCGCGAGACCGTGCCCTGCGACGTCTGCGGGCGCACGCTGTTGCGCGGCGAGCACGCCGACCCCTTCATCGCCAACGGCTCGCGGCGGATGGTCTGCGAGCTGTGCACGGCGCGGGCTGCCAACGAGGGCTGGATCCGCGAGGGCGCCGACAACACGCTCGGCGTCCGCCGCACCGGCCCGCGCACCGGCCGCTCGCTGCTCGAGCGCCTCATCCCGCGCCGCAACGGCGCCGCGCCGCCGGTCGTCCCGACCCGGCGCGCCCCCTCGACGAACGTCGCGCGCATCGAGAACGGCGGCCGCAGCCGGCGCGACGCCGAGCCCGAGGAGCCCGAGCCCGAGGCGCCCGAGCTCGCCGAGCCCGCCGCCGCGGCGGGCGACCCGCCCGGCCCGCGCGAGCCGCGCCACGTCCACGCCGTGCCGACGAACGCCGACCTGAAGATGGCGCGGGCGCTCGACGTCTTCAACCTCAGCGCGCACCCGCGCCGGATCGCGGGCGTCGCGCGGTCGCTCGGCGTGCCGGCCGTGAGCGTCCTGCCGTCGGAGACCGAGGGCGCGATCGTGTCGATCGTCGTCGGCTGGGAGCTGTGCTGGTACCGCTACGAGGTCGATCTCGCCGACGAGGCCGCCGGTGTGCGCGTCACCGCCCAGGGCGCGGAGCTGTCGGAGCTCACGCCGGACGAGCAGGTGCCCAACGCCGCCGCCGACGAGCGCGGGCGGCTCGTGCTCGCGGCGTGAGCGGGCCCCTGGCCGCGTGTACTAGGGTGGCGACCGGCTCATGAATCCTTCCGCGGTGCACATGTTCTCCCGCCCGGTCACCACGTGATCTACTGCGTCGTCCCCGAGGCGCTCGAGGCCGAGCTCTACGACAAGCTCACCGAGTACTACGCCGACGACCCGAACGTCACGGTCATCGTCGACAGGCGCAGGTCCGAGCGCCGGGGGCGGGGCGAGGATCCCGCCGACGTCCAGCAGCGCGAGACGCGCGATCGCCGCCGTCCGCGCGTCGCCGGCGAGTTCCCCCGGCTCGACCCCGAATAGGGTGGCTTGAAGGTCGTCGTCCACGTCGACGGCGGCGCCCGCGGCAATCCCGGCCCGGCTGCCGCTGCGGCCGTCGTCTCGACGCCCGCGGGCGACGTCCTCGACGAGGCCGCCGAGACGATCGGCGTGGCGACGAACAACGTCGCGGAGTACCGCGGGCTGCTCCTGGGGCTCGACCGCGCCCGAGCGCTCGGCGCCGACGAGGTCGAGGTCGTCAACGACTCCGAGCTCGTCGCCAAGCAGGTCAGCGGCGTCTACAAGGTCCGCCACAAGGACATGAAGCCGCTGCACGCCGCCGCGCTGCGGGCGCTCGGCGGCTTCGAGCGGTGGACGATCCGGTCGGTCCCGCGGGCGCAGAACGCCGGCGCCGACGCGCTCGTCAACCAGGCGCTCGACGCGCGCGACTGACCGCCGCGCCGCGACGTGCGCGTGCGCGCCGGCTTCACGGGTAGAGCCCCCTTGCTGCTTATCCGTCCGTAAGGATGGAGACGAAGATGCTTAGGCGGCACACATTTGGTCGGCGCGCCGGTTCTGCGGATGGTCACGGGACTGCTCCGGCGCGGTCATAGGGATCAAGGAGGAGATGGCATGGCTCAGAACGTTCCTTTGCAGGTGACCGTCAACGGGGAGTCGCACAGCTCGGAGGTGCAGCCGCGCCTCTTGCTCGTGCACTACCTGCGCGACGATCTCGGGCTCACCGGCACGCACGTCGGCTGCGACACGTCCAACTGCGGCGCGTGCACGTGCCACGTCGACGGCGAGTCGGTCAAGAGCTGCACCGTCCTCGCCGTCCAGTGCGACGGTGCCGAGATCACGACGATCGAGGGGATGGCCGGCGCGGACGGCGCCCACCACCCGCTCCAGCAGAGCTTCTGGGACAAGCACGGCCTGCAGTGCGGCTACTGCACGCCGGGCATGATCATGGCCGCGGCCGACCTCATCGCCCGCCACGGCGACGGGCCGCTCACCGAGGCCGACGTCCGCAAGGGCCTGGAGGGCAACCTCTGCCGCTGCACGGGCTACGAGAACATCGTCAAGGCCGTGCTCGCGGCCGCCGAGGCCGGACGCGGGGTGACCGCATGAGCACCGTCGAGAAGGCACCCGCGAAGTGGGTCGGCCAGTCGCTGCGCCGCAAGGAGGACCCGCGCCTCATCACCGGCCGCGCGACGTACGTCGACGACATCACGCTGCCCGGCCAGCTCTGGGCCGCGATCGTGCGCTCCCCGGAGGCGCATGCGAACGTCGTCTCGATCGACGCCTCCGCGGCGCTGGCGATCCCCGGCATCAGGGCCGTCTACACCGGCGAGGACCTCTCCGATCTGCTCGCCCCGCTGCCGATGGCCTGGGGGCCGCCCGGCGTCGAGATCAAGACGCCCGAGCGCTGGCCGCTCGTCCGCGGCCGCGTCTGCCATGTCGGCGACGCCGTGGCGATGGTCGTCGGCGACGACAAGCACGTCGTCGTGGACGGTGCCGCGAAGGTCAGCGTCGACTACGAGAGCCTGCCCGTCGTCGTCGACGTCGAGGAGGCGCTGAAGGACGAGGTCCTCGTCCACGAATCGCTGGGCACGAACAAGTCCCACGAGTGGTCGATGGGCGGCGGCGACATCGAGGCGGCGCTCGCCGCCTCCGACGTCGTCGTCGAGCGGCGGATCGTCAACCACCGCACCGCCGGCGCGTCGATCGAGCCGCGCGGCTGCATCGCCGAGTACCGCGCCGGCCAGCTCACCGTCTGGTCCTCGACACAGGTGCCGCATCTCGTGCGGCTCTTCTACGCCGTGCAGATGGGCATCAGCGAGGACAAGGTCCGCGTCATCGCGCCCGAGGTCGGCGGCGGCTTCGGCGGCAAGCTGCAGGTCTGCGCGGAGGAGACGCTCTGCGCCTGGGCCTCCAAGCAGCTCGGCCGGCCGGTCAAGTGGATCGAGACGCGCTCGGAGAACATGGCCGTGTCCCATCACGGGCGCGACCAGGTCGACTACGTGCGGATGGGGGCGACGTCGGACGGCAGGATCACCGCCTTCCACGCGAACATCATCCAGGACCTCGGCGCCTACTTCGGGCTGCTCACGCCGATGATCCCCGAGCTCGGCGCCTTCGTCATGACCGGCTGCTACAAGATCCCGGTCGTCCAGACGGACATCACGGGCGTCTTCACGAACAAGTTCTTCACGGACGCGATCCGCGGTGCGGGCCGCCCCGAGATGACGCACATGATCGAGGTGACGATCGACCAGCTCGCGGCCGAGCTCGGGATGGATCCGCTCGAGGTGCGGCGCAAGAACTTCATCCCCCAGGACGAATTCCCGTACACGACGCCCTACGGCATCACCTACGACTCGGGTGCCTACGAGACGGCGCTCGACCGGGCGCTGGAGATCGTCGACCTCGAGGCCTTCCGCGCCGAGCAGGCGGACCTGCGATCGCAGGGCATCCTGCGCGGGATCGGGTTCTCGACGTACACGGAGATCTGCGGCCTCGCGCCGTCGCGCGCCGTCGGCCCGAGCGGCTTCGGCCTCGGGATCGGCCTCTACGAGTCGGCGCTCGTGCGCGTGCACCCGACGGGTTCGGTGACGGTCTTCACCGGCGCGTCGCCGCACGGCCAGGGGCACGAGACGGGCTTCGCCCAGATCGTCGGCGACATCATCGGCGCGGATCCGGCCGTCGTGGAGATCGTCCACGGCGACACCGCGACCGGGCCGATGGGCCTCGGCACGTACGGCTCGCGCTCGCTGTCGGTCGGCGGCGTCGCCGCCGCCCACGCCGCGGAGAAGATCTCGGCCAAGTGCAAGGAGATCGTCGCGCACAACCTCGAGGCCGACCCCGCGGACATCGAGGTCCGCGACGGGCGCTTCTCGCTCGTCGGCGACCCCGAGCAGGGCATGACGCTCGCCGAGGTCGCCGGCTGTGCCTACGTCGACGCGACGAAGATGCCCGAGGGGATGGAGCTCGGCCTCGAGCAGGCGCTGATCTACGACCCGTCGAACTTCGTCTTCCCGTTCGGGACGCACGTCTGCGTCGTCGACGTCGAGGCCGAGACCGGCAAGGTCAAGGTCATCCGCTGGGTCGCGGTCGATGACTGCGGGCCGGCGATCAACCCGATGCTCATCGACGGGCAGGTGCACGGCGGCGTCGCGCACGGCATCGGCCAGGCGCTCTACGAGCAGGTCGTCTACGACGCGCAGGGCAACCTCGTGACCGGCACGTTCATGGACTACGCGCTGCCGACGGCGGCCGAGATCCCGAACTTCGAGCTCGACCGCACGGAGACGAAGTCGCCCTCGAACTCGCTCGGCGTCAAGGGCATCGGCGAGGCGGGCACGATCGCCGCCACGCCGGCGATCGTCAACGCCGTCATCGACGCGCTGCGCCACGAGGGCGTGACGTACATCGACATGCCGCTGACGTCGATGCGCGTGTGGCAGGCGCTGCAGGAGGCGCGCGGCCGCGGCGACGGCCCGCGGGCCAGCGAGCAGGGCGTCGAGCTGCCCGAGCAGGGCGAGGGCTCGGCCGGCTCCGGACCGACGACCCCGGAAGGGGGTGCCGCATGATCTCCGCCGAGTTCGACTACAAGGTCGCGACGTCGGTCGACGACGCGATCGCGTTGCTCGCCGAGGGCGGGGCGGACGCGAAGCTGCTGGCAGGCGGCCATTCGCTGCTGCCGCTGATGAAGCTGCGCTTCGCGGCCCCGGCGCTGCTCGTCGACATCGCCCGGATCGACGGCCTGCGCGGCGTGCAGACCGGCGACGACACGCACGTCATCGGGGCGCTGACGCGCCACGCCGACCTGCAGGGCCGCGACGACCTCGGCCTGCTCGCCACCGCGGCCGGCGAGATCGCCGACCAGCAGGTGCGCAACCGCGGCACGATCGGCGGCTCGCTCGCCAACGGCGACTCGGCGGCGGACCTGCCGGCGGTGCTGCTGGCGCTCGAGGGGTCGGTCATCGTCAAGGGGCCCGACGGCGAGCGCGAGATCGCGGCCGCCGATCTGTTCGCGGGCTACCTGACGACCTCGATCCGCCAGGGCGAGATCCTCACCGAGGTGCGGATCCCGGCGCTCACGGGCTACGGCTACGGCTACGAGAAGTTCAACCGCCGCAGCGAGGACTGGGCGATGGTCGGCGTCTGCGCGCTCGTGAAGGCGTCCGACGGCGTCTGCGAGGACGTGCGCATCGGGCTGACGCACATGGCCTCGACGCCGCTGCGGGCGTCGGCGGCGGAGGACGCCCTGCGCGGGCAGCCGCTGGACGCCGAGCACATCGCGGCGGCGGCCGAGCTCGCGGCCGAGGGCACGCAACCGCTCGGCGACCTCAACGCGACGCCGGACTACAAGCGCCACCTCGCGCGCGTCCTGACGAGGCGCGCGCTGACGGCGGCGAGCGGCGCGTGATCGCAGGCGTGGTTCTTGCGGCGGGAGGTGCGTCACGGTTCGGCGGGGCCAAGCAGCTCGCCGAGCTCGACGGCCTCCCGCTGCTCGAGCACGCGATCCGCTCGATCGAGGCCGTGCCGGCGATCGAGCGGGTCGTCGTCGTACTCGGGGCCCGCGCCGACGAGGTCCGCGCGGGCGTCGAGTTCGGCGCCGCCGAGGTCGTCGTCTGCGCGGACTGGGCCGCGGGCCAGTCGGCGTCGCTGAAGACCGCCATCGCGGCGATCGCAGGCTCCGCCGAGGCCGTGGTCCTCACGCTCGGCGACATGCCGCGCGTCACGCCGCAGGTCATCGCCCGCTTCGCCGATCTCGCCCAGGAGCACGGCGCGGGCGCCCGGGCGCGGGCCGTCTACGACGGCGTGCCCGGCCACCCGGTCGTCCTCGGCAGCGCCTACTTCGACGCCGTCGCCGACATCGAGGGCGACATCGGCGCGCGCGACCTGCTGCGCAGCATCGGCGTGCACAGGATCGAGTGCGGGCATCTGTGCGACGCGGTGGACATCGACACGCCCGCCGATCTCGAGCGCCTGCGGGGCTGAAGGCGGCCCGCGGCCGCTACCTGCAACGATGAACACAAGCCATCCGTGCGACTCGAGACCCAGGTCATAGACGATCCACATTGAAAACCGCCTAACATTTCGCTTGAAGGTAAAGCCAAAGCACGACAGGATCACTCCATGACCTTGGTCGAGGAGGAGTCGGCCGGCGCCGCAGCGCGCTCGGCCCCAGAGGATCTGTCGGCGAGCCTGGAATCGCTGGCGCTCGCCGCCTGCCGCGCGGCCGCGCTCGCGGCCGCCGAGCACGCCGGCTCCGGCGACGGCAAGGCCGCCGACGGCGCCGCAACCGAGGCGATGCGCCACGTGCTCGGCGCGACGAAGGGTCTCGGCACGGTGATCATCGGCGAGGGCGAGAAGGACAACGCCCCGATGCTCTTCAACGGCGAGGAGCTCGGCGACGGCGACGGCCCGCGGTTCGACATCGCCGTCGACCCCGTCGAGTGCACCGATCTCTGCGCGCAGGGCCTGCCCGGCTCGCTGACGACGATCGCCTTCGCCGGCGAGGGCTGCCTCTGGTCGCCCGGCCCCGGCCACTACCAGGACAAGCTCGTCGTCGGCCCCGCCGCGCGCGGTGCGATCGACCTGCGCGAGTCGTCGGAGTGGAACTGCGAGCAGGTCGCCTCCAGGCTCGGCAAGCCCGTCAGCGAGCTGCGCGTCCTGCTGCTCGACAAGCCCCGCCACACCGAGCTCGCAGCCCGTCTGCGGGCGATGGGGGTCTGCGTGATCATGCCGAGCGCCGGCGACGTCGCGGGCGCGATGTTCGCGCTCCTGCCCGGTACGGGTATCGACATGCTCATGGGCATCGGTGGAACGCCCGAGGGCATCATGGCCGCGTGCGCCGTGAAGGTCGTCGGCGGCGACATGCAGACCCGCCTCGCGCCGCAGCGCGACGACGAAGCCGCGGCGGTCGCCGCCGCCGGCCTGTCGACCGACGAGATCCTCGACGCCGAGGACCTCGTCCGCGGCCCCGCCCTCTTCGCCGCCAGTGGCATCACCGGCGGCACGATGCTCGGCGCCCCGCGCTATCAGGCGGGCTGGGTCTCGACCCAGTCGCTCATCGTCCGGCCCGGCTCCTACCGCCGGATCGTCGAGAGCACGCCCGTTCCCGATTCCAACTCAAGGAGATGACCACATGCCGCTCGTGACGATGCGTCAGCTGCTCGACGAGGCCGCCGCCGGCGACTATGGCGTCGCCGCGTTCAACGTCAACAACATGGAGCAGATCCAGGGGATCATGGAGGCCGCCCAGGAGACCCAGTCTCCGGTGATCATCCAGGCCTCGCGCGGCGCGCGCTCCTACGCCGGCGACCGCTTCCTCTACCACCTCATGCTCGCGGCGGCGGAGACGTACCCCGAGATCCCCGTCGCGCTGCACCAGGACCACGGCAACTCGCCCGAGACGTGCATCAGCGCGATCGAGCTCGGCTTCACGAGCGTCATGATGGACGGCTCGCTCGCCGAGGACGGCAAGACGCCGCTGGACTTCGAGGACAACGTCGCCGTGACCAAGAAGGTCGTCGACTACGCGCACGAGCGCGGCGTCACGGTCGAGGGCGAGCTCGGCACGCTCGGCGGCATGGAGGACGGCGTCGGCTCCGGCGAGATCCACCTCACCGATCCCGAGCAGGCGGAGGAGTTCGTCGCGCGCACCGGCGTCGACGCGCTTGCCGTCGCGATCGGCACGAGCCACGGCGCCTACAAGTTCTCGCGCGAGCCCGACGGCGACATCCTCGCGATGGAGATCATCGAGGACATCCACCGCCGCCTGCCCGACACGCACATCGTCATGCACGGCTCCTCGAGCGTCCCCGCCGACATCGTCGAGCGCGTCAAGGCCGCCGGCGGCGAGGTCGACGCCGGCTTCGGCGTGCCGATCTCCGCGATCACCCGCGGCATCGAGCACGGCGTGCGCAAGGTCAACATCGACACCGACGGCCGCCTGGCGATCACCGCCTTCATGCGCGAGCACTACCGCGACAAGCCGGGCGACTGGGACCCGCGCGGTCCGGGCAAGGCGGCCCGCGCCGGGCAGAAGTTCATCTGCATGCAGCGCATGCAGGAGCTCGGCATGGCCGGCCACGCGCAGGACTACACCCCGATGACGCTCGAGGAGATGGCCGCGCGCTACGCCGCCGCCGTCGGCTCGCCGGCGTAGGGGAGGCGGGCACTCGATGATCGACGTCGCGTTCCTCGGGGCGCACGTCCGGCCGGCGGACACAGCGGTCGTCATCGACGTCCTGCGGGCGACGTCGACGATCACCCAGGCGCTGGCCTCCGGCTACGAGCGCGTGCTCGTCGCCGGCAGCATCGACGAGGCCAAGACGCTGCGCGCCGACGGCCGCGTGCTGGCCGGCGAGGTCCGCTGCGCCCGCGCGCCCGGCTTCGACCTCGGCAACTCGCCCGCGGAGACGCTCGAACCGCGCGGCGCCGAGCTCGTCCTCGCGACGACGAACGGCGCGCCCGCGATCGTCGGCTCGGCTGCGGTGGCGGGCGAGGTCCTCGCGGCCTCGCTGCTCAACCTCGCCGCCGTCGCGGCGCTGATCGGCGAGGGCGACGTCCTCATCGTGTGCGCGGGCACCGACGGCCGCGTGAGCATCGAGGACGTCTATCTCGCCGGTCGCCTCAGCGCGCTGCTCGAGGGCCCGCGCACGGACGCGGCGCAGGTCGCCGAGGCCGTCGCCGCCGCCTACCCCACCGCGATCGCGGCGCTGGAGGCCAGCGGCGGCGCCGTCGGGCTGCGGCGCGAGGGCCTGGAGTCGGACATCGCGTACTGCGCGCAGGAGTCGATCGTCGACGTCGTGCCGCGCCTGACCAGGACCGTCGAGGGGATCGCGATCCTCGAGGTGGCCGCCGACCGGGCCCTGAACTCATAAACCAGACTCTATGTAAAAGACTAGATCTTTTGCTTGGAATCTTTGTATTACGTGGATAGCCTGCGATACAGCAGACATCGAGAGAGGACGGAATGAGCACTACCGAGACTGACGGGAAGAAGAAGACCAAGAGTCGCTGGGACTCCGGGGTGACGCCGTACGCCGAGATGGGCTACTGGGACCCGGACTACGAGCCCAAGGACACCGACGTCCTCTGCGCCTTCAGGATCACCCCCCAGGAGGGCGTCGACGCGATCGAGGCTGCGGCCGCAGTCGCCGGAGAGTCCTCCACCGCCACGTGGACCGTCGTCTGGACCGACCGCCTGACGTCCTACGAGCACTACCAGGCGAAGGCCTACAGCGTCGAGGAGGTCCCGGGCACCCCCGGCCAGTACATCGCGCTCATCGCCTATGACATCGACCTCTTCGAAGAGGGCTCGATCGCCAACCTCACGTCCTCGATCATCGGCAACGTCTTCGGGTTCAAGCCGCTCAAGGCGCTGCGCCTGGAGGACATGCGGATCCCGGTCGCCTACGTCAAGACGTTCCCGGGTCCCCCGCACGGCATCGTCATGGAGCGCGAGTACCTCGACAAGTTCGGGCGCCCGCTGATCGGCGCGACGACGAAGCCGAAGCTCGGTCTCTCCGCGAAGAACTACGGTCGCGTCGTCTACGAGGCGCTGCGCGGCGGTCTGGACTTCACGAAGGACGACGAGAACATCAACTCGCAGCCCTTCATGCGCTGGCGCGACCGCTACATCCACGTCATGGAGGCGGTGCAGCGCGCGCAGGCCGCCACGGGCGAGGTCAAGGGCCATTACCTCAACGTCACCGCGGCGACGATGGAGGACATGTACGAGCGCGCCGAGTTCGCCAAGGAAGTCGGCTCGGTCATCATCATGCAGGACCTCACCGTCGGCTACACGGCGATGTCGTCGATGTCCAACTGGTGCCGGGCCAACGGCATGATCCTGCACCTCCACCGCGCCGGCCACGGGACGTACACGCGCCAGAAGACCCACGGCGTGTCCTTCCGCGTCATCGCGAAGTGGTGTCGCCTGCTCGGCGTCGACCACATCCACGCGGGGACCGTCGTCGGCAAGCTCGAGGGCGACCCGGCGATGATCATGGGTTACTACAAGACCCTGCGCGACAACTACACCAAGAAGGATCTCGAGCAGGGGATCTACTTCGATCAGGACTGGGCGTCGCTGCCGGCCGTCTTCCCCGTCGCTTCGGGCGGCATCCACGCCGGCCAGATGCACCAGCTGCTGCACTACCTCGGCGAGGACAGCATCCTGCAGTTCGGCGGCGGGACGATCGGCCACCCGATGGGCATCGCGGCGGGCGCCAGCGCCAACCGCACCGCCGTCGAGGCGATCATCCAGGCCCGCAACGAGGGTCGCGACTACTACACCGAGGGCCCGGACATCCTCGTCGAGGCCGCCAAGGGCTGCCCCGAGCTCAACGCCGCGCTCGAGGTCTGGAAGGACATCACGTTCAATTACACCTCGACCGACACGGCTGACGTCGTCGTCACGCCGACCTCGGCGTAGGGGAGAGACGCCATGAGACTCACACAGGGACAGTTCTCGTTCTTGCCCGACCTGACCGACGAGCAGATCGAGGCGCAGATCAAGTACGCGCTCTCCAACGGCTGGTCGATCATGGTCGAGTACACCGACGACCCGCACCCGCGCAACGGGCTGTGGGACATGTGGTCGCCGCCGATGTTCGACCTCGACGAGAGCGAGGCCGACGTCGCGATGCGTGACGTGCGCGCGTGCCGCGAGGCGCATCCGCACCTCTACGTGAAGGTCGTCGCCTACGACCGCTCCCTCGGGCGCCAGACGTCGGCGATGTCCTTCATCGTCAACCGCCCCGAGCACGAGCCGGGCTTCCGCCTGGAGCGCCAGGAGAGCCACGACCGCATGATCCGCTACACGATCCATTCCTACGCCGGGCTCAACACGCCCGCGGGCGAGCGCTATGGCGGCGAGGGCGGGGAGTTGGCGCCGGTCATCAGCGAGTCCAAGGGCGCGTCGAACGGCAAGTCGGCAGACTGATGGCACAGACGCTCGAAACCCTGCCCGAGAAGCTCTCCCAGGACGAGGACGGCGCCGACGCCGTCGAGGCCGTGCTGGCGGAGCTCGATCGCGACATGGTCGGACTTGGCCCCGTCAAGGATCGCATCCGCGAGATGGCGGCGCTCCTGGTCATCGACAAGCTCCGTCGCGAGGCAGGGCTCGAGTCGTCACGCCCGTCGCTGCACATGACGTTCACCGGCAATCCCGGTACCGGCAAGACCACCGTCGCGCTGAAGATGGCGGAGATCCTCCATCGGCTTGGCTACATCGCCAAGCCGAAGGTGGTCTCCGTCACGCGCGACGACCTCGTCGGGCAGTACGTCGGCCACACGGCGCCCAAGACGCGCGACGTGCTCAAGCGCGCCAAGGGCGGCGTGCTGTTCATCGACGAGGCGTACTACCTCTACCGCCCCGAGAACGAGCGCGACTACGGGCAGGAGTCGATCGAGATCCTCCTGCAGGTCATGGAGACCGAGCGCGAGGACCTCGTCGTCATCCTCGCCGGCTACAAGGACCGCATGGAGACGTTCTTCCGGTCCAACCCCGGCATGGGCTCGCGCGTCGCCCACCATCTGCACTTCCCGGACTTCACCCCCGAGGAGCTCGTGCAGATCGCCGATCTCATGATGGAGCAGCAGCAGTACAAGTTCGAGGACGAGGCGCGCGAGGCCTTCGAGGAGTACATCAACCGCCGCTTGGAGCGCCCGCGCTTCGCCTATGGTCGCAGCATCCGCAACGCGATCGATCGCGCGCGCATGCGCCAGGCCGGCCGGCTGTACGCCGACCGCGACAACCTGTCCAAGGAAGACCTCATGACCATCAAGGCGCAGGACATCCTCGCGAGCTCGCTGTTCGGGGACGAAGAGGGAGAATCGCCCGACGACGAGAAGTCGTCCTCGGACGGTGGCAAGAAGAAGAACGCCCCCGGTAATCAGAGCTAGTCCCAGGAGTCATCCGTGCCCCGTCCGATCATCCTCGGTGTCGTCGGCGATTCCGCCACCGGCAAGACCACCCTCAGCCGCGGGCTCGTCCGCATGCTCGGCGAGAGCAACGTCACGCACGTCGCCGCCGACGACTACCACCGCTACGACCGCCGCCAGCGCGCGGAGCACCAGATCACGCCGCTGCATCCGGACTGCAACTACATCGACATCATGGAGCGCCACTTCGCCGAGCTGCGCGCCGGCAACGCGATCCTCAAGCCCGTCTACCAGCACAAGGACGGCACGTTCGGCCCGCCGGTGTACACCAAGCCGATGCAGTTCACGCTCATCGAGGGCCTGCTCGGCTACCACACCGAGGCGCTGCGCGACTCCTACGACGTCCGCGTCTTCCTCGCCCCGCCGGAGAAGCTGCGCCGCGCCTGGAAGGTCCAGCGCGACTGCTCGCGCCGCGGGTACACGACCGACCAGGTGCTCGAGGAGCTCGACCGCCGCGAGCCCGACTCCGAGCTGTACATCCGCCCGCAGCAGCGCTGGGCCGACCTCGTGGTGTCGTTCATGCCCGGCGACGGCGGCGACCAGGAGCACCTGGACGCCGAGATCGTCATGCGCAAGAACCTCACCCACCCGGACCTCAGCGAGTTCGCGGCCGAGGGCGGCATCACGCTCGACGAGAGCGTCGACGAGCACAAGCTCTTCGTCCCGGGCGACATCGACCCCGCCCGCGGCGCGGAGATCGAGGAGGCGGTGTGGGAGAAGATGCACTTCGCCAGCCACCTGCGCTCCGAGCGCCTCGGCGAGTTCACCGTCGGCACGGAGCTGCACCGCTCCGAGTCGCTGGCGATCGTCCAGGTCCTCGTGCTCTACCACCTCGTGACGGCGCGCGCCGCCGTCGCACTCGGCGGCGAGGGCACGCGCGCCGACCGCGACCGCCAGCCGACGGCGCCCGCGACCTAGCGGACCGCCGGCGTCAGGTCCGGTCGGGCGGCGCGACGGTCGCGTCGCTGCCGTAGGCGTCCGGCGGGCCGAGCGCCAGCGCCTCGAGCGCGAGGTCGGCGAAGAGGGCCGCGCGCGTGACGTCGTCGCTGCCGTAGGCGCCGCCGTCGCGGCGGTCCAGCAGCGACAGGACGCCGAGCGTCTCCTCGCCGCGCCGCAGCGGGACGATCAGCATCGTGTTCGGGACGTAGCCCGTGTTCGCCGCGATGCGCCTGGCAAAGCGCGGCGACGCGCGGCAGTCGGCCACGAGCACCGGCTCGCCGGTGCTGACGACCGAGCCGGCGAGGCCGGCACCGGGGGCCAGGCGCACGCCGACGATCTCGTCGGCGCCGGCGCCCCAGGCGGCCTTGAAGACGAGCTCGCTGGTGAGCGCGTCGACGAGGGCGATCGATGCGGCCGCGGCGTCGAAGATCCCGGCGGCGGTCCGCACGACGGCGCCGATGAGCGACCGCTCGGCGGCGACTCCCGGCTCGCTGCCGGTGCGCACGATGCGGACGAACGACGAGCCCGCGCGCGTGCGCAGGGGGCGCCCGATGGCCTTCGCGAAGGCCTCGATCGTCGCGATCCGCCGCTCGGGCATGAACTCCATCCCGGAGCGCAGGGCGTCGGACAGTTCCTGGGTCACATCGGGTACGCGATCGCTCAGCGAGCGGCGGTCGCCGTAGCGCGGCAGCTCGCCGCAGAGCAGCGTCGAGATCGTCGCCGCGAGGCTGAAGACGTCGCTGCGCTCGGAGACCGCGCCGCCGGCGAAGATCTCGGGCGCCATGTAGCGCGGCGTCCCGACGCCGACCGTGCCGACATCCTCGGGGCCGTCGGAGTCCAGCTCGCGCGCGACGCCGAAGTCGACGAGGATCACGCCGTCCTCGCCGAGGATGAGGTTCTCGGGCTTGACGTCGCGGTGGACGATCCGCTGCTGGTGGACGTAGTCCAGCGCCTCGCAGGCCTGGAAGGCGTACGTCAGCACGACGTCGACCGGCAGGCCCGGCGTGCCGCCGGCCTTCAGGACGTCGCCGAGGTCGGCCCCGCGCACGAGGTCCATGACGAGGAAGTAGCCCGTCGGGTCGTTGAAGTGGTCGATGACGCGGACGACCCGCGGGTGCGAGAGGAAGGACAGCAGGCGGGCCTCGATCTCGAAGCGCCGGACCTGCGTGATGTCCGTGAGGCGCTTGATCGCGACCTCGGTGTCGGTCACCCGGTCAAGCGCGCGATGGACCGTCCCCATGGCCCCGCGCGAGATCGGCGACTGCACGACGTAGCGCTCGGCCAAGACGATCCCGAGTTCCATCTCGGATGCACCCTCCTGGCGCAACGGCTGTCCCACGATCCGAGCTTAGCCCAGATCCACCGATCGTCGGTGGATCCGGGCTTAGCGGTAGCCTCGGCGCGGTGCCATGGGTCGAGGTGTTCTCCGTGTTCGTCGTGTGCCATCTCACGGGTGACTACCTGCTGCAGACCGACTGGCAGGCCGCGAACAAGGTCGGCGGCCTCGGATCCGCGCCGCTCGCGCGCCGCGCGCTGCTCGCCCACATCACGACGTACACCCTGGCGTTCGTCCCGGCGTTCGCGTGGCTGGCGCACGACCTGGGCGCGAGCATCGTGCTCGTCGTGCTCTTCGTCTCCGGGCCGCACCTCGTGCAGGACGACGGGCGGCTGCTCGATCTCTACCTGCGCCGCGTCAAGCGCTGCGACCCGGAGGCCCTGCCGGGGGTGCGGGCCGCGGTCGACCAGGCCTTCCACCTGCTCGCACTGTTCACGCTGGCGGTCGTCGCGGGGACCTGAGCGATGGCCGCCGGACAGCAGCGCGGCGCGCGCTGGCTCCGACGCCGGCGGCTGAAGATCGGCCTGCTGCTCGGCTGCGCCGTCGTGTTCACCGCGATCACCCTCGCCGCCAAGGGCTCCGGCGGGCTGGACCGGATCGAGCTCAACAGCATCGATGCGCGCTTTGCGGTGCGCGGGACGCAGAAGCCGCCGAAGGACGTCGTCGTCGTCGCCATCGACGACGTGAGCTTCGAGGACCTGCACCTGCGCTTCCAGGACTGGCCGCGCACGTTCCACGCCCGCGTCCTGCGCAACCTCGCCAAGGCGAAGCCGAAGGCCGTGATCTTCGACGTCCAGATCACCGAGCCCGCCCGCGACGGCAACGAGGACCTCGCGCTCTACAACGCGGCGGGCGTCGCGCGGCCGGTGATCTTCGCGACGACCGAGGTCGACGCCGACGGCGGGACCGGGGTCTTCGGCAACACCGCCAAGCGCTCGGCCGACAACCTCGCGGCGATCGGCGCGAAGGCGGCGCACGGCCTGTTCCCGGTCGACGCGGGCGGCGTCATCCGCCGTATGGACTACTCGATCAAGAAGCTGCCGACCGTCGGGATCACGACCGCCGCGACGGTCACGAAGCGGCCGGTGCCCGCGCCCTCGGGGCGCACCGGCTCCGAGCTCATCGACTACGCCGGGCCGCCCGGGACCGTCGACACGGTGTCGTACTCGAAGGTCTACGAGGGCAGCATCCCGGCGAGCCGCTTCCGCGGCAAGGTCGTCGTCGTCGGCCCGACGGCGCCGTCACTGCAGGACGTCCACGCGACCTCGGCCGGGGGCGGCGAGATGGCGGGCGCCGAGATCCAGGCCAACGCGTACGAGACGGCGCGGCGCCACTTCCCGCTGCGCGGCGCGGGGTCGACGCTCGACACGTTCCTCATCGTCGTCCTCGGGCTGCTGGCGCCGCTGCTGACGATGCGCATCTCGGTGCTGCGCGTCCTGCCGATCGTCGGCGTGGTCGCCGCGGGCTTCCTCGTCGCCGCCCAGCTCGCGTTCGACAGCGGCACGGTGCTGCTCGTCGCCGCGCCGCTGCTGGCGCTGGCGCTGACGACGGTCGCCGCGTTCGCCGTCGAGTTCTTCACCGAGACGCGCGAGCGGCGGCGCCTGCGCGCGACGTTCTCGCGCTTCGTCCCCGAGGCGGTCGTCGACCAGGTCGTCGAGCGCGGCGACGCGCGCCTCGGCGGCGAGCGGCTCTTCAGCACCGTGCTGTTCTGCGACCTGCGCGGCTTCACGTCGTTCTCCGAGGACCTGCCCGCCGAGCAGGTCATCGAGCTGCTCAACCACTACCTCGGCGAGATGAGCGCCGCGATCCTCGACCACGGCGGGACGCTCGTCGCCTACATGGGCGACGGGATCATGGCCGTCTTCGGGGCCCCGATCGAGCTCGAGGACCACGCCGACCGCGCGTTCGCGGCGGCGCGCGAGATGATGGGCGTGCGGCTGCCGCGCTTCAACGCCTGGATCAACGAGCAGGGGATGGGCGGCGGCGACTTCAAGATGGGCATCGGCCTCAACAGCGGGCCGGTGATGTCCGGCAACGTCGGGTCCGAGCGGCGGATGGAGTACACGGCGGTCGGCGACACGACGAACACCGCGGCGCGCCTGGAGGGCATGACGAAGGGCTCCGGGCACCAGCTCTTCGTCGCAGACTCCACGCGCTCGCTGCTGGCCGACGCGTCGAGCCTGGAGCACTACGGCGACATGCCGATCCGCGGTCGCCAGAACACGCTGACGGTATGGGTGCCCGCGGGCAGACGGGACGAGCCCGGGGAGGGGGAGGCGGCAGTGCCCCCGAAAATTGTGCACCGCGGTTGACCGCCGCAGTATGCTCGCGCCCGGTGCCGAGGATCGGCGCCCGAAGCGACCATAGCGCGGCTGAAACGCGTCGCCACTAGCGGCTGGAGAATCGGATGTCTTCTGGAGTGCGCAAACCCGTCGGCCGAGTCCTCGCCGCCGGCCTGCCCATCCTGCTGCTCATGCTCGTCCTGCCGGCGGTCGGCCAGGCGGTCACGATCAGCTCCCCGGGCCCGATCACCTCGATCGAGGTCAGCCCGAACCTCAACTGCAACGCGACGTACGTCGACACGGCGCTGTTTCAGTTCTTCCCGCCCGGAAGCCCGGCGGGCAACTGCGGGACCATCCTCACGCGCCCCGATGCTGCGGGGGGCACGACGGCGACCGAGTTCGGGGCCTTCGTCCCCGAGAGTCAGACCGGCGTCACCGGAGACGGAACGCCCGGGGCCCCCTTCAGCGTGACCACCGTGGCATGCGCCGGGATCGACGGCACCGACTGCGGGGCCAACGCAACGCTCGGGGTGACGGGCCCGCGGGTCACGACGACCGTGAGCTACGTCACGGGGGAGGACCACTATCGGACCACCGTGGCGGTTCTCAGCCGCATCGACGCGATCGAGACGATCGGGCTCTACCAGTACGCCGACTGCTACCTGCAGAACTCCGATGTGGGGTTCGGGGCCTTCGATCCCAGCACCGGAGGCGTCTACTGCTCGGCCAACGCGGACAACTCGCCGCCGGGCCCGCTCGAGGGCTTCATCCCGCTCGACCCCGGCAGCTCGTGGCTGGAGGGCTTCTACGCCTCGGTCCGAACCGCCGTCACCGGCGGCAACGGCGGCGCGCTGCCCAACATGTGCCAGCCGGACTGCCAGACCGGGCAGGACAACGGCATGGCGCTCGGCTGGACGGGGATCACCCTCGGCGCCGCCGGCAACAGCTTCCAGCGCTCGTTCGACACGCGCATCTTCGCGCCGCCTCTGGGCACGCCCACCGCGCCACCGACCGCGACGATCTCCTCGGGTCCCAGCGGGGCGGTCGGGACCTCGTCACCGACGTTCACGTTCGCCGCGGACGACCCGAACGCGTCGTTCGAATGCAGCATCGACGGCGGGCCGTTCACCGCCTGCGCGTCGCCGTTCACCACACCCGCGCTCGGCGCCGGGCCGCACACGTTCGCGGTGCGCGCCGTGAACGCGCTGGGCACCGGTGCGCCCGCGACGCAGACCTTCGCCGTCGTGATCGCCGGCGATACGGACGCGGACGGGATCCCCGACGCGGCCGACAACTGCCCGACCATCCCCAACCCCGATCAGGCGGACAGGGACAAGGACGGCATCGGCGACGTCTGTGACACCTCCGACGCCTCCGTGCCGCCGGTCATCGGCAAGACGGTGATCGCGCGGGTCGTCAGCGGCGAGGTGTTCTTCAAGGCCCCCGCGGGCACCGGGCCGCGGACCGCCGCGCGTGCCGCGCAGGTCCCGGCCGGGACGCCGGCCGGCTTCGTCCCCCTGAAGGGCGCCGAGGTCCTGCCCGTCGGCTCGACCGTGCACTCGGTGCGCGGGCGTCTGTCGCTGACGACGGCCTCGGGCCCGATCAAGGGTGGCCTCACGCCGACGCAGAAGGCCGACTTCTACGACGGCATCTTCAAGATCCGCCAGAAGGTCGCGAAGAAGCCGATCACCGACCTGTCGCTGAGCAGCCCGAACTTCGCGAAGATCTGCGGTGCGGGCACCCGCAACGTCCTGCGCTCGGCACCGCTGTCGGCCGGAGCGGCCGCGTCGAAGAAGAAGAAGAAGTCCTCCAAGAAGGTCGCGTCGCAGTTGTGGGGCGACGGCAAGGGGAGCTTCCGGACGACGGGCAAGCACAGCGCGGCAACGGTGCGCGGCACGAAGTGGCTGACGCAGGAGCGCTGTGACGGGACGTTGACGCGCGTCACGCGGGGCGTCGTGCGCGTGCTCGACAAGACGCTGAAGAAGACCGTGACCGTGCGCGCGGGCCGCAGCTACCTCGCGCGGGCGGTGCGGGCGACGATCAAGACGAAGAAGAAGAAGGGCTGACCGGAGGACCAGGAGACCCGCACGACGTGTGATGACACGCACGCACGATCGTGCGCGGACCTGCAAGAACGGGTCGCATGTCACGGAGTTCGAGATGGAGGCGGGGTCTGGGCTGGCTGCTCTGCGGCGCCGCGGTCGCGGGCGGGGCGATCGCGCCCGTCGCCTCGGCCGCCGTCGCGCTGGACTCCAAGGGCACGGAGTTCTGGCTCGCCTTCCCCCCGAACGACCCCGCGCAGTTCACCGGCGCGACGATGACGCTCTTCATCACCGGCGACACGCCGACGATGGGCGTCGTCCAGGTCCCCGCGCAGCCGCCGCAGGCGTTCTCGGTGACGCCGGGCACCGTGACGCCGGTCGTCCTGCCCGCGGCGGCGGAGCTGCGCACTCCGGGCGTCGGGCCGTCGGTCCACGTCACGGCCGCCGACGAGGTCACGGTCTACGGGCTCAGCCGCATCCCGACGACGACGGATGCCTTTCTCGGACTGCCCGTCGACGTGCTCGGCACGCGCTACACCGTCATGTCCTGGGAGGCGGGCTTCGGGCGCTCGCAGTTCGGCGTGGCGGCGACGGCGGACGCCACGACGGTCACGATCACCCCGGCCGTGGCGACCGCCGACGGCCACCCTGCGGGCACCCCGTACACCGTCACGCTGTCGCGCGGGCAGTCCTACCTCGCGACGGGCGTCACGGGCGACCTCACCGGCTCGATCGTGAGCTCCGACAAGCCCGTCGCCGTCTTCGGCGGCAACGAGTGCGCGAACGTCCCGGGCCCGACCTTCGCCGCCTGTGACCACCTCACCGAGCAGCAGCCGCCCGACACGGCGTGGGGCAGCTCGTTTCTCACCGTCCCGCTGAAGACGCGGATCGGGGGCGACACGGTCCGCATCCTGGCGTCCGACCCGGGCACGGTCGTCAGCATCAACGGCACGGCGGTGGCGACGCTCGGCGCGGGCGGGGCGCACACGCAGATCGTCAACGGGTCGTCGGAGATCACGGCGAGCAGGCCCGTGCTCGTCGCCCAGTACTCCAACGGCACGACGTTCGACAACGTCACCTCGGACCCGTTCATGATGCTCGTCCCGCCGTTCGAGCAGTTCCAGACCGGCTACACCGTCTCCACGCCGAACGCGGGGTTCGTCACCAACGCGGCCAACCTTGTCGTGCCTGCCGCGGCGGTCGGGGCGGTCAGCGTCGACGGGACCGCGGTGCCCGCCGCCGCCTACACCGCAATCGGGACGAGCGGCTTCGCGGGCGCCCAGGTGAACCTCACGCTCGGCAGCCACACGATCACCGGTCCCGGCACGCCCTTCGGCGCGTTCGTCTACGGCTTCGACAGCTTCGACTCCTACGGCTATCCCGGCGGCCTGGCGGTCGCCCAGATCGCGACGGTCACCTCGGTCGGGCTCACGCCGGCGAGCGAGACCCGCACCGCCGGCACCGAGGGCTGCGTCGCGGCGTCGGTCCGCGATCAGTTCGGCGCGCCCGTCCCGAGCGTCCGCGTCGACTTCGCGGTCGTCGGCGCGAACGCCGCCACCGGCTCGCAGACGACGGACGCCGGCGGCGCCGCGACGTTCTGCTACACCGGGGCGCACACCGGCACGGATGCGGTCACCGCGACCGTCGGCACCCGCTCGGCAACCGTCTCCAAGACCTGGGTCGATGCCCCGCTGACCGGCTCCTCGGGGCCGGACACGACGATCGCCGACGGCCCGGCCGGGACGCTCACCGCGCCGCGGGCGACGTTCACGTTCGTCTCGACCGATCCGGCCGCGACGTTCGAGTGCAGCATCGACGGCGGTCCGTTCGCACCATGCACGTCGCCGTTTGAGATCTTCCCGCTCGCCAACGGGCCGCACGCGTTCAACGTCCGGGCGCGCAACGCCGCCGGCGTCGCCGGTGCCGCCGCGGGCCGCGCGTTCCAGGTCGCCGCGCCGCCCGACCGTGACCTCGACGCGGTCGTCGACGCCGCCGACAACTGCGTCGACATCCCGAACCCCGATCAGGCCGACAAGGACAAGGACGGCATCGGCGACGCCTGCGATCAGTCTGACGCGTCGGGGCCGCCCGTGCTCGCGCGGACCGTCATCGCGACGGTCGTCAGCGGCGACGTCTTCGTGCGCTTCCCGGCGGGCTTCAAGCCGCGCGCGGCAGCGCGCGCCGCGCAGGTGCCGGCCGGCACGCCGGCGGGCTACGTGCCGCTGAAGGGCGCCGAGGTGCTGCCGGTCGGCTCGATCGTCCACGCGATCCGCGGGCGGTTGTCGCTGACGGCGGCAAAGGGGCCGGTCAAGCGCGGCATCACGCCGACGCAGAAGGCCGACTTCTACGACGGCATCTTCCAGATCCGCCAGAAAAAGGCCAAGAAGCCGATCACCGACCTCACGCTGCGCAGCCCCGATCTCACGAAGGCCTGCGCCGCCAGGCCGCGTGCGGTGACCGGCCTGCCGCTGGCGGCGGGGGCGGCGGCGTCGAAGAAGAAGTCCTCCAAGAAGGTCGCGTCGCAGTTGTGGGGCGACGGCAAGGGGAACTTCCGGACGACCGGCAGGCACAGCGCGGCGACCGTGCGCGGCACGAAGTGGCTCGTGCAGGAGCGCTGCGACGGCACCCTGACGCGCGTCGCGCGCGGCGTCGTAGGCGTCTTCGACAGGACGCGCAAGAAGACCGTGACCGTGCGCGCCGGCCACAGCTACCTCGCGCGCGCGGTGCGGGCGACGATCAAGACGCATCCTTGACCGCGGGCCCACCTGCCCCGGTAGGCTGAGCGCGATGGCTGTGACCGGCACCCGCGACTCGACGATTGCGATCGTCGGCGACGGCTTCGGCTCGCTGATCGTCTACTCCACGGCGGTGTACCTCGGCTTCAAGCCCGAGGACATCACGATCTACGGCCCGAGCGACAACCCCGTCGGCACCTACCAGCAGTTCGCCTTCAACCTCGGGCAGACGGTCCTGCGCTCGGAGTCCGAGTCGCACTTCCTGCCCGCCGACTGGCCGACGTTCGGGCAGCTCGACGCCCTGGCGCATCGCAGCCCCGCGCCGCTCGTGCGCTCGATCAAGCGCAAGTACAACCCGGGCGTGCCGGACATCCTCGCCGAGGCCGGCGTCGTCGCGCGGCGCCTGAACTGGGAGGGCTCGCGCGTGCCCAAGCGCGTCGGCTGGCTCCAGCGCGAGGAGAGCGGCGGCGTCCCGCACTTCGTCCTCTACGACGAGGAGGCGCACTTCCTCGGCCGGGCCAAGCACGTGATGCTCGCTCTCGGCCATGGGCCGCTGTCGTTTCCGCCCGTGCTCGCGCGGGCCAAGCAGGACCCGGCGACCGCCGACCGCATCGTCCAGGCCTACGAGTCCAAGCAGTACGCGAAGGACGGGCGCTACATCGTGCTCGGCGCCGGCATCGCGTCGATCAACGAGTGGGCCAATGCGCTCGACGCCGGCGGCAAGTGCATCGCGCTGCGGCGCAACCCGGCGCCCGACGAGCAGGACCTCAACGTCCCGCGCTGCCTCTTCGAGGCGCTCGGGATCGACAAGTTCCAGGCGCTGCCGTTCGAGCAGCGCGTCGCATTCCTAGGCGCGGTGCTGAAGGGCACGGCGCCCAAGCGCCGCAGCTGGCGCGAGCGCATCGAGCAGGGCGCCGCCGAGGGCCGCTTCGAGGAGATGGTCGGCGAGATCGACCAGGTCCAGCCGGGGCCCGCGGGCCTGCGGATCCACGTCATGAGCCGCCACGGGGAGGACCCCGGCTGGCTCGACGTCACCGGCGTCGTCGCCGGGACCGGGTTCAACAAGTCCGTGCTGACGCTGCCGCTCATGCGCCGCCTCATCGAGCACTACGACATCCCGGTCGAGGACGGGCGCGTGCGCCTGCGGACGAACTGCGGCGTGCCGGGCCTGGACCGCGACGAGTCGCGGCTGTGCATGATGGGCCTCACGGCGAACAACGTCATCCCGCACGGCGACACGATCGCCGGGCTGAAGTACATCGGGCGCCGCTTCGTCGGCGACTGCGCGCGGGCGGAGAACCTGAAGTACCGGCCGTTCCCGAGCCGGATGGGGATGCAGATCTCGCTCGCGAGGGAGACCGCGAAGGCGATGCGCAGCGTCCGCCACGTGGAGCAGCTCGCCTGATGTGCCCGACGCCGCTCGGCCGCACGCAGACGCGCACCGCGATCCTCGTCGGTCCCGCGCTGCTCGGGCTGCTCCTCTCGCTCGTCACGGGCAACGAGGGCTACATCGTCCTCATCGGCATCTACCTGCTCATGGGCACCGTGCTCGACGTGCTCTTCTACCCGCTCGTCATCAAGTGGCAGCCGCCGTGGCTGACGTTCGTCCTGGCGATCGGCGAGTTCGTGATCCTCTACGTGCTCAGCCAGGTCCTTGAGGTCGGGCTCACGCCGGCCGCGGCGATCATCTTCTACTGGGTCTCCTGGGTCATGGCGAACTGGACGAAGATCGTCATCCTGCCGCTCATGGAGCTCACGTGGATCGAGAGCGGCGGCGAGTTCCGCACCACCGGCTGGTCGTCGGTGCCCGAGATGGAGCTGCTCCCGGTGCTCGCGACGGTCGACCCGAACCCCGCCGGCAGCCGGCTCGTGCGCGAGTTCTCGTCCGTCAACAAGATCCCGACCGAGCTGCTCGACCTCCCCGCGCCCTCGGGCGTGCACCGCCGCCCTCGATAAGAGCAGGGGGCTTCCCGGAGCCGGGCGAGGTTGTCAGCTGATACGCGTATATGGCGTACGAGCTGCCAGACATGCGTCTCTGACGCGTCCGCACCGCACGACCCTGAGTCGTCTCTACCCGCCGCCCGTCAGCAGCGGCCCGTGCCCCGGTGAGGACCACGTGAAGCGCGTGACGTCGCCGCGCGGCGCGAGGGCGCCCGGGCGCAGCCCGCGGCGGACGAACAGCACCGGGGCCGGGGCGCTGCGCGCGATCTCCGAGCGCGTCGCGCCGAGTCCCTCCTTGCGCCAGCGGTCCGACAGCCCGACGACGAGCAGCCCGGCGCCGCCGGCGGCGGCGATCAGCCCCTCGGGGCCGGGATCGGCGATGAGCGGCGCCGCCGGGATCCCGGCGAACTGCTGCACGACGAGCGACGCGTTGCCGAGCAGGCGCGTCGCGTCGCGCCCCTCGTCGGTCGTGCCGGCCGACCCGAGGAGCTTCAGCGGCGCGCCGTTGGCCGCGGCGATCCAGGCACCGAGCTCGAGCGCCGCCCAGTCGTGCTCGGCCCCGCTGAACGGCACGATGACCGGCTTGTCGTCGCCGAAGCCGATGTGCGTGTCCTCGCGCGCGACGAGCACGGCGACGTCGCAGGGGGCGCGGGCGAGCACGTCGCCGACGGGCCCGCGTGGGACGCCCTCGCCGAGCAGCGGGCGGCGGCCGTCCAGGATCACGAGGTCGACCTCCTCGGAGCCCGCGAGCTCGGCCAGGTCGCGACCCGGCTGCACCGAGGTGAAGGCGACGGCCCGCGCCGCGACGCCGCTGTTGAGCAGCCGCCGGCGCGTGCGCTCCATCTGCATCCAGGCCTCGTTGAGGCGCTTGTCCTGCGTCTGCAGGCCGCCGCGCACCGACGAGCCGCCGCGCGGCTCCACGAGCCGGGCGAGGATGACCTCGCGCGGTGGCTCGGAGCGGGCCAGCGGCTCGACGAGCGCGAGCAGCTGGGGGAGGGCCGCGTCGGCCTGCGGCGCGACGAGGATCGACTGCTCGGGCACGGGTACCGGCGAGTCGGCGATCGAGGCCCGGCGCGCGTCCTCGAGCTCCTCGCTCAGCGGCGCGCCGAACGTGTTCTCCGGGTCCAGGAGCCGCAGCAGCGGCCCCGTCATGAACGTCGTCGCCAGGGCCATGAGCACGAGCGCGGCGAACAGCGCCTCGGAGATGACGCCCTTCTCCAGCGCGAGGTTCAGGACGATGAGCTCCGTCAGGCCGCGCGTGTTCATCAGCGCGCCGATGACCGCCGACTCGCGCAGGCCGAGGCCGGTCACGCGCGCGGCGAGCATCGCGCCGCCGAACTTGCAGAAGATGGCGACGGCGAGCAGGACGAGCGTCAGGAGGACGAGCTCCGGGCGCTCGAGCAGCCCGACGTCGGTGCGCAGCCCCGTGTAGGCGAAGAACAGCGGCAGCAGCAACATGACGACGAAGTCCTCGATGCGGCGCGTCACGTCCTCCGTGAGCTCCGCCCGGCGCGGCATGATCGCGCCCATGATGAACGCGCCGAAGATGAGCGCGATGCCGATCGTCTCCGTCGCGTAGGCCGACAGCAGGACGCCCGCGAAGATCGCCGTGATCCACGCGCCCGGGACGTGGCCCGCCTCGTCGTAGGCGACCGAGACGCGCGACAGCAGCGGGCGCACGAGGAACGCCATCGCGAGGCAGAAGACGATTGCGAGGGCGATCGTCCGCACGACGCCCGACGCGCCGCTGGCGGTCGCGACGGCGCTCGCGAAGGCGATGAGAAACCACGCCGACACGTCGTCGACGGCCGCGGCCGCGAGGGCGACCGCGCCGACCGGCCGCTTGAGCATCCGGCGCTCGACGAGGATGCGCGCGAGCACGGGGAACGCCGTGATCGACATCGCGACGCCCATGAACAGCGCGAATCCGAGGAACTTCACGTTCGGCGCGACGAGCTCGTAGACGGGGAGCGCGACGAGCAGCCCGACGGCCATCGGCAGCACGACGCCCGCGTTGGAGATGGCGGCGGTCTGCGAGACCCGGCCCTTGAGCTGGCTGAAGTCGAGCTCCAGGCCGATGAGGAACATGTAGAAGATGAGGCCGAGGTTCGCGGCGGCGCCGACGTACGGGATGACGTCGATCGGGAACAGCGCCGCCTGCAGGCCGGGGTCGACGCGGCCGAGCAGCGTCGGGCCGAGCGCGATGCCGGCGAGCACCTCGCCCATGACCCGCGGCTGGCCGATGCGCACCATCGCCGCCCCGGCGAGGCGGGCGGCGAGCATGACGATCGCGATGATGATGAACAGCGCCCCGAGCAGGTGGCCGAACTCGCGCTGCTTGTCGGCCACCGCGCGCTCGTCGCCGATCGTCAGCGTCAGCGTCCGGTTGACGGCATCGCCCTCGAGGCTGACGAGCGCGCCGCCGCCCTTGCACGACACGCTGCCGGCGAGCTTGCCGTCGGTGTACGTCAGCGTCCCCGAGCTGCCCTTGGCGACGAGGTCCAGCAGCTTGCCGTGGCTGTCCTCGATCGCGAAGCTGCCGCCGAGGCAGTCCGAGCGCGGGGACAGCTTGTAGTCGCCGTCGATCGCGCCGGGGACGAGGACGCGCGAGCCCGGCGTCGGCGGGTCGCGCTTGAGGTCGGCGGCGATCGGCGTCCCGCCCGCCCGGCCCTCCAGCGCCGTCCCCACGACGCGCAGGTCCAGCGGGCCCCGTGTGCCCTTCGCGCACGCCACGTCACCGGTGACGTGGCCGTTCTGGAGACGCAGCTTCCCGCCGGCGCCGCCCGGGGCGGTGATGGTTATGAACTGGCCCGACTGCTTGACGTCGAAGCGCTCGCCGAGGCACGCGTTGCCCGGCGGGCGGACGTCGTAGCCGCCCGCGACCCCCGGCTGCGGGTGTGCATCGCCGCCCGTGGCGACGATCAGGACGACCACCGCGCCGAGGACGGCGAACAGGGCGCAATAGAGGAACGCGAGCCGTCGCTTGGAGTTGGTCATACGGTCTCAGAGCCGGGCGCACGCATCCTCCGGCGCCAGGTACGGCGGCTATCCTAGTCGCGTGAGCCGCGATCCGGTCAAGGACGATCTACAGGCCGGTGACACGCTGGGGGCATACCGGCTCGAGGCCCAGCTCGGCGAGGGCGCGATGGGGTCGGTCTTCCGCGCCCGCCACATCGTGACCGGCGACGAGGTGGCGCTGAAGGTCGTGCGCGTCGAGCTCGCCGCCGACGAGCGCTACCGCCAGCGCTTCCTGCACGAGGCGCGCGCGGCCTCCGAGGTCCAGCACCCGCATCTCGTCGACGTTCTCGACGCCGGCGAGGTCGACGGGCGCCAGTTCCTCGCGATGCGCTTCGTCCGCGGTCGCCGCCTGGAGCAGCACGTCGAGGACGGCGCGCTCGAGCCGGCGCGGATCGTGCGCGTCGCGGCCGAGCTCGGCGGCGCGCTGGACGCGCTGCACGCGGTCGGCCTCATCCACCGCGACGTCAAGGCGTCGAACATCATGCTCGACGACGACGCCGACGGTGCGGCCGCGCTGACGGATTTCGGCCTGGCGAAGGGGACCGGCTACGCGGAGCTCACGCGGCCGGGGCAGATCATCGGCACGCTGGACTACCTCGCGCCCGAGCGCATCCGCGGCGAGCAGGCCTCGGCGGCGAGCGACATCTACGGCCTCGGGTGCGTGATGTTCGAATGCGTCAGCGGTCGCACGCCTTTCGGGTCCAAGGGGATGATGGAGATCGCCTTCGCGCACCTCGAGGAGGAGCCCGAGGACCCCTGCACGGGCCGTGCGGACCTCGGGCCGCAGTTCGGCGCCGCCGTCAACGCGGCGCTCGCGAAAGACCCGGCGGACCGCCCGCCGTCCGCGACGGCGTACGCGGACTTGCTTCGTGGCGCCGCGGGTGTCTAGGGTGGCGGATGTGGCCGTTCTCATCGCCCGGTCCGGTCCGCTCACCGGCCATCGCTACCCGCTGGACGAGCTCACGGTCCTCGGGCGCGAGGACGCGACGATCACGTTGCCCGACGAGGAGACCTCGCGGCGCCATTGCGAGATTCGCGTCGAGGCGGGCGTCGTCGTCATCGAGGACCTCGGATCGACGAACGGGACGTTCGTCGACGGCCGCCGCATCGACGCGGCCACCGAGCTGAGCGGGGGCGAGACCATCAAGCTCGGCACGACGACGTTCGAGCTCGAGGTCGAGGTCGAGGTCGCGCCGGCTCCCGAGCCGGTCCCCGATCCGGGCGCCACGCGCATCGCAGCGCGCCCGCAGGAGCTCGACCCGGCGCCTGAGCCGATCGCCGATCCCGACCGCACCGCGATGCGGCCCCGGCCCGCCGCGGCCCCGCCGCCGCCCCCCGGGCCTGCGCCCTCGCCCGAGCCGATCGCCGACCCTGACCGCACGGCGATGCGGCCGCGGCCCGCGCGCCCCGCGCCGCCGCCCGCGCCCGAGCCGGTCGCCGAGCCCGAGCAGACGCGGCTGCGCCCGCGCCCGCCGGCGCGCGCCCCGGAGCCGATCGCCGATCCGGAGCGCACCGAGCAGCGCCCGCGCCCGTCGCGGCCGTCGCACCGCCAGCCCGTGCCCGCGGCATCCGCGCCGCCACCGGCACCACGCGCGCCCGCCCGCGCAGCCGCCGCGCGCGCCCCCGCCGACGAGCCGTTCGGGACCTTCTCGCCCCCGGCTCCGCGGCGCCGGGGCGGCGCCGCCAGCCGCAAACTCGCCCCGACGCTCGTCTCCTTCGCCACGATCATCACCACTGCCGTAGCACTCGTCGTGTACTTCGCCGGGCGCTGACCGTCGCGCGCATCGCCACGATTAACAGCTATCCGGATGGCTCGGGGTCCCGTGTACGCTGGGCGGGGTGTCCATGCTGACGCTCGAGATCGTGGAAGGTCCCGACGCCGGCCTGAGCCTCGAGCTCGTCGGTGAGCTCGACATCGGCCGCGACCCGGGGTCCGGGCTGCACCTCGACGACCGGCTCGTATCGCGCCATCACGCGGTCATCCGCGCGGACGCCGGCGGCGCGGTGATCGAGGACCTCGGCTCGTCCAACGGCACGCTCGTCAACGGCCGCGAGATCAGCGCGCCGACGCGGCTTGCCGTGGGGGACAGCCTGCTCATCGGCGACTGCCTCGTCGTCGTCGGCGAAGCGCTCGTGTCCGCCCCGCCGCCGCTCCCGCCGCCCGTGGCACCCGCGCCGTCCGTCGCCGCTGCGCCGCTCGTCGCGCCGCCGTCCGGGCCGGCCCCGCCGGCCGGCGACGATCTGGACGAGACGGTGTCCCTGGACCAGGACGACCCGCGCATCGGCTCCGAGCTCGCCGGTTACCTCATCGAGGCCGTCGTCGGCAGGGGCGGCATGGGCGTCGTGTACCGCGCGAAGGACCTGCGGCTCGGCCGCAAGGTCGCCCTGAAGCTCCTCACCCCCGACCTCGCCGCCAACGAGGGCTTCCGCGATCGCTTCGAGTGGGAGTCCAAGCTCGCGGCCTCGATCGACCACCCGAACATCATCCCGCTCTACGACGCGGGCGCGGCCGACGGGTTCCTGTTCCTCACGATGCGCTTCGTCGACGGCATGGACCTCAAGGGGCTGCTCGAGCGCGAGGGTCCGCTGCCGGTCGAGCGGGCGGTGTCGATCGCCGGGCAGGTCGCCGGCGCGCTCGACGCCGCGCACGCGCGCGGGCTCGTGCACCGCGACGTCAAGCCCGCCAACGTGCTCGTGCGGATCGGGGCGGGCGTCGACGGCGCCGACCACTGCTACCTCACGGACTTCGGGCTCACGAAGGACACGTCCTCGACGCTGCAGCTCACCGGCCCGGGGGAGTTCGTCGGCACGATCGACTACGTCGCGCCCGAGCAGATCCAGGGCCTCGCGCTCAGCGGCCCGGCCGATCAGTACGCGCTCGGGTGCGTCCTGTACCAGCTCGTCGTCGGCGAGCGCCCGTTCGTGGGCGACACCGATCTCGACGTCCTGTGGGCCCACCTCAACGAGGATCCGCCCGTTGCGAGCGCGAGCCGCGCCGACCTCCCGCGCGGCTTTGACGCCGTCCTGGCGAAGGCGATGGCGAAGTCCCCGGACGACCGCTTCGCCAGCTGTTCGGAGATGGCCTCCGCCGCCCGCGCGACGCTCGGAAGCCGCTGGCGGCGCCGCTCGCGCTGACCGCCGGCGCGGCTCAGGCCGACTGCGTGCCGAGGTAGATCGCGACGACGAGCACCACGAGGATGAGCAGCGCGAACGGCGCCAGCTGCGCCTGCGCCTTCGTTCGCGCGTCGAGGAGCTTGTCGAGCTCCGGCACGACCGCGGCCTTCTTCTTGTCCGTCGGCTCGGTGAACGTCGGGCGCCGCTCGGCGACCGCGAGCGCGGCCGGGATCGCCCGCACGGCCGAGGCCTGGATCGCGATCTGCTCGGCGCTGCGCACCTGGATGACCGAGACGCCGATCAGCAGCTCGTCGCCGGCGCCGATGCGCGTCGGGCCCGTCAGCTCGTTGTTGTTGACGAACGTCCCGTTGGAGGATTCGAGGTCCTCGACGACGGCAGCGCCCGACCGTACGCTGATGCGCGCGTGCCGGCGCGACGCCTGATCGTCGTGCAACGCCAGCCCGGCACCCGGGTCGCGGCCGATCTCCAGGGTGCCCGCGAGCGTCGCCGTCCTGCCCGCGTCGGGACCCTCTACGACCTCTAGGGTTAGCTGCATCGTGGCGCGCAGCCTACACCCGAGAATCGCGTTCGTGAAAGGTTTCGCAGCGTCGTGAGCGACCCGCGGATCGGCTCCGAGCTCGGCGGCTACCGCATCGAGGCGCTCATCGGGCGCGGCGGGATGGGTGTCGTCTACCGCGCCGAGGACCTGCGCCTCGGGCGCAAGGTGGCGCTCAAGCTCCTCGCTCCGGAGCTCGCCGCCAACGAGGGCTTCGTCGAGCGATTCGAGCGCGAGTCGCGCCTCGCCGCGGCCATCGACCACCCGCACATCATCCCGCTCTACGAGGCCGGCGACGCCGAGGACCTCGTCTTCATCGTCATGCGCTTCGTCGACGGCATCGACCTCAAGGCGCTGCTGGAGCGCGCGGGCCCGCTGCCGGTCGGGCGCGCGCTGACGATCGCCGGCCAGGTCGGCGGCGCGCTCGATGCCGCGCACGCGCGCGGGCTCGTGCACCGCGACGTCAAGCCCGCCAACGTGCTCGTCGCCGACGGCGGCGGGGGCGCGGAGTCCTCCGACCACTGCTACCTCACGGACTTCGGGCTCACGAAGGACACCTCGCAGAACGTGGGGCTGACCGGGACCGGGCAGTTCGTCGGCACGATCGCCTACGTCGCGCCCGAGCAGATCAACGGCGCCGAGCAGGGCGGCGCGACCGACCAGTACGCGCTCGGCTGCGTCCTGTACGAGTGCCTGACCGGACACCGGCCCTACGAGCGCGACAACGAGCTCGACATCATGTGGGCGCACCTCGACGACGAGCCGCCGACGGTCACCGAGCACCGGCCCGAGCTTCCGCCCGCGATCGACGCCGCCCTCGCGCGGGCGCTCGCCAAGCTCCCCGAGGAGCGCTACGAGTCCTGCGCGGCGATGGTCGCCGCGGTGCGCGCGACGACGAGCGCGCAGACCGTCGCCGGCCGGACGGTCATCTCGCCGGCGCCGAGGAAGCCCGCGGCCGCCCCCGCCGGCGAGACGCGCCTGACGTCGCAGCCCGCGCCGCCGGTGCCGGCCGGCGAGACGCGCCTGTCGTCGCCGCCCGAACCTGCCGCGCCCCCGGCCGCCAAGCCCGCGGCACCCGCGCCCGCGGCGCCGGCGCGCGGATGGACGAGCTTCGCCGCCGTCGCGGCCGTCGCGGCGATCGTCGCCGGGATCGGCGGCGCCGTCGTCGGCGGCTCGAAGGGCAAGGACGCCGCGACCGCGCCGACGAGCGTCGCCGCCACCGGCGGGCTCTCGCTGCGCTTCCCCGACGACTGGCAGACGCAGCCGTCGCCGCCCGACATTCCGGGCCTGGCGTTCGAGGATCGCATCGGGCTCGCGCCGAAGGGCTCGGGGGGTCGCGAGGGGCTCGTCGCCGGGCGGATCCCCTCCTCCGGCGCGCGCCTGCTGCCGGCGACGCTCGTCCCGCAGGCCGGCGCCCGCGCGCGCGACACCGTGCGGCTCGGCAAGGCCGACGCGTTCCGCTACGCGGGGCTGCGCCCCCAGGGCTTCAGCGGGGCGGTGACGGTCTACGTCGTGCTGACCGACAAGGGCCGCACGGCGATCGCCTGCTACGCGGCCGCGCCGACCGCGGCCTTCGACGCGCGCTGCTCGGCGCTCGCGGCGTCGCTGGAGCTGACCGACGGGCGGGCGGCCGCGCTCGCGCCGAGCCCGCAGTACGCCAGGGCGCTGAGCGACCTGCTCGCGAGCGTGACCGGCGAGCGCAACGCCGCCCGCAGCCGCCTGGCCGCGGCGAAGACGCAGGCGCGCCAGGCCGCCGCGACGGCCGGCCTGGCGGCGACCTACGCGACGGCCTCGCGCGACGTCGCGAAGCTGTCGGCTCCCGCCGCTGCCGCGGATCTCAACACGCGGATCGCGGCCGCCCTGAGCGCGATCAGCAACGCCTACGCGACCGCGGCGGGCGCCGCCCGCAGCGGCGATCGCGCGCGCTACCAGCGGGCGCGCCCGGCGATCCAGCGCGCCGAGCGGGCGCTGGGCCCGGCGCTCGGCGCCCTCGCCGAGCTCGGTTACGCCGTCGGCTGAGCCGGCGGGCGGCGGGGTACTGGCCACTCGTCCAGTGCGGGTTGCCCCGCAACGCGATTCGTGCGAGGGTCCGCCGACATGCTCCGAGCCGCCATCCTGCGCGTCGCGCTCCTGAGCGCGATCGCCGGCCTCGCCGCGCTGCCCGCCGCCGCGCTCGCCGTGCCGCCGAGCAACGACGGCTACATCCAGTCGGTGTCCGTCAACGCGCCCGACACGCCGCTGACGCAGGACCAGGTCAAGGACACGCGCGACACGCGCGAGGCGACCGTGCAGGCCGACCTCTTCAGCCCGCCGACGGCCGGCGGCGGCGCCGAGCGCACCGACTGCGCCGGCACCCAGTTCGGGGCGACGGTCTGGTACGACTTCCACCCGAGCGCCAACGGGACCGTGCGGGTCCAGGCCGCCGGCTACGACGCCGCGATCGGCGTCTACGAGTTCGATCCCGCGAGCGCCAGGCTCGGCGCGCGGCTGGACTGCTCGAACCTTCCCGGGGCGACGGAGGAGCTGTTCGTCAAGGTGAGGAAGGGCAGGTCGTACACGATCCAGATCGGCGGGACCGACAGCGGCGCCGGGCCCGCGACCGGCGACCTCGACTTCACGTTCGAGTACCTCGCCGACACCGACGCCGACGGCGTGCTCGACGCGCTCGACAAGTGCCCGACGCAGCCGGGGACGTCCGACGGCTGCCCGGCGGTCCTCACCGTCCTGCCGACGCTCACCGCGCTGCCGGCCGGCAACGGCATCCGGATCCGCTCGCTGAGCGTCACCGCCCCGAAGGGCTCGCTCGTCAAGGTCCGCTGCAGCCGCGCCGGCTGTGCCTTCAACCAGACGCGCAGCGTGAAGACGTCCAGGCCGCTGGCCTTCGCGCGGCTGCGCAACCGCAGCCTGCGCGCCGGTGCGCGGCTGGAGATCTTCGTGACGAAGAAGCAGTCGATCGGCAGCTACATCCGCTACGTCGTCACGCCCGGCGGCTTCAAGCGCACCGTGCGCTGCCTGCGCCCCGGCTCGCTGGTCCCGCGCACGAGCTGCAGATGACCGCCGGCAGGGCCGGTGGACTCGCCGCGCTGGTCGTGCTGGTCTTCGCCGTCGCGTACCTGCTGACGTCGTCGTCGGGGAGCGCGGAGACGAGCGCCCCGAGCACCGTGCGCAAGCTGACGTTCCCCACACCGGCGGTCGCGCTGCCGGCGGCCGACCCGGGGACGATTCCCGCGCTCGTGCGGCCCGCGCGTCCCGTCCGGCCGGTCGCTCCGCCGCCGGCGGCACCCCCGCCTGTGCCCCCGCCCGCCGCCGGCGGTGGTGGCGGCGGAGGCGGTGGTGGTGGCGGTGGCGGCGGCGGTGGCGGCGGGATCATCCAGGGCTGAGCCGCGCCTGCCCGGACGTCCAGACCGCCCGCCGGCTGCCCTTGCGCACCGCGCTTTCGCAGCTAGACTCGTGCCAGGACACTGGTACCGTTTGTCACAAGCAGCGTGAGAGGGGAAACCACATGACCGGGCCCGCAAGCGTTCTCATCGTCGCCAACCGCACCGCAGCCACCGATCAGCTGCTCGAGGCGGTCCGGCGTCGAGCGGACGCAGGCCCGGCCGAGTTTCACCTGCTGGTGCCCGCGACGCCACGCGGCCTGCACCGCGTCATCGATCCCGAGGACACGGGTCGCGAGGAGGCGGCGCAGCAGCTCGAGCTCGGGCTCGGGCGCCTGCGCGAGGCCACCGGCGCGGACGTCACCGGGCACGTGGGCGACTCCGATCCGGTGGCGGCGATCTCCGACACGATGCACGAGCGTCACGTCGACGAGCTCATCATCTCGACGCTGCCGGGTCGCGTCTCGCGCTGGATGCACCTCGATCTGCCGCACAAGGTCGGCGGGCTCGGGTTGCCCGTGACGCACGTCGAGGCCAAGCGCGTCCCCGAAGAGGCAGCGGTCGGCGGCGAGGTCGCGTAGCCGCCGCGTCAGCGGTCGTTGCCGGCGGCCTTGACGGCCGAAGCGACGACGAGCCCCGAGCTCTCGGCGAGCGTCTCGCGGGCGCCCGGGGACGCAGCGAACGCCATGAAGCGCTCGACCGCGGTCCGCCGCGGGCCGATCGTCGAGCACATCGCGTACCAGCGCCGGGCCGCGGGGCGGTGACGCACGGGGAGCGCGGCGAGCAGGCCGTGCTCGAGCTCCAGCGCGACCGCCGCGCGGGAGATGAACGCGACGCCGATGCCGGCGCGCGCGGCCTGCTTGATCGCGCCGTTGGACCCGAGCGTGAGCGTCTGCGGCTCGAGCGACGCGGCGGAGAGGAACTCCTCGTTGACGATCCGCGTGCCCGAGCCGGGCTCGCGCAGGAGCCAGACGCGGCGCTCGAGCTCGCTCGTGTCGACGGTCCCGCCGCCGGCGTGCGGATCGTCGGGGGACGTGATGAGGACGAACTCGTTGGGCAGCACGGCGGTCGACTGGATGCGCGGGTCGCGCGGTGGACGGCCACCGATCGCGACGTCGGCGCGGTGATCGAGCACGAGATCGAGCACCTGCTCGCGGTTGCCGACCGCGAGCGTCAGGCCGATGTCGCCGTTGGACGCCGTGAACGCGCGCATGAGCGGCGGGACGAAGGACTCCGCCGCGGTCGTCACGGCGGCGAGGCGCAGGCGCCGGTCGGCGAGGTGGGCGGCCTCGCGCGCCGCGCGGCGTCCCTCCTCCAGCAGGCCGATGACGTCGGCGGCGAAGGGCGCGAACGCGGTCCCCGCCGCGGTCGGCCGGATGCCGCGCCCCTCGCGCTCGGTGACCGGGGTCCCGAGCTCGCGCGAGAGCGCAGCGACCGCCGCCGACACCGACGGCTGTGTCACGACGAGCTCGTCCGCCGCGGCGGTCACCGAACCCCCGCGCATGACCGCGAGAAAGCTTCGAAGCTGGGTCAGAGTTATAGACACAACTCGTACCTTAGCCTCTGAAGGACGGGAAAACGCGTGATACCGCCCGGTTCGCCGGTTATCCGCGCGAAACGATCACCGTCGTGAGACTCTCGACCATGACGCTGCGGCGAGGTTGTAGCGTCCGATGCTCGCCGATCTACTCAAAAGCAGAGAATCGAGCCGCCATGTCCGTGCCTCTCCGTCACATCGCGCCCACGGCGCTCATCGGATCGCTCGTCGTCGCCTCGGTCGCGCTTGCCGCGTCGCCGACGAAGGGGGGAACCTACGTCGGAACCCGCGAGGGCGGGACCGCCGCGGTGTCCAAGAAGGTCAGCCTGAAGGTCGCCTCGAACGGCAGGACCGCGACCGCACTGCTGTACTGCGGCTCCAGTCGCGCGGCCCAGGGCGCGCCGAAGTTCGCGATCACCAAGGGTCACTTCCGTGCGGTCCGCAAGACCGGGACCATCACCCTCTGGACGCTGACGGGCGACTTCGTCTCCAAGACGCAGGCCGTCGTCAAGCTCAACGCCGTGACCGCCTGCGACGGCAAGGGCGGGAAGATCACACTCGACCTGAAGTAGCCGGCCGAACCCCGTACCCGCGAACCGAAAACAGAAAGCCCCGCATGTGCTGGGCTTTCTGTCGAAGCGGATGAAGGGACTCGAACCCTCGGCCTTCTGCATGGCAACTGCACCCGCGGGGTGTGGGACGCGGGGTTTGCTGGAGCTCCACCGTTGGGATTCGCGGCCACGCGGCCACGTCGGTGGCGGTGAGCACGTTGCCGCGGGTCAGCGGCCGGGTCTGGAGGGCGAGCTGCGTGGCTGGCATGAGGACGGACAGGGCACGCGCGACGGCTGGTCAGAGGGGGCGCACTCGTCGAGTGCAGACGCGTCCCCCTCACGTAGCGCGCGCCGCGCCCGCGCCGGCGCTTGGCGCGGTCACCGGCGCGTGGCGCCCCACGAGCGCCTCGAGCTCGTCGACGGCGGTGCCGCGCGCAGCGTCGGCGCGAATTGCCTCGCCCAGGCGCCGCGTGCCCGCCGCGAACGCCGGCTCGCCGAGCAGGCGCGCGACCGCTTGCCGGATCGCCGTCGCGCTCGCGCCCGGCCGCAGCCGTAGGCCGGCGCCGTGGCCGACGACGCGCGCGGCGTTGTCGTTCTGGTCGCGGCCCATCGGCAGGCAGAGCATCGGCACGTTCGCGACGAGCGCCTTCATGACGGTTCCGTGGCCGGCGTGCGTCACCATCGCCGACGCCTCGCGCAGAACCACGGCGTGTGGCGCCGAGCGCGCGACCTGCACGTTCGCGGGCGCGCGCACGGCCGCGGGGTCGATCGCCGGGCCGGTCGTGACGACGCCGCGCACCGGCAGCGCTCCGAGCGCGTCGACGCTGCGCTGCAGCGTGCGCTCGTGGTCCTGGAACGTCGTGCTCAGCGCGACGAGGACGAGCGGCTCGTCGCCCGGCGGCGGCGTCCACGGCTCGGCCCACGGGGGGTCGTCGAGTAGCGGCCCCGCGTAGCGCAGGTTCGTCGGCATCCGCGACGCTGGGAAGTCGAACGCCTGCGACGAGAGCACGAGCAGCCGCGGTGCGCGGTGAAAGTGCTCGAACACGGCGCCGACGGGGTCCAGGCCGTACCGGCGGCGCAGCGCGTTGAGGTCGGGCAGCCCCTTCGCCCACATCCGTTCGGCCATCCGCGTCATGAGCGCGTCGCGCGCGCGGCCGAGCCGTCCGTGCGCCGGCTGTAGCCCCGGGCCGAACGGAGGTAGCCCGGTCCCGGGCTCGCCCCAGAGGTTCGGCACGAGCGTCGCGAACGGCAGCGCGCGCGCCTCGGCCGCGATCTGCGCGCCGACGAGGAAGAAGCACGACACGAGCGCGTCGAAGCGCTCGGCCGCGAGCGCGCGCTCGGTGTCGGCCGCGTAGCCCGGCGCCCAGCCGAAGAGGATCTCGCGCATGAGCCCGACCTGCTGGGCGGGCGTGCGCAGCTCGTAGTCGCGGATGAGGTCGTCGCTGCGGTCGCGGCTCTCTCGCCGCGGCGCGTCGCGCCACTCCAGCAGGCGGGCGCCGATCGCGGCCACCTCGCCGGCCATCGTCGGGTCGCCGAGAACCGTGATCTCGTGCCCCCGCGCGGCGAGCCCGCGAGCGGCCGCGAGCTCCGGCGGAACGTTGCCGCCGGCGTCCGGGATCGTGAACAGGTAGTGGCTCATGCGTCGTCCTCCTCGCGGTCGTAGGGCGTGACGAGCAGCCCCGTCACGAGCCGGGTCATGACATCGGTCGTCGCGCGCCGGCTCAGGCCGAGGTCGCGACGCAGCAGCTTCCAGGTGAAGACGTCGGTCGCCGCGTGCAGGGCGGCGAGCGCCTCGCGGCGGGCGCCGCCGGCGGCGGGCAGCGCGCCGGCGAACATCTCCGCGAGCCAGTCCTGGTGATAGCCGCGAGCCAGGTCGAGCATCGCCGTGACGGCCGGGATGCGCTCCTCGAGCGCGGCCGCGCGCGCGTTGGCGTCGCCGCCGCGCTCGTACTGCTCGATCAGGGCGGACACGACGCTGCGGGCGTCGCCGGGCGTCGCCGTGGTGCGCACGTTCTCGATGCGCTCGTGGGCGACCTCGACGCACGCCGAGAACAGCGCTTCCTTCGAGCCGAAGTGGTTGAAGAGCGTCTGCTGCGTGACACCTGCTTCGCGTGCGATCACGCCGAGCTTCACGCCGTCGTACGCCTGCTTCGCGAACGCGTCCCCCGCTGCCTGCAGCAGGCGCGCGCGCGTCGCCCCGACGGCCTCGGCGCGGGCGCGCATCCGCTCCGTGGGTGTCGACGGCATGGCCATTGGAGTCGTACTCAACATATAGTTGAGTACGACTCAAAGCAAGCTGCGGATCGGATGTACACCGCGAGCGCCCGGCGCCCGCGGCCGCGCCTGATAGCGACTCCCTGAGAAACGCGGCCGCGGCCGTCCGGCCAGCCGTCCTTGCGGGAGATGTGGCGCCACGCCGGCTCAGGACCGGACGCGATCCGTCGCGCAGTCTGGTACCCGCGAGTGGTACCCGCGGACTCTGGCCCAACCCGTGAAGCCATCGCCCTCAACGCGAAAGGCCCGCCTGAGCGGGCCTTTCGTGACAAGCGGATGAAGGGACTCGAACCCTCGACCTTCTGCATGGCAAGCAGACGCTCTAGCCAACTGAGCTACATCCGCGAGGTGGCGGATTATAGCCGGGGTCTCCCCGGCGCCTCGCGCGGGCCCAATGCACTGGGATCTTGGTCCCAGCGGCGGTGCGAGACCTCGCACGCGCCGCTGCGGTTTACGCCCAGGGGCATTGGCGCAGGACCGCATGCAGGCGTCTGGTTCAAGCACCACATCCAGTGGCTAAGTCCGATGCCGGCGCCCTGCTCCTCTGCGACCGTGCAGAGCACTGAAGGTCGCGGAGCGGCCGGGGGCAACAGGAGCTAGAGAGGCACGAATGCTGCCGATTGCAGCCAGCAGGGACGACATCGGGGCGATCTCGAGCATGACGCGACGGAGCACCGGCCCCCGATGAGCGTGGAGCCGGTCGATCCTCAGCGGGCGCGGATGCCTCGGCTACTGCGCATCGCCGTCCTCGCCCCGGACGACCTGGCCGCTCGCCGCATCGAGGGCGCGCTCGTCGCCGACGGGATGGCGGTCGCGGCCCGCTGGCGCAGCGGCGGCGACGTCGACGCCGCCCCCGCGGCGCTTCCGGACGTCCTCATTGTCGTCTTCGGTCGCGGCGTCACGGCGCGCGATCAGCAGATGCGGCGCCTGCGCCGTCACCTCCCCGACGTCCACATCGTCGCCGTCATGCCCGAGGACTCACGCCGCGGGATCCGCCGCGCCGTCGAGGCCGGCGCCAACGGGGTCGTCTTCGAATCCGACCTCGAGACCTCGCTGGCGGTCACCGTCCGGGCGATCGTCGCCGGGCAGATCGCCGTCCCCGCCAACCGCCGTCACGACGTCGACCGCCCGACGCTCTCCAGCCGCGAGAAGCAGGTCATCGGGCTCGTCGTGGGCGGGAAGAGCAACAAGGCCATCGCGGCCGAATTGTTCCTCGCGGAGAGCACCGTCAAATGCCACCTGTCCTCAGCCTTCGCAAAGCTCGGCGTCCGTTCTCGTAACGAGGCCGCCGACCTCGTAATCCAATCCGGCGCGGAACTGGGCTTCTCGATGGTCCTCGCGCCGGGCGCCTACGCAACCACGGAAGGGAGCGAGCACATGACCAGCACGCAGACCACGCAGGACCTCAGGGGTGAGCTCGTATGAAGCGCCTGCTGATCGTCGCCGACCACTCGCTGGTCGCGCACTCCATCCGCCTCGCGCTGAAGCAGACCGCCGGCTTCCGCGTCGTCGGCGTCATCGACGGGCGCATGACCGCGCGCGACGCGCTGATGGACCTGCGTCCCGACGTCGTCCTCGTCGACGACATGCACGACCCGCGCAACAGCGGCCAGCGCCCCGACCACGCCTTCGCCCGCCTGCGCGAGGCCGCCGACCACGCGCCCGCCGCCCAGCGCCTGCTGCTGACGCTGAACATGGGCGAGGAGCGCCTCGGAGAGGTCTTCGAGGCCGGCGCCCACGCGGTGCTGTCGAAGGACATGCACCCGGTCAGCCTCGGCACGATGCTGCGCGAGGTCGTCCGCGGCACCGTCGTGCACCGCTACGAGCGCCGCGCGCCGGCCGTCGCCGCCGACTGCCCGCTGACGCTGCGCGAGAAGGAGATCCTCGGGCTCGTCGCCGAGGGCCACACGAACGGGCAGATCGCCCGTCGCCTGTGGGTCACCGAGCAGACGGTGAAGTTCCACCTCTCCAACACGTACCGCAAGCTCGGGGTTGCCAACCGGACCGAGGCCAGCCACTACGCGCACCTCAACAACCTCATGCCCGTGCCCGACGCGGTCGCCTGCTGAGCACCGGCTTGCGGTGGGCGCGGAGGGTGTCCGTCCGTGGACCCCTCCGCGGCCCCATGCCCGGCGTCGATGGGGGCGACGACCGTGGGGCACGTGGACCGGGCTGCACGCGGTGCACCCGGGCCGACACTGATGCTGCTGGCGCCGCCGTGGATCTGGCCTAGACGATCGGGTAGGTCGCCGCAGCGTCGCGACCTTTCTCCACCCGCGTAGGCTGCACGCTGTATGCCAGAGCGCGAGTTCGACGTCATCGTCGTCGGGGCGGGGCCTGCGGGCGAGGTGCTGGCCGGGCGCGTCGCCGAGGCCGGGCACGAGACGGCGATCGTCGAGGCGCGCCTCGTCGGCGGCGAGTGCTCGTTCTATGCCTGCATGCCGTCCAAGGCGCTGCTGCGCCCCGCCGAGCTCCTGCGCGAGGCCGGCCGCGTGCCCGGCGTCGGCGAGGCGGTGACCGGCGCGCTTGACGCGGGCGCCGTCCTGCGCCGCCGCGACGAGGTCGTCCACGACCTCGACGACGCCGCGCAGCTGCCCTGGCTCAACGCCCGCGCGATCACGCTCGTGCGCGGCGCCGGGCGCCTGGAGGGGGAGCGCTGCGTACGAGTCGGCGACGAGCTGCTGCGCGCACGCCGCGCGGTCGTCGTCGCGACGGGCAGCGTCGCGGCGATGCCGCCGATCCCCGGCCTCGCCGAAGCGCGCGCGTGGACGAACCGCGAGGCGACGACGAGCGCCGTCGTCCCGCCGCGGCTGCTCGTGCTCGGCGGAGGGGTCGTCGGCGTCGAGCTCGCCCAGGCGTACGCGTCGCTCGGCGCGGAGGTGACGCTCGTCGAGGGCGGCGAGCGGCTGATCGCGCGCGAGGAGCCGATCGCCTCCGAGCAGGTCGCGACGGCGCTGCGCGAGGCCGGCGTCGAGGTCCTCACGGACGCCAAGGCGACCGCGGTCGCGCGGCGGCAGCCGCGCGCTGCCGTGACTCTGACGCTCGAGGGCGGGCGCGAGCTGACGGGCGACGAGCTGCTCGTGGCCGTCGGGCGGCGCCCGGCGACGACCGACCTCGGCGTCGAGACCGTCGGCCTGCAGGCGGGGGAGCCGATCGAGGTCGACGACCAGATGCGCGTCCCGGGCCACCCGTGGCTCTACGCGATCGGCGACGTCAACGGCCGCTCGCTGCTGACGCACATGGGCAAGTACCAGGCCCGTGTCGCAAGCCTCGCCATCGACGGCGACGCGCAGGCCCGCGCGACGCAGGACGGCGCCGGCTCACCGCGCGTGATCTTCACCGACCCGCAGGTCGCCGCGGTCGGGCTGACCGAGGCGGCCGCGCGCGACGCGGGGATCGCCGTGCGGACGGTGTCGCACGCGAGCGCCGGCTCGGCGGGCGCGAGCTTCGTGGGGCGCAACGCCGCGGGCACCTGCATGCTCGTCGTCGACGCCCGCCGCGACGTCGTCGTCGGCGCGACGTTCGTCGGCTTCGAGGTCGGCGAGTGGCTGCAGGCCGCGACGATCGCGATCGTCGGCGAGGTCCCGATCGCGCGGCTGTGGGACTGCGTGCCGGCGTTCCCGACGCGCAGCGAGATCTGGCTGAAGCTGCTCGAGGCCTACGAGGCGGGCTGAGCGGCCTCGGTCTGAAGCAGCGCGAGGACGTCCTCGGTGTGCTCGCCGAGCCGCGGCGAGGGCTTGGCGGGGATGCGCCCGCTGACGCTGAAGTTCAGCGGCGAGGCGGGGGTGAGGTACGTGCCCACGGGATGCTCGACCATGGAGAACATCGGGTTGGACTCCGAGCAGCGCGGGTCGTCGGCGACGAGCTGCTTGAACGTCTGGTAGGGCCCCCACGACACGCCCGTGCCGGCGAACGTGTCGCGGATCTGCTCGAGCGTGCGCTCGGCGAACCACGGCGTCAGCAGCTCGCGGATGAGGTCGCGGCCCTTGTAGCGACCGGCCTCGCCGCGGAAGTCGTGGCCCGTCGCGGTGGCGACGGCGTCGAAGAGCTCCTCGGTGCCGGTCGCCTCCTTCAGGGCCTTCCACTGGCGGCCGGTGAGCGCCACGACCATGACGCGCCGCCCGTCGCTCGTCGGGAAGTCGCCGCCGAAGGCGCCGTAGAGGTAGTTGCCGTCGCGCGGCTGCTCGCGGCCCTCCAGCTGCACCTCGGCGATGCGGCCGAGGTTGCCGACGGTCGCGATCGCGACGTCCGACAGGGCGATCTCGACGAGCTGGCCCTCGCCGGTGGCGTCGCGGTGGCGCAGCGCGGCGAGCAGGCCGACGACGGCGAGGCCGCCCATCGCCGTGTCCCAGGCCGGCATGAGGCTGTTCGTCGGGACGGCGCTGTCGCGCGGGCCCATCGCCTCGGGGAAGCCGACGGACGGGTTGACGGTGTAGTCGACCTCCGACGAGCCGTCGTGGTTGCCCGTCATGACGACCATGATGAGGTCCTCGCGGCGCTCCTTGAGCTTCTCGTAGCTCATCCACCCGCGCGCGGGGAAGTTCGTCATGAAGATCCCGTTGCCCGGGCCGGGCATCGTGATGAGCTGGGACAGCTGCTCGCGGCCCTCCTCCGAGCGCAGGTCGATCTCGATCGAGCGCTTGCCCTTCTGCAGCCCCGACCAGAACAGGCTGTCGCCGCTGGACGTCAGCGGCCAGCGCCTCCAGTCCAGCCCGCCGCCGGGAGCGTCGAAGCGGATGACGTCGGCGCCGAGCTGGGCGAGCGTCATCCCCGCGGTCGGCGCGGCGACGAACGCCGAGCCCTCGATCACGCGCACGCCGTTGAGAATCCCGTCCGTCATGCCATCGCCCCCACGAGTCGCCAGTCCAGTACCGCATCCAGTGCGCCGTCGGCCCGCTGCGCCGAGACCTCGATGCGCAGCGTCACGAGGCCGCCGCCGCCGGGCAGCGCCTCGGTCGCCTCCAGGTGCACGGTGCTGCGCAGCACGTCGCCCTCGAAGACCGGGGCGAGGTGGTTGCAGTGATGCCAGCCGATGATCGTCACGAGGTTCGGCAGCGTCTTGGTGAGATGCGCGGCCGCGATGCCGATCGTGTGCCCGCCGTAGACGAGGCGCTTGCCGGAGTGGTGTGAGCCGGGGTCGCTGTGCGCCTTGGCGATGTTCAGCGACAGGCGGACGAGCTCGGGCGCGGCGGTGACGCTGTCGCCGCCGTCGAGGACCCACGTCGTCGGGGCGCTGAGGTCGGCGAAGTGGCGGCCCGGGACCTCGTTGCGGTACGTCGCGAGGTCGATCCCGTCGAGCGTCGCCGCGAGCGCCTCGGGCGGCAGGTCGGCGGGGAACTGGTCGAGGTCGTCGGCGTGCGGCTGCGACGCGTCGACGTCGTTGATCGGGAGCATCGCGCAGCGCCAGTAGTCGAGGATCGCGCGGTCCTCCTGGTCCTTGGTGACGATGTGCAGGACGGCGAGCCCGGTCGGCTTGCGGCCCTCCTTGATCGCGTTGCGCTTCAGCGCGACGATCTCCGTCGTCGTCTTCAGCGTGTCGCCGATCGCCGGCAGCCGGCGCAGCATGAGGCGCCGGTAGAAGAGGTTGCCGATGACGCGCTGCGTCGGCAGCGTCGACTGCCCGATCGAGATGTCGCAGACGAGGTTCGGGTGCGCGAGGCGGCGGCCCGCGACCTTCTCGGAGAGCGAGGCGTCGAGCGCCAGGCGCAGGCGATCGCCGACGATCGACTGGTGCAGCGCCGCGTGTCCCTCGTTGATCGTCATCGCCGGGAACTCGACGTAGAGATCACCGACCGTCAGCTCTTCCCAGTAGGGCCCGCCGACCTGCACGGGTTCGCTTGCGATCGTCGGCTGTGCGCTCATGTGGCGGACCTCGTTTTGTCGGTGCGCGGGCGCGCGTGATCACCGGTGGGGGAAGGTCGAAGGCGGTGAAACTACCACGATCGACCGGCGCAAAAGGTCCTGCTCGGGCTCCAATTGTCGGGTTCTGACGAGGAGGATTAGGGGAAAATCTATGTGTGGGGCGGCCTGCGATCTTTCGCGAGCCATGACCGCCCGCCGCCACCCGCTCGCCGCCCTCGGTGCGATCGCCGTCCTTGCCGCCGCGGCGACCGCGAGCGCCGCGGCACCCGCGCGTTACAGCCCGCGCCCGCACAGCGACCTGACGCTGCGTGAGAGCGAGTTGCGCGTCGCCCGCTTCGACGTCCGCGCGCAGCCGCGCGGGAATCGCATCCTCGTGTCGGCGAAGCTCACCGCCCGCTCGCGCACGAAGGATTTCAGGGCCGTCCTGCGCATCGGCCGCTGCGTCGGCGGGCCGTCGGCGTTCCCCTCCTGCCCGCCGGCCCTCAGCCGCGCGGTCCTCCTGCACCCCCGCCGGACGATCGTCGTCAGCGTCAGCGCCCTCGTGCGGCGGCCGATCGCGCGTACGAACGCGATCCGCATCAGCCTGACGCCGCGCGGGAGGGTCGCGCGGCCGCACAAGGGCCGCACCGTGGCCATGGTCGACATGCTGCTGCCGGCGAGCGCCTGGACGACGTACCCCGACCGGGCGTTCGGCCTGCGCATCGCGCGGCCCTGGGAGGGCGACCGGCTGCCCTACGACGTGCGGACGATCGCGGTCCGCGCCGCGCAGATCGACCGCGACCGGCTGCGCCCCACGCTGAGCTGGACCGCGCGGGGCGTCGCTCCGCAGGCGATCGTCACGACCACCGCCGGGCCCTGCATGGAGGCTCCCGCGTGCCGCTACGCGTGGCAGCGGATGGCCAATCAGATCGGTCGCGTGGGCTTCGGCGGTCGCCCGCACGCGACGCGGACGGACGCACGCCAGGTGCTGACGTTCGGTGCGCGCACGCTGAACGGGAGCCTGTTCGACCTCGTCATGCCCTGGCCGCGCTGAGCTCCACGAGGTCCCCGGCGACGAGCGGCTCGTTGGGGTCGGCGGCGGGGCGCCCGTTGACCCTCGGCGCCGCGGTGTCGAGCGTGCAGCCGGCCGCGCCGGCGGCGCCGAGGAGCGTCGCGGCCTCGTGCGCGCGCGGCCTGCCGCCGTCGACGCGCACCGCGATCGTGGGCGCGGGGCGCCGCCGCGCGTCCGCGTAGTCGTTCGGCGCGTTGAGGTTGTGCAGCGACAGCAGGAGCGGATCGTGGACGGCGACGTCGGGGTCGGCCAGCAGTACCGCCTCGCCGTGCTCGGCCACGCGGCAGCGGCGCAGCAGCGCGCGGCTGCCGGGCTCGGGGTCGGCGGCGAGCAGCCTGCGAAGCTGCGAGGCGACGGTCGCCGCGCGGTAGGCGGCGGCGAGCGGCTGGGCGAAGCCGTGGGCGCGGGGGAGGGCGACGTCGTCCCGGGGCCCGAGCAGCTCCAGCACACGGCGGATGAATGCGGGGTGCAGGAACGGCGCGTCGACGCCCGTCAGGTACACGACCTGCGCGCGGTCGCCGACCGCCGCGAGGCCGACGGCGAGCGCGGCGAGCGGGCCGCGGCCCTCCACGGGGTCGTCGACGAGCTCGACGTCCGCGGGCAGCGCCGGCAGCGCCTGGCCGGGCGCGCGCACGACGACGACCGGCCCGTCGACGGCGCGCGCGGCGATCCCGGCGACGCGGCGCAGGAGCGTCGAGCCGTGCCACTCCAGCGCGGCCTTCGGCGTGCCCATGCGCGTCGAGCGCCCGCCGGCGAGGACGATCGCAGCGGTCGTCGTCATGGTCCCAGCGCCGCCGTGAAGGCATCGTAGGCGTCGTCGCCGAAGAGCCAGAAGCGCGCCTCCTGCACCTCCGGGTGGTCCGCGAGCGCGGCCCGGGTGGCGTCGATCGCGACCCCCGCCGCGGCGGCGAGCGGGTAGCCGTAGACGCCGGCCGAGATCGCGGGGAGGGCGACGCGCGCGCAGCCGTGCGCGGCGGCGAGCTCGATCGCGCGGCGATAGCAGGAGGCGAGCAGCTCGGGCTCGCCGTCGCCGCCGCCGTTCCAGACCGGCCCGACGGCGTGGATGACGTGGCGCGCGGCCAGCCGGCCGGCGCCGGTGATCTTCGCGTCGCCGGTCTCGCAGCCGCCGAGCGCCCGGCACTCGCGCAAGAGCTGCGGTCCCGCGGCGCGGTGGATCGCGCCATCGACCCCGCCGCCGCCGAGCAGGCCCGGGTTCGCCGCGTTGACGATCGCGTCGGCGTCGTCGTCGGCCGTGATGTCGCCCCGGTGCAGCGTGATGCTCACGCCCCACAGTGTCGCGCGCCGCGCGCGCTCGCGGAGGGCCCGCCGCCCACGGGCGGGCTGCCCGTGTCGTCGATCGTCTCGGGGCAGCTCATCGGCCCGAGCACCGGGTCGATCCTGACGCGCAGGCTCACGAAGGCCGGACCGGTAAGGCGCCGTCCGGACTCGAACCGGAGTAAACGGCTTTGCAGGCCGCTGCGTAGCCACTCCGCCACGGCGCCGAGTGCGGGCCAAGGGTAGCGAGCGCCGCTCGGCGGGTCAGGCGTCGCCGCCCTCCTCGGCCAGCCGCGTCGCCTCGCGCGCGAGCAGGCCGAGGCGCGCCTCGCGGACGAGCGGCACCTCGCGGCGGCGCTTGCGCACCGTCGCGAGGTCGATCGACGTCGTGACGACGGCCTCGTCGTCGTCGGGCAGGGCGCAGACGATCTTGCCCCAGGGGTCGACGATGTGCGAGCCGCCCCAGAAGCGCAGGTTCTCGCCCTCGTCGCCGACGCGGTTGCAGAACACGACGTAGCACTGGAACATCCGCGCGTAGAAGACCGTGATGTCGCGCCAGTACGTCCGCGAGTCGTACTGCTCGGGGAAGCGGCTCTGGGCGGAGTTCGTCGGGACGAACAACACCCGCGCACCGTCCTGCACGGCGAGGAAGACGAGGTGCGGCTGCCAGGCGTCGTTGCAGATGAGCGTCGCGACGCGCCCCTGCCGCGTGTCGAACGCGCGCATCGACTGGCCGGGGGAGAAGTGCTTGCGCTCCTCGAAGATGTCGTACGTCGGCAGGTAGAGCTTGCGGTGCGTGTGCACGACGTCGTCGGCGTCGTAGTACGTCGCGGCGTTGTAGTTGTGGACGCCGAGGCCGTCCTCGTAATAGCCCATGAGGACGTCGGTCTCCGGCGCGATGCGGCTGAGTCGCGTGAGGCGCGCGTCGTCGGCCGACATCGTGAGGTCGGCGTCCACCTGGCCGAGTGCGTAGCCCGTGAGGAAGAGCTCCGGGAAGACGACGAGATCGCTCCCCCTGCGCCCGCCCTCGACCATGATCTCGGCCGCGCGCTCGAGGTTCGCGTCGATGTCGCCGAGCTGGCTCGCCACCTGGGCGAGGGTGATCCGCATCATCGTTCCGATGGCACAGTCGGCACGCCTGCGAGCGTACTGCGCCCGCACACCACAGGCCGCGAATCGCCGCCCGTGATTGCTATCCTCGCCGCTCCCAGGGCGATTAGCTCAGCTGGGAGAGCGCCGCCTCGACAAGGCGGAGGTCACTGGTTCGAGCCCAGTATCGCCCACTCCGAGAACCGGCCGATAGCAGCTTCCCGCCCAGCCGCCCCGTGCCGGCGACAACTGCGGGAGGAGGCTGGCGAGAAACCGTTCGCATACAGCGGAACGTCGACAGCCTCCTCCGCGGCCTGGACGAACGTGGCCCGCCTGCAGCGCGGCGGCAGTCACGCAAACCGGCGCAGCCCGACGCGCGCCGCCGCGCCGAAGACCGCCACGAGCAGCGCCAGGTGCGCGAGCGACGCGCCGAGCGTCGGGCTCGACTGGTTGATCGCGGCGTTGACGGCGTCCAGCGCGGGCTTGAACGGGAAGACCGCGGAGATGACGTGGATGACGTCGAGCAGCGCGGGCGAGACCGCGCCACTGGGGACGAGCGCGAGGAAGGCCAGCGGGAGCGACAGCAGGAACGCCAGCAGCGAGGCGGCACGCACCTCGCGCGCGAGGCTGCCGATCGCGACGCCGAGCGCGGCGAACGCCAGCGAGCTGCCCGCCAGGGCGAGGACCCACAGCGCGAGCCGGTCGTAGTGCAGCGGGACGAAGGCGCTGATGCCGAGCAGCATCGCGAGCGTCACGACGAACGAGCAGCCCGCGGCGAGCAGGATCTTGCCGACGAGCAGGTTCGTCCCCGGGACGAGGCCGCGGGCCAGGCGCGCGAACGTGTTCTCCTCGCGCTCCAGCGCGATGAGGCCCGACGCGAGCAGCACGCAGACGAACATGAGCGAGACGCTGACAGCGAGCGCGACGGCGAACGTGTCCAGCGGGGCGCGGCGCCCGGAGAGCACGGTCTCGTCGACCTGGACGGGGCGGCGGACGTTGTCCAGCACGCCCTTGAAGCGCGTGAAGTTCGTCGCGCCGATCGACATGAACGTCGCGATCGGAGCGAGGTCGCGGCGCGTCGCCGGCGTCACCTGCCGCGCCAGCACGCGGTCGAGGCTCTTCTTGGAGTTCTGGATGCCGTAGAGCTCGAACGGCACGCCGAGCGCCGTGATCGTCCCGCCGCGGGCGATCGTGTCGATGTACGTCCCCGCCACGCGGTTGAGCTGCCCGGCGAGCGCGGCGTTGGCCGACGCGAGCTGCGCGTTGACCGTCGTGCGCACGAAGGACTGCTTGAGCGCGTCGCCGTTGTAGATGACGTCGATCGTCGGGCTCTCCGAGAAGCCCGCGCCGGAGAGCTTCAGCGAGAAGTCGGCGGGGATGACGAGCGCCGCGAGCACCTCGCCCGAGCGCACCTTCTCCAGCGCCTCGCGGCGGCTGCGCACCGGCACCCGCTCGACCGCGCCGAAGAGCGAGTCCGAGTACGTGTCGACGTTGATCGACTCGCCCCCGAGCGGGATCGTGTGCTGCTGGGGCGGGATCTCGTCGAGGAAGGCGACGCGCGGCTTGTCGGGCCCGCTGGAGAGCGCGAAGCCGATCAGCAGCGCGATCGCGATCGGGTAGACGATCAGCAGCCCGACGAGCAGCTTGGAGCGGCGCAGGATCTGCAGGTCCTTGAGGAGCATCCAGCGCATCGCGGCTCAGTGCCCCTGCGCGCGCAGGAACGTGACGAACGCCTGCTCGAGGTCGTGCTGCTCGTCGGCGCCCGCGACGGTCTTCAGCTCGGCGGGCGTGTCGTCGAAGAGCAGCTCGCCGTCGGCGAGCACGAGGACGCGGTCGGCGTGGCGCTCGGCCTCGGCGATGTCGTGCGTCGCGAAGATCACGGCCGTACCGCGCTCGGTCAGGGCGGTGATGAAGCCCCAGAGCCGCTCGCGCTGGCGCGGATCGAGCGCCCCGGAGGGCTCGTCGAGCAGCAGCACCGGCGGGTCGGCCAGCAGCCCGACGGCGATGTTCACACGCTGGCGGTTGCCACCGGAGAGCTTGCCGAGCTCGTCGTCGGCACGGTCCTGCAGGCCCGTCTGCTCGAGCATCCGCGCCACCGTCGCGTCCGTGTCGGCGACGTGCTCCAGACGAGCGAACAGCCGCAGGTTCTGCGCGACGGTCAGCTTCGAGTAGACCGCCGTCTGCTGGGGCACCCAGCCGATCCGCGCGGTCGTCCCGGCGGGCTGGCGCACGCTGCCGTCGTCGGCCGGGCGGATCCCGGCGAGGATCGACAGCAGCGTCGTCTTGCCCGCGCCGTTGGGCCCGATGATCGCCAGCAGCTCGCCGGGCGCGACCTCGAAGCCGACGTCGTGCACGGCCCGGCGCTCGCCGAAGCGCTTGCTCACGCCGCGCACGACGAGCGCGGCCTCGGTCGTCGCGACGAGCGTCATGCGCCGCCGCGATCCTTGCGCCGTGCCGATTCGCCGAGCGCATCGAAGGTCAGCTGCAGCTCGCGGTAGGAGCCGCGCTCGCGCGGCGCGGCGACCTTCTGCGGCGCGCCGACGTCCGAGACGCCGAGCTCGCCGACGAGCCGCATCGTCCTGATGCCGGCGAGCCGCCTGCGGTCGGCGGCCGAGGGCTTCAGGCGGATGTCGAAGTGCGCCCGCCGCACGACGTGGTCGGAGACGCCCGTGTAGACGTCGCCCGTCGCCGACGTCACCGAGCGCACGAGCGCGGCGCGCATCGCCGGCGTGATGACCTGCGGCAGCCCCGCGACCTCGGTGAACCGCAGCGACGTCAGCACGCGCGTGAACGCCGCAGCATCGTCGAAGAACGCCGGGAGGTCGATGCCCGCGGTCAGGTGCATGGTGTCGACGCCGCCGACGCTCGCGTTGCCCGCGATCTGCGAGCGCGTGGCCCAGCGCCCGGGCGCGATCGCGAACACGTCGAGCACGGAGCCCAGCACGTTGCGCGAGCCGGCGAGCGGCTTGCGGATCGTCGCCGCGAGCGCCGCAGGGACGGGGTAGGCGCTGGGGCCGAGGCCGATGAGCACCTGGTCGGCGCCGACGAGGAACATGCTCGCGCCGTAGATCTGGTCGCGCAGCCGGATCCCGAGCGACAGGTCGGCCTGCGGCGTCCCGCTGCCCGGTGCGGTGTTGAAGGGCCCGCTCATGCTGAGCGACACGGGACCCTCGAAGCGCGGGACCCCCGTGGTGGTGATGTCGATCGTCCCGCTGATCCGCCCCGAGCGCGCCGCCGCGTTGGGCCCGAAGGTCTGCTGCAGCAGCGCGCGGGTCTTCGCCGCGTCGGCGGCGGGCGTCGCGCCGCCCGGCGACGACGAGCCGCCGCAGCCGGCGAGCGCGGCGAGCGCCAGGAGCAGCGCGGCCGCTCGCGTGCGTCCGCGCGCGCTCATGCCGCGGGCGCGGCGTAGAGAAGGTGCTGGGCGCGCGTCATGAGGTCCTCGGGGACGCCCCCGGAGTCGATCAGCCGCTCGAGCGCCAGGCCGTTGGACAGCGCGATCGTCGTGATCGCCCAGTCGTCGGCGCCGAGCGGCGTCTGCGCGCCCGCGAGCCCGGCGAGGCCCGAGCGCAGGCGCCGGTGCCGGGTCGCGAACTGCTCGAGCAGTCCGGGGTCGCCGGCGGCGTGCAGCCAGAACTCGATCGACGTCAGGACCCAGCGGTCGGCGCCCTGCTCGACGCGGCGCCGCGCGAGCGTCTGCAGGCGCCCCGGCCCGGGCGGGTGGCGGCCGAAGAGCGTCGCGATGTCCTCCAGGCGGCGGTCGATGATCGCGTCGGCGAGCGCGAGGAAGAGATCGGCCTTGCCCGCGAACGCGGAGTACACGGCGCCCTTGCTGTAGCCGGCGTCCTCGGCGATCGCCTCGAGCGTCGTGGCGTGGTAGCCGTCGCGGACGAACCGCAGCTCGGCGGCGGCGAGCAGGTCACTGCGCGTGATCGCCGACCGTTCGGCGCGCGTGAGGCGCGTGCTGACCATCGATCCCCCCGTCCCAGGTTGAGATACCAGCGGTATCCTAACACTATCGGTATGCAGATACCGACGGTTGTGAAAATAACGCGACGGCGCTCTTGAGCGCCTCCTCCGGCGTGCCGATACAGCGTTCGTGGCCGCCGCATGCCAGCCGACGATTGCAGGCAGGGCCCGCGCCCTCGCGGCCGGCCGGCGCGCCTCGCTCGCGCTCTGGATCGCGGCGCTGCTCACGCTCGTCACACTCGCCGGTGCCGGGGCGTCGCTGCACCGCTCCCAGGGGAACGCCCGTCAGGCCATCGCGAGCCGGTTCGCCGAGCGCGCGCGCATCAGCGCGGCACTGACCGAGTCGCTGTTCGCCTCCTCGGCGAGCGCGGCGCAGACGACCAACGCACAGCGCTTCGGCGGGTCACGCATCCCCGTGGGCGCGCTCGGCGCGGAGGCCCGGCGCAGCCGCCTCGAGAGCCTCGTGCTGCTGGGGGCCGACGGCCGGATCCTCGCCCGGTCGCCGGGCACGCCGCCCGCGATCGAGCGCCTCATCCGCTCCAGGCCCGCGTTCGTGCGGACGGTGCTCGCGGGAGGGCCCTTCGCGCTGTCGGACGTCATCGCGGGCCCGGAGGGGCGCAACACGATCCAGTTCGCCCTGCCGTTCGCGATGGCGACGGGCCGGCGCGTGCTGGTCAGCGGCGCCTCACCGCAACTGCTCTACGCCTTCATCGGCGGCTACCTCTCGGAGATCCCCGACACCGCCGGCGGACATGCATACGTGCTCGACGGACAGGGCGCCGTCGTCGGGGGCCCGAAGGGCGACACCCGGCCGGGGCTGCCGGTGAGCCAGCCCGGGCTGTTGGCGGCCGCCGCCCATGCGCGCCAGGGCAGCTTCGGTCATGGACAGTACTTCGCCGCCAGCCCCGTCAAGGGCTCGCGCTGGCGCGTCGTGCTGACGGGGCGCGAGAGCTCGCTCTTCGCCTCGGTCGGCGGCGCGGGCCGGTGGGTGCCCTGGCTGCTGTTGGCGGCCTGCGGCATCGTCGCGGCGGCGGCGCTCGTGCTCGTCGGCCGTGTCGTCCGCGGCGCCGCGCAGCTGCGCAGCAGCCAGGAGCGCTACGCGCTCGCGGTGCAGGGCGCCAACGATGGGATCTGGGACCGCGACTTCGCCGCGGGCGCCGTCTACTTCTCACCGCGCTGGAAGGCCATGCTCGGCCACGCCGATCATGAGATCGGCGACCTGCCCGGGGAGTGGATCTCGCGCGTGCACCCCGGCGACGTGGCGGCCCTGCGGGCAGCGTGGGACGCCCACATCGGCGGTGGCGCCCCGCACTTCGAGAGCGAGCACCGCATGCGTCACAGCGACGGCTCGTACCGCTGGTTTCTCACGCGCGGCGTCGCTATCCGCGACGCCGACGGCGAGCCGACGCGGGTGGCCGGGTCGATGTCGGACATCACCGACCGCAAGGCGGCCGAGGAGCTCCTGCGCCGGCGTGCCCTGCACGACGCCCTCACCGGCCTCCCGAACCGGACGCTGTTTCTCGATCGCCTCGCGTTCTCGCTCGAGCGCGACCTGCGCGAGCCCGGGCATCGCTGCGCCGTCCTGTTCCTCGATCTCGACCGCTTCAAGCGCATCAACGACAGCTTCAGCCACGCCGTCGGCGACGAGCTGCTGATCGCGCTCGGGCAGCGGCTGAGCGGCATCCTGCGCCCGAGCGACACGATCGCGCGCGGCGGCCCCGACGGGTTCATCGCCCGCCTCGGCGGCGACGAGTTCACGATCCTGCTCGAGAACCTCGACAGCGCGGGCCACGCGCAGGACGTCGCCGGGCGCATCCTGGCCGCCCTCCAGGACCCCTTCCGCATCCGGGACCGCGAGCTGTTCGTCAGCGCCAGCGTCGGGATCGCGATCAGCAAGCCGGGCGCGAGCGCGCTCGACCTCATGCGCAACGCCGACATCGCGATGTACGACGCCAAGCGCCAGGGCACCGGGCGCTCGTCGGTCTTCACGGACGAGATGCACCGCAGCGTCCTGGATCAGATCGAGCTCGAATCCGAGCTGCGGTCGATCATCGAGCAGCGGCGCCTGCGCGTCTTCTACGAGCCGGTGGTGGACCTCGTCAGCGGCGAGATCGCCGGCTTCGAGGCGCTCGCGCGCTGGCCCGGGGGGCGGGCCCCGATCTCGCCGGTGCGGTTCGTCGCGATCGCCGAGGACAGCGGCCTCATCGCGGACCTCGGCGAGCTCGTGCTCGGCGAGGCCTGCGCGCGCCTGAGCGACTGGCGCCGGCGCGGGGTCGTCGCCGACGAGGTGACGATGAGCGTCAACGTCTCGGGCCGCCAGTTCGGTGACCCGCAGCGGCTCCTCGATGACGTCAGGGCGGCGCTGTCAGACAGCGGCCTGCCGCCGCGGTGCCTGCGCCTGGAGATCACCGAGAGCACGGTCATCGCGCGGCCCGAGCTTGCCCGCAGCGCGCTCGAGGAGCTCGCGCGCCTCGGCGTCCTCGCCGAGATCGACGACTTCGGCACCGGCTTCGCCTCGCTGACCGTCCTGCAGTCCTTCCCCGGCGACACGCTGAAGATCGACCGCTCGTTCATCGGCACGATGCACGAGGACCCCAGCCACGAGGCGATCGTGCGCGGCATCGTCGCGCTCGCCCACAACCTCGGCATGCACGTCGTCGCCGAGGGGATCGAGGACCCCGCGCAGGTCACGCTGCTGCGGTCGATCGGCTGCGCCTACGGGCAGGGCTACCTCTTCGCGCGGCCGATGGCCGCCGACGAGCTCGAGCCCATCATCGTCGCGTGGCCGCGCTCAGCCGAAGACGTAGCGGAACCGCACGCCGTCGCAGAAGCGCCGCAGCTTCGCGCCGAGCGACGCCCCGTGTGAGCGGTTCTCGCTCGACGGCACGTACGCGACGTCGGCCTTCCAGCCGATCGGGCTCAGGCCCCGGACGAGGCCGCGCTGCGTGCCGTTGGCCCGGCCGCGGCCGACGGCCGCCGGGTACTCGTCGCGATCGAACCCGGTGCGCGTCGGGATGTTCGCCAGCAGCCGCTCGCGGCGCTGCTCCCTGCCGCGGCGGCTGATGACCATGACGCTCGGCCAGCCCCGTGCGATCGCCGCCTCGGTGTGGCGCCTGATGTTCGGGTACCGCGCCGCGCTGAAGCGGATCGGCTGGACGATCGAGGACCGCGTGCAGCCCGCTCTGGCGGGCGGCGGCGGAGGCGGGGGAGGCGGTGGCGGCGCGGTCGCCGAGCCGCCGCCGGTGGCGCAGGGACACGGCAGGCTCTCGCAGTACCGCCCGTCGCCGTCGGCGTCGCGCGTGTCGGCCGCGCGCTGCGCCGCGGCCTGGTTTGAGTAGTCCGCGCACGTCGCGGCGCTCGCGGCGCCCGGGAGCGCCAGCAGTCCGCCGCCGGCGAGCACCAGCAGGAACACCAGCAGCAGACGGCGCATCCGATCGCTCTCCCTCGGTCCTTCCGTGACCCGTGCCACCAGCCTACGCCAATCCGCACGATCGAATGTGCGTGATCCGGTAGTTGTCTTGGGGGCCGCGCTGTGTTCGAATGCAGCCGGACGGTGGACACGGCACGCACGCGAATCGGCATGGGCATGGCAGCCTTGGTCCTCGGGACCGCTGCGTTCGCGGGCGGGTACGCGCTCGCGGGCACCGGCGATGACGCCGTGACGACCGGCGCGGTCGTGCCGACGACCTTCACGCCGGCGAGCGAACGCGCGGTGATCGACGCGCTCGCGACGCCGCCGGCACTGCCGGCGCTCGCCGCCGCAGCGCGCAAGCCCGCGCGCAAGGCGACGTCCAGCAGCCCGCCGCCGCCGCCATCCGGCGTGGTGCAGGCGACGGCGCCACCGCCGCCGGTCGCGCCGCAGGCGAAGCCGAAACAGACGCCGCCGCCGCCCGCGACCGTCCTCGGACCGGACCCGCAGGAATGACGCGCGTCGCCCACGGGCGCCTGGTCTGCCTGGCGATCGTCGCGCTCGTCCTCCTCGCCGCCTGCCTGGCGGTCGCGGAGACGGCCGCCGCCCAGGCGCTCGTGCAGCCCTCGTCGACCTCCGCGGGAGCGCAGTTTTTGCCGCTGAACGTCAACCAGGTGACGATCGTGGGCGCAGGCTTCGCCGGGAACGAGAACCCCGGCGCGACGTGCGGTGCCGGCGGGCCCCAGGCCACGCGGTCGTTCTGGTTCAAGGTCCGGGGCACCGGCGGGCGCATGATCTTCACCGAGAACTTCGCCGCCAATCAGCCCGACACGATCATGTACGTCTTCGCGCCCGGCAACGCCCCGCCCAACGGCGCGTCGATCTGCAACGACGACTTCGCCGGCACGAACTCACAGATCACGCTCGAGAACTCCGTGGCGGGCGGGACGTACTTCGTCGCGTTCGGGGTCTGCTCCCTCAACGCCGTGCCGGATTTCTGCACCCCCGCAGCCGCAGAGGGATCGACGAACTACGCGGTGATCTCCGACGACCAGCGCCAGTTCGCCGACACCTTCGTGAGCGAGGCGCGGACCAACGTCGGGGCCACGCTGGAGCCCGGCGAGGCGCCGAGCTGCAACGGCACGCCCTACGGTGCGACCGTCTGGTACCGCTGGGTCGCCCCCGACACCGGGCACGTCGTCCTCGCCGTCGACTCGTCCTCGACGAGCACCGTGATGGCGCTGTACCGCGGCGCCGCCACGACCCCCACGGCGTGCAACGTCGACTCGGCGACGAACCCGCTGCGCTCGGAGGTCGGCGCCGACGTGACGGCCGGCGAGGAGCTGTTCGTCGAGATCGGCAGCGAGGGCGGCGTCGGCGGCGGCCTCGCGCTGAGCTCGTCGTTCGTCGCGAACCTCGACCTCGACGGCGACGGCTTCCCGCGCCCGGCCGACTGCAACGACCTCAACGCCGCGATCCACCCGGGCGCCACGGACATCCCCAACAACGGCATCGACGAGGACTGCAGCGGCGGCGACAACACCGACGGCGACGGCGACGGCTTCGGGCGCGCGACGGACTGCAACGACGCGAACAAGGCGATCAACCCCGGCGCGACGGAGATACCCGGCAACGCCGTCGACGAGAACTGCGACGGCAAGGCCGCCGCCGGCAGGCTCGACCCGCTGCCGCAGGTGAAGTTCGGCAACACGCGCAACCTCCTCGGCCGTCGCTTCGGGACGCTGACCGTCACCGACGTCAAGAAGGGCTATCGCATCGTCGTGCAGTGCAAGGGCTCGCGCAGCTGTCCGCGCCCGCGGCGGGTGTCCAGAACCGCGCGCCGCGCGGGCCGAATGTCGTTCTCGGGCTTCGCGGGCCGCACGCTGCGCCGCCCCGCGCGCGTCGAGATCTCGATCACGCTCCCGCGCGCGAACAGGTTCGGGGCGTTCTACCGCTACTCGGTGACCACGAAGAACCGGCTCAAGCGCGAGCGCTGCACGCTGCAGCCGGGCTCGGCGAAGCCGCGGGCCTGCCGCCTGGCCTGAGGCCGCCGGTGCCGCTAGGCCGAGCGCATCTGCGCCCGGCAGGCCGCGACGGCGAGCTCGTCGCAGCGCTCGTTGAGCTCGACGCCGGCGTGCCCGCGGACCTTCTTCCACGTCACGGTGTGTCCCTCGAGGAGCTCGAGCAGCGTCTCCCACAGCTCCTGGTTCTTCACCGGCTGCTTGGCGGCCGTCTTCCAGCCGCGCGCCTTCCAGCCGACGTGCCAGCGCTTCGTGATCGCGTCCATGACGTAGCTGGAGTCGATGTGGACGCAGACGTCCGTGCGCCGGCGCAGTGCGCGCAGGCCCTCGATGACCGCCTGCAGCTCCATGCGGTTGTTCGTCGTGGCGGGGTCGCCGCCGGACAGCTCGCGGACCTTCGCGGGGCTGCCCTCGTCGTCGCGCGCGACGAGGATCGCCGCCCAGCCGCCCGGCCCCGGGTTGCCGGAGCAGGCTCCATCGGTCCACAGCTCGACGCGCACGCGGGCAACCGTAGGCGGTCCACCCGACGACGCGGGCCAGGTTGGACAAACCAACCAACGACGCGGTGATGTCGGACCATCGCGCTACACTCGCCCGATGGCCGGCAAGCGCACCTATGGCGACAGCTGCGGCGTCGCGCGGGCCCTCGACCTCGTCGGCGAGCGCTGGGCGCTGCTCGTCGTCCGCGAGCTGCTGCTCGGCCCCAAGCGCTTCACCGACCTGCGCACCGGCCTCGTGCAGCTCGGCCCCGACATCCTCTCCCAGCGCCTGCGCGAGCTCGAGCAGGCCGCGATCGTGCGCCGCCGCACGCTCGCGCCGCCGGCGGGCTCGCGCGTCTACGAGCTCACCGACCGGGGGCGCGAGCTCGAGCCGGTCGTGCTCGCGCTCGGCCGCTGGGGCAGCCGCGCGCCGTTCCCGCCCGGCGATCGGCGGCTCGGCGTCGACGCCTCGATGCTCGCGCTGAAGACGATGTTCGCCCCCGCCGCAGCCGCCGGCCTGACGGCGACCTACGAGCTGCGCCTCGGCGACCAGCGGTTCGCCGCCCGCGTCCGCGACGGCACGCTCGAGCTCGCCCGCGGCGAGGTCCCCGCGCCCGACGCGGTCATCACCACCGATCCCGGCACGCTCGCCGCCGTCCTGTGGCACGGCCGCGCGCTCGCCGACGCCCAGGCCGCCGGGGACCTGGCGATCGACGGCGGCGTCGCAGCGGTCCGGCGCTTCCTCGCGCTGTTCGCCGTGCCGCAACCGGCCGCCGCGTAGCGCGCCCGTCGTCCGCCGGGCGCAGGCGCTACCTTCGGCGACGACCGTGACCGCCTACCGCTTCGACGTCCCGCCCGCGCACGCGCTGCTGACGCTCGCCGACGCCAGCGGCGGCCTCTCCGCGCTCTTCGCGTTCGACGCCCACATGGCCCAGCACCTCGCCTGGCTCAACGAGGCCGCCGAGGGGCTCGGCTATCGCACCGAGGCCGACGAGGAGATGCAGGACACCCGCGCGATCGCGGCCGCGCAGACCGCGCCGATCCGGGCGTTGCGCACGGAGCTCGCCGAGCTCGCCGCCGACGCCGAGGCGCAGCTGCCGGCGGACGTCGCCTGGGAGGCCGACATCGTCAGCGCGCAGCCGCTCCCGCCGCTGCCCGACACGCTCGGCCCGAAGGAGCTCGCGCACGTCGAGCGCAGCTTCCGCGACGGCATGTCCAAGCACCTCATCGCCGCCTGCGACTCGCTCGGGCCGCTCGCCGAGCGCCTGCGCGGGTTCGACGACGAGGAGTGCCGGTCGCTCGCCGACCGCACCGCGGCGTTCGTCGTCTCGGTCCGCGGGCCCGGCCCGGGGCCCGAGGCGCCCGTCTGAGGCGCTACGCCGCCGGCGGGGGTTCCGGCGGGAGCGCCAGCCACGTCACGACGAGGCGCGCGCCGCCCTGGACGCGGAAGACGAGCCCGTTGCCGCCGGCGTGATCGCCGACCGATTCGACGGGCGCGTCGCTGAGGTCGAAGCGCGCGTCACCGATCGAGTAGTGCCCGCGCAGGTCGAAGTGCTGCGGCGGCTCGTCCTCGGGCACGACGTCTGCGGTCGTCTCGAGGCTCCAGTTGTCCAGGAGCCCCGTCGCGATCAGCAGCGGCTTGTCGTGGTCGGTCTCGACCCACGCGGTGACCTCCTGGCCCAGCCGGTCGTTCAGCATGAGCAGCGCTTCGTCGACGGTCAGCGAGCCGGGCATCGAGCGTGAACGTACCGGGTGCGACGGGTGCTCGTCGATCCCGAAACAGATCCATTAGGCTCGCGCTGCAATGCGCCCGCTCTCCGTCGCCCTGCTCGCCGTCGTCGCCCTGGTGGCGGCCGGCTGCGGCGGCGCCGCCAAGAAGGAGCAGGCGCCGGAGGACGTCGTCAGGACCGCGGTCATCGCGCTCGGGAAGGGCGACGCGCAGGCGGTCTGCGACCAGCTCGACGGCGACGGGAAGCGCAAGCTCGTCGCCGGGCTGCGCACCGGCCCGCAGGGGCTGCCGAAGATCATCTCGACGAACTGCGTCGACGGCGTCACGAAGGTCTTCGCGAGGCTCCCGGCGCCGATCCGCGCCCAGCTCGTCAAGGGCAAGGTCGACAAGGCGACGATCACGGGCGACACGGCGAAGGTGCGGGTCTCGCTCACGACCCTCAGGACGGAGCTGACGCGCACCGGCGGCAAGTGGCTCATCAGCGGCGGCTTCTTCGAGAAGTAGGTCCTCCGGCCGGTCCCGATGGCGAGCGCGCCGCCGATCATCTTCCTGGTGAACCTCGTCGTGCCCGGCGAGATGCGCTGGTGCATGCGCGCGAAGGGGATGTTCGACGACTGGATCCACTCCGAGGCCGCGGCCTCGCGCTCGATCGACCAGCTGCCGGCCGCCGACCTCGCGCTCGAGACCGACCTCTGCGAGGTGCGCCTCACCTGGATCGAGCTGCAGGCGCCCAACGCCTGGGCCGCGATCCGGCGGGCGACGGAGATCGTCGAGGAGGTCCTGCCCGAGCTGCTGCGCACCCGCGCGCTGCGCGTCGACGCGACGATCCAGAACCCCGACAGCGAGCAACGCCGGCCGCGCGGAACGTAGGAGCCGGCGCGGCTACGAGGCGCCGTCGAGCTCGTCGACGAGCCGCAGCAGGTCCAGCGGGCTGAACGGCTTCGTCAGGAAGAAGTCGGCGCCCGCCTCGCGTGCGCGGTCGCGCGCGTTGTCCTCCGCCGACGCCGTGAGCATGACGATCTTCGCGCCGTGCATCGCGGGCAGCGCGCGCATCTGGCGGCACGCCTCGATGCCGTCGAGCACCGGCATGTCGATGTCGAGGAAGACGAGCCGCGGCTCCTCGCGGCCGGCCGCAGCGACGGCCTGCGCGCCGTCGCCGGCCTCGTGCATGTCGTACGCCGAGACCCCCTCGAGCGTCGTCACGATGAGCTTGCGGATGAACGGGTCGTCGTCGACGATCAGCACGGCGCGGCGCATCCTCACCCCGTCCGCCTGCGGATCGCCACGAGGATGTCGTCCGGCACCGATTCGTACGCGGCGATGATCTCGGGATCGAAGTGCTTGCCGCCGTCCTTGAGGATGATGGCGCGGGCCTTGGCGAACGACGACGCGCGCCGGTACGGGCGGACCGTCGTCAGGGCGTCGATCGTGTCGGCGACCGCGAAGACGCGCGCCGACATCGGGATGTCCGCGCCGGCGAGGCCGTCGGGGTAGCCGCCCCCGTCCCAGCGCTCGTGGTGGGAGCGGATGACGTCGCGCGCCGCGCCGAGGAAGTCGATGTCGCGCACGATCTCGAAGCCGGTCACCGGATGCTGCTCGATGATGACGCGCTCGGCCGTCGTGAGCGGGCCGGGCTTGAAGAGGATCGCGTCGGGGACCGCGACCTTGCCGATGTCGTGCAGGAGGAAGCCGAACTCGATCTGCGGCTCGTCGCTGAGCTGCACGCCGGCCGAGCGGGCGATCTCCAGGCCGTAGGCGGCGACGCGCTCGGCGTGGCGGCCGGTGTAGGCGTCGCGCGCCTCGACGGCGCTGGCGAGGGCGCGCACGGTGAGCATGTAGGAGTTGTGCAGCTCGTGGGCGCGGGCGCGCTCCTCCTTGAACGTCTCGCGCAGATCGGCCGCGTAGCGCTCGAGCTGCTGCTCCTTGTCGGCCTCCTCGCGCGTTCGCGCAGCGAGCTCGCCCTCGAGCTGCGCGATCCGGGCATGCAGCTGCTCCGCGTCGTCCACCGTCGTCATCTTGCCTGACCCGCCCCGTCGTCACCAAGCGCCGACCGCAGCGCGCTGACGGCCTGCGGCAGCGCGAACACCGGCATCCCGACCGCCGCGCCCTGCGTCTGCCACTCGCCGTCCGTCGAGAAGATGATCACCGAGCGCCCCCGCCGGCGCCCCCGCAGCGCCGCGCCCTGGAGCACGGACGGCGCGTTGCTGAGGCTCGCGTGCAGCAGCGCGACCTCGAAGAGCTCCTGCGCGCCGACCCGCGCGGCCTCCTCCGGCGTCGCGACCCAGCGGTACTCGATCCCGAGCTCCGCAAGCGTCGCCGCCAGGGCGGGGCGGACGCGCTCGGGCGCGACGACGAGCACGCGCGAGCGGTGCGCCTGGATCGCGGCCTCGAGGACGTCGGTCAGGCGGTTGCGGTCGATCGGCTTGGCGACGGTCCACTCGCCGTCGAGCGCCGGGAGGTTCGACGACACCGACACGAAGACGACCGGCAGCTCGCGCAGGCGCGGATCGGCGCGCAGCTCGCGCAGGACCTCCAGGCCGCTCATCCCGGGCATGAGGACGTCGAGCGTCATCGCGTCGAAGTGCTCCGCCCGCAGCCGCGCGAGCGCCGCCGCGCCCGAGTGCACCTGCACGGCCTCGATGCCGAGCGGTGCCAGCTGCTGGGCGATGAGCGCCGCGAGCGGCGGCTCGTCGTCGACGACGAGCACGCGGCGCGAGCGCAGGGGCGCGGGCCCGGGCGGCGGTGGCAGCGTTCCGCCGGCGAACGCGGGCGCCGACGGCAGCGTGACGACGAACGTCGTGCCGCGACCGAGCCGGCTCGTGACGTCGACGCTGCCGCCCTGGAGGTCGACGAGCGACTTGACGATCGCGAGGCCGAGGCCGGTCCCCGGGCTCTTGCGCTCGCTGGACTCGCCGCGGTAGAAGCGGTCGAAGACGCGTCGCACGTCCTCCGGCGACATCCCGCGCCCGCTGTCGCCCACGGTGATCCGCGTCGCGTCGCGGTCGCCCTCCAGGCGCACGGTGATCGTCCCGTCCTCGCCGGTGTAGAGGTGCGCGTTGGTCATGAGGTTCGTGAGGATCTGGCGCACGCGCGCGGGGTCGGCGAAGGCCGGCGCCCGCGGCTCGGCGATGTTGAGGTCCAGGCGCTGGCGCTTCTCGAGCAGCCGCGCCTGCATGAGCGCCGCGACCTCCTCGACCGTCGCGCGCAGGTCGACCGCGCGCGCGTGGATCTCGAACTGGCCGGACTCGATGCGCGCGATGTCGAGCAGGTCGTTGACGAGGTCGACGAGCCGGTCGGTCGACAGCAGGACGATGCGGATGAACTCGTGCTGGCGCTCGGTGAGGTTCTCGCTGTTCGTGGACTCCAGCAGCTCGATGAACCCCTTGATCGACGTCAGCGGGCTGCGCAGCTCGTGCGAGGCGGTGGCGACGAAGTCGCTCTTGGCCTGCTCGAGGCGCGCGCGCTCGGTGATGTCGCGCAGCGTCCAGACGACGCCGCCCTCGGGACCGGCGAGCCGGGCGGCGGTGACGGCGAGCGCAAGCCTGCCGTCGCGCTGGACGGTGACCTCGCCCGCGAGCGCGTCCTCCAGGCGCGGCAGCGGGCTGTGCGCGCCGTGCGCCTGGGCGCCGGGGCGCAGGCCGTCTGCGAGCTCGGACGCGCGCGGGTTCATCGTCGTCACGCGGTCGCTCGGGTCGACGAGGACGATCCCGTCGCCGAGGCTCTCCATCGTCGTCCGCAGGCGCTGGCGCTGGGTCTCGACGCGCGCGCTGGCCTCCGCGAGATCGTGGCCCATCGTGTTGAAGGCGGCGCCGAGCGCCTCGAGCTCCGCCGGTCCCGAGGCCTCGACGCGCACCGCGAGATCGCCGGCCGCCATCCGGCGCGTGGCGTTGACGAGCTCGTCGAGCGGGCGGTGCATCGTCCGGATCAGCAGCGTGAGGAACGTGAGCACGCCGAGGAGCGCGAGCCCGGCGCTGACGCCGATCGCGACCGTCGCCGTGCGCGAGCGGCTGGAGACGCGGTCGTGGGCCTCCTCGCGCCGGGTCTGCTGGCGCACCGACAGCGCGGCGACGGCGCGGCGCACGGCGAGCAGGTCGCGGCGCGCGCGTGTGCGCGTCGAGTCGAGGGTCGGATGCGCGGTGAGCGCGCGGGCGTCGCGCTGCGCGGGCGCGATCTGCGCGGCGAGCTCGCGGCTCGGGCCGTCCGCGGCGGCGCGCCTGCGGACGTCGGCGGCACGGCGTGCGACCGCGCGCGCCGCGGTCTGCACGGAGCGCGCGGCGGCGCGCGAGCGCTTGCCCGCGAGGTTGGCCTCGAGCGCGACGCCGGCCGCGAGGAGGTTCGCGCTGGAGACCTCGAGCGCGGAGGCCGCGACGAGCCGGTCCTCGTACTGTTGGCGGGCGTCGTAGAGCGCCGCGATGCCGAGCGCGCCGATGACCGCGAGCAGGATCGTGAGCCCGAGCAGGGCGACGCGCAGCGTCACGGCGATCGAACGTCCTCGCGGGGCCGCGCCGGTGCCTATCATCGGAGGATGGACCTCGTCGGCGCATGGCTGCGCCAGCTGCTCCGGGCCGGGACGGCCGCCGCGATCGTGCCCGCCGCCATGGTGGCGGCACTCGTCGTCGTGCTGGTCGGCGCCGGCGGCTTCGGCGGGCTCGGCTCGCTGAGCCAGGTCGTCGCCGGTCCCGCGGTCTCGCCCGACGCCGCGGACGGCGTGCGCTCTGAGGCGCCCGACGTCGCCGGGCAGCCGACGCGCCGGCCCCGGCGCCCCGCCGTGACCCCGCCGGTGCGGCGCGCGGCAACGCCGCCGCCCGCGCCGACGACGCCGCCCGCCGCGCCGCCCCCGCCGCCTGCGGTGGCGCCTCCGCCACCGCCACCGTCGCCGAAGCCGCCGAGCGCGCCGCAGCGACCGCCTGTGGCGATCGAGCCGGCGCAGGAGCCGGAGCAGGTCGCGACGCCGAAGAAGCCGGCCCTGGAGCAGACGACCCAGGCGGTCGTCGACGGGGTCGACTCGACGCTGGACACGGTGGGGGAGCTGTTGGTGGCGCTCATCGATCGGCTCGGCCGGCTGCTGCCACCGCCGCAACGCTGACGGCCGGCACGCCGCGACGCTACTGGTCGCGCCCGCCGGATGTCGGACCTGGGCGGATACGCGCGTTACCGTGTTCGCATGCAGTATCGCGAGCAGCCGCCACCGCGCGCCCTCGCACCCTGGGTCGCGTGCACGTGGGAACGCCGCGACGGGGGTGACGCGCCGGTGCGCGTCCTGCCCGACGGCTGCATCGACATCATCTGGACCCAGGGCGAGGGCGCCGTCGTCGTCGGCGCGAACACGACCGCGTTCGTCGTCGCGCTGCCGGCGGGCACGCACGTCGTCGGCGTGCGCGTGCGCCCCGGCGCGGCGCCGCCGCTGCTGGGCCTCGACGGGGCGGCGCTGCGCGACGGGCAGGCGCCGCTGCACGAGCTGTGGGGCGACGACGGCCGGCTGCTCGAGGAGCTCCTGCAGGACAGCCCGGACCGGCCGGGCGCGCTGCTCGCCGCGATCGCGCCGCGCGCCGCCGCCGCCCGCGCCCCGGACCCGCTCGTCCAGGCCGCCGTCGCGCGCCTGGGCCGCGACGCGCTCGCCGTCGGCGAGCTCGCCGGTCGGCTGTTCGTCAGCGAGCGCCAGCTGCGCCGCCGCGTCGGCAGCGCGGTCGGCTACGGGCCCAAGCGCCTCGCGCGGGTGCTGCGCCTCGAGCGCGCCCTGGCGGCCGCGCGCGGCGGCGAGGAGCTCGCGCGCGTCGCCGCGGGCGCCGGCTACGCCGACCAGGCGCACTTCGCCGGGGACTGCCGCGAGCTCGCCGGCGTCCCGCCGACGGCGCTGCTGGCTTCGCGGGCTGCCCCCAACGCACAGCGCGGAGCCTTCTAGGTTGTCGGGCGACCGCGAACCGGCCGCTGTCGAGCCTGAGCAGCGGGCGCTACCGCCCGTGATAGCGAACGCTACTCACGCTCGACCAGCACACACCCTTGCGTGCCGCGGAGAACGCTCGCGCCGGGTCCACCCGCGTTCCTCACCGATGTAGGAAGCGCGACGCCGCGAGCTCAGCCGCTGAGTCGCCCACCACGACGGCCGTTTTCTCCAAGACACGCGCCCGGCGATCGGCAAGGATGGCTGCCATGACGAGCAAGCTCACGGAGATCCCGAACGTCGGCCCCGCCGTCGCGCGCAAGCTCCAGCGTCTCGGCGTCGCCGCGCTCGACGACCTGCGCGGCCGCGACCCGTACGAGCTCTTCGAGCGCCTCTGCGCGCTCGACGGCCGCCGCCACGACCCGTGCCTGCTTGACACGTTCGTCGCCGCGGTCGACTACGCCGACGGCGGTCCCGCCCGGCCGTGGTGGGAGTTCAGCCGCGAGCGCAAGGCGCGCGAGGATGCCTGACGCCGAGCTGCGCCTCGGCTGGGTCATCGTCTACGTCGACGACCCGGCGCAGGCAGCCGCGTTCTACGAGCGGGCGTTCGGCCTGCGCGGCCAGTTCGTGGCCGAGAGCGGTACCTACGCGCAGATGGACACCGGCGCGACGAAGCTCGCCTTCGCCGCCTACACGCTGGGGGAGGAGAACTTCCCCGGCGGCGTCCTGCGCGTCGCGCCCGTCGACCCGCCGCGCAACGTCGAGATCGCGCTCATCGCCGACGACGTCGACAGCGCCTACGCGCGGGCGCTGGAGGCCGGCTGCACGGCACTCGCGGCCCCGGCCGACGCGCCGCACGGCCAGCGCGTCGCGTGGGTGCGCGACCCGTTCGGCACGCTCGTCGAGATCGCTTCACCGATTTAACACCGTGGTCGCAGGCGTCACCTATACGAAATCTGTGGCGCGTGGGCGCTGGGTGTGCCACTGTCGCACGCATGAGCGCATATCCCGTCGTGTACGAGCAGTCACCACCCGTGGAGCGCAGCCGCCTGACGGTGTTCTTCCGGGGCCTCCTCGTGATCCCGCACTTCATCGTCTTGTACTTCTACGGGCTGTTCGCCGGCATCGCCATCCTCGTGGCGTGGTTCGTGCTGCTGTTCACCGCCCGCTATCCACAGGGGATGTATGACTTCGTCGCGGGCTACGTTCGGTTCGCCACACGGTTTTTCGGCTACTGGATGCTCCTCACGGACACCTTTCCGCCGTTCGACGGCGGCGAGCACCCCGAGTATCCGGTGCGGGTGCAGATCGGACCGCCGCAGGAGAGCTACAGCCGGCTGCTGGTACTCGTCCGGATCATCTTCCTCATCCCGGTGGTGATCGTGCAGTACATCTGCGAGATCTGGATCTTCTTCGTCGCGATCGCGCTGTGGTTCGTCGCCGTCATCACCGGCAAGACGTCGCCGGGGCTCACGGAGGCGCTCCACTGGCCGATGTCCTTCTACGTCCGCTCGACCGCGTACGCGGGCCTGTTGACCGACCGGTTCCCGCCGCTCAGCGACACGGACACCCGCGCGCTGCCGGCGCCCATCCGCGACTAGGACGCCTGCGCGATCCGCAGCGCCAGGCGCCCGTGCAGCGCCGCCGTGTCCGCGGCGCTGCGCGGCCCGCGCGGGTCGAACCACTCGGCGACGAAGACGACCATGTTGAGGATCGCCATGCTCGCGGCCTGCACGGCGTCCGCGCTGCCGAGCTCGCCGAAGTCGAAGCAGCCGCGCTGCTCGCCCTCGCGCAGCACGTCGGCGAACAGCGCGCGGACGCGCCGGCGCCGGCGCACGACGCTGTCGCGCTCGCCGGCGGGGAGGTAGATGTAGTCGCGGTTGGCGACGCGGGTCTCGCGCGGCCGGGCGATGTGGAAGGCGGTGAACGCCGCCGCGAGCGCTTCGAGCTGGACTGCCGGGTCGCCGTGGCAGCCGCGCAGCGTCGCGCTCAGGACGGCGTCGGCCTCGTCGTGGACGCGGTCGACGATCGCGAACAGCAGCGCCTCCTTGGAGGCGTAGTGGTTGTAGATCGCGCCGGGCGTCAGGCCGCAGGCGTCGGCGAGCTCGCGGACGGTGGTGCCGGTGTAGCCGTACTCGTTGAAGAGCTCGAGGCCGGCCGCGTGGATGCGCTCGGGCGTGTCGCGGGATGAGCGTGCGTTCACCGCCATGCGCCCAATCCTACGCCGGTCCGCAAGCTTCTGTTGCGCAACTATGAACGAGCGTTCATACTCAGCGCCATGAACTTCGAGCTCTCCGACGACCACGAGCTCCTGCGCCGGACCGTCCGCGACTTCGCCGAGAACGAGGTTGCCCCGGTCGCCGAGGAGAACGACCGCACGAAGTCGGTCCCGTACGACATCATCGCCAGGCTCGGCGCCCTGAACCTCATGGGGATCCCGTTCCCCGAGGAGTACGGCGGCGCCGGTGGCGACACGCTCGCCTACGCGCTGACCGTCGAGGAGCTCACCCGCGTGGACTCCTCGGTCGCGATCACGCTCTGCGCGCACACGTCGCTGGGGACGCAGCCGATCCACCTCTTCGGCAGCGACGAGCAGAAGCGCGACTGGATGCCGCGGCTGTGCAGCGGCGAGATCCTCGGGGCCTTCGGGCTCACCGAGGCCGAGGCCGGCTCGGACGCCGCCAACACGAAGACGCGCGCCCGCCGCGACGGCTCCGACTGGGTCATCGACGGGGCCAAGCAGTTCATCACCAACGCCGGCACGGACATCTCGGGGCTCGTGACGATCACCGCGCTCACGGGAGAGAACGAGATCTCCAACCTCCTCGTCCCCAACGGCACGCCGGGCTACGGCCAGGGCGAGCCGTACCGCAAGATGGGCTGGCACGCCTCCGACACGCGGCCGCTGACGTTCGACGACTGCCGCGTGCCCGAGGCCAACCTCCTGGGCCCGCGCGGCGCGGGCTTCAAGCAGTTTCTCCACGTCCTCGCGATCGGGCGCATCGGCGTCGCCGCGATGGGCCTCGGGCTGGCGCAGGGCGCGCTGGACCAGGCGCTCGCCTACGCGAAGGAGCGGCGCGCGTTCGGGAGGGCGATCTCGAAGTTCCAGGCGATCCAGATCAAGCTCGCCGACATGTCCACGGAGATCGAGGCGGCGCGGCTGCTCGTCTACCGCGCCGCGCTGCTGAAGGACGCGGGCAAGGACTTCAGCCTCGCGGCCGCCCAGGCGAAGCTCAAGACCGGCCGCCTGGCGGTGCGCTGCGCCGACGAGGCCGTCCAGATCCACGGCGGCTACGGCTACATCGAGGAGTACCCCGTCTGCCGCATGTACCGCGACGCGAAGATCCTCACGATCGGCGAGGGCACGGACGAGATCCAGCAGATGGTCATCGCGCGGGCGCTGGGGGCCTAGCAGGTGACGTGACGGCCGGACGCAACCTCCCATCCTTCGTCGACATCCGCGAGGTCGGCCCGCGCGACGGCTTCCAGAGCGAGCCCGAGACGATCGCGACCGCCGACAAGGTCGCGCTCATCAACCGGCTCGCGCGCACCGGCGTGCGCCGCATCGAGGTCACGAGCTTCGTGCGCGCGGACGTCATCCCGCAGCTCGCCGATGCCGAGGAGGTGCTCGCCGCGATCGACGTGCCCGACGGCGTCGCGCGCAGCGTGCTCATCCCCAACGAGCGCGGTCTCGAGCGCGCGCTGCGCCAGCGCGAGCGCTTCGACGAGATCGGCGTCTTCCTCTCGGCGAGCGAGACCCACAACCAGCGCAACGTCAACCGCTCGATCACCGCGACGGTCGCCGCGCTGGACCGCGTCATCGCGATCGCGCTGGGCGCCGGGCTGCGCGTCGAGGCCGTCATCTCGACGAGCTTCGGCTGCCCCTACGAGGGCCGCATCGACCGCGATCGGGTGCTGGCGCTCGCTCACCACCTCGCGCACGCCGGCGCCCAGGAGATCGCCTTCGGCGACACGACCGGCATGGCCAACCCCGTCCAGGTCGCCGAGCACTTCGCCGCGGCGCGCGCGGCGCTCGGCGACGGCGTGCAGCTCACCGCGCACTTCCACAACACGCGCGGCCAGGGCCTGGCGAACGTCCTCGCCGCGCTGCAGGCCGGCTGCACGTCGCTGGAGTCGAGCTTCGGCGAGCTCGGCGGCTGCCCCGTCCCGCCGGGGGCGACCGGCAACATCGCGACGGAGGACCTCGTATCGATGCTCCACGAGATGGGGATCGAGACGGGCATCGACCTCGATGCGCTGCTCGACGCGACCGAGGCCGTCTGGCGCGTGCTCGGCCGGCCGCTGGGCTCGCACACGCTCGTCGCCGGGCCGATCGACTGGCACCCCGCGCGGGGAGGCTGAAACCCGTGTTCGAGAGCGTGCTCGTCGCCAACCGGGGGGAGATCGCCGTGCGCGTCATCACGACGCTGCGGCGCCTGGGGATCCGTTCGATCGCGGTCTACTCCGAGGCCGACGCGGACGCGCCGCACGTGCGCCTCGCCGACGAGGCGGTCGCGCTCGGGCCCGCGCCGGCGGCGCAGTCCTATCTCGACGTCGAGCGCGTCCTGACGGCCGTCGCGCGCAGCGGGGCCGCCGCGGTGCACCCCGGCTACGGCTTTCTGTCCGAGCGCCCGGACTTCGCGCGCGCCTGCCCCGTCACCTGGATCGGCCCGCCGCCGGCGGCGATCGAGCTGCTCGGCGACAAGGTCGCGGCGAAGCTGCTCGCGGCGCGGGCGGGCGTGCCGACCGTGCCCGGGATCGAGCGCGCGGGCCTGGCCGACGACGAGATCATCGCCTGGGCCGCCGAGGATCCGGGCCGTCTGCCGCTGATGATCAAGGCCGCGGCCGGCGGCGGCGGGCGCGGGATGCGGATCGTGCGGGCGCCGGACGAGCTGCCCGCGGCGCTGCGGACCGCACGCCGCGAGGCGCTGGCCGGGTTCGGCGACGACGCGCTGCTGGCGGAGCGCTACATCGAGCCCGCGCGCCACATCGAGATCCAGTTCCTCGCCGACGCGCACGGCGGCGCGATCCATCTCGGCGAGCGCGAGTGCAGCCTCCAGCGCCGCCACCAGAAGCTCGTCGAGGAGTGCCCGTCGCCGGCCCTGACGGAGGAAATGCGCGCGCGGATGGGGGCGGCGGCCGTCGCGCTCGCGCGCGCCGCCGGCTACGTCGGCGCCGGCACGTGCGAGTTCCTTCTCCCGGCGGGCGACGCCGAGGCCTGCTTCTTCCTCGAGGTCAACGCGCGGCTGCAGGTCGAGCATCCGGTGACCGAGCTCGTCTACGGCATCGATCTCGTCGAGGCCCAGCTGCGGATCGCGGCCGGCGAACCGCTGTGGCTCGAGCAGGCGCAGCTGGTCCCCAGCGGCCACGCGATCGAGGCGCGCGTCTGCGCCGAGGACGCCGACCGCGGCTTCCTGCCCCGCACCGGGCGGATCGTCGCCTACCGCGAGCCGTCGGGGCCGGGCGTCCGCGTCGACAGCGGCGTCGGCGCCGGCAGCGAGGTGACGACGCACTACGACTCGCTGCTGTGCAAAGTCATCGCGCATGCGCCCACGCGCGAGCAGGCGCTGCAGCGCCTCGACCGCGCGCTCGGCGAGCTGGCGATCCTCGGCCCGCCGGTGAACACGGCCTTCCTGCGGCGGCTGCTGGCCGACCCCGCCGTCCGCGCCGGAACGCTCGACACCGGCCTCGTCGCCCGCCTGCCTGCGCGCGAGGCCGCCCGCGAGGAGGACGAGGACGCCGCCCTCGTCGCGGTCCTTGCGCGTACAACGGACGACGCGGGCGACGATCCCTGGGAGCGGCTGCGCGGGTGGCGGATCGACGGGGTCGCGCCGCAGCGCTGGCGGATGGCGCCCGAGCGCGGCGCCGACGCCATCGAGCTCGTCGTCGACGGGTCGTTCGTGCGCGTCGGCGGCGGCCGCGACCGCCGCGCGAGCGCGCGCCCGCACCCGGACGGCATCGCCGTCGAGATCGACGGCCGGCGCCGCGTGTGGGCCTGCGCCCCCGACGGCGACCTGACCCGCGTCGGCATCGACGGCCGCGCCTGGGCCTTTCGCGAGGAGCGCGCGGCGCCGGCGCGCGATCCCGGCGCGCGCGGCGCCGCGCTCGAGGCGCCGATGCCCGGCAGCGTCCTCGCCGTGCGCGTGCGCGACGGCGACAGCGTCCGCGCGGGCGACGTGCTCGTCGTGCTGGAGTCGATGAAGATGGAGCTCGAGGTCGTCGCGCCCGCCGCCGGGACGGTGCAGGGGCTCGCGGTCGCGCCGGGCGACCGCGTGAGCGGCGGCCAGCTGCTCCTCGGAGTCGCGGCGTGAGCACCGTCCTCACGACGAACGCCGGCCGGCGCGGCGAGGCCTTCGCCGCCAACGAGGCCGCGCACCGCGCGCTCGTGGCCGACCTGCACGCGCAGCTCGCCGCCGCACGCGCGGGCGGCGGGCAGCGCGCCGCCGACCGCCACGTCGCGCGCGGCAAGCTGCTGCCGCGCGAGCGCGTCGAGCGCCTGCTGGACCGCGGCTCGCCGTTCCTCGAGCTCTCCCCGCTCGCGGCGCACGACCTCTACGACGGCGCGGCTCCGGGCGCCGGGATCGTCACCGGCATCGGGCGCGTTTCCGGGCGCGAGGTGGTCGTCATCGCCAACGACGCGACGGTCAAGGGCGGCACGTACTTCCCCATGACCGTCAAGAAGCACCTGCGCGCGCAGGAGATCGCGCTCGCCAACCGCCTGCCGTGCATCTACCTCGTCGACTCCGGCGGGGCGTTCCTGCCGCTGCAGGACGAGATCTTCCCCGACCGCGAGCACTTCGGCCGCATCTTCTTCAACCAGGCCCGGATGTCGGCGGCCGGGATCGCGCAGATCGCCGCGGTCATGGGGTCCTGCACCGCGGGCGGCGCGTACGTCCCGGCGATGAGCGACGAGACGGTCATCGTCCGCGAGCAGGGGACGATCTTCCTCGGCGGCCCGCCGCTCGTGCAGGCCGCGACGGGGGAGGTGGTCACGGCCGAGGAGCTCGGCGGCGGCGATCTGCACGCCCGCCGCTCGGGCGTCGTCGACCACCTCGCCGGCGACGACCTGGAGGCGTTGCAGATCGTCCGCTCGATCGTCGCGACGCTCGGCCCGAAGGCCCCGGCGCCGTGGGAGCGCGCCGCGGTCGAGGAGCCCTCCGTCGACCCAGCCGGCCTCTACGGCGCCGTGCCGGCCGACCTCAAGAGCGCCTACGACCCGCGCGAGATCATCGCCCGCATCGCCGACGGCTCGCGCCTGCACGAGTTCAAGGCGCTGTACGCGCAGACGATCGTCTGCGGCTTCGCCCACGTCCACGGCCACCCGGTCGGGATCCTCGCCAACAACGGCGTGCTCTTCTCCGCCAGCGCGCTGAAGGCGACGCACTTCATCGAGCTCTGCGACCAGCGAGCCATCCCGCTGCTGTTCCTGCAGAACATCACGGGCTTCATGGTCGGGCGCGAGGCCGAGGAGGGCGGCATCGCCCGCGACGGCGCGAAGATGGTCGCCGCCGTCTCCTGCGCGCGCGTGCCGAAGCTCACGGTCATCGTCGGCGGCTCCTACGGGGCCGGCAACTACGGCATGTGCGGCCGCGCCTACGACCCGCGCTTCCTCTGGACGTGGCCGAACGCCCGCATCTCCGTCATGGGCGGCGAGCAGGCGGCGACGGTCCTCAGCGCCGTGGCCTCCGACCGCGACCCGGCGGAGATCGAGGCGCTGAAGGAGCGCACCCGCGCGACGTACGACCGCCAGGGCCACCCCTACCACGCGACCGCGCGCCTCTGGGACGACGGCGTCATCGACCCGCTGACGACCCGCGACGTCGTCGGGCTGGCGCTGTCGGCGTGCGCGAACGCCCCCCTCGGGCCGCTGCAGCGGCCCGTCCTGCGGATGTAGCGTCGTCAAGAAGGCTTGACGGATCCATGTCGTCAAGGTACCTTGACGACATGGACGACAACAGCTTCACCACCACGCTGCAGCGCCTCGACGAGCATCTCGAGGATGCGATCGCCGCCGACGCGCTCGGCGCGCTCACACTCATCGGCGCCGTCCAGCGCGACGTCGAAGGCCACCAGCGCCACGCCGTGCGCGCGGCGGTCCAGCATCACTCCTGGACGAAGATCGGCGAGGCGCTCGGCGTCTCCAAGCAGGCCGCGCACCAGCGGTTCGCCAAGCCGTGGGCGAACGAGCTCAAGGACGAGATCAAGGCCGAGGCGCACGCTTTCAAGACGCTGATGAAGCAGGGCGACCTGCGCGAGGCGGCCGACGCGAAGGACAAGCTCGACGCGGTCATCGGCGAGTTCAAGAACGCGAACACCCGGCGCCGCTGATCGCCGTTCAGGCGCGCGCGACGACGACCATGAGCCAGCTCGCGAGCGCGTCCTCCAGCGCGCCGATGTCGGACTTCAGCCCGTGGTCGCCCTTGACGACGACGACCGTCCGCCGCCCGGTCGGCTCCGGCCGGCCGAAGCGGTCGCTCGCGCCCTGGACGACGAGCACCGAGACGCCGACGCCGTCGAGCTCCTCCTGACGGCTGACGCCCGACGGCGCGACGAGCGGGAAGGCGAGGCACAGCACCGCGGCGGCGTCCGTCGCCGCCGCCGTGCGGCAGGCGACGCGGGCGCCCGACGAGCGCCCGCCGGTGACGATGGCCATGTCCCGCAGCGGGCCCGCTCGCAGCTGCGCCACGATGCTCGTCCAGGCCGTGTCGAGCACGGGCGCGCGCGGCGGCGAGCGCCGGCCGAGGACGCGGTAGGGCTGCTCGACGAGCGCGACGCTCACGCCGGCGGCGAGCGCCACGCGCTTGGCAGCGAGCAGGTCGGGCGCGGCAACGCCGCCGCCCGCGCCGTGACCGAGCACGAGCGCGGCCCGCGGCGCCTCGGCCGGGTGCAGGTGCACCCGCGCGGTCCCGACCGGCGTCTCGAGCTCGAGGACGCTCACGCGGGCGCGCGTCCGTGCGTCGTGTGGGGCGCCATGTCGACGCCCGACTGCGGGCACTCCTCGCAGCGGCTCTCCAGCCAGCGGACCGTCTTGAGGGCGTCCTCGGGGGAGACGTCCGCGGCGTGCAGCTCGATCTCGAGGAAGCGGTCGCAGACGGCGACCGAGGGGCGGCCGAGGCGCGCCGACAGGTCGCCGGGCTCGCGCTCGACGACGAGCCGGCCGTCGAGGGCGGCGAGCTCGGCGGCGCGCGCCTCGAAGGGCGCGGGGTCGTCGAGGCAGACGACGACGACGGGGTGGCGACCACGCAGCGGGCGCAGCGCCGGGACGCCGCGCAGGTGCGAGAGGGCGTTCATGCCTGCATCGTCGCCGATCGCGGCGGCGGGGTGGCGTACGCTCAACCCATGGCCTACGCCGCCGCAGACGGGCGCCAGCAGCTGCTCGATACGCTGGCCGACGCGACCGACGAGCTCGGTCTCGCCCTCGCGGCGCTCGGCGAGGCCTACGAGCAGCTCGACGAGTTCGCCGGCGACGCGCTCGAGGAGCAGCTGTTCCGGCCCGTCCAGCTCGCCTACGGGCGGGCGTCGCGCTCGCACGGGCAGTTCGCCGCCCGCCACCACATGGAGGGCCGGACGTTCGACCCGCAGTCCGCGGGCCTGCCGTCGCTCGGCGCGAAGGGCTTCATCGACAGCGCCGTCGAGGCGATCCGCGAGGCCGACGGGACGCTCTCGACGCTCCAGGACTCGCTGCTGCCCGTCGAGGTCGGCGACGCGCAGGTGCGCGCCGAGCTCAGCGACCTGCGCGAGATCATGGGCGGCCTGCCCCAGCGCGCCCGCGAGCTCGTGCGCACGCTCGGCCGCTGAGCCGGCGCCGATGACGAGCGACCGGCGCGTGCTGTTCTTCGGCGACTCGTTCGTCGCGGGCGTGGGGGACACCGAGGGCCGCGGCTGGGTCGGCCGCGTCGCAGAGGCCTCCTTCGCCGCCGGCCTGCCGTTCACGGCCTACAACCTCGGCGTGCGGCGCGAGACGTCGGTCGAGGTCGCCGCGCGCTGGCGCGAGGAGGCACTACCGCGGCTGCGGGCGGACGCCGCCTACGGGGTCGTCGTCGGCGTCGGCGTCAACGACACGACGGTCGAGAACGGCGGCCTGCGCGTCGAGCCCGGCCTCGCGGTCGACGCGCTCGGCCGGATCCTGGATGGCGTCGCCGAGCTCGGGCCGGGCGCCTTCGTCGTCGGGCCGGCGCCGTCGGGCGACCCGGCCCAGGACGAGCGGATCCGAGCGCTGTCGGCGGCCTTCGCCGCGGTCGCGGCGGCGCGCGGGCTGCCGTTCGTCGCGGTCCTCGACGCGCTCTGCGCGGACGCCGCCTGGACCGCGGAGGCGGCGGCCGGCGACGGCTCGCACCCCGGCGCCGGCGGCTACGACGCGCTCGCGCGGCTCGTGCTCGACGGGGGCTGGATGGACTGGCTGGGAGGCCTTGTCGCCGACTGACGGGGCAATCCCACGTTCAAGGCGCGGATTGATCGCGCCGTCCGCGCTACAGCGCCGCGAGCAGGCGCTCGAGGTCTGACTCGTCATTCCAGGCGCCGACCGACGCGCGCAGGAGGCCGGTGCCCGGGAGGTCGCGGATGACGACGCCGGCGGCGGCCAGGCGGTCGCGGGTCGCCGGGGGGTCGGGGTCCTGCCAGGAGACGAGCGTCGTGCGGTCGCGCGGGGCGACGGTCAGGCCGCGCTCGGCGAGCATCGCCGCGAACGTCGCGGCGAGCGTGGCGGCGCGCTCGTGGACAGCGTCCCAGCCGAAGTCGGCGAGCAGCGCCAGCGAGGCGGCGGCGGCGGTCGCGGTCTCGAGGCTCTGGGCGAAGGTGTCGTGGCGCGCGGCGGTCGCCTTCGGCACGGCGTCGAGGCCGGCGCCCGGGTTCTCGAGGTTGATGTACGTCGGGCCGGGGGCGGCGACGCGCGCGCCCCACTCCGGCGCGATCCACAGCATTCCCGAGCCGACCGGGCCGCAGAGCCACTTCTGGCCCGAGCCGGCATAGAACGCGCAGCCGAGCGCGCGGACGTCGACCGCCACGGCGCCGATGCCCTGCGCGCCGTCGAGCAGCACCGGCACGTCGAGGCCGTTGAAGTCCGGGGCGAGGCGGCCGTCGATCCAGCTGACGTGCGAGCAGGCGACGAGCTTCGTCGCGGGCGAGACGGCGCCGGCGAGCTCGGCGAACGGCACGCTGCGGACCTCCACGCCGCGCTGCGCGCGGGCGGCCGACAGCGGCCCGGTCAGGCCGGGATGCTCGTCGGTCGACGTGAGGACCTCGTCGCCGGCCTGCAGCTCCAGGCCGACGAGCACGCGCGCGATGCCCTCGCTCGTGCAGGTCGTGAGCGCGACGTCGTCGTCGGCCGCGCCGAGCAGCCCGGCGTACGTCGTGCGCAGCGCCGCGCGCTGCGCGATGAGCGCCTCGTAGTACTCGCCCGCACGGCCGACGGCCGTGGCGCGCGCGAGCACCTCGTCGACGGCCACCCGCGCGCTCGCCGGCAGCGGCCCGCAGGTGCCGGCGTTGAGGTAGGCCGCCTCTTCGAAGACCGGGAACGCGGCGCGCAGCTCGGTGGGATCCATGGCCCGGAGGCTAGAGGACCGAGGCCGCGTCACCGGCCGGCGGGCGCGCCGCCGGCCGGGTGACGTGGCGCCTCAGCGGCCGCAGACGGGCCAGTGGCGGGGGCCGCCGGTGCGGTAGAGCTTCGCCGCGCGGCGATCCTGCTCGGTCTCGGAGGCGCGGGCGGGATCGCCCTTGCCGCCGACCGAGCGCCAGGTCGAGAAGGCGAACTGGTACTTGCCGCGGTACTGCCCGCCGGCGGAGATCGCCCGCGGGTTGCCGTGGGACTCGCACATCGCGATCGCACGAAGCTGCGGCGGGATCGGGATGTCCGGCGCGCCGCCGGCGGCCTTGCGCTCGAGCTTGCGGCGCAGGCTGCGGATGTCGCCACGCAGGTCGCGCGTCTTCGCGCGGAGCTTCGGGGCGGGGAGCTGCGTGAGCTGCGCGCGCAGCTTGACGCGCTCGGACCGCCGCAGCGGGTCGCCGAGCAGGCGGTGGTAGCGGCGCGCGAAGTACAGGTGGCGGTCGGCGAGCCGCGCGACGGCGGCGGTGTGGATGTCACCCGGTGGCGTCGCCGGCGGCGCTGCGGCCGGCGGGGCCGGCACTGCGGGGACGGGGGGCGATTCCTGTGCGGATGCGAACGGGACGACGGCTGTGATGGGCACCGCGAGTGCGCTCATGGCGCAGACGGCGCCCAGGGTTCTGGGACGCATGAATTTGTCGTTTCCTTCCATCGGCCCCGGGGCGCCACGCCAGGTGCGCGCGGCGCGGACGGCCGGTCGGGTTGAGCGCGGGAGCGGCGCGATGAGCGCCTGGGTTTCACCCGCGGTCGGCGAGAGACTAGCAGCCCGGTACGAACCCCTGTTCGCTTCGGGCCCGAACTGTGCGCGACGTCACAGATTCCGGTGCGACCGCCGGGACGGCTATCGGGAGAGCGACGAGGCGAGTCGCGCGAGCGCGTCGAGCGCCCGCGAGAGCGCTCGCGGCACGGTCGCGCTCTGCAGGACGGTGACCGTCCGGCCACGATGGGTGACGGTGCGGTCGATGCCGTCGGCGACGGGCGTCGCCGGCGCGTAGCGCGCCCGCAGCCGCTCGATCCGGGCGGCGGTGACGAGCGCCGGCACACGCTGATGGGCCGCGTGCGACATCGTCCATCGATACGTCCGCGGCCCGCGGCCGACCATCAGCACGGCGCGGCCGCGCGAGCACCACGAGAATCGAACCGGCGGACGATCGCCACACGACCCGCACGGTAGCGCCACGAATGCGCGTGGCGCCCCGGTGCTGTGACAATGGCCCGGTGAACGTCACCCTCCCCGACGGGACCGAGCTCGAGCTCGCCGACGACGCCACCGGCGCCGATGCCGCGCTGGCGATCGGCCCTGGCCTCGCCCGCGCAGCGCTCGCCGTGCGCCAGAACGGCGAGCTGCGCGACCTCTCACGGCCGCTGCTGCCCGGCGAGCCGCTGGAGATCGTCACGCCCAAGAGCGACGGCGCCGTCGACGTCATCCGCCACGACGCCGCGCACGTACTGGCCGCCGCCGTCATGGAGCTCTATCCCGGCGTGAAGATCTCGATCGGCCCGTCGATCGACAACGGCTTCTACTACGACTTCGAGTTCCCCGAGGGCGTCACCGTCTCCGACGCCGACTTCGACCGCATCGAGCAGCAGATGCGCCGGCACATCAACGCCGACGAGCAGTTCGTCCGCGAGGAGGTCACGGTCGCCGAGGCGCTGGCGCGCTTCCGCGCCGAGGGCCAGGACTACAAGGTCGAGCTCATCGAGGACCTCGTGAAAAACGAGGGCGTCGAGACCGTGAGCCTCTACACCAACGGCCCCTTCACCGACCTCTGCCGCGGTCCGCACGGCCCCGGCACGAAGCGCATCAAGGCCGTGAAGCTGCAGTCCGTCGCGGGCGCCTACTGGCGCGGCGACGCGACCCGCCAGATGCTCACCCGCATCTACGGCACCGCGTTCTTCTCCAAGGAGGAGCTCGCCGAGCACATCGAGCGCCTCGAGCAGGCCAAGGCGCGCGACCACCGGCGCCTGGGGCCGCAGCTCGGGCTGTTCGCGTTCTCCGAGGTCGCCCCCGGCAGCGCGTTCTGGCTGCCCAACGGCACGAAGCTCTTCAACGAGCTCGTTGGGCTCAGCCGCGAGATGGGGATCGAGCGCGGCTACACGGAGGTCAAGACCCCGCAGCTCTACGACAGCGAGCTGTGGAAGACCTCGGGCCACTGGGGCAAGTACCGCCAGCACATGTTCGTCACCGAGACCGAGGGCCGCGAGTTCGGCATCAAGCCGATGAACTGCCCCGGCCACGCGCACCTCTTCAGCCTCCAGAAGTGGTCCTATCGCGACCTGCCGGTGCGCTACTCCGAGCCCGGTCTGCTGCACCGCAACGAGCCCAGCGGCACGCTGCACGGGCTGCTGCGCGTGCGCCACTTCGCCCAGGACGACGCGCACATCTTCTGCACCGAGGAGCAGGTCCAGGCCGAGGTCATGGCCTGCATGGACTTCGCCTTCGACACGTACCGGCTGTTCGGCATCGAGCCGCACCTCGAGCTGTCCACGCGTCCCGAGCAGCGCGTCGGCGACGACGCGCTCTGGGACCGCGCCGAGGCGGCGCTCGCCCAGGCCCTGGAGGAGCGCGGGCTGCCGTACGTGCTCAACGCGGGCGACGGCGCGTTCTACGGCCCGAAGATCGACCTCCACATGACCGATTCGCTCGGGCGCGCGTGGCAGCTGGGCACCGTCCAGCTCGACTACTCCTTCCCCGAGCGCTTCGACCTGACGTACACCGGCGCCGACAACGCCGACCACCGCGTCGTGATGATCCACCGCGCGCTCATGGGCAGCTACGAGCGCTTCATCGGGATCCTCATCGAGCACCTCGCGGGCGAGTTCCCGGTCTGGCTGGCGCCGGTCCAGGCGATCGTGCTGCCGATCTCCGATCGCCACGTCGACGCGGCCCGCGCGGTGCAGGTCGCGCTGCGCGAGGCGGGCCTGCGCGGGGAGCTCGACGACCGCACCGAATCGGTCGGGCGCAAGATCCGCGACGCGGAGCTGCGCAAGATCCCGTACATGCTCGTCGTCGGCGATCGCGAGGCCGAGGGCCGGTCGGTCGCCGTCCGCGAGCACCGCCAGGGCGACACCGGCAGCGAGCCGATCGCGGACTTCGTCAGCCGGTTGGCGGACATCTCCACGCATCGCAGTGCCTGAGCGGCGTATACTGGCCCTGTTGACCGACTCCAAGATCTTCTCGCCGCGCCCGCTTTCAGCTTGACGCGCGCCGTCCACAGCTAGTGCCGGTCCCTCGCAGGTTCGACCGGCGTCCGCCGGAACGGGACTCGACCCGGATCAACGAGCGCATTCGCGTGCCCGAGGTCCGGCTCATCGACGAGAAGGGCGAGCAGGTCGGCGTCATGCGCACGAACGACGCGCTGCGCTACGCCCAGGACCGCGATCTCGACCTCGTCGAGGTCGCCCCGGACGCCCGTCCGCCCGTCTGCCGCGTGCTCGACTACTCCAAGTACAAGTACGAGCAGGCGCAGAAGGTCAAGCAGGCGCGCAAGCACCAGCAGCAGATCACGATCCGCGAGATCAAGTTCCGGCCGAAGATCGCAGACAACGACTACAACACGAAGAAGGGCCACGTCGAGCGCTTTCTGCGCCACAAGGACAAGGTCAAGATCACGATCATGTTCCGCGGGCGCGAGGTCACGCACCCCGAGCGCGGCGTGATGATCCTCGACCGCCTCGCGGAGGAGCTCGCCGAGCTCGCCGTGATCGAGCAGCGCCCGATCCAGGACGGCCGCAACATGACGATGATGCTCGGCCCGTCCAAGGCCGTCCTCAGCGGCGAGCTCGACAACGCCCCCGCGGCGGATGCCGCCGGCGACGCGCCCGAGACGACCGCCGCCGAGGCCGACAGCAAGGCCTGAGCACCGCTCGGAGGGTTCGCAATGCTCTCGCGGCGTTCGCTCTTCGGTCTCGGTCTCTCGCGCGTCGCCGAGCGCGTCGAGGAGCAGCTCGACGCGCAGGCGCGGGAGCCCGCGACCCCGTCGCCGCCGCCCGCGCCGGCCTACACGCCGCCCGCGCACCCCGACACACCGCCGCCACGTCCGTCATGGCCGCACAAGAAGGGGGCCGAGCTCTGGGCGCCCGTCTCGCAGGCGCTGCCGCGGCCGCACGGCGCGCGGGTGCTCGAGGTCGACGAGCTCGACTACGACCTCGCGCGGCTGCCGCTCGCGGACGGGGAGTTCGACGTCGCGGTGTCGGCGTTCGCGCCGATGTTCAGCTCCGACGGGCGCGCCGCGATCGACGAGCTGTTGCGGGTCGTGCGCCCGGGCGGCACCGTCGCCTTCGCCACGTGGACGCAACCCGGGATCGTCGGGCGGCTCCTGCGGCTCGCCGCCGAGCACGACCCGCCGCGGCCGGGGGTCCCCGCGCCCCACGACTGGTGCAGCGAGGACTACCTGCGCATGGAGCTCGAGCGCCGCGGCGACGACGTGCAGCTGCACCCCGAGGAGCTCGCGCTGACGTTCGCGTCGCCCGACGAGGCCCTGCAGCAGCTGTTCGCGGCCTTCCGGCCGCTCGCCTGGGCCCCGCGCCGCCCCGAGCTCGAAGCGCTCGCGGTGCCGATCATCGGGGCGCCGGCGGCCGGCGACGCGGGCGCGGTACAGCTGCGCGCGACCTACGTCGTGGCCGTCGCCCGGCGCAGGTCAGCGTAGGCACTCTGCAATACTGACGCGTCGCATGCCGAAGATGAAGACCCATTCGGGCGCCAAGAAGCGCTTCAAGCTGACCGCCTCCGGCAAGGTGCGCGGGCGCCACCCCTTCACGAGCCACATCCTCGAGAAGAAGTCACCGAAGCGCAAGCGCGCCCTCGGCAAGCCGGCCATCCTCTCCGACCACGATGCTCCGCGGGTCAAGAAGCTCCTGCGGACGGGCGGCAAGTAGATGACCCGCGTCAAGCGTTCCGTCCACGCGCGCAAGAAGCGCCGCTCCACGCTGGAGCGGACGAAGGGCTTCCGCGGCGAGGCGAACTCGAACTACAAGCGCGCGAAGGAAGCGCTGATGAAGGCGGAGGCGTACCAGTACCGCGACCGCCGCAATCGCAAGCGCGACTTCCGCCGCCTCTGGATCACCCGCATCAACGCCGCCGCGCGTCAGAACGGGATGACCTACGCCACCTTCATCCACGGCCTCCAGGTCGCCGGCATCGAGCTCGACCGCAAGGTGCTGGCCGACATCGCCGTGCGCGACCCCGAGACCTTCCGCCGATTCGTCGACGCCGCCCGCGAGGCGTCGGCTGCCTGACCAGCACAAGCCGACACACACCGACCTCACGGGCGCCGCTTCCTCTCCAGGACGGCGCCCTTTTTCATTTCAGATGACCATCACCTCAAGTCACAACGAGAAGCTCAAGGAGATCCGCAAGCTCGCGCGGCGGCGCTCGCGCGACGCGCGCGGGCGCTTCGTCGCCGAGGGTGAGGACCTCGTCGCGGCCGCCTGGGCGGCGGGCTGGAGCGCGGTCACGATGCTGTCCGCCGCCGGCAGCGGCCTCGATGGCGAGCCGGTCGAGCCGGCGCTGCTGGCGGGCGTCTCGAGCCTCGGCTCTGGGACTCGCCAGCTCGGGGTCTTCGAGGAGCGCTGGGCCGCGCCCGCCGGGCCGCTGTGCGTCGCGCTGTGGGGCGTCGGCGATCCCGGCAACGTCGGGACGATCGTGCGCTCGGCGCTCGCCTTCGGCGCGGCCTCGGTCGTCGTCGGCCCCGGCAGCGCCGATCCCTTCGGGCCCAAGGCCGTGCGCGCCTCGATGGGGGCGATCTTCTCCGTGCCGGTCGCGCGCGCGGCGCGCGTCGAGGAGCTTCCGGGCGAGCGCATGGCGCTCGTGGCGGGCGCGGGGGCACCGCTCTCGGGTCCCGTGTCCGGCGCCGGCACGACGATCGTCGTCGGCTCCGAGCGCGAGGGGCTGGCGCCCGGCGTCGTCGCCGCCTGCGACCGGGTCGCGCGCATCGCGATCGCCGGCGAGTCGCTCAACGCCGCGATGGCTGCCTCGATCGCCCTCTACGAGCTCACCCGCGGGGTGCTCGACGATGTCTGAGCAGCGCCTGCTATCAGCCGTGGTAGCGGGTGCTGCCTGGCCCCGCGGCGGCACCGCCCGCGTCCATAGGATGGCGCCCGCATGACCGCGCGCCATCGCTCGCCCATCGTCGCCGGCCGGTCCGCGCGGGAGTCCTCGCAATGATCGACCGCATCGCAGAGCTGCGCGCCGAGGCCGAGGGGGCGATCGCCGGCGCGACGTCGAGCGCCGAGCTCGAGGAGCTGCGCGTGCGCTGGCTCGGGCGCAAGGCCGAGCTGCCCAACGTCCTGCGCGGGATCGCCCAGCTCGCGCCGCAGGAGCGCGGCCCGACCGGCAAGGCGGCCAACCAGGCGCGCCAGGCGCTCGAGGCGCTCATCGCCCAGCGTGCCGAGCAGCTCGCCGGCGGCGAGCTGCAGCAGCGCCTGCAGGCCGACACCGTCGACGTCACCCTGCCCGGCAGCCCGCCGCAGCCGATCGGCCGCCACCACCTGCTGACCGCGACGCGCCGCGAGATCGAAGACGTCTTCCTGGGCCTCGGCTTCCGCATCGCCGAGGGGCCCGAGGTCGAGCTCGTCCACTACAACTTCGACGCGCTCAACCACGCGCCCACGCACCCCGCCCGCGGGCGCAGCGACACGTTCTACGTGGGGGACGACGTCGTCCTGCGCACGCACACGTCGCCGATGCAGATCCGGTCGATGGAGGCGCAGCCGCCGCCGATCTACATCATCGTCCCGGGCCGCGTCTACCGCCCGGACTCCGACGCGACGCACACGCCGCAGTTTCACCAGATCGAGGGCCTGGCGGTCGACACCGACATCACGCTCGCCGACCTCAAGGGCACGCTGCTGGCGTTCGCGCGGGCGATCTTCGGCCCCGACCGCGAGGTCCGGCTGCGCCCGCACTTCTTCCCCTTCACCGAGCCGTCGGTCGAGGTCGACGTGTCGTGCTTCATGGCGCACGCCAAGGGCACGCGCTGCCGCGTCTGCAAGGACACCGGCTGGGTCGAGATCCTCGGCTCGGGCATGGTCGACCCGAACGTCTTCGGCTATGTCGCCGACAACGGCTACGACCCCGAAAAGGTCCAGGGCTTCGCCTTCGGCATGGGGATCGAGCGGATCGCCATGCTCAAGCACGGCGTCCCCGACCTGCGCCTGCTCTACGACAACGACGCCCGCTTCCTGGAGCAGTTCGGATGAGGGTCCCCGTCGCATGGCTGCACGAGTACTGCGCGCCGGACATCCCCGTGGGCGAGCTTGCGACGCGCCTGGCGATGACCGGCACGGAGGTCGACCGCATCGACCACCACGGCGTGTCCGCGCTCGAGCACTTCGTCGTGGGGAAGGTCCTGCAGCGCGAGCAGCATCCCGACGCCGACCGCCTCAGCGTCTGCGTGGTCGAGGTCGCGCCGGGGGAGACGACGCAGATCGTCTGCGGCGCGCCGAACGTCGCCGCGGGGCAGACCGTCGCCGTCGCGCGCCCCGGCTCGGTCATGCCCGACGGGACGCGCCTGAAGAAGGCCAAGCTCCGCGGGCAGTCCTCCGACGGGATGATCCTCGCCGAGGACGAGCTCGGGATCGGGCTCGATCACGCGGGCACGATGGTGCTCGACGACGCCCTGGAGGCCGGCACGCCGCTCGTCGACGTGCTGCCGCTGTCGACCGACGTCCTCGAGCTCGAGATCACGCCCAACCGGCCCGACTGCCTCGCCGTCTACGGCGTCGCCCGCGAGACGCACGCCGCGACCGGCGCCGCGCTCGCGCCGCCGCCGTGGGAGGACGACCCCGGCACCTTCGAGACCGCCGACATCGGCTGCGAGGTCGTCGTGGAGGCGACCGACCTGTGCCCGCGCTTCACCGCCCGCGCCTTCGAGAACATCACGATCGGCCCCTCGCCGGCATGGCTCAAGGCCCGGCTCATGGCCTGCGGGCAGCGCCCGATCAACAACGTCGTCGACACCACGAACTACGTCATGCTGCTCACCGGCCAGCCGCTGCACGCCTTCGACCTCGACCGCATCGCCGGCGGCCGGCTCGTCGTGCGCCACGCCCGCGACGGCGAGCCCGTGGTGACGCTCGACGGCCAGACGCGCATCGTCGACGCCGACGTCTGCCTGATCGCCGACGACGAGGGGCCGACCTCGATCGCCGGCGTCATGGGCGGCACGCGCTCGGAGGTGCAGGCGACGACCACACGCGTCCTCATGGAGGCCGCCGCCTGGGTCGGCCCGAACATCCACGCGACGTCGCTGAAGCTCGGCCTGCGCAGCGAGGCCGGCGCCCGCTTCGAGAAGGGCATCTCGCCCGAGCAGACGCTCGAGGCGCAGGCCGTCGCGACGAAGCTCATGCTCGAGCTCACCGGCGCGACGCTCGTGCCGGGGACGATCGACGTCGGCGGGCCCGGTCCTGCTGCACAGACGATCCGCCTGCGCGACAAGCGCATCGTCGGCCTGCTCGGCGTGAACATCACGCGCTCGGAGTCCTCGCTGCACCTCCGGCGCCTGGGCTTCGGGACCGCCGAGCGCCCCGACGGCCTCGACGTCACGGTCCCGCACTGGCGCCGCAACGATGTCACGCGCGAGGCCGACCTCATCGAGGAGGTCGCGCGGCTGCACGGCGTCAACGATCAGCTGCCCGCGACGCTGCCCAGCCGCCGCGGCGCCGTCGGGACGCTCACGCCCGCGCAGCGGATGCGCCGCCGCGCCGAGGACGTGCTCGCCGACCGCGGCCTGCTGGAGATCGTCGGCTGGAGCTTCGAGGCGCCCGGGCGTGACGCGCAGCTGCGCCTGCCGGAGGGCGATGAGCGCACGCGCCACGTCGTCATCGAGAACCCGATGAGCGAGGACCAGTCGGTGCTGCGCACGACGCTCCTGGGTTCGCTGCTGGATGTCGCGCGCCACAACGCCGCCCGCGGTCAGGGCGTGCGCGGCTTCTATGAGTCCGGCGCCGTCTACCGCGCCACCGGCGAGCGGCTCCCGCACGAGCACCGCGCGCTTGCCGCGCTCGTGCCCGGCGACGTCTTCTCCGCCAAGGCCTACGCCGAGGCGGTGCTGGGCGTGCTGCGGGTCGAGGCGACCTTCGCGGCCGCGGCCCAGCCGTTCCTGCATCCCGGCCGCAGCGGCGTCATCGGGGCGGGGGACACCGTGCTCGGCTGGGTCGGTGACGTGCACCCGCTCGTCGCGGCCGAGTGGGACCTCGACGGCGTGGCGGCCTTCGAGCTCGACCTCGACGCCGTCATCGCGCACGCCGCCCCGATCCCCGTCTACGAGGACCTCACGTCGTTCCCCGAGCTGCGCGAGGACATCGCGATCGTCGTCGACGCGGGCGTCCCGGCGGCTGCGGTGCTCGACGCCGTCCGCGCCGCCGGCGGCCGGCTGCTCGCGCGCGCCGAGGTCTTCGACGTCTACCGCGGCGCGCAGATCGCGACCGGCCGGACGTCGCTGGCGATCGCGCTGACGTTCCGCGCGCGCGACCGGACGCTCACCGACGCCGACGTCGCGCCCGTGCGCGAGAAGATCGTGGCGCGCCTGGCGCAGGACCTCGGCGGTGAGCTGCGTGGCTAGCTCCGACCCGCGCGTCCTCGTCGCCGGGGGCTCGGGCTACGCCGGCGCGCTCGCGGCGCGGCTCGTCGACCGCCATCCGCACTTCGCGCTGGCGGCCGTCACGAGCCGCAGCGACACCGGGCGCCCGCTGAGCGACCTGTACCCGCATCACCGCGTCGATGCGCTGCTCGAGGAACTCGACCTCGACGTCCACGGTGACGTCGACGCCGCGATCGTCGCCTACCCGCACGGCGCCGCCGCGCCGGTCGTCGCCGCCCTGCGCGCGCACGGCGTGCGCGTCGTCGACCTGTCCGCCGACTTTCGCCTGCACGACCGCGACGTCTACGAGCAGTGGTACTGCCCGCACGGGGCGCCCGAGCTCTTCGGCTGCGGCGTCTACGGGTTGCCCGAGCTGCACGGCGACCAGATCGCCGGCGCCGACCTCGTCGCCAACCCCGGCTGCTACCCGACCGCGACGCTGCTCGCCCTGGCACCCCTCGCCGCCTCCGGAACGATCGCCGACGTCGTCGTCGACGCGAAGTCCGGCGTCTCGGGCGCGGGCCGCACGCCGACGGCGGCCACGCACTTCGTCTCGATGACCGAGAACGTCGTGGCCTACAAGGTCGGCGCGCACCGCCACATGCCGGAGATCGACCAGGAGCTCGCCCTGCTCGGTGCGCCGGTCACGACGACGTTCACGACGCACCTCATGCCGCTGGACCAGGGCGAGCTCGTCTCGTGCTACGTCACGACGACCGAGCCGTGGGACCAGGCGCGCGTCGACGCCGCCTACGCGGGCTGGGCGAGCGACAAGGCCTTCGTCGACGTCGTCGGCACGCCGCCGGGCGTGCGCGACGTGCGCGACACGAACGTCTGCGCGATCCACGCCGTCGCCGACCCGCGCACGGGCAAGGTCCTCGTCTTCGCGGCGATCGACAACCTCTGGAAGGGCGCCGCGTCGCAGGCGATCCAGAACCTCAACCTCATGTACGGGCTGCCCGAGACGACGGGGATCGAGGCCTAGTGGGCTTCTTCGACTCGCGCTGGATCGACGCCCCCGGGCACGTGACCGAGGACGCCGGCGGGGGGCTGCCGCTGGGCTTCCGCGCCGGGGCGATCGCCGCCGGGCTGCGGCCCGACGGCCGCATCGACCTCGGCCTGCTCGTCTGTGACGCCGAGGACGTCGTCAGCGCCGCGCGGTTCACGCGCTCGGGCGTGCTCGCGGCCCCGGTCGTGCTCTGCAGGGAGCGCTGCCGCCTCGACGCCCTGCGCGCCGTCGTCGCGAACTCCGGCAACGCGAACGCCGCGACCGGCCGCCAGGGGCTCGACGAGGCCGCGCGCTGCCAGGGCGCCGCCGCGATGGCCGTCGGGGTCGAGGCCGACCGCGTCGCGGTCGCCTCGACGGGGGTCATCGGCGTGCCGCTGGACGGCCGCGCGATCGTGTCCGCGCTCGCGCGCCTGCGCTCGGGGCTGCACGAGGGCGGCGACGCCGACTTCGCCACGGCGATCATGACGACGGACGCCTTCGCCAAACGTGCCACTTTGCAGGTGCAGCTGCCGTCCGGAACGGTGCGGCTGACGGCGCAGGCCAAGGGCGCCGGGATGATCGAGCCGGCCTTCGCGACGATGCTGTGCTTCGTCCAGACCGACGCGGCGCTCACGCCCGAGACGGCCGCGCTGCTGCTCGGCGTGTGCGTCAAGCGCTCCTTCGACCGCATCTCCGTCGACGGTCAGCTCTCCACGAACGACACGGTGATCCTGCAGTGCTCGGGCGCGAGCGGGGTCGCGGTCGCGCCGGAGTCCGAGGACGAGCTGCGCTTCGGCGAGGCGCTCGACGCACTGCTGCGGATGCTCGCGCTGCTCATCGTCCGCGACGGCGAGGGCTCGCGGCGGATCGGCCGCGTCGTCGTGCGCGGCGGCGAGCTGGAGGCCGTCGAGCGCGCCGCGCGCGCCGTCGCCAACTCGCCGCTCGTCAAGACGGCGCTGCACGGCGCCGACCCCAACTGGGGCCGGATCGCGCAGGCCGTCGGGGCCGCGCTGCCGCACACCGCTCCGCTGGCGCTCGACATCGCGATCGAGGGCATCGCGGTCTGCTCCGGCGGCGCCGCGGTGCGCTACGACGCCGCGGCGCTGGACACCGCGGCGCAGGGCAGCGAGATCGAGTACGAGGTCGGGCTGCCGGGATTCGATCCCGCCCACCCCGCGGAGACCGAGGTCTTCTTCTCCGACCTCGGCCACGAGTACGTGACCATCAACGCCGAATACACCACCTAGGACCAGGAGCAGCGATGCGCGACGTCGGCACCCTCCTCGAGGCGCTCCCCTACATCCGGGAGTTCCACGGCCGCACCGTCGTCATCAAGTACGGCGGCGCCGCGATGACCGACCCCGACCTGCGCGAGGAGTTCGCCCGCGACGTCGTGCTGCTGAAGTACGTCGGGATGAACCCCGTCGTCGTCCACGGCGGCGGCCCGGACATCACGGAGTACATGCAGCGCCTCGGGATGCCGGTCGAGTTCGTCGCCGGGCTGCGCGTGAGCGACGAGGCGACGGTCGAGGTCGTCAAGATGGTCCTCGTCGGCAAGGTCAACAAGGACATCGTCCTGCGCCTGAACCGTCACGGCCAGCCGGCGGTCGGGCTCTGCGGCGACGACGGCTCGCTGCTGCGCGTCTCGCGCCAGGCGGCGCCCGGCGGCGAGGACATCGGCTTCGTCGGCCAGATCGACCGCGTCGACATCGGCGTGCTCGAGCACATCGCGCTGGACTACATCCCCGTCATCGCGTCCGTCGGCGCCGACCCCGAGGGCAACTCCTACAACGTCAACGCCGACGAGGCCGCGGGCGCGATCGCCAAGGCGCTGGGCGCCTACAAGATCATCTTCCTCACCGACGTCCCGGGCTGGCTCGAGGACCCGACGGACCCGCAATCGCGGATCGCGACGGCCGGGGCCGACATGGTCATCGACGCGCTGGCCGGCGTGCACGGCGGCATGCGGCCGAAGCTCGCCGCCTGCCTCGAGGCGATCCACGGCGGCGTCAGCGCGGCGCACATCCTCGACGGCCGCGTGCCGCACTCGCTGCTGCTCGAGCTCTTCACCGACGCCGGGATCGGCACGAAGATCCACCCGGCGGCATGACGCACCTCGGCCTCGGGGAGCTCCAGGCGCTCGAGCGCGACCACGTCGTGCCGGCGTACGCGCGCATGCCGGTGGCCTTCGTCCGCGGCGAGGGCGCCCGCCTCTGGGACGCCGGCGGCACGGAGTACCTCGACTTCCAGACCGGCCTCGCCGTGACGTCGATCGGCCACTCCCATCCGGCCGTCGTGGCGGCGATCCAGGAGCAGGCGGCGCGCCTGGTCCACGTCGGCAACCTCTTCTACTCCGAGCCCGGGATGCGCCTGGCCCAGCGTCTCTCGGAGAGCTCGCTCGGCGGCAAGGTCCACTTCGCCAACTCCGGCACGGAGGCCAACGAGGCCGCGCTGAAGCTCGCGCGCAAGGCCAAGCCCGGCGGCAACGTCGTGTCCGTGCACCGCGCGTTCCACGGCCGCACGTACGGCTCGCTGTCGGCGACGCCGCAGGAGTCCAAGCAGGCGCCGTTCGCGCCGCTCGTGCCCGGGTTCTTCGCGGTGGCGCCGACGGCCGAGGCGGTCGCGGGCGCCGTCGACGAGCACACCGCCGCGGTCATCCTCGAGCCCGTCCAGGGCGAGAGCGGCGTCTGGGTCCTCGACGACGAGCTGCTGCGCGCCGCGCGGGCAGCCTGCGACGAGCACGGCGCGACGCTCATCTACGACGAGGTCCAGTGCGGCCTCGGGCGCACCGGCACGCTGTGGGCCTACGAGGACGCGGGCGTCGTCCCCGACCTCATGACGTCCGCCAAGGCGCTCGGGGGCGGCCTGCCGATCGGGGCGCTCATCTGCGGCCCGCGGCTGGCGGACGTCTTCGAGCCCGGCGACCACGGCTCGACGTTCGCCGGCGGCCCCGTCACCTGCGCGGCGGCCAACGCCGTGCTCGACGTCGTGACCGACCCGGCGCTGCTCGCCCGCGTGCGCGAGCTCGGGGCGCGGCTGGCCGAGGCGCTCGCGCTGCTGCCCGGGGTCGTCGAGGTCCGCGGCCGCGGGCTGATGCTCGCCTGCGACTTCGAAGGTGGCCGTGCGGCGCAGCTCGTGCGACGGGCGTTGCTGGAGCAGCGGCTCGTCTTGAATGCGACCGGGCCCGCGACCGTGCGGTTGCTGCCTCCGCTGACGGTGTCCGACTCTGAGGTGGATGACGCGTTGTCGCGGCTGTCGGCGTTGCTGTCGTAGCTCGTAGCTCGTCGCTCGTGGCCGGGGTGTCCGCCGGCCACGTCCCCGGCCACGGCGCTCGTCAATCGCCGCTGGCCCGCCTGGCCGACCGCTCGGCCAGCATGTTCGCCTCCTGCTCGGGCGTCAGCCCCGGCATTCCCTTGGCGATCCGGCTCGCGCTGACCTTGGCGAGGATGCTGCGGTCGTGCGCGACCGCCACCGCGTCCGCCTCCTCCTGTGCCTTGCGGTGCGTCTCGATCATGTCGCCGAGCCGCGCGCGCGCTGCCTCACGGTCGGCGTCGGTGAACTCGCTCGCCCACGCCGCGTCGGCGTCGGCCACGATGGCTTCGACGGTGAGGTCCGGCCGGCCTGCTGCGATGAGCGCGGTGTAGCTGCCCGTCGGCGCCGCGTGGACCTTCGCGCGCGTGTACTTCACGAGCGCCCCGCCGTCCTCCGCGCGCGCCTCGACCGCCTGCGCGAACCGCGTGATGTGCAGCGGGCGCTTGCCCGCGTTCACCGCGCCGGACTTCGGCGTCTCCACGACGATCTCGCGAAGCTGAGCCAGGAGTGCATTCTGAGGATTGTTGTTCACATCGTCACCCTAGCTGTCCTGGTGTCCGATGCCCGTTGCCGCCCCGGGCCGCAAGCGCCCGTACGAGCCCGTTAACGACGGCGGGCCCTCCGAAGAGGGCCCGCAGCCGACTGGATGAGCGTTCCGGCTAGCGGCCGGCGACGATCGTGACGTTGCGGCGGACGTTCTGGCGGTTGTTGTTGGCGTCGATGACCGCGACGATCACCGAGGCGCGGATCGACCTCTGCCGGCGGATGACCGCGCGGCGCTGGGAGTTGAAGTTCAGGATGCCGAACCCGATCTTCCTGACGTCCAGCTGGACCGCGTCGGTCGCGAAGGTCACGCGGCGCTTGGCACGGGTGCCCGTGCTCGCCGGGTTGATCTTGTTGACCGAACGGACCTTCATGTTGCCCGAGCAGGTGCGGACGGCGATCGGGCGGCAGTAGATCTGCACCCGGACGCGGCCGATGTCACGGCCCGACATCGGAACCCTGAGCCGCGAGGCGTCGATGCGGATCATCGCGAGCTTGTTCGTGGACAGCAGGTCCTGGATCGACGAACCGAGGTTCGGCGTCTGGCCTGCCGGGCCGCGAGCGCCCGGGGCGCCGGCGGGACCCTGCGCGCCCGGGGCACCGTTGATGCCGTTGGCGCCCGGAGCGCCGGGGGCACCCGGTGCGCCGTCGGCACCCGTGGCGCCGGTGGCACCCGTGGCGCCGGTGGCACCCGTGGCGCCGGTCGCGCCCGTGGCACCGAGACCCGGGGTCGTGAACTTGACCTCGTTGGCGGTCGTCTGGCCGACGATGTTGATCGCCACGACCCGCGCGTGGTAGGCCGTGAGCGGCTGCAGCGTGCCCGTGAGCTGGCTGTTGGGCGAGATCACGGTCGTGCCGCCGCCGATCGAGACGACGGACGCCGGGGCCTGGTCGGTGAACGTGCCGTTGTTGTTGTCGAGCCCGTACTGGTAGGCGTACGAGGTGGCCGACCCGTTCGGGTTGATCTCACTGCGCAGCTCGGCGATCGTCGGTGCCGGGAAGGCAGGCGTCGTGACCGCGGTCGGCGCGCACGGCGTCGTGAACGTCTCGATGGCGCCGTTCGCGGTGCCGTTGTCGTTCGTCGCGGTGATGCGGAAGAAGTACTGCGTGCAGTTCTGGAGCACCGCGCCGGTGTTGCGCGCTCGCGCCTGGAACACGTTGCTCGTCCCGGCGTTGAACGGCCCGAGCGTCGTCGCTCCGGCGAGGTTGTTGTTCGTCGCGTACTGGAAGGAGTACGTGGCGTTGCCGCCGGCGAGGCCGACGCCGTTGACGTTCGTGCGGCCGTTCAGCGTGGCCGACGCGGTCGTCGAGGTGTTGGCGACGATGTCGGTCGCCGGATCGGTGACGACCGTGGGCGGCCCGCTGAGGAACGGCGTGCCGTCGTCGACGCGCAGGCGGATGTTGTCGAAGTACGTGCGGAGGTTGAACTGCGCGGCCGTGAGGACGCCGGACTTGAAGTGGCTGATGAGCTCGATGCGGTACTGGCGCCCGACGATGACGACGCCGTTCGGGAGGCCGGTGTTCAGGCGACCGGAGAAGCCGGCGCCGCAGTTGTTCGGCAGCCGCTGGCCGAGGTTCGGCCGGCGCTCGCGCCACAGCTCCTGGCGGGTGTTGTTCGCCACGTCGATCAGGTTGAACTGGAACGTGTTCTCGCCGCCGATGTCGAGGAGGGCCTCGGCGACGGCGCAGATGTCGAACTGGAAGGTCGCGTTGTACGCGGGACCCGCGGTCGGGCCCTGGGCGATCGTGAAGGGTGACGACTGCGCGGTGGCCGTCGCGTCGATGAGCGACAGCAGGTCGGCGGTCTTCGTCGCGTTCTGCTCGAGCGAGCCGGCTGGCGTCCCGATGCCGGGAGCGTGGACGGTGTTGGCCTGGCACACCGGGGCGGGCAGCCCGATACCGATGAGCGTGCAGGTGTTGGACACAACGGCGTAGCTACTGCCGCTGCCGGTGGGAGGCGGGTTGCTCAGGCCGGTGGTGAAGGCCGATCCCGTGACGACGTTGTCCGGGTAGATCGTGTCTGCCATCGCGGACGGCACGGCCGCGATCAGGATGAAGGCCAGCGCGAGTAGGATCGCGCTGACGCCGCGGATGCGACGTGCCTCGATGGTCATGGTGGTGTCCCCCTGCTGTCGGTTGGGTCCGTCCCGCGCGTCCCCCAACGCGCGTTAGTTCACGGGAAGCTAGCTGATCTTGCGGCGTTCGTCACCCGGTCGGAAGGATGGTTTCGTTCTGGCGGCCGCCGGGGAGCGCGGCCTCGTAGGCTTCTGGCCACATATGGCCGAGACAACGAACCAGACCCCGCACACGCGCACAGCCTCCTATCTCGCCGAGCGCGGGGAGGTCGGGCGGGTCCTCCTGCTGTACTCCGGCGGCCTCGATACGAGCGTCATGCTCAAGTGGATCGCCGACGAATACGAGGCCGAGGTCGTGACGCTCACGGTCAATCTCGGCCAGCCCGGCGAGGACTACGACGTCATCGAGGGCAAGGCGCGGCGCATCGGGGCCGTCGAGTGCCACACGATCGACGCGCGCGAGGAGTTCGCGCGCGACTACGTGCTGCCGGCGATCAAGGCCAACGCCCTCTACGGCGGCGGCTACCCGCTCTTCACGGCCCTCGGGCGCCCGCTGATCGCCAAGCTCGCGGTCGACGTGGCCCGCGCGACCGGCTGCGACACGATCGCCCACGGCTGCACGGGCAAGGGCAACGACCAGGTCCGCATCGAGGCGACGATCGCGACGCTCGCGCCCGAGCTGAAGGTCATCGCGCCGGTCCGTGGCTGGCAGATGGGCCGCGACGAGGAGATCGAGTACGCCCGCCAGCACGGGATCCCCGTCAAGGGCGGGACCGAGGTCACGCCCTACTCGATCGACGACAACCTCTGGGGGCGCTCGTCGGAGGGCCGCTGGATCGAGGATCTCACGCACGCGCCCGACGACGACGTCTTCCAGCTCGTCACGCCGCCCGAGCGCGCGCCCGACGAGGCGCAGACGATCCGCATCGGCTTCGAGCGCGGCGTGCCGGTCGCCGTCGACGGCGAGCGGATGGAGCTCGTCGCCCTGCTCGAGCGCGTCGCCGAGGCCGGCGCCCGCCACGGCGTCGGGATCGTCGACCACATCGAGGACCGGATCGTCGGCCTGAAGGTCCGCGACATCTACGAGGTACCGGCCGCGGCGATCATCCTGCCCGCCCACCAGGAGCTCGAGAAGCTCGTCGGCACGATCCACCAGAACCAGTTCAAGCCGGGCCTCGAGCGCCAGTGGTCCTACCTCGTGTACGCCGGCCTGTGGTGGGAGCCGCTGCGCGGGGACCTCGACGCCTTCATGGACCGCGTCAACGAGCAGGTCACGGGCACGATCGGCGTCAAGCTCTACAAGGGCTCGGCACGCGTCGTGACCCGCGAGTCGGCCAACGCCGTCTACGACCAGGCGCTCGCGTCCTTCGGCGAGTCGGGCGGCCTGTTCTCCCAGCAGGCGTCGCCGGGCTTCATCGAGCTGTGGTCGCTGCAGTCGCGGATGGCGTGGCGCGTGCGCAACCAGGCCGGCGAAGAGGACGAGTCGTAGCCGCGGTCGAGGGGTAGCCTTCCCGGCATGGGATACAAGATGCTGGGATTCGTCGTGTGGCACGGTGCGCAGTGGTATGTGCGCCGGCGCGTGCAGAACGTCATGCCGTCGCGCCGGACGGCGTCGGCGGCCGCGGTCGCCGTGGCGGTCGTGAGCATCGCCGCGGTGGCGGCGGCGCGCCGCGGCGACTAGCGATCTGCAGGGGTGGCCGCGGCGGAGCATGCCCGCGACACCCCCGGCCACCACAACCGCACACGAGCCGCCCGCAATGTGCGGGATCGGCCCCCCGCGGCATCCGAACCGGCGCCTATCCTCAACCGCTCGTGACCGCCCCCTCCTGCGCCCACCTGCACGTCCACTCCGAGTACTCGCTGCTCGACGGCGCGTGCAAGATCGACGCCCTCGCCAAGCGCGCGGCGGACTTCGGCCAGCCGGCGCTCGGGCTCACCGACCACGGCGTCATGAACGGCGCCGTCGAGCACTTCCAGGCGGCCCGCAAGCACGGGATCAAGCCGATCCTCGGCTGCGAGATCTACCTCGTCGACGACCACACCGCCCGTGGGCGCCACGAGCACAACCACCTGACGCTCGTCGCGGCGAGCGACGTCGGCTACCGCAACCTCGTCAAGCTCTCCAGCGCGGGCTTCCTGGACGGCCTCAACCGCGGCAAGCCGACCGTCGACCTGCAGGTCGCCGAGCGCTACGGCGAGGGGATCATCGCGCTCACCGGCTGCCTGGCCGGCCGCTTCTGTCAGCGCCTCATCCAGGACCGCCCCGACGAGGCGCGCGCGCACGCCGACGACCTGCTCAACGTCTTCGGGGCCGAGAACGTCTACTTCGAGGTTCAGCGCAACGGCCTCGCCGAGCAGGACAAGGCCAACGAGCAGATCGTGCGGATCGCCCGCGAGCTCGGCCGGCCGCTCGTCGGCACCGCCGACGTGCACTACCTGCGCAAGGAGGACTACCACCACCACACGGCGCTGCTGTGCGTGCAGACGAAGTCGACGCTGCGCGCGCCGAAGATGACGTTCGACACGAACGAGTTCTTCCTGAAGTCCAACGAGGAGATGGCGCAGTCCTTCTCCCCGTGGCCGGAGGCGCTCGCCTCGACGCTCGAGATCGCCGAGCGCTGCAACGTCGAGATCGAGCTCGGCAAGCAGCTCATCCCGAGCTACCCGACGCCCGCCGGCGAGCCCGAGCACGAGTACCTGCGCGCGCGCGTGGAGGAGGGCCTCATCCGCCGCTACGGCGACCCGCCCTCCGCCGAGGCCCGCGCGCGCGTGGAGATGGAGCTCGAGGTCATCCACCGGATGGGCTTCGACGCGTACTTCCTCATCGTCTGGGACTTCATCGCCTACGCGAAGAGCAACGGCATCGCCGTCGGCCCGGGCCGCGGCTCGGCGGCCGGCTCGATCGTCGCCTACTGCCTGCAGATCACCGACGTCGACCCGCTGCGCTACGACCTGCTCTTCGAGCGCTTCCTCAACCCCGAGCGCGTCTCGATGCCCGACATCGACATCGACTTCTCCGTCCGCGGGCGCGCCCAGGTCATGCGCTACGTCGTCGAGAAGTACGGCCGCGAGTCGGTCGCGCAGATCGTGACCTTCGGCAAGATGTTCCCGCGCGCGGCCACGCGCGACGCGGCGCGCGTGCTCGAGCACGACTACGGCGTGGGGGACAAGCTCGCCAAGCTCATCCCGGACCCGATCATGGGCCGCTCGCCGTCGTTCGAGGACTGCCTGAAGCCGGGCGAGGCGCTGCGCCTGGCCTATGACTCCGACCCGATCGCCAAGCAGATCGTCGACGTCGCGCAGGGCCTGGAGGGGATCGTGCGCAACTCGTCGATCCACGCGGCGGCGGTCGTCATCGCCGAGGGCCCGCTGACGGACATCGTGCCGCTGCAGCTCGCCGACTCCAACCAGGTCGACGCCGACGGCAACAAGATCTTCAACATCGTCACGCAGTTCTCGATGAAGCCCGTCGAGCAGCTCGGCCTGCTGAAGATGGACTTCCTCGGCCTGCGCAACCTCGACGTCATCGAGGACGCGCTGGACATCATCGAGCGCTCGGCGGGCGTGCGGCCGGACATGGCGGCGCTGCCGCTCGACGACGAGCCGACGTACGACATGCTCGGCGCCGGCGACTCGATCGGCGTCTTCCAGTTCGAGTCCGAGGGCATGCAGAAGGCGCTGCGCAACGTGCGCCCGACGGAGTTCGACGACCTCGTCGCCCTCGTCGCGCTGTACCGGCCGGGCGCGATGGACTCGATCCCCGCCTACGCGCGCGGCAAGCGCAACCCGGAGTCGGTCGAGTTCGCCGACGAGCGCCTGCGCGCGATCACGCAGTCGACGAAGGGCGTGATCCTCTACCAGGAGCAGTCGATGCAGATCGCCAAGACGCTCGCGGGGTTCAGCGGCGCGAAGGCGGACGATCTGCGCAAGGCGATCGGCAAGAAGAACCGCGAGGCGATGGCGAAGCTCGAGCCCGAGTTCGTCGCCGGCTGCCGCGCCTCGGGGACGAGCAACCAGGTCACCGAGCACCTCTGGGCGACGAACGTCAAGGCCGCCGACTACTGCGTTCAACAAATCCCACGCTGCGTGCTACGCGCTGATCGCCTACCGGACCGCCTGGCTGAAGGCCAACCACCCGGCCGAGTACATGGCCGCGCTCATCAGCTCGGTCATGTCGACGAAGGACAAGGTGCCGTTCTTCGCGACGCAGGCCGAGCAGATGGGGATCGAGATCCTCCCGCCCGACGTCAACGTCTCCGACCACGACTTCGTCGTCTTCGAGGGCAACATCCGCTTCGGCCTGGATGCCGTCAAGGGCGTCGGCTACGCGGCCGTCGAGGCGATCAAGGCGGCGCGCGAGGACGGCGGGCCGTTTCAGTCGCTCTGGGACTTCTGCGCGCGCGTCGACGCGCGCGCGGTCAACAAGAAGGCGATCGAGGCGCTCATCAAATGCGGCGCCTTCGGGTCCACCGGCGCGTCGCGCAAGGGCATGCTCATGATCCTCGAGCAGGCCCAGGGCGCGGGGCAGAAGGCCCAGCAGGACCTCGAGATCGGCCAGGGCTCGATCTTCGACGCCTTCGACTTCGGCGACGACGGCGGTGGCACCAACGGCGCCGCGGCCGCGTTCGCAGCGCCGGCGCACCCGCCGATCCCGACCGAGGAGTTCGACCAGCCCGAGTTGCTCGCCGTCGAGAAGGAGGCGATCGGCCTCTTCATCAGCGCCCACCCACTCAAGCAGGTGCGCGAGGCCCTGCGCGCCCGCGTGGACTGCGCGCTCGCCGACCTCGCGCAGCGCAAGGACAAGGACTGGGTCACCGCGGGCGGGATCATCACCGCCGCGAAGAAGATCCGGACGCGCAACGGCGAGCACATGATGTTCGCGACGCTCGACGACCTCGAGGGCTCCGTCGAGATCCTCGTCTTCGGCAAGGCCCTGGCGGAGTACGAGGGCGCGCTCGGCGTCGACTCGGTCGTCGTCGTCCGCGGGCGCGTCGATCACAAGGACGCCGACAAGACCTGCCTCGTCGTGCAGACCGCGGAGCCGTTCGAGCCGACCGATGCGGAGATCGAGAAGGCCAGGGCGCTCGCCGCGACGCGCGCGGTCGGCCCGCTGCCGCTGCATGTGCGCCTCGACGCGGCCGGGCTGCCGGCTTCGGTCATCGACGATCTCAAGCACCTCCTGGCCAACTACCCCGGTGAGTCCGAGGTCGTCCTCGAGGTCCAGATGAGCGGGGGCGACCCTCGCACGCTGCGCCTCGGCCCGGGCTACCGCGTCGCGCCGACGCCGACGCTGCGCGCCGAGCTCGAGCAGGTCCTCGGGCCCGCCGCACTCGCCGTCTGACGGGCGCCCGAACCGCCCGCGCCGCCGTGCCGCTGCCGTCCGCCCTGGGACGACGACGAGGGGGCGGCCTGCCGGCCGCCCCCTCGGGTGCATCGTCGCGCCTGTCGCGTCGGCGCGCTAGCCGGCGCGGGCGTTCAGCGTCTTGGACGACTTCGCGCCCAGTGCGCTGTTGCCGCCGAACTTCGCGCTGATCTTGAGCTTGCCCTTGCCCTTGACGGTCGCCGTCGCGGAGTAGGTGCAGTTGGACTTCAGCGTGACCTTCTTGGTCCCGACGACCTTCTTGCCGCGCTTGGCCGTGATCGTCACCGAGCCCTTGCAGCCCTTGGTCTTCGTCACGCCGGCCGGCAGCCCGAGCGTGCCCTTGAGCGTGAACCTGTAGGGCGTCGAACGGTCACGCGACGGCGAGAGCTTCGCGCTGAGCGACTTCGCCGCGGGGAGCTTCGTGATCGTCGACGGCACCGTCGGCGCGGCGGGCCGGGGCCGGGGCCAGGGCGGGCGGCGGCGGCGGCGGCGGCGGGGGCGGGGGCGGGGTCCCCGGGTCCGGGACCGGGACGGGCGGGTCGTTGAACTGGACGCTCTCGCACACGTCGCTGGCCGGGACGTCGTTGGACACCACGTCGGTCGCGTCCACGTACGCCGTGTCGTTGCCGGTGCCGCAGGAGACGAGATCGGCGACGCCGTCACGGGCGTTGATCGTGTCATTGCCGTCGCCGCGGCGGCGAGGAAGTTGACGTCCGTGCCGGCCTTGAGGTTGTCGTTGCCCGCGTTGCTGACGACGGTCTCGACGTCGCGTGGACGTTGGCGCCCTGACCGGGCGCGCCGTCATTGGCGAGGTCGTCGAGCGAGATGTCGACGTCGGCGGCCGATCGGAATGACGAGGATGATCGCCTGCGCCGGTGGCGGGGGGACCGATGGGTGAAGCTGTTGTTGATCCCGCCGTGCATGTCGTCGCTGCCGGCGCTGAGGGTGAGGATGTCGTTGCCGGCGTCGCCGTTGATCACGTCGTTGCCGGCCTCGCCGTTGATCACGTCGTCGTCGTCGCCGCCGGAGAGGATGTCGTTCCCGGCCCCGCCGCGGATGGTGTCGATGCCGGCGCCGCCGCTGATCACGTCGTTGCCGCCGCCGCCGGTCAGCGTGTCGTCACCGTCGCCGCCGTTCATCGTCGTGTTCGCGCTGCCGGCGGAGTTGGAGGCCGTGAAGTTGTCGGTGCCCGTCCCGCCGTTCATCACGAGCGTCGACGTCGAGCCGGCCGGCACGCCGACGTCCGGGGCGGAGGCGATGTTGTCGCCGTTGGTCAGGTTGGCGGTGACGACGTGGACGGTCGTTCCCGGGGTCGCCGTGCACGTCCAGGACGTGCCCACGATGTCGGCAACGCAATCGGGGCTCGATGAGGCGGTGATCAGGTCGACCGCGTCGTCGAACGTGATGCTGTCCGCTGTCAACTGCGTGATCGCCAGGTCGTTGGCCTGGCCGTCGACGGCGGTGAAGACGTAGTCGCCGGGCCCGGCGCCGGCGTCGAGCGTCGACGCCATGGCGCTGGACGCGCCTCCCGCAAGCAGCGCGCCGGCGGCCGCCAAAGCGACCAGTGAACCCCGCCGCGCGGTCCGTAGATGCGTTGCCTTGCTGAGCATCCAGCTCTCCTCCATAGGTCGGTTCAAAGATGCACGACGTGCCTAACGTAGCTGCCGATTGCTGCGCTCGGGAGCAATCCTGTACCGACGGTCAGGTCCAGGAAACGGGCGAAAACGGCGGCCACCGGCGGCCCCTCGGAGTCCCGGTGTTCGCGGGCTTCAGCGGGCCCGTGCGGCGATTGCGCGCGCGCGCAGCGCGCGCGCGAGCGTGATCTCCTCGGCCGTGGGGCCCGAGCGATCGGGGCCCGGGGTCTCCAGGACGCACGGCAGGCCCTGGAAGCGCGGCTCGGAGAGGAACACCGCGCAGCCCTCCTCGCCGAGCTCGCCGGCGCCGATGTTCGCGTGGCGGTCGACGTTGGAGCCGAGCGGGGTCTGCGAGTCGTTGAGGTGCAGCGAGCCGAGGCGCTCGAGCCCGACGACCGCGGCGCACTCGTCGACGACGGCCTCGCAGGCCCTCCGCGGTGCGCCCGTCGTGGCCGGAGGCGAGCAGGTGGCAGGAGTCCAGGCACAGCCCGAGGCGCTCGTCGCCGCCGGCGGCGTCGATCAGCGCGGCGAGCTCGTGGAACGAGCGCCCGAGCGTGCCGCCCGAGCCGGCGGTGTTCTCGAGATGCAGCGCGCAACCCTCGGATCCCGCGAGCGCCTCGCCGATGACCGCGCCCGCGCGCGCGATCGCCGCGCCGACGTCGCCGGTCTTCGCCGAGCCCGGATGCAGCACGACGGCGTGCGCGCCGAGCGCCGCACCCGCCCGCAGCGCGGCGGTGAGCGCGCGCAGCGACTTCGCCCGTATCTCGGCGTCGTCGGAGGCGCAGTTGAGGAGGTAGACGGCGTGGATCAGCAGCGCGTCGACGTCGGAGTCCGCCATCGCCGCGCGGAAGTCGGCGATCTCCTGCGCCGAGTACTCGCGCGGCTTCCAGCCGCGCGGGTTCTGGTTGAAGATCTGGATCGCCGTGGCGCCGCGCTCGACACCACGCGCCACGGCCTTCGCCGGGCCGCCGGCGGGGGACACGTGGGCCCCGATCAGCACGACGCAGACCATCTCGTAGGGTGACGGCACATGAGAGTTCGCTTCGCTCCTTCCCCGACCGGCGCGCTGCACATCGGCGGCGCGCGCACGGCGTTGTACAACTGGCTGCTGGCGCGGCACGCCGGAGGGACGCTCGTCCTGCGGATCGAAGATACCGACCGCGAGCGCTCGACCCCGGAGAACGTCGAGCAGATCCTCGACGCCCTGCGCTGGCTCGAGCTCGACTACGACGAGGGCCCGATCAGCCAGATCTCGCGGACCGATCGCCACCAGGAGGTCCTCGAGCAGCTGCTCGCCGGCGGCCATGCCTACCGCTCCAACGCGACGGCCGACGACGTCCGCGCCTTCAAATCCGAGCACGGGGCCGAGCGCGGCTTCCGCGGCGAGGCCGAGGACAGCGGTGCCGTGCGCCTGCGCGTGCCCGACGACGGCGCGACCGTCGTGCACGACGTCATCCGCGGCGAGACGACCTTCCAGCACACGCATCTCGATGACCCGGTCATCGCTCGCGCGGACGGCAGCGTCCTCTACAACTTCGCGGTCGCCGTCGACGACCTCGACGCCGGGATCACGCACGTCGTCCGCGGCGAGGACCACCTCTCCAACACGCCCAAGCAGCTGCTCGTGCTCGAGGCGCTCGGGGCGCAGCAGCCGATCTACGCGCACCTCCCGCTGCTGCACGGCCCCGACGGCAAGAAGCTCTCCAAGCGCCACGGCGCGGCGTCCGTCCAGGAGCTGCGCGCGGCGGGCTTCCTGCCCGAGGCGGTGCGCAACTACCTCACGCTCCTGGGCTGGGGCAGCGACGACGACCAGACGATCCTGTCGACGGACGAGCTCGTCGAGCGCTTCGGCCTCGAGCGCGTGTCGCGCAACCCCGCGCAGTTCGATGCGCAGAAGCTGCGCTGGCTCAACGGCCGCTACCTGCGCGAGCTCGGCGTCGACGACCTCACGGCGCGCCTGGAGGAGTACACCGGCCGCGCCGGCCTGCGCGGCGCCGTCGAGATCTCGCGCGAGAAGGTGCAGACGCTCGCCGACTTCTGGCCGCTGGCGGGCTTCATCTTCGACGGCCCGGCAGACGACCCCGCGGCGCGCGAGAAATGGCTCGGCGAGGAGGGGCGGGCGGTGCTCGCCGACGTCCGCGAGGCGCTGGAGGGCGTCGAGCCGTTCGACCTGGAGCCGGTGCAGGCGGCGCTGGAAGGGGTCGTGGCCGCGCGCGAGGTCAGGCCGAAGGCCGTGTTCCAGCCGCTGCGGGTGGCGCTCGCCGGACGGGCGGTCTCGCCTGGGATCTTCGAGACGCTCGTCGTGCTCGGTCGCGAGGAATCGCTGGCCCGGATCGACCGCGCCCTGGCCGCGTAACGAATCGCGCAGACCCGCTCAACCATCTGTCCAGCGCTGCCGATAGGGGTCGTGTCAAGGAACCCGATCCGAAGGCAGGACCGCGACCGATGCTCACAACCTCAGCACCCCGAAGGACCGAGTCCGCCAGCGCCCCCGTCCAGCGGCACCACAACGAGGGTCATGGCCGGCGTCTGACGGCGGCGTTCGAGGCACTGGAGGCGTTTCCCGCGCTCGTGGAGTCGCGCAACCGCCTGCTGCGGCTCGTGAGCGCCGAGCGGGTCTCCCCGGCGGACATCGTCGCGACGGTCGAGTCCGACATCGCCCTCGTCATCAGCGTCATGCGCCTGGCCAACCAGCTCGACGGCCCGCGCCAGGGCCGCGTCGAGTCCGTCGTCAAGGCGGTCGAGGTCCTCTCACCCGAGTCCGTCCAGGCGCTCGCCAGCCGCGCCCGCACCTTCGACTTCTTCGAGCGCTCGTCCGTCTGGGACGCCGCGCCCGAGCGCTTCCGCCTGCACGGCGTCGCGACCCAGCGCGCGGCCGACCGGCTCGCGCAGGAGGCCGGCTACGAGCACCGCGACCGCCTCATGGTCACCGCGCTGCTGCACGACATCGGCAAGCTCGTCCTCACGCACGCCTACCCCGGCTACCCCGAGCAGGTCCACGGCGCGGCGCGCACGCCCGAGGAGCGCATCCATCGCGAGCGCCGCGAGCTCGGCGTCGACCACGCGCTCGTCGGCGGCGTCCTGGCCCGCCGCTGGGGCATGCCGCCGGCCGTCGCGTCGGCGATCGAGCGCCATCACTCCGACGACGCGACCGGCGAGGCCGCGTTCGTCCGTCTCGCCGACATGCTCGCCCACTACGCGCAGGGCGACCAGGTCTCCCCGCAGGCGCTGCTGAAGGTCGCGCGCGCCGTCGGCCTGGGGCCGACCGAGCTGCGGGCGGTCATGTACGACCTGCCCTACCCGACCTCCGGCCGTCCGCGCCAGATCGACCCCTGCCCGCTGTCGGGGCGCGAGGTCGAGGTGCTCAAGCGCCTCGCCGAGGGCAAGGTCTACAAGCAGATCGCGGCCGAGCTGCAGCTGTCGACGTCGACGGTCCGCACCCACCTGCACAACATCTACGGCAAGCTCGGCGCGGTCGACCGCGCCCAGGCCGTCCTGATCGCCACCGAGCGCGGCTGGCTCTAGGGAGCCTCCGGCGCCGGCGCGCTCGCGCGCAGCGGCCACGGCGGCCCCGGCCGTCCGCGCCGCCGCGTCGTCAGCCACCACGCCAGCGCGGCCAGGCCGCAGCCGATGCCGTCGATCGCCACGTCGACCGGCGTCCCGTGCCGTCCGGCGACGAACGTCTGGTGAAACTCGTCGGTGCCCGCGTAGAGCAGCGCGATCGCCGTCGCGGCAAATGGCCGGCGCCAGCCGGTCGCGCGCATGAGCGCGAGCCACAGCGCGGCGTAGATCGTGACGTGCGCCGCCTTCCGCAGCCAGAGGTCCAGCGGCCCGAGCCCGGAGCTCAGGTCGGGCGTCGCCGAGAGGCCGAAGATGAGCGCCATGACGGCCAGCGGCGGGGCGTATCTGCTGACGGGGCCCATTCGGTCACAATGTAGAGGCGATGATGTCGATCACCACGAAGTCGCCCTACGCGCTGAGCGCGCTGACCGAGCTCGCGCGCTCCGGTGACGGTCCCGTCCCGATCGGCGAGCTGGCCCGCCGCCGCAACATCCCGGTGCAGTTCCTCGAGCAGCTCTTCGCGAGCCTGCGCCGGGCCGGGGTCCTCAGCTCGCAGCGCGGCGTGAAGGGCGGCTACACGTTCGCCCGCTCGCCCGCCGACATCACGGTCCTCGAGATCGTCGAGCTCCTCGACGGCCCGTTCGGCCGCGACGCCGAGGGCATCTTCGGGGAGGCCGCCGCCGCGGCCCGCGTTGTGATGCAGGCCAGCACGCTCGCCGACGTCGTCGAGCGCGAGGTCCGCGCCGCCGGCGTCGCGATGTACCAGATCTAACCCGCGCGCCGCTCGAACCAGACCCACACGCCGGCGAAGGCGCCCGACGCGGAGGCGGCGACCGTCGCGGAGCCGGCGATCGTGCCCGCGGTGACGCCGACGACGAGCGCGGTCGCGTAGGGCGTGAGCCCCTGGGTGATGCGTTGCAGCGGCGTCAGCGCAGGATCCCCGTGTGCCCGATGGAGTAGCGGCCGGGCTGCGGCCAGACGGCCATCCCGTGCGGACCCTGGCCGACGCGGATGCGGTGCAGCAGCCGCCCGGTGCGCGTGCTGATCGCGTAGACGACGCCGTTGTAGCGGCCCGAGAGCCAGAGCACGCGACCGCTGGCGGACACGCCGCCCATGTCCGGGCTCCCGCCGCCGGGGATGTGCCATTTCGCCATCGGCCGGCGGGTCGCGAACGAGATCACGGAGATCGAGCCCTCGCCGCGGTTGGAGACGAACAGCCGCTTGGAGTCGCGGCTCGGGTACAGGCCGTGGGCCCCGGCGCCGGTCGCCTCGAATCGCAGCCGGCGCAGCTTGTGGGCGTCGACGAGCCAGACGCCGCCGGTCGCCATGTCGGCGACGTAGAAGGTCCGCCCGTCGGGCGACAGCTTGACGTCCTGCGGCATCGCTCCCGGGCGCAGCTCGATCGTCTTGAGAACGCGCTCGCTGCGCAGGTCCACGACGATCAGCCGCCCGGCGAACTCGCACGACACGACGGCGAGACGGCCGTCGGCGGTGTAGTCCATGTGGTCGACGCCGGCGCACTGCGGCACCGCGAGGCGGTGGCGCAGCCGCATCGTCTGCGGGGTGCGGAAGTCGAGGTCGTGGTTGCGCTCGGCGACGACGATCGCGCGCCTGCCATCGGGCGTGAAGTAGAGGTTGTACGGGTCGGTGACCGGGATCTGCGGGCCGGGCCGGCCGGTGCGGGGGTCGATCGGGGTCAGGCTGTTGCCGGTGTCGTTGGTCACCCACAGCGTCTTGAGGTCCCACGACGGCGTGACGTGCTGCGGCAGGCCGCCGGTGGCGAAATGGGCGATGACGCGGGCCGTGCGCTGGGAGATCACGTCGACCGTGTCCGACTGCGAGTTGGGGACGTAGACGCGCGCCGGGTCCCGGCGCACGACGGCGCTCAGCAGACCCGGGCGCCCGGCGGCGTAGACGTCATGGAGGTCGAGCGGCGGCGCGATGCGGCCCCGCGCCGGCGCCGCTGCGAGGGGGGTCGTGACGGGCGCCACGGCCGTCGCCGGCGCGGCGGGCGCGCCGCCGCCGCACCCGGCCGCCGCCGCCGTGACGAGGACGAGCGCCGGCAGCGCCGCGGCGAGACGCCTCACGCGCGCGCCGTGAGCGTCAGAACCTCGTCATGCACGCCGCCGCCCGCGTCGCGGCCGCCGACCACCACGACGCGGTCGGCGAACGACGCCGCGCTGAGGTCCGACAGCGCCGCCGGCAGGTGTCCCGCGCGCGTCACCCTGCCGGTCGCGGGATCGATCGCCAGCACGGCAGCCCGCTGTGTCGCGAGGCCGTCGCCGCGTCCGCCGACGACGTAGAAGCGCCCGTTGAGCACCGCCCCCGCGGCATGCGTCGTCGGCGCCGGCAGCCGGCCGATGGTCCGCACCGTGCCCGTCGACGGGTCCAGCGACAGGACCTCGCGGCGCGCCGTCGCGCCCGAGGTGCCGCCCGCGATGAGGATCCTGCCGCCGACGGCCGCGACAGCCGCGTAGCGCAGCGGTCGCGGCATCTCGGCGATGACGCGGACCCGGTCGCCGGGTCCGATCGTGACGATCGAGCGCAACGGCACGCTGCCGGTGTAGCCGCCGACGACGTACGCCGTCGCGCCGATCGTCGCGGCAGCGACGTCGGAGGCTCCCGCGGGCAGGCGCGCGACGCGCCGGCCGGCGCCCCCGGGGGTCACGCGCAGCACCTCGTCGCTGCCTGCGCCGGCGTTCCCGCCGCCGATGAAGAGCGTGCGGCCGCCGATCGTCGCCGCCGCCGCGTCGTGCAGGGCGACCGGGAGGCGCCCCACGACCCGCGCGCCGCCATCGTCCACGCGCACGACGTCGGCCACCGAGCCGTCGGCGGCGTTCAGGCCGCCCATGAGCAGCAGCCCGTTGCCGCGCGGGGCGACGGCGGGCAGCTGCACCGGCGCCGGCAGCCGCCCCGTGACGCGCGCGCGCACCTGCGCGGTCGGCCGGAGGGTGGTGGCCGGGGCGGAGGCCGTGGTCGCGCCGCGCGCGGCGGGAGCGGGCGCGGGCGCGAGCGCGGCGTCGCGGGTGCTCGAGGAGCCGCAGCCGGCCAGGCAGATCGAAGCCAGCGCAACGGTGGGCGCGCGCCACATGCGGCGCATCCTCGCCGCGGCGCCCTGTACGACTCCTGAGCGCCTGCGCGCGTACAGGTGGCTTTCAGGCGCTCGACGTATCGTCGCCGGATGACCACGACGGCAGCGATCACGAGCCAGATCACGGACTGGGTCGCCCATCAGGGCGTCTACGCGGTGTTCGGCCTCATGGCGCTCGACGCGCTGCTGCCGGTCGGCGGCGAGCTCATCATGCTCTACGCCGGGGTGCTCGCGGCGGGGGCGGTCTCCGGGCAGCACGTGGCGCTGCTCGGCGTGACCCTCGCTCCCGGAGTGCAGACCTACGTCGTGCTGGCCCTCGCGGGCTCGCTGGGCTACCTCGCCGGCGCGCTCGTCGGCTGGGGCATCGGCGCGCGCGGGGGGCGCCCGCTCGTCGAGCGGCACGGGCGCTGGCTGCACATCTCGCCGGAGCTGCTGCACCGCGCCGAGGCGTGGTTCGAGCGCCACGGTGCCCGCGCGGTGTTCCTCTCGCGGATCACGCCGGTCGTGCGGTCGTTCATCTCGATTCCCGCGGGCATCCTCGGCAGCCGACTGGCGCCGTACACCGTGCTGACGCTGCTCGGCTCGCTGCTGTGGTGTTTCAGCTTCGCTGCCGTCGGCTGGGCGGTCGGCGGCCGCTGGGAGACCTTCCATCGCGACTTTCGCTACGCCGACTATGTCGCCGTCGCCGCGGTGCTCGCGGTCGGCGCGGCGGCGCTCCTGCACCGCCGCCGCCGGACCGCCTCACAGAAGGTCTAGGTCCGGCACACGGTGGGGCTGCAGATGCGATAGTCCCGGCCGTGCCGCGCAAGCTGACAGCCACGACGGGGGTCGTGCTCGCCCTCGCGCTCGTCGGCTGCGGCGGCGACAACTCGTCCAAGACGACGTCGCAGAGCGCCGCAGCGACGACGCCCGCGGTCACGACGCCCGTGACGACGACCCCCGCCGGCAAGGCGTCCAAGCCGACGTCGGCGTCGAAGAAGACGACGACCACGTCCAAGCAGACGGACGCCCAGTCGACCTCCGGCTCCAAGAAGCCGTCCGGCGTCGGAACGGGGACGAAGAAGCCCGTCACGACGAAGGCGACGGCGAAGAAGAAGACCACGACGACATCGAAGAACCCCGTCGGCGTGACACCCGCAAAGGGCTCGGGCTCGGGCTCGGGCTCGGGCTCGGGCGCGACGGGCGACCCCTCCAACGGGACCGGCTCGGGTCCCACGGCCGACCGGATCGCGATCGTCTCCGTGCTGCGGCGGTACTACAAGGCGTTCATCGACAGCAACGGCGCCGACGCCTGCGCGCAGCTGACGAGCGACGGCCAGGACATCCTCAAGCAGGCGGGTGGCGGCAAGACCTGCGCCGCGGGCGTCCCCAACCTCGTCAAGCAGGCCGGTGCGGACAACGTCAAACGCCTGTCGGCGACGCGCGACGGCCTGCACGTCAACGACATCACGGTCACGGGCAACAACGCCACCGCCCAGATCGGCGCCCAGAGCCACCTGCGCCTCGTGCAGGTCGGCGGCCGCTGGTACCTGCGCAGCCCGAACGTCGTCAACGGCTAGCGGCCGTCAGCTCCGGCCGGCCGCCCGCCGCTCGTGCGTGCCGAGGCCGGTCCTCGCAGCCCGAGCCGGAAGCGCAGGAGGATCTCGGTCCCCGCACCGGGGGACGTCCGGATCCCGAAGCTGTCGGCCTCGTGCGCCATGAGCGACAGGCCGAGCCCGAGGCCGGGACTGGCGGCCCCGGGGGAGATGCCGATCCCGTCATCGCAGACGCTGACGTCGAGGAAGTCCTCGTCCCGGCTCACGGCGACATGGACGTCGCCGCCGGGCTCGCGGTCGCCGTAGCCGTGGAGAATCGCGTTCGTCACGGCCTCGCTGACGGCGAGCCCGATCTGCAGCAGCGCGGTTTCGTCGGCGCCACATCCGGTGGCGGCGTTGACGACGTCACGCCGGATCTCGGCCAGGCATGTCGTCTGGGCCGGGTACACGGCGTCGAGCGCCGCCCCGGGCTGCGTCAGGGCCATGTCAAGGGACCTACCCAGCGGCGCCGTCATGCATACCACCTCATTCGCGGCTACGGTTGACGCCGATGGCTTCGATCCCGGTCAGCATTGCCGCGTATGTCGGGCGGACGCCGATCATCGAGTTGACGCGCCTCGCCCCCGAGGGCGTCCGGCTCTTCGGCAAACTCGAGTCCTTCAACCCCGGTGGCAGCGTCAAGGACCGCATCGGCGTCGCGATGATCGAGGCCGCCGAGGCCGAGGGCCTCATCGAGCCCGGGCGGACGACGATCGTCGAGGCGACGTCGGGCAACACCGGCATCGCGCTCGCGTTCGTCTGTGCCGCGAAGGGCTACGACCTCGTCCTGACGCTGCCGCAGGGCATGAGCCGCGAGCGCGAGGGCCTGCTGCGCCTCTATGGCGCGCGCGTCGAGATCACGGAGTCGCTCGGCGGGATGAACGAGGCCGTCGACGCGGCGCGCGCGATGGCCACGAACCCCGACGTCTTCCTGCCCGACCAGTTCTCCAACCCCGCCAACCCCGACGCGCATCGCCGGACGACCGGGCCCGAGCTGCTCGAGGCGCTCGACGGCAGGATCGACGCGGTCGTCTGCGGGGTCGGGACGGGCGGGACGATCACCGGCGTGGGGGAGGTCCTCAAGGCGCGCAACGCCGCCTGCCGCGTCGTGGCCGTCGAGCCCGCGAGCTCCGCCGTCCTGTCGGGTCGCTCGCCGGGACCGCACAAGATCCAGGGCATCGGTGCCGGCTTCATCCCGCCGGTGCTCAACCGCGAGGTCATCGACGAGGTCATCGCCGTCGACGACGAGGACGCCATCGAGACCGCCCGCCGGGCCGCCCGCGAGGAGGGCGCGCTCGTCGGCATCTCCTGCGGCGCGGCGCTCTGGGCGGCGATCGAGCTCGGCCGCCGGCCGGAGTCCCAGGGCTGGCGGATCGCCGTCGTGCTGCCCGACTCCGGCGAGCGCTACGTGTCCACGCCGTTCTTCGCCCCGGCCCAGTAGCACACCGCCGAAGTCCGGAAAAAGCCCCCGCTACGCTGTGCAAATGCTTGGTCTCGGCACCGCGGCACGGCTCATCGGCGAGGTGCGGCGCGACATCGCCGCCGCGCACGCCCGCGACCCCGCCGCGCGCGGCGCCGGCAGCGCCGAGATCCTGACGGGCTGGCCCGGCGTCCAGGCGCTGCTGACCCACCGCGTCGCGCACGAGTTGCACGAGGTCGGCGTCCCGGTCGTCCCGCGCTCGCTGTCGCTGTTGTCGCGCACGCTGACGGGGATCGAGATCCATCCCGCCGCGCGGATCGGTCACGGCTTCTTCATCGACCACGGCGCCGGCGTCGTCATCGGCGAGACGGCCGAGATCGGCGACGACGTGACGCTCTACCAGGGCGTCACGCTCGGCGGGACCGGCTTTGCGACCGGCAAGCGCCACCCGACGCTCGAGGACAACGTGACGATCGGCGCCGGGGCGAAGCTCCTCGGCGCAATCACCGTCGGCCACGGGGCGAAGGTCGGCGCGAACACCGTCGTCATCCAGGACGTGCCGCCGAACACGACGGTCGTCGGCAACCCCGGGCACCCGGTGCGCGTCGAGGGCCGGCGCCCCGAGGGCCCCGACAGCGACTGGATCCACCTGCCCGACCCGATCGCCGACGCGATCAACGCGATGTCCGCGCGCATCGGCGAGCTCGAGCGCGAGGTCGCGGCGCTGTCGGGCGAGGAGCAGCAGGGGGCGGGCGACGTCCACGTGCTGCGCCCCGTACAGCACGGACCCAGCCCCGCCGGCGGCTGACCGTCAGTAGTAGACGGTCCGCGTGCGGTGGCGCGCGATCGCCTTGTATGCGGGGTCCTGGCCGCGGTTCCACAGCCAGTGGTCGAGCTCGTGCGCCGTGGCGCCGAGGCGCGCCGCGATGCGCTCGCAGGCATGTACGGCGCAAGCGCGGATCTCGCGCTCCTGCGCACCGGCCGGGAGCAGGCGCCCGGCGTCGATATGGGCCGCCAGCGCGTCGTCGTAACGCAGGACGCCGTCGCAGCGCAGGACGTGCGGGACGAGGTTGTCGGCGAAGATCGTCAGCCGGTCGAGGTCGCCGAAGCGCGCGACGCCCGCGAGCGCGAGGTCGGCCGGGACGATCTGCGCGCGCTTGTAGAAGCCGCGGTCGGCGAACAGCGCCATGCCGCGCGCGAGGATCGCCGCGAGGCGCTCGGCCGAGCCGCGAGCGTCGACGACGACGGCGAGCGCGTCGCGGTCGCCGAGGAAGGTGCCGAGCGAGCGCAGCGCCTGCGCGTAGAGCGCCATGAGCTCGTGGTCGCGCGGCTGGCCGAGCGTCGCGGCGATCTCGTCGGTGCGCATCGCCCGCAGGTCGGCGGCCGTCCAGGCGCCGTCGGCGCGGAAGCGGTCGGCGATCGCCCACGTCACGGTGAGGTAGCCCGAGCAGCCCGGCCGCTTGCGCAGCGTGGGAAACCAGCCCGAGCCGAAGTTCACGGCGTCGACGGCGAGCAGAAAGGTCGCGACGTCCGGCGGGGACCCCTCGAGGTAGTGCGGCCCGGGATCCATCTCCGGCGCCGGGCCCGGCTCGACGTGCTCCAGCGCGGCGGTGTCGATGCGCACCCAGCGCGCATCGGCGGCGATCGCCGCGCACGCCGCGCGAACGTCGTCGCAGAGGCCGGCCACGCGGGCCAGGCTACGGGTCCGCGCGTCTACGCGCCGACGTCGAGCACGAGCGTCGAGCTCGGGGCGGCCACGCCGCCGGTGGGCGCGCCGAGCGCGAGGCCGATGCCGAGCCGGCGAGCGCCGGCGGCGAGCAGGACGTGGCGGTGGACCGCGCTGCGCATGAGCGCCGCCACGAGCGCCGCGGGCGACGCCTCCTGGCCCCAGGCGAGCGCCTCGCCGACGTCGAAGCCCGGGTGCGAGGCGGCGTAGCCGGAGCGTCGCACGCGCGACGTCAGCGTGTCGCCCGCGGGCGAGTCGTGCGCGAAGTACCCGCGCCTGACCATGTCGCGGCTGTGGCCGCGGGCCGCGCGGCCGAGCTGACCGGACACGCGCAGGGCGCGCAGCCCGTGCGCCGCGCGCGAGCGGTTGACGAGGCATACGACCGCGCGCGCGGCCTGTACGCGGCCGGCGCGGTCGACCGGCACCGCCGACGACCCGGCGCACGCGCTCGGCGCTGCCTGAGCTGCGGCGGCGAGGATCCCGCACAGTCCTGTGCACAGCACGATCACGCTCGCGCCGAACGATCTGCGAACCATTCCCCAGTTCCCCTCGTCTCGGTTCTGACCTTGCTGGATCACGCACGTCCCAGGTGCGTGATTCTGCACCAAGCGATCCGAGTATAGGCGCGAACGGCGACCTCCGGTGGCGCGCTTATGCTGAATCGTCCATGTCTGAGGCCCCCTCGACCGATCGAGCGGACGAGCTCCTCGCGGGGCTCAACCCCCCGCAGCGCGACGCCGTCGTCCACGGTGACGGCCCGCTGCTCATCCTCGCCGGGGCCGGCACCGGCAAGACGCGCGTCCTCACCCATCGCATCGCCTACCTCGAGCGCACGGGCCAGGCGCGCGCAAGCGAGATCCTCGCGATCACGTTCACGAACAAGGCCGCCCAGGAGATGCGCGAGCGCGTCGAGGTCCTGCTCGGGCGCCGCACGCGGGCGATGTGGGTCATGACCTTCCACGCCGCCTGCGCCCGCATGCTGCGCGCCGACGCCGACAAGCTCGGCTACACGCGCCAGTTCACGATCTACGACCAGGCCGATGCGCGCCGCCTCGTCAAGCGCTGCCTCGACGAGCTCAACGTCGACTCCAAGCGCTTCACCCCCGGCGCCGTCCTGCACCAGATCTCCGACGCGAAGAACAAGCTGCGCGACGCCGAGGCCTACGGCGAGCTCGTCGGCTCGTACTTCGAGACGACCGTCGCCGACGCGTTTCGCCTCTACGAGCGCGAGATGCATCGCATGAACGCCATGGACTTCGACGACCTGCTCGTCAACGCCGTCAACATCCTGCAGCTGTTCCAGGAGGTCCGCGACCGCTACGGCTCGGCGTTCCGCCACGTCCTCGTCGACGAGTACCAGGACACGAACGCCGCCCAGTACCGCTGGCTGCAGCTCCTGACGGCCGAGCACCGCAACCTGGCCGTGGTGGGCGACGACGCGCAGTCGATCTACGGGTTCCGCGGGGCGGACATCAAGAACATCCTCGACTTCGAGGAGGACTACGTCGACGCCCACGTCGTCAAGCTCGAGCAGAACTACCGCTCGACGCAGACGATCCTCAGTGCCGCGAACGCCGTCATCGCGCACAACCGCGACCAGAAGCCCAAGTCGCTGTGGACCGACCACGGCGACGGCGACCCGGTCCGCATCCGCGAGCTCGACGACGAGCACGCCGAGGCGCGCTTCGTCGTCGGCGAGATCGAGCGGCTCGTCGACGAGGGCGCGAGCCGCGCGGAGATCGCGGTCTTCTACCGGACCAACGCGCAGTCGCGCGTCATCGAGGACACGCTCGTGCGCCGCGACATCGGCTACCAGGTCATCGGCGGCACGAAGTTCTACGAGCGCGCGGAGATCAAGGACGCGATCGCGTACCTCACGATCCTCGCCAACCCCTTCGACGTCGTCTCGTTCACGCGGGTCGTCAACTCGCCGCGGCGCGGGATCGGCCAGACCTCGCTCGGCCGCGTCAGCGCCCACGCGCAGGCGATGGGCGCGAGCATCTGGGACGCGGCCGCCGATCCCGCGGCGGTGCCCGGGCTCGGCGGCGCGGCGATCAGGGCGCTCGGGCGCTTCATGGACACGATGACCGCTCTGCGCGAGCGCGCCGACAGCGGGGTGCCGGTCGGCGACCTGCTCGAGTCCCTGCTGCAGGACACGGGCTACGTCGACGCGCTGAAGGCCGAGCGCACGATCGAGGCGCAGGGCCGCGAGGAGAACCTCGCCGAGCTCGTCGAGGTCGCGCGCGAGTTCGACGCGACGGCCGAGGCCGAGCAGGACACGCTCGACGTCTTCCTCCAGGGCGTCGCGCTGGTCGCCGACGCCGACACGCGCAAGGACGACGAGGGCCTCGTGACGCTCATGACGATCCACAACGCCAAGGGCCTGGAGTACCCGATCGTCTTCGTCGCCGGGATGGAGGAGGGTGTCTTCCCGCACTCGCGGGCGCTCGACGAGGGCGGCCTGGAGGAGGAGCGCCGGCTCGCCTACGTCGGGATCACGCGGGCGATGGCGTCGCTGTACCTCACGAGCGCGCGGCGCCGGGCGGTCTTCGGCGCGACGCAGTACGGGCTGCGCTCGCGCTTCCTCGACGAAATCCCCTCCGAGCTCACCGACCGTGCCGACGAACCGAGAATTCGGGCGGGTGGGACCGGTGTCGGCATCGGCGCCCGCGCCGCGCAACGGGGTGGGCGGGGTTCGGATTGGGCGTCGGCGGCGACGTCGACGCGCGCCGCCGAGCGCCACCCGGTGCCGTCCTTCGGGCTCGGCGACGACGTCTCGCACGCGGCGTTCGGGGCCGGTGTCGTCATCGGCATCGAGGCCGGCGGGATCGTCGTCGTGCGCTTCGCGGGCGACGGCAGCGAGCGCAAGCTCATGGCCGAGTACGCCCCGATCACGAAAGTGCGCTGAACTCCCGGGCATGAGCGCGCAGGTCATCGACGGCAGGCAGATCGCAGGGCGCGTGCGGATCGGCGTCGCGAAGGACGTCGAGGCCTTCACGCGGGAGTTCGGCGGCGCGCGCCCCGGCCTCGCGACGATCCTCGTCGGCGACGACCCCGGCTCGGCGATCTACGTCAGCGGCAAGCAGAAGGCCTGCCGCGAGGTCGGCATGCAGGGCTTCAACTTCCCGCTGCCGACGCACACCTCGCGCGCGGAGGTCGTCGCGCTCATCGAGCGCCTGAACGCCGACCCCGAGGTCAGCGGCATCTTGGTCCAGCTGCCCGTCCCGCCACACCTCGACGGCGTCGAGCTCACCGGGCTCGTGGACCCGATGAAGGACGTCGACGGCCTGACGGCGGTCAGTGCGGGGCTGCTCATGCAGGGTCGCGAGGGCCTGCGGCCGTGCACGCCGCTGGGCGTCATGACGCTGCTGCAGGCCGCCGGCGCGGAGCTGGAGGGCGCCGAGGCAGTCGTCATCGGGCGCTCGAACCTCTTCGGCAAGCCGATGGCGCAGCTTCTGCTCGGCGCCAACGCGACGGTGACGACGTGCCACTCGCGCACGCGTGACCTCGCCGCCGTCTGCCGCCGCGCCGACGTCCTCATCGCCGCCGTCGGGCAGGCGCGGATGGTCAAGGCCGACTGGGTCAAGCCCGGCGCGACGGTCATCGACGTCGGCATGAACAGGACGACCACGTCTCCACCCACCCTCGCCGGCGACGTCGACTTCGACGAGGTCAAGGACATCGCGGGCGCGATCACGCCGGTCCCCGGCGGCGTCGGCCCGATGACGATCGCCTTCCTGCTGCGCAACACGCTGCAGGCCGCCCGGATGCAGCGCGAGCGCGGGCAGGCGGGCTGATGGACCTGCGGCGCCTGCGCGGAGGAGAGCTGCTGGCCGCTGTGAGCGCGGGCGGGCTGCTCCTCGCCATGTTCCTCGACTGGTTCGGCGGCCACTCGGCCTGGGAGGCGCTGACGATCGGGCGCGTGCTGCTCGTCGCCGTCGCCGCGCTCGCGTTGACGCTCGTCGCGCTGACGCTGACGGCGCGCCCGGTCGCGATGGCGGGGTCGGCGGCCTCGATCACCGTCGGCGTCGCCGCGCTCGTGCTGGTGTACCTGCTCTACCGCGTCGGCCTCAACGAGCCCGGCACGGACGCCGCGCACACGATCGGGGAGGGCGCCTACCTCGGCCTGATCTTCGTCTTCGGCTGTGCCGCCGGCGCCTGGCGCGCGCTCGGCGACGAGCGCACCGGTGCGCCCGCGTCGCTGCGCCAGACCGAGCGCGTGCTGGCCGTCCGCGGCGCCCCGCGGCCCGCGCCGCCCGAGCGCGACCCCGGGCGCCCGAGCCCGCGCTCGTAGGATCGTCTGCATGACCACACCCGCGTACACCATCCACAGGCTCACCGACACGGAGGACATGGCGCCGAAGTACGGCCTCGACGAGCAGGGCGAGACCCGCTTCGCGACCAAGGACCTCGCGGCCGAGCAGACCGGCGTCAGCCTCCAGCGCCTGAAGCCCGGCAAGCGCCAGGCGTTCGGCCACCACCACGACGAGGCGGAGGAGGTCTACGTCGTCCTCTCGGGCTCCGGCAGGGTGAAGCTCGACGACGACATCGAGGAGATCGCGGCGATGGACGCGATCCGCGTCGCGCCGACCGTCACGCGCGCGTTCGAGGCCGGACCCGACGGCCTGGAATGGCTCGTCTTCGGCCCGCGCCGCGAGGGCGATGGCGCGGTGGTCCAGGGGTGGTGGAGCGACTGACCCCCGGGCCGGACGGCCACCGCCCCTAGAATCGCGGTCGTGATCGACCGCGAACAGGTGCTCCACGTTGCCCGCCTCGCCCGCCTGCAACTCAGCGAGGACGAGGTCGGGCACATGAGCGAGGAGCTCTCCAAGATCCTCGGCCACATCGAGAAGATCGGGGAGCTCGATCTCACGGGCGTCCCGCCGACGACGCACGTCGTCGAGGTCCCGAGCGCCCTGCGCCCGGACGAGCCCGAGCCGTCGCTGCCGGTCGAGGTCGCGCTCGCGAGCGCGCCCGCGGTCGCCGACGGCGGCTTCCTCGTTCCCAGCCCGCAGGCGGGCGGATGAGCGCCGCCGACCTCACGCGGCTGACCGCCGTGCAGGCCGTCGCCGAGATCGAGCGCGGCGCCGTCGCGCCCAGCGAGCTGTTCGAGGCCTACCGCGCCGCCGCCTTCGCCGACGACCTGAACTCCTACCTCTGGGTCGCCGAGCAGGCGCCCGCGCAGAGCCCGCCCGCGGGCGCGCCGCTCGCCGGCGTCCCGCTCGCCGTCAAGGACCTCTTCTGCACCGAGGGCGTCCCGAGCCAGGCCGCCTCGAAGATCCTCGAGGGCTACCTCCCGCCGTACACGGCGTCGGTCGTCGCGCGGCTGGCCGCCGCCGGCGCGCCGCTGCTCGGCAAGACCAACCAGGACGAGTTCGCCATGGGTTCGTCGAACGAGAACTCCGCCTTCGGGCCGGTGCTCAACCCCTGGGACCGCACGCGCGTGCCCGGCGGCTCGAGCGGCGGCAGCGCCGCCGCGGTCGCCTCCGGCTCGGCGCCCTGGGCGCTGGGCACCGACACCGGCGGCTCGATCCGCCAGCCCGCCGCGCTCTGCGGGATCGTCGGCCTCAAGCCGACCTACGGGACCGTCAGCCGCTACGGGATGATCGCCTTCGCCTCGTCGCTGGACCAGGCCGGGCCGCTCACCCGGGATGTCAGCGACGCGGCGCTGCTGCTGCGCCACATGGTCGGCAGCGACGCGCGCGACGCGACGTCGGTCGGCTTCCCCGAGGCGGTGGCGACGCCGACCGCCGAGCGCCTGGACGGCATCCGCCTCGGCGTCCCGGAGGAGCTCGTCGGCGCGGGCTCGGGCGTCGAGCCGGGCGTGCTCGCCGCCTTCGGCGCGACGCTCAGGCTCGCCGAGGAGCTCGGCGCGACCGTCGAGACCTGCCGGCTGCCGCACGCGCCGCACGCCCTCAGCGCGTACTACGTCATCGCGCCCGCCGAGGCGTCCTCGAACCTCGCGCGCTTCGACGGCGTGCGCTACGGCCTGCGCGTCGAGGACGGCGGCCTCGTCGGGATGTACACGAAGACCCGCAGCCAGGGCTTCGGCGCCGAGGTCAAGCGCCGCATCATGCTCGGCACGTACTCGCTCTCCAGCGGCTACTACGATGCCTACTACGGCCGCGCCCAGCGCGTGCGCACGAAGATCTCCGAGGACTTCCGCGCCGCCTTCGAGCGCTTCGACTTCGTCGTGACGCCGACCTCGCCGTCGGTCGCCTTCGAGCTCGGCTCCAAGACCGCCGACCCGCTCTCGATGTATCTCAACGACTTCTGCACCGTGCCCATGTCGCTCGCCGGCATCCCGGCGATCTCGATCCCCAACGGGCTCAGCGACGGGCTGCCGACGGGCTTTCAGATGGCGGGGCCGGCGTTCAGCGAGAGCCGCATCCTCGACGCGGCCTTCGCGCTCGAGCAGGCGATCGGCTTCGATGCCACCGGTGCCAGGAGCGCGGCATGAGCGAGATCGAGTACGAGCCCGTCATCGGCCTCGAGATCCACGTCCAGCTCTCGACGCGGACGAAGATGTTCTGCGGCTGCGAGCTGTCCTTCGGCGAGCCGCCGAACACCCGCACCTGCCCGGTCTGCCTCGGCCTGCCCGGCACGCTGCCGCGGGCGAACGCCCGCGCGATCCACTTCGGCCTGATGATCGGCCTCGCGCTCGGCTGCGACCTCGCGCCGCGCTCGATCTTTCACCGCAAGAACTACTTCTATCCCGACCTGCCCAAGGGCTACCAGATCAGCCAGTACGACGAACCGCTGTGCAAGGGCGGGCGTCTCGGCGACGTGCGCATCCACCGCGTGCACCTCGAGGAGGACGCGGCGAAGCTCATCCACGCGGGCTCCAGCGGGCGCATCCACGGCTCGGACTCGTCGGTCGTGGACTTCAACCGCGGCGGCACGCCGCTGGCCGAGATCGTCACCGAGCCCGACGTGCGCAGCGCCGCGCAGGCGCGCGAGTGGCTCACGCTCCTGCGCACGACGCTGCGCAGCCTCGGCGTCAGCGACGTGAACATGGAGGAGGGCTCGCTGCGCTGCGACGCCAACATCTCCATCCGGCCCGTCGGCCAGGTCGCGCTCGGGACGAAGACCGAGCTGAAGAACATGAACTCCTTCCGCTACCTCGAGCGCGGCGTGAACGCCGAGATCGCCCGCCAGGAGGCGCTGCTGCGCGCCGGCGAGCAGGTCGTGCAGGAGACGCTGCACTTCGACCCCGCGACGGAGCGGATCACGTCGCTGCGCTCCAAGGAGGAGGCGCACGACTACCGCTACTTCCCGGAGCCCGACCTCGTCCCGGTCGCGACCTCCGAGGACATGCTCGCGGCGGCGCGCGACGCCATGCCGGAGCTGCCGGCGGCCCGCGAGATGCGCCTGCAGACGCTCGGCGTCAGCGCCGCGAACGCGCGCCAGCTCGCATGGCGCACGGAGCTCGGCGACTACTTCGAGGCCGCGCTCGCCGCCGACGGAGCCGACGCCCAGCCGCTCGCCAACTGGGTCTGCAACGAGCTCGTCGCGCGCGTCGGGGAGGACGACCCGGCGATGTCGAAGGTCGAGCCAGCCGCGCTGGCGCAGCTCGTCGCGCTCGTCGCCGCCAAGGCCGTGACCGTCGGCAACGCGAAGGTCGTCCTCGACCGGCTGGTGCAGGAGGGCGGCGACCCGGCGCGGATCGTCGAGGCCGAGGGCCTCGGTGCGATGGGCGGCGGCGACGACGCGCTGGCCCCGATCGTCGAGGCCGCGCTCGCCGCCAACGCCGACGTTGCCGCCAGGATCAAGGACGGCAACATGAAGGCGATCGGGGCGATCATCGGCCACGTCATGCGCGAGACGAAGGGCCGCGCCGACGGCGCCGAGGTCACGCGCATCGTCCGGGAGCGGCTCGGGGTGTGAGCGACCCGCCGGGCCGCGCGCGCGGGCGCGATCCTTTTCGCCGGGGCGGTGTCGCTCCCGCACCGCTGCGGTTCTGACCGCGCCCGCCGCGGGCGTACCATGGGGGCGATAGGAAAGCCCCGCGAAGGAGACACGCGCATGTCCAAGCTCATCCGCATGGATCAGACCGGTCACTCGACGATCGCGCAATGGACGCCGTCGGACCCCGAATCCGTCGACGCCGCAGTCGCCGCGTTCCGCGCCGAGCTCGACCGCGGGTACCTTGCGATGGTCAGCACCGGCCCGGGCCACGCCGAGCAGGTCCGCGAGCTGCCGGTCGACGCGCCGCTCGTCATCCTGCGGCTGCCGATCTCCGGCGGCTGACCGGACCGGCGGGTCCGCCGATGGCCGTCGAGGCCGCCCCGCCCGGCGAGGTCCTTCCCGAGACGGCGCGCGTCCACTGGCGCCCGCGCGTCGACGACGCGCGCCTGCGCCGCAGCGCCCTGCTCTGGGGCCTGACGACCGCGGCCCACATCGTGCCGTTCACGGGCGCGGCCGTGCTGCTCATGGCGCTCAACCCGGTCGCGCTGCCGGTCGCGCTGGTTCTCGTCGCGCACGCGTGGGTCATCCCGGAGCTCTACGCCCAGCGCGGCGCCAACGTCCTGCGCCCGCGCGCGCGGGCGGCGGCGGACCCCGAGCGCCGCGCGCTCGGCCTGCTCGGCGACCTCGTCGGTCACGATGCGCGCGACCTGCACGCCCAGACCGGGCTCGTGCTCGAGCCCGGGCGTCTCGGGACGTGGCTCGTCGGCGAGGGCGGGGCGGTCCTCCTGCACGGCCGCCGGCGGCGCGCGTACTGCTACTGCGTCCGCGTCGACGGCGATGCGGTGAAGGCGGCGACCGGTTCGCGCGAGCTGCCGTCGGGCGATCGCATCGCCCACCTGCTGCTCGCGCTGCGCGCCGACGAGCAGGGCTTCGCGACGGTCGCGAACCTGTCGTTCTGCGGCGCGCGCTGGCGGCTGCGCCGGCGGCTCGCCGCGACGATGCGCCCGGCGCTGGCGCGGGCGGCCGCGCTGGACAGCGGGGCCAGCGCCCCGAGCTGATTCTCCGACCCCGGTCCAATGGCTGCGGCGCCGAGCTGCAGGAAGATGCATCGCATGCCCGCAAGCTCCGACCTCACCCGCCGCGTCCTCATTCCCATTGCCGGACCGACAGCAGCGTCGGCAGAGGCACCGCGGGTCCGCCACTACCGGCTGGCCCGGATGCCGATGCATCCCCGTTCGGACCCGACGCTGGACCGCTTCGCGCATCTGCGCAGGAGCTACGACTGACGCCCGTCAACCGCGCCGCGCCCCTTGCCGGGGAGTACGATTGAAGGATGTCCACCTCCTCTCCTTCGAATAGTTCCTCCCTCGGCAAGCGGGCCGTCGCACTGCTGGTCCTGATCGTCGCGGCGTTCCTGCTGTTCAAGGTCGTCCTGGGGTTCCTGGCAGCGGTCGGGACCGTCCTCTTGATCGTCGTCGCGATCGTCGGCGTCATCTGGGCGATCCGCGTCCTCTGACGCGGCGGCGATCGGCATGGCCGGAGGCGCATACGTCGCCATCGCGCTGGGCTTCGCGTTCGCCGGCGGCATCGTCGGCAGGCTCAAGGGCAGCTCGTTCTGGATCTGGTTCCTCGTCTCCGGGGTCGTCCCGTTCATCGGGCTGCTGACCGCGGTGCTCTACCGCTCCGAGCACGACGAGCTGCTCCGGCAGTGCCCGGACTGCGGCCGCGTCTGCAAGCTCTATGACGCGCTGTGCGTGCGCTGCGGCGCCGAGCTGGAGTTCCCGGAGGGGCCGATCGCGCCCGAATCGGCGGCGGTTTCCGCCCGCTAGACTGGCCCGTTCAGCCGGCCACGGGGGCCGGCACGTTCATCTGCGGAGAGGAGGTCGTGACATGCGTGCGGTCGATGCCATCATGGAGTGCCTGAAGGCGGAGGGTGTCGAGGTCGTATTCGGCCTTCCCGGCGGAGCGAACCTCCCGACCTACGATGCCTTCGTCGACGCGGGGATTCGCCACGTGCTCGTGCGCCACGAGGCCGGCGGCGGCCACGCCGCCGAGGGCTACGCGAAGGCGACCGGCAGGGTCGGCGTCGCGTTCGCGACCTCGGGCCCCGGCGCGACGAACGTCGTGACGCCGATCGTCGACGCGATGATGGACTCCGTGCCGACGGTGTTCATCACCGGCCAGGTGCGCACCGATCTCATCGGGACCGACGGCTTCCAGGAGACCGACACGCTCGGCATCACGATGCCGGTCGTCAAGCACTCCTTCCAGATCCGCTCGCCGCACGAGATCCCGCGCGCGATCCACGAGGCCTTCCACATCGCGCGCAGCGGGCGCCCGGGGCCGGTCGTCGTCGACATCCCCGTCGACGTCAGCCGTGCGGAGATCGGCTACGAGCCGGTCACCGACCTGCACCTGCCCGGCTATCAGCCGACGATCGAGGGCAACACGAAGCAGATCCGCCAGGCCGCGAAGGCGATGGCCTCCGCGCGCCGCCCGGTGATCTACGCCGGCGGCGGCGTCGTGAACGCCAACGCGTCCAAGGAGCTGTTCGAGTTCGCGACCTCGGACAACTTCCCGGTCACGTGCACGCTCATGGGGCTCGGCGGCTTCCCCGCCCCGCACCCGCAATGGCTCGGCATGCTCGGGATGCACGGCACGCGGACGGCGAACTACGCGATGGACGAGGCGGACCTCATCTGCTGCGTCGGCGCGCGCTTCGACGACCGCATCACCGGCAAGCTCTCGGAGTTCGCCCCGCACGCGAAGTTCATCCACATCGACGTCGACCCGGCCGAGATCTCCAAGACGATCCCGGCCCACATCCCGATCGTCGGCGATGCGAGGAACGTCCTGCAGAAGCTGACGAAGGAGTACCGCGCGCTCGACGTCGACCGGTCGCGCACGGACGAGTGGTGGCAGAAGATCCGCGCGTGGCAGGAGAAGCACCCGCTGCGCTACGACGACTCGACCGACGGCGAGATCAAGCCGCAGTTCATGATGCAGGCGCTCTACGCGGCCACGGGCGGCGACGCGATCGTGACCTCCGACGTCGGCCAGCACCAGATGTGGGCGGCGCAGTACTACCACTTCGCGCAGCCGCGCCGGTGGATCAACTCCGGCGGCCTCGGGACGATGGGCTTCGGCCTGCCGGCCGCGCTCGGGGCGGCCGTCGGCTGCCCCGATCAGACCGTCGTCTGCATCGCCGGCGACGGCTCGATCCAGATGAACATCCAGGAGCTCGCGACCTGCGCGCAGGACAAGATCCCGGTGAAGGTGTTCATCATGAACAACGGCTACCTGGGCATGGTCCGCCAGTGGCAGGAGCTGTTCTGGGACAAGCGCTACTCGCATGTCGACATGGGCTCCTTCCCGGACTTCGTGAAGCTCGCCGAGGCCTACGGCGCGACCGGGATGCGCCTCACGGACAAGGCGACGCTCATCGACGACATGAAGGCCGCGATCGCGATCCCCGGGCCCGTCGTCTGCGACGTCCGCGTCACGCGCGAGGAGAACACGTACCCGATGATCGCGCCCGGCCAGGCCGCCCGCGAGATGGTGGGATGAGCGCGCAGCGCGAAGGTCTCGGACGGCCGGACGCCGGCCGTCGCAATCAGGACGCGGGGCCGGACGCCTCGCGGAGGTGACTCTCATGGGTGAGCCCGGAACGAAGGACCTGCTGAGCCTCGAGGATCTCGAGGCCGCCGGCAACCTGCACAGCGGCCGCAAGCACATCCTGTCGATCCTCGTCGAGAACAAGGCGGGTGTCCTGACACGGATCGCCGGGCTGTTCGCGCGGCGCGGCTTCAACATCGACACGCTGACGGTCGGGCCGACGGAGGACGAGCAGTTCTCGCGCATCACGCTGACGTTCGACGGCGCGATGCACTCCGTCGACCAGGTCACCAAGCAGCTGCACAAGCTCATCAACGTCCTGAAGATCCGCGACCTCGAGCCGGCCGACACGGTCGCGCGCGAGCTCGCGCTGTTCAAGGTCGCCGTCGAGGGGCCCCAGCGCGCGGAGGTCATGCAGATCTCGGAGATCTTCCGCGGGAAGGTCGTCGATGTGACGCGCCGCTCGGTGATCGTCGAGATCACCGGCACGACGGAGAAGATCGAGGCGTTCGAGCGCATGGTGCGGCCCTTCGGCCTCATCGAGATGATGCGCACGGGCGAGATCGCCATCAGTCGCGGGCGCGGCGAGACGTGATCGGGGGCGGTGCCTCGAGTCCACCGCCCGGCGCCGACGCCGGGCAGGGGCACGAGGCGCCGCGTACCGCCGCTGGAGGCGCGGCGGCGTTCACGCTGACGGACGCCGAGCGCCGGCGTCTGCGCAAGCGCCTGGAGCAGGCGCTGCGCCGGGCCCGGCGCCGCGTCGGGACCGGCGTGCTGGCCGCGCTGACGGTCGCCGTCGACCGCGCCGTCGACCCCGCGGCGGTGGTGTGCGCGTCGCGGCGGCCGGGCGAGCCGTGGTTCTGCCTCGAGCAGCCCGACCGCGACCGCTCGGCGATCGCGGCGCTCGGCTGCGTCGTCGCGCTCGAGGGGCACGGCCCGAGCCGCTTCGACGACGTCGCGGCGCGCTGGCGCGCGCTCGCGTCCGAGGCGATCTGCGACGCCGCCGACGGCCGCGGCGGCGGGCTCATCGCCGGCGGCGGCTTCGCCTTCGCTCCCGACGGCGGCGCGAGCCCGCACTGGTCGGCGTTCGCGGCGGCGTCGCTGCTCGTCCCGGAGGTGTCGCTCGCGCGCTGCGGCGACGAGGTGACGCTGACGCTCGCGGCGCTCGCGCTGCCCGACGACACGGCCGACGGGCTGCTCGCGCGGGTCGAGCGCCGCCTCGGCGAGCTGCGCCGCGTGCCGCTGGCGCTCCTGGACCCCGACCCGGTCGGCCGCTACACCGTCGCGGCGAGCACGCCGCCCGAGCACTACGAGGCCGCGGTCGCGCGCGCGGTCGAGCGGATCCGGGCCGGTGCGCTGGAGAAGATCGTCCTCGCGCGCGAGGTGCAGGTCCACGCGCCCGCGGCCCACGACGCCGCGGCGGTCTTCGGCGTCCTCCGCGAGGGGTTCCCGTCGTGCTTCTGCTTCTGCGTCGGGCGCGGCGAGGACGCCTTCGTCGCCGCGAGCCCCGAGCTGCTCATCCGCCGCGAGGGCATGCGCGCGAGCACGCTCGCGCTCGCCGGCTCGACGCGGCGCAGCGCCGACCCCTCCGTCGACGACCATCTCGGCGAGCAGTTGATGCGCTCGGACAAGGACCGCGCCGAGCAGGCGATCGTCGCGCGGCGCATCGAACGCGCGCTGCGCCCGCACAGCGTCTGGGTCGCGACCGCCGAGGAGCCCGTGATCGTGCGGATGGCGAACATCCAGCACCTCGCGAGCCCGATCCGCGCACAGCTGCGCCGGCCGGTCGGCGCTGTTCGCCTCGCCGGGCTGCTGCACCCGACGCCGGCCGTCGGCGGCGAGCCGTTCGCCGTCGCCGAGCCGCTCATCCCGGCGCTGGAGGGCCTCGACCGCGGGTGGTACGCGGGCCCCGTCGGCTGGACGGACACCAACGAGGACGGCGAGTTCTGCGTCGCACTGCGCTGCGCGTTGCTGAGCGGCGCTGTTGCCCGTTGTTATGCCGGCGTCGGCGTCGTGCGCGACTCCGATCCCGCCGCGGAGCTCGCCGAGACCGACGTCAAGCTCGGCGCGCTGCTCCCGGTCCTCGCGGGCTGAGCCACGGGTTGGCGCGGCGGCGCCTCGGGCCGGGTGGCATGCCGCCTGCACCTCACCTATGCTTACGCCCAGTGGATCGGTCTCGGGGGAGATCGAATGTGTCGGCGGGAGCACTGCGCGCCTTTGGCGCCTGGGTCCAAGTCACGAGTGGGAGGGGCTAAGTACATGTCGTCAGGAAACAAGAGCCTTGTGCAGTCGATCGTGCCGATCATCGGCGCGTTCTATGTGCTCATCGGTGTGGTCGGGTTCTTCGTCACGGGGTTCAGCAGCTTCGTCGAGAACACCAATGATTCGCTGCTCGGGTTCGCGATCAACCCGTTCCACAACCTCGTCCACCTCGGGATCGGGGCGTTCCTGATCTTCATGGCCTCCAACAGGAACAAGGCCGTCGGCGAGGGCGCGGCCATGGGCGTCGGGCTCTTCTACGTCGTTGCGTTCGTCATCGGCGTCTCCGCGACGGACAATCTGACGATCCTCTCGATGCACGGCTACGGCGACGCCGAGAACTTCAACCACCTCGTCAACGGCGTGCTGCTGCTGGCCATCGGCCTCATCTCCTCCGGGCAGACCCAGGCGCTGATGAAGCGGCAGGGCCTGGCCTGATCCGCTAGCCGCGCCGTCCGGCGCGCGCGGGCCACAGGCCCGCCGCGCCGGCCACTCGCGCTGCAGGACGCGCGAGGTCGTCCAGGGCGCCGTCGAGCGCTCCGCCCGCCAGCGAGCGGCGCTTCGCCGTGACTGCCGTCGCGTCGAGCGGATTGCCGGGTGATCCGCGTGGCGCGATGATGTGCGTCGCGGTACGCCCGTCGAGCTCGAGGATCGCCTCGGACTCGCCGAGCGCCGGGTCGGTCCGCACGCGCACCCGCCGCGCGAGCGCCGCGACACCGGCGTCGAGTTGCGCGAAGGCCTCCAGGCCGGGCGCGCCGCGCAGCAGCGCGTAGGCCGTCACGTAGGGGATCGAGAACTTCGCCTGCAACCCGTCGGCGACCTCGTCGCGTGCGGCGGCGCGCCGCGAGACGGGGTGCACCACGACGGTGATCTGCGCCTCCGCGGGCGGCGGCGCGCCGAGTTCGAGCGCCGCGTCGATCGCCCCGTGGGTCTGCAGGCAGCAGGGGTAGGCCTTGATCCAGTTCTCGGCGACCGCGCGCCCATCCGTGGCGGCGTCGAGCATCGCGTCGAGCGTCGCCGCGCCGGTCGGCACGCCGAACGCCTCGGCGAAGCCGGCCCCGGCCCCGGCCACGGCGTCGGCGTCGACCACGGCGCCGGCCGCCGCCAGGCGCGCGGCCTGGACGCCGGCGGCGGCCGCCAGCCCGACCTGCAGGGCCTTGCCGTCGGACCCGAACGCCGCCCGCAGCCCGCCCGCGCGCAGCAGCGCGAGCGCGATCGCCCGCCGCCGCGCGGCGTCGCCGAGGGCCAGCAGCCGTGCCGCCGCGACGGCGGCGCCCGCGCTCCCGCAGACGGCCGTCGGATGCCAGCCGCCGTCGTAGAGCGCCGGATGGCACGCCCGCGCGAGCGCGCCCATCGCCTCGAAGCCGGCGGCGTGCGCCGCGAGCGCCGTGCCGGTGTCGGCGCCGAGCTCGGCGGCGAGGATGAGGGCCGCGGGCGCCGTCGCCGCGCTGAGGTGCGCGAGGCCGGGGGCGTACGTGTCGTCGAAGTCCAGGACGTGCCCCGCGGCACCGGCCGCCGCGACGCGCTCGAGCAGCCCGTCGCCGGCCGCGCGCGCGGCGACCGCCGCCGGCTCGCGCGCCCCGCGGGCCGCGCAGGCGAGCCAGTCGGCGAACGCGAGGCGATGGCGCTCGGTCATTGCGTGCCGGAGAGCCGGGTCGCGACCGCGGCCGCGACCTCGCGGTGCAGCGCGAGGTTCGCCGCCCGCTCGGTGCGGACCTCGACGATCGACGTCCGCGGCGATGCGAGCGCGGCGGCGAGCTGCTCGCGAAGCTGGGCGAGATCGCCCGCGCGCGCGAAGTCGCAGTCGTACAGCGCGGCCGCGTGCGCGAAGTCCAGGCCGTGGGGCGTCGCGATGTGCTGCTCGAAGACGTCGCGCTCGGCGGCGAGGGGGAGGAACTCGAAGATGCCGCCGCCATCGTTGTGGACGAGGACGATCGTCAGCCCGAGCGCCAGGCGCCGGGCGGCGAGCAGGCCGCCGACGTCGTGGGCGAGCGCGACGTCGCCGATCAGCAGCACGACGGGGCCGGGGGAGACCGCGGCTGCGCCGAACGCGCTGGAGACCGTCCCGTCGATCCCGTTCGCGCCGCGGTTGCACAGGACGCGGGGGGCGTCGGCGTGCACGCCGGTGAAAGCCTCGACGTCGCGGACCGGCATCGACGATGCGACGAACAGCGTCGCGTCCGCGGGCAGCAGGGCGCCGAGCTCGCGCGCGACCCGCGGCTCGCTGAGGTCGTCGCCGAGCGTCGCGTCGATCGCCGCGGCGGCGAGCGCGTCGGCCTCGCGCCAGGCCTGCAGCCAGGCGGGATCGGCGGACGGGGCGTTTGCCGCGGTGGCGGTGAGCGTCGCCGCCGCGCCGCAGGACAGCACGGCGTGGAGGCTCGCGCCCGGGTCCTGCCAGGAGGCCTGCGGGTCGAGATGCAGCTGCGGGACGTCACCGGCGAGCCCGTCGAGCCAGGCACGCAGCGGCTTGGAGGTCGGGAGGTCGCCGCAGCGCAGGACGAGGTCCGGGCGGCGCGCGCCGGTGAAGCCGGCGTGACGCAGGATCTGGTCGTAGTGCGCGATCGCCGCGTCCCCGCGCCGGGCGCCGCTGAGCGGGTCGGCGAGCAGCGGCCAGCCGAGGCGCTCGCAGGCGGGCGCGATCGCTTCCAGGCCCGGCTCGGCGCGGCCGGCGACGACGACCGGCCGGTGCGCGTCGCGGGCGACGACCGCCAGCGCGCGGCCCGCCGCGGCGGCGTCCTCGCCGGGGGTGCTGCGCAGCAGCCACGGGCGCCCGTTCGCGCGGCCGGGGCACGGGTCGGGCCCGAGCTCCGCAGGCGGGATCAGCGGCTCGCGCAGCGCGAAGTTCAGGTGGACCGGGCCGGGGCGGCCCTCCAGCGCGGTCCAGACGGCACGGCAGGCGAGCATCCGCATCCAGCGCAGGCGCTCGGGCGTCGCCGCGTGCGTGCCGACCTCGAAGAACCATTTCGCGGCGCTGCCGTACAGGCGCAGCTGGTCGATCGTCTGCCCGGCGCCGTTCTCGCGCAGCTCGGGCGGGCGGTCCGCGGTGAGGACGACGAGCGGGACGCGCGCGTGGAAGGCCTCGATGACGGCCGGCGCGAGGTTCGCCGCGGCGCTGCCCGACGTGCAGGTGACGGCGACGGGGCGGCCCGCGGCCTTCGCGGCCCCGACGGCGAAGAAGCCCGCGCAGCGCTCGTCGATGTGCGAGCAGCAGCGCAGCCGCGGCTCGCGCGCGAGCGCCAGCACGATCGGCGACGAGCGTGAGCCCGGCGAGGTGCATGCCTCGCGGACGCCGCAGCGCACGAGCTCGTCGACGAACGCGCGCAGGAGCAGATGGGTGTCGGGGGCGGCGGGCATGATGGAGGCGTGCCCGAGCCGCTCCTCCTGCTGCACGGCTTCACGCAGACGGGGCGCGGCTGGGACGAGGTGGCGCGCCACCTCGCGGGCGAACGCTACCGCCCGCTGGCGCCCGACCTCCGCGGCCACGGCGCAGCGGCGAGCCGGCGGCCGATCGACTTCGCCTCCTGCGTCGCCGACGTCGCCGGGCTCGCTGCCGGCCGCTTCGCGCTCGCGGGCTACTCGATGGGTGGCCGGCTCGCGCTGCACGTCGCGCTCGCGCACCCGCAGCGCGTCGCGCGCGTCGTCCTCGTGTCCGCGACGGCGGGCATCGAGGACCCGGCCGAGCGTGCCGCGCGCCGCGCCGCCGACGAGGAGCTCGCGGCGTGGATGGACGCCGGCGGGCGGCTGATGTCGGAGGTCGCCGACCGCTGGGGTGCCCAGCCGCTGTTCGCCGGGCAGGCGCCCGCGGTCGCCGCCGCGGCGCGCGCCGACCGGCTCGGCAACGACCCGCGGCATCTCGCGGCCGCGCTGCGCGGCATCGGCACCGGCGCGATGGCGCCGCTGTGGGACCGGCTGGCCGAGCTCGAGATGGACGTCGACGTGCTCGCGGGGGAGAGCGACGCGAAGTTCGTCGCGCTCGGGCGGCGGCTCGCGGACGCGCTGCCGCGCGGGCGCCTGACGATCGTGCCGGGCGCCGGCCACGCGCTCCCGCTGGAGGCGCCGGCGGCGGTCGCGGCCGCGATCGTGCCGCCGTGAGCGCAGCGCACGCCACGGCCCGGTCGTGTAGGACCTGTCCGGTGCTCGGCTCGCTCCTCGGCGCGATGGTGTCCCTCTGCGCCTGCGGTGGGCAGGCCGCGCAGGCGCCCCTGCCGACCCCCGTACAGCTCACGCTGCGCCAGGCCGTCGGCCAGCACATGCTGTTCGCCTACGACGGCCTGCGCCCGCCCGCCGACCTGCGCCGGAGGATCGCGCGCGGGGAGGCTGCCGGCGTCGTTCTCTTCGCCCGCAACGTCCGCTCGGCCGGGCAGGTGCGCGCGGTCACGCGCAGCCTGCAGGCGATCAAGCGCCCGGCGCGTCTGCGCGCCCCGCTCATCGTCGCGGTCGACCAGGAGGGCGGTCCGGTGCGCCGGATCCCCGGTTCGCCCCAGCGCGCGGCGGCCGAGGCCGGCACCGTCGCGCGGGCGTCGGCGGACGGGCGCGCCGCCGCCCGCACGCTGCGCGCTGCGGGCGTCAACCTCGACCTCGCGCCGGTCGCCGACGTCGCGCGCCCGGGCGCCGCGCTGGAGCGCGAGCGGCGCATCTACGGGCGCGACCCCGGCGACGTCGCGGACCTCGCCGCGGCGTTCGCCGCCGGGCTGCGGCGCGGGGGGGTGCAGGCGACGGCGAAGCACTACCCCGGCTTCGGCGCCGCGACGGTCAACACCGACGCCGCCCCCGCACGGATCGAGACCGCACTCGGCACGCTGCGCTCCGCCGACGCCCGCCCGTTCGCCCGTCTGGTCGACGGCGGGATCGCAGCGGTCATGCTGTCGACCGCGTCATATCCGGCGCTCGACGAGCGCCCGGCCGCGTTCTCGGCGCGCTGGGTCGGGGAGCTGCGCGGGCGCCTGGGCTTCGCCGGCGTGACGATGAGCGACGACCTCGCGACGCCGGCCGTCAAGCGCTACGGCTCGCTCGGGCGGCGCGCCGTGCTCGCGGTGCGCGCGGGCGTGGACCTGCCGCTCTTCGTGCGCGGCTACCGGGCCGGGACGCAGGCGGCCGCGGGGCTGATGGACGCCGCGCGCAACCGCCGCCTCGGCGCGGCCCTGCGCGACGGCGCCCTGCGCGTGCTCGCGCTGCGCGCGCAGCTCAACCGCTGAGGTCCAGCCACGCCGCGGCCGCGCGCCAGGCCTCGCTGACGGGGTCGATCGGGTCGCGGTGGCCGCCCGGCGTCTCGACGAGCGTGACGTCGGCCCCGGCGGCCTGCGCGGCCGCCGCGTAGTCGCGCGAGCGCTGGACCGAGACCGTCGTGTCGTCGCGGGCGTGCACGAGCGCGACGGGGATGGCGAGCGGCAGGCGGCGCATCGGGTCGGCCTGCCGGTAGCGCTCGGGGACGTCCTCGATGCCGCCGCCGAGCAGGGCGCGGGCGGGCCGGCCGGCGGCGGCGAGGTCGCTGACGGCGGCGAGCGCGAGCACGCGCCGCCCGCAGACGCGCGGGGCGGCGCCCGGGGCGCCGGCGGGCAGCTCGCGCCGCCCGCCGGCCCACAGCGCGAGCTGGCCGCCGGCCGAATGGCCGATGAGCGTCACGCGCGCGAGGTCGAGCCCGGGGTCGCCGAGCACGGCGAGATGGTCGATCGCGCGGGCGACGTCGTCGAAGGTCATCGGCCAGCCGCCGCCGTCGCGCCCGAGGCGGCGGTACTCGACGTTCCACGCCACCCAGCCGCGGCGGACGAGGTCGAGGCACAGCGGGCGCATGATGAGCTTCGTCCACGGCGCCTGCCAGTAGCCGCCGTGCAGGACGACGGCGACCGGGAACGGGCCGGCGCCGGCCGGGCGGTGCAGCTCCGCGAGGTTGCGCGGGTCGTCGCCGTAGCGATGCGCGGTGCCGCGGCGCAGGAGGGCCGAGCCGACGATCCGCAGCGTCAGGTTCGTCACAGCAGCCCGGGCCCGCGCGGCACCGTGATAGCCCCGTCGCGGGCGCGCAGCGCGGCGGGCTCGTCCTCGCCGGCGAAGAGGCCGAGCGTCGCGAGGCCGCAGGGCGTGTCCAGGCGCAGGGCGGCGGCGGCGTGGACGGCTGCCGCGATCCCGAGCGGACCGTCGAGCGTCGAGGCGACGTAGGGCTCGGCGCCGGTCGCGCGCACGAGCGAGGCGCATGCGAGCAGGCCCGAGATCCCGCCGCAGCGCGAGAGCTTCAGGCAGACGGCGTCGGTCGCGCCCGACGCCATGGCCCCGGCGACGGCGGCGGTCTCGTCCATCGCGATCCGCACCGCGACGCGGTCGCGGACCGCGCGCAGCTCGACGAGGCCGTGCACGGGCTCCTCGACGAGCTCCAGGCCCGCGGGGGCGAGCGCCGTGATCATCCTGACGGCCTCGTCGGGGGTCCAGGCGCCGTTGGCGTCCAGGCGCAGGTCGACGTGCGGGCCGAGCGCCGCGCGGACCGCCGCGACGCGCCCGGCGTCGTCGCCCGTGCCGACCTTGAGCTTCACGCAGCGATAGCCGGCGTCGCGGGCGGCGGCGGCCTGGGCCGCGGCGCCGGCGCGGTCCTCGGCGCCGATCGTCGCGTTGACGGCGACCGCGGGCAGCGGATCGTCGGCGAGCAGCGCGGCGACCGGCCGCCCGGCGCGGCGGCCGGCGCGGTCCCAGAGGGCGAGATCGACGGCGGCGAGCGCCTGGGGGAGGTCGTCGGCAGCGCGGCAGGCCTCGAGCAGGGGACCGCTGTCGCCGTCGGACTCGAGCACGGCCCGGTAGGCCTCGAGCGCCGCCCGCACACGCGCGGGTGCGACGCCGTCGTAGGGCTCCAGCGCCGCCGCCTCGCCGCGCCCGCGGATGCCGTCGTCGCCCGCGATCGTCAGCTCGAAGAGCTCGCGCTCGGCGACCGGGCCGTAGGAGGTCGGCAGGGGCGTGACGAGCCGCAGGGTGCGCTGCTCGATCGTCACCCGCACCGCGCTCAGCTCGCCAGGACGCCCGCGCTCAGCAGGAGCCCGAAGACGAGCTGGAGCATGCCCGTCTGCGCGAGCGCCGCGTTGAGCGTCGGGCCGTCGGCGTGGCTGCGGACGGTGCGCACGAGCCGGGCGGCGAGCGGGAGCGTGAGCCACGGCAGCAACAGCCACGGCGACAGCGCGCCGGCGAGCCACGGCACGGGCGCGGCGAGGTACGCGCCGTAGATCATGAGCGCGTAGATGAGCCGCCCGCGCTCGCGCCCGAGCCGGACCGCGAGCGTGCGCTTGCCGGCGCGCCTGTCGCTGTCCATGTCGCGGACGTTGTTGACGACGAGGATCGCCGACGCGAGCAGCCCGATCGGCACGGCGAGCACGAGCGCCTCCCACGGCCACGCCTCGAGCTGGGCGAACGCCGAGCCGGTCACCGCGACGATGCCGAAGAAGAGGAAGACGAACAGCTCTCCGAGCCCCTCGTAGCCGTACGGCTTCGGCCCGCCGGTGTAGAGCACGCCGGCGGCGATCGAGGCGACGCCGACGAACAGCAGCTCGACGCCGGAGACCGCCACGAGGTACAGCCCGCAGACGACCGCGAGGCCGAAGGTCACGTACGTCGCGACGAGCACCTGGCGCGGCGGCACGAGCCCGCCGGCGGTCACGCGCACGGGGCCGACGCGGTCCTCGGCGTCGGCGCCGCGCTTGGCGTCGGAGTAGTCGTTGGCGAGGTTCGTCCCGATCTGGATGAAGAGCGCGCCGAGCAGGGCCGCGGCGAACGCACCGGGCCGGAAGATGCCGCGCTGGATCGCGACCGAGGTGCCGACGAGCACCGGCGCGATCGCGGCCGGCAGCGTCCGCAGGCGGGCGGCCATGACCCAGATTCGCACGGGGCTGGGAGCGGCTGCGGTCGCCATCGGCGCGGCTACGGCCTCTTCGGGAAGCGCGAGAAGTCCGGCGTGCGCTTCTCGCGGTAGGCGTCGCGGCCCTCCTGCGCCTCGCTGTTCTCGTAGAAGAGGAGGTTCGCGTCGTGGGCGAGCTGCTGGATGCCGCTGAAGCCGTCCTCGGCCGCGTTGAAGCTCGCCTTGCAGAGGCGCAGCGCCATCGGCGACATCGCGAGCATCTCCCGACACCAGCCGACGGTCTCCTGCTCGAGCTCCTCGAGCGCGACGACGATGTTCACGAGGCCCATCGCGAGCGCCTCCCCGGCGTCGTACTGGCGGCAGAGGAACCACATCTCCTTCGCCTTCTTGGGTCCGACGAGGCTTGCGAGCAGCCCCGCGCCGAAGCCGCCGTCGAAGGAGCCGACGCGCGGCCCGACCTGGCCGAAGCGCGCGTTGTCGGCGGCGATCGACAGGTCGCAGACGAGGTGCAGCACGTGCCCGCCGCCGATCGCGTAGCCCGCGATCATCGCGACGACGGGCTTGGGCAGGCGCCGGATCTGGATGTGCAGGTCGGTGACGTGGAAGCGGCCGACGGCGCCGGGGGTGCCGGGCTCCGACAGGTAGCCGGTGTCGCCGCGGACGTTCTGGTCGCCGCCCGAGCAGAACGCGAGCGGCCCCTCGCCCGTGAGGATGATGACGCCGACGGAGGTGTCCTCGCGGGCGCGCGTCAGCGCGTCGGAGATCTCGACGATCGTCTGCGGGCGGAACGCGTTGCGCACCTCGGGGCGGTCGATCGTGATCTTCGCGATGCCGTCGCCGCTGAGCTCGTAGCGGATGTCGGCGTACTCGCCGGCCGGGGTCCATGCGACTGACATGCCGTGCAGGCTACTTTCACAGCCATGGCGGTCGTCGAGTCCTGGCTTCACCGCGCTGCCCGCACACGCCCGGACCACGTCGCGCTGCGCGCCGACGACGGCGCGCTGACGTACGCCGAGCTCGACGCGGCCGCGACGCTCGCCGCCCAGCGCCTGCGGGCGCTCGGAGTCGGCCCGGGCGACCGCGTGGCGATCGCGCTGCCGGCCCGGCGGGCGTTCGCCGAGACGCTCCACGGCTGCCTGCGCCTCGGCGCCGTCGCGGTCCCGGTCGACCTGCGCCTGAGCCCGGCCGAGCGGCGGCTGCGCGGCGCGGGCTGCGCGGCGGTCGTCACCGCGCCGCTCGCAGGCCTGGCCGACGGCGCTGCGCCGCCGCTGACGCACGACGTCGACGCGCCCGCGATCGTCGTCCACACCTCGGGAACGACCGCGGGCCCGCGCGCGATCGCGCTGACCTACGGCAACTGGCTGTGGAGCGCACTGGGCTCGGCCGTCGCGCTCGGCGTCGACCCGGCCGACACGTGGCTGTGCACCTTGCCGCTCGCGCACGTCGGCGGCCTCTCGATCCTCCTGCGCAGCGCGATCTATGCCACGACCGTCGTCCTGCACGAGCGCTTCGACGCCGAGGCCGCCGCCGACGAGATCGCGACCCGCGCGACGCTCGTGTCGGTCGTGCCGACGACGCTTCAGCGCCTGCTCGACGCGGGCCTGCGCCACCCGCCGTTCCTGCGCGCGGCGCTCGTCGGCGGCGCGCCGATCGCGCCCGTGCTGCTCGAGCGCGCGGCCGCCGCCGGCGTGCCGGCCATCGGCACGTACGGCCTGACCGAGGCCTGCTCGCAGGTGACGACCGGCGGCCCGCCGCTGTTCTGCACGCGCGTGCGGATCGGACCGGGGCGCGAGATCCTCGTCGCGGGCCCGACGGTCGCGCCCGCAGCGGTGGCCGGGGACGGCTGGCTGCACACCGGTGACGAGGGCGCGTTCGACGCCGCCGGCAACCTCGTCGTCACCGGGCGCGCCGGCGACACGATCATCACCGGCGGCGAGAACGTCGCGCCGGCGGAGGTCGAGGCCGTGCTGGCCGAGCACCCCGCGGTCGCCGAGGCCGGGGTCCACGGGGCGCCGGATCCGCAGTGGGGCCAGCGGGTCGTGGCAACAGTCGTCCTCCGCGCGGGAAAAACCGCAACAGCGGACGATCTTCGGGGTTATTGTCGTGTCCGACTCGCCGGGTACAAGGTGCCCAGGGTCATTCGCTTTGCCCCCGAGCTCCCGAAGACGGTCTCAGGGAAGCTGTTGCGCCGATCTTTGGAGGATTGAATGCCACGCCTGGGCCGCCGTCACTGGATGACATCCGTCGCTTGCACGCTCGCCGTGCTGGCCGTGCCTGCCGCCGCGCAGGCGGCGACCTACACCGTGACGCCGGGCAACGGCCCGTGCGCGGCGCCGGGGGACGTCATCTGCGGCTCGATCGGCGAGGCCGCGAACGCGGCCGCCCAGGGCGACGTCTTCAACGTCACGCCCGGCACCTATGACGCGGCGACGTTCGACGTCGGCGGCGTGACGATCAACGGCGCGCCCGGCGTCGCGATCAACGGCACGATGACCTTCACCAGCAACACGGGCCCGCCGTCGGTGCTCTCGAAGGTCGCGCTGAGCCAGCCGACCGGCAGCGCGCCCGGCATCAACGTCAGCGGCGCCTCCGGCCTGCAGATCCTCGACTCCGTCGTCGTCAGCCTCAACGGCGAGGGCATCATCTTCACGGGCGGCGTCGCCAACAGCATCATCCGCACGCTCGTCGTGACGGGCGGCGCGGCGACCAACGCCGTGCTGATCAGCTCCAACGGCGTCACCCCGATCACCGGCGGGCTCGCCAAGGGCCTGCTCGTCGAGTCCTCGGTCCTCCAGGGCGGCGCCGTCGCGATCAACGCGCGGACCGAGTGCCTCGCGACCGACCCGCCGGCGGGCGACATCACGATCGTCGGCCACCACGTCACGACGGCGTCGCCGACCGGCATCCTCATCGACGCGAGCAACGCCGCCCGCCTGCTCTCCGCGGGCGTCGGCAACATCGCGGCGACGTTCACGGACTCGATCGTGCTCGACAACCCGGCGCCCAAGCGCTACGCCGCGCTCGGCGGCGCGAACACCGCGACGCTCACGACGACACGCACGATCGTGACGCACGACCGCAACACGCTCTTCGCCAACCCGCTGAAGGGCAACTACCGCCTGCGCCCCGACGCGACGGACGCGATCAACGTCGGCGGCTTCACCCCGGGCGAGTCGGCGACCGACATCGACGGCGACCCGCGGCCCGGGCCGACGACCGACCTCGGCGCCGACGAGTTCGTCAACGCCCCGCCGGTCGCGAGCCTCGTCGTCAAGGGCCGCTCGCAGGCCGGCAAGCCGACGCTGCTGGACGGCGGCGGCTCGACCGACCGCGAGGCGAACTTCGGTGGCGGGATCATCCAGTACCGCTGGGACTTCGGCGACGGCACGACGCAGAACACCACGACGCCGCAGGTCCTGCACACGTACGCCGGCGAGGGCGCCGCGGGCGCCCAGCTCGTCGTCATCGACAAGCAGGGCGGCGTGAGCGCGCCCGCGGTCGCCCGTATCGACGTCGGCGACGGCGTGCCGCCGGAGGTGACGATCACCAAGCCGTTCGCGAACCAGAAGATCGCCCTCACGACGAAGAAGACGAAGACCGTCACGAAGAACGGCAAGAAGCGCAAGGTCACGACGAAGAAGAAGACGAAGCTCTCGTTCGGCGGCGCGGCGAAGGACAAGTCCGGCGTCGTCGGCGTCGTGCTGACGATCGAGAAGATCGGCGCGGCCACGAGCACCAAGGCGGCCAAGAGCACCAAGTCGGCCAAGAGCACCAAGTCGGCGAAGGCCAGCCAGGCGACCGGCAAGTCGCAGTGCACGTGGTTCGACTCCCGCAAGGGTCTGCTGAAGGTCAGCTGCTCCAAGCCGAAGCTCCTCGTGGCGAAGCTCCTGAAGGACGGGACGTGGTCCTTCACGCCGTCGTCGAAGACGAAGCGGCTCACGCCGGGCCTGTACCGCCTGAGCGTCTACGGCGTCGACGGCTCGGCGGCCTTCGGCAACTCGGCACCGTCGAAGGACAGCATCATCCGCTTCCGGCTCGTGAAGTGAGGCGAGGGCCACGCGCGCTGACATGAGACGCAACCACCACCGGCGGCGGGCCTTCCTCGCCACCGGGATCGCGGTCGCCGCCTGCGCGCTGCCGGCCGCGGCCGCGCAGGCCGCGACGTACAGCGTCGCCAAGGGCGGCGGCACGTGCGGCGGCGCCGACACGTCGTGCGAGGGCCTCGTCGCCGCCGCGGGCGCCGTCAACCCGGGGGACACCGTCAACGTCGCGCCCGGGACCTACGACGAGGCACCGAACTTCACGGACTCCGGCGTGACGATCAACGGCGCGACCGAGGCGCCCGGCGTCATCGTCACGGGCACGATCAGCTTCACCGGCAGCGGGCCGACGCCGAGCGTGCTCGCGCACGTCATCGTCGCGCCGAGCACGCTGACCTCCCCGGCCGTCGGCGTCAGCGGCACCGCGGGCGTGGCCGTCCGTGACTCGTTCCTGCTCAGCGGGGGCGGATCGGCCATGACGATCTCCAGCGGCGCGGGCAACGAGCTGACGCGCAGCACCGTTCTCTCGGGCGCGCCCGACGGCAAGGCCGTCGACGTCCAGGTCGGCTCGGCGCCGGTCTCGCTGCTGCTCAGCTCGAGCATCCTCGCCGGCGGTGGCAGCGGCTATGGCCTCGCCGTCAGGACCGGCGTCGGCACGCTCCTGCCCGGCAGCGCCGGGACCGCGACGGTCACCGCCAAGCACATCACGATCGCCGGCTCGGCGAACGCGATCTCGCTGGATTCGAGCTCGGCCACGGGCCTGCTCAACCAGTCGGCCGGCAGCATCACGGCGTCGGTCTCCGATTCGATCGTGCTCGGGGCCAACCCCCGCGCGAACTCCGCCGGGATCCCGCTCGTCGCGGCCGCGAACACGGCGACGCTGAACTTCACCCGCACCGATCAGACGACGTCCCCGGACCTGCTGTTCGCGAACGCCGCGAAGCGCAACTACCACCTGCGCCCGGACTCGCCGGCGATCGACAAGGGCCAGATCACGTCCGGCGACTCGGCGACCGACATCGACGGCCAGCCGCGCGACAACGGCACCGGCAGCGACCTCGGCGCGGACGAGTTCGTCAACTCCGTCCCGACCGCCTCGTTCGTCGTCGCGACGCCCAACCCGCGCAGCGCGCAGCCGGTGACGTTCGACGCCAGCGGCTCGACGGACCGCGAGGGCGGGATCGGCGGCGGCATCGTCCAGTACCAGTGGAGCTTCGGCGACGGGACGACCGAGACCACGACGACGCCGACGGTCTCCCACACGTACCCGAAGGACGGGACGGTCGTCGTGCAGCTCGTCGTCATCGACCGCCAGGCGGGCGCGAGCCCGCCGTTCGCCGCGCCGGTGAAGCTCACCGACGGCACGCCGCCGACGGTCGTCATCACCCGGCCGAAGGCCAAGCAGAAGATCTCGCTGAGGACGAAGACGACCAAGACCGTCACGAAGAACGGCAAGAAGACGAAGAAGACGACGACCAAGCGCACGCGGGTCGGGTTCGCCGGGACGGCGAAGGACGCCTCCGGGGTCGCGGCCGTCTTCCTGACGCTCGAGCGCATCTCCGTCGCTCCGAAAAAGGCGAAGAAGAAGGCGAAGAAGAAGGCGAAGTCGGCCGCGACGCCCGCCGCACCGAAGAAGGTCACGAAGCGCTGCATCTGGCTGGACCCGAAGTCCGGCTTCGTCAGCCGCTCGTGCGACAAGCCGGTCCTCATCCGGACCGGGACGCGCCAGGGCGCGTGGAAGTACAACCTCTCGACGCGGATCAAGCCCGTGGCGGGGACGTACCGCCTCAGCGTCTACGGCTCCGACGCCGCAGGCGCCTTTGGCAACAGCGCGCCGGCGCGCAACCGGGTCGTGCGCTTCACGCTGACGCGCTGATGGACGACAGCGCAGCGGCGTACCGCAGCGCGAGCCTCCAGCGCTGGGCGCGCGCCGCCGCCGGCTGGGGGATGCACCGCGAGCTGATGCAGGCGGCGTTCCGGCCGGTCTCGGGCTGGCTCGTCGACGCGATCGAGCCCCAGCCCGGCCATCGTGTGCTCGAGCTCGCGGCCGGCCCGGGGGACACGGGCTTCCTCGCGGCGGAGCTCATCGCCCCCGGCGGGACGCTGATCAGCTCCGACTTCGCCGAGGAGATGCTCGACGTGGCGCGCGCCCGCGCCGCCGAGCTCGGCATCGCCAACGTCGAGTTCCAGGCGATCAACGCCGAGTCGATCGACCTGCCGACGGCCGAGCTCGACGGCGTCATCGCGCGCTGGGGATACATGCTGTTCGCCGATCCCGCTGCCGCGCTGCGCGAGACGCGGCGCGTCCTGCGGCCGGGCGGCCGCGTCGCGCTCGCGGCCTGGACCGCGCCCGAGGAGAACCCCTGGACCGCGGTCGCGATGGAGGAGGTCCGGGCGATGGCGGGCATCGAGGAGCCCGATCTCGACGCGCCCAACATGTTCGCCTTCCGCGATCCGCAGCGGATCCGCTCGTTCCTGGAGGACACCGGCTTCACGGACATCGCGATCGAGCAGATCGGCGTCGAGCTGCGCTACGACGACCTCGACAGCTGGTGGGACATCGCGCTGGACATCTCCACGAGCCTCGCCGAGCCGGTCGGCGCCCTGACGCCCGCCCAGCGCGACGACCTGCGCGACGCGATCGACGCGCGGCTGGCGCCATACGTCGCGCAGGACGGCAGCGTGACGCTGCCCGGCCGGACCCACGTCGCGGCCGCGAGCGCCTGAGACCCGGGTGAGCGAGGCGCTGCGGGCGATCCGCGCGGAAACGGGGTCGAGTCCGCCTGACCCCCTCACCGATGACGTCAGCGCACCGCGCCACGCTGGCGAACCGGCTCGAGACCAACAGATCTCCGCCGATCCGCCGCGAGCGGGAAGTCTCTCCGCGAGGCGATGGCGAAAGGACGTCAGGCACCCGCCGTACGGGCAATTTGGGCCAGATACCGCCCGCAACCGGCGCGAATCGCCGGCGCCATTAGGATCCCCGCCATGTTCTACGACGACGACGCTGACCTCACGCTCCTCGACGGCAAGACCGTCGCCATCATCGGCTACGGCTCGCAGGGTCACGCCCACGCCCGCAACCTCAAGGACTCCGGCGTCGACGTCGTCGTAGGACTGCGCGAGGACTCCGCCTCCGCCGAGAAGGCCCGCTCGCACGGCCTCGAGGTCCTGCCCGTCGCCGACGCCGCCAGCCGCGGCGACCTCGTGATGATGCTCGTCCCCGACGAGTTGCACCGCGAGGTCTACGAGGGCGCGGTCAAGGACGGGATCGCCGACGGCAACCTCCTGCTCTTCGGCCACGGCTTCTCGATCCTCTACGGCGAGGTGCAGCCGCCGCCGGGCGTCGGCGTCGCGCTGATCGCCCCCAAGGGGCCGGGTCACCTCGTGCGCCGGCAGTACACCGAGGGCTCGGGCGTCCCCGGCCTGATCGCGATCGAGCAGGACCCGCACGGCGACGCCCAGCAGCTCGCGCTCGCCTACGCGCGCGGCATCGGCTGCACGCGCGGCGGCGTCTTCGAGACGACCTTCCGCGAGGAGACCGAGACCGATCTCTTCGGCGAGCAGGCCGTCCTCTGCGGCGGCGCCTCCGAGCTCGTGCAGGCGGGCTTCGACACGCTCGTCGAGGCCGGTTATGACCCGCAGATGGCGTACTTCGAGTGCCTCCACGAGCTCAAGCTCATCGTCGACCTCATGTACGAGAAGGGCCTGGCGGGGATGCGCTACTCGATCTCCAACACGGCCGAGTACGGCGACTACTCGCGCGGCAAGCGCGTCATCACCGACGACACGCGGGCGAGCATGAAGACGATCCTCGGCGAGATCCAGTCCGGCGACTTCGCCCGCGAGTGGATCGCCGAGAACCGCGCCGGCCAGGAGAACTTCAAGCGCATGCGCGCCGAGCAGGCCGCGACGCAGGTCGAATCGACGGGCAGGGAGCTGCGCGCGATGATGGACTGGATCGACACCGACTTCCACGAGTAGCGCGCGGCCGAGCGCCCGCGGCGCTCGCGTACCTGAAAACGACCTGTACACGTTGCCGGTAAACCGGCAACAGGCGTCCAGGTTTGAGCAGCGTTTACCCCTGCTTGGAGCCGCGTTGACGCGCCGTCGCCCACCCTGGCGTGCCGACCCGACGACGAGCTCTGAGGAGACGACATGCCGAACTTGAGGACCGCGATCGCGGCCGGCACCACGGTGCTGGCGCTCGGCGGACTGACCGCGCTCGCGGTCAGCGCCGGCGGCACCGACAGCGCCCAGCCCTCCGCCGGCAACGCCGCGACGGCCCCGGCGCGCAGCGCGCCCCCCGCCGAGGTTCGCACGGTGGTCGTCACGAAGGTCATCCACCGCACGCGCCGTGCGAAGGCGCCGCGCCGGCCCTCCGCGCCGGCGCCCGTCGCCGCTGCCCCCGCCCCGGCGCCGGTCGCCGCGCCGGCACGGATCGTGGCGCGACCCGCGCCGGCCGCGGTCCCGCCCGTCGCGGTCCGCCCCGCACGCCGCGGGGATGACGACGGCGACGATGGCGCACACAGCGATGACTGATCGCCCGCAGCCCGCGCGCACGCGGGCCGGCCGCCGAGCGGCGACGCTGTCGTGGCTCGCGGCGTCGCTGACGTTCGCGCTCGCGCTGACCCTCGTCGGCCTGCGCATGGCTTCGGGCCACGACCCGTCGCTCGGCGCGTCCGCGCCGGCGGCCCCGGTCGCGGAGGTCCTCGCACCGCGGCGGGTCATCGTCCGGCGCATCGAGCGCAGGATCATCGTCACGCGCGTGCTGCCGCCGCGCCCGCCGCGGCTGCCGGCTGCCCCCGCGGCCGCCCCGGCGGCGAGCGCTCCCGCCTACGCCCCGGCGCAGCGCGCCGCCTACGTCCCTCCGGCGCGTCCCGCCTACGTCCCGCCGGTACGCGCCGTCGCGCCCGCGCCGCAGGCCGTGACGCGCGCGTCATGAGCGCCCGCCAGATCACCACGGCGTTGCACTGCATGGGCTGTGACATGGCGCTGACCTGCGGCGAGGACGGCGCAGCGCTGCTCGCACGGCGGGTGCTCGAGCGCTTCGACGCCACGATGTCGCGCTTCGATCCGAGCAGCGAGCTGAGCCGCCTCAACGCCGACGCGCGCCCGACGGTGCCCGCCTCACAGGTCCTGCGCATGGCGATCCGCGCCGCCCTGTGGGCGGCGGAGCACTCCGGCGGACTCGTCGATCCGACGCTGCTCGGCGCCCTCGAGGAGCAGGGCTACCGCGCGTCGCTGGCCATCGAGCGGGCGGCGCCACTCGCAGCGGCGCTCGCGTGCGCCCCGCGCCGCCGGCCGGCGCGGGCGCACCCGGATGCCCACTGGCGGGCGATCCGCATCGACGACGAGGCGGGCACGATCACGCGCCCGCCGGGCCTGCGCCTGGACACCGGCGGATCGACGAAGGGCCTGGCCGCCGACGCGGCCGCGCATGTGCTCGAGGCGGGCTACATCGTCGACTGCGCCGGTGACATGCGCCTGCACGCGCGCCGGCCGCTGCGCATCGCCGTCGAGCATCCGCTCACGGGCGAGTACGCGCACATGCTGCACCTCGCCGAGGGTGCCGTCGCCACCTCGGGCCTCGGCCGGCGCGTCTGGGAGCGGCCCGGCGGCGGCTACGCCCACCACGTGCTCGACCCGGCCACCGGCGAGCCCGCCTGGACCGGCCTGCTGCAGGTGACCGCGGTCGCTCCCACGGCGCTCGCCGCCGAGACCGTGGCGAAGGCCGGGCTGCTCGGCGGTCCCGAGCGCGCACGCGCGCTGCTGGCCGCGCGCCACGGCGGCGTGCTCGTCCACGACGACGGCGCCGTCGAGCCGATCGGCGCGCACGCGAACCATGCGGCGGTGGCGGCATGAGGGCCCCCGACCCGCTGAACTACGGCTGGTGGCTCGCGAGCCGGGCCTCGGGCATCACGGCGTTCCTCGCCGTCTCGTGCTCGGTCGCGCTCGGTCTCACGATGGCGACGAAGGTCCTGCGCGGGAGAGTCAGGGCACCGACGCTCGTCAAGCTCCACGAGCACCTCGCGCTCGTGGGCCTCGTCGCGATCGCCGTGCATGCGATCACGCTGCTCGGCGACCGCTGGCTGAATCCCGGCGTCAGCGGCCTGCTCGTCCCCTTCTCGATGAGCTACCGGCCGCTGTTCACGGGTCTGGGGATCATCGCCGCCTACCTCGCGGCGATCCTCGGCCTGTCGTTCTATGTGCGCCGGCACGTCGGCACCAGGCGCTGGCGCAGCCTGCACCGGCTCACGCTGCTCGTCTACGTCCTCGGCGTGATCCACGCGCTCGGCGGCGGGACCGACGCCTCGACGCCCTGGATGCGGGCGATCCTCCTCCTGACGGGCGCGCCGATCCTGTACCTCGCGCTGCTGCGCTGGCTGCCGGGTGCGCCCGCGGGCGCCCGCCCGGCGCACGCGCGGGCGGACCCCGCGCCACTCGGGTGAGCCGCGACGATCGCTAGACTCCCACGCGCCGTTGCAACTGGCGTTCGGGTGGAGCACACCACCGGGGAGCGACGGAGCAGTCCTCAGCCGCGCGCCTGGGCATCGTCCTGACTCGACGCACCCGAACCGAGGACCCATGCCATGACGACGAGCACCCAGCTCGAGATCCCCCAAGCGCTCCGACCCGCCGACGGCCGTTTCGGTGTCGGCCCCTCGAAGATCCGCCCCGAGCAGCTCGCGCACCTCGCCGGCGACTACGCCTCGGTCATGGGGACGTCGCATCGCCAGAAGCCCGTCAAGGAGCTCGTCGGCCGCGTCCGCGCCGGCCTCTGCGAGCTGCTCGGCGCGCCCGACGGCTATGAGATCGCGCTCGGCAACGGCGGCACGACGGCGTTCTGGGACGCCGCCTCGCTCGGCCTGGTCCGCGAGCGCGCGCTGCACCTCGTCTTCGGGGAGTTCGGCAGCAAGTTCGCGGCCGCGACGGCCGCGGCGCCGTTCCTCGCCGCCCCGATCGTCGTCGCCGCCGAGCCGGGCGACGCGCCCGCGCCGGTCGCCGATCCGTCGGCCGACATCCTCGCGTGGGTCCACAACGAGACCTCCACGGGCGTCATGGCGCCGGTCGTGCGCCCGGAGGGCGCCGGCGACGCGCTCGTCGTCATCGACGCGACCTCCGGCGTCGGCGGCCTGCCGCTGGACGCCGCGCAGTCCGACGTCTACTACTTCGCGCCGCAGAAGGCGCTCGGCTCCGACGGCGGGCTGTGGCTCGCGCTGCTGAGCCCGGCCGGCGCCGCGCGGATCGAGGAGATCGCGGCGACCGATCGCTGGATCCCGGAGTTTCTGAGCCTCGCCACGGCGCTTCAGAACTCGCGCCTGAACCAGACCTACAACACGCCGGCGATCGCGACGCTCGTGCTGCTCGCCGACCAGCTGGACTGGATGCTCGCGCAGGGCGGCCTGGAGTGGTGCGTGCAGCGCACGACGACGTCCGCCGGCCACCTCTACGGCTGGGCCGACGCGTCGCCCTTCGCGACGCCGTTCGTCGCCGATCCCGCCAAGCGCTCGCTCGTCACCGCGACGATCGACCTCGACGACGCGGTCGACGGCAAGGCCGTCGCCGCGACGCTGCGCGCCAACGGCATCGTCGACGTCGAGCCCTACCGCAAGCTCGGCCGCAACCAGCTGCGGATCGCGCTGTTCCCGTCGGTGGCGCCCAGCGACGTGCAGGCGCTGACCGCCTGCATCGACTGGGTCGTCGAGCGGGTGGCGGCATGACGCGCGTCCTCGTCACCGAGGCCGTCGGCGATTCCGCGTTCGACCTGCTCGGCGTCGCCGGCTTCGACGTCGACGACGGCGTCGGCTGGACGCGCGCGGAGCTCGAGGAGCGCATCGGCGACTACGAGGGGATCCTCATCCGCTCGGCGACGAAGCTCGACGCGCAGCTCATCGCCCGCGCGACGAACCTGCGCGTCATCGCACGCGCCGGCGTCGGCGTCGACAACATCGACGTGACGGCCGCGACGCACGCCGGCATCGTCGTCGCCAACGCCCCGCGGTCGAACATCGTCACGGCCGCCGAGCACACGATGGCGCTCCTGCTCGCGCTCGCGCGCAACATCCCGCAGGCGCACGGCTCGCTGACCGCCGGCAGGTGGGAGCGCAGCAGGTTCAGCGGCACCGAGCTCATGGACAAGACGCTCGGCGTCCTCGGCTTCGGGCGCATCGGCCAGCTCGTCGCCACGCGCGCGCGGGCCTTCGGCATGCGCGTCGTCGCCTACGACCCCTACGTCGCCGCCGAGCGTTACGCCAACAGCGGCGTCGAGAAGATGGACACGTCCGACGCGCTCTACGGCGAGGCCGACTTCATCTCGATCCACCTGCCAAACACGCCCGAGACGAAGGGCTGGCTCGACGCCGAGGCGTTCGCGAAGATGCGCGACGGCGTGCGGATCCTCAACGTCGCCCGCGGGACGCTGATCGTCGACGCCGACCTCCAGGCGGCGCTCGACAGCGGCAAGGTCGCCGGCGCAGCGCTCGACGTCTTTCAGTCCGAGCCGATCACCGAGCACCCGCTCTTCGCCTATCCCAACGTCATCGTCACGCCGCACCTCGGCGCCTCGACCGCCGAGGCGACCGACCGCGCGGGGTACCAGGCGGCCGAGCAGGTCGTCGCCGCGCTGCAGGGCGGGAGCGTGACGACCGCGGTGAACGTCGCGGCGATCGCGCCCGAGGACATGGAGGCGCTCGGGCCCTTCCAGCCGCTCAGCAACCAGCTCGGGCGCCTCGCTACCGCGCTGGCGCTCTGCGGCTCGGTCGACGAGATCGAGGTCGAGTGCAACGGGCGCATCGCCGAGCGCGACACGCGCCCGCTCGGCATCGCGGTGCTGCTCGGCGCCCTGCAGGGCCGCACCGAGGAGCCGATCAACGACGTCAACGCGCACGCGATCGCCGAGGAGCGCGGGATCTGCGTCTCGGAGACGTCGAGCACGACCGCGCGCGACTTCACCGACCTCGTCCGCGTCACGGTCGTCTGCGGCGGCGCTCGCACGACGGTCGCGGGCACGACGATCGGCAACCGCAACCGCCCGCACCTCCTGCAGGCCTGGGGCCAGCGCTTCAACCTCCAGCTCGAGCCCCACCTCACGCTGTTTCGCTACCGCGACGTGCCCGGCGTGATCGGCCGCGTCGGCACGATCTTCGGCACGCACGGCATCAACATCGGCTCGGCCGCCGTCGGCCACTCGCCGGCCAACGGCGACCAGCAACATGCGGTCATGGTCTTCACGACCGATCTTCCCGTGCCGCAGGCGATCGTCGACGAGATCATCGCGTCGGAGGACTTCATCGACGGCCGGACCGTGGCGCTGGGGTAGACGCGGCGCCGCGGGTGCAACGCTGCGTCCAACTGCATCGATAAGAATTTGGACGGGCCCCGGTGGCGCTCCGGCGAGGGGGTGTGCCGGGTTTGTCAGTCTCAGGCTTACACATCCGGCGCACCCCCTTGAGCTGAGCGCCCCGAGGCCAGACCCGCTCCTCATCGATGCAGTTCGCGCGCCACCTACTCCTCGTCCTCCACCAGCCAGTCCAGCCTGTCGGCCAGCTCCCCGACCGTCGGCCGGTCGCGCGCCGCGGGCTCCAGGCACGCCGCGACGATCGCCTCGAGCTCGGCGAACTGCGCCGGCAGCGCCCGGTGGTCGCCGACGCGGTCGGCGCGGCGCTCGAGCTGCGGGTACTTCGGCTCGCCGTAGGCCGCGCGGAACGGGGCGTTGCCCGTCAGCGCCGAGTAGAGCACGGCACCGATGCCCCAGACGTCCGCCGCGCCCGTCACGAGCCCGCCGACCGCCTGCTCGGGCGGGAGGTAGGCGGCGGTGCCGCGCCCGGCATGGCCGCGTCCCGGCGCGCGGGCGAGGCTGAAGTCCAGGACCTTCGCGTAGCCGCGGTCGCCGATGACGTTGCCCGGCTTGAGGTCGGAGTGCACGAGCCCGCGCCCGTGGACGTAGTGCATCGCCGCGCAGAGCTGCACGCCGAGCTCGGCGACGACGCCGGGGTCCAGCGGCCCGTCCTCGCGCAGGACCTGGTCCAGCGAGCCGCCGGTGAGCGGCTCGAGGATCAGCACCGGGTTCGTCCCGGCGATCATCTCGTAGGCGCGCACGATGTGCGGGTGCGCCATCGCGAGGAGGATCCGGCCCTCGCGGTACAGGCGCCGGCGCGGCTTGCTCTGGCGCAGGCGGTCGGGGCGCAGCGCCTTGGCGACGCAGTGCGTGTCGCGCTCGTGGCTCCAGACGTCGTAGACGTCCAGCACGCGGCTGCGCGCGACGTGGAAGCGCACCTCATAGCCGGGCGCGAGCTCCTCGCCCGGCTCCAGCGGCGCCTGCACGTCGTCGCTCACGACAGTGCGGCGTAGCTCGTCGAGGGGCACATGGCGCAGAACATCGCATGTCCTCGCTATGGCTCGACGGGCGCGGGCGCGGCGGCGGGCTCCTCGTCGTGCGAGCGCCACATCTGCGCGTAGGCGCCGTCGCGCGCCAGCAGCTCGGCATGCGTCCCGCGCTCGGCGACGCGACCCTCGTCGAGGACGACGATCTCCGTCGCGCTGCGCACGGTCATGAGGTTGTGCGAGATGACGATCGTCGTCCGTCCCTCCATGAGCCGCTGCATCGGCGCCATGACGCGCTGCGTGGACTCGTTGTCCAGGCCCGTCGTCGGCTCGTCGAGGATGAGGATCGGCGCGTCGCGCACCATCGCGCGGGCGATCGCGATGCGCTGGCGCTGGCCGCCCGACAGGCGCCGGCCGCGCTCCCCGATCGGCGTGTCGTAGCCGTCGGGCAGCGCCGACACGAACTCGTGCGCGTCGGCGGCGCGGGCGGCGCGCTGCACCTCCTCGTCGGTCGCGTCCTCGCGCCCGTAGGCGATGTTCTCGCGGACGGTGCCCTCGAAGACGAGCGTCTCCTGCAGGAGGACCGCGATGTTCTCGCGCAGCGAGTGCAGCGTGAGCTCGCGCACGTCGGCGTCGTCGACGAGGATCGCGCCGGTCGACGGCTCGTGGAAGCGCAGCAGGAGCTTGGCGATCGTCGACTTGCCCGCGCCGCTGCCGCCGACGAGCGCGAGCGTCTCCCCGGGACCGACGGTGAACGAGACGCCGGCGACGGCGTCGCGATCGGTGTCGGGGTAGCGGTAGGAGACGTCCTCGAGACGCACCACGCCCTGCGCGCGGCCGAGATCGCGCGCGTCGGGCCGGTCGGTCACCGCGGGCTGCTCGTCGAGCAGCTCGATGACGCGCTCGGCGCCCGCCGACGCCGAGTAGACCGTCGTCGTGAGCTTCGTCAGCGCGCGGATCGGGTCATACAGGCGCGTGAGGTACGTCATGAACGCGAGCAGGCCGCCGAGCGTCAGGTCGCCCTGGGCGAGCTTGTAGGTCCCCAGGCCGATGACGAGCAGCGCGCCGCCGAGCTCGATCAGCGACACGACCGGCGTGAAGATCGCCCGCAGGCGCATCGACGCCATCGTCGCCCGGAACGAGCCGACCGCCTCGCGCTCGTAGCGCGCGACCTCGTAGGACTGGCGGTTGTAGGCCTGGACGACCTGCACGTTGCCGAGCGACTCCTCGGCGACGGCGGTCAGCGAGCCGCTGCGCCGGCGGCGCTCACGCGAGGCGGTCCGGATGAGCTTCGAGAAGCGCTTGGCCGTGATCCAGAACATCGGCGCGACGATCAGCGAGATGAGCGCGAGGTCCCACTGCAGGTAGAACAGCGCCGCCGTGAAGAAGATGACGTTGAAGACGTAGGAGAGGAAGTCGGCGACGCCCGACAGGACGAGGCCCTCGATCGCGCCGATGTCGCCGGTGAGGCGTGCGAGCAGATCCCCCTGGCGGCGGCGCTCGAAGAAGCCGAGCGGCAGCGACTGCAGGTGCGCGAACAGGCGCGTGCGCAGGTCCAGCAGGAAGCGCTGGCCGACCCAGGTCGAGATGTACTCGTCGAGGAAGCCGATGACGCCGGCGAGCACCGTCAGGCCGACGTACGCCAGCGCGACCCACCAGAACGGGTCGAAGTTGCGCGGCACGAGGACCTCGTCGACGACGATCTTGAACATCCAGATCATCGCCGTGTCGATCGCCGGGCCCAGGACGATGAAGATCAGGCTGATCCAGAGCCACTTGCGATAGCGGCGCGCGTAGGGCCAGAAGCGGCGGAAGATCTCGCGCACCGGCACCGGCGGCGCGGCGGCGACGAGCCCGTCGCCGCCCTCGGCCGTGGCCAGCAGCGCCCGGAGGCGTTCTCGGAGCGCGCCCACGGCACGAGCGTAGTCCGTCCGTCCAGCGGCCCGGGCCTTTTGCCCAATCTTTGCCGTCGCTTGTGAAAACTGTGTATCGAGCGGGGTTAGCGTGCCGCCCAGCGTCCGCCTCGAGGAGAAAGAGATCCCATGTCCCATGGTCGTCGGCATCGCCAGCGCGGTAAGAAGAAGAAGAGCTTCGACGTCACCCCGACGCCCGTGACCCCGGTCACGCCCGTCACGCCCGTCACGCCGGCCGACACCTCGATGTCCGCGCCGAGCAACGACGACGGCAGCCACGGCGGCGGCGGCCACTAGTGTCGCCGTCCGGCCGCGTGCCGGACACGATTTCTCCTCGCCTCGCGCCGTCGCCAACCCCGGGCTGCCCCCCGGCTCGGCGACGGCCGTGAGTGCGTATCTTCGGCTTGTGATCGTGCACGGAGGCACACCACGATGAGCCTGCGGGCGGCGGGACTCGCCGTGCTGCTCGCGCTCGTCCTCGCCGCGCCCGCCGAGGCCCTCTTCACGCTCGGCGGCATCAGCGACCAGCATCCGGAGTCGTTGCAGGACCCGCGCCTGCACAGCGAGCTGAGCATGACCGGCGCGCGCCTCGTCGTGCGCTGGGACGCGGCGCTCGTCGACCCCGGCCCGGTGGACGCCTGGCTCGCGGTCGCGAAGGCCCGCGGCCTGCGCCCGCTCGTCGTCTTCAACCGCACGCCCGAGAGCCGCTGCCCGGGCGCGCCGTGCGTGCTGCCCACGACCGCGCAGTACACGCAGGCCTTCGTGGCGTTCCGCCAGCGCTGGCCGTTCGTGACCGAGTTCGCCCCGTGGAACGAGGCCAACGTCCTGAGCCAGCCGCCGGCCCGCAACCCTCAGGCGGCCGCCGGCTTCTACAACGCGATGGTCGGCGTCTGCCCGGCCTGCACGGTGCTCGGCGCCGAGCTGCTCGACAGCACCGACGCCCCGGGCTATGTCCGCGCGATGACACCGTTCCTCGCGAGCGCGCCGAAGGCGTGGGGGATCCACAACTACGAGGACTCAAACCACCTGCGCACGACCGGCACCGACCCGCTGCTGGCGGTGACGGCCGGCGAGATCTGGCTCACCGAGGGCGCCGGCCTCGTGCGCTACTTCGACGGCCAGCGCGTGACGTACCCCTACGACGAGGCGCGCGCCGCCGACGCGACGCGCTTCATGTTCGACTACATCGACGCGCACACCGACCGCGTCACGCGCCTGTACTACTACGGGTTCCAGAACCGCAACGTCAACGACGACAACTTCGACACCGCGCTCCTGCGCCGCGATGGGACCAAGCGCCCGGCCTACGACGTCGTCGCGACGCGTCTCGCCAAGCTCCTGCCGGGCGTCGCGGCCGCGCCGATCGTCGCGAAGCCCGCGCCGGTGCTGCTGCTGAAGAAGAGCCTGCGCCTCACGCGCCGCGGGCTCGTCGCAGGGCCGATCCGCTGCGCGAAGGCGTCCGTGCCGCGCTGCCGCGGGCGCATCGAGGTGCGCTGGAACGGCAAGCGCAGGGCGTTCGGCAAGCGCTCGTTCTCGCTGCGGGCCGCCCACAACAAGGCGTACCTCATCCGCGTCGGGCCGGGCAACCGCAAGCGCCTGCGCCGCAGGAGCTCCAACCGCAAGGTGACGCTCGTCATCCGCCTGAGCAGGCCCGCCGCCTACGTGCGGTCCTATCCGCGGATGAAGATCGTCCGCAAGCGCTGACCGCGTAGCCGCGGCGCGCAACGGGCATCATCGGCCGGTGCGCACTCCGCCCGACCGCCCCTGGTGGCGCGACGCCGTCGTCTACCAGGTCTATCCGCGCTCCTTCCAGGACTCCGACGGCGACGGCGAGGGCGACCTCGCGGGCATAGCGCGGCGCCTGGAGCACATCGCCGCGCTCGGCGCCGACGCGCTCTGGCTGTCGCCCGTCTACCCGTCGCCGATGGCCGACGGCGGCTACGACGTCGCCGACTACACCGCGATCGCCCCGCGCTTCGGCACGCTCGCGGACTTCGACGCGCTGCTCGCCGCCGCGCACGACAAGGGGTTGCGGCTGCTCATGGACGTCGTCCCGTGTCACACGTCGATCGAGCATCCGTGGTTCGCCGAGCACCCCGAGCGCTACGTCTGGTCTGATCGCGACGGCCCGCAGAACAACTGGCGCGCGTCCTTCGGCGGGCGCGCGTGGTCGCCCGACCCGCAGGGGCGCGGCTGGTATCTGCACTCCTTCTATCCCGAGCAGCCCGACCTCGACTGGCGCCGCGCGGACGTGCGCGCCGGCTTCGCGGCGGCGCTGGCCTTCTGGCGCGGCCGCGGCGTCGACGGCTTCCGCCTCGACGCGATCGACCGCCTCCTGAAGGATCCCGAGCTGCGCGACGACCCGCCGGCGAGCGCGCCGCCGCTGCTGCCCGAGCTCGGTGAGTCCGGCGACGTCGAGCATCGCCACAGCCGCAACGCGCCGGGGATCGAGGACGCGCTGGCGCTGCTGCGCGAGGGCGCGGGGGAGGACGCGCTGCTCGTCGGCGAGGTCTATCTGCCGTCGGCGCAGCTCGCGCCGTACCTGCAGCAGCTCGACGTCGCGTTCGCCTTCGAGCTGCTGCATGCGCCCTGGGAGGCGGGCGCGCTGCGGCGCGCGATCGCCGGCGCGCTGGACGCCGCCGGCGACGAGCACCGCATCGCCTGGGTCCTCTCCAACCACGACTTCCCGCGCCTGCCCGATCGCGTCGGCGCCCGCAACACGCGGGCCGCGGCGCTGCTCGCGCTGACGCTCCCCGGACCGGTGTTCGTCTACCAGGGCGACGAGATCGGCATGGCCGACGGCCCGGGCCGCGAGCCGCCCGACGACCGCGCCGGCCGCGACCGCCATCGCCACCCGATGCGCTGGGACGACGACGCGCGCCACGGCGGCTTCAGCGACGGCGAGCCGTGGCTGCCGGCGATCGAGGTGGCGGGCGGCGCGGTCGCCGCCCAGGCGCGGGACCCCGATTCCGTCCTCGCGCTGTACCGCGACCTGATCGCCGCGCGGCGCGCGCTGGGCGACGGGCTGCGCTTCCTCGACGACACCGCCGACGGCGTGCTGGCCTACCGCCGCGGGCCCGAGCACGTCGTCGTGCTGAACGTCGCCGGCGCGCCGCGCCCCGCCCCGCCGGCCGGCACGATCGTCCGCGCGACCCACGCGGCGCGGCTGCCGGCAGGTGCTCCAGCCCCCGCTCGGCTCGGGCCCGGGGAGGGCTTCGTCGCGCGAATCGCAAAAGTGTGATTCGCAACGATCGCCACGGGGTAGGGTCGGCGCCATGCGATCGCGGGGGAGATGGATCGCGGCGGTCATCGCGGCCGCCGGGCTGGCCGCCTGCGGGAGCGACAGCTCCTCGGGCCGGGGCGCCACGCTGCGCTGGTTCATCTTCAACGAGCCCAGCGGCGCGCCGCAGAAGATCGCCGACCGCTGCTCCAAGCAGTCCGGGGGGCGCTACAACATCAAGTTCGAGTTCCTTCCCGCGCAGGCCGACCAGCAGCGTGAGCAGCTCGTCCGCCGGCTCGGCGCGAAGGACCCCTCGCTGGACCTGCTCGGCCTCGACGTCGTGTGGACCGGCGAGTTCGCGAACGCCGGCTGGATCGCGCCGCTACCGCCGGCCACCGCGCAGGCCGTCTCGCAGGGCGTCTTCCCGTCGGTCCTGAGGACCGCGCAGTTCGAGAACCGGCTCTACACCGTCCCGATCTGGTCCAACACGCAGCTGCTGTGGTACCGCAAGGACCTCGTGCCGACCCCGCCCAAGACGTGGGACGAGATGATCGACATCGGCGAGAAGCTCGGCCCGGCGAAGGGGCGCGTCCAGGTCCAGGCCAACCGTTACGAGGGGCTCGTCGTCCTCGTCAACCAGCTCATCGAGTCGGCCGGGACCTCGATCCTCTCGGGCCCGAAGTCGGTCAAGCTCGACAAGGCCCCGACCGAGCGGGCGCTGGCGATCCTCGGCCGTCTGTCGCACTCCACGGTCGCCGCGCCGAACATCACGACGTCGACCGAGGACACCGCCCGGCTGGGCTTCGAGGCCGGTAACTCGGCGTTCCAGATCAACTACCCCTTCGTGTACCCCTCGGCGAAGAGCAACGCGCCGAAGATCTTCGCCCAGATGGGGGCCGCGCAGTTCCCGGCCGTCGACGCGGGCAAGCCGAGCAAGCCGCCGATCGGCGGGATCAACATCGGCATCTCGTCGTACTCCAGGCACAAGGCGGAGGCGTTCGCCGCGGTGCAATGCCTCGTGAAGCCCGAGAACCAGCTCGAGGTCGCCAAGCTCGGCGGCCTGCCGCCGGTGCGCGAGGACCTCTACGACCGGCCCGAGATGGCGAAGGTCTATCCCGGCTTCGCCGATCAGATCCGCCAGTCGATCAAGAACTCCGCGCCGCGCCCGTCGGAGTCGCCGGCCTACCAGGACCTCTCGCTGGCGATCCAGCGCGCGGTCCACCCGACGACGAAGATCGACCCGAAGAACCCCGAGTCGACGTACAACACGCTGCGCGACAACGTCACGAAGGCGATCAAGCGCGAGGGGCTGCTGTGACATCGAGCCATTGCTCGACGGTCGCGCGCGGCCACTGCGAAGGCGGGTTCTCGCGATGACGGCCGTCCCGATCGGCCGCAAGAAGGCCGCCAAGCGCGGCGGTCCGACGAAGACGAGCGACCGCACGAAGGCCGAGCGCAAGCTCGCCTTCATGCTCTGCGCGCCCGCGGTCATCTGCATGCTGCTGGTCACGGTCTATCCGATCCTGTACGCGATCGTGCTGTCGGTGCAGAAGGTCGATCTGCGCTTCCCCGAGGAGAGCGGCTTCATCGGCCTGAGCAACTACGTGTCGGTGCTGACGTCGCCGCTGTGGTGGCAGGACGTCTTCAACACGTCGCTCGTGACGGTCGTCTCGGTCGTCATCGAGCTCGTGCTCGGCATGGCGCTGGCGCTCGTCATGCACCGCGCGCTCTTCGCCCGCGGCCTCATCCGCACGTCGGTCCTGATCCCCTACGGCATCGTCACCGTCGTCGCCGCGTTCGCCTGGTTCTTCGCCTTCGACCCTTCGAGCGGGTTCGTCAACAGCCTGCCGTTCATCCCCGACGACAAGGCCTGGTTCGGCAGCCGCGCCAGCGCGTTCGAGGTCATCATCCTCACCGAGATCTGGAAGACGACGCCGTTCATGGCGCTGCTGCTGCTCGCCGGCCTCGCGACGATCGACGAGGGGCTCTACGAGGCCGCGCGGGTCGATGGCGCCAGCGCGTGGCAGCGCTTCTTCCGCATCACGCTGCCGCTGCTGAAGCCGGCGCTGCTCGTCGCGCTGCTGTTTCGCACGCTCGACGCCTTCCGCGTCTTCGACTCGATCTTCATCATGACCCGCGGCTCGCAGGACACCGAGTCGGTGTCGATCCTCGGCTACAACCAGCTCATCTCGCGCCTGAACCTCGGCCTCGGCTCGGCGGTCTCGGTGCTGATCTTCCTCCTCGTCCTGCTGATCGCGTTCGTCTTCGTGCGCGGCTTCGGCACCGCCGTCCCGTCCCAGGGGGAGAAGTAGCGATGCAGAGCCGCCGCCCCAAGGCGTTCGCCGGCTGGTCGCTCGCGCTGGCCGTCGTCATGTTCTACGCGCTGCTCCCGGTCCTGTGGCTCATCTCGCTCTCGCTGAAGACGTCCGCGACGGTGAGCGACAAGAAGTTCATCCCGCAGGACATCACGTTCGACAACTACTCGGCCCTCTTCCACGGCGGCTTGGACTCGCCGCTGCTGCGCCCGCTCATCAACTCCGTCGCGATCGCGTCGATCGCGACGTTCATCGCCGTGACGCTCGCGTCGTTCACGGCCTACGCGATCGCGCGGCTGAAGTTCCCCGGCAAGACCGTGATCCTTGCCGGCGCGCTGGCGATCGCGATGTTCCCGCCGATCTCCGTCGTCGGCCCGCTGTTTGACATGTGGCGCAGGCTCGGGCTCTACGACACGTATCCGGGCCTCATCATCCCGTACCTCACGTTCGCGCTGCCGCTGGCGATCTACACGCTGGTCGCGTTCTTCCGGGAGATCCCGTGGGAGCTCGAGCAGGCCGCGCAGGTCGACGGCGCGACCCCCTGGCAGGCCTTCACGAAGGTCATCCTGCCGCTCGCCGCCCCCGGCGTCTTCACCGCCGCGATCCTCGTCTTCATCTTCGCCTGGAACGACTTCGTCTTCGCCATCACGCTCACCTCGTCGGACTCGGCGCGGACGGTCCCGGCGGCCCTGGCGTTCTTCACGGGCGACTCGCAGTTCACCGCGCCGACCGGCAACATCGCGGCCGCGGCCGTACTCGTGACGATCCCGATCATCGTCTTCGTGCTCATCTTCCAGCGCCGCATCGTCGCCGGGCTCACGGCGGGCGCCGTCAAGGGATAGGGGACCCATATGGCCGACATCACGCTCAGCGACGTCACGAAGCGCTACGCCGACGGCACCGAGGCCGTCAAGCACATGAACCTCGAGGTCAAGGACGGCGAGTTCATGATCCTCGTCGGCCCCTCGGGCTGCGGGAAGTCGACGGCGCTGCGCATGATCGCGGGCCTGGAGGACATCTCCGAGGGCGAGATGCGCATCGGCGACAAGGTCGTCAACAACCTCGCGCCGCGCGACCGCGACATCGCGATGGTCTTCCAGAACTACGCGCTGTATCCGCACATGACCGTCCGCCAGAACATGGGCTTCGCGCTGAAGCTCGCGAAGGTGCCGCAGGCCGAGATCGACAAGAAGGTCGACGACGCGGCGAAGACGCTCGACCTCACCGATCACCTCGAGCGCAAGCCGGCGAACCTCTCCGGCGGCCAGCGCCAGCGCGTCGCAATGGGCCGCGCGATCGTGCGCGACCCGCAGGTGTTCCTCATGGACGAGCCGCTGTCGAACCTCGACGCGAAGCTGCGCGTGCAGATGCGCACGGAGGTCTCGCGCCTGCAGCGCGACCTCTCCACGACGATGGTCTACGTCACGCACGACCAGACCGAGGCGATGACGCTCGGCGACCGCGTGGCGGTCATGCGCTCCGGCGTCCTGCAGCAGGTCGACACGCCGCGGGCGCTCTACAACGAACCGGTGAACATCTTCGTCGCGGGCTTCATCGGCTCGCCGGCCATGAACTTCTTCTCGGCGAAGATCAGCGGCGGGAAGGTGCATCTGCCGTTCGCGACGGTCCCGGCGCCGAAGGGTGTCAAGGATGCCGAGAACGTCGTCGTCGGCGTGCGCCCGGAGGACTTCGAGGACGCGAAGCTCGCGCCGGCCAATCACTCCGAGGGCGTCGAGTTCGAGGCGCCGGTCGAGCTCGTCGAGTCGATGGGCTCGGAGATCTACGCGTACTTCTCCTTCGAGGGCGGCGAGGTCAGCTCCGACGAGCTCGCCGAGCTCGCGCGCGACTCGGGCATCGCCGAGACGCCCAGTGGTGGCAGCGGTGGGCGGGCGGTCGCCCGGCTGAACCCGGAGTCGGAGATCAGCGAGGGCCAGACGGCGCGGTTGTGGTTCGACGCCGCGAAGCTGCATCTCTTCGACGCCGCCGACGGCGCGAACCTGCGCGGCAGCAAGGCCGAGCACGCCGCGACGGTCGCGACGACGCAGGCGGCGGAGGAGTCGGAGGCCGAGAAGCCCGGGGAGGAGTCCGCCGCGCCCGAGTAGGCTGCGCCGATGCGCATCGCCGTCCTCGGCACGGGCACCGTCGGCCGCACGCTCGGCAGCGCGCTGCTGCGCAACGGCCATGAGGTGCGGATGGGCTCGCGCACCGCGGGCAACGAGGCGGCCGTGGCGTGGGCGAGCGAGGTCGGTGGCCCCGCGACCGAGGGCACGTTCGCCGACGCGGCGGGCTTCGGCGAGGTCGTCTTCAACGCGACCGCCGGCAGCCACGCGCTGGCGGTCCTCGAGGCCGCGGGCGCCGAGCAGCTCGCCGGCAAGCTCCTGATCGACGTCTCCAACCCGCTCGACTTCTCGACGGGCACGCTGACGCTCAGCGTCTGCAACGACGACAGCGTCGGCGAGAGCCTCCAGCGCGCGTTCCCCGACGTCCGCGTCGTCAAGGCGCTGAACACCGTCACGGCATCGGTCATGGTCGACCCGAGCAGCGTCGAGGGCACCCACACGCTGTTCATGTGCGGCGACGACGACGCCGCGAAGGCGCAGGCGGCGGCGCTGCTGCAGGGCTTCGGCTGGCCGGAGGAGGCGATCCTCGACCTCGGCGACATCGGCGGCGCGCGCGGGATGGAGATGTACCTCCCGCTCTGGATCCGCCTCTACCGCGCGACCGGGACGGCGGTCGTCAACGTCGAGGTCCGCGCCGCCGCGCCGGCCGACGCCTAGCGCCCGCGCCGCACGCGCTCGATCGCCTCGTCGCTCCACTCCTGCGTGCGCATGATCCGGTAGCGCGCGGACGACAGCCGCAGGTACGCATCGGCCTCGCTCTCGCGGCGGCCGAAGAGCTCGGCCTCGCGCAGCATCGCGACGACCGGCTCGTACTCCTCCTCGAACCAGCGCCGGGCGACCTCCGCGCGGTCGAGGAAGCGCTGCTCGCGCTGGATGAGCCGCAGGCCCCAGGCCTCGACGCCCTCCGCGAGCGTCCCGTACTCGACGGGATCGGTGAGCGCGATCCGCTCGCTCGCCGGTGCCGGCAGCGGGACGCGCTCGCGAAACAGGCGCTCGTGGCTCTTGAGCGGGAGGTCGGCGAGGCTCATCGAGCCGTCCGCCGGGACACGGGTGACGACCTCGACGACGTGCGCGTCGATCGTGTCGCGGCCCTGCGCGCGGGCGACTGCGACGCGATGGTGGCCGTCGCGGACGAAGTACAGCTCGCCGACCGCGTAGACGTCGATCGGCGGCATCGAGACGCCGCGGCGCTGCGCCTCGGCGATGCGCTCGAAGCGCAGGCGCGCGCGTGACGACGTCGGGCGGAACTCGCGGTCGAACTCCCTGCCGCCGTCGACGGTGCCGACGATCCGCTCGAGCGCGATCGAGCGGATGCCGGCGTCACGCTCGCCGACGCGCCCGAGCGCGCCGACGACCTCGTCGAAGGGCAGCATGACGTCGACGTCGCCGGACTTCAGACGCAGGACCACCGACAGGCGCGCGAACACCCGCCGGCGCCGTGCGCGCAGGAAGTCGTCCTGCGCGTCCTGCGTGGGGAAGCCGGTGTCGGGCACACCGACAGGATGCCCACCGCGGGCCCGCGCGACTCGACGAATGGTCCCCTGGGCAACCGCGCCGGCATGACCTACACTTCCTCGCGCATGACGCACGCCTTCGAGCTGTCCCTGCTTCTTCTGCTGCTCCCCCGCTAGGGGGAGCGATACGCGTGGCGGCCGCCTGCCGCATACCGACGGAGAAGCAGCACACCTCGAGCCTTCACAAAGGAGCAACGTCATGAGCAGCATCGACCCACAGCACGTCCGCATCTTCGACACGACACTGCGCGACGGCGAGCAGTCCCCGGGCATCTCGCTCAACACCGGCGAGAAGCTCGAGATCGCCCACCAGCTCGCGCGGCTCGGCGTCGACGTCATCGAGGCCGGCTTCCCGATCGCCTCGCCGGGCGATTTCGAGGCCGTCCAGGCGATCGCCCGCGAGGTCCACGGCCCGATCATCGCCGGTCTCGCCCGCGCGCAGGCCCCGGACGTCGAAGCTGCTGCGCGCGCCGTGGCCGACGCCGAGCGACCTCGGATCCACACGTTCATCTCGACCTCGGACATCCACATCGTCCACCAGTTCCGCTCCAACCGCGAGGACATCCTCGCGCAGGCGCGCGCCGCCGTCGCCCACGCGAAGTCGTTCGTCGACGACGTCGAGTTCTCGCCGATGGACGCCACCCGCGCCGAGCTCGAGTACACGGCCGAGGTCTGCGCCGCGGCGATCGAGGAGGGCGCGACGACGATCAACATCCCCGACACCGTCGGCTACACGACGCCCGAGGAGTACACGGCCTACCTCGCGGGCCTGTACCGCCTGATCCCGGACCTGGCGGACGTCATCGTCTCCGTGCACTGCCACGACGACCTCGGCCTCGCCGTCGCCAACTCCTACGCCGGGCTGCTGGCGGGCGCGCGCCAGGTCGAGTGCGCGATCAACGGGCTCGGCGAGCGCGCGGGCAACTGCTCGCTCGAGGAGATCGTGATGCTCCTGCATACGCGCGGCGACGTCTCCGGCCTGCACACGACCGCCGTGACGACCGAGATCGCCCGCACGTCGCGGCTCGTCTCGCGGCTCACGGGCTATGTCGTGCAGCCCAACAAGGCGATCGTCGGGCGCAACGCGTTCGCGCACGAGAGCGGGATCCACCAGGACGGCGTGATCAAGGAGCGCACGACGTACGAGATCATGGATGCGCGCAGCGTCGGCCTCGACGCCAACTCGCTCGTCCTCGGCAAGCACTCCGGCCGCGCGGCGCTGAAGCAGACGCTCGCCGAGCTCGGCTTCACCGTCGAGGGGCAGGCGCTGAACATCGCCTTCAAGCGCTTCAAGGACATCGCCGACAAGAAGAAGCAGGTCACGGCGATGGACCTCGAGGCGCTCGTCACCGACGACCTGCGCAACGAGCTGGCGAGCTACACGCTCGACGCCTTCGACGTCGAGGCGGGCTCCGAGCGCCCGCCGCTCGCGAAGGTCACGGTGACGCTCCCCGACGGCGTGACGGTCGTGGCCGAGTTCTCCGGCGACGGGCCCGTCGACTCCCTCTTCCAGGCGATCAACCTCGCGACCGGGATCGACGCACAGCTGCGGGCGTTCCGCGTCGACGCCGTCACCGGCGGCCAGGATGCGCTCGGCGAGAGCTCGGTCGTGCTCGAGTACGACGGCCAGTCGGCCTCCGGTCAGGGCGTCGCGACGGACATCATCGAGGCCGCCGGCAACGCCTACGTCCGGGCGCTCTCGAACGTCGTCCGCAAGGCGCAGGCGGCGATCGGCGCGGTCGACCTCGCCGAGCGCGAGCCGCTCACGACGCCCTAGCAGCGTCGTCACTCATCCGGCCAGCGGCCGTGCTCGTCGAAGTACTCGCGCGCGGCCTCCTCGTCGTAGCGCTCCTGCTCGCCGTCGACGCCGATGCGGTGCAGGACGTTGAGCAGGAGGATCGAGCCGCCGGCCGCGACGAAGAGGACGAAGCCCTCGAGCCCGAGCAGCGACCGGTCCGCGATCAGGATGACGATGCCGACGAGCACGACGACCGCCGGCAGGATGTAGCGGACGGCGATCACGCGGCACCGCCGACCGCGAGGCCCTGCGCGTAGCCGCCCGCGAGCACGTCGTCGCGCAGGCGGGCGTCCATGAGGTCGGGCCCCATCACGCGGCCGATCGCCTGCGCGGGGCCGAGCATCCGCACGCGCGCCCCGCGGTTGCGCAGGGCGAGCGTCTCGACGGCGGCGGTGCTGCCGGCGAGCGCGCGCAGCAGCCCGAAGGGGGACGCCAGCGCGATGTCGAGGCTTGCGATCGGGTTGAGGCACAGCACCTGCGTCAGGCGGCCGGCGGGGGCGACGTCGAGGTTCGTGTTGCTCCACACGCCGCCGTCGACGTACTCGCGCCCGTCGATCTTCACCGGCGCGAAGATCCAGGGCACCGAGCACGACGCCTGGACCGCCTGGGCGACGGTCGCGTCCGGGGCGCCGGGGGCGCCGAAGACGACGCGGCGGCCGTTGGCGCGCTCGACGGTGACGACCCGCAGGCGCCCGTCGAAGCGGGCGCCGGTGGCGCTGACGCCGGCGTGGATCCGGGCCAGCGAGCGGTCGGTGCCGGGCGCCCGGCCGAGCAGCGCGGCCCGCACGCCCGTCGTGCCGCCCGAGCCGACCGACAGCGCCATCGGGGCGAGCGGCGTCGCGGCGACGCCCGCCAGCCGCACGGCCTCGCGCGCGACGCTCGCGAGGATGGCGCGGGGGATGGAGGTCCGCGGGGCGTCGAGGCCGGCGGTCGTCCCGGCGGCGACGTCGTCGCCCGTCTCCCCGGGGCCGAGCGCGGGCCGCCCCGCGGCCGTGCGCGGGCGCCGCGGGCGCTCACCCGCGACGAGGGCCGCCGCGACCAGCGACCCGGCCGATGTGCCGACGAAGGACTCGGTCGTGCGAAAGTCGTGCCCGCTGGCGTCCTCGATGCCGGCGAGGACCCCGCTCATCCAGGCCTCGCCAAGCGTGCCGCCACTGGCCAGCACGAGCACGTCGGGGGGCAGGAAGGTCTCGGCCACGCAGAGCCAGCGTACCTACGGCGGCGGTCCGCCAAGCCGCGGCTCAGCGGGCGCGCAGGGCGAGGCGGGTGCGGACGCTCGTGGCGCCCGCGAGCGACGTCTCGACGCTGCCGCGCAGCGTGCGGCCGCCGGCGAGCATCCGGCGCCCGGCGGGCGTCGGGCGGGCGACGACGTCGAACCTGCCGGTGCCGTCGACGGGCGCGCTGCCGCGGGCGACGACGGTCGTGCCGACGCGGACCTTCACGCGGCATGTCCCGGGCTTGGCGGCGTCGCAGCCGACGGTCACCCCGCGGCGCAGGACGCTGCCGGTGAGCGTGCGTGTCGCGGAGCTCGCCTCGAGCAGCGGCGGCATCGTGCCCTGGGACGCGCCCTCGACGGCGCGCTCGGCGTCGAGCAGGCCGGCGCCGGTCCGGGCGTCGGGGCCGGGAGTGCCGATGTCGCGGGCGGTCGACAGCAGGCGCTGCATGAGGGCGTCGCCGTGGAGCCCGAGCCCGACGAGCAGCGCCGCGACGCCGCTGGTGAGCGCGGCGGCCTGCGAGGTGCCCGACATCGTGTGATAGGCGTTGTCGTTCCAGGTCGAGACGAGGCCGTCGCCGGGGGCCACGAGCCCGAGGCCCTGGCCGTAGCTCGAGAACGGCGAGAGCCTGAGGTTGCTGCTCAGCGATCCGACGCAGAGCGCCTGCTGCGGCAGCACCGGTTCCTCGCAGCGGCCCTGCGCATCGTTGCCCGCGGCGACGACGAGCAGCACGCCGCGGTCGGCGGCGCGCTGCATCGCGGCGGTGACCGGGGCGAGAGCGGGGCTCGGCTCTGACCAGTTCAGCGAGAGGTTGATGATGTCGGCACCCGCGCCGACGGCGGAGTCGATGCCCGCGGCGACGTTCGCCGCGGTGCCGTTGTTGTCCGTGCCGAGGACGCGCACCGCGAGGATCCGGGCCGCCGGCGCGACGCCTGCGCCGCCGATGCCGTTGCCCGTCGCGGCGGCGATGAGCCCGGCGATGTGGGTGCCGTGGCCGGTGGGGTCGCTCGGGTTGGCGTCGCCGTCGACGACGTCGAGACCGGGGACGACGCGGCCGGCGAGGTCGGGGTGCGTCGCGTCGACGCCGGAGTCGATGACGGCGACGAGCGCGCCGGCGCCGCTCGGCGCGCCGGACGGCGCCGGGCTCAGGTGGATCGCGTCGAGCCCCCACTGCGCGTCGCGCAGTGGATCGACGGCGGCGTCGGCCTGTGCGGCTCCGAGGCCCGTGAGGACCGCGAGGGCGGTGAGGCCGGTCAAAAGGAGCGTCCGCATGCTCTTCCTATCGGCGGATGAAGCATCGATCCTGAAGAGGCAACTGCAGGAACCTGCAGAGCAGCACGAAGATTTGGCAAAAAGCGGGTAAAGCCGTGCATCACTGCGACGAATGTCCCGCATCTCACTTGCGAGTACCCGCAAAAGCACGGGCCATTCGTACGACAGGGGGAGACATACGTCGTAGCCCGGTTGTACGTGATAACGTACAAACGTATGGCGACCCTGGAACACCCCGCACCGATCGGACCCCGTATTCGCGCGCTGCGCGACGCGATCGGCCTCAGCCTCCGCGACCTGTCCGAGCGCAGCGGCGTCAGCGCGCCGATGCTCAGCCAGGTCGAGCGCGGCGAGACGAGCCCGACGCTGGCCGTCGCCGCGCGGATCGCCAAGGGCCTGGACCTGCGCCTCTCGCAGCTGTTGCGCCTCGACGAGGGCGGCCAGGTCGCGATCGTCCGCGCCTCCGAGCGCCGGCCTGGCACGAGCGATCCCGCGTCCGGTCACCGCGCCGAGATCCTCACGCCGCCGCTGCCCGGCCAGCGCGCCGAGCTCTCGCGCCATGTCCTCGCCGCGGGCGCCGTCACCGGCGGCCCCGGCGACCCGCCGATGCACGAGCCCGGCAGCCGCGAGAGCGCGCTCGTCCAGGAGGGCGGCGTCGTGCTCGTCATCGACGGTGAGCGCCACGCGCTCGCCGCCGGCGACTGCGTGACCTTCGACGCCGACCTCCCACACCACTTCGAGAACCCCGGTTGCGACGATGCGGTCCTGCTCGCCGTCGTCTCCGCCGGCCTACGCAGGAGTTGACCCATGACGACATCACCGCCGACGACGCTGTTCGAAAAGATCTGGGCCGCCCACGAGGTGGCGCCGGGGCTGCTCTGGATCGACCTCCACCTCGTCCACGAGGTTACGAGCCCGCAGGCCTTCGACGGGCTGCGGCTCGCGGGCCGCACGGTCCGCCGCCCGGACCGCACGCTCGCGACCGCCGACCACAACGTCCCGACCGACGGCACGCCGACGGTCGCGCTGATCAAGGACGAGCTCAGCCGCGTGCAGGTCCAGACGCTCGAGCGCAACTGCGAACAGTTCGGCGTCCCCGTCTACTCGCTCGGCTCGGCGCATCAGGGCATCGTCCACGTCATCGGGCCCGAGCTGGGCTTAACTCAGCCTTCGATGACGATCGTCTGCGGCGACAGCCACACGGCGACGCACGGCGCGTTCGGGGCGCTGGCCTTCGGTATCGGCACCAGCGAGGTCGAGCATGTGCTCGCGACGCAGTGCCTCGTCGCGCCCAAGCCGCGCTCGATGCGGATCACCTACACGGGCGCGCTCGGGTTCGGCGTCACCGCCAAGGACCTGATCCTCGCCACCATCGGCCAGATGGGTGTCGACGGCGCCGCCGGCCACGTCGTCGAGTTCGCGGGCCCCGCGATCGAGGCGCTCTCGATGGAGGGCCGGATGACCGTCTGCAACATGACGATCGAGGGCGGCGGCCGGGCGGGCATGATCGCGCCCGACGAGACGACGTTCGCGTGGGTCGCTGAGCGCGCCGGGATCGACATCCCCGGCGAGTGGCGCGAACTGCAGACCGACGAGGGCGCGACGTTCGACCGCGAGATCACCGTCGACGCGGGTGCCATCAGCCCGCAGGTGACGTGGGGGACGGCGCCGGACATGGTCGCGGGCGTCACCGACGTCGTGCCCGAGCCGCGCACCGAGGGCCACGAGCGGGCGCTGACGTACATGGACCTCGAGCCCGGAACCCCGATCCGGGAGATCGAGCTCGACCGCGTCTTCATCGGGTCGTGCACGAACAGCCGCATCGGCGACCTGCGCGTCGCGGCCGAGGTCGTGCGCGGGCGCACGGTCGCCGCGACGGTGAGCGCGATGGTCGTGCCGGGCTCGGCGCAGGTCAAGGCACAGGCCGAGCAGGAGGGCCTGGACGAGATCTTCCGCGCGGCGGGCTTCGACTGGCGCGGCGCAGGCTGCTCGATGTGCCTGGGGATGAACCCCGACACGCTGGAGCCCGGCGAGCGCTGCGCCTCGACGTCCAACCGCAACTTCGAGGGCCGCCAGGGCCGGGGCGGCCGCACGCACCTCGTCTCCCCGGAGATGGCCGCCGCGGCCGCGATCGCGGGCCGCTTCGTCGACATCCGCGAAGACGACTGGAGCTAGGACCGATCATGGAAGCCATCACGACGATCATGGGCTCGGTGTCGGTGCTCGACCGCGCCGACGTCGACACCGATCAGATCATGCCCAAGCAGTTCCTCAAGCGCGTCGAGCGCACGGGCTTCGGCGAGTACCTCTTCCACGACTGGGCCAAGGAGCCCGGCTGGGACCTGCCGAAGAACCCGATCCTCGTCGCGGGGCGCAACTTCGGCTGCGGCTCCAGCCGCGAGCACGCGCCCTGGGGCCTGGAGGACTACGGCTTCAAGGCCGTCATCGCGCCGTCGTTCGCGGACATCTTCGCGTCCAACTGCATGAAGATCGGGCTGCTGCCGATCGCGCTGACCGAGGCCGAGGTCGGCGAGCTCATGGACCTCGACCCCAAGCTCCCGGTCGAGATCGACCTCGACGCCCAGGAGGTCCGCTTCGACGGGCAGGTCGCGAGCTTCGCGATCGACCCCGAGACCAAGCACCGGCTGCTCAACGGCCTCGACGACATCGCCCAGACGCTGCTCGAGGAGGACGCGATCGTCGCGTACGAGCGCGACCGCGAGCGCAGCGGGCCGGTGACGACGGCGCTGACGTGAGCGCCGCCCGGGGCTGGAACGCCGACGCCTACCACCGCGTCTCGGTCCCGCACACGCAGTGGGCCGACGCGATCCTCGATCGCCTGCAGCTGCGCGGCGACGAGACGGTGCTCGATGCGGGCTGCGGCTCGGGCCGCGTGACGCAGCAGCTGCTGGACCGGCTTCCGCGCGGGCACGTGATCGCGGTCGACAGCTCCGCGTCGATGCTTGCGCACGCGCGCGAGGAGCTCGATCCCGCGCGCGCCGACGTGCGCGAGGCCGATCTGGCTGCGCTGCGGCTGCCCGACGGTGAGACCGTCGACGCCGTGTTCTCCAACGCCGTCTTCCATTGGGTCCCCGATCACGAGGCGTTGTTCGCGGCGCTCGCGCGCGCTCTGGCGCCGGGTGGCCGGCTGAGCGCACAGTGCGGGGGGGCCGGCAACGTCGCGGCCGTCCACGACGCCGCGCTCGCCGGCGCGGCCGACGCCGGCCTCGGCGACCGCTTCGCGGGCTGGGGCGGGCCGTGGAACTTCGCGGCGCCGCAGGAGACCGAGGCGCGCCTGCGCGCGGCGGGCTTCGACGAGGCCCGCTGCTGGCTGCAGGCCTGGCCGGTGGAGGTCGACGATCCGCGGACGTACCTGCAGACCGTCTGCCTCGGGCCGCACCTCGAACGCCTCGGCGACGACGAGCGGGAGCGCTTCCTCGACGCCGTCATGGCGCGGCTGGGGCAGGCCCCGGTGCTCGACTACGTGCGCCTGAACATCGTCGCGACGCGCGGTACCCTCGATCCGTGACGTCCGAGACTCGGTCAGGGCTCATGACTGCGGAGGAACTGCTCGGACACAGGCACGAGCCGTACCGGCACGAACTGGTCGACGGGATCCTCTACGAGATGGAGCCCCCGGGAGCACTGGACGGATTCGTCGCGGGCGAGATCGGGCGGCTCCTGGTTGGCCATGTCAGGGAGAAGGGGCTCGGGATCGTGTTCACCAGTGAGGTCGGGTTCAAGCTGGCGTCGGACCCCGACACCGTCCGCGGTCCCGACGTCTCCTTTGTCGGGGGAGCACGGATCCCGGAGACCGGCATCCCCGTTGGCTACTGGCCCGGCCCACCGGATCTCGCCGTCGAGGTCGTCTCGCCGAACGACCGGCAGGCGAAGGTCGAGGCCAAGGCCCTGCATTGGCTCGACGCGGGCACGCGCGCGGTCGTCGTCCTCGACCCGCCGCTGCGAACCGCCACCGTGTATCGCTCACGCCAGGACATCCGCGTCCTCGTGGACGACCAGCCGCTGGACCTGCACGACGTCGTCCCGGGATTCGCGCCGCGCACCGGCGACCTGTTCGGCTGAGTTAGCCTCCCGCGCCATGCCAACGATCGTCACCCTCCCCGGCGACGGGATCGGCCCTGAGATCATGGCCCCCGCGCTCGAGCTCCTGCGCCACATCAGCGAGGGCTTCTCCTTCGACGAGCACGTCTTCGGCGGCGCCGCGATCGACGCCCACGGGATCGCGCTCACCGACGCGACGCTGGCCGCCTGCAGGGCCGCCGACGCCGTCCTGCTCGCCGCGGTCGGCGGGCCGAAGTGGGACACGACCGACCCCGACGCGCCGCGGCCCGAGCAGGGCCTGCTGGGCCTGCGCAAGGGCCTGGGCCTGTTCGCCAACCTGCGCCCGGTGCGCCCCGTGCCGGCCCTCTACGACGCCAGCCCGCTCAAGCGCGAGCGCATCGAGGGCACCGACCTGCTCGTCGTCCGCGAGCTCACCGGCGGCATCTACTTCGGCGCCAAGACCCGCACCGCGACGAGCGCGAGCGACCTCTGCGAGTACAGCGTCGCCGAGGTGCAGCGGATCGCCCGCGTCGCCTTCGAGGCCGCGCGCACGCGGCGCAACCACGTCGCGTCGGTCGACAAGGCCAACGTCCTGGAGACGTCGCGCCAGTGGCGCGAGGTCGTCCACCGCGTCCACGCCGACGACTACGCCGACGTGCAGCTCATCGACGTCCTCGTCGACAACGCCGCGATGCAGCTCGTCTCGCGGCCGGCCGACTTCGACGTCATCGTCACGGAGAACCTCTTCGGCGACATCCTCAGCGACGAGGCGGCGATGATCACGGGCTCGATCGGGATGCTGCCGAGCGCCAGCACCGGCGAGCCGTCGACGCCCGGGCTCTTCGAGCCCGTCCACGGGTCGGCGCCCGACATCGCCGGGACCGGCGCCGCCAACCCGCTGGCGATGTTCCTCTCGGCCGCGCTCATGCTCCGCCACGGCCTGGGTTGGGAATCGGAGGCCGCCGCCGTAGAATCGGCGGTGGACCGCGCGCTCGACGCCGGCCTGCGCACCCGCGACCTGGGCGGCGAGGCCACGACCGCCGAGGCGACCCGGGCCGTCATCGATCAACTCTAGGAGCGCGTCGTGAAGCAAGCGGACCTCATCTGGATGAACGGGGAGTTCGTCGCCTGGGAGGACGCCAAGGTCCACGTGCTGACCCACGGGCTGCACTACGGCACCGGCGTCTTCGAGGGCATCCGCTGCTACGACACGGAGATCGGGCCGGCGGTCTTCCGCCACGAGGACCACCTCAAGCGCCTGGCCCGCTCGGCGGAGCTCTACTACATGCCGCTGCCGTTCGACCTGCAGGCGCTGCGCACGGCGACGCACGAGCTCATCGCGCGCAACGTGCTGCGCTCCTGCTACATCCGCCCGCTCGCCTACCGCGGCTACGGCCAGATGGGCCTCAACCCGCTCGAGGCGCCGGTCGACGTCGCGATCGCCGTCTGGGAGTGGGGCTCCTACCTCGGCGAGGAGGGCAAGCGCAGCGGCATCCGCGCGAAGGTCTCCAGCTGGCGGCGCATCAGCCCCGAGTCGCTGATCCCGAGCGCGAAGGCCTCGGGCCAGTACCTCAACAGCGTCCTCGCGAAGATCGAGTCCCAGAAGGCCGGCTACGAGGAGGCGATCCTCCTCGACGACCACGGGCGCGTCTGCGAGGGCTCGGGGGAGAACATCTTCGTCGTCTGGGAGGGGCGCATCATCACGCCGCCGCCCGCGGCCTCGATCCTCGACGGCATCACGCGCAAGTCCGTCCTGCAGATCGCCCGCGACCTCGGCGTCGAGGTCATCGAGCGCGACATCGCCCGCGCCGAGCTCTACCTCGCCGACGAGGTCTTCATGACCGGCACCGCGGCCGAGCTCGTGCCCGTGCGCGAGATCGACGACCACGCGATCGGCGACGGCACCCCGGGCGCGATCACGCGCGCGGTGCAGACGGCGTTCGAGGACGCGCTCTTCGGGCGCAGTGAGCGCTACCGCGAGTGGCTGGATCCCGTGCCGGCGTTGAAGCCGGCATGACCGCCGCACAGATCGAGCTCTACGACGCCACGCTGCGCGATGGCATGGGCGGCGGCGGCATGTCGCTCACCGCGGCCGAGAAGGTGCGCCTCGTCCACCGCCTCGACGATCTCGGCGTGCATCTCATCGAGGCGGGCTTCCCGGCGTCCAACCCGAAGGAGGCCGAGCTCTTCGCCCTGCTCGAGCACGAGCCGCTCGCCAACGCGACGATCGCCGCCTTCGGCATGACCCGCCGCCGCGGGATCACGGCCGAGGAGGACGCCGGCCTGAACGTGCTCGCGAACTGCTTCGCGCCCGTCTGCACGATCGTCGGCAAGACCTGGACGCTGCACGTCGAGAAGGTCGTGCGCGTCTCGCGCGAGGAGAACCTCGCGATGATCGCCGAGTCGGTCGCCTTCCTCGTTGCGCGGGGCAAGCGCGTGATCTTCGACGCCGAGCACCTCTTCGACGGGCTGCGCGCCGACCGCGACTACGCGATCGAGTGCCTGCGCGCGGCCGCCGGCGCCGGCGCCGAGCGGCTCGTGTTGTGCGACACGAACGGGCCCTCGCTGCCGAGCGAGGTCGCCGACGGCGTCGCCGACGTGGTGCAGGCCCTGCCGGGCGTCGCGATCGGCATCCACTGCCACAACGACGGCGGCTGTGCGGTGGCGAACACGCTCATGGCCGTCGAGGCGGGCGCGACCCAGGTCCAGGGCACGATGAACGGCATCGGCGAGCGGACCGGCAACGCGAACCTCATCACGATCATCGCCAACCTCCAGCTGAAGATGGGCCGGCGCGTCGTGGGAGACGAGCAGCTGCAGCGGCTCACCGCGACGGCGCACTTCGCCGACGAGCTGCTCAACCGCCAGCCCGACGCCGTCCAGCCGTACGTCGGCAAGAACGCGTTCGCGCACAAGGCCGGCCTGCACGCCGCCGGCATCCGCGCCGACGCGACGACCTTCGAGCACATCGATCCGGCCCTCGTCGGCAACCGCAACGAGCTGCTGATCTCCGAGCTGTCGGGCAAGGGCACCGTCACCGACAAGGCCGAGCGCGCCGGCCTGGACCTCGACGACGCGACGACCGCGCGGGTCCTCGAGCGGATGAAGGCGCTCGAGCACGACGGCTACCAGTTCGAGGCCGCCGACGGCTCCTTCGAGCTGCTCCTGCGCAAGGAGTCCGGCGTGTACGAGCCGCTCTTCCGCCTGGAGTCCTGGCGCGTCATCGTCGAGCAGCGCGCCGACGGCAAGGTCGAGACCGAGGCGACGATCAAGATCTGGGTCGACGGCGAGCGCTACGTCCGCGTCGCGGAGGGCAACGGCCCGGTCAACGCGCTCGACGCGGCGCTGCGCTCGGCGATCACCGAGGCGCATCCGCACCTGTCGGAGATCGTCCTGTCGAACTTCAAGGTCCGCATCCTCGACGAGACGAAGGGCTCGGACGCGACGATCAGAGTGCTCATCGAGGCCACCGACGGCGCCGAGACGTGGGGCTCGATCGGCGTCTCGACGAACCTCATCGGCGCGTCGTGGATGGCGCTGGTCGACTCGCTCGAATACGCCGAGCAGCCGAGCCGCATGCGCGGCACCGCGGCGCCGTCGCCGTCGCCGTCGCAGTGAGCCTCGGCGCGGAGGAGATCCCGCTCGCGCGGCCAGTGCTCGGCGAGGCCGAGGAGGCGGCCGTCATCGAGGTCCTGCGCTCGGGCCAGCTCTCGCTCGGGCCGCGCGTGCCGGCGTTCGAGGAGGCCTTCGCGGCGCGGCTGGGCGTCGCGCACGCGAGCGCGGTGTCGAGCGGCACGGCGGGCCTGCATCTCGCGCTGCGCGCCGCCGGCGTGACCGACGGCGACGAGGTCGTGACGTCGCCGTTCTCCTTCGTCGCGAGCGCGAACGCCGTGGTCTTCGAGCGCGCGCGCCCGGTCTTCGCGGACATCGACGCGCGGACGCTGAACCTCGACCCGCAGGCCGCCGCAGCGGCGATCACCGCCCGCACGACCGCGCTGCTGCCGGTCCACATCTTCGGCTACCCCGCCGACGTTCCGGCCTTCGAGCGCCTCGGCCTGCCGATCGTCGAGGACGCCTGCGAGGCGCTCGGTGCGGTCCACGGCGACGGCGTCGCGGTCGGCGCACGCGGCCACGCGGCCGCCTTCGGCTTCTACGCCAACAAGCAGCTGACGACCGGCGAGGGCGGGATGGTCACGACCGGTGACGCCGCCGTGAAGGCGCGCATGGACTCCGAGCGCAACCAGGGCCGGGCTCCCGACATGGGCTGGCTCGACCACGACCGCCTGGGCTTCAACTACCGCCTGAGCGACATCGCGAGCGCGATCGGGCTGGCCCAGCTCGGGCGGCTGGACGCGATGCTCGCGGGCCGCGCACGGGCCGCGGCGCTGTACCGCTCGGCGCTGGCCGGCGTCGAGGGCCTCGGGCTGCCCTGCGAGGACTCCGGCGGCGACCGCCGCGGCTGGTTCGTCTTCGTCGTGCAACTCCCGCGCGAGGCCGACCGCGACGAGACGATCCGGGCGCTGCGCGCGCTCGGCGTCCAGTCCAAGCCCTACCTCCCGGCGATCCACCTCATGACGTACTACCGCGAGGTCTTCGGGCACCGCGCGGGCGAGTTCCCCGTCTGCGAGGACGTCGCCGCGCGCTCGGTGGCGCTGCCGTTCTTCCCGGAGCTGACCGAGGGGCAGGTCGCGCGCGTGGCGGCGGCCCTGCGCGAGGTGCTCGGGCGGTAGGTCGCCGGCCGGCGGGACGCGTCCCTGTCAGCTGATACGCCATATCCGCGTATGAGCTGACAGACATGGTCGCCCCGGCGCCCCGGACCCCTTCCCCAGAGCTGCAGTTCGTGCACCACCGGACTACGCGACCCGCAGGTGCGCGCCTGCCGGCAGAGCTCGCCGTGGACGGCCGCGGCGAAGATCGGGTCGCGCCGCGCGACGGCAATCCGGAACGCGCCTGGCGCGCCCCGGCCGGTGACAGCGCGGGATCGGCCTGCCCTCGAGCAGCTCGAAGGGCCGGCCGTCGACCGCCGCCTCCGACGCGCCATGGCGGATCAGGACGACCTCGATCGAGCCCTCCGGCCGCGAGTGGTCCGTCTGCGGGTGGCGCTCGGCGGCCACGGGCGCCAGGGTGGCGGCGACTAGTATCGGCCCGCGATGTCGCGCTTCTCCGAGCCCCAGGACCCCGTCTTCCAGCAGCTCAACGCCTCGCTGTCGTTCGATCGCCGGCTGTGGCCGCACGACATCGCGCAGTCGCGCGCGCACGCCCGCATGCTCGCCGCGCAGCAGATCATCGGCGACGACGACCGCGACGCGATCCTGCAGGGCCTCGACGCCGTCGAGGCCGAGCTCGTCGCGGGCGAGTTCGGGTTCGACGCCGGCGACGAGGACATCCACATGGCGGTCGAGCGCCGCCTCACCGAGATCGCCGGGCCGGTCGGTGGCAAGCTCCACACCGCCCGCTCGCGCAACGACCAGGTCGCGACCGACGTCGTGCTCTTCACGCGCGACGCCGCCGGCCACGCGACGCGCGCGATCGACGCGCTCGTCGCCGCACTGCTCGATGCCGCGGAGGCGCACCTCGACTGGCCGCTGCCCGGCTACACGCACCTCCAGCGCGCCCAGCCCGTCTACCTCTCCCACCACCTGCTGGCCTACGTCTGGATGCTCCAGCGCGATCGCGCGCGGTTCGTCTTCGCCGCGTCGCAGACGGCGGCGCTGCCGCTGGGCGCGGGCGCGCTCGCGGGCGTGAACTTCGACACCGACCGCACCGCCGTGGCAGCCGAGCTGGGCTTCGACGGCGTCGTCCCGAACTCGATCGACGCCGTCGCCAACCGCGACTTCGTCCTGGACTACCTCGGCGCCGCCGCGACCTGCGCGACGCACCTCAGCCGCCTGGGCGCCGAGCTCGTGCTCTGGTCCAGCGAGGAGTTCGGCTTCGTGACGCTGTCGGACGCCTGGACGTCGGGATCCTCGATCATGCCGCAGAAGAAGAACCCCGACGCCGCCGAGCTGCTGCGCGCCAAGGCGCCGCGGATCGTCGGGCACCTCGCCGCGCTCCACGGCGTCCTGCACGCCCTGCCGCTGACCTACAACAAGGACATGCAGGAGGACAAGGAGCACCTCTTCGACACCGTCGACACGCTCGACCTCTGCCTCGCGTCGGCGGCCGGGATGATCCGCGGGGCGCGCTTCGACCGCGAGCGGATGTCGGCCGCCGCCTCCGACGACCTCATCGCCGCGACAGACGTCGCCGACCACCTCGTCAAGCGCGGCGTCCCGTTTCGCCAGTGCCACGGGATCGTCGCGGGCCTCGTGCGGATCGCCGTGGACTCGGGCCGGTCGCTCGGCGAGCTGACCGACGACGAGCTGACGGCGGCCTCGGCCGAGCTCGACCCGGCGCAGTTCCGAGCGCTGCTCGCGCAGCGCTCGTGGCTGGAGTCCAAGGTCAGCGAAGGCGGGACCGCGCTCGGCCGCGTGCGCGAGCAGCTCGCCGCCGCGCGCGCCGCGCACACACCGGTGTGACGGCGGACGCCGAGCGCCACCTGCGCGCGCTCGAGTTGCCCGTCGTCGAGGCCGCCGAGCTGCTCGTCGGCTGCACGATCACCCACGGCGAGACCGCGGGCGTCATCGTCGAGACCGAGGCCTACCACGAGGTCGAGCCGGCCTGCCACGCGTTCGCGGGCCGTACGCCGCGCACCTGGCCGCTGTTCGAGGCGCCCGGGATCTTCTACGTCTACCGCTCCTATGGCGTCCACGCGCTGCTGAACGTCGTCGTGGAGCCCGCCGGCGTCGGCGCGGCGGTGCTCATCCGGGCGCTCGAGCCCCTCGCCGGCGAGGAGCTCATGCGCGCGCGCCGCGGGCGCGATCGGGTCACCGATCTGTGCTCCGGGCCGGGCAAGCTCACGCAGGCGCTCGCCATCGGCCTCGACCGCAATGCGACGAGCGTGCACGACGGGCCGATCGGGCTCGGCCCGCCGACGGCCGATCGTCCGCTCCCGCGCCTCGTGCGCGGCCCGCGGATCGGGATCACGCGGGCGATCGAGCTGCCCTGGCGCTTCTGCGCGGCGGGTAACCGCAACGTCTCCAAGCCCTGGCCGCGCGGGCTGCTGCACTAGGGAGGTGCCGGCGTCGCCCCGCCGGAGTCGGGCGCGGCGGGCGTGGCGGGGGTCGGCTGGGCCGTCGGCGGAGCGGCGGGCGCCGGCGCCGGGGCGGGCGCCGCGGGGGCGACCGGCGTCGTCGCGCCGGCGCCGCCGTTCCCCCCGTCCGCGGGCACGCCGCCGTCGGCCGTGCCGGTCGCCGTCGCCGGGCCGGCGGGCGTCGTCTTCGCGTCGCCGGCGGGCGCCGTCGCCGGCGCGGCCGGCTCGGCCGTCGGGTCGATCGCGAGGCCGGCTTGGACGCAGCGCGCCGACGGCTTGGCGTCGGGCTTGGCCTTCGCCTTCTCCCGTGCGCACGCGCGCTCCAGGCGCGTGCGCTCGATCTGCAGGGCGCCGAACATGAAGTCGTGCCAGATCTGGGCGGGGTAGGTGCCGCCGGCGACCGGCTCGCCGCGGTACTCCGTGAGCATCGGCTTCAGGCCGTTGGGATAGCCGACCCAGACGGCGACGGTGAGCTTGTCGGTCGCCCCGGCGAACCAGGCGTCGCCGTAGTTCTCGGTCGTCCCGGTCTTGCCCCACGCGCGCACCTTGCCGAGCTGCGCGACCTTCGCCGTGCCGATCTTGATGACCGACTCGAGAATGTTCGTCGTCTCGTCGGCGACGGCGCGCGGGAGGATCCGCGTGCGGATGCGCTTGTTGCGGCCGCGGACGCGGCCGGGGCGGTCGCGCAGCGTCACACGGCGGATGCCGACGGGCCCGCGCTCGCCGGCGCCGAGCGATCCGGTGACGAGCAGCCCGCCCGTCGCGAACGTCTGGTAGGCGTGCGCGAGGTCCATCGGCGTCACGCCCTGCTTCAGGCCCCCGAGCGTGATGGCGAAGTTGTGCGACACCGGCGTGCGGATGCCCATGCGCTCGGCGATGCGGGCGATGCGCGCCGTGCCCGTCTTGATGCCGACCTGCGCGTACACGGAGTTGTCGGAGAACGTCGTCGCGCGCGCCAGCGTGCTGACGCCGGAGTAGTTGTCGTCGTAGTTCTTGACGCGGAACTTCTCCGTGCTGCCCGGGACGTTGAAGACCTGTGGCTCGGAGGACCACGTCGAGCTCGGCGATATGCCGCTCTGCAATGCCGTGGCGAGGACGAAGGGCTTGAACGCCGAGCCCGGCTGGCGCTGGCCCTGCGTCGCGAGGTTGAACGGCGTCTTGGAGTAGTCCGTCCCGCCGACCATCGCCCGGATCTCGCCCGTCTTGTTGTCGATCGCGACGAGCGACGCCTGCGGCCCGGCGGGGTTGCCCAGCCAGCGGCTGATCGCGAGCTCGGCATCGCGCTGGAGGCCGAGGTCGAGCGTCGTCTGCACCCGCAGGCCGCCGAGCAGCGCCTCCCGCGGGCCGTAGCGGTCGACGACCTGCTGGCGCACCCAGCTCGTGAAGTACGCGACCGACTTGTTCGCGGCCTGGACCGTCGGCGGGCGGATCGTCGAGCTCGACGGGACCGGCTCGCGGCGCCCGCGGGCGTACTCGCGCGGGGTCACGTAGCCCTGCTCGAGCATCTTCGCCAGGACGACGTTGCGCCGGCGCTGCGCAGCGATCTGGTGGGCGACCGGGTCAAAGGCCGTCGGCGACGCGACGAGCCCGGCGAGCAGGGCCGCCTCCTCGGGCTTGAGCTCGCTCGCGCAGCGCCGCTCGGGCTTGCCGCAGCCGCGGTGGTTGACGTCGTCGCCGAAGTACGTCCGCGCGGCGGACTCGATCCCGTAGGCGCCGTTGCCGAAGTAGATCGAGTTGAGGTACTCGGTGAGGATCTTCTCCTTGGACCACTTGCGCGTGAGGTGGTAGGCGAGCGCGGCCTCGCGCACCTTCTCGAGCACCGTGCGGGTGTCCTGGGCGCGGGTCGCGTTCTTGACGAACTGCTGCGTGATCGTCGAGCCGCCCTGGACCGCGGCGCGGCTGGTGATGTCCTGCCACAGCGCGCGGGCGGTGCCGCGCAGGTCGACGCCCTGGTTCTCGTAGAAGCGCTGGTCCTCGATCGCGATGATCGCGTGCTGCATCGCGGGCGCTATGTCGCGCGTGGGGATGATGATCCGGCCCTGGTCGGCGAGCGTCGCGAGGTAGTCGCCGTGGACGTCGGTGAGAAGCGAGTTCTGCGCGTGGCGGAACTCCGAGCGGTTCTCGAGCTGGGGCAGGTCGGAGGCGACCGCCATCATCATCCCGAAGGCCGTCGAGACGAGCGCGAGGATCGACAGGCCGAAGAGGATGAGCGCCAGACGCAGGCGTTTCAGCCGCGGGCGGCCGAGCGGGGGCTCCGGTAGGACCAGGATGTCAGGGCGGTCGGAGACGCTCATGCGGAGGGCGGGAACGGCCGCTTCCATGCGACATCGAGCCCGCGGCACCGTGGATGACGACAGGCGGCAACGACGCCACGGGCACGCCCAACACTAGCATTGGGACCGTGACCGAATCCCCGGCCGGCCAGGCCGCCTTCCTGGCCCGTGATGCGGTCGACTGCCTGCCCGCCGGGGCGCTCGAGCGCAAGCTCGGCGAGGGCCGCCCGCTGCGCGTGAAGCTCGGCCTCGACCCGACGGCGCCCGATGTCCATCTCGGCCACACGGTCGTCCTGCGCAAGCTGCGCGAGTTCCAGGACCGCGGGCACGTCGTGGTGCTCATCATCGGCGACTACACCGCCCGCGTCGGCGATCCGAGCGGGCGCTCCTCGACGCGCCCGATCCTGTCGGGCGCGGAGATCGACGCCAACGCGCGGACCTACGTCGAGCAGGCAGCGAAGGTCCTCGACGCCGACCGCATCGAGTTGCGCCACAACTCCGAGTGGCTGGACATGCGCATGGAGGAGCTCTTCGCCCTCACGCGCACGACGACCGTCGCCCAGTTGCTCGAGCGCGACGACTTCGCCAAGCGCTACGCCGCGCGCGAGCCGATCTCGATCCTCGAGCTGCTCTATCCGCTCATGCAGGCCTATGACTCGGTGGCCGTGAGGGCGGACGTCGAGCTCGGGGGCACCGACCAGAAGTTCAACCTCCTGCTGGGGCGCGACGTCCAGCGGGCGTACGGGATCCCCGAGCAGGTCGCGCTGACCATGCCGATCCTTCCTGGGGTGGACGGCACCCGCAAGATGTCCAAGTCGCTGGGCAACCACATCGGCGTGAACGAGGCGCCGGAGGAGATGTACGGCAAGACCCTGAGTGTCCCGGACGAGGCGATGGCGGGCTGGTACGGCCTCCTGCTCGGGGAGGACGCCCCGGCCGGCATCTCCGCGCGCGACGCCAAGCACACCCTCGCTCGGCGCCTGGTCGAGCGCTTCCACTCGGCCCCGGAAGCCGCCGGCGCCGCGGAGCACTTCGACCGCGTCTTCGTCCAGCACGCGATCCCCGACGACATCGCGGAGGCCGTCTTCTCCGTCTCCGCCGACAACGGCCGGGTGCACATGCCGGCCCTGATCGCCGCGGCGTTCGGGCGCTCGCGCTCGGAGGCGCGCCGGATGCTCGGCCAGGGAGCCGTCAAACTCGCCGGCGAGGTTCTCGGCGGCGAGGACCTCGATCTCGAGCCGGCGCGGCTGGACGGAGCCGTGCTGCAGGTCGGCAAGCGCCAGTTCCGTCGTTTGAGGCGTGCCGATTAGCAGGGGTTTCATGGAGCCGAGCGCGGCTCCTCGCGTCGCTGGGGGAGCGCGGGCCGGTGTCCGTCCGGGCGACCTGTCTATACTCCGCGCTGCGCCGGTCCCTTGCGCCCTGACCGGAGCCCTCCAACGGGCCCCTCGGAGCGCTATACTGGCCAGTCCTGTCTGCGTGTCGCCTCGGCTGCACGCAGAAGCGCAGGTCTTGGGAGGAGTCCCCTCCACGGGAGCGCGCGACGGTCTTTGAAAACTCAACAGCATGCGCACCTCGGATCGCACCTAGCGATCCGGAGTGTGCGTCCAGGTTCGATCCCCTCGTACCCCAGCCGGGCGCGAGGGGTCTGAGAAATGAAACCCGTCATGTACCGCGGCACCTCGTGTATTGGTGCCGCACATGGTCATGACAGCTCTACGTGACGAAGGGAAGGCTTTCGGGCCGGCCCTTCAGCAGTTCTTCACGGAGAGTTTGATCCTGGCTCAGGACGAACGCTGGCGGCGTGCTTAACACATGCAAGTGGAGCGACGAACCGGGGCTTGCCCCGGGGCAGAGCCGCGAACGGGTGAGTAACACGTGGGTTACCTACCCCAATGACCGGGACAACCCGAGGAAACTCGAGCTAATACCGGATGTGGTCTTCGGACGAAAGGAAGCTTCGGCCTCCGCATTGGGATGGGCCCGCGGCGCATTAGCTTGTTGGTGGGGTAACGGCCTACCAAGGCGACGATGCGTAGCTGGTCTGAGAGGACGATCAGCCACACTGGGACTGAGACACGGCCCAGACTCCTACGGGAGGCAGCAGTGGGGAATCTTGCGCAATGCGCGAAAGCGTGACGCAGCAACGCCGCGTGGGGGAAGAAGGCCTTCGGGTTGTAAACCTCTTTCAGTTGGGACGAAGCTTCGCGGGTTAATAGCCCGTTGAGGTGACGGTACCTTCAGAAGAAGCCCCGGCTAACTACGTGCCAGCAGCCGCGGTAATACGTAGGGGGCAAGCGTTGTCCGGAATCATTGGGCGTAAAGAGCGTGTAGGCGGCCCGATAAGTCCGCTGTGAAAGTCCAGGGCTCAACCCTGGAATGCCGGTGGATACTGTCGGGCTCGAATCCGGAAGAGGTGAGTGGAATTCCTGGTGTAGCGGTGAAATGCGCAGATATCAGGAGGAACACCAATGGCGAAGGCAGCTCACTGGGACGGTATTGACGCTGAGACGCGAAAGCGTGGGGAGCAAACAGGATTAGATACCCTGGTAGTCCACGCCGTAAACGATGGTCACTAGGTGTGGGGGGTGTCGACTCCCTCCGTGCCGGAGCTAACGCATTAAGTGACCCGCCTGGGGAGTACGGCCGCAAGGCTAAAACTCAAAGGAATTGACGGGGGCCCGCACAAGCAGCGGAGCATGTGGTTTAATTCGACGCAACGCGAAGAACCTTACCTGGGCTTGACATGTGGGTGACCGCCGTGGAAACACGGCTTCCCTTCGGGGCACCTTCACAGGTGGTGCATGGCTGTCGTCAGCTCGTGTCGTGAGATGTTGGGTTAAGTCCCGCAACGAGCGCAACCCCCGTCGCATGTTGCCAGCATTTAGTTGGGGACTCATGCGAGACTGCCGGTGACAAACCGGAGGAAGGTGGGGATGACGTCAAGTCATCATGCCCCTTATGTCCAGGGCTACACACGTGCTACATTGGCGCGTACAGAGGGCTGCGATACCGCGAGGTGGAGCGAATCCCTTAAAGTGCGTCTCGGTTCGGATTGTAGGCTGAAACTCGCCTACATGAAGGTGGAGTTGCTAGTAATCGCGGATCAGCATTGCCGCGGTGAATACGTTCCCGGGCCTTGTACACACCGCCCGTCACACCACGGGAGTGAGCAACACCCGAAGCCGGTGGCCTAACCCGCAAGGGAGGGAGCCGTCGAAGGTGGGGCTCGTGACTGGGGTGAAGTCGTAACAAGGTAGCCGTACCGGAAGGTGCGGCTGGATCACCTCCTTTCTAGGGAGCCCCGATACAGGGGCCCGTACGGCACGGCGCCGTCGCCGGCTGTTCGTCTCGCTTGTCATTCGTGACGAGCTCGCGAGCAGCTCGAGCGTCGGACCCCCGACCGTGCGGCCTAGTACGTCGACCGAACCTGGCCCGGCGAGTGGCGCATTCCGTGCCGCTTCAGCCGGTGCATGCTGTTGAGTTTTGAGAGACCGGCCCGCGAGTCCCGCGGGGCGTCTCCCTGCGGCCCTTGAAAACTGCACAGTAGCCACATCGTCGTCGTGACGATAAGCACGACGGCGACGGGTATCACCGAACCACAGCGAAAGCTGAGGGTTCGATCACCGTCAAGATAATAAGGGCACATGGTGGATGCCTTGGCACCTAGAGTCGATGAAGGACGTGAACGGCTGCGATAAGCCACGGTGAGGCGCTGAATAGCCTTTGACCCGTGGATTTCCGAATGGGGAAACCTGGCGCTGGTAATGCGGCGTCGCCGCCGGCTGAACACATAGGCCGGCTGGAGACAAGCGGGGGAAGTGAAACATCTCAGTACCCCGAGGAAAGTAAATCAACAGAGACTCCCTGAGTAGTGGCGAGCGAAATGGGATCAGCCCAAACCGGGCGCGTGTAAGCAGTCACGCGTTGCGCGCCCGGGGTTGTAGGGCGCTTGTTCCAGGCCGTGACTGGCCTGGCGGAAGTTACAAAATCATGTGGTAGTCGAAGCGCGTGGAACCGCGCACCATAGAGGGCAATCGTCCCGTAGACGAAACTGCATGATCTTCCGTCAAGCGTTCCTGAGTAAGTCCACACCCGTGAAACGTGGACTGAAGCTGGGGGGACCACCCTCCAAGGCTAAGTACTCCTAGGTGACCGATAGCGGACTAGTACCGTGAGGGAAAGGTGAAAAGTACCCCGGAAGGGGAGTGAAATAGTACCTGAAACCACGTGCCTACAAGCGGTGGGAGCATCCTTGTGATGTGACCGCGTGCTTTTTGCATAACGAGCCGGCGAGTTAGCCGTCTGCGGCAAGGTTAAGCGATGAGCGGAGCCGTAGCGAAAGCGAGTCCAAATAGGGCGACTTGAGTCGTAGGCGCTAGACCCGAAACTTGGTGAGCTACCCATGGGCAGGTTGAAGCGGGGGTAAGACCTCGTGGAGGACCGAACCGACCTAGGTTGAAAACTGGGCGGATGACCTGTGGGTCGGAGTGAAAGGCTAATCAAACCAAGTGATATCTGGTTCTCTCCGAAATATATTTAGGTATAGCCTCGGATCAATTGCATTTTGGCCGTAGAGCACTGTTTGGACTAGGGGCCCTACCAGGTTACCGACTTCAGGCAAACTCCGAAGACCATTATGTTTACTCCGGGAGTCAGTTGCTGGGGGATAAACTTCAGCGTCAAAAGGGAAACAGCCCAGACCGCCAGCTAAGGTCCCTAAGTGCTAGCTAAGTGGGAAACGATGTTCGAGTGCATAGACAACCAGGAGGTTGGCTTAGAGGCAGCCACCCTTGAAAGAGTGCGTAACAGCTCACTGGTCAAGTGCTCGGGCGCGGAAAATGTAACGGGGCTCAAGCTAGTCACCGAAGCTGCGGGTGCGATCTTCGGATCGCGCGGTAGGAGAGCGTTCCCAGGCCAGTGAAGCGGCGGCGTAAGCCAGCCGTGGAGGCCTGGGAAGTGAGAATGCCGGCATGAGTAACGAAAGAGGGGTGAGAATCCTCTCCGCCGATTGCCCAAGGATTCCTGAGTAAAGTTCGTCTGCTCAGGGTTAGTCGGGACCTAAGGCGAGGCCGAAAGGCGTAGTCGATGGCCAACAGGTTGATATTCCTGTACCACGTCGCAACCGTTTGACCGATGGGGGGACGAGGAAGGCTAGGGAAACCCAGGCGATGGTAGTCCTGGGGTAAGCGTGTAGGGGTGGCCCATGTGAAATGCGGGGCCGCATAACCTGAGGCGCGATGCCTGCCGGCTCTAAGCCGGCTAAGTTCCTGACGCCATGCCTCCAAGAAAAGCCTCTAGGGAGGTTGCGCGTGCCCGTACCAAAACCGACACAGGTGGGCAAGTAGAGAATACTAAGGTGATCGAGATAACCCTCGTTAAGGAACTCGGCAAAATTGCTCCGTAACTTCGGGATAAGGAGCGCCCCGGTAGGGTTAAGCGCCTTGCGCGTGTAAGCCCGAGGGGGCCGCAGTGAATTGGCCCAAGCGACTGTTTACCAAAAACACAGGTCTCTGCTAAGTCGAAAGACGACGTATAGGGGCTGACGCCTGCCCGGTGCCGGAAGGTTACGTGGAGTTGTTAGGACTTCGGTCCGAAGCAGCGAAGCTAAGCCCCGGTAAACGGCGGCCGTAACTATAACGGTCCTAAGGTAGCGAAATTCCTTGTCGGGTAAGTTCCGACCTGCACGAATGGCGTAACGACTTGGGCGCTGTCTCAACGAGGGGCTCGGTGAAATTGCAGTCTCGGTGAAGATGCCGAGTACCCGCGGCTAGACGGAAAGACCCCGTGCACCTTTACTACAACCTGGTATTGGAATACGGTGCATCTCGCTCAGGATAGGTGGGAGGCTTTGAAGCGCCGGCTGCGGCTGGCGTGGAGTCAACCTTGAGATACCACCCTTGATGTATTGTGTTTCTAACACTGCACCGTGAATCCGGGCAGTGAACAGTGCCAGGCGGGTAGTTTGACTGGGGCGGTCGCCTCCCAAAATGTAACGGAGGCGCACAAAGGTTCCCTCAGCACGGCTGGAAATCGTGCGTAGAGTGTAAAGGCAATAAGGGAGCTTGACTGTGAGACTGACAGGTCGAGCAGGAGCGAAAGCTGGTCTTAGTGATCCGGCGGTAGCAAGTGGAAGTGCCGTCGCTCAACGGATAAAAGGTACGCCGGGGATAACAGGCTTATCGGGCCCAAGAGTCCACATCGACGGCCCGGTTTGGCACCTCGATGTCGGCTCGTCGCATCCTGGGGCTGTAGTAGGTCCCAAGGGTTGGGCTGTTCGCCCATTAAAGCGGTACGCGAGCTGGGTTCAGAACGTCGTGAGACAGTTCGGTCCCTATCTGCCGTGGGCGTTGGAGAGTTGAGAGGATTTGTCCCTAGTACGAGAGGACCGGGATGAACGCACCTCTGGTGTATCTGTTGTCCTGCCAAGGGCATCGCAGGTTAGCTACGTGCGGATCGGATAACCGCTGAAGGCATCTAAGCGGGAAGCCGGCCTCGAGATGAACTCTCCCATCCCCATGAGGGAGTAAGACCCCTGGTAGACCACCAGGTTGATAGGCCGGATCTGGAAGTGTGGTAACACACGAAGGAGACCGGTACTAATGGGTCGAGGGCTTGACGGATGACTTTTTGGTACCCGTTGCAAAACGAAGGCTACTGTGCAGTTTTGAAGGGCCCAGGGGGCTCTCACCGTTCTCCGGTGGCCATGGCGAGGGGGAGACACCTCTTCCCTTTCCGAACAGAGCAGTTAAGCCCCTCAGCGCCGATGGTACTTGGTCCGCAAGGGCCCGGGAGAGTAGGACGCCGCCGGTTTATCTCAGCATCGAAGGGCCGCTCGCGAGAGCGGCCCTTCGGTCGTTGCGGGGTGAAACGAGCCCACCCCGGCACCCCGCGGCGCTACGCGTTGGAGCGCTGCGGGGTGCGCGCGACGGGCATCGTGCACGGCTGCGGGCGCGGCGGCGGCACTCCTGGCCGGCGCGGCGCGGCGTTCGTGGCGAGAGCCAACCGGTGTGGGTGCGCCCGCCCGCGGTCGCTGTGTTGCACGTGTCCGGGCGCGCGGGGCCCGCGGGACGCGGCGGTGGCGGGAGTCGCACCCGCCACCGGCGTCGCTGCGGGTGCGCCGCGAGGGGGGTCCTCGAGCAGGGCGAACGCCTTCACCAGCGCGGCGGCGCGGCGCAGGCGGGTGGACCAGGAAGACGGCGGAAGAGCGAACATGTGTTCGGGAACATACGTACCCCCGCGGACGGAAGGGCTGTGGCATGCGGGCGTTTGGCTCTGGCAAGCCAAGAATGCCCCCGCGTTCTGCAACGGGTCTTGCAGCGGCGCCTACGCGGCGTCGCGGCCGTGCAACCCGAGCCCGTCCGCGCGCGCGCCGAGCGCCGCGATGACGAACGCGACGTGCTCGTCGAAGTCGACGCCGAGCTTCGCCGCGCCGCCGCTGACGTCGTCGCGGTCGACCGCGGCCGCGAACGAGGGCTGCTTGAGCTTCTTCTTCACGGACTTGGGGGTCAGGCCGTGGATGCCCTCGGGGCGCACGTAGGCGCAGGCGACGAGGAACCCGCACAGCTCGTCGACGGCGACGAGCGTGCGCTCCATCGCCGATTCCGGCTCGACGCCCAGGTAGTCGGCGTGGCTCGCGATCGCCCGGACCATCTCGGGCGGCGCGTCGCGCGCCTGCAGTTCGGCCATGATCGTCCGCGGATGCCCGGCCTCGGCGTCGTCCATGTCGGGGAAGCGCTCGTAGTCGGCGTCGTGGAGCAGGCCCGTCACGGCCCAGAGCTCGGCATCGTGGCCGCCGCGCACCGCGTAGGCCGCCATCGCGGCCTCGACGGCCAGGCAATGGCGCCGCAGAGATTCAGAGCGGACCCATTCGGATAGCAGGGACCAGGCCTCGTCGCGCGAAATCCGGGAGGGCATGGCTGTTACCCTAGCCCAGCCGTCCGGCCCCGCATCCGTCGCCGGGAGGTCACTGCTCATGGAGAAGTTCGTCATCGACGGGGGCACCGCGCTGTCGGGCACGATCGTGCCCGCCGGCAACAAGAACGGCGCCCTCCCCATCCTTGCTGCCTCGGTCCTGACCGGGGATGAGGTCGTGGTCCGCAACGTCCCGAAGATCAAGGACGTCGGGGCCATGCTCGCCCTGCTCGAGGGCCTCGGCGTGCGGATGACCTGGCTCAGCGACCACGAGGTCGCGCTGTGCGCGGCCGACGTGCACGCCGAAGCCGTCATCGACCGCGCCCTGTCGGAGCGCATCCGCGCGTCGTTCCTGCTTGCGGGGCCGCTGCTCGCCCGCTTCGGTCGCGTCCTGATGCCGCCCCCCGGGGGCGACGTCATCGGCCGCCGCCGCCTCGATCCCCACCTCGACGCCTTCGCCGCGCTCGGGGCCACGGTCAAGCACGCCCGCGACATCGAGCTCACCGCACCCGGCGGCCTGCGCGCGGGCGACGTCTTCATGGACGAGCCGTCCGTCATGGCGACGGAGAACGCGCTCCTCGCCGCCGCCCGCACGCCCGGTTCGACCGTCATCGGCAACGCCGCCTGCGAGCCGCATGTCCAGGACCTCGCGCGCATGCTCGTGAAGATGGGCGCCGACATCCAGGGCATCGGCTCCAACGTCCTGACGGTCAACGGCACCGCGGACCTGCACGGCTGCGATCACACGATCGGGCCCGACCACATCGAGATCGGCTCGTTCATGGCGCTCGCCGGCGTGACCGGCGGCGAGCTGCGCATCCGCGACACGATCCCCAACGACCTGCGGATGATCCGCCTCGTCTTCGACCGCCTCGGGTTGCGCAGCGAGCTCGACGGCAACGACGTCCTCGTCCCCGGTGGCCAGGAGCTCGTCATCTCGCGCGACGTCGGCGAGCACAAGATCACCGTCCAGGACGGTCCCTGGCCCGCGTTTCCCGCCGATCTCACGTCGATCGCCGTCGCGCTCGCGACCCAGTCCTCGGGCTCGGCGCTCATCCACGAGTGGATGTTCGAGAACCGCATGATCTTCACCGACAAGCTCGTGCTGATGGGCGCCGACATCACCCTCTGCGACCCGCACCGGGTCATCATCACGGGCCCGTCGCGCCTGACGGGCGAGCGCGTCGAGTCGCCGGACATCCGCGCCGGCATGGCGATGCTGATCGCCGCGCTCTGTGCCGAGGGACGCTCGGAGATCGGCAACATCCGCCAGATCGATCGCGGCTACGAGCGCATCGACGAGCGCCTGCGCGACCTCGGCGCGCGCATCGAGCGCGTCGCCACCGAGCCCGTCCACGCCTAGGACCGCGAGCGCTCGGCAGATCGCCGGGCGGGCCGCACCATCTAGATTGCCACCCCTCGTGCGTCCCCAGATCCACCCGATCCCCTCCGGCACCCGCGACGTGCTGCCCGACGAGATGCGCGAGCTGCGCGCCATCACGGAGTCCGTGCGCGGCGTCTTCGAGCGCGACGGCTACGGCGAGGTCTGGACGCCGGCGCTCGAGTACGAGGACGTCCTCGCCCGCGGCGGCGGCGCCCCGCCCGCCTACCGCGTCTTCGACGACCACGGGAAGGTCCTCGCGCTGCGGACGGACATGACCGTGCCGATCGCCCGCCTCGTCGCGACGCGCTACGCCAACGAGGATCCGCCGCTGCGCTTCTGCTACTTCGCCCACGTCTACCGCGCCGTGCGGCCGCACCGCGGGCAGATGCGCGAGTTCCTGCAGGCCGGGATCGAGCTCGTCGGCGCGCCCGCGCCGCAGGGCACCGCCGAAGCGCTCACCGTCCTGTGCCACGCGCTCGAGGCCGCCGGGCTGCGCGACCACCGCATCGGCCTCGGCGACGCCTCGCTGTACCCGACGCTGCTCGGCGCGCTCGGCGTGCCCGAGGACGCCGGGGCGCGCCTGCTCGAGACGCTCGTCGCCCGCGACTTCGTCGCGCTGGAGTCCGAGCTCTCACGGCTGGAGCTCGCCGACGCCGACGCCGAGCTGCTCCTGCGCGTCCCGCAGCTGCGCGGCGGCCCGGAGATCCTCGACGCCGGCGACGGTCCCGTCGCCGGCGCCGTCGCCGGGCTGCGCGACGTCTACGCGCTGCTCGCGCCCGCGGTCGCCGAGCGCGTCATCTTCGACCTCGGCCTCGTCCGCAAGATGGGCTACTACACGGGCGCCGTCTTCGAGGTCTACGACCCGGCGCTGGGCGCACCGATCGGCGGTGGCGGGCGCTACGACGACCTGCTCGGGCGCTTCGGCCGTCCGCTGCCGGCGGTCGGCTTCGCGCTGTCGATCGACGCGCTGCACATCGCGCTGACGGGCGAGGAGCGCGCATGAGCCGCGGCCTCGGGCTCACGATCGCCGTCCCGCGCGGCGCGCTCATGCGCGAGACGCTCGATCTGCTGGAGTCGATCGGGCTGGACTGCGCCGAGGTGCGCTCCAACGACCGCAAGCTGCTGTTCGCCGACGTCGGCATCGTGACGATGCGCCCCTCCGACGTGCCGACCTACGTCGAGGCGGGCGCGGCGGACGTCGGGATCACGGGCAAGGACGTCCTCATGGAGCAGTCCGAGCGCGACGTCTACGAGCTGCTCGACCTCGGCTACGGCGCCTGCACGATGGTGCTCGCGACGGTCGACGGCCCCGATCCGTCGGTCGAGGCGCTGCGCCGGCTCGGCGTCATGCGCGTCGCGACGAAGTACTACAAGACCGCCGCCGCGTACTTCGAGGCCACCGGCCGCCAGGCCGAGATCGTCGAGGTCAAGGGCTCCGTCGAGCTCGCGCCGCTCACCGGGCTCGTCGAGGCGATCGTCGACCTCACGGCGACCGGCACGACGCTGCGCGAGAACAACCTCGTCATCCGCGAGGAGATCTACGTCTCGACGGCGCGGCTCATCGCCAACCCCGTCTCCCACAAGCTCAAGGCCGCGGCGATCGACGCGATGCTGGAGAAGCTGCGTGCGCATTGAGCGCTTCGAGGTCGGCGGCGACGTCGTCGCCGCCGCGGCGGCCGTGCGGGCGCTCGCGCCCGCGCCGGCGTCGGTGAGCACGGCCGTCGCGGAGATCGTCGAGGCCGTGCGCGTCGGCGGCGACCGCGCCCTGCGCGAGCTCGTCGCGCGCTTCGACACCGGCGCGGCGCCGCCGCCGGGCTCGCTGCGCGTCGCCGCCGAGGACATCGACCCCCGCCTGCTCGACGACGACGTCCGCGCCGGTCTCGACGTCGCGATCGAGAACGTCGGCCTCGTCGCCGGCGCGGCGGTCGGCCAGGACGTCGAGGTCAGGCTCCCGCAGGGCCACCGCGTGATCCTCCGCGAGCTGCCGGTCCGCCGCGCCGCGATCTACGTCCCCGGCGGGCGCGCGCCGTACCCGTCGACCGTCGTCATGGGCGTCGTGACCGCGCGCGCCGCCGGCGTCGAGGACGTCGTCGTCCTCACGCCCGGGCCGGTCGACCCGGTCATCCGCGGCGCCTGCGCGCTGTGCGGCGTCGAGGAGCTCTACGCGATCGGCGGCGCCCACGGCATCGCCGCGCTCGCCTACGGCACCGAGACGATCGCGCGCGCCGACGTCATCGCCGGGCCCGGGAGCCTCATCGTCCAGGAGGCCAAGCGCCAGGTGAGCGACGTCGTCGGGATCGACGGCTTCTACGGCCCGAGCGACGTGCTCGTCTTCGCCGACGCCACCGCCGACCCGTACCTCATCGCGCTGGACCTGCTCGCCCAGGGCGAGCACGGCCCGGGCGCGCCCGTCGCCGTGGTCAGCGGCTCGTCGCCGCTGCTGCACGCGGTCCGCGACGCGCTGGAGGCGCTCGGGCCCGCGCGCGAGCACTCCGACCCGGCCGCGTTCGCGCTCGTGCACGCGTCGTCGCTGCTGGAGGGGCTCGCGTTCTGCGACGCCTTCGCGCCCGAGCACCTCGAGCTCGTCGGCCCCGCCGTCGAGCGCCTTGCACCGCGCGTGCGCTCCGCGGGCTGCGTCTTCGTCGGCGCCGCGGGCGCGACCGCCTTCGGCGACTACGTCGCCGGTTCGAACCACTCGCTGCCGACCGGCGGCTCGGCGCGCTTCGCCTCCGGCCTCTCGCCGCGCCAGTTTCGCCGCCGCATGAGCGAGGTCCACGTCGGCGACGCGGTCGCCGCGCTGGCCGCCGCGGGGGCGCCGATCGCCCGCGCCGAGGGCTTTGTCGTGCACGCCGAGTCGATGGAGGCGCGCGTGGGGGAGAATGGATCGTCATGAGCCAACGCGCGACCCGCATAGCCCGCAAGACCGGCGAGACCGAGATCGTGCTCCAGCTCGGACTCGACGGCGAGGGCGCCGGCGCGCGCGCGACGGGCGTGGGCTTCCTCGACCACATGCTCGACCTGCTCGCGCGCCACGGCCGCCTGGATCTCGACGTCCGCGCGACGGGCGATCTGCAGACCGGCTCGCACCACACGGTCGAGGATGTCGGCATCGTCCTCGGGCAGGCGCTCAACGAGGCGCTCGCCGACCGCGCCGGCATCTACCGCTACGGCCACGCGGTCGTGCCGATGGACGAGGCCCGCGCCGCGTGCGCGATCGACGTCTCCGGCCGGCCGTTCCTCGCCCTCGACGACGGCGGGCTGGCGCCCGGCGAGACCGGCGGCTTCGAGCACGAGCTGCTCGAGGAGTTCTTCCGCGCGGTCGTCAACAACGCGCGCATCACGCTGCACCTCGAGGTCCAGGCGGGGACGAACGCGCACCACATGATCGAGGCCTCCTTCAAGGCCTTCGCCCGCGCACTGCGGGCGGCGATCGCGATCGACCCGACGGAGACCGGCGTGCCCTCGACGAAGGGGACGCTCACCGCATGACGGCCGGCGCGCGGATCGCGATGGTCGACTACGGGATGGGCAACCGCCGGTCGGTCGTCAAGGCGTTCGCGCACATCGGCACGGAGATCGCCCAGACCGACGATCCCGGCGCGCTGCGCGCGGCCGACGGGCTCATCGTCCCCGGCGTCGGGGCGTTCCCCGAGGCGATGCGGCGCCTGCGCGCGCTCGGCCTGGACGACGTCGTGCGGGAGCGCGCGGCCGCGGGCGTCCCGGTCATCGGGCTGTGCCTCGGCATGCAGCTGCTCTTCGAGGAGTCCGTCGAGCACGAGGGCTCCGCCGGGCTCGGGCTGCTGCCCGGGCGCATCGTGCGCCTCGACACGGCCGGCCTGAAGCTCCCGCACATCGGCTGGAACGCCGTGACGTGGCAGCGTGACTCGGCGCTCGTCGCCGGGCTGCCGAACCCGGCGGCGTTCTACCACGTGCACTCCTTCGTCCCCGAGCCCGACGACGACGCGATCGTCCTCGGCACGGGCGAGTACGGCACGCCGTTCGTGTCCTTCGTCGAGCGCGACAACGTCTTCGGCGCGCAGTGCCACCCGGAGAAGTCCTCGACGCACGGGCTCGCGCTGCTGCGCAACTTCGTCGGGATCTGCGCCACCGCGGCAGCCGTCGCGTGATCCTCTATCCCGCGATCGACATCGCCGACGGGCGGGCGGTGCGGCTCGTCCAGGGCGACTTCGCCGCCGAGACGGTCTACGCCGACAGCCCGCTGGAGGCCGCGCGGGCATGGGTGCAGGCCGGCGCGCGCTACCTGCACGTCGTCGACCTCGACGGCGCGCGCACGGGCGCGCCGCAGAATCTCCACCATGTCGCGGCGATCGCGGGGCAGCTCGGCGTGCCCGTGCAGGTCGGCGGCGGGCTGCGCTCCGTGGAGGCCGTCCGCGACGCGATCGCCGCGGGCGCCGCGCGGGTCATCCTCGGGACGGCGGCGTTCACCGACGTCGACTTCCTCGACGAGGTCGTCGCGGAGTTCGGCGACCGCACGGTCGTGAGCATCGACACCCGCGGCGGCTTCGTCTCGACCGCCGGCTGGACGCACACGACCGACATGCCCGCGGCCGACGTCATCGAGCGCATGCAGGATCGCGGCGTGCGGACGTTCGTCTTCACGAACGTCGACAAGGACGGGCTGCTCGGCGGGCCGGACGTCGACGAGGTGCGCGCCATCGCCCAGGTCGTCCGCGGGCGCTTCATGTACTCCGGCGGGATCGGCCGCAAGGAGGATCTCGCCGCGCTCGCCGCCCTGCGCCAGGTCAACCTCACGGGCGTCATCGCCGGCAAGGCGCTGTACGAGCGCAGGTTCACGATCGCCGAGGGCCAGGCGGCGCTCGACGGTCACTGATGCACCTCAAGCGCGTCATCCCCTGCCTCGACGTCGACGCCGGGCGGGTCGTCAAGGGCACGAACTTCGTCGACATCCGCGACGCCGGCGACCCCGTCGAGCTCGCGGCCCGCTACGACGCCGAGGGCGCCGACGAGCTCGTCTTCCTCGACATCACGGCGACGAGCGACAAGCGCGAGACCGTCGTCGCGCTCGCCCGCCGCGTCGCCGACGAGTGCTTCATCCCGTTCACGATCGGCGGCGGGATCCGCTCGGCCGCCGACGCCCAGGGCGTCCTGGACGCGGGCGCCGACAAGGTGTCGGTGAACTCCGCGGCCGTCGCGCGCCCCGAGCTCATCGGCGAGCTGGCCGACGTCTTCGGGGCCCAATGCGTCGTGCTGGCGATCGATGCGAAGGCGGCCGCCGCGGGCGGCTGGGAGGTCTTCGTCGCCGGCGGCCGCACGGCGACGGGCATCGACGTCCTGACCTGGGCGCGCGAGGGCGTCGAGCGCGGCGCGGGGGAGATCCTCCTGACGAGCATGGACCGCGACGGCACGAACGACGGCTACGACCTCGCGCTCACGCGGGCGGTGAGCGCGGCCGTCGGCGTCCCGGTCATCGCCAGCGGCGGGGCGGGCACGCTCGAGCATCTCGCCGAGGCGCTGCAGGCGGGCGCCGACGCGGCGCTCGCGGCCTCGATCTTCCACTACGGCACGTTCCGCGTCCGCGAGGCGAAGGAGCACCTCGCCGCCGCGGGCATCGCCGTGCGCCGCTGATCAGCGCCGGCTCCTGGGCCGGCGGTCGAACGGGTGGCCGACGGGGTCCAGTGCGAAGAGCGACGTGTAGCCCGTGAAGTAGATCCTCCGCCCGTCGCTGATGACCGGGTTGAACGCGCCGCGGTGCGTCTTCCACGCCGTCCGGCCGGTGCGCGCACCGAGCGCCCACGTCGTGCGCTTGTCGAGGTCGGAGACGAAGACGAGGTCGCCGACGATCGTCGCCGCGCCCGAGATCTTCGTGCCGAGGTGGCGCACCCAGCGCGTCTTGCCCGATCGCGCATCCAGCGCGTAGAAGCGCCCGTCGTAGGAGCCGATGTAGACCGTCGGCGGCCCGCCGCCGACCTGGCCGACGGCGGGCGAGGCATAGACGTAGTTGCCCGTGTGCGTGCGCCACGCGAGCTTGCCGTCGGTCGACGAGAAGGAGTAGACGTCGCCGTTGGTGCTGCCGATGTAGACGCGCCCGTACTGGACGGCCGCCGACGAGTAGAAGTTGCCGTCCCCGAGCCCGAGCGGGCCGCCGCCCGGCGACGCCTCCCACACCTTCTGGCCGTTGGACCGTCGGATCGCGTGGACCTTGCCGCCGTAGTCGCCGAAGTAGAGCTTGCCGCCATCGAGCGCGATCGCGCCCTTCACCGCGCCGGCGGCCTTCGCGCGCCAGCGGACGGCGCCGTTCTTCGCCCGCAGCGAGTAGACGGTGCCGTCCTCGGTCCCGATGAAGAGGCGCCCGCGGTCCAGCAGCGGCGACCCCTCGGCGCGGCTGGGCAGCGTGTGCGACCACTTCACGTGGCCGTTCTTCGCCGACACGGCGACGACGCGGCCGGTGTCCGTCCCGCGGCGGTGCGACAGCAGCACGGCGTAGACCGTGCCGTGGCTGCAGGCCGGCGAGGCCGCGGCGAGGTTGCCGAGCTTGCGCTTCCAGCTCACGCGCCCCGAGAGCCGCGAGATCGCGTACAGGGCGCCGTTGTTCTTCATGAGGTAGAGCTTGCGGTGGCAGAGCACCGGCGTGAACTCGAGCAGGACCTTGCCGCGCAGCGCCCAGGCCTGGCGGTAGGGCGGTCGCGGCGTGACCTTCAGCGGCAGGTGGTGCGTGCGCGACTTGCGAAAGCCGTAGACCGGCCATTCGAAGCCGTCGTCGGCCGGATGCTGCGCGAGACCCGGTGGTCGTGTCGGGCGTGCTCTCGGTCGTCGGGACGAAGTTCACGTCCGGATGCGACACGTCACCTTCGCCGCGAAGCAGGAAGAACAACGCGGCGGCGACGCCGAGCACGAGCACCACGACCCCGAGCGCGATACGCGGCAGCAGGCGCTTGCCGCGGTGCGAAGGGGACACTCCTGCATCGTAGTCGTCGGCCCCGCCGGAGCCTCCGGTCAGACTGTCGCCATGGAGGATCTGCGCGAGCGCCTGCGCCTTCTGCCCTGTGGCGGGCGGCTGCTGGACGCCGTCGGTGCTCACGCGGGCGTCCACCTCGTCGGCGGGGCCGTCCGCGACCTGCTGCTCGGCCGCGAGCCGCGTGAGCTCGACGTCGTCGTCGAGGGCGACGCCGGTGCGATCGCGCAGCGCCTGGGCGCGCTGTCGGCGGCCCACGCGCGCTTCGGCACCGTGACCGTCCAGGCCGCCGGCGGCTGCCGCTTCGACGTGGCGATGGCGCGCGCGGAGACCTACGCGCACCCCGGAGCGCTGCCGGAGGTCGCGCCGGCGGCGATCGAGGACGACCTGCGCCGCCGCGACGTCACGGTCAACGCGCTCGCGCTGGACCTCGCGACCGGCGAGCTGCGGGCCGCCGCGCACGCGCGCGAGGACCTCGCCGCCGGGCGCCTGCGCGTCCTGCACGACGCAAGCTTCACCGACGACCCGACACGCCTGTGGCGGATCGCGCGCTACCGCGCGCGGCTGGGCTTCGACCTCGAGGAGCACACCGCGCAGCTGGCCGCCGCGGCCGTCGCGGACGGCGCGCCGGGCACCGTCTCGGGCGCGCGGATCGGCAACGAGCTGCGCCTCGCGCTCGGCGAGGCCGACCCCGCCGCCGCGCTCGCGTCCGCGGCTGCGCTGGGGCTCGCGCCCTGGCTGCGGATCGACCGCGACCGCGCCGCCGCCGCGCTTGCGCTGCTCGCGCCCGGCGAGGGCGCGCGCGACCTCGTGACGCTCGCCGCCTGGCTGGCGCCGGGCACCGCCGGCGAGGTCGCCGCGCTCGGCTTCGGCGCGCGCGAGGCGGCCGTGCTGCGTGCCGCCGACGGGGCCCCGCGCCTGGCCGCCGCGATGACTGCCGCGGCGCGTCCCTCTGCGCTCGCGCGCGTCCTGCGCACGCTGCCGGCCGAGGCCGTCGCGCTGGCAGGGGCGCACGGCGCGGCCGAACCGGCGCGGCGCTGGCTGGAGGAGCTGCGTCACGTCGCGCTCCAGATCGGCGGCGACGACCTGCTCGCCGCCGGCATCCCCGCGGGCCCGTCGATCGGCGCGCGTCTGGCGGCCGCGCTCGACCGCCGCCTGGACGGCGAGCTCGCTCCCGGGCGTGACGCCGAGCTCGCCGCCGCGCTCGCCGCGCCGGATCCTGGCGCCGCCCCAGCCTGAGGGGGTGCTAGAACTGGGGTATGCGTCCGAGCACGGGGAAGACGATCGTCACGCCGATGCGCTCCAAGAACGTCTTCGGCGACCGGCTGCACGCGCCGTTCGTCGCGGTCGGCGAGCACATCGGCTGTGAGCTGCCCGGTGGCCGGGTGCTCTTCACGACGCGTCGCGGCGGCGTGTCCGGCGAGCCGTTCGACACGCTGAACGTCGGCTTGCACACGGCCGACTATCCGCCGGCCGTCGAGGAGAACCGCAACCGCGTCGCCGCGCTGTTCGGGGTCCCGCGCGACCACTGGCTCGAGCCCAGGCAGGTCCATGGCGCCAACGTCGAGCGCGTCACCGAGCTGCCCGCCGCGGGCGCCGAGGCGCCCGAGGCCGACGGGATCGCCACGACGCTGGAGGGCGTCGTCGCGGTCGTCACGACCGCCGACTGCCTGCCCGTCGCGCTCGTCGCGCCCGAGGCCGTCGCGATGGTCCACGCCGGCTGGCGGGGGCTCGCCGCCGACGCGCTCATGGAGGGCGTCAAGGCCATGCGCGAGCTCGGCGCCGAGGGCGAGATCCACGCGGCGATCGGCCCGAGCATCGGCGTCTGCTGCTACGAGGTCAACACCTGGGTGCACCGCGCGTTCATGAAATACCCGCGCGGCGTCGCGCGACTGAGCAACCACGCGCACCTCAAGAACGTCGCGCGCCTGCAGCTCCAGCACGTCGGCATCCCGCTCGACCACATCCACGACGTCGACATCTGCACGATGTGCGCGCCGCGCAGCCTCTTTCACTCGCACCGCCGCGACTACGGCGACGACGTCGAGAACACCGGCCGCCAGGCGAGCGGCGTCTGGCGCGTCAGCGAGCCCGGAGGCGATTGGCCCAGCTGATCACCGGCCTGACGGCCGAGTGCGTCCGCGCGAACCTCGGCGAGGTCCGCGAGCGCATCGCCGCCGCCGCCGCGCGCGCCGGGCGCGATCCCGGCGAGGTCGAGATCGTCGCCGCCGTGAAGTACGTCCCCGCCGCAGAGCTCGGCGTGCTCGCCGAGGCGGGCCTCACCGTCGCCGGGGAGAACCGCGCGCAGGACCTCGTCGCGAAGATCGATGCGCACGGCGACGCGTTCACGTGGGACTTCATCGGGCAGCTGCAGAGCCGCAAGGTCAAGCAGATCGCGCCGCTGGTGCGCCTCATCCACTCCGTCGCCACCGAGAGCGTGCTCGCGCAGCTCGAGCGCCACGCGCCGCCGCAGCTGCGCGTGCTCGTCGAGGTCAACGTCGCCGGCGAGGAGGGCAAGGGCGGCGTCGCGCCGGTCGTCCTGGATGCGTTTCTCGAGCGCTGCCCGGTGCCGGTCGCGGGGCTCATGACGATGCCCCCGCTGGCGGCCGAGCCGCAGGACAGCCGCCGCTGGTTCGCCGCGCTGCGCGAGCTCGCGGCGGCGCGCGGCCTGCCCGAGCTGTCGATGGGGACGACGCAGGACTACGAGGTCGCCGTCGAGGAGGGTGCTACCCTCGTGCGAATCGGCACGAGTCTCTTCGATCAGGGGGGAAGGAGAACGGCGGCCGAGGTCTAACCTTCCCTGCAGCTATGGCGTTCAGAGACAGCTGGCATCGCGCGCTCGTGTACTTCGGCCTCGCCGAGGAACGCGGCTACGTCGACGAGTTCGAGATCGAGCGCGAGCAGGCCCGCGCCGCCGAGCAGCAGCGCGAGCGCGAGCGCCCGTCCTCACGGGGCAGCGAGCCCGAGGAGGAGATGGAGGATCGCTACCGCGAGCGGCCCAACGTCCGCCGTCTCGCCCCGCGCCGTCCGCGCCGCGACGACTTCGACGACATCTTCGCCGACGACGAGCCGCGCGGCGGCCGACCGACGACGGCGCTGCGCCCCGTCGAGCGCGCCCGCAACGGCGGCGACGTCCGCGTCCACCTCGTCATCCCGAAGTCCTTCAACGACGCCCAGCAGGTCGCCGACAAGTTCAAGCAGGGGATCCCCGTCGTCCTGAACCTCCAGAGCAGCGACACCGATCTGGCCAAGCGGCTGATCGACTTCGCCAGCGGGCTGACGTACGCGCTCGACGGCGGGATGCAGCGGATCGCCCACAAGGTCTTCATGCTCACGCCTCGCAACGTGCAGATCTCCGCGGAGGAGAAGGCCGAGCTCATCGAAAAGGGCTTCTTCAACCAGTCGTGAGGGCCGCTCGCGGCGCCTGGGCGGCCCGTCAGCCGAGGTCCGTGCGTTCGCACTGTCCCTTGGCTGCCGACCCACCCAGGCATCCACGATCGGCTCCTCACGACGGCGCTGTCGGGGGCTCGTCCATACTTCACTTATGCAGATCGGTTTCATCGGGGCGGGCAACATGGCGACCGCGCTCGCGCGCGGCTGGGGCGACCCGGTGCTCGTCCACGACGCCTTGCGCCCGCGGGCCGAGGCGCTCGTCGAGGAGCTCGGCGGCGAGGTGCTGGACTCCGGGGCGGCGGTCGCGCAGCGCGCCGACGTCGTGCTGCTGTGCCACAAGCCGCAGGGCCTGGAGCGCGTCGCCAACGCCATCGCCGGGGCGGCGGACGCGGTCATCTCGATCCTCGGCGGCGTCCCCGTCGGCGCGCTGCGCGCGGCCTACGGCGCGACGCCGGTCGTGCGGATGATCCCGAGCGTCCCCGTCGAGGTGGGCCAGGGCGTGACGTGCCATGCGCGCGACGACGAGGGCGACCCGCACCTCACCGAGCAGGCGCTCGCGCTCTTTCGGCGCGTCGGCATGGTCGTGAGCGTCGACGAGTCGCTCATGGGCGTCGCGACAGGGCTCATGAGCTGCGCACCGGCCTACATCGCGCTCGTCGCCGAGGCGCAGGTCGACTCCGGCGTGCGCGCCGGGCTGCCCGCCGACATCGCGGGCGAGCTCGTCGCCGCGAACCTCGCCGGGACCGCGGCGCTGCTGCAGGCGCGCGGCATGGACACGCTCGCCGTGCGCCGGGCCGTGACCTCGCCGGGCGGGATCACCGCCCGCGGCCTGTCGGCGCTCGAGCACGCCGGCATCCGGGCCGCCTTCGACGACGCGATGCAGGCGATGCTCGCCCGATGACGACCGCCGTCCTCATCCTGGCCACGGCGCGGGGGTCGATCGCCGACTTCCTCAACGCGCTGCTGATCACCTACACGATCCTCATCTTCGCGTACATCCTCACGACGCTGTTCTTCTCGTTCGGCGGCCGCGTCCCGTATGCGCAGTGGTCCAGCGCCGTGCTCGGCTTCCTGCGCGACGTCACCGAGCCGTACCTCGGGCTCTTCCGGAAGATCATCCCGCCGATGGGGGCGATCGATCTCAGCCCGATCGCCGCCATCCTCGTCCTGCAGTTCGGCGGCGGCATCATCGTCCACCTCATCCGCGGCGGGTGAGCCCGCGCACAGGCGCCCCGTCGCCGCGCGGCGTGTGGGCGCGCGCGGGCGCCCTGCTCCTCGTCGTCGTGGCCGCCGACCAGCTCGTCAAGGAGCTCGTGACGTCCTCGCTCGAGCGCGGCGAGACGCGCGCGCTCGTCGCCGGCATCAAGGTCGTCAACACCCGTAACACCGGCGTCGCCTTCGGGCAGTTGCAGGGCGGCGGCGCGATCGTCACCGTCCTGATCGCCGCGGCGGTCGCCGCGCTGCTCGTCTACGTCGCGCGCAACAGCGCCCGGCCGCTCATCTGGCTGCCGGCGGGGCTGCTGCTCGGCGGCGCGCTGGGCAACGTCATCGACCGCATCCGCGAGGGCGCCGTCGTCGACTTCCTCAAGCTCCCGCACTGGCCGGCCTTCAACGTCGCCGATTCGGCGATCACGATCGGGGTGCTGACGTTGCTGTTGGTCATGGAGCGCGGTGATGGAGCTCGAGGCTCCCGCTGACGCCGCCGGCGAGCGCCTGGACGTGTTTCTCGCGGCGCCGCTCGGCTCGCGCTCGCAGGCCCAGCGGCTGATCGCCGAGGGGCACGTGCGCGTGGACGGGCGCGCCGCGCAGAAGGGCCATCGGATCAAGGGCGGCGAGCGGATCACCGTCGAGGAGGTCGCGTCCGCGGCCGCCGCTCCCGCTGCCGGCGTGCCCGTCGCCGAGTTCGTGATCGCCTACGAGGACGACGACCTGATCGTCGTCGACAAGCCCGCCGGCGTCGTCGTGCACCCGGCTCGCGGCCACCGCGAGGGGACGCTCGCGCAGGCGCTCGCGGGGCGCGCCGCCGGCGGCGAGCAGGACTGGCGGGCGGGGATCGTCCATCGCCTCGATCGCAACACATCGGGGCTGCTCGTCGTCGCCAAGAGCGACGAGGTGCACCGGCGCCTGAAGGCGGCGCTCGCGGCGCGCGACATCCGCCGGGAGTACCTCGCGCTCGTCGAGGGCCGCCCGCCGGCGCGCTCGGGAACGATCGAGGCGCCGATCGGCCGCGACCGCCGCCACCGCACGCGGATGTCGATCGACACCGACGCGCCGAAGCCCGCGATCACGCACTTCGCACTGGAGCGCGCGCTCGCACAGGCGACGCTCCTGCGGGTGCGCCTGCAGACCGGGCGCACGCACCAGATCCGCGTCCACCTGCAGTCGATCGGCCATCCCGTGTGCGGCGACCGCGACTACGGGCACAAGGGCCTGTACGGCCTCGAGCGCCAGTTCCTCCACGCGACGCGGCTTGCGTTTGCGCACCCGTCGACGGGTAGAGCCGTGGACATCGTCTCGCCGCTGCCCGCGGACCTCGAGCGCGCGCTCGAGCTCGCCGCGGGCGACGGTTGAACCGCTGAACGCAGCGGGGCGGCCCGTCCAAAGGCCGCCCCGCCACCCCACATCACGAGTCGAGCCCACCGGAGGTAGGGGAAGGGAGGACTCGTCCCGCAGACCCTTAAACGCAGGCGCCCGCGGAAGCTTGCGTAAACTTGTGCGCTCAAACGTCACGCGACCCCACCGGGGACTCGTGTCGCGGTCCTGCCCGGCATCGCCTGCCGGGTCCCGCGATGCGCCGGGGGCTTCTTTCCAAGCACCACGTTCAAGGAGCAGCACCCATGGCCCAAGTCGGGATCAAGGAACTGCTGGAGGCCGGCGTCCATTTCGGCCACCAGACCCGCCGCTGGAACCCGAAGATGCGCCGGTTCATCCACGGGGAGAACGGCGGCATCTACGTCATCGACCTCCTCAAGACCGAGCGCCTGCTGCGCGACGCCCAGGAGTTCGCCTCGGCGGTCGCCCATCGCGGCGGCACCGTGCTGTTCGTCGGCACGAAGAAGCAGGCCCGCGACGCGGTGAAGGAGGCGGCCGAGAAGTCCGGCATGCCGTACGTCAACCACCGCTGGCTCGGCGGCCTGCTGACGAACTTCCAGACGATCAACCAGCGCATCAAGCGCCTCCACGACCTCGAGCGCTACGAGGCCGACGGCCAGCTCGCGCTGCTGCCGACGCGTGAGCGGATGGCCGCCCTGGCCGATCTCGCGAAGCTGCGCGCGAACCTCGGCGGCGTGAAGAACATGGTGCGCACGCCCAACGCGATGGTCGTCGTCGACCTCAAGGTCGAGGAGATCGCCGTCCGCGAGGCCCAGCGCCTGCGAATCCCGATCATCGGCCTCGTCGACACGAACTGCGATCCGGACGGCATCGACTTCGTCATCCCCGGCAACGACGACGCGATCCGCTCGTGCGCGCTCATCGTGCACGCGATCGGCGACGTCGTCGGCGAGGGCTCGGCGGTCTTCCGCGCGCAGGAGGAGCAGGCGCGCAAGGAGGCCGAGGAGCAGCAGCGCCGCGAGGCCGAGGAGCGCGCCCGCAAGCAGGCCGAGGAGCAGGCTGCCCGCGAGGCCGCCGCGACCGCCGAGCGCGAGGCGGCTGCGGCCGCCGCCGCCGAGGCCGCCGCCCAGGCCGAGCGCGAGGCCGCCGAGCAGGCGGCCCGCGAGGCTGCCGCGCAGGCCGAGTACGACGCCGGCGAGGCCGCGCGCAAGGCCGCCGCCGCCGCCGCTGCCGAGCCCGCCCCGGCGCCCGCGGCTGCAGAGCCCGAGCCCGAGCCCGCCGCGGCCGAGCCGGAGCCCGCGGCCGCCGTTGCGGAGCCCGCGCCCGAGCCCGCCGCCGTGGCCCCCGCGGAGCCCGAGGCCCCCGTCGCGGAAGCCCCCGCTGTCGCGGAGGTCGCCGCTGTCGCGGAGGCCCCCGCCGAGGAGCCCGCCCCCGCGGCCAAGCCCAAGCGCGTGCGCCGCAAGAAGGCCGCCGCCCCGGTGGCGACCGAGGAGCCCGCAGCGCCGGCCGCCGCGACCGAGACCAAGACCGAGGACGAGACCAGTGGCTGACATCAAGGCAAAGGACGTCAAGGCCCTGCGCGACCAGACCGGCGCGGGGATGATGGACTGCAAGCGCGCGCTGCAGGAGACCGAGGGCGACATCGACGCCGCCATGGAGCTCCTGCGCGTCCAGCTCGGCAACAAGATCGGCAAGCTCGCCGGCCGTGAGGCGACCGAGGGCACCGTGCAGTCCTACATCCACGCCAACGGCAAGGTCGGCGTGCTCGTCGAGGTCGACTGCAACACGGACTTCGTCGCGCGCAACGAGGACTTCATCGCCTTCGCCCGCGACGTCGCGATGCACGTCGCGGCCTCGCCGGCGACGCTGTACGTCTCCGAGGACGAGATCCCCGCCGAGGCCCGCGACGCCGAGCTGCGCGTCTTCGAGCAGCAGGCCGCCGACAAGCCCGAGCAGGTCCGCGCGAAGATCGCCGAGGGCAAGCTGCGCAAGTGGATGGAGGAGACCGTCCTGCTCAACCAGCCGCACGTCAACGGCGACAAGTTCGACGGCAAGACGATCGGCGAGCTGCGCGGGGACCTGTCGGCGAAGACGGGCGAGAACGTCGTCGTGCGGCGGTTCACCCGCTTCGCGGTCGGCGAGTAGTCTCGGGGCGTGACCCCCGAGCCCGCGTTCAGGCGGGTCCTGCTCAAGCTGTCGGGCGAGGCGCTCATGGGCGACCTCGAGTACGGGACCGACCCCGAGCGGGTCCGCGCCGTCGCCGCCCAGATCGCCGCCGTGCAGGCCCGCGGCGTCGAGATCGCGATCGTCGTCGGCGCAGGGAACATCTACCGCGGCCTCAAGGGGGCCGCGGCGGGGATGGACCGCGCGACGGCGGACTACATGGGCATGCTCGCCACGGTCCTCAACGCGCTGACGCTCCAGGACGCCCTGGAGAGCGTCGGCGTGCACACGCGCACGCAGTCGGCGATCACGATCTCCGAGGTCGCCGAGCCCTACATCCGCCGCCGCGCGATGCGCCACCTCGAGAAGGGGCGCGTCGTGATCTTCGCGGCCGGCACCGGCAACCCGTTCTTCACGACCGACACGGCGGCCGCGCTGCGCGCCGTCGAGATCCACGCCGAGGCGATCCTCATGGCCAAGAACGGCGTCGAGGGCGTGCTGACCGGCGACCCGCGCGTGGATGACGACGCCGAGCTCATCCGCGAGATCAGCCACATGGAGGCCGTCCGCCGCGGCCTGCGCGTCATGGACTACACGGCGCTCACGCTGTGCGCCGAGAACCACATGCCGCTCTACGTCTTCAACATGAACGACGAGTCCAACATCGAGCGGATAGTGTCCGGCGAACAGGTGGGAACGGTGGTGGTGACGCGAGATGAGTGAGCTGATCGACGAACTGCTGGCCGACGCATCCGAGCGGATGGGGAAGTCCGTCGAGGCGACGAACCACGAGTTCGGCTCCGTCCGCACGGGCCGGGCGAGCCCGGCGCTGCTCGACCGCGTCCACGTCGACTACTACGGCGTCTCGACGCCGCTGAAGCAGCTCGCGACGATCAACGCCGCGGAGGCGCAGCTGCTCACCGTCCAGCCCTACGACAAGGGCTCGCTGAAGGCGATCGAGAAGGGCATCTCGGAGGCCAACCTCGGCCTGACGCCGAGCAACGACGGCAACCTCATCCGGCTCGTCATCCCGCAGCTCACCGAGGAGCGCCGCCGCGACTTCGTGAAGATGGTGCGCCACATCGCCGAGGAGGGGCGGATCGCGATCCGCAACATCCGTCGCGATGTCATGCACGACCTGCGCGAGCTCAAGGACGAGGGCGACGTCGGCGCCGACGAGGAGCACCGCGCCGAGACCGGGCTGCAGAAGCTCACCAACGACCGGATCGCCGAGCTCGACACGCTGCTGAAGGGCAAAGAGGAAGAGATCCTCGAGGTCTGATGGAGCGCGCGGCGACTGCGCGCTACGTCGCGATCATCACCGACGGCAACGGGCGCTGGGCGAAGGCGCGCGGGCTGCCCGTCGGCGACGGCCATCGCGCAGGCGCCGACACGCTCAAGGCGCGGCTGAAGGACGCCGCCGACCTCGGCGTCGCGGAGCTCACGGTCTACTCGTTCTCGACGGAGAACTGGTCGCGGCCCGAGGAGGAGGTCCTCGGCCTCATGGCGATGTTCGCCGAGCGCATCGTCCAGGAGACGCCCGAGCTGCACGAGAGCGGCGTGCGGATGCGCTTCATCGGCCGGCGCGAAGGCGTCGAGGAGGCGCTCGTCGAGCAGATGGAATGGGCCGAGCAGCTCACCGCCTCCAATGAGCGGATCACGCTCTTCGTCGCGTTCAACTACGGGGGACGGGCGGAGATCGTCGACGCCGCGCGCCGCTTCACCGGCGGCAGCGAGGACGACTTCCGCGCGCTGCTCTACGCGCCCGAGATGCACGACCCCGACCTCGTCATCCGCACGAGCGGCGAGCAGCGGCTGAGCAACTACCTGCTCTGGCAGTCGGCCTACTCCGAGCTCGTCTTCAGCGAGGAGCTGTGGCCGGACTTCGACCGCCCGGCCTTCGAGGCCGCGCTGGCGGAGTACAGCGCCCGCAGGCGCCGGTTCGGGGGCCGCTAGTGGATCGGCGGCCACACGCCCGCGCGCCGCAGCGGCGCCCGCCCCGCGAGCCCCGCCAACGCCGCGAGCGCGGCGGCGGCGGCTCGGATCTCGGCGCGCGGGTCGTCGTCGCGATCCCCGCGATCGCGTTCGCGATCACGATCATCGTCGCCGGCGGGATCTGGTTCACGCTGGGTCTGCTCGCGCTGGCGATCATCTGCCTCGGCGAGCTCTTCGATCTGTACGCCGACGCCGAGCCCGTCCGCCTGGCGGGCTTCGTCGGCGTCGCCGGCGTCATGGGCGCGGCCTTCGCGGGCGAGAGCATGCACGTCCTGCTGGCGTTCATGGCGTTCTTCCCCGTGCTGTTCGCCGTGACCCTCGCGCAGCGGCGCGCCGGGACGCTCGGGATCGCGATCACGGTGCTCGGCGTGGCGTGGATCGGCATCTCGCTCGCGCACGGCATCCTCCTGCGCGACCTGCCCCATGGCGGCGGCATCATCGTCGACATCCTCGTCGGGACGTTCGTCGGCGACACCGGCGCGTACCTCGGCGGGCGCTGGTTCGGGCGCAACCCGCTCGCGCCCCACGTCTCGCCGAACAAGACCGTCGAGGGGCTGCTCATCGGCATGGGCACGGCGATCCTGGCGACCTGGCTCGCCGGGACCTACCAGGACTGGCTGTCGGGGACCGACGCGCTCCTGCTCGGCCTCGGCGTCGCGCTCGCGGCGCCCGTCGGCGACCTCTTCGAGTCCTTCGTCAAGCGCGACGCGGGGACGAAGGACACCGGCACGCTGTTCGGCGCCCACGGCGGCGCGCTGGACCGCCTCGACGCCGTCATGTTCTCCGCGGTCGTCGGCTACTACATCTGGCTGGCGCTGGTGTAGCCATTTGCGGTTAGCCTGCGGCGGCGCATGCGCACCGCCCTGCTCGCCGCCCTCGGCCTGATCCTCGTCGCGCCGGCCGGCGCCGGCGCCGCGACGACGCTCGCCGACCGCACGATCACCGCCGACGGCGCGCTGACGGCCGCCTGCCACGCCCGCGTGCTGGCTTCCGCCCCGGGGGTCAGCGTGCGGCACGTGACCGCTGCGCAGACGGGCCTGCTGCGCGCGACGATCGCCGCCCGCGGCGACTGGGATCTCGCCGTCTTCGACGCCCGCTCGCAGCGCCTCGTCGCGGCCGGCGCCGCGCCCGCCGGGCCCGAGCTGGCCGAGGGCTTCGTCGCGAAGGGCGAGCAGCTCGTCCTGCAGGCCTGCCGCCGCGCCGGGGCCGGGACGCAGGCACGCCTGCGCGCGGCGACGATCGCGCTGGCGCCGCAGGCCGCGGGCACGCGCGAGCAGGTCGTGACGGTCGCCGCGCCGACGCCCGCCGCGCGCTCGCGCATCCAGGCGCTCGGGCTCGACCTCACCGAGAGCGGCGACAGCCGCGGCCTCGGCGTCGTCCTGCACAGCGCCGCGGATGCCGCGACGCTCGTGCGCGCAGGGTTCAGCTGGACCGTCCAGACCGCCGACCTGCGCACGCAGGCGGCCGACAACGCCGTCGCGGACGCCCGTGCGGCGACGCGCGCGCGCCCGCGCGCCGGCGCGACCGTGCCCTCGGGTCGCACCACGTATCGCCACCTCGCCGACTACGAGGCCGAGATGAAGGCGCTCGCCGCGGCGCACCCCGGCCTCGTCAAGCTCATCACGCTGCCGCACCGCAGCCTCGAGGGGCGCCCGATCCTCGGCCTGGAGATCGCGCGCGATGTCAACTCCGACAACGGCCAGCCGGTGTTCCTGCAGCTCGGCCTGCACCACGCGCGCGAGTGGCCGTCGTCCGAGCACGTGCTCGAGTGGGCCTACGACCTCGTCGCCAACTACGGCCGCGACGCCGAGATCACGCGGCTCGTCGACGCGACGCGCAACATCGTCGTCCCGATCGTCAACGTCGACGGCTTCAACCTCAGCCGCGAGTGGCCCGTCGACCTCGGGACGCTCGTCGCGGGCGTCGACCTGCCGGCCCAGATCAACGGCCTCGGGCCGATCAGCGACCCGCTCTACACCGCCGCGCTCGTCGGCGACGCCGGGATCAGCCCGGCGCCGGGCACGGGCTTCACGTACAAGCGCCGCAACTGCCGCATCCACGACGGGCAGATCCCCGCGCCGGGCGAATGCGCGTCGCCGGCCAACCGCCGCCTGGGCACCGACCCCAACCGCAACTACGGCGGCTTCTGGGGCGGCGACGGCGCCGGCTTCGGCGTCGAGGACGACACCTACCGCGGCGCCGCCCCGTTCTCCGAGCCGGAGGTGCAGAACGTCCGCGAGCTCGTGTCGGCAAACCAGGTCGCGACGCTCATCACGAACCACACCTTCGCGAACCTCGTCCTGCGCCCGCCGGGCGTCGCGGCGATCGGCACGACGCCCGACGAGGCGCTCTACAAGGCGCTCGGCGACGCGATGGCCGCGCAGAACGGCTACACGAGCCAGCATGGCTACGACCTCTACGACACGTCGGGCAGCACCGAGGACTGGTCCTACTACGCGACCGGCGGGCTCGGCTTCACCTTCGAGATCGGCAGCCGGGAGTTCCACCCGCCGTACGCCGAGATGGCCGCCGAGTACGCCCGCAACCGCGCGGCCTACCTCGTGGCGCTGCGCAGCACGGCCGACACGTCCCGCCACGCCGTGCTCGAGGGCCGCGCGCTGCCGGGCACGATCCTGCGCGCCCACAAGGAAGAGGACTCCCAGACGAAACCCGTTCTGCTGGACTTCGCCGGCACGACCGGTGCCGCGCTGCCGTTCCACGACGTGCTCGACTCGACGATGACCGTCGGCGACAGCGGCCGCTTCACGTGGCACGTCAACCAGTCCACGCGCCCCGGCGCGGTCGCGCCCGAGGCCTGGACGATCACCTGCGAGCACGCCGGAGGCCAGGTCTACGCGCGCGGGCAGATCATCATCGCCCGCGGCGAGCGCAGGCCGCTGGACGTCTGCTCCCTGCAGTTCGCGCTGGTCAGCGACAACCGCACGCTTCCCGCCGCGCTGACCCGCGGCCTGCCGGTGCGCGCGAAGTGCTCGCTGGGATGCACGGCGACGGCGAACCTCAGCGTCGACAAGGCGATTGCGCGCCGACTCGGGCTGACGAAGAGCAAGGGCGGCGGTCGCGTCGTCGTCGCCCGCGGCAGGGCGGGCGGCGCCTTCAAGGGCCGCCGGCGCTTCAGCGTGCGCTTCACGCCGTCGGCCCGCACGCACCTGCGCGGCCTGCGGCGGCTGAAGGTGCGCCTCAGCGCGACCGCGATCGCCGGCACCACGGACCGTCGCACCGCGACGAGCGCGCTCACGCTGTCGCGCTGACAGCCCCCCGAAGTGAGCGATGCACCCCCCCACACGGGGGGAACGCCTGTTCCTGCCGGGCGGACTGCCCCACCGTGGAGGCATGCCCTACGCCACCCCCACAGCCGTTCTGTTCCCCGGACAGGGCAGCCAGACGCCCGACATGCGCGCCCTCGTGGCCGCCGTGCGCCCGGATCTGCTCGAAGCCGTCACCGAGCTCGTCGGCGAGGATCCGTTCCCGCGCGTGGAGGAGTCCACGCGCTTCGCGCAGCCCGCGATCCTCTGCGCCTCGCTCGCGAGCTGGTCGCGCCTGCGCGGCCACGTCGACCCGATCGCGGTGGCCGGGCACTCGCTCGGCGAGTTCTCCGCGCTCGCGGCGGCCGGCGCGCTCTCCGACCACGACGCGCTGCGCCTCGTCGTCCTGCGCGGCGATCACATGGCCGCATCCGGCGAGGCCTCCGGCGGCGGGACGATGCTCGCGCTGCTCAAGGCGTCCGCGGAGCAGTCGGCGCAGCTCGCGGAGCGTCACGGCGTGAGCCTCGCCAACGACAACGCCCCCGGCCAGGTCGTGCTCTCCGGCGCGCCGGAGGCACTCGACGCCGTCCGCGAGGACGCCGAGGCGCAGGGCCTGCGGGCGCTGCCGCTCGGCGTCGCGGGCGCGTTTCACTCCCCGCAGATGCAGGGCGCCGTCGCGCCGTTTCGCACCGCGCTCACCGAGGTGATCTTCAGCACGCCGCGGATTCCGGTCATCAGCTGCGCGACCGCCGCACCGTTCGCCGACCCCGCGGTCGAGCTCGCGCAGGCGCTCGTCTCGCCGGTGCGCTGGCGCGACACGATGGCCGCGCTCGCCGCGCTGGGCGCCGAGTCCTACGTGGATGCCGGTCCGGGCCGCGTGCTCTCCAAGCTCGCCTCGCGCTGCATTCAGGGCGCGAGCGCCACGACGGCCGACAACCTGCTGGAGGACGCCCTTGCTCCCGTCTGAGCTCGCACACCCGCCGGTCATTCCGCTGCGCGGCTCGCCCAAGCGCACGGCGGGGATCATCGGCGTGGGGCGCGCGCTGCCCGCGACGGTCGTCGAGAACGCGCCGATCGCGGCGCGCATCGGCGTCGAGCCCGCCTGGATCACGAAGCGCACGGGGATCTCCGCACGCCGGCGCTGCGCCGGGGGCGAGGGCCTGTCCCAGCTGGCGACCGCTGCCGGCGACCGGGCGCTGGCCGACGCGGGGATGGATTCCGCCTACGTCGACGCGGTGCTCGTCGCGACCTCCTCGTCCGATGACATCGTCCCGCAGGCGGCGCCGATCGTCGCGGGCGCCCTCGGCGCCGACCGGGCCATGGCCTGGGACGTCGGGCTCGCCTGCACCGGCTTTCTCGCGGGGCTGCAGCAGGGCGCCGCGCTGATCGAGAGCGGCCGCGCGAACACCGTCCTGCTCATCGGCGCCGACGTCCTCGGGAGCTACACCGACCACGACGACCGCCAGACGGCGGCGCTGTTCGGCGACGGCGCCGGCGCGGTCGTGCTCGCTGCGGGCGGCCCGGCGCTCATCGGCCCGGTCGTCCTCGGCGCCGACGCCCAGCGCGACATGCTCTACATCGACCGGCCCTCGGCCGTCGTGCGCATGGAGGGCCGGCTCGTCTACGAGCAGGCCATCGACCACATGGAGCGCTCCTGCCGCGTCCTGCTCGAGCTCGCCGAGCTCGGCATCGACGATGTCGCCCTCGTCATCGCCCACCAGGCCAACGGCCGGATCATCAACGCCGTGCGCGAGCGCTTCGGCCTCGAGCACGGGCGGGTGGCCGACTACGTCGCCGACCTCGGCAACACCTCGGCCGCCTCGATCCCGCTCGCGCTCTCACTCGCCGCCGACGACGGGCGCCTGCCCGAGCAGGGCCACGTCCTGCTCACCGCATTCGGCGCCGGCTTCTCGTGGGGCGCCGCACTGCTGACCTACGAAGGAGACACCGCATGAGCACCGTCACGACGAACGGCTCCAAGCCCGACACCGCCACCGCCACTCGCGAGGGCTGCCGCCCCGACGGCGCCGTCGTGCTCGTCACCGGCGCCTCGCGCGGGATCGGCGCCGCGATCGCCCGCGAGCTCGCCGCCGACGGCTGGGCCGTCGCCGCCGGCTACCGCTCCGACGCCGACGGCGCCGCGGCGACCGTCGACGCGATCGAGGAGCGTGGCGGCTCGGCCATCGCGATCGGCGGCGACGTCTGCGATCCGGACGACATGCAGCGCGTGCTCGCCGCGGCACACGAGCAGCTCGGCCCCGTGCTCGGGCTCGTCAACTGCGCCGGCGTCACCGCCGACGGGCTGGCGATCCAGATCGACGACGACCAGTGGGACCGCGTCATCGAGACGAACCTCAGCGCCGCGTTTCGCCTCACGCGCTCCGTGATCCGTCCGATGATGAAGGCCCGCTTCGGCCGCGTCGTCAACATCGCGTCGGTCGTCGGCCCGCGCGCGAACGCCGGCCAGGCCAACTACGCGGCCGCCAAGGCGGGGCTCATCGGCATGACGAAGACGATCGGCGTCGAGATCGCGCGCCGCGGCGTCACCGTCAACGCGGTCGCGCCCGGCTTCATCGAGACCGAGATGACGGCCGACGTGCCGGACGCGGTGCTCGCGGCGGTTCCGGCGCGCCGCGCCGGGCGCCCCGACGAGGTCGCCACCGCCGTGCGCTTCCTCGCCTCCGACGCCGCGAGCTACGTCACCGCGACGACGCTGTTCGTCGACGGCGGCATGAGCGCCTGACGGCACCCGCCTGCCACAATGCGCCGCCCATGGCGCGCCGTCTCCTCATCCTCGGCTCGACCGGGTCGATCGGCACGCAGGCGCTGGACATCCTCGCCGGCGACCCGGACCTCGAGCTCGTCGGCCTCAGCGCCGAGCGCTCGTCGGACGCGCTCATCGAGCAGGCGATCCGCTTCGGTGTCAACCGCATCGCGCTCGCCGACGCCGACGCGGGCGCGCGCGCTGCCGAGCAGTGGACCGACGGCGAGGTGCTCGTCGGCGCCGAGGGCCTCGTGCGGCTCGTCGTCGAGTCCGGCGCCGACCTCGTCCTCAACGCGCTCGTCGGCTCGGCCGGCCTCGGCCCGACCGTCGCGACGCTCGGCGAGGGGATCGACCTCGCGCTCGCCAACAAGGAGTCGCTCGTCGTCGGCGGCGAGCTCGTCATGGCGCTCGCCGAAGCCACGGGCGCGCAGATCCTGCCGGTCGACTCCGAGCACTCCGCGCTGCACCAGCTCATCGCGGGAGAGCGGCCGGGGACCGTCGAGAAGCTCGTCCTGACGGCCTCGGGGGGCCCGTTTCGCGGCCGCACGCGCGACGACCTCGCCGAGGTCAGCATCGAGGACGCGCTGCAGCACCCGACGTGGGACATGGGCGGCAAGATCACGATCGACTCCGCGACGCTCATGAACAAGGGCCTGGAGGTCATCGAGGCTCACCACCTCTTCGGCATCCCGTACGACCGCATCGACGTCGTCGTGCACCCGCAGTCGATCGTCCACAGCCTTATCACGCTCTGCGACGGCGCGGCGCTCGCGCACCTCGGCCACCCCGACATGCGCGTCCCGATCTCCTACGCCCTGCACCATCCCGACCGCGTCGACGTCCCCGTGCCGCGGCTCGACCTCGCCGATGTCGGCGCGCTGACGTTCGAGCCCGTCGACCACGACGCCTTCCCGTGCCTGAACCTCGCGCGCGCCGCCGCGATCGCCGGTGGCACGGCGCCATGCGTGCTCAACGCCGCCAACGAGATCGCCGTCCACGCGTTCCTGCGCGGCCGGCTGGGCTACCTCGGCATCGCCGCCGTCATCGAGCGCACGCTCGAGGCGCTGCCGCCGGCCCGCGTACGCGCCTTCGAATCGCTCTACGAGGCCGACCGCGAGGCCCGCGCGCTCGCCGCCGAGCTCGTCGAGACCGAGGCCGACCGCCTGCCGCGCTGACGCGGCGCGCCCGGGCGCGGCGTGCCCGGACCGGGCGGCTGGCATCATCTGAGGACACCCACTGTGCCTGTGTGGCCGCCGGTCCAGCCCGTACTGCGTGTCCTACTTCTTCGCCTTCGCGGGTTTCGCCGCGCTCATCATCCTGCACGAGTTCGGGCACTTCGTTGCCGCGAAGGCGGTCGGCATGCGCGTCGAGCGCTTCGCGCTGTTCTTCCCGCCGCTGATCGCCCGCTTCCGCCCGAAGGGCAGCGAGACGGAGTACGGCCTCGGCCTGATCCCGCTCGGCGGCTACGTGAAGATCACCGGGATGAACCCGGCGGAGGACATCCCGCCGGAGGTCCTGCCGCGGGCGTACTTCAGGCAGCCGGTCTGGAAGCGGATCGTCGTCATCTCGGCGGGCCCGTTCGTGAACATCGTCCTGGCGTTCCTCCTCCTCTGGGTGCTGATCCTCTCGCAGGGCACGAACAAGCCGGCGCTCGCGGTCCATGACGTGCAGGCGAACACGGCGGCGGCCCAGGCGCTGGCGCCCGGCGACAAGATCCTCTCGATCGACGGCACGCGCGGCTACGAGCCCGGGCTGAGCAATGCCGAGATCGACGCCCGCGCGCTCGCGCTGCGCACGAAGATCGATGCGCACCGCTGCCGCGGCAAGCTCGCCGACGGCTGCGTCGCGACGACGCCCGTGCGGATCGTCGTCCTGCGCGACGGGCAGCGCCTCCCGCTCGAGGTCCGGCCGCGCTACGACGCGAATGCCAAGCGCATGCTGCTCGGCTTCGCCTTCGGCCAGAAGGTCGACGTCGGCCCCGGCGAGTCCGCGTCGCTTGCCGTCACGGGCATGTGGAACGTCACGACGACGACCGTCGACCGGATCGTCCGGCTCTTCTACGACAGCAAGGCGCGCAAGGACGTCTCGGGCGTCGTGGGCTCCTACGAGGCGACGCGCCAGTCGTTCGAGTTCGACACGGTCCAGGCCTTCTCGGTCCTCGCGCTCATCTCGCTGTCGCTCGGCATCATCAACCTCTTCCCGTTCCTGCCGCTCGACGGCGGGCACATCTTCTGGGCGCTGGCCGAGAAGGTCCGCGGCCGCCCGATCCCCTTCAGCGTCATGGAGAAGATGGGCATCGTCGGCTTCATGCTCGTGATCTTCCTGTTCTACGTCGGCCTCTCCAACGACATCGGCCGGCTCACGAGCGGCGAGGGCTTCGGCGTGCGATAGCGCCGTGGTCGCGGCGCTCGAGCTCCCACACCGGCAGATCGGCGACGGCCGCCGTGCGCTCGAACTCCGCCAGCGCGGCCGCGCCCAGCGCGGCGAATGCGGCGCGCGTGCGCTCGAGGTAGTCGTGGCTGACGACGGCACGCCCGGCGCCGCGCGCGCGGCGCAGCCGCTCGCGCCCCTCGTCGTTGCCGACGTAGGCCCAGACGCGCCCCGGCGCCGGGTCGACGGCGCCCGTCACGTCGACGCGGTCGTAGTTGCGTTCGCGCCGGTCGATCGCCGGCAGCGCCGCTGGCTCGACGAGGACGCAGAGGCCGGTCGTCGTCGCGGCCGCGTCGGCGACGATGTCGAGGAAGGCGACGCACACCGCCGGACGGCTGCCGTCGGCGCGCAGCCGGTAGTGCTTGTAGCCGTCGACGTCCACCGCGTTGTCCATCGCCACGCCCCAATAGCGCCGGTGGCCGCGCAACTGCGCGCGACGGCCGCCGGCGAGGTCGGCCGCCAGCGACCCGTAGCCGAAAACGAACTCCATGGGGTCCGGCGGGCGGACTACGCGGGCCAGAAGCCGTCGTGCAGTTCGTGCTCGTGCTCCTGGTCGGCCAGGCGGACCGAGCAGATGACGAGCTCGACGTCGTCCGGGCCCTCGTTCCAGACCGACCGCACCGTCGGTGCGGCGACGCGGACCGCGGTCCGCGGGCCGACGTCGACGACGTCCTCGCCGAGCTTGAACTGCAGCGTCCCGGAGATGACGAAGTAGATCTCCTCCTGAGTGCGGTGGGCGTGGCCGTAGCTGCCCTTGCCCCCGGTCTCGGCGGGCATCCGGCGATAGGTGAGCGCCACCTGCTCGGCGCCGATCTGTTCGGTGAACATCCGCATCTCGCCGGGGTAGTCGCCGAGCACGTCGGGGACCTCGCCGGCCGTTGTAATCGTGTAGCCGCTCATCCGGCCGACATTAGCGCCCGTAGAATGGGCAGATGGCCTCCTCGCGACAGATCATGGTCGGCAGCGTCCCCGTCGGCGGTGGCGCTCCGGTCGCCGTCCAGACGATGACGAAGACCGAGACCGCCAACCTCAAGGCGACGATGGTTCAGATCCACCGCGTCGCCGAGGCGGGCGCCGACATCGTCCGCGTCGCCGTCCCGCGCGACGAGGACATCGAGGCCCTGAAGACGATCGTCGTCGAGTCGCCGATCCCGGTCATCGCCGACATCCACTTCAACCACACCCTCGCGCTGAAGGCGATCGACGCCGGTGCGCACTGCATCCGCCTGAACCCCGGCAACATCGGCGGGCCCGACAAGATCGCCGAGGTCGTCGCGCGCGCCCGCGCCGCGGGCGTGCCGCTGCGCATCGGCGTGAACTCCGGCTCGCTGCCCAAGCACCTGCACGCGCTCGAGCGCGACAACCCGGTCGAGGCGCTCACGACCGCCGCGACGGAGTTCGTCGAGCTCATGCACCGCCTCGACTTCCACGACTTCAAGGTCTCGATCAAGTCGACGAACGTCCCCAACACGATCGCCTCCAACCGCCTGCTCAGCGAGAAGATCGACCACCCGCTGCACCTCGGCATCACCGAGGCCGGCACGAAGTGGTCGGGCAGCCTGAAGTCCGCCGTCGGCCTCGGGACGCTGCTCGCCGACGGCATCGGCGACACGATCCGCATCAGCCTCTCGACCTTCCACGCCGAGGAGGAGGTCAAGGTCGCCTGGGAGATCCTCAAGGCGCTGCAGCTGCGCGAGCGCGGCCCGGTCCTCATCGCCTGCCCGACGTGTGGCCGGCTGCAGTTCGACATGGACACCGTCGTCCTGGAGATCGAGCGCCGTCTGGAGGCCTACGCGGACCCGATCGAGGTCGCCGTCCTGGGCTGCGCGGTCAACGGGATCGGCGAGGCGTCGCACGCCGACTTCGGCATCACCGGCGCGAAGAACGAGGGCCTGATCTTCAGCCGCGGCAAGCCGCTGCGCAAGGTCAGGACCGAGCAGCTCGTGGACGTCCTCTTCGAGGAGATCGACAAGTACGCGACGTCCAAGCGCATCGACGTCGACGCGCACGCGGCGGCCGAGGGCGCCGCCTGGCTGGAGGCCGAGGAGGACGCGACGGCGATGACGCCGGAGCGCCTCGCGGCCATCGAGAAGGCGCAGTACGCCGCTCACGACGGCGGCGACGACGTGCTCCGGGCGCTCGCGATCGACGAGGACGCCTCGCCCGTCGCCGGCCGGCGCTTCAGCCGGGCCTAGACAGGCGAGCCGCCGGCGCGCAGCCGGAGGCCGCGCGCCGGGGTCTGCTCGAACTCAGGTCCCGTCGGTGCCCGGGCTGCTGGCGATGATGCTGCCGTCGGCGGGGTTCACGACCGCCGCGCGCCACTCGACCGGCGTGGCGACGGGTGCGACCGCCGTTGCCGTGAAGTAGGCCATCGGGTTGCTCGCCGGGTCGATCGCGATCGGCGGGCCCACAGCGGTCCAGTCCAGCGAGCCGTCCTTGGGACGGAACTGGATCGTCGCCGCCGCGCTCGGCAGGCCGTTGGCGAGCAGTCGCAGCTGGCCCCAGAAGCTGTACGCCGGAAGGCCCGTCGCGGGATCGACGCCCGTCGGCGTGGCCAGGAACGGGATGGCGTAGGAGTATGCCGCCGGCTTGGCCGTGCCGATGAGCTTGCCCGCCGTGTAGAAGAGCCCCGACTGGTACGTGAACCAGTAGGCCTTGCTGCCCTTCTTGTGCTTGCGGTCCGGCGGGACGTCGGCGAGCAGGAACTGCGCCTGCGACGCGATCCGCGGGTTGCTGTAGGCCTGGAACTCGCCCAGGACGTTGTACTTCGCCTGGAGGGCGGGCGCGATGCCCGAGAACGGGTCCGGCGGGTTGGTCTCGAAGCCGAACTCCGTCATGAAGAGCGGCAGACCGGCCTTGACCTGATTCGTCTTGGCCGCGATGTCGTCGAGCGTCGTCCCGAGATCGTCGATGTTCGCCATCGTGATCGAGTCCGGGTTGGGGTCGCGGACCAGCGGTGAGACGTTCTTCGTGTAGGGGTGGTGCGCGTAGCCGTTGGCCTGCAGCGGCCCCTTGGAGGCGAAGTCGCCGCACTTGCGCAGCCTCGCGGCGTTGCCGGAGTAGGGCGTGCCGTCCGGCGCGATGCAGAACACCTCGCGCAGGAACTCCTTCGGGCGCATCGGCGACTTCGCCGTCCGCGAGTCGTTCCCCAGCGGCGCCGTCTCACCGAGCAGGATGACGTCGTTGTCGACGCGGTGGCCGGTCGCGAGCAGGCCCTGGTAGCCGGCCTGGTAGAGCTCGCGGAACAGCTGCGGCGAGGTCGGGATCTTCTGCCCGCCCTTGTCCTCCCACTGCGGCGTGAGCCAGCCGCCCTGGTTGGGCTCGTTCCAGAGCGACCACATGTTCACGCGCGGGAGCGTGCCACGGCTGCCGTTCTCGTCCTGGTACGTGCCGCTGTAGCGCTTGCCGACCGCCGTCACGTACTGCTTGAACGCGCCGAGCTTCGGCTTGTACGTCGCGGCGAGGCGGCGCAGGCTCTTCGGCGGCGTCGTCGAGGCCCACAGCGGGCCGGGGCCCGTGACGTTGAAGTAGACGCGGATGCCGCGATCCTGTGCCGCCTTGACGAGGTTGTCGTAGCGGTCCCAGTTCTGCTTCGGGTAGGTCGACGGGTTCGTCGCCTTGAAGCGCCTGGCCTGCTTGCGGGCCCGCTCCTTGGCCTTGCCCTTGAGCTTGGAGATCTCGGCCTTCGTCGGGCGCGCGTTGTTGGCGACGACGCTCCACAGGACGGTGACGCGGATCGTGTCGACGCCGAGCGACTTCATCTGCGTCAGCGCGCGCGCCGCGGTGGCGTCGTTCTTGTAGAGGAGCAGGTCGTCGTCCATCATGATCGACGTCTGCAGGGGACTCGCATGCGCGGCCGGCGCAAGCAGCGCGCCGAGGAACAACGCGAGGAGGATCGAGCGGGTGATGGGCCTCATGGAGCTCCTGGCGGATGTGGGATTGAACGGACGAACGCCGACGGGACGGCGTCATGCCGTCCCGCGGTTCAGAACACCGTCGGGGTCGCGGAGTTCCGCCCCCTGTATCGGTCAGCCGGTCGCGGCGCTGTAGCGATCCGCGACCTCCGACCAGTCCACGGTGTTCCACCACTCCTTGAGGTACGCCGGGCGCTTGTTCTGGTACTTCAGGTAGTACGCGTGCTCCCAGACGTCGTTGCCGAGCAGGGGGGTGTTCCCGGCGCTCAACGGGCTGTCCTGGTTGGGCGTGCTCGTGACGGCGAGCGCGCCGTCGGCGACGACGAGCCAGGCCCAGCCGGAGCCGAACTGCCCGGCGCCCGCGGCCTCGAACTTCGCCTTGAAGTCGTCGAAGGAGCCGAAGGCCTCGTCGATCGCCGCCGCGAGGTCGCCGTCGGGGGCACCGCCGCCGCTGGGGCTCATCGACGTCCAGAAGAGCGAATGGTTGAGGTGGCCGCCGCCGTGGTTGCGCACCGCCGTGCGCTTGTCCTCGGGGATGCTGTCGAGGTCTGCGATGATGTCCTCGATCGGCCGGTCGGCGTGCTCGGTTCCATCCAGCGCCGCGTTGAGCTTGTCGACGTACGCCTGGTGATGCTTGTCGTGATGAATCGACATCGTCGCCGCGTCGATGTGCGGCTCGAGTGCGTCCGGGGCGTACGGCAGGGGCGGAACCTCAAAGGCCATGAAGCTGTTCTCCTCTCATCGGCGGTCTGACCGGACTCTACCCGCGTAGGCTTCCCCGCACCGATGACCCGACTCTCACAACTGCTGCTGCCGACCGAACGCGAACCGCCCGCCGACGCCGAGGCGCTGTCGCACAAGCTCATGGTGCGCGCGGGCCTCGTGCGCCAGGTCGGGACGGGTCTGTGGTCGTGGCTGCCGGCCGGCTGGCGGGTGCATCAGAAGATCGTCCAGATCATCCGCGAGGAGATGGACGCGGCCGGCGCGCAGGAGATGCTCATGCCGGTCCTCCTGCCGGCCGAGCTGTGGCGCCGCAGCGGGCGCTACGAGATCGACGAGCTGTTCAAGCTCAAGGACCGCAAGGGCGCCGACATGGTCCTCGCGATGACCCACGAGGAGTGCGTCACGATGCACATGGCGCAGTTCGTGCGCTCCTACCGTGACCTGCCGCAGACGCTCTACCACTTCCAGACGAAGGAGCGCGACGAGCCGCGCCCGCGCGCCGGGGTGCTGCGCACGCGCGAGTTCATCATGAAGGACGCCTACACCTTCGATCGCGACCTCGAGGGCCTGAACGCCAACTACGAGGTGCAGGCGGGCGCCTACGACCGCATCTTCGATCGCACCGGCCTGGAGTGGTACAGCGTCGAGTCCGACGTCGGCGCGATGGGCGGCTTCGGCGCGCACGAGTACATGGCGCCCTGCGCGGCCGGGGAGAACGACGTCGTGCTCGCGCCCGGCTACGCCGCGAACCTCGAGATCGCCGGCGCGGACCCGCAGCCCGTCGACGTGCCCGAGCCGCTCGATGCTCCCGAGAAGGTCCACACGCCGGGCGCGACGACGATCGAGGACGTCGCGCGGCGGCTCGGTGCCGAGGCCGGCACGCTGCTGAAGGCGTTCCCGGTCATCGCCGAGGGCCGCGGGCTCGTATTGGTCCTCGTGCGCGGCGATCACCGGATCAACGAGATCAAGCTCGCCAACGCCCTCGGCGCGGCGTTCCGCCCCGCACGCGACGAGGAGATCCGCGACCGCATCGGGCCGCCCGGCTTCATCGGCCCGGTCGGCGCGAACGTCCATGTGCTGCTCGACGAGGCGGTCGCCGACGGCGGCTACGTCGTCGGCGCCAACGAGCCCGACCATCACCTGCGCGGCGTCCAGCCCGGGCGCGACTTCGCGTTCGAGCGCGGCGACGTGCGCACGGTCGAGGCTGGAGACACCGTCGACGGCAACCCCGTGACGATCGAGCCGGCGATCGAGGTCGGCAACATCTTCAAGCTCGGCACGCGCTACTCCGACCCGCTCGGCGCGACGTTCCTCGACCAGGACGGCGCGACGCAGCTCATCTGGATGGGCTCCTATGGGATCGGGCCGGCGCGCATCGCCGCGGCCGCCGTCGAGCAGTTCGCCGACGAGAAGGGGATCGCCTGGCCGCGCGCGCTCGCGCCCTGGGACGTCGAGATCGTCGTCCTCGGCAAGGGTGAGAGCGCGGAGCTCGCGGCCGCAGAGACGCTCTACGCGCAGCTGCGCGCGCTCGGCCTCGACGTCCTGCTCGACGACCGCGACCTCGGGCCCGGCGCGAAGTTCGCCGACGCCGAGCTGCTCGGCTGCCCGCTGCGCCTGACGATCGGCCGGCGCTCGCTGAAGGAGGGCCGCATCGAGGCGCAGCGCCGCCGCGGCCTGGAGGACGTCGCGGGCGGCGTCGCGCTCGAGGGCGCCGCGGAGGCGGTGGCGGAGCTGTGGCGGAGTCTCCCGTAGCGCAGGCCGAGGAGGCCGTCGAGCGCGCGCGGCTGACGTTCCGGCGCCTCGCGGGCCTGGACCGGTCCGGACCGCCGCCTCCGCAGACCCTGCGTGACCAGCCCTGGAACGTCTGGACGGTCCCCAACGCGATCGGGTTCGTCCGCCTCGCGCTGATCCCGGTCTTCCTCGTGCTGGCCCTGAGCTCGGACGGCGGGACCGACGCGCTGCCCGCGGTGATCTTCGCGGTCATCTCCTGGAGCGACTACTTCGACGGCATGGCCGCGCGGATCACGGGCCAGTACAGCCGCTTCGGCGCGCTGCTGGACCCGTTCGTCGACCGCCTGCTCGTCATCTCCGGCGTCGTCGTCTGCTGGAACTTCGAGCTGCTGCCGCGCTGGGCGATCGCGGTGCTCGTCGGGCGCGAGGTCCTCCTCCTCGCCGTCGGGCTGCTCGCCCAGCGTCGCGGCCTCGAGCTGAAGATCAACTGGCCCGGGCGGGCCGCCGTCTGGCCGACGATGTCGGCGATCTTCTTCGCGCTCGTGGGCCTGCTGACGTTCGCCGAGATCCTGCTCTACATCGGGCTGGCGCTGGCCTGGTTCGCCGTCGCGCTGTACGTCCGCGACGGCGCGGCGCAGCTACGGGCGCTACGCGCCGACGGTGCTGCCGGCTGACCGCGCGTAGGCCTGGGTCGCGATCTCGCGCTGCGAGGCGATGCGCGTCGCGAGCGAGCTCCAGCGGCCGAGGCGGTTGCGGATCGTCGCCGACGACGGCAGGTCGCGCCGGCCGGCGGCGAGGCGCTCGTAGGCGAGCACGGAGGGGATCTCGCCGAGCTCGTCGACCGCGCGCTCCAGCGCTTCCCAGCACGCCTCCTCGGTCCAGCGGCGCGCGCGCGAGCGGGCGGGCGCGACGGCGGCCGGGCGCAGGCCCGCGGCGGCGACCGCGTTGGACCAGCCGCCCATGCGGTTGAGGACCGTGGCGAGGCTCGGGTAGCCGAGCTCGCGCGCGACGGCGGCGTACTCCTTCGCGCTCGGGACGTGGCGCAGGCGCTTGGCGACGGACGTCAGCGCGAGGATGATGTCGCGGTCGGAGTACGTCCGGGCTCCGCGGGCGCCCGCGATGCTCGCGCGCCGGGCGGCGCGGTCGACGTCGGTCGCGAAGCGCTCGATCGTGCTGCGGCAGGCGACGGCCTGCAGCCCGAGCTTGCCGGCGACGCTGCCGGCGCCCTCGCCGGCGCGCCAGAGCGCGAGCAGCTCGTCGATGCGCGCCTCGGCGAGCGCCTCGGCGCGGCGGCGCCGGGCGTCGGCGATCGCCCCCGGCTCGGGGCCGCCGTGCGCGCGCAGGATCTGGCGCACGCGCTCGCGCGAGACCTCGTAGCGCAGGGCGATCTCGTCGAGGCTCCAGCCCTGTTCGCGCAGCGAGGCCATCTCGCGGACGCGCTGCAGGGAGCCGGGGACGAGCGTGCAGGCGTCGCAGGCCTCAGGGTCCGTGAGGGTCGGCGCGAGCATCCTGCTCGGGCGCGGAGGTGGGAGCGGGGTCGTCGTCACGTTCGAACGCAGGCGGGTTAGGGGCTCCTAACCTAGCGCACGGGCCGGCGTTCGCGCGACCCCGCGCGGGCGGGCGCGTGCAGAGTCTCAAGCTCAGCTTGAAGGCAAGATCTGCGCTGGTATGCTCGCCGGGCCCGCCCCGCCGCGCCCTTTGATGAGGAGTTCTCACGTGATGGAAACGTTCCCGGACCTCGGCCTGCTGTCTGATCAGGAGCTCAAGGACCTCATCCAGCAGCTGACCGACGAAGAGGTCGAGGTCTCCTACAAGCGGCGGATCCTGCATGGGAAGATCGACATCCTGCGCGCCGAGCTCGTCAACCGGCTGCGCAAGAAGCACGACTCGGGCGAGGACGTCATCTCCGGGGCCGACGTCCAGCGGCTCACGGACATCCTCGCGGGGCGCTCCCCGCAGGAGTAATGGCGCACCACTGCCCCGAGTGCGGGTTCGGCAACGCGGAAGGCGCCAACTACTGTCAGAAGTGCGGTGCCTTCGTCGGGCCCTCCGAGACGCCCAAAGAGCCGCCGACGGCGACATACCGCATCGACGAGACCGGCGAACTCGTGGCGGTCGAGCTCGAGGCGGTCGTCGCGCGGGAGGGCGCGGCGCTCGTCATCCGCGCCGGCGGCGGCCGCATCGGTGAGAGCTTTGCGCTGGAGAGCGACCGCAGCACGATCGGCCGCCGTCCCGACAGCGCCGTGTTCCTCGACGACGTGACGGTGTCGCGCGACCACGCGCTGATCGTGCGCCGCGGCGGCGACTGGCACCTCGACGACCTCGGCTCGCTCAACGGGACCTACGTCAACCGCCACCGCATCGAGACCGTTCGGCTCGCCGACGGCGACGAGCTGCAGGTCGGCAAGTACAAGCTCACGTTCCTCTCGCGCTGATGGCGACCGAGCAGAGCACCGCGCCGCAGGACGCCGACCTCGACGGCGGGCGGCCGCAGAAGGCGATGACGATCGGCGCCGTCTGCAAGGGCCTGGCGCAGGAGTTTCCCGACATCTCGATCTCGAAGATCCGCTACCTCGAGGACCAGAAGCTCCTCAACCCGCGCCGGACGCCCGGCGGCTACCGCCTGTACTCGTCCTCGGACATGGTCCGGCTGCGGACGATCCTGCGCCTGCAGCGCGACGAGTTCCTCCCGCTGCGCGTCATCCGCCAGGAGCTCGCCTCCGGCCGCGGCGCGGACTCCGACGCCCCGCTGGAGAGCGGGGCGAGCACGCACGTCGCCGACAAGCGCAAGCGCCGGGCGAGCGTCTCGGTCCAGGACCGCGGGGCGATGTACGCGCTCGCGGACGTGCTCGAGGAGACGCGCGCCAGCAGCGACCTCGTCCGCGAGCTCGAGGACTACGGCGTCATCAAGGGCGAGATCCGCGCCGGCACGCACTACTACGACGAGACCGAGCGCGAGATCATCCGCGCCGTCACCGAACTCGCCCGCTACGGCGTCGGCGGGCGCAACCTGCGCGTCTTTCGCTCCTCCGCCGATCGCGAGTCGGCGCTCCTGCAGCAGATCCTCGCGCCGGCTTTGCGCTCGCGCAATCCCGAGCGCCGCAAGGAGGCGCTCGAGGCGCTGGAGAACCTCGCGGCGGTCGCGTCGCATCTCAAGCACCTGCTGCTGATCCGCGACCTGCGCAAGATCGCGGGATGAGCAACGTCGACCGGAGGTCCGAGCTTGCGAGGACCGAAGGGCGAAACCTTCAGTCCTACATCCGCTCGATCCCCGACTTTCCCAAGCAGGGGATCGTCTTTCGCGACATCACGCCGCTGCTGGCCGACGCGACGGGCCTGGATCTCGCGATCGGCGGCCTCGTCGACGCCACGCGCGACCTGCGGCCGGACATCATCATCGGCCCGGAGGCGCGCGGCTTCCTCCTCGGGCCGGCCCTCGCCCGCGAGCTCGGCGCCGGCTTCGTGCTCGCCCGCAAGCCCGGCAACCTCCCGCACGACACGGTGAGCGCCGACTACTCGCTGGAGTACGGCGCCGACAGCCTCGAGCTGCACGCGGACTCCTTCGGCCCCGGCGCGCGCGTCCTCATCCACGACGACCTGCTCGCCACGGGCGGCACCGCGCGCGCTCTCTGCGAGCTCGTGACGCAGCTCGGCGGCGAGGTCGTCGGCTGCGCGTTTCTCATCGAGCTCGCCTTCCTCGGCGGCCGCGAGCGCCTCGACCCGCACGAGACGCGCGCGCTCATCAGCTACGACGCGGAGTAGGAGCGCGGCGTGGCACCCGTTCGCCGCTCGCGGACGCTGCACGCGTCGCCCCAGCAGCTGTGGGCGATCGTCGGCGACCCGCACCACCTGCCGCGCTGGTGGCCGCGCGTCACGCGCGTGGAGACCGTCGACGAGGACGGCTTCACGGAGGTCCTGCAGACGTCCAAGGGCAAGCCGGTGCGCGCCGACTTCAGCATCGTGAGCTCGAGCGCCCCGCGCGAGCGGCGCTGGGCCCAGCAGGTCGTCGGCACGCCGTTCGAGCGCATCCTCGCGCGCGCCGAGACGGAGATCCGCCTCGAGCCCGAGGGCGAGAAGACGCGCGTCGTGATCTCGCTGGAGCAGCGCCCGCGCGGCCTGGCGCTGCTGGGCACCTTCATGGTCCGCGCGGCCGCGCGGCGCCAGCTCGAGGAGGCGCTCGACGGCCTCGAGGCGCTCGTCGGCCCGCTCAGGGGGTCGTCGTCGTCTGCGGCGTCGTCGCCGAGCCGCCGGAGCCGCCCGCGCCGGCGATGACGAGGCGTGCCCGCAGGACGATCGCCCCGGGCTTCGTCGGGGCGCTGGAGCGCTCGCTCGTCAGCAGCACCTCCTTGTAGTTCGGCGTGTCCGGGGAGAGGTCGGCGACGGTGTCGAGCTTGCCGTCGGCCTTGACGACCTTGTCGGGGAAGCCGAGGAACTGCGCGCTGCTGGACGAGCTGTAGAACCAGACGGCGTAGGCCGAGCCGCTGCTGCTGCTCGGCGGGATGCCCTTGGCGGTCAGGGCGAGGCGGTAGCGGTTGTTCTCGGGGAAGCGGACGATCGCGACCTGGCCGCTCGCCGTCGAGCCGCTGCCGTCGGGCGGGCGCAGGACGCCCTGCGCGAGGATCTGCGGGTCGGTCGCCGGGTTGGGCGTCGTGCCGGTCGGGGAGGTCGAGGTCCCGGTCGCGGCCGGCGAGGTCGTCGTCGCGACGGCGCTGTCGGAGCCCTTGCCGGAGTCGCCGCCGCTCGTGGCGATCGCGACGATGACGATGATCACGACCGCCAGGCCGAGCCCGAGGCCGGCGGACAGCAGCCAGCCGCCGCGCTTGGCCGCCCGCTGGACCTCCTCCTGGCGCGCGGTGCGGGCCTCGAGCGCGCCGAACGCCTCGGCGACCTCCTCGCGCTCGGCCGGGACCTCGGGCAGCTTGTCGGCCTCGGCCCCGGCGAGCGTCGCGAGTGCGCCCGACGCGGCGCGCGCCCAGCCGCGCCCGGCGGCCGAGGCCTCGAGGTACTCGCGCGTGGCGGCGCGCTGGGAGGCCGTCTGCTGGCCGAGCAGGTAGTCGGCGATCTCGTTGCGGCGGTCGGGCTCGACGTCGCCGCCGCCGGGCCCGAGCGCATCGACGGCGCCGTGCGCGCGGCTGCGGATCGCGGCGGCGTCGCTCTTCAGGAGCGCCGCGATCTCGTCGTAGGACTTGCCCCGGCGCAGCAGCAGCTGCAGGACGGCGCGCTGCCCGTCGTTGAGGCTCTCGGTGGATCCCATCCGGGCGCAACCCTAGTGGGTCCACAGGCGGCGCGAGACACCGGGCCGGCGGCGCGGCGCCGCGCCACGCCGGCGCCGCGCTAGGGTCCGGCGCGGATGCCGCCAGACCCCATCTTCCCGCCCCAGGGGGGCTTCGACGCGCTCTACGGTCTCGAGGTCCTCGAGGTCCACGACGACCTCGTCCTCGCGCGCGTCACGGTCCGCGACGAGCTGCGCCAGCCCTTCGGCCTCGTCCACGGCGGCGTGCTCGCATCGATCTCCGAGACGCTCGCGTCGCTCGGGACGGCGGTCGTGGTCGTCCCCGAGGGCAATGCCGCGATGGGGTTGTCGAACAACACGTCGTTTCTGAGGCCGGTCGTCGAGGGGACGATCCACGCGCGGGCGATCCGGCGTCATCGCGGCCGTACGACGTGGATCTGGGACGTCGAGATCAGCGACGACGCGGGCCGGCTGTGCGCCATCACGCGCATGACCATCGCCGTCCGCCCGCAGCCGTAGACGCGCCGAATCAGCGTAAACCTGATCCACGATGGGTAGATTTGACGGGCACCCCATTCCGGAGGTCCGAGATGTCCGTCACCGATGAGCTGCTGGAGAACGCGAAGGGCTACGCCGAGGGCTTTGACAAGGGCGGTCTGCCGATGCCTCCCGGCCGCAAGGTCGCGATCGTCGCCTGCATGGACGCGCGCCTGAACCCCTATGGCCTGCTCGGCCTCGAGGAGGGCGACGCGCACGTCATCCGCAACGCCGGCGGCGTGATAACCGACGACGAGGTCCGCTCGCTGGCTATCTCACAGCGCCTGCTCGGCACGGAGGAGATCGTCCTCATCCACCACACCGACTGCGGCATGCTCACGTTCACCGACGACGAGTTCAAGCGGTCGATCCAGGACGAGCTGGGCATCAAGCCCGAGTGGGCCGCCGAGTCCTTCCCCGACGTCGACGAGGACGTCCGCCAGTCGCTCGCCCGCGTCAACGCGAGCCCGTTCATCCCGAGGAAGGACTCCGTCCGCGGATTCGTCTACGAGGTCGAGACGGGCAACCTGCGCGAGGTCAGCGCCTAACATCCGAGTCGGATAGATGGGATTCGACCCCAGGAGGAATTGCATGGCTCTCACCATCGGTGACACCGCCCCAGACTTCGAAGCAGAGACGACCGAGGGCACGATCAACTTCTACGACTGGCTCGGCGACTCGTGGGCGGTGCTCTTCTCGCACCCGCGCAACTTCACGCCGGTCTGCACGACCGAGCTCGGCTACATGGCGAGCATCGAGCCCGAGTTCGCGCGCCGCGGCGTGAAGATCATCGGCCTGTCCGTCGACCCCGTCGAGAACCACGAGCAGTGGTCGATCGACATCGAGGAGACGCAGGGAACGGCCCCGAACTACCCGCTCATCGGCGACAAGGACTTCAAGGTCGCCAAGGCCTACGGGATGCTGCCCGCCGACGTCGAGGGCGAGCCGACGGAGCGCACGCCCGCGATGAACCAGACGGTCCGCAACGTCTTCGTCATCGGGCCCGACAAGAAGATCAAGCTCCTGCTCGTCTATCCGATGACGACCGGGCGCAACTTCGACGAGGTCCTGCGCGTCGTCGACTCGCTGCAGCTCACCGCCAAGCACCAGGTCGCGACGCCCGCCCAGTGGCAGCCCGGCGACGACGTCATCATCGCCGGCTCGGTCTCCAACGACCAGGCCAAGGAGAAGTACCCAGACGGCTGGGAGTCGCCGCGCCCGTACATCCGCATCGTGCCGGACCCCAGCACGAAGACCGCCGCGTAGCGGTTGCGCGGTCGCCGGCGTCGCCGCGGGGCGGCGCCGGGTCGGGTCCCTGCGGCGCGGCCGGGGGACTCCGCGCGTAACTGCATCGATGAGGGAGCGGACCGGTCGTGGGCGGTTCGCGGGGGACGGCGACGAGAAGATGTTCCATGTGAACACCTACTCGTCGGCGCTCCCGTCGCGCGGGACCGCCGCGACGCCCCGACCCTTCTCCCTTGTCGATGCTGTGAACGCTGCGCGATGCCGCAGGCCGCGGCGCGAGTCGCCTACCCGCGGTAGCGGTTGGTGATCGGCACGCGCCGGTCGCGGCCGAAGGCGCGCGTCGTCACCTTGATCCCGGGCGGCTGCTGGCGGCGCTTGTACTCGGCGCGGTCGACGAGCGCGATGACGCGGTCGACGTCGGCTGCGTCCAGGCCGCGGGCGATGAGCTGCTCGCGGCCGAGGTCGTGCTCGATGAAGCCCTCGAGGATGACGTCGAGGACCTCGTAGGGCGGCAGCGAGTCGTCGTCGCGCTGGCCGGGGCGCAGCTCGGCCGTCGGCGGGCGGGTGAAGAGCTCGGGCGGGACGAGGCCGCCGCCGGCGCGCGCGTCGCGGTGGCGCGCGAGGCGGTAGACGAGCAGCTTCGGCACGTCCTTGATGACGGCGAAGCCGCCCGCGCTGTCGCCGTAGAGCGTCGAGTAGCCGACGGACATCTCGGACTTGTTGCCGGTCGTCAGGACGAGCCAGCCGAACTTGTTCGACAGCGCCATGAGCAGGTTGCCGCGGATCCGCGCCTGCAGGTTCTCCTCGGTGAGGTCGGGCTCGCGGCCGGTGAAGACGTCGTCCAGCGCGTCGTCGTAGCCGCGCATCATCGGCTCGATCGGCAGCTCCAGCAGCGCGATCGCGAGGTTCTCGGCGAGCGCGCGCGCGTCGCTGCGGGTGCCCTCGGAGGAGTAGGGCGAGGGCATCGTGACGGCCGTGACGCATTCGGGCCCGAGCGCGTCGGCGGCGATGAGGGCGACGAGCGTCGAGTCGATCCCGCCGCTGAGGCCCAGCACGACGTGCGCGAAGCCGTTCTTGCGCGCGTAGTCGCGCGTGCCGAGTACGAGCGCGCCGTAGATCTCCTCGACGGCGTCGAGCACCGGCGCGATGACGGGGCCGGCCGCCGGGATGTCGTCGCGGCGCCCGACGGTGAAGGACCCGAGGTCGTCGACGCTGCCGGCAGCGGCCGCGGCGGGCGCGCGCCGGCGCGTGTCGCGCAGCCGGGCCGAGCCGGCGGTCGCCGGGTCGAGGTCGGCGACGAGCAGCGTCTCGCAGAACTGCGGGGCGCGGGCGATGACGGCGCCCTCGTGGTCGAGGATCACCGAGTCGCCGTCGAAGACGAGCTCGTCCTGGCCGCCGACGAGCGCGCAGAAGGCGACGATCGTCAGGTCGTCGCGCGCGCGCTGGGCGAGCATCCGCGCGCGGCTGGAGCCCTTGCCGGCGTGGTAGGGCGAGGCCGAGAGGTTGACGATGATCCGCGCCCCGGTCAGCGCCTCGTCCGACAGCGGCGGCCCGGGCTGCCAGATGTCCTCGCAGATCGTCAGGCCGACGGTCACGCCGTCGATCGCGATCGTCGCCCCGCGCGCGCCCGGCTGGAAGTAGCGCAGCTCGTCGAAGACGCCGTAGTTGGGCAGGTGCAGCTTGCGGTAGCTCGCCTGCACGGCGCCGTCGGCGAGCACCGCTGCGGCGTTGTGGACGTCGACGGCCCGCTCCGGGTAGCCGACGATCGCGACGATCCCCTCGACGGCGGCGGCGAGCCGCTCCAGCGCGGCGCGCGTGTCGGCGAGGAAGTGCTCCTTGAGCAGCAGGTCCTCGGGCGGGTAGCCCGTCAGCGCCAGCTCGGGGAAGACGACGAGCTGCGCGCCCGCCGCGCGCGCCGCGGCGATCTGGCCGGCGATCTTCGTTTCGTTGCCGGGGATGTCGCCGACGACGGGGTTGATCTGCGCGAGCGCGATCCGCAGCGGGGCGCTCATCGGCCGGGGTTCCGCCCGAGCCAGTACTCGATGAACGTGCGCAGGGCGGGGTCGCCGGGCGCGTTCGCCTCGAGCCGGTGCGTCGCCGTGACGGCGGCGACCGGCACGCGCTGGTTGAGCCGGTGCTCCACGATCACCGCCTGCCCGGCCGCGACGAGCGCCGCGTCGGGCGGGCCGCCGATGTCGGCCGCCAGCCGGCGCAGGTCGCTCGTGAGCCGCTCGTCGCTGTAGAGCAGCACGACGTTGCCGGGGGCCACGACCGGCCGGGCGCCCGCGGGGCGCACGACGCCGGGCCCGCCATTGGGCGTCACGGTCGAGTCGTCGCGCGAGGCGAGCAGGGCGGAGATGCCGAAGATCCCCAGCGCCGCGACGACGACGACGACGAGCGCGAGGACCGCCTTGCGCCCCATCAGGACCGGCTCGCGACGGGCCGCCGGCCGGCCGCGCCGCGACGGCCCTTCGCGGCCCGCCGTGGCACCGACGCGCCGGCCGCGAGCGCGTCGATCGACTCGCGCAGCGCGCCGGCGAGGAACTCGAGGTCGGGCACCGCGTCGTAGTCGGCGAGCAGGCCGAAACCGAGCGTGCCGTCGTAGCTCGTCACCGCGATGCCGAGCGCCTGGCGCCCGGCGAGCGGCATCACCGGGTACAGCGCACGCAGCCGGTGTCCGAGCAGGTACAGCGGCACCTGCGGGCCCGGGACGTTCGTGACGACGACGTTGAACGAGCGCTGGCGTTGCTGCAGCCGCGCCGCCTGGCTCATGATCGTCGGCGAGGCGAAGCCCGCGAGCTCGGTCAGCGTGCGCGCGCCGATCGCCTGGGCGGCCTCGTGATCGGCGGCCACCGCGTCGCGGATCTGCGCGAACTGCTCGACGGGGGCCTCGATGCCGACCGGCAGCGCGACCCACAGCGGCGCGACCTCGTTGCCGAGCGCGCCCTGGTCGGCCTCGGCGCGGACGGAGATCGGCACGAGCGCCTTGAGGACGAGATCGCGCGTGTCGACGCCGCGGTGGCGCAGGAAGCGCCCGAGCGCGCCCGCGACGACCGCCAGCACGGCGTCGTTGACCGTGCCGCCGAGCGCGTCCTTGATGCCCTGCAGCTCGGCGAGCCGCGCGTCGACCCAGGTGTAGCGGCGGTGCGCGCCGGTCGCGACGTTCAGCGGCGTCGGGGGCGCGGGGGCGAGGCCGGCGAAGGCGAGCGCGCCCATCGACTCCAGGCCGTCGCGGGCGCCGCGGGCGACGTCGCGCGGCGCGCGGACGAGGGCGCGGGCGCTGCGCGCGAGCTCGCGCGGGCGCGTCGCGCGCTCGACGAGCGCGTCGGAGAGCAGCTGCGCGCTGGACGGCAGCGGCCGCGCGGTCCACGCGCGCCGGGGGCGCGGCGGGGGCGGCGCGTCGGGCTCGGTGTCGAAGAGAACGGTCGTGAGGTCGACGGCGGAGATCCCGTCGACGAGCGCGTGGTGGCTCTTGGCGATGAGGGCGAAGCGGTCCTCGTGGACGCCGTCGACGAGCAGCAGTTCCCACAACGGCTTCGTGCGATCCAGGCGCTGGGCGAAGACGCGGCCGGCGAGGTTCTTCAGCTGCTCCTCGCTTCCGGGTGCCGGAAGGCCGGCGTGGCGCAGGTGGTAGCGCAGGTTGAAGTGCGGGTCGTCGACCCAGACCGGCCGGCCCTGGGCCAGCGGGATCTCCGCGAGCCGCTGGCGGAAGCGCGGGACGAGATGCAGGCGCGCCTCGACATGGGCGAGCAGCTCGTCATAGGGCGGCGCCGGGCCGTCGAAGACCGTCACCGACGCGACGTGCAGCCGCGCCCCCGCCTTCTCGAGATGCAGGAACGACGCGTCCAGCGCTGAGAGGCGATGCCCGTGAGCCATGCGGTCGATTGTTCCACGGGTGCGTCGCGGTGATGCGCGGGGGCCTCCGGCGCGCCCGTCATCGTGTACGGGCGATGGCCCCGATCGCCCACCTCGACATCGACGCGTTCTACGCGAGCGTCGAGCTCCTGCGCCGTCCGGAGCTGCGCGGCCTGCCGGTGATCGTGTCCGGCAGCGGCCCGCGCGCGGTCGTCACGACGGCGTCCTACGAGGCGCGCAGGTTCGGCGTCGGGTCGGCGATGCCGACGGCGCGCGCGCGTCGCCTGTGCCCCGACGCGATCGTCGTCGCGCCCGACTTCGCCGCCTACCGCGAGGCCTCGCAGGCGGTCATGGGGCACATCCGCGCGCAGGTCGAGCGCGTCGAGGTCGTCGGCGCCGACGAGGCCTACCTCGACCTCGACGGGTTCGTCGCGCCACGGGCGGCGATGCGCCGGCTCGTCGAGGAGATCCGCGCCGGCACGGGGCTGTACTGCTCGGTCGGGATCGGGCCCAACCGGCTCGTCGCAAAGGTCGCCTCGGACGCCGAGAAGCCGCGCGGGTTCGTCTGTCTCACGCGCGAGGAGGCCTGCGCGCGCTTCGGGCCGCGGCCGCCGGGGATCGTGCCCGGCATCGGCCCGAAGACCGCGGCGCGGCTGGAGCGGATGGGGATCGTGACGCTCGCCGCGCTCGCCGCCGCGCCGCCCGAGACGCTCGTCGCGGAGTTCGGTTCAAACCACGGGCCCGACCTCCGGCGCCGGGCGCGCTTCGAGGCCTCCAGCCGCGTGACGACGGTGCGCGTCGCGCACTCCGAGTCGCGCGAGACGACGTTCGACTACGACATCGCCGACCCGGCGCGCCTGGAGGCGATCCTCGTCGATCTCGGCACGCAGCTGTGCGAGCGGCTGGCCGGGCAGGAGCGCCGCGGGCGGACGATCGCGATCAAGGTGCGCCTCGAGAACTTCGACACCGTCACGCGCGCGCGGACGATCCCGGCGGCGACGAACGACCCCGCGACGGTGTGCGCCGTGGCCGTCGCGCTGCTGCGCGAGTACGCGCCGGCGCGGCCCGTGCGGCTGCTCGGCGTGCGGGTCGCGGCGTTCGATCACGGGGAGGCCGAGCGGCCCGACGACCAGCTCGCGCTGCCGCTGTAGCGTTTGACCGATGCCGACCCTGACGATCGACGAGACCGACATCTACTACGAGCGCCGCGGCGCCGGTGAGCCGCTGCTGCTCATCCAGGGCCTCGGCGGCCACAGCCTGCATTGGGGCGACGAATTCCTCGGCGCGCTCGAGGACGCGTTCGAGCTCGTGCTCTACGACCACCGCGGGGCGGGTCGCAGCGGCGAGCTCGAGGGCGAGTGCACGATCGCGCGCCTCGCCGAGGACGCCGCCGCCGTCCTCGACGCGCTCCAGGTCGGGTCCGCCCACGTCCTCGGCATCTCGATGGGCGGCATGGTCGCCCAGGAGCTCGTGCTGACGCACCCCGAGCGCGTGCGGACGCTGACGCTCGGCTGCTCGTTCCCCGGCGGGGAGGAGGCGAGGATGACCGACCAGGAGATCGTCGGCAGGATCGCCGAGGCCGTGCTGTCGGGCGACCCCGATCGCGCGGTGCGCGTGGGCTACGAGATCATGATCGCCCCCGAGTACGCCGCCGATCCCGCGAACTACGAGATCTACGAGCGCGTCGCGGCGCAGTACCCGACGCCGATCCCGACGCTCATGGGCCAGCTCTCGGCGATCCTCGCGCACGACACGAGCGCGCGGCTGGCGGAGGTCGCGGTGCCGACGCTCGTCGTCCACGGCACGGCCGACCGGCTGCTGGACTCCGTCAACGGCGAGCTGCTCGCGCGGCTGATCCCCGGCGCGCGCCTGGAGTTGCTCGAGGGCGCGGGACACATGTTCTTCTGGGAGCAGCCCGAGCGCTCGGCGAAGCTCGTGCGCGAGCACATCGCCGCCGCGGCGCGCGCGTAGCGCTCAGGCGCCGTACAGCGCGGCGGCGAGCTTGCGGCGCGTCTCGCGCGAGAGCGGGTCGTCGACGCCGAGCTCGTCGAGCACGCCGACGATGAGCTTGCGCACGCGCTCGCGGTCGTCCTCGGGCAGCTCGCCGCTCGCGATCGCGGCGACGAGTGCGTCCAGGCCGTCCTCGATCGCGCCCTCGTCGAGCGCCGCGAACGCCGCGGCCACCGCGGGAATCTCCGCGCGCTCGAGCGCGATGCGGGCGGCGAGGCCGTCGCCGCGGAAGCTGCCGGTGACGTTGGCGAGGTGCTCCAGCGCGGCGTCGGTCTCGCCGCGGCGGTAGTGGATCTGGGCGAGCGCGAAGTTCGCGTCGACGTTCGCGGGCTCGTCGGCGACGATCTTGCGCAGCGACTCCTCGTCGCCGGACTCCAGCAGGACCTGGGTCTCGGTGGGCACGAGGGCGTCGAAGAAGGCCTCGACCTGGCTCGGCGACTGCGCGCCGACGAACTCGGCCGCGATCTCGCCGTTGACGAACGCCTTGACCGCGGGGATTCCCTGGACGCCGAACTCCTCGGCGATGCCGGGGTTCTCGTCGGTGTCGATCTTCGCGAGGACGACCTTGCCCTCGCGGGCGGCGGCGGCCTTCTCGAGCGTCGGGCCCAGCTGGCGGCAGGGGGCGCACCAGGGCGCCCAGAAGTCGACGACGACGGGGACCTCGCCGGAGCGCAGGAGGACCTCGGTCGGGAACTGCGCGGCGTTCACATCGATGACGGTCACGCGACAGAGGTTAGCTTTCAGGTGTGCCCGACCAGCTCGTCGAGACCGCCGACGTGACGCTCGCCGTCTCCGACGACGGCGCGGGGATCCCCGTCGTCCTGCTGCACGGCCTGACGGCCTCGCGGCGCTACGTCGTCATGGGCTCGCAGGCGCTGCAGCGCGCAGGCCACCGCGTCGTCGCCTACGACGCCCGCGGCCACGGCGCCTCGTCGCCGGCACCGGCGCCGGGCGGGTACGGCTACGAGGACCTGGCCGCCGACCTCACCGCCGTGCTCGACGCGCTGGGGATCGAGCGCGCCGTGCTGGCCGGCGCCTCGATGGGCGCGCACACGCTCCTGCGTCTCGCGCTCGACGCACCCGAGCGCGTCGCCGCGGTCGCCGTCATCACGCCGGGCTATGACCCCGTCGGCGTCGACGACCCCGCCCGCCTCGCGCGCTGGGACGCGCTGAGCGACGCGCTGCGCCGCGGCGGGATCGACGGCTTCGTCGAGGCCTTCGGCGGCCAGCGGCTGCCGGAGCCCTGGCGCGACACGGTCACGACGGTCATGCGCCAGCGCCTGAAGCTCCACGAGCACCTCGACGCGCTCGCCGACGCACTGAGCGCCACGCCGCGCTCGCGCCCCTTCCCCGATCTCCACGCGCTCGAGCAGATCGAGTGCCCGGCCGTCGTCGTCGCCAGCCGCGACGAGGCCGACCCCGGCCACCCGCTCGCGCTCGGCGAGGCCTACGCCGAGCTGCTGCCGCAGGGCCGCCTGCTCGTCGAAGAGCCGGGAGCGTCGCCGCTGGCGTGGCAGGGGGGACGGCTGTCGAAGGTCATCGCCGAGCTCGCCGCAGGGGCGGACGTCTGATGGCGAGCGCCGGCTACTCCGGGACCCCGCTCGTGCGCAAGCTCGGCTTCAAACCCGGCATGCGGGCGCTCTACGTCGACGCGCCCGCGGGCTTCGCGGACCTCGTCGGCGAGCTGCCCGACGGCGTGCGGGTGCTCGCGCGGCCGGCGGCGGACCTCGACCTCGTTGTCCTGTTCGTCAGCCGGCGGCGCGCGCTCGAGCGCCGCCTGCCGGGCCTGCACGACAGGCTGGCGCCGGCGGGGATGATCTGGGTCGCCTGGCCCAAGCGGGCGTCGAAGGTGCCGACGGACATGACCGAGGACGTCGTGCGCGACGTCGCGCTGCCACGCGGGCTCGTCGACGTGAAGGTCTGCGCGATCGACGAGACCTGGTCGGGCCTGAAGCTCGTCATCCGGCGCGAGCTGCGTTAACGACGAACTCCCCGGCGCGCTTCCGTGCCGGGGTCGAACGTCGCGTCGGCGGGCGTTACGCGCCTGCCGAAGTCCTGTGTCAGCCGTTGAGCGACTTCTTCAGCGCCGAGGCGGCGGAGAACTTCGCGGCCTTGCTCGCGGCGATCTGAATCGTCTCGCCGGTGGCCGGATTGCGGCCCTCGCGCGCGGAACGCTCGCTCACGCTGAACTTGCCGAAGCCTGCGACCGCTACCTCGCCACCAGAGGCGAGCTCAGCGGCGATCGCGTCGAAAGTGGCATCCACAGCGCTTTTTGCATCAGAACCGCTGAGATTGGCGTCCGAGGCCACCTTCTGTGCGAGCTCCTGCTTGGTCATTGAGTGCTCCCGGTTCGGGTACGTATGCGGCGGAGGCTAACGCCTGCCCCGGCGGCTCGGGGGTTCTTTGCTCGGCCAAGCCCCGTCAGCAGGGTTTCCCGGAGCGTCAGGCGGGCGTCGCGGCCGGCAGGCTGAAGCGCACGCGGGCGCCGGCCGGCTCGTCACCGGCCGCGTCGTCGACGACCCAGATGCGCCCGCCGTGCGCTTCGACGATCGCCCGCGAGATCGCGAGGCCGAGGCCGGCGCTGCCGTCGGTGCGCGACGCGCGGTCGGCGCCCTGCTGGAAGGGCTCGAAGATCCGCTCGCGATCGGCCGCGGCGATCCCGCTGCCGGTGTCGGCGACCTCGATCTCGAGGCCCGCGCCGGCCCGCGCCGCGCGGACCGTGACGCTGCCGTCGGCGGGGGTGTGGCGGATCGCGTTCTGGATGAGGTTGAAGAGCACGCGCTGGATGCGCTCGGGGTTCGCGCAGGCCGGGATGAGCGCCGGATCGACCTGCGCCTGCACGGCGATCCCGCCGGCCTCGGCGGCCGGCTGCATCGCCGCGACCGTGTCCTCGACGAGCTCGTCGAGGTCGATCGCGCGCATCGACCAGGCGACGGCGCCGGCCTCGATCTGCGTGAGCTCGAAGAGGTCGTCGATGAGCCCGCCGAGCGCGCGGATGTGGACGCCCAGGCGGCGCACGTACTCGCGTCGCGTGTCGGGATCGCCGATCTCGTCGTCGACGGCCTCGGCGAGCAGGCGCAGCGCCGTGACCGGCGTGCGCAGGTCGTGCGACACCGCGGCGATGAGCGAGCGCCGCGCCGCCTCGGAGCCCTCGCGCCGGGCCTCGGCCGCCGCGAGCTGCGCGACCATCGCCTCGACCTCCGCCGCGACCTGCGCGAGCTCGTCCGTGCCGCCGACCCGCAGTGCGATCTCGCGCTCGCCGGCGCCGACCGCCATGAGCCCGGCCCGCAGCGTCTCGACGTCGTCCATGACCCGGTGCGACAGCAGCCGCCCGGCCCAGAGGCCCAGCAGCGCGCTGTAGATCGCCGAGAGCCCGGCGAGGATCGCGTCGTGCCCGGAGAGGAACATGACCTCGACGAAGATCGCCAGCGCCACGAGGCCCGGGCTGAACGCCAGCGCGGCCGTGACGAGCGCCTGGCGGCGCAGGCTGCCGAGGTGGCGGCGGCGGGCGACGACGAAGTGCGTCGCGGCGACCGTCGCGAGCCCGAGCGGGGCGAGGATCTGGAACGTCCCGATCGCGCCCGATGCGCCATAGACGAGCCCGATGACGAGCGCCATCAGCAGCGCGCTGCCCAGGGCGAGGGCGAGCCCCCTGACGAGCGCCACGCGCGTCATGGCCGCAGCCGGTAGCCGACGCCCCAGACCGTCTCGATGTGGCGCGGCCGCGCGGGCTCGCGCTCGACCTTCGCACGCAGCCGGCGGATGTGGACCGTGACCGTCGAGGTGTCGGAGTAGAACGAGAAGCGCCAGACCTGCTCCATGAGCTGATCGCGCGTGAAGACCTGGCCCGGGTGGCGGGCGAGGAAGAGCAGGAGGTCGAACTCGCGCTGCGTCAGCGCGACCTCCTCACCGGCGACGAGCACGCGCCGCCCGCCGGGGTCGATCTCGATCTCGCCGACGCGCAGCGGCGGCTCGGGGTCGTCGTCGGCGGCCTCGTTGCGGCGCAGGACGGCGTCGACGCGGGCGACGAGCTCGGCGGGGGAGAACGGCTTGACGACGTAGTCGTCGGCGCCGAGACGCAGCCCGTCGATGCGGTCGGACTCCTCGCCCTTGGCCGTCAGCAGGATTATCGCCACGCGCGGGCCGTCGGTCTCGCGCAGCACGCGCATGACCTCGAGGCCGTCGAGGCCCGGGAGCATGAGGTCGAGCACGACGAGGTCCGGATGCCACGTCGAGGCATGCGCGAGGGCCGCGTGGCCGTCGGCGGCGACGCGCGTCTCGTAGCTCGCGCGCTCGAGGTAGCGCGCGACGATCTCGGCGATCGTCGGCTCGTCGTCGACGACGAGGATGCGCCCGCGGCGCTTGTCGCTCATCGGCGCATGATCGTTCCTCGACCGGCGCGAGGGGACTGCGAGCGTGGCCATGACGCCGAGGCTACGGCGCAGGTCTTGCAGAAGTACGACGTCGCGCCGATCCGCGCAACTTCGCCGCGCGGCCCCGCGTTCGAGCGGTGCAGGACCCCGAACCCGACCGCAACGAGGCCCAGGACGATGGCTCCTCCGCTCCCACCCACCAGCTCCGTGCCCGCCCGCCGCCCGAGTCGCCTGCGCCCGGCGCTCGCCGCCGTCGCCGCGGTGGCGCTCGCCGGCGCCGTCGCGTCGACCGCTGCGGCCGCCGTCACGCCGCAGCCGCCGCCGGCGCGCCCCGCGCCGCTGCCCAACTACGTCACGAACGGGGCCGTCAACGCGCTGGCACGCGACGGCGGTACGGTCTTCCTCGGCGGCGCCTTCAGCCGCATCGGCCCGCCGACCGGCGGCGGCGTCGTGCTCGACCCCGCGACGGGCCTGCGCGCGACCGAGTTCCCCGACGTCCGCGGGACCGGCTTCGCGACCGTGCCCGACGGCGCCGGCGGCTACTACCTCGGCGGGCACTTCACGGCCATCGGCGGGCTGCCGCGCAAGAACCTCGCGCACGTCCTCGCCGACGGCACCGTCGACCCCGCCTTCACGCCGTCGATCGACGGCGACGTCCTGACGCTCGCGCTCGACTCCGGGCGCCTCTACATCGGCGGCGACTTCCTCCATGTCGGCGCGGCGATCCGGCGCCGGATCGCCGTGCTCGACCCGGCGACGGGCGGCGTCGGCGACGGCTTCAACCCGGGCGCCGACAAGAGCGTCCAGGACATCGCCGTCGCCGGCTCGAACCTCGTCGTCGACGGCCGCTTCACCGGGATCGCCGGGCACAGCCGCAGCGGCATCGCCGTCCTGGACGCGGCCAGCGGCCGGCTCAACGCCGGCTTCGACGCGGTGCCCAACGGCCAGGTCGATGCCGTCCTCGCGCTCGGCGACCGCTTCTACATCGGCGGCGCCTTCACCGAGGTCAGCGGCCGCAGCCGCGCCGGCCTCGCGGCCTTCGACATCAACACCGGCGAGCTCGACACCACGTTCAGCCCATCGACGAACGGCAACGTCTACAACCTCTCGACAGACGGCACGCGGATCTTCGTCGCCGGCCACTTCACGGAGATCGCGCGGAGCTTCAACAACGCCGTCGCATCGGTCGACCCGGTCACCGGCGACGCGAGCCAGGACTTCCGGCTGTTCCTCGACAAGGACGCCTACACGCTGGCGATCCTCGGCGACAGGCTCTACATCGGCGGCGAGTTCACGAAGGTCAACGAGCAGCCGCGCAACCGCCTGGCGGCCGTCGACCTGACCACCGGCGCCGTCGACGCGGCCTTCGACCCCGATCCCGACGACGACGTCTACGGCCTCGCGGTCACGAACGGGCGGCTGATCGCCGCCGGCAAGTTCACGAGCGCGCCGCGGACGAAGGCGCTGAACCTCGCCGCCGTGAGCGCGACGACCGGCGTGACCGATCCGCGCTTCGCCGGCGGCACCGACGGCGAGGTCGTGGCGCTGGCGCTGTCCGGCGGGCGCCTGTTCGCCGGCGGGCGCTTTCGCAACGCCAACGGCACGCCGCGGCGCAACCTCGCGAGCTTCGACGCCGCGACCGGCGCGCTCGGCGCGCTCGCGGTGCCGTTCGACGGCACCGTCGGCAGGCTCGCGGCCGGCGACGGGCGGCTCTACGCGGGCGGCACGTTCGCCCGCGCGGGGGGCCGCCTGCATCCGTCGCTGGCGGCGATCGACCTGCGGTCCGGCGCGCTCGTCAAGCGCTTCAACGCGCCGCGCGAGCTGCGCCGCGGGATCCTCGCCTTCAACGAGCCGAGCGCCGTCCTGCCCGCGGGCAGGCGGGTGCTCGTCGGCGGCGACCTCTCGATCTCGCGCGTCGTGAAGCGCAACGGCGGGAAGGTCGAGCAGTCGCGCCACAGCCTCGTCGCGCTGAACGCCGCCGACGGCAGCGTCGACTGGAGCTATGACCCGCACATCGACGGCGAGGTGCGGGCGCTCCTGCGCGACGGGCGCACGCTGTACGTCGGCGGCGACCTGCAGAAGCGCTCCGGGACGCGGATCATCGCGCGCAAGGGCAAGCGCGCCCGGCGCGTCGCGCTCTATCGCCGCGGCCTCGTGGCGATCGACGCGCGCTCGGGCGCCCTCGTACGGGGCTTTCACCCGGCGCCGCGCGGCCCGATCTCGGTCCTCGCGCTCGCGGGCCCGCGACTGTACGTCGCGGGCGCCTTCGACCGCCTCGCCGGGCGCCGGCGCGACGGCCTCGCGGCGGTCGACGCCCGCAGCGGGGCGCTCAGCACGCTGTTCTCGCCCGAGCCGAGCGGGCGCTCGAGCGTCAACGCGCTGCTCGCCGGCAGCGACAGCGTCTACCTCGGCGGCGAGTTCGACACGTTCGGGCCGGTCCTGCGGCCGAACTTCGCGATCGTCCCGGCCGGCGGTGCGTCGTGACCGCGCGCGCGGCCGCGGCCGTGGCGCTCTGTGCGCTCGCGCTGCCGGCCGCCGCCGCCGCGGCTGCGGGTGACCTGGACGGCAGCTTCGGCACCGGCGGCGCGTCGACCGTCGCGCTGGGCTCCGGCGCGCGCGCGGCCGCGGTGGCGCTCGCGCCCGACGGGCGGCTCGTCGTCGCCGGCGACGCGCGCGGGGCGGACGGGGAGCAGGTCCTGACCGCGCGCTTTGAGCCCGCGGGCGCACTCGATCGCTCGTTCGCCACGACCGGTGCGCGCCTGGACCGGTTCGGCTCCGGTGAACCCCGGCAGCGCGCCGGCGCCGTGCTCGTGCAGCCCGACGGCGGCACGCTCGTCGCCGCCGCCGCGGCCGACCAGTTCGCGCTCGCGCGCTTCGGCCCCGACGGCCTGGCGGACCCGCTCTTCGGCGCCGGCGGCGTCGCGCTGCGCACCCCGTCGAGCGACGGCGGCGGCCTGCCGGACGGCACCGGTCCGGCGGCGATCGCGACGACGTCGACGGGCCAGATCGTCGTCGCCGGCAGCGCCGGCGTCGCGACGGACGACGACGTGCCCGGCGAGCGGATCGTCGTCGCGCGCTACAGCGCGCGGGGCGTGCCCGATCCCGGCTTCGGCCACGACGGCTTCACTTCGCTGCAGTTCGGCGCGGCGTCGCCGCACGCCCATGCGGGCTCGTCCGCCCGGGCGCTCGTCGTCCTGCCCGACGGGCGGATCGTCATCGCCGGTCGCGCCAGCGACCGGGCGGGCGCCGCGCGCGCCTTCGTCGCGCGCCTCACCGCGGCCGGAACGCTCGACGCGACCTTCGCCCGCGGAGGCCGTCTGCTCGCACAGCTCGGGCGGGCCTCGGCGCTGCGCGCCGCCGACTCGCGCCTGGACGCCCTCGCGCTGCGCCCCGACGGGACGCTGCTGGCGGCCGGCAGCGCCACCGACGTCGCGGGCGAGGACGCGGTGCTGCTCGCGCGCTTCACGGCCGGCGGCGCGCTCGACGCCCGCTTCGGGCGTGGCGGGGCGGTGCTCGCCCAGCTCGCCGGTGCCGCGAGCGGCGGCGTCCCGCGGTCCGCCGCGCGGGCGCTCGTCCTTGCGCCCGACGGCGGCGCGTACGTCGCGGGCGCCGCGACCGGCGGTGCGCTCGCGGCGCGCTACGGCGCGCGCACGGGCCGGCTGGACTGCAGCTTCGGGACCGGCGGGCGAACGGTGGCATTCGGCGCGACGGGCTTTGACCCGGCGCTCGACGGCGCTGCCGCGGCGCTCCTCACGCCCGAGGGCGGCCTCGTGATCGCCGGGCGCCGTGCCGGCGGCGGCGTCCTGCTCGGCCGGCTGCTCACCACGTTGATCGCCGCCGCCCCCGTGCGCCCGCGGCTGCTCACGCTCGCCCCGCACTACGGTGGCTCGCGGGGCAGCTACGCCTACGGCGTCGTGGACGGCAACTGCCGGGCGCTCACCGTCCGCTTCGAAGTCACCGGGCCCGGCGGGCGCACCGTCCGCACGGCCGTCCAGCGCGTGCTCGCCGCACCCGGGCCGCAGACCGTGTGCTCGCCGCTGCGCGGGCTGCGCCGGGGCGCCCGCTACCGGATCCGCGTGGTCGTCGCGGGCGGGGCGCGCGGCGCGCGGCGGTCGTTGCGTGCCGTGGCGCGCAGCGCGCGGAGCCTGCAGCAGGACGGTTGTCCATTCGGCTAGGCCGGGTGAGCAATAAATTCAGGTATGCCACAATTCTGAACGTGGCACGGCTGACTCGACGTGGACTGATCCTTCGCGGCGCCCCGGTGATCGCGGGTGCGGCGCTGGTCGGCGCGCGCGGCTCGAGCGCCGCCGAGCACCACGAGCGAGGCGGCGCCGCCACGGCGACGGCCGCCGAGCCGCATGCCGGGCACTCCGACGTGCACGGCGGTTTTCAGGGCGTCGTCGACCATGCCGCCAACGGCTTTGACCCGCACCTCATCCTGCGCGACTTCGACGAGGGCACGACGACGCGCCTGGCCTCCGGGCGCGTCCTGCGCTCGTTCGAGCTCGTCGCGCAGGAGCACGACGTCGAGGTCGCGCCCGGCGTGACCTTCCCGGCCTGGACCTACAACGGCCGCATCCCGGGCCCGACGATCCGGGCCCGCGAGGGCGAGCTCGTGCGCGTCGCGTTCGCCAACGGCTCCAACCACCCGCACACGATCCACTTCCACGGGATCCATGTGGCGGCGGTCGACGGCATCGGCGGGCAGGGCGCCGGGATCATCGCGCCCGGCGGGCGGGCGGTCTACGAGTTCGAGGCGGCGCCGTTCGGCATGCACCTGTACCACTGCCACGTCCGCCCGCTGGCCGAGCACATCGCCAAGGGGCTCTTCGGCGCGTTCATCGTCGATCCGAAGGACGCGCGCGAGGACGCCGACGAGATGGTCATGGTCATGCACGGCGTCGACACGAACTTCGACCGCGCGAACGAGATCTACGCCGTCAACGGCATCGGCTTCGCCTATCTCGACCGCCCGATCCGCGTCAGGCGCGGCGAGCTCGTCCGGGTGTACCTCGGGAACATGACGGAGTACGACCCGATCAACTCCTTCCACCTGCACGGCAACTTCTTTGCGTACTTCCCCACGGGCACCGCACGCGTGCCCGCCGAGCTCACCGACACGGTCATGCAGTGCCAGGGCCAGCGCGGGATCCTCGAGTGGCGCTTCCCGAGCACCGGGAAGTTCATGTTCCACGCCCACCAGTCGGAGTTCACCGAGCTCGGCTGGCAGGGATTCTTCGAGGTCGTCGACTAGTGCCGCGCTGGCTGCTCGGCCTGCTGCCGTTCGCACTCATCGCCCTCACCATCGGCGCGTTCGTCGGGTTTCACACCCCTGGTCTCGACGGGCGCGCCGGTCCTCCGATCGAGGAGCTGACGGTCGAGCGCACGGTGCTCAAGCCAGGCTCCTTCGAGCTCACGGTGCGCAACGACGGCCCCGACGCCGTCCGCGTCCGGCAGGTGCAGGTCAACGACGCGTTCGTCGCCTTCAGCGGCGCCGAGGACCCGATCGGCCGCCTGCGCAGCGCGACGATCGCGATCCCGCAGCCCTGGGTCGAGGGCGAGGCGTACTCCGTCGCGTTCATGACGTCGACCGGCGGCCTCGTCGCGCACGAGATCGCGGTCGCCGTCGAGACGCCCGCCGGCGACCTGTCGTTCTTCGCGCTCATGGCGCTGCTGGGCATCTACGTCGGGGTGATCCCGGTCGCGCTGGGCATGCTCTGGCTGCCCTGGGTGCGCCGCATCCCGCCTGTCGGGCTGCGGGTGCTCATGGCGCTCACCGTCGGGCTGCTGGCGTTCCTCGCGATCGACGCGACGCTCGCGGGCCTGGACATCGCGGCACGGGGCTCGCAGGCGTTCGGCGGCGCCGCGCTGGTCTTCATCGGCGCCGCCGTCGCGTACCTCGCGCTGACCGGTGCCGGCTCGTGGCTTGCCGCCCGCCGGCGGCAGCAGGCGCAATCGGGCGCAGGCGCGTCGTCGCTGGCGCTTCTGATCGCCGTCGGCATCGGGATGCACAACCTCGGCGAGGGGCTCGCGATCGGGACCGCCTACACGACCGGCGCGCTCGCCCTCGGGACGTTCCTCGTCGTCGGCTTCGCGCTGCACAACACGACCGAGGGGCTGGCGATCGTCGCGCCGATCGCCCGCTCGGCGCCGTCGCTCTCACGGCTCGCGGTGCTCGGCCTGATCGCCGGCGCCCCCGCGGTGCTCGGCGCCTGGATCGGCGCCGTCGCGTTCAACACCTCCGTCGCGGCGTTCCTGTTCGGCGCCGGCGCGGGGGCGATCGCGCAGGTCATCGTCCAGCTCGCTCCGACGCTACGCGAGACCGATGAGCGCGGCCTGCAGCCGCGCGTCGTGGGCGGCCTGCTCGGCGGCCTGGCGCTGATGTTCCTCACCGGCCTGTTCGTGAGCATGTGATGTCGGTCGACTCGCACGGCGGCCGCACGAGCGCGATCGAGGACTACGCGAAGTCGATCTACTCGCTCCAGCAGCGTGCCGGCGGCGAGCCGGTGAGCACGAACGCGCTCGCCGAGCGCTGCGGCGTGACGCCCGCGTCGGCGTCGGCGATGCTCAAGCGGCTCGCCGAGCTCGGCCTCGTCATCCACGAGCCCTACCACGGCGTCCGCCTGACGCCCGCCGGCGAGCGTCTCGCGCTGGAGATGCTGCGCCATCACCGGCTGCTCGAGCTCTACCTCGCCGAGCACCTCGACGTCCCCTGGGACCGCGTCCACGAGGAGGCCGAGGCGCTCGAGCACGTGCTGTCCGAGGACCTCGAGGCGCGCATCGCGGCGAAGCTCGGCAACCCGACGCACGACCCGCACGGCGACCCGATCCCCGACCACGACCTCGTCATCGACGAAGGGGTGACGGAGTCGCTGGACGCGGTCGCAGCCGGCGCCGGCGGGCGCTTCGTCCGCGTGTCGGACTCCGACCCCGAGATGCTGCGCTACCTCGCCGCGCGCGGGATCGCCATCGGGGACACATGCGTCGTCGTGGCGCGCGAGCCGTTCCAGGGGCCGATCACCGTGCGCTTCGGCGAGCGCGAGCACGTGCTCGGCGGGACGCTCGCCGGCGCCATGCGCATCGAGCTCGAGGACCGGGCTTGACCCCGCCGCCGCCGGTCGCCGACGTCGCACATCCGTACACCGGCGCGGCGGACGCGCTGCCGCCGACGCTGAGCCCCCTGCGCCGCGTCAAGGCCCGCGGGCCGATCCGCGGCCGCCTGGCGCTGCTCGGCCCGGCGTTCGTCGCCGCGGTCGCCTACGTCGACCCCGGCAACTTCGCGACGAACATCGCCGGCGGCGCGAAGTTCGGCTACCTCCTGCTGTGGGTCATCGTCATGGCGAACCTCATGGCGATGCTCGTGCAGTACCTCTCGGCGAAGGCCGGCCTGGCGACCGGGCGCAACCTCCCGGAGCTCTGCCGCGAGAGCTTCCCGCGCGCCGCGACGTTCTGGCTGTGGATCCAGGCCGAGATCGTCGCGATCTCGACGGACCTCGCGGAGTTCGTCGGCGCCGCGATCGGGCTGAACCTCCTCTTCGGCATCGGGCTGTTCCCGGCCGGCGTCATCACGGCCGTCGTCGCGTTTGCGATCCTCGCGCTCGAGCAGCGCGGCTACCGCCGCTTCGAGCTCGCGATCGCCGGCCTGCTGGGCCTCGTCGCGTTGGGCTTCATCTACGACTTCCTCGCCGTCGGCCACCACTCCGCGTCGGGGATCGCGAACGGCCTGATCCCGGGCCTCGCCGGCTCGGACTCGCTCCTGCTCGCGATCGGGATCATCGGGGCGACGGTCATGCCGCACGTCGTCTACCTGCACTCGGCGCTGACGCAGCGACGCATCGAGCCGTGCGACGACGGCGAGCGCCGTGAGCTGCTGCGCTACATCCGCGTCGACTGCGGGCTCGGGCTCGGGATGGCGGGCGTCATCAACGTCCTCATGCTCTGCATCGCCGTCTCGATCTTCAACCGCACCGGGCACACCGACGTCGACTCGATCGAGGGCGCGCACGCGGGTCTCGGAAATCTCGTCGGCGGTGGCGCGGCGCTCGCGTTCGCCGTCGCGCTGCTCGCCTCCGGGCTGTCGTCGTCGAGCGTCGGCACGTACGCCGGCCAGGTCGTCATGCAGGGCTTCATCCGCCGCAGCATCCCGCTGTTCGTGCGCCGCGCGGTGACGATGGTCCCCGCGCTCGTCGTCCTCGCGCTCGGCCTGCCGACGACCGACACGCTCGTCATCTCGCAGGTCGTCCTGTCGTTCGGCATCCCGTTCGCGCTCGTGCCGCTCATCCTCGTCACGCGCCGCGCGGACCTCATGGGCAGCCTCGTCAACCGCGGGCGGACGACCGTCGCGGCGAGCGTCATCGCGGCGATCATCATCTCGCTGAACGTCTTCCTGATCTACGACACGGTGCTCGGCTAGGCGCACCGGACGCGCCGCGAAGGACCGAAAAGCGGTCTGTCCGGCTGCCCGCAGGACCGCCCGGTACGCCCCTTGACGACGCTTCGATCCGTCACATACCTTGCGGGCGTGAGCGCCAACGCGACCCCGGCCGGCCCGATCACCGCGACGGGCACCGCGTCGCGCAACGCCGACGGCCAGGCGATCGCGATCACGGTCTTCAGCACGATCAAGTGGTGGGGCCGGGTCTTCCTGCCGATCCTCTTCTTCCTCACGCGCAACTTCCCGAGGCTCACCGTGACGCTGCGCCGGCTGTCGTTCATCCACTTCGCCCGCTGGTCGCTCGTCTCCAAGCTCCCCTACAACGGGCCGCCGCAGCGCAAGGGCCGGCTGCGCTACCCGCACATGTATTTCGAGAGCAACTTCAACGGCGGCTGGGAGGAGTACATCGACGCCTTCTCGCACATCCTCGCGAGCGGCATGACGGCGTTCTGGGGCAGCTCCTACGGCTTCCCCAAGCCGCTGCCGACGTCGCCGTTCAAGGCCTACATCCAGGTCAACGAGACCGAGGCCGACCACTACTACTCGGCCTATCCGGACGCGACCAGCACGATGATCCAGCGCGCGCTCGTGCTCGACGACAGGCTCGCGGCGCTGCGGCGCGGCGCGAAGACGATGGAGCCCGAGGCCTTCGCCGCCGCCTACCGCGCCTTCCTCACCGACGTCCAGCACGCGATCTAGCCATGGGCGCGAGGAACAACGTCTCCGGGCAGGCCTACGCCTTCATGGCGATGACGCCGGTGAAGCCGGGCGAGGAGGAGGCGCTGGCGACGTACCTGCGCGGCCTGCGCGCCGCCGGCCCGAGCCCGTTCGCGAAGGTCGCGCGCACGCACCTCGCCCGCTTCGTCATCGTCGCGGACTTCCACAACGACCGCACGTGGAAGCAGCGCAGGGAGGAGCACCTCGACGTCCCCTACCTCGTCTTCACGAGCAACTTCGACGGCGCCCTGGACAGCTACCTCGACGAGCTCTGCAAGGCGCTCGCCACCGAGGCCCCGCAGATCTGGGGGCGCTGCATCGGCTGTCCGGAGGGCGCGAGCGGCGCGGCCCTGAAGCGCTACCTCGAGCACAACCAGATCAACACCGGCATCTTCTTCGCGGCCTACGGCAAGGCGCCGATCGGCAAGGTCAGGCAGGCCCTCGCGCACCGCGAGCAGGTCATGGAGTTCGCGCGCACGTCGCAGGGCCTGGAGCCCGCCGCGCTGCAGCAGGCGTTCCTGGCGAAATTCGGGGGCGGTGGCTGATGGCGCCGTCCGGCGTCCGGATGGACCTCGCCGACATCCAGGGCGACATCCTGCGCGCGTACGGCAACGACTACGACTGCACGTCGTACGCGTTCGTCCGCATCGAGTGCGGGCCCGAGCAGGCGCGCGCGTGGTTCGCCGGGCTCATCGACCACGTCACGACGGCGGAGCAGTGGCCGGCCGGCGAGAAGCCCGACACGACGCTCAACGTCGCCGTCACGGCGGCCGGGCTGCGCGCGCTGGGCGTGTCCGAGCAGGTCGTCGGCTCGTTCTCGCACGAGTTCAAGGACGGCATGGCGAACCGCAGCGCGCTGCTCGGCGACGTCGGCCCCAGCGACCCGTCGAGCTGGGAGCCGGGCCTGGGCAGCGGCGAGGCGCACGTGCTCCTGACGATCAACGCCAAGGAGCCGGGCGACCACCAGCGCGCACTCGGCAAGATGCGCGACGCGATGGACGCCGCCGGCGGGCTGCGCATCGTCCACCAGAAGGACACCGCCCTGCTGGACGGCGCGCGCGAGCACTTCGGCTACGCCGACGGCTTCGCGCAGCCGGCGATCGAGGGCACGAGCGACGACAGGGCGCGCGGGGGAGGCGTGCCGCTGAAGGGCGGCGGGTGGCGCGCGCTGGCGCCGGGCGAGTTCATCCTCGGCTACCCCGACGAGGACACGCGCGTCGACCCCAGGCGCCGGCTGCCCAACGCGCCCGCCGACCCGCTCGGCAAGAGCGGCACGTACATGGTCTGGAGAAAGCTCTACCAGGACGTCGCGCGCTGGCGGCGCGTCATGCGCGACGCGGCGGAGCTCTACGAGGGCGGCGACGAGCACAAGCTGTCGGCGAAGGCCGTCGGGCGCTGGTCCAACGGCGCGCCGCTGGAGCACCACCCCGACAGGCCGCCCGACGACTACGACCCCGGGACGGCCGCCGACGTCAACGACTTCCGCTACGACTCAGACCTCGACGGGATGCGCTGCCCGGTCGGCGCGCACATCCGCCGCTCCAACCCGCGCGACGCGCTGGGCTTCGAGGGCCACCTGAGCTTCCGCCACCGGATGATCCGGCGCGGGATGCCCTACGGCGAGCCGCTGCCGGAGGGCGCGGTCGCCGACGACGGCGCCGACCGCGGGCTGGTCTTCGTCAGCTTCCAGGCGAGCATCTCGCGCCAGTTCGAGGGCGTCCAGGTCCAGTGGCTCAACGCGGGCAACATCTTCGGGCTCGGCCACGACAAGGACTTCATCCTCGGCGACCCCGTGGGCACCGGCAAGATGACGATCCAGGGCCGGCCGCCGTTCTTCCTCACGCCGCAGGAGGTCTTCGTCCGCACGCGCGGCGGCGAGTACCTCTTCGTTCCCGGGATGACCGGGCTGGCCGCGCTCGCCGACGGGACCGCGGGGTGAACTTCTGATCATGGGCATCCTCGACGAGCTCAAAGAGGTCGGCGAACGGCTCAAGCACGAAAAGGACGAGCTGGCCGAGAAGGTCTCCGACCTCGTCGGCGGGCTCGCCGACCGCGGCTCCGCCGAGGGCTTCTCGTTCATGCGCGACCATCACCCGATCGTCAGCGCCGGGCCGACGACGATCGTCGCGCTCAACGAGGACGTCAAGGAGGTCCTCGGCGATCCCGCGCGCTTCACGGCCGACCTCTACGGGCCGAAGATGGAGGCCGTCACGGGCCCGTTCATCCTCGGCGTCGACGACACCCCGCTCTACCACCACGACCACGCCGCGATGGACCGCGCGGTCGTCAAGGAGGACATGCCGACGCTCGGCGCTGCGATGTACGCCGCCGCGAGCGAGCTCGTCGCCGCGCGCCGCGCCGCCGGCGACGAGATCGACGTCGTCTCACAGCTCGCCGACCCGGCCCTGCTGCGCACGATCGCCGGCTACTTCGGGACGCCCGGCCCCGACGACGCGACGCAGCTGCGCTGGGCGCGCGACGTCTTCCAGGAGCTGTTCATCAACGTCGGCAACCTCCCGACGGTCCGCGAGCGCGCGCTCGCCGGCGCCGCCGACTGGCGCGAGCACCTCGACGCGCAGATCGACGCCCGCAAGGCGCAGCTCGCCGGCGGCGAGGACGTCCCCGACGACGTCCTCACGCGACTGCTGCGCTACCAGGACGAGGGCCAGCCGAGCTTCCACGACGTCGCGATCCGCCACAACATCCTCGGCAACATGACCGGCTGGATCCCTACGATCTCCAACTGCTTCGCGCGGATCGTCGAGGAGCTGCTCGAACGCGGGGACGAGCTCGAGCGCGCGCAGGCCGCCGCGCGGGCGGGCGACCGCGAGCTCGTCGGCCGGTACTGCTGGGAGGCGTCGCGCTTCCGGCCCCAGAACTTCGCGCTGCTGCGCTACGTCGCGGCCGACACGACGATCGCCGCCGGCACCGACCGCGCGACGGAGGTCAAGGCGGGCTCGACGGTGTTCGCGGCGACGCTCTCGGCGATGCACGACGAGCGCGCGATCGCCGACCCCGACGACTTCCGCGTCGACCGCCCCTGGAGCGACTACATGCTCTTCGGCCACGGGCTGCACACGTGCTACGGCCAGCAGATCGTGCGCCACCAGCTGCCGGCGCTCGCGACCGCGCTCCTGGAGGGACCCCGCATCCGCCGCGGCCATGGCCGCGCCGGGCACCTGCGCTTCGAGGGCCCGTTCCCGTCGGGCCTGACGGTCCGCTTCGGCGACTGAGACCGAGGCACCCCGGCGGCGCGGCCTCAGGCCGCGAGCGCCCAGAGCGCGTCGTCGCCGGCCGGGATCCGCACCGCGTCACCGGCCCCGGTGGCCGCGATCAGCGCGGCCTCGGCGGCGGCGCGGTCGGGTGTGCGCAGGTGCTCGGTCATGACGGCGGCGACCTCGGCGGTGGCGAGCGGATAGGGGAACGCGGCGAGGACGTCGAGCGGGTCGAGCGCGGGCGCGCGGCGCGGGAGCGTCGGGTCGAGGTTCGCGACGACGACGTCGTAGGCCTCGAGGGGCTGGAAGCCGCCGGCCTCCAGGGTCCGGCCGTCGCTCGCGAAGATGACCGAAGGGGCGGTGTAGCGCACGACGCCGTCGGTGTTCGCGGCGCGCCCCTGGAACTCCGTCGGCGACCCGGCCGCGGTGCGGGCGCGGGCGCGGTCGGCCTCGTAGGCCTCGCGGACGTCGGCGTCGCCGATCCGCGCGACGGCCGCGTCCGCGTCGAGGCCGGGGACGGTGGCGAGCGCGCCGCGCAGGGTCTCGAGATCCTCGAGGACGCCGGTCGTCGTGAACTGCGCGAACTGCAGCGCGCGGAACGCGCGCATCTCGAGCGCGGGCGCCTGCAGGCGCGTGGCGACGATCGCCCGACAGGCCGGCGACGTCGCGCTGAGGCTCGCCTTCGGCGCGACCTGGAACGGCATGCCGAAGCGGCGGAAGCCGGCATAGCCGAGCGCCGAGCGCGTCGGCGTGTAGCCGCGGGCGGCGTAGCGCGCGGCGTCCTCGGTGAGGCCGATCATCACGAGCGTCTCGCGCAGCGCGGCGCCGTAGCGCCAGCGCAGCGTGGTGAGGGCGGGCCCGGCCGAGTAGGCCCAGGGGCAGCCGGGATCGCTGAAATGGGTGAGGTCGATCACGCCGGACATCGTTGCAGGCGCAAGGAATCGTGCAGCATGCAGGATTCCGGGGTGGTAGAACGAGGCCGTTGTCGGGGCCGAACCGCCGTGCCTTCCGGGGCCGGCGGGCGGGGGAACCAGAGGTGGCGCGTCATCCGGCGCAGCCACCAGGGGCCAATCGCCGCATCACCGCGGCGTAGCGCATGTGCGCGAGCCCGTCAGCTCACCTCGCAGGCCGCCGGTGCACCACATCGACCATGCGAACCCCGACCACGCGATCGCGCGCCCGTGCGCGCTGCCGGCCCCTGGCCCCGCTGCTGCTGTGCGCGTGCGCGCTGCTGCTGCCTGCCGGCGCGGCCGCCTCCGGGCCGCTGCACACCGGCTCCAAGGGGCCCCGCGTCGCGGTGGCGCAGAAGCTGCTGCACCTCCCCGTCGACCGCGTCTTCGGCCCGGCGACGGGGCGGGCGATCGAGCGCCTGCAGCGCCGGCACCGGATGACGGCCGACGGCGTCATCGGTTCGCGGACGTGGGCGCTCGTCAAGCGCCTGCGCGCCCGCCGGCGGGCCCGCGCTCCACAGGCCGCCGGCGCGCGCGGGAGCGCCCGCGTCGCGCGCCTGCAGCGCAGGCTCGGCCTGACACCCGACGGCGTCTTCGGCCCCGTGACGGCGAACGCCGTCGTGCACCGTTTCCGGGCCCGCGCGCGGCGGCGAGGGCTGCCGCTGCGCGTCCGCCGCATCATCGCCGCCGCCGACCGGATCGCCGGCCTGCCCTACCGCTACGGCGGCGGGCACGGCAACTGGCACGACAGCGGCTATGACTGCTCGGGCTCGGTCTCCTTCGCCCTGCACGGCGCGGGGCTGCTGCGCATCGCGCTGGACTCCGGGCGCCTCATGGGCTGGGGCGCTCCCGGATCGGGGCGCTGGGTCACGGTCTACGCGAAGCCGAGCCACGCGTACATGGTCGTGGCGGGCCGGCGCTTCGACACGTCGGGCTCCGGCGCGACGCGCTGGCAGGGCGATCTGCGCACCGACGGCGGCTACGTCGCCCGCCACCCGCCGGGGCTGTAGCCGGCGCTGCGGCCGATCAGCCTCCGCAGCAGCGCTTGTACTTCAGCCCCGAGCCGCACGGGCAGGGATCGTTGCGCGCCGGCTGCGAGGCGACGCCGCTGCCCGACAGGGCCTCGCGCACGGCCTCGCGCAGCCGCTGCATCTCGTCGGCGCCGAGCAGGACCTCGGCGTTGCTGGCGTCGTCGCTCGTCGCGGTGAAGCGGACGGCACCGGCACCGCCGGTGCGGCTGACGATCTCGAAGCCGCCGGAGGATGCCCGCCAGGCAAACGGCGCGGTCGCGATCGCGGCGCGCAGGGCGCGCGCGCCATCGGGGTGCAGGCCGTGGTTGTGCTGGTCGACGGCGCCGTCCTCGGCGACGTGCGCGAGCTCGACGACGAGCGACGGCGGCGAGCCGAACGCGATGACCGACAGCTCGTCGGTGACGGGGAGCCGGCGCGGCATCCCGAGCCCCCGCCAGACGGCCGTCGCGCGCGCGCGCTGGACCTCGGAGGCCTGCGGCGACGCGGTGAGCGCGTGCGCGCGCTCGGCAGCCCCGAGCGCAGCCGGCGAGCGACGGGCCGCGGCGGCCATCGCGAGCGTCGCGTAGACGCCGCCGGCAGCGGGCGTCTCGCCGAGGCCGCGCGTCTGCAGCCCGCCGAGCGCCTGCATCCCGGCGGTGACCGCGACCTCGACGGCCTCGGCCTCGAGCGCGACGATCGCCAGCTGGGCGAAGGCCGCGGTCGTCTCGGCATCCGACGGGCCCAGCGACGCCGACAGCGCGGTGATCGCCTCGGTGAGGCAGGAGAGCTGCTCGGCCTCGGGTGCGCCGCTACGGCGCAGGACGTCGGCGAGCAGCAGGCGCAGGCGGCCGGTGACCGCGCTCTCCTCGCCGAGGCGCTCGGTGGCGCGCGTCGTGAGGTCGCGGACGAGGGCGACCGCCTCCTTCGCGCGCTCGGCGCGCACGAGCGCCAGCGCGAGCTCACCGGCGCCCGCGACGGTCTCGTCGTGGAGGTCGCCGAGTTCCTGCTCGCGCGTCGTGTGCGCCAGTCGGGCGCGCGCGACCGCCTGTGTGTCGCTGTCGAGCTCGGTCGTCATCGCGCTGGGAGCCGGCGCGGACGCCGGCGGCGATCAGGCGTGCGTCGAACAGCCGCCGTGGCAGCCGAGGTCGTGCGCGGACGGCATGCTGCGCACGAATGCGCGCTGTCCGGCGGAGGAGTTGGGGACGAGGAATGACGACAGCAGGCGCTTCGTCTCCTCGTGTCCACAGGTCGGGCAGGGCGGCGATGCGGCGTCCGAGCGCTGGAGCTCCTCGAAGCGGCCATCGCAGGAAACGCAGGCGAAGTCATACATTGGCATTGGGGCGATCGTGGCGGCGCGGGGGGGCCCTGTCAAGCGCGACGCCGCAACAAGTGCGGCCTGAGGGCTGTTTATGCTTGATGAGAAGTCGCTGAAGACGCATTCAGCTCCGCAGCGCGACTGCCGATATGGCACGTACGCCACGAATCGACAAACGGCACAAGGATGGCAATGCACCCCAACGCAGCGCGCTATGAGATCGAGCTGGACATGCTTGAGCGCCACCCCGGCCTCAGCGACAGCGACGCGATCGCGCTCCTGCGCAGCGAGTTCCGGTTCGCCGTCAACGCATCGCACTTCAACGCACTCTCCGCGGACGACCCGCGCCTCGTCGACGTGTCGCGCACCGTCCCGCAGGAGGGTGTCGCGCGCTACGCCCTGACGCTGGAGTTCGCCGCGCGGCGGCCGATGAGCGCCGGGCAGGCGACCGAGCTCGTCCACAGCGAGTTCGTGCGGGCTTTCAACGCGTCGTACTTCCTGCGGATCTGCCTCGACGATCTGCCGGTCATCGTCGATCCGCGCGAGCGCATCGGCGCCGCGCCGCTGCGCTGGGCCGCCTGAGCGGCGGGCGCTACACGTCCTGGAAGGGCTGCGGGTCGGACGTGTCGACCGACAGGATGCAGGTCGGCGGGCAGCCGGCCGGCAGCTGGAGCTGGTCGCCGGTCCACCACCAGCTCTGGACCTTGATGACGGCCGCGTCGGGGACGTCGAGCTCGAACAGGACGCAGCCGTCCGCGCCGAGATCGATCGCCCGCTTGAAGGAGTAGTTGCGGGCGAGCTCGGGGTTCGGAGCGACGAACGAGCCCGGGTGCAGGCCGTCGCGCTGAATGCCCTCGAGGCAGTCGATGGTGGTTCCGTGCCAGACGATCATCGCGTTCAGGCGAGTGTACGAACGCCAGGGGTCATACGGATGTGTCAGACGTGAGTTAGCGTCCCCGCCATGAGCCCCGAGAAGCGGATCTCGATCGACGACGCGCGCAAGGCCGTGCTCGAGCAGGCCGCGCGCCTCCAGGACGAGGAGGTCGCCCTCGACGATGCTCTCGGGCGCGTGCTGGCGCAGGACGCACAGGCGCCGGGCGACCTCCCGCCGTTCTCCTCCTCGGCGATGGACGGCTTCGCGGTGCTGGCGGCCGACACGACGGCGGCGCCGGTGCGGCTGCGGCTCGCCGGCGAGTCGCGGGCCGGCTCGCCCGCGGCCGTCGCCGTGGCGGCCGGCACGGCGATCCGCGTCTCGACGGGGGCGCAGATGCCCGAAGGCGCCGACGCCGTCGTGCGCCAGGAGCTCACCGAGCCCGGCGAGAAGGAGGTCGTCGTGCTCGAAGCGGTCGCGCACGGCAACGACGTCCGCTACGCCGGCGAGGACATCCCGTCCGGTGCGACGATCCTGTCCGCGGGGACGCTGCTCGGCGCCGCCGAGATCGGCGGCCTCGCGGCGGTGAACATCGCGCGGCCGCGGGTCGTCCGGCGCCCGCGCCTGGCGCTCGTCAGCACCGGCGACGAGATCGTCGATCCCGGCCGCGACCTGCTGCCGGGCGAGATCCGCGATGCCAACCGCCCCGCGCTCACGGCCGCGGCGCGCGCCGCCGGCGCCGAGGTCATCGCGAGCCTGCGCGTCGGCGACAACCGCGAGGACACGATCGCGCGGCTCTCCGAGGCCCTCGAGGGGGCCGACGTCGTGGCGACGATCGGCGGCGTCTCGGTCGGGCCGCACGACCACGTCCGCCCGGCCCTGGAGCACCTCGGCGCGCGCAAGGTCTTCTGCCGCGTGAGCCTCAAGCCCGGGGGCCAGGTCTGCTTCTACGTCGCCGCCGGCGGCGCGCTCGTATTCGCGCTGCCGGGCAACCCGGCATCGGCCCTGACGGCGTTCCGCGTGCTCGTCGTGCCCGCGATCTACGCGATGCTCGGCCGCAGCCAGACGCTGCAGACGGCGCGCGGCGTCGCGGCGGTCGACCTGCCGGGGACGATCGGGCGCACGTCGGTCATCCGCTGCTACGCCGAGATGCACGACGACGGCTGGCACGTGACGCCCAACGGCGATCAGCGCTCGCACATCCTGACGTCGATGATCGGCCTGCCCGCGCTCGCGCTCGTCCCCGAGGACCTCGAGGTCCTGCCCGCGGGCGAGCCGGTCGACATCGAGTTCGTCGGCTGAGGCGCGACCGCCGTGGCGGCTGACGCGCAGGTCCCGGTCGTGCTCGTCCGCGGCAGCGGCGACATCGGCTCCGCGGTGGCCCACGCGCTCCTGCTCGCCGGATACGGCGTGGTCCTGCACGACGTCGACCGCCCGACCGCACCGCGCCGCGGAATGGCCTTCGCCGACGCGATCTTCGACGGCGCATGCGAACTGGACGGCGTCCGGGCGCGGCGCATCGACGACCTCGTCGCGCTCGCCGAGGCGTGCGCCCCACGCGACGTCGTCTGCGTCACCAGCGCGGGGCTCGGCTTCCTGCTCGCCGCCCTCCAGCCCGCGGTGCTCGTCGACGCGCGGATGCGCAAGCGCGACGCGCCCGAATCGCAGATCGACCTCGCACCGCTGACGATCGGCCTGGGCCCCGGCTTCGTCGCGGGCGAGACGACGCACCTGGCCATCGAGACGCAGTGGGGCGACGCGCTCGGCGCGCTCGTGACGGCGGGAGCGACCCGCGCCCTCGGCGGCGAGCCGCGCAGCCTCGACGGCCACGCGCGCGATCGCTTCGTCTACGCGCCGGTGGCGGGCGTGCTGCGCACCCAGGCCGCGATCGGCGATCGCGTACACGCGGGCGAGCGCGTCGCGACGATCGACGGCGCGGCGCTGACGGCCCCGCTGGACGGGATCCTGCGCGGCCTGACGCACGACGACGTGCCCGTGACGCGCGGGCTGAAGGTCGTCGAGGTCGACCCGCGCGGCGATCTGTCGAAGGTCATCGGCATCGGTCCGCGCCCGCGCCGGATCGCCGAGGGCGTCCTGCAGGCGCTGGAGGGGCGGTCCGTGGCCTGAGCTCGTGGGCCACTGTCCTGGATTGCGGTCGTCGTGCGACACCAGAGCAGGACGGTGGTTGCTCGCTATTCCCTGATCGATGCTGTTTGCACCCCGAGGAAGGCGGCGAGCCGCTGGCCCTCGGTGAGCACGGCGGCAGCGTCGGTGTCGGTCAGCGGGCGGCTGAGGTCGACGACCAACCCCTCGCCCTCGCCGACGACGCGCCACGTCCCGCAGAGCGTGCCGTCCGACAGCACCGTCCCGTGGACGGCCAGGCCCGGGCTCCCGAAGGGCCTGGCGCCCGCGTGAAACCGCGAGCGGTCGGAGTGCGAGAGCAGGACGTTGTCGTATTCGGGCAAGAAGCGCGGCGGGGCAGGCGTATCGGGGTCCGGCCGGGGGGCGTCCGGCACGTCCAACAGCACGCGCCCGCACTCGTCGCGGAACGTCCGCAGGCGCCTGCCCAACCGCTCGACCACGGCGCGCATCCCGGTCAGGCGCGACCAGCTCGCGATGTCGGCGACCGTGGCCGGGCCGAACGCGCCGAGGTAGCGCAGGACGACCTCGTCGATGGACGGCGCATCCGCCAGCGGCCGTCCGAGCCAGGCCTCGGCGGTCGTCGACGTCACCTGGCGCGTCTGGCCCCAGACGCCGCGCGGCGGAACCTGGACGAACGCCAGCAGGCAGCGGCACGCGTACGCGAGCGCTGCCGGGTCGTGCTGGGGGAAGCACTCGGCCATCGCGGCGCGCAGCTGCGGGCCGGTCCGCGGCGCCTGCGCGACGAGCGCGCGGGCGAACGCCAGGACGGCCTCGAGGTCGACGCCCTCCAGTGCCGGGGCGAACTGCGGGTGGCGGCGCAGCTCGGCGTCGAGTACCGGCTGCATGAGCGGGCGCAGCAGCAGGCAGTCGGCGGCGCTGACGAGATGGATCGTCCCGCGCATGACGACGATGCGCACTGCGCGGCGATCGAGCAGGAGCTGCGCGAGCTCGTCCGGCGCGAACCCCTCCAGGCGCGACCACAGCCCGAGATACGGGTCACGGGGGATCTGCGCCTGCAGCCCCACGAGGAACTCGACCGCGTCGAGGGCCGGGCGCGGCGCGCGCTCGAGCAGCAGCTGACGCGCGAGCGTGGCGCGGTTGAGCGCGCGCGGACCGAGGATCGCGTCGGGCACCCCGCCGATCCTGCCCGATCGCGCCGCCCTACGCTGACGCGATGACGGCGCCCGCGATCGCGATCGCCACCTGCGACTTCCACCCGCAGCTCGACGACGAGAACCTCCTGCTCCAGGCGGCGCTGCGGGCGCGCGGCGCGGCCGTGGACGTCCTGCCCTGGAGCACCCCCGCCCCGGGCGGCTGGGACGCCTACGACGCCGTCGTCGTCCGCGAGACCTGGGACTACACCTGGAGGCTCGGGGAGTTCCTGCGCTGGACGGGCGCGGTCGGCGAGCGGCTGCACAACGCCCCGGGCGTCATCGCCTGGAACGCCGACAAGCGCTACCTGTTCGACCTGGCCGCCGCCGGCATCCCCGTGATCGCCGGCGAGCACCTCGCGCCGGGCATGCCGCTGGACCCCCCGCCCGGGCGCTTCGTCGTCAAGCCGACCGTCTCCGGCGGCGCCCGCGACACCGCGGTCTACGACGACAGCGGGCACGACGCAGCGCGCGCGCTTGTCAACCGGTTGCACGCCGCCGGGCGCGACGTCCTCGTCCAGCCGTACTACGACAGCGTCGACCGCGAGGCGGAGACGGCTGTCGTCCACCTCGACGGGCGGTTCTCGCACTGCATGCGCAAGGGCCCGCTGCTCGCGCTCGGTAGTCCGCCGAGCGACACGCCGTTCGCGGCGGAGGACATGCGTCCGCGCGCGGGGGACCCCGACGTGCTCGCGCTCGCGCAGCGCACCTGGGACCACGCGACGCAGCGCTTCGGGCCGCTGCTCTACGGCCGCGTGGACATCCTGCGCAGCGACGCCGGCGAGCCCGCGGTGCTCGAGCTCGAGCTCCTCGAGCCGTCGCTGTTCCTCGACTTCGCTCCCGGCTCGGCGGACCAGCTCGCGGCGGGCGTGCTCCGGCGTGCCGGCACGGGCGCGTAGGCTGTGCGCGATGGGAGCCGAGCAGACACCGGAGACCGAGGCGCTGAGCGCCGACGAGCGCACGCGCCTGCGCCGCGCGCACGAGCGGCTGCGGCTCGCCTCCAAGGAGCTCGAGGTGCTCGTCGCGACCGAGCCGATGAAGAACCGCTGGGCGCCGGAACCGGCCCCGCCGGAGATCCTCGACGCCGCCCGCGGCGAGCTGCGCGAGGCCTGGGAGGGCGTCGTTCGCTGCCACGACGAGATCCTCGGCTGGGACGGCGACGCGGCGCCCGGCTGAGCCCCCGCGCCATCCGTCCACATCTGTCGCCGTAGCGGCGTCGGCCGGTCCACCAGGAGGTACGATGGCTGCGAGGTCAGGCATGACCTTCTGCCGAATTCGCCTGCAACGACTCCGACATCGGTCGGTATAAGGAAGTCATGCAGCAGACCCCCAATCGGATCAGCGTCGTCGTCGCAGACGACCACCCGCTTTATCGCACCGGCATGGTCGAGGTCATCCAGGACCGCGAGGACCTCGAGCTCGTCGCGGCCTGCTCAGGGGGGACCGAGGCGCTGGAGCGCATCCGCACCCTGCAGCCCGACGCCGCGCTCCTGGACCTGCGCATGCGCGACCTCGACGGCCTCGCCGTGCTCGAGGAGCTCGTGAGCATCCGCTCCAAGACCCGCGTCGTCTTCCTGTCGGCCTACGAGGACGGCGAGTCCGTTCACGGAGCGCTGACGACCGGCGCCGCCGGGTACCTCACGAAGGAGACCGACCGCGACGAGATCTGCGACGCGATCGTCGCAGCCGTCGGCGGCGAGATCGTCGTCTCCCCGACGCTGCCGGGCGCCCTCGTCGGCTTTTTGCGCGGCCGCACCGAGGTGCCGCAGACGAAGCTCGGCCATCGTGAGCGCGAGGTCATGCGGCTCACCGCCGACGGCTACAGCAGCGCGGAGATCGCGACGGCGCTCGGGATCGCGCCGACGACGGTCAAGACCCACCTGCACCGCGTCTACAGCAAGCTCGAGGTCACCGACCGCGCGTCGATGGTCGCGGCCGCGTTCAGGCAGGGTCTGCTCACCTGATGGAGATCCTGCGGCGGCTGGAGGGGCACAACGCGCATCCCCGGATCGCCGCCGTCGTCCGCGTCGCGATCCTGCCGCTGCTCCTGCCCGCCGAGGCGCTCGAGCCGACGCACGACAAGATCGCCGACCTCTCGTTCACGAAGCCGCTGCTCGGCTTCCTCGGCGCGTACGCGCTGATCATGCTCGTCTACACGTTCCGGACCAAGCGCGAGCTGAAGCTCGCGCCGTTCGTCGTCATCGACACGCTGCTCATCGCGCTGCTCGTCTACGCCGAGGGCGGTGCCCTGGCGGACGTCCGCTTCGCGCTCGGGCTGCCCGTGCTGCTCGTCGCGTTCCTCGCGGGCCCCCGCCTCACGGCCGGGATCGCCGCGCTGACCGTCGGCTCGTTCGTCATCGCGTCGGAGCTGCACAACAACTTCGGCTCCCAGGTCGCCGACCATCACATCGCCGCGAACGCCCTGAACCTCGGCTGGCGCGGCGCCGTGGCGGTCGTCGTCTCCTACTGCCTCACGAGTCGCGCCGAGCGCATCCGCGAGCTGCTGGAGAGCCGCCGGCAGCTCGTCACGCAGTCGCTGCGCGCCGAGGCGCAGGCGCGCCGCCAGCTGTCCTACGCCCTGCACGACGGCCTCGCGCAGGACCTGCTCTGCGTCCAGCAGGACCTCAAGGCCGCAAGCCGCGGGCGCACGGAGTACCTCGGCCGCGCGCAGCTCGCGCTCGGCGATGCCGTCGCCCAGCTGCGCGGGCAGATCTTCCTCCTGCATCCCCACCAGCTCGAGCGCGAAGGCCTGCAGGCGGCGCTGGAGACCGTCGCCTCGCGCCAGGTGCTCTCCGGCGGCGCGCACCCGGCGATCTCGGTCGCCCCCGGCGTCGACGGCCGCGACGCGGAGCTGCTGTTCTCCGTCGCCCGCGAGCTGCTCATCAACGCCGCGCGCCACGCCGGCGCCACGGAGGTCACGCTGACCGTGGACCGCGTCGGTGACGACATCGTCCTGGCCTGCATCGACGACGGCTGCGGCTTCTCGATCCCGCGGCGCCAGCGCGCGCTCGAGGACGGTCACCTCGGCCTCGCCGCGTGCACCGAGCGCGTCGAGGGCGTCGGCGGCAGCTTCGACATCGTCAGCACCCCGGGGGTCGGGACACGGATCCTCGCGACGGTCCCGGCCGGGACGCTGCCCGACGCCGCCGACGCGGCGCCGGCGGCGCCTGCGACCGCGCCGCTCGCGACCGTCACGACCTGACCGGGCCACCCGCGGCGGCCTGCCCGCGGTCCTCCAAAGGGCCACGAAACCGTGCGTGGATCACCCATCAGGTACGCCGTGTTCGCTCTTCCGCCGGCGCCCGGGCGGATCTACATTTGCGCGAGACTCGGGGGACGCCCTCAGACGTCCGACCGAGCGTAGGCCGCAAACACCAGCCCCCTGGTTTGTCGCGGCGACCGGCGGGGCCGGGGATCCTTCGGGGCCCCGGCCCCGTCGCGTTTGAGGCGGCCCCGCAGGCCTGAACGATCGGATGGCCACGGCGCCGCCGCGCGCGTCATACTCAGCGTGCGGGACGCGTCGCAGGGATCGCGACCAGGTCCGCATCGTGGGGTCGGGCATACCGGCCGGGTCGTCGCCCGGCGCTCCGGAGGACCCGCTCCCGTCCCGGGGGATCGAGGAGGCACGCCGTGACGACCGAATCGCTGACGATGATGCGTTGCGAACGTTGCCGGGCGGTGCTGTCCAACGCCGAGGCGCCTGCGCTCATCCGGGCCGGCACACCCTGCGGCGTCTGCGGCGGCGTCCTCGTGCTCGCCGGATCGCAGGCCCGCGTCGAGCGCGGCGCGCCGGCCGACGATGCAGCGGGGCAGCGCACGCCGCTGTCCTGAGTCGCGACGGTCGCCCCAGCTCCTCGGCGCACCGCTCGATGTTGCCGCGAGCGCCCTGATCTGCGAGGGTCGCCGGTGCGTGGATCACGGACCGGGAAGAGGGTCTCGATGAACGACTTCATCGCCGGTCCGGCCCAGGGCACGAGCGACGAGGAAGGCGGCCTCTGGGGAGGAGGCGCGCCACCGCCGATCCTGCTCGGGGCGCTCGGCGCCGCGCTGCTCATCGCCGTCACGCTCGTCGCGTTCCTCATCGGCAGCGGGGGCGGGGGCGGCGGCGGGAGCAACAGCGCCCCGGTGCCGGCGGGCGTCGCCGGCGTCGACGATCCCGGCCAGGCCCCGAACGCGGCGTCGGACGCGCGCGTCCTGCTCACCGTCTCCGTCGAGGGCGGCGGCAGCGGCAAGGTCCGCATCCAGCCGCGCTCGATCCTGTGCATCGAGACCTGCGAGCACCAGTTCGCGGTCGGCGCGCGCGTGACGCTCACCGCCGACGCGGTCCAGGGATCGCACTTCGAGGGCTGGGATGACGCCTGCAGCGGCAAGGGCAAGTGCACGTTCGTCATGGATCGCGAGCGCTCCGTCACCGCGACGTTCGAGGGCGCGCCCGCCGTGCAGGGGCAGTGCGCGGACGGGAAGGACAACGACGGCGACGGCCTCGTCGACGATGCCGACCCGGGCTGCCGCGCCGACGACACCGAGGCCCCAGACAACACGCCCGGCGACTGCCACGACGGGAAGGACAACGACGGCGACGGGCTGGTCGACGCGGCGCAGGATCCGGGCTGCGAGGGCGACGGCACCGAGGCCGACTCCGGCTCCGTGACGACGACGCCCGTGACGACGACGCCGGTGCCGCCGCCGCCACCGCCACCGACGACGACGACCACGCCGGCTCCGCCTCCGCCGCCGGGGACTCCGGGGGTCTCCGAATGCCGCGACGGCATCGACAACGACGGCGACGGGCTCACCGACCGGCCGGCCGATCCCGGTTGCGACAGCGACGGCACCGAGGCCGGAGGCTGACGGCCGGCGCAACCAGCGCCGCGCCTGTCACCCTGTCGCGCATATGACCAGCACGCTCGCAGTAATCGACGGCGGCCAGACGATCGAGTTCTCGTTCGCGGACCTCATGCGCTACCACGGGCCGGGCTCGCCCGGAGGCGTCGCCCACGCGTTCAAGGTCCTTGAGCGCGCGTTCGCCGTGCTCGCGCCCGACGAGCCGCCGCAGCGCCGTGAGCTCACGGTGCGCACGGCCTTCGGGGGCCCCGGCGCGCGCGACGGCATCGAGCTCGTGACGCGCGCCGTCACGCAGGACCGCTTCACCGTCGACCCGGCGCTCGCGCGCCCGGAGCGCGGGCGCGAGCTCGAGCGCTTCGTCTTCGAGATCGGCTACCGCGAGCAGTCCGTGACGCTGCTGCTGCGCGACGGGTTCGTCAGCCCCGAGTTCATCGATCTCGCCCGCGCCGACAGTCGCACCGCCGAGCAGGACGCGCGCCTGGACGAGCTCAAGGCGCAGATGCGCGACCGGATCACCAGCAGCGACGCCGCCGACGTCTACGAGGTCGCGTAGGTTGGGCCTGGATCAGCCGTCCCCGGATTCTCGTAGGCTCCCTGGGTGCTCTGGCTCATCATCGCAACGCTCGGCGACACCCCGACGGGGATCCTCGCGTGCGCCGGGCTCCTGCTCGGCCTCCTGATCATGGCCCGCGGGGCGCGCGGGGGCGCCCGCGAGCGCCCGGCGCCCGCTGCGCCGCCCGCAGCAACAGCTCCCGTCGCGGTCGCCGCCGCCGTCCCGGCCCCCGTGGCCGACGACGCGACCCCCGAACCGCCGGCGACGACGTTCCGTCAGGGCGCGATTCGTCTCGCCGACGCGCCGGCATCCGAGCAGGAGGCTCTCGGGGCGCCGGACCCGCCGCCGCCGGCAGCGCCCGAGCCCGCCGCACCCGTGCCGCCGCCGCTCTCGCAGACGCCGCCTACGACGTTCCGGCAGGGCAGCATCCGCGTCGGCGGGCTCGAGCGCCGCCGCGACTGACGCTCAGCCGGCGGAGGCGGCGCGCGCGAGCACGCGCAGCGCAGCGATCCGCACGGCCTCGTCGAGCATCTGCCCGTCGAGCGCCACCGCACCGGCGCCGCCCTCGCGCTCGGCCCGCTCGAGCGCGGCGATGACGGCCCGGGCGTGCTCGACCTCGGCGTCGCCCGGCGTGAAGAGCTCGTTGAGGGCCGCGACCTGCGCCGGGTGGATCGCCCACTTGCCGTCGAAGCCCATGTCGCGGGCGCGCTCGGCCGCCGCCTGGAAGCCTTCGTCGACCTTGACGCCGAGGTACGGGCCGTCGATCGCCGCGATGTCGTGCGCGCGCGCCGCGACGAGCACCGTGTCCTGGATCGCGCGCCAGGAGTCCAGGTCCGCCCGGGCGCCATGCGCGCGGCCCAGCGAGGCCGACAGGTCGGCGTAGCCGAGGATGAGCCCGACGAGCCGTGGCGAGGAGCCGGCGATCGCGGTGACGTTCGCGACGCCGGCGGCGTTCTCGATGAGGGCCTGCACGCCGATCGGGACGCTGCGCCCCGCGGCCGCCTCGGCGCCGTCGAGGAGGCGCTCGACGAAGGCGAGATCGGCCGGGCTCTCGACCTTCGGCACGACGATGGTCTCCGGCGAATCGGGCAGGCCGGCGAGCGCCACGATGTCCTGGTGGCACCACGGCGTACGCGGCGCGTTGACCCGCACGCTCGTGCGCACGCCGCGCCACTGCGGCTCCGACAGGGCCGCGACGACGGTCGCGCGCGCATCGTCCTTGACCGGGATCGCGACGGCGTCCTCGAGGTCGATGACGATCTCGTCGGCGCCGCGCGAGGCCGCCTTGGCGAGCATCGCGGCCGACGAGCCCGGCACGGAGAGGCACGAGCGGCGCGGGGCGGGGGTGGGGGAGGCGGAGGAGCTCACGGCGGTCTGGCGCGCAGCCTAATCACTACGCGCTATGCAGCGCGGCCCGCCCCGGTTTCCCGGGACGGGCCGCTGCCCTGCTTGGTCGGTCTGTTGGCGCTGTCTAGAGGCCCAGCAGCCCTGCCGGTGTCGCGGTGCCGGTCATCGGCACGTTGGTCGGGCTCGTCGGCGCGTTGCTTGCGAGGCGCATGTTGCCGGTGCGCGGGCCGGGCGTGCCGCTTGCGCGGAAGTGCCCGATGATCGTGCAGGTGGCGTTGGACGCGAGCGTCGCGGCCGTCGGACAGTTGTTCGTCCCGACCGTGAAGTTCGCGCTGCTGCCCGCCACGATCGTGGCGCTCGTGACCGCCAGCAGCGATCCGGCGGGGCCGCTGTTGCGGACCGTCAGTGTCTGGTTGACGCCGTTGCCGCCGGTGATCGCGCCGACGGAGTTGTTGCCGAACGCCAGCGTCGCCGGCGTGACCGTGATCGCGGAGTTCACGCCGCTGCCCGACAGCGCCACCGCCTGCGTGCTGTTAGGCGTCGCGTTGCTGTTGTCGGTGAACGTCACCGACCCCGACCTGGCCGCGGCCGCCGTCGGCAGGAAGCGCACGATGACCGTGCAGTTCGCCCCCGCGGCGACCGTCGCCGGGAAGGCCGTCGCGCACGTCCCGCCCTGACGGGAGAGGTCGGTCCCCGCCGTGACGATGTTCGTGACCGACAGCGGCCCGGCACCCGTGTTCGTCAGCGTGATCGTGCTCGTCTTGGCGACACCGATCTGCGAGGCACCGAACGCGATCGTGCCCGGAGCGACGCTCGCGACACCGTTGACCGCGATGCCCGAACCGCTGAGCGTCACCGTCTGCGTGCTGTTGGCCACGTTGCCCGAGTTGTCGGTGAACGTCAGCAGCCCGGCACGCGCACCCGCCGCCGTCGGCGTGAACGTCACACCGACCCGGCAGGACGCGCCCGCCGCCAGCGTCGTCGTGCAGTTCACCGGACCGGCACCGGTCGGCGCGACGCGGGCGAAGTCACCCGTCGTCGCGATCGACGCGATGTTCAGCGTCGCGTTGCCCGTGTTGCTCAGCGTCACGTTCTGCGCCACCGCCGTCGTCCCCACGTTGCGCGCCGCGAACGTCAGCGACGCCGGCGTGACACCCGCCGTCGCCTGCGGCGCGAGGCCGGTGCCCGAGAGGGCCACGTCCTGCGTGCTGCCGGCGACGCCGTTGTTGTTGTCGGTGAACCGCAGGACGGCGGTCTTCGCGCCGCCCGTGGTCGGGGCGAACCGGACGGCGACCGTGCAGTGGTCGCCGGCCGTGCCGGTGGCCGTCAGGGTCGTCGTCGCCGTGCAGTCGCCGCCGGCCGCGCCTGCGGGCCGGTTGAACTGCGTGGCGTCCGTACCCGCGAACGCGAGCCCCGTGAGCACGAGGTTCTGCTGCCCGCCGTTGGTCAGCGTCACCGTCTGCGCGGCGCTCGCCGTGTTGATGTTCTGCGACGCGAACGTCAGCGACGCCGGCGACAGCGTCCCGGACGGGACGATCGAGAGGGTGATGTCGCTGAACTGCAGCTTCTCGATGCCGGTCAGCGTGTCACCGACCGGCGTGCTGTCCACGCCCGTGTTGTCCACGACCGTGATCGGCCCGACGAGGCTCGCCGGGGTGACCGTGTAGTTCGCACGGGGCCCGGAGAACACGGCCGTGTCGATCGCCCCGGTGTCGGTGCCGGCGGCCGGCGACGTGATCTGCCGGACGGCGACGAGGTTGCCCGGGTCGACCGTGCCGGCGAAGACCGCTGCCTGGAGCGTCGGGCCCGTGAGGTTCCCGGCGCCGTCACGCAGGTACTGGTGCTCCATGAGATCCGTGCGGCCGATCTCGGTAGCGGGGTCGGCCGGGTTCGTCCGGACGCTGATCGCGATGCTGAGGGCCTTGTCGCCGTCGATGATGTCGTCGCCGCCGCGTCCCTCGATCGTGTCCGAGCCGGCGCCGCCGAGCAGGATGTTGCCTGCGCCCCAGAACGCGCCGTGCAGCGGGCAGGTCAGCCCGAGCACGTGGCCCACGCCGGCAGCCGACTGCGCCTGCGCGTCGGTCCCGGAATTGAGCGGCACGAGCGCGGCCAGGCCGCTGATGCGGTTCAGGCCCGCCTGGTCGAGCGCGTCACAGCCGGTGAAGCCGCCCGCGACGCCGACGCCGAACGTCGATCCCTGCTGGAAGGGGATGAAGTTGTCGCCCTTGATGACGTCGTTGAACGCCGAGCCCGAGTCGCCTTCGGTCTCCTGCCAGCGGTCGCGGTTGACGACCACCGGCAGCGGCAGGCCGGCGAGGTTGTTGTTGATGTTCATGTCGTCGTCGGCGCCGACGGTGTCGTACTGGTGGATGGCCCAGTCGAAGCCCGCGGCACCGGCGTTGCGGTCGATCGCCGCGTTCTGGGACATGAGGTCGTCGCCGCCCTCGGCGTCGTAGTCGTTCTCACCGGGCTGGCCGATGAACAGGTCGTTGCCGGGTGCGGCCTCCGCCGGGTCGTCGAAGAACGGCGCCCCGTGGTCGCCCTGGAGGAGGTCCTGACCGGTGCCGCCTTCGATCCAGTCGTCACCGCCGTCGCCGAAGACGACGTCGGCACCGGCGCCGGCGATGATGAAGTCGTTGCCGGGTCCGGCGAACGTCTCGTTGTCGTTTGCGCCGCCGTTCATGAAGTCCTGGCCGTCGCCACCCATGGAGATGTCGTTGCCGGGGCCCGTGTCGATGGCGTCGTTGCCGGGGCCGCCCTTGAGGACGTCGGCACCGTCGAGATCGGTGAGGATGTCGTTGCCGTCGCCACCGAGCGCGATGTCGTCGCCGCCCTGGCCCTCGATGACGTCGTTGCCGGCGCCACCCCAGAACGTGTCGTTGTCGTTGCCGCCGGCGATCCGGTCCACGCCGGCGGTGCCGTTGTAGACCGACTGGCCGTTGATGCCCGACGGATCGACGCTGTTGATCGCCCGGTACTGGATCGTGCCGTCGGGCTTGCGCAGGAGCAGCTTGCTCTCGTCGCAGTCCGTCGTGCTCGGATCGTCGGCGACCGTCGACCCGCTGGCGGTGAAGCCCGCGGCCGTGCCGGCGAGGTTGGCGAGCTGGAACTTGCAGTCGGCGGTGGCGAACGCGTCGGCCTTCAGCGTGTTCGTCCCGTCGGTGTTGCGCTGGATGAGCTCGGCGAACGAGTTGCCCTCCAGCTGCGTGCGCAGGTTCATGCCCGGCGTACGGTTGAGGTAGTACAGCCGGTCGCCGTCCTGGAGGTTCTCCAGGGTGGTCTGGAAGACGTAGTTGTTGGTCGTGCCGAGCAGGCCGCCGTTGAGGTTCGTCACCTCGGCGAGACCGCCGACCCAGAGGTCGATGTCGTCGACGCCGGTGGTCGTGACGCCCGCGCCGGTGTTGGCCCACGCGCCGGTGCTGAACATGAAGTCCGCGGCATCGGCCGGGACCGCGTCACCCGCGATCGGGGCGACGATCGCCCGTGCCGCCGCGCGCTTGCCGGCGAGCGTCGTTGCGCTCGTGATCGTCGGGTGATGGCCGTAGGCCGCGACGAAGTTGATCAGCGACTCGGGGTGCTTGAGGTGCTGCCCGAAGTCCGACCAGCTCGTGTAGGGAGCCAGCTGCCCGTCGTTGGTCTGCCCGAAGATGTCGCGGCGGACCTGGTTCAGCGGTGGGACGCCCGCATCACGCGCACGCGCCATGTTGAGGGTCGGCAGGTCCAGCGGGAGGCCCAGCAGGTTGTTGCGCAGGGCCTCGGTCACGAACTCGTCGAGCTCGTTGCCGGTCTGATCGGAGACGCCCATGACGAGGCTGCCGCCTGCCTGCTCGGCTGTGAGCGTGCCGGCGGTGCCGCCGTTGAAGAACTCCGGCGGGTTGAGGAACGCCGTCAGGAGCGGCACGGTGTTGTCGCTGCCGTCGATGTTCTTGCGCGCGACCGTGTCGTCGAGCATCGAGTGCCCGAAGCGGTAGACGGCGTGCGCGAACTCCGCCGGGATGGCGGCGTTGATGTCGGGGCTGTAGACGTGGAACGGACGGACGAGCGGCTGGATCTTGCGCGCGAACTCCTCGAAGACCAGGTGCTGGTACTCCATCTCCGTCACGAAGCGGGCGGCCTGGAAGAGGCGCTCGCCGTTCCAGCCGGAGGGGCTGGTCGCCGTCGGCAGCTGCCAGTCGGGCAGCGCCGCGGCACCGGTGGCGGTCGTGGCGGCGTCGGCCGTCAGGACGCCCTTGATGTAGTCGACGAGCCGGTCGTGCTCGGAGTGGAACACCTGGTGGACCGTCGACAGCGCGATGTTCTCGTTGACGCGACCGTCACCGGCACAGAAGTGCGCGTTGAGCATCTCGTCGTCGTACGTGCCCGCGGGCTGCGCGGCGAAGTTCGCCGACGGGGTGTTGTCCGCGTCCGGGGTCGGTGCGACCGGCGGCGTGGCCGGGTTGTTGTCGGTGTCGACCGGGCTCGGATCGGCGTTGTGCGCGATGTCCGTGAGGAACGGCGTGTCGAAATGCTTCACGTTCGACGGCACCGCGACGGGCGCCGCGATGTTGCCCTCGACGAGGCCGGTGTCCGTGACGTACTGCGGCAGCCCGCGCGCCGGACCGGGGAGGAACTTGCCGTACGGATCGGTCGCGAGCAGCGGGATGTTCGTGACGTCCTTGTCCTGGAGCAGGAGGCCGAGCTTCTCGGCGGCCTGCTTCTTGACGGCCGCCCACGTGGCCATGCCGGTGGTGCCGTCGGGCGAGCCGGCGTAGGTCTGGCCGGCGGGAAGGCCGCCGAGCAGCTTGCCGGTCGAGACCGGCCGGTTGGCTGCGTTGAGGTCGTACTCACGCAGGAAGACCTGGTGCGAGGCGTGCGACGTGTAGGTCTGCGACTGGTCGACCCAGGGGGAGTCGGTGTTGTTCGCGTTCTGGATGTCGTCGGCGCTCTCGTCCTGCGGCGTGGCGGGGTTGTCGCCGATGACGCCGTCGGGACCGGGCTGGTTCTGCGCCCGCGTCAGGACCATGAAGCGCTGGTTGGCCGGGACCTCGTCACCCGTGTTCGGCAGGCCGTCCGGGCCGAGCGTCACGAGCGGGTCGTCGTCGTGCAGCGGGACGAAGACCGTGCCGCCGCTCTTGACCGTCTGGTCGACGCCGTGATCGAAGAACTGGCCGAAGAACGTGAACAGCGCGTTGTACGGCGGCGACAGGCCGACGTCCGTCGTGACGTTCGGGATGAACAGCGTCTTGCCGGCCGGGGTGCACGGCGGGGGCGTCGGCGGGCTCGGCGGCGGCGTGGAGCCGCACGGCCATGCGCTGGCGGGGTCGCCCTGCGTCCGGACGGGGTGGCCGGCGGCCTGGATGGCCGCGGGGTTCGTCGCGGTCTGGTCGTCGATGAGGTTGGAGATCGTCCGCGGCTGCGAGTCGTAGACGATGCCCTTCTTCTGGGCGTAGGACGAGCTCGCCTGCGCCGGGAAGCCGGGCGCCGACGGCTCGGCGTTGCGGAAGACCGAGGACGAGTAGCGGGGGAACGGGACGTCGGCCGCCGCGAACTTCTCGCGACCGGGGAAGAGGTTGTTGCAGGAGCCGTCGACCGTGCGCAGGCCGTACGACGTCAGGCGATCGGGGATCTGCAGGTTGTCCGGGATCCCGTCATTGGGCTGCTGCACGAGCGTCCCGCACGGGTTCGCCGCCGTGAGCGTCTGGGCGTGCTCCTCGGAGATCTTGATCTGCTTGAGGATGAAGGAGAGGTCGCCCGGGGTGACGGTGAAACCTCCACCGACCGGAGCCACGGCGGCGTTTGCGGGAGAGATGACGGCGGCGCCGATCCCGACAAGGCCGCCGAGCACGGCGACGACGGACACGACGATGCCCAGCGAGGATCGCGTGCGCCGGGTACGGCGGAGCACGAGAAACCACACCGCGCAACACAGAAGAACACCGACGCCGGCCCATGCCGCTTGCAAGACACCCATGACAACCCCTGTCCCTGGAAATAGATGCAGACCGGCCTTCTGCCGGATCTGCTCACGCAAGCTCCCAGCCGGGAGAGGCCCCAACAAGAAGGGAAGGCGCACACTGTCGGGGCCTGAACAGGCAAGTCCGGTCGGCCGCCGGACGACACGTCAAGCGGCCCGCAGGTGGACCGCAAGCACGACATCCCGGGCGCCCCGGGGAACGCGTCAGAGGACGACGAGCTCGAACGAGATGCGCCCGCCGGTGACCTGCGCGACGCCCATCGTGTGCACCGGGGCGCGCCGGCGCTCGGTCGGAGAGCCCGGGTTGAAGATCTGAAACCCCTCGTGTTCGCCGTGCTCTGGCATGTGCGTGTGGCCGAAGATCACGGCAATACAGCCCGGGAATGCTGCTCGGAGCCGCCCGAGGCGCCCGTCGGCGGGGCCCGGGATGTGCGTCATGCCGATACGCGCGCCGGCGAACTCGAGCTCGAGCCGCGAGGGCAGGACCGCCCGCACCGCGGGCTTGTCGACGTTTCCGCAGATCGCGTGGACCGGAGGACCGAGCGTGTGCAGCAGTCGGAGGACCGCGATGTCGACCAGATCACCCGCATGGAGGATCACATCGGCCTTGCGGCAGCGGTCGACACATGCAGCCGGGATCGACCGGCCGCCGCGCGGCATGTGCGTGTCGCTGAGGATCGCGAGCTGCATCGCTGCGGACGCTAGTCCAAATCCGGTGAATCTCGCGGGCGCACCCGGGTAGTCCTTTTGTCACACCAGCGCACGGGCTGGACCAACGCACAGGAGGAGAACCATGACCGAGAGCGTCACCCACGAGGGCAACGCGACACCGGACGCCAGCGACGACGACATCAAGCGGATGGACGCCGACACCCCGGGTGCGCCGGACGGCGCCGCCGCCGCCGATCAGGGCGTCGGCGTCAACCCGACGGACTCGACCGACACCGACGAGAACGCCGACCCCAAGAGCGGCGGTACGCCGGTGCAGCCGGCCCCGACGGCCGACAGCCAGGGCGAGGGCAACGCCGAGGGCGACGCCGCCGGCGGCGAGTCCTGACGCTGACAGGCGCCGGCCCCGGTGATCGGCACCGGGGCCGGCGTCCGCAGTACCGGCCGCGCTAGCGCGCGGACGACGGACGCCAGCAGCGCATCGTGCGCTGCACCTGCCCGGGCTCGAGCGCAGAGGGTTCCAGTGCCGTCGGGCCGTCGCGTCGCGTGCGCAGGCCGTCGGTGAGGATTCCGAGGTAGCGCCGCCAGATCTCGGGGTCGACGTCGCGCGTGCACTCGCTCAGCGACCCGAGCATGAGCTGCAGCAGCGGCATGTCGGTGGCCCGCACGTCGGGCCGCAGGCTGCCCTGTTCCTGGGCGCGCGCGACGAGCTGCGACACGAGCGGGAACATCAGCTCGCGCGCACGCGCGACGCGCTCGAGTCCGTGTACGCCCGACAGCGCGACCTCCTTCAGGCCGCGGTCGTCGGCGTGCGCCTCGGTCGCGCCCTCGAGGAAGCTCACGAGGCCGTCCCAGGCGTCGTCGCTGCGCAGCGCCTCCTCGGCGAAGGCCACCATCTCGCCGATGCGCTCCTCGAAGAGCGCGTCGATGAGCTGCTCCTTGTCCGGGAAGCGCCGGTAGACCGTGCCGACGCCGACGCCGGCGCGGCGCGCGATCTCGTCCAGCGTCACCGCGAGGCCATCGTCGGCGAACGCCTCGCGGGCGACCTCGATGATCCGCTGGCGGTTGCGCTCGGCATCGCGGCGCAGGGGGCGGTCGGGAAGGGGAGAGGTGCTCATCAGAAGGAGATCCCAGCGAAGTGGAGGCAGGCCCTCCGCTTGTGTGGTACGGTTCGGCGCAAGTAGAGATCCGCCCTCCATTTGGAGCCTAGCACTCCACATAGCCCCAAGCGAGGTACCACCCCATGCCCGAACCACACGGCAACCCCCATCACGCAAAGCGCTGGCTCATCCTCGGCGTCATCGCGATCGCGCAGCTCATGGTCGTGCTCGACGCGACGATCGTGAACATCGCCCTGCCGTCCGCGCAGGAGTCGCTCGGCTTCGGCGACAACGCGCGCCAGTGGATCGTCACGGCGTACGCACTCGCCTTCGGCAGCCTCCTGCTCCTCGGCGGTCGCATCGGCGACCTCTTCGGGCGCAAGCGCGTCTTCGTCATCGGCCTGCTCGGCTTTGCGGGCGCGAGCGTCATCGGTGGTCTCGCGCAGAGTTTCGGCGTGCTCGTCGGCGCCCGCGCGCTGCAGGGCGTCTTCGGCGCGCTGCTCGCCCCCGGCGCGCTGTCGCTGCTGACGACGACGTTCACCGAGCCCGAGGAGCGCGCAAAGGCGTTCGGCGTCTTCGGCGCCGTCGCGGTCGGTGGCGCGGCGATCGGCCTGCTCCTCGGCGGCATCCTCACGGAGTACCTCAGCTGGCGCTGGTGCCTCTACGTCAACCTCATCATCGCCGTGCCGGCTGCGCTCGCCGCGCAGGCCCTGCTGCACAACGAGGTCCCGGCGATCAAGCCGAAGCTCGACATCCCGGGCACGGTGACCGCCTCGACCGGCCTCTTCGCGATCGTCTACGGGTTCTCCAACGCGCATACGCACAGTTGGAGCGCGCCGCTGACGATCGGGATGCTCGTCGCCGGCGTCGTGCTGCTCACCGGCTTCATCGCGATCCAGCAGCGCAGCGCCAACCCGCTGTTGCCGCTGCGCGTCGTGCTCGACCGCGATCGCGGCGGCTCGTTCCTCGCGATGGGCCTGGCCGGGTCGGGGATGTTCGCCGTCTTCCTCTTCCTGACGTTCTACCTCCAGCAGAACCTCGGCTTCTCGCCGATCAAGACGGGGCTGGCGTTCCTGCCGATGACCGGCACGATCATCATCGCGGCGACGAGCGCGACGGTGAAGCTCCTGCCGAAGATCGGCCCGCGGCCGCTCATCGGGACGGGCATGGTCATGGCCTCGGCGGGGCTCGTGGCGCTCACCGGCGTCGGACCGGACACGGCGTACGCCTCGCACGTCCTGCCCGGGCTGCTGATCATGGGCGCCGGGATGGGGCTCGTCTTCAGCTCGGCGATGGCGACGGCCACCTTCGGGGTCGAGCCGCAGGACGCGGGCGTTGCATCGGCGATGGTCAACACGATGCAGCAGGTCGGCGGGTCGATCGGCACCGCGCTGCTCAGCACGATCGCGGCGTCGGCGACGACGACCGCCCTCGCCGGTCAGACGCCCGGCGCGGACGTCCTGTCGGCGGCGGCCGTGCACGGCTACACCACCGCCTTCTGGTGGGCGGCGGCGATCTTCGCGACCGGCGCGGTGCTCTGCACCGCGCTGCTGTCCAGCCGCAGCCGCGAGGTCGCCGTGCCCGGGCGCGAGCCCGCGTTTGCACACTCCTGACGCGCGCATCCGTCCCGGCCTCGACAAGTTACTGTTAAGGCCGGCCGGTCGCGCGGCGGGCGCGCCTGACACCGGTGGGGGAAAAGTTGTAAAGACGTAGAAACGACGTATTTTCTTGTACTCCGATGGTCCGTGCGCGCCAGTTCAGGGCGCAAGATCGTGACGGGGGTCAGGCACGCGATCGTGCGCCAAATCGGCTGGTGGCCGCGGCGGGCGTTGGCTTTACTGGCCATAGTGTCCGAAGACCGTCACAGCTCCTCCATCGGCTGGTACCTGGCCGCGCTCGTCTGCGTCGCGCTCATCACCGCGTCGGCGACGATCACGACCGGCAACCACGCCGGCGCGCCCCAGTCGGCATCGGCCGCGACGCATGCCGGGCACGCCGGCCATGGCGGTCAGGCCGCGAGCGTCGCCGCCGACGACGCCTCCGTCGCCGGCGTCGCGTTCGAGGCCTACAGGCGGCCGAGCCCCTATCTCCCCGCCATCCCCGCGGGCAAGGTCAAGCACTTCCGGGTCGTCGTCTACGAGCACGTGACGAAGGTCTCCGACGACGTCGCGCCCAAGCGCGTCTGGTCGTTCGCCGTCAACGGGAAGTTCAACCGCGGCACCGGGCTGTCGACGCCGATGGTCGTCCACCAGGGCGACCACGTCGCGATGACGTTCGTCAACGGCGGGACCAAGGCGCTGAACGTCACGCGCGGGCATTCGCTCGACCTGCACGCCGCCTCGGTGCCGCCGGGCAAGGACTTCGAGACGATCGCCCCCGGCAAGAGCCTGCGCTTCGGCTTCGTCGCCTCCGACGTGGGGACGTTCCTCTACCACTGTGCCACCGGCCCGATGATCGAGCACCTCGGCGCCGGCATGGTCGGGATGCTGCTCGTCAAGCCGCGCCATATGAGCCCGGTCGCCAAGGAGCTGTGGATCATGCAGCAGGAGTTCTACCCCGGGGCGCCGGGCAAGGACCCCGACATGGCGGCGATGATGGACAAGGCCCCCGACGTCGTCACGTTCAACGGGTATGCCAATCAGTACAGGATGCACCCGATCCGCGTGCGCCGTGGCGAGAAGATCCGCGTGTACGTGCTCAACGCCGGACCGTCACTGCCGATGCTGTTTCACGTGCTCGGCACGGTTTTCAGCAAAACGAACATCGAGGGCCAGATCGGGCACAGCTCCCAGACGGTGAACCTCGGTCCGTCGCAGGGCGGCTACGTCGAGTTCCGCCTCAAGCACGGGGGCGCCTACCCGTTCGTGACGCACTCCTTCGCCGACATGATGCGCGGCGCAATGGGCGCGTTCGTCACGCAGGGCGTGCCGGACTCCGCCGCCGCCGCGTTCTGACGCGCGACCTCGGCGAACTTCCGGCGTGTCCGCTAACCGACGATCGGTCTCCCGAGGTCCGTGCGCAGCGCGGCGATCTCGACGACGGCGCTGAGGGTGTAGTCCTCGCGCGCCTCGGCGATCGCTTCGCCGAGCCGTGCCATGTACGACGAGGGCTCCTGCACGCCGGCCTCGAGCGCCGTCAGGCGCTCGGCCTGCAGGCGCAGGAGTCGGGCTCGCGCGTCGGTGGTGGTCATGCGCGCAGCCTCCCACCGGCGCCGGGCGGCGATCAAGGGTGAAACCTCCCCTCCCAGGGTGCGGTCAACCGCCATGCGTGCCTGCAGCATCACGCACGAGCGCCATGTCCTTGTCGTAGCGCGCGAGCTGCGGGAACGCCGCCGCGACGACGACAGCGCCCGCGACGCAGGCCAGGCCGCCCGAGAGCACGGAGAAGCGCGGGCTCGTCAGGGCAGCGACGGCACCGGCCTCGACGTCGCCCAGCCGCGGGCCGCTCGTGACGACGAGCGAGAAGACCGACGACATCCGGCCGCGCAGCGCGTCGGGCGTGACGGACTGGTTGATGACCGACCGGCAGACGGCGCTGACGCTGTCGGCCGCGCCGGCGACGGCGAGCAGCGCGGCCGCCGGCCACAGCGACGGCGCCAGCCCGGCGCCCGCGATCGCCAGGCCCCAGACGCAGACGGCGGCGATCGTGACGCGTCCGAGGCGCCGGACATGATCGAGCCAGCGCGTCGTGAGCGCCGCCAGCGCGGCCCCCGCCGAGACGGAGGCGAACAGCAGCCCCGTGCCGCTCGCGCCCGCGCCGTAGACGCTCACGGCGAGGACGGGGAACAGCGCGCGCGGCATGCCGAACGTCATCGCGGAGAGGTCGATCGCGAATGAGCCCAGGAGCGCGGGACTGCGGCGGACGAAGCGCAGCCCGTCGGCGATCGAGCGCCCGATCGGCGGCCGCTCGCCCGTGCCGTCGGGCAGCTGTGCCGACAGGTGGCGCAGCGCGGCGACCATGACGAGGCAGCTGAGCGCGTCGGCGGCGTACGCCCCCTCGACGCCAGCGCCGGCGATGAGCAGCCCCCCGAGCCCGGGCCCGAAGACCATCGTGAGCTGAAAGAGGCCGAAGTTCACCGCGAGCGCGGCGGGCATCTCCTCGCGCGCGACGAGGTTGGGCACGATCGCCGACCGCGCGACGTTCTGCAGCGCGCCGGCGCCGGCGAGCAGGCCGCCGAGGACGTAGAGCAGGGCGAGCGGCGGGCTGCCCGCGAGCGCGGCCGCGCACAGCGCCGCGGGGATCGCGACGAGCGCGAACTGGTCGAGCAGGAGCAGGCGGCGGCGGTCCATCCGGTCGGCGAGCGCGCCGCCGAGCAGCGCCATCGCGACGAGCGGCCCGAGCTCGGCGAGCCCGAGCAGGCCCGTGAGCAGCGCCGAGCGCGTCTGGATGTAGATCTGAAACGGGAGCGCGACGAGCCCGGCCTGCGTCCCGAGGCCCGACACGAAGTTGCCGAGCACGAGCCAGCGCAATTCGCGCGACGAGCGCAGCGCGGTGAGGTCGACGGTGACACGGGGCAGGCGCACGGCCGCCAATGGTCACAGTTGCACGCGTAAGGGCTATCCTGCCGCGCCGTGGCCAAGAAGACGACGAAGGACCCGATCCGCAAGCTGCTCGCCGGCGTCCCGCCGGCGATGTTCCTCGGCAATCCCACCGGCACGGTCGCGCTCATGGAGGAACGCATCGAGGAGGCTGGGGGAGACCTCGAAGAGGTCCTCGCCTGGGTGCGCGAGCACGGGGGCTATCCCGATCGGACGTTCTCGGTGACGCGCCGCCACGGGCTCAGCCCGAAGCAGAACCCGCCGAGCAAGGCGTACTACGTCATCCCGGAGGACGCGCTCACGTAGGCCGCGACGTTCGGACCGACGCGATCGGCGGCAGCCGCCGCGCGGCGCAGAACCACGTCGCACCGCCGTCGCCGGACCCGAAGACCTCGCCCGAGCTCGCGCCGAAGTACAGCTCGAGATCGGCGCCCGCGCCGGCGCGGTCGAACGCCTGGCGCAGGACCTGGACGTAGGCGTCCCGCTCGGGTAGGCCGTCGCCGCGCGCGTTCCACGTCGTGCCGGCGTCGCGCGTCTCCCAGACGAGCAGGCGCCCGCCGGGGACGACGCGCTCCGCGGTCGTCACGGGGATGACGAAGGCGCTGTCGGGATCGGCGGGATCGACAGTGACCGGGAAGCCGAAGTCGTCGGGCAGCCCGGCGCCGATGTCCGTCCACGACCGGCCGCCGTCGTCGGAGCGGTAGACGCCGCCGTGGAACTGGAGAAACAGCCGCTCGGGCCGGCCCGGCGCGCGCTCGAGATGATGGACGCAGAGGTCGACCGCCGTCGCGCGGGCGTCATCCGGGAGGTAGTCGGGGACGATGCCGTCGTTGCCGTGGTGCCAGCTCTTGCCGCCGTCGTCGCTGAGCATGACCCCGCCCGCCGAGATGCCGAGCGCCAGCCGCTGCGGGACGCCCGGCCAGGGCGCGATCGAGTGCACCGACAGCCCGCCGGAGTCCGGCCGCCAGCGCGGTCGCGACGGGTGCTCCCAGAGCGCCTTGTTGAGCGCGAAGCTCGCGCCGCCGTCGCGGCTCTCGAAGAGCACGCCGGGATCGCCGCCGGCCCAGACCGTCTCGCCGTCGTCGGCGCCGGCGATGACCCAGATGCGCTTCAGCGCCTCGTCGCCGCCCTTGGGCAGCGCGACGCCCCGGGCGGCGGTCCACTCGCCTCCGAGCGCGTCGGCGTACCAGATCCGCGGCCCGTAGAACGGCGAGGTCACGGCGGCGAGCACACGGCCCGAGACCGGGTCGCGCATGGCGTAGTCGACCGGCTGGCCCTCGAAGTGGCGGCCGCTGATCTCGAACGTCGCGCCCGGTTCGCCGTCCAGCACGAAGAGGCCCTTGCGGGTCCCCACGAGCAACTCGGTCACCCGGGGGTCACCCCCCGGAGATCGCGGGGAGAATCTCGACTTGGTCGTCCGCGCCGACGGGCGTGTCTGGGTCGGCGGGCTCGGAGCTCACGAAGACGTTGATGTGGCGCCGCAGGACGCCGCGCTCGTCGAGGATCCAGCCCTCGAGCGCCGACAGCTCGCGCTCCAGCGCCAGGAGGACGTCGTTGACGGTCTCGCCCGCGACGCGGTGCTCGGGGCCTCCCGCGAGCTTCTCCAGCTGCCCTCGCAGCCGCACTACCGCCATGAGGTGCCCATCCGGCTCAGCGGCCGCGGAAGTTCCAGAGCAGGCGGTGCTCGCCGGGCGTGAGCTGGCGCCAGAGGTCGAGATCGGGGATCCAGACGAAGATCCAGACGTCGAAGATCGACTCGACGGTCTGCAGTGCCGCGACGGTCGTGAAGGCGCTCGCGTCCTCGACGAGCGTCGTGTCGCTGCAGACGTCGACGACCTTGAAGAGCCAGCGCGGCTGGGTCGGGTCGCCGCCCTCGGAGCCGTCGGGTCGCAGCGGCGCGCCGGGGGTGCCGGCGGGCGCGCCCGTGCTCGACCCGCGCGCGTGCAGGTCCATCGGGTCGACGATAGAGGCCACGTTCGAAAGATACCGGTCTCCCTCGGCTTCCGCCGAGTGTGTGGGTCCGCGCTCGGCGCAGGGTAGGGTGCAGGGTGGCCGCATCGGTGACGGGCGCATCCGCCGTCGCCGCTAGGGGTCGTGCTGATCTCGGGTACCGCCGGGCTCCATCGGGGCCTTGCAGGGGCTTCGGGCCGTCCCTACGCGACCAGGAGCCCTTGTGGACTCGACCCGGCCTGCCTCGTCCAACGGCGAGGGCAACAACGATCACGGGATCCTCAGCGCGATCTCCAACGAGATGGTGCGGATCTACAAGGATCAGTTCGGCCGCGGGCCGACGAAGACGCGCACGCAGTGGGCCGGCCCGGACATCGTGATCGTGACGCTCGAGCAGACGCTCACCCCCGCGGAGCGCAAGCTCGTCGAGCTCGGCGAGCACGGGCGCCTACGCGATCTGCGGCTGCTGTTCCAGTACGCCGAGGTCGTCGCCTTCTGCGAGCCGATCGAGCGCCTCACGGGCCGCAAGGTGCGCTGCTTCGTGAGCGGCATCGACGCCCTGTCGGATCTCGCGAGCGAGATGTTCGTGCTCCACCCGGCCGGCTACGACGGCCCGTCGCGCACCGAGGTCACGGGGTTGGACCCGCGGTAGCCCCGTTGGTACGCTCGCGAAACCGGCATCGCCGGCGAGCGAGGTCCCATGTCCCTGTGCCACACGGCAGCTCCCGACGTTCCGCGCCCCGCGCGCGGCCGGGACTCCGACGGCGAGCTGTTCGCGCGCCTGGCGCACGACGGCGACGCGCGCGCCCGCGCGACGCTCATCGAGCGCTCCCTGCCGCTGGCGCGGGCGGTGGCGCTGCGCTACCACCGCTCCAACGAGCCGTTCGACGACCTGCTGCAGGTCGCCGCCGTCGGGCTCATCAAGGCCGTCGACCGCTACGACCCCGGGCGCGGCGTCGCGTTCTCCTCCTACGCCGTGCCGACGATCCTCGGTGAGCTGCGCCGCCACTTCCGCGACCGCACGTGGGCGGTGCGCGTCCCGCGCGAGCTGCAGGAGCGCTCGATACGCATCGACGCCGCCGTCGGCGAGTTGCGCGAGACGCTGCGGCGCCAGCCGTCGGTCGCCGAGATCGGCGCGGTGCTGGCGCTCGGCGAGGAGTCCGTGCTCGAGGCCCTGCAGGCCGGCGGCGCGCACCAGGCACTGTCGTTCGACGCGCCCTGCGCCCGCGGTGAGCTGCGGCCGCCGCTCGCCGACGTCGTCGGCGCCGACGACGGCGGCTTCGATCGCGCCGAGACGCGCGCGACGATGACCGCGCTGCTCGTGATCCTGACGGCCCGCGAGCGCGACGTCCTGCGGCTGCGCTTCGAGGAGGACCTGACGCAGGCCGAGATCGGCGTCGCCCTGGGCATCAGCCAGATGCAGGTGTCGCGGCTCATCCGCCGCTCGCTCGCGCGCCTGCAGGTTGTCGGCGGCGCGTGGGGAGGACGGCCGGTGTTCGCCGGCGACGCGACGAGCCTGCCGACGGCCGGTCTCGGCCGCGCCTGAGCCCGGGGGTTTTTTCCCGCGCCCGCGCGCAGGCGAACTAGGATCGCCGCAGGCCCGCGCGCTCGCATCGAGGCGCGCCGGACACTGACAGCCGCGGGACGCCGACTGCCCGACACTGGCACGAGACCGGACCGCGGAGACCGTGAACCCCTCGATGACCGATCGCGCTCCCGCACCACGCGACGCAGGGCCGCCCGAGCAGCGCGACGATGCCCGGCGCTTTCGTATGACCTCCGCGCGCGACGGCGACGTCCACGCGATCCGGCTGTTCGGTGAGCTCGACCTCGCGAGCGCCGGCGCGGTGCAGGCGCAGCTCGAGCGCGCGGAGGGGGGCGACGCCCGCTCGATCCTGCTCGACCTGTCCGGCCTGACGTTCATGGACTCCAACGGCGTGCGGGTCGTCGTCACCGCCGACGCGCGCTCGCGCGCGGGCACCGGTCGGCTCGAGCTCGTGCGCGGGCCGGCCGCCGTGCAGCGGGTCTTCGAGCTCTGCGGCGTCGACGACCTGCTGCCGTTCGCCGATTAGCCGGCGCGCAGCTGCGCGGCGACGTCGCCGGTGAGCGGGCCGAAATGGCCGGGCCAGGCGGTCGCGGGGTCCAGCGCGGCGAGCTTGGCGACCGACTCGTGGCAGCGTGCGGTCGACCAGTTGAACGCCTCGTGCGGGACCCGCGGGTGGCGGCCGGGGAAGGGGAACGCCGGGTTGAAGAGGGCGAAGCAGTCGTTCGTCAGCGCGAGCCGGTCGGCGGCGCGCCAGAGGCCGATGCAGCCGGGGCTGTGGCCGGGCAGGTGGACGACCTCGAAGTCGCCGACGCGATCGCCCTCGGTGAGCGTCGCCGCGATCGTGATCGGCCCGTCGTCCATACCGTGCATGACGCGCGGCGTGAGGGCGCGCGCGAAGAACGGCAGCCTGGCGTAGTCGAAGTAGTGCTCGCCGCCGTCGTCCTCGGCGTCGATGCGGTCGTCGGCGTGGCACTGCACGGGGGCGCCGATCGCGCGCGCGCCGCCGCGGTGGTCGGCGTGCGGGTTGCCGAGCACGACGCGCGTCGCGCCACCGAGCGCAGCGGCCGCCGCGCGGATCGCCGCGCCCATGTTCTTCGCCCCGGCGTCGAAGACCGCGACGCCGTCGCCCTCGCGAATGAGGAAGACGTTGATCTTCAGCGGAAAGCCGCGGGTGACGCGCCAGACGCCCTCGGCGACCGGCTTGGCTGTCGCGCTCATTGCGATCGGAGCCTAGACACCCGTGGGGCCGAAGCGCTCGGTGCGGATCCACTCTGGCGCGATGCCGCTGTGCAGCAGCAGCCGCGTCGCCGTCTCGACGAAGCCGTTGGAGCCGCAGACGTAGGCCGTCATCGCGCCCGCTGCGGCGGCGCCGACGAGCTCGGCGTCGAGGCGCCCCGTGTGCCCATTCCAGCCAAGCGGGGGCTCGCGCGTGTACGTCAGCGTCGCGTCGTCGCCGAGCTCGGCACCGTAGATGACGTCGGCGGCGGTGCGCACGGAGTACAGCAGGCGCATCGGGGCGTCGGGCAGCGCGCGCCGGCGGTGGCGCAGCATCGCCATCAGCGGTACGACGCCGGAGCCGCCGCCGACCAGCACGACGGGCCCGGGCTCGGTGCCGCGCCAGACGAAGTAGGAGGCGAACGGACCGCGGACCTCGACCTCGTCGCCGAGCTCGACGACGTCGTGGAAGTACGGCGACACCTCGCCCTCGGCGAGGCAGTCGATCGTCAGCTCGATCTCGCCCTCGTCAAGCGGCGAGGAGGCGATCGAGTACGAGCGCTGGGCGGTGTAGCCGTCCGGGGCCGTGAGGCGGACGTCGTAGTGCTGGCCGGGGAGGTGGGGCATCCACAGCGGCAGGGCCAGGCGGAAGGACGTGACGGTCGGCGTCTGCGGCGTGATCGCGGCGACCGTCGCGATCTGCCATCGGCCCGGGGCGCGGGGGGCGACCCCCGTCAGTCGTTCCAATAGCGCTCCTCCTTCCAGGGATCGCCGCGATTGTGGTAGCCGTTGGCCTCCCAGAAGCCGGGCTCGTCGACGTCCATGACGCGCAGGCCGCTGACCCACTTCGCGCTCTTCCAGAAGTACAGGTGCGGGACGAGCAGGCGGGCGGGGCCGCCGTGCTCGCGCGGGAGCGGGGCGCCCTCGTGCTCGGTGACGACCCAGGCCTTGCCGTCGGTGAGGTCCTCGATCGCGAGGTTCGTCGCGTAGCCCCCGTGCGAATGGGCCATCGCGTAGGCACCGAGCGGCTCGACGTCCTCCAGGAGCACGTCCACCGATACGCCGCGAAAGCTCGTGCCGAGCTTGGACCATTTCGTCACGCAGTGGATGTCGCAGGGGACGTCCTCCTGCGCCAGCGCGCGGAACTCGGCGGCCGTCCAGCCCTGCGGCTGGGCGACGATCCCGTCGATCCTGAAGCTCCACTCGTCGTCGCCGACGCGCGGGGTCGGGCCCGCGGTGAGGACGGGGAAGTCGTGCTCGAGGTACTGGCCCGGCGGGATGCGGGCGGCGAGCTCGGGCGCGACCCGGCGGCGGCCGCCGAAGCCGCGGGAGACGAAGTCGCTCATGGTGCCTGGGTACGGTACGCCGCCCCAGCCGTTACGCGCGGGGTCCCGGGCGGCACCTGGCGGGGGAGGCACGCGGCTGCGAGGGCTACGCCACGCAGCCGCGCTGTGCCCTCCGCCGGGGTACCCGGGCCCATCCCCGTCCGAGGATGGACCCGAGCCCTACGACCGGCGCCTAGCGCGTGGCGTTCGTCAGCGCTGTCGCGACCTGCTGCAGCGCCCCGTTGATCGCGCGGACGTCGCCGTCGATCGGCTTGACCTGGTCGTCGATCGCATGGACGCCGATCTGGATCAGGCGGGCGGTCGAGGCGACCTTCGTCAGCGTTCCGGTGATCGCCAGCAGGTAGGCGGCGAGCACGAGGACGAGCAGGACGACCTCGGCGAGTGTGGCAATGATCAGGATCGTGTTCATCGTTCGCTCCTAGCGCTACCCATGGTTTGCCAGCTCCCTGACGAGGTCGGTGCCTGCGTCGCGGGTGTTCTTCAGCAGATACGTGGTCGCCGTGTTCTTCACGACCTTCTTGCCGCTGACCCACGTCGACCACAGGTCGTCGTTGAGCCCCAGCACCGTGCGCCGCAGCATCTCGAGCAGGATGATCACGACGACGAGGACGACGACGCCCACGACGAGCGTGATGACCCAGGCGTTCTGATTGTCGGAGAGTGTCGCGAGCATCAGCGTCCGATCCCTGACTGGAAGCGCTTCCACGCGGGCTCGTGCGCGCCGGGCGGCTGGCCGTAGGACGGCGCGGCCGTCGACGGGAACGATGGTGGCGGCGGTGCGGCCGCTGCCGGTGCGGCACCGAGCTTCGCGAGGTACGCGAGCGCGAGCCCCGGAACCTGCTCGGCGAGCCGGCGCGTCTGGCTGAGCTGGTCGGTACCCGGGACGCCGCGCGTGAGCATCGGCGCGGTGTGCGCCAGCTCGACGTCCTTGAGGACCGCCCGCAGCGGGTTCAGCGTGCTCTGCAGCAGGAAGATGACGAGCAGGGCGATGACCACCCCGACGACGAGCCCGATGATGATCAGTGCGTTCATGGCCGCCACCCCGGAGACGTGTGGTACTTGTCGACGACGGCGGCGCCGCCGCGTGCCTTGATGAGACAGCGCGTGATCGTCACGACGGCGTTGCGCGTCGCCCCGACCTCCTGCAGCGGGTCGGTCTTGCGCGCGATCGAGTCGAGATCGGTCACGAGATCCTGTGCGACGAAATCGATCTTCCGCGCCAGCGCGGTGATCGTGAGCAGGAGGACGGCGACGAGCGCGACGACGACCGCGCCGACCACCCACCCGAGCGTCCAGTAGGAAGAGAGCGCGACCATCACGGCGCCAGCGCTCCTCTACGGAGTGCAGAAATCATTCGTGAACCCCCCAGGTTCGTAACGCAGCACACCCCCGCGACGCGGGATCGAACCCTGCGCATTGCGCGGAAGGTAACCCATCCCGGCCGCGCTGACCACATTATTTCTGCGGATTATAGAGAGACCGGTCTACCTCTTATCGGGATACCGGTCTACCTCTTTTTCGGTATCGGTGGGCTACCCGAGGCTGATCATGACGTGCTTGAGCTCGGTGTAGTCCTCGAGCGCGTAGGCGCTCATGTCCTTGCCGTAGCCCGACTGCTTGAAGCCGCCATGCGGCATCTCCGAAGCGAGCGGGATGTGGTCGTTGACCCAGACGCAGCCGAAGCGCAGGGCCTTGGCGGCGCGCATCGCGCGGCCGACGTCGCGCGTCCAGACGCTCGCGGCGAGGCCGTAGTCGACGTCGTTGGCCCAGGCGATCGCCTGCTCCTCGTCGGCGAACGGCTGGACGGTCACGACCGGGCCGAAGACCTCGCGCTGGATCATCTCGTCGTCCTGGGCGAGCCCGGCGACGACGGTCGGCTGGTAGAAGTGCCCGGGCCCGTCGATCGCCGCGCCGCCGGCGACGCGCTCGGCGCTCGCGGGCGCGCGCTCCATGAAGCCGGTCACGCGGTCGCGCTGCGAGGCGGAGATGAGCGGGCCCATCTCGGTGTCCTCGGAGGTCGGGTCCCCGACCGCGAGGCCGTCGGCGGCCGCGGCCAGCGCGGCGACGAAGTCGTCGTAGACCTGCGGCCCGGCGAGCACGCGCGCGGCGGCGGTGCAGTCCTGGCCGGCGTTCCAGTAGCCGGCGATCTTCACGCCCTCGACCGCCGCCTCGATGTCGGCGTCGTCGAAGACGAGCACCGGCGCCTTGCCGCCGAGCTCGAGGTGCACGCGCTTGAGCGTGTCGGCGGCGACGCGCGCGATCTCCTTGCCGGTGCCGACGTCGCCGGTCAGCGAGACCATCGCGACGTCCTTGTGGCGCACGAGCGGCGCGCCCGCATCCAGGCCATGGCCGAAGACGACGTTCAGCACTCCCGGCGGCAGGTGCTCGGCGCAGATCTCGGCGAGCAGCGCGGCGGTCATCGGCGTCTGCTCGCTGGGCTTCAGGACGACGGTGTTGCCGGCCGCGATCGCGGGGCCGATCTTCCAGATCGCCATCGCCAGCGGGTAGTTCCACGGCGCGATCTGGGCGACGACGCCGATCGCCTCGCGGCGCAGCATCGACGTGTAGCCCTCGAGGTACTCGCCCGCCGCCTTGCCCTCCATGACGCGCGCGGCGCCGGCGAAGAAGCGCAGGTTGTCGACGATCGCCGGCATCTCCTCGCGCATCGCGGCGATCGGCTTGCCGACGTTCAGCGACTCGAGCCCGCAGATCTCCTCGCTGCGCTGCCTCGAGCGCGTCGGCGATCCGCAGGAGCGCCAGCGCCCGCTCGCCCGGCACCGTGCCCGCCCAGCCGTCGAAGGCGCCCTTCGCCGCCGCGACGGCGGCGTCGACGTCGGCGGCGTCCGACAGCGGCGCGGTCGCGATGACGTCGCCCGTCGCGGGGTTGTGGATCTCCTCCGTCGCGCCGCTGCCCGGCGCCGCGAACGCGCCGCCGATGAAGTTGTCGATCGTCGTGGCCACGGTGCTCATCTGGCGGGCTCCTCTTCCGGGGACAGGTCGCCGAGCGCCTCGGCGACGGCGGGGTGGGTGATCCGGCCGCCGGCGACGTTCACGCCGAGGCGCAGCTCCTCGCAGGCGTCGAGGGCGGGCTGGATCCCGAGGTTGGCGAGCTTCAGGACGTAGGGGAGGGTCGCGTTCGTCAGCGCGTAGGTGGCCGTCACGGGGACCGCGCCGGGCATGTTCGTCACGCAGTAGTGCGTGATGTCGTCGACCTGGAACGTCGGGTCGGAGTGGGTCGTCGGGCGCGAGGTCTCAAAGCAGCCGCCCTGGTCGATCGACACGTCGACGAGCACCGCCCGCGACTTCATCAGCCCGAGCTGCTCGCGCGTGATGACGCGCGGCGCCCGCGCGCCGTGGATGAGCACGGCGCCGATGACGAGGTCGGCGGCGGGCAGCATCTCCTCGACCGCGAGCGTCGACGAGTGCACGGTCGACGCGCGGCCGCCGAAGATCAGGTCGAGCTCGCGCAGGCGGTCGATCGAGCGGTCGAACACGAAGACGTCGGCCTGCATGCCGATCGCGATCAGCGCGGCGTTCGTCCCGACGACGCCGCCGCCGATGACGAGCACCGTCGCGGCGGCGACGCCCGGCACGCCGCCGAGCAGCACGCCGCGCCCGCCGAGCGGCTTCTCGAGCATGAACGCGCCCGCCTGCGTCGCGATCTTCCCCGCGACCTCGCTCATCGGCGCGAGCAGCGGCAGCCGCCCGCGGGCGTCCTCGACGGTCTCGTAGGCGATGCAGGTCGCGCCGGACGCGCACAGCGCGGTCGCGAGCGCGGGCTCGGCGGCGAGGTGCAGGTACGTGAAGAGCGTCTGCCCGGGGCTCAGCAGCGCCGCCTCGCCGGCCTGCGGCTCCTTGACCTTCAGGACGAGCTCGGCCACGCCCCAGACGTCGGCGGCCGTCGCGACGATCCGCGCGCCCTGGGCCTCGTAGGCGGCGTCCTCGATCGCGCTGCCGATGCCGGCCCCCGCCTGGACGAGCACCTCGTGGCCGTGCGTCGTCAGCTCGCGCACGCCCGCCGGCGTGATCGCGACGCGGAACTCGTCGGTCTTGATCTCGGTCGGGACGCCAACCTTCATCGGGTCACCTCGAAGCGGCATCCGCGCCGCTCAAGCTCGGGGAACAGGTCATCGGGGTCTACGCAGGTCTCCGGCGGATGGACGCCGGTCGCGGTGATCCGCCCGCGCGCGAGCAGCCGCACGAGGGCCGCGGCGGGCGCCGCCGTCGAGACGATCCCGCCGCCCAGGCCCCAACCCTCCATCGGCTCCGTCAGGGCGCTGACCCGCACGCGCCGCCCGCGGGCGCCCACGAGCTCGACGACGTGCCCGGAGACCGCGCGCGCCGACGGCGGCGCCGCGGCCGCCTGCGCCGCCGCGACCTCGACCGCGGCGGCGTCGCGCAGCGCCTCGAGGCGGTGCAGGAGCGCGGGCGCGAGCGACAGCCGGAAGCTCGCGCGCCGGCAGCCGAAGCTCGTGCCGAACGTCTGCAGCTCGGAGTGCAGCGTGTGGATCGTCATGACCTCGCCGATCGGGTCTGGGAAGCGGACGAGGCCGCCCGGCGCCATCGGCGCGAGCTCGCGCGGCGCGCCGCCGTCGAGCACGACGGGCTTCATCGAGAGCTCGTCGATGAGCGTCTGCAGCGCGTACGGCGCGCGCAGCAGCGCGGTCGGCTCGGGGTCGCGCCCGGCGGCCGCGACGTTGATCTCGCAGACGGCGTCGCCACCGAGCTCGCGGACGCCGCGCACCGCCATGACGTTCGTCTTTCCGGGGCTGGAGCCCATGCCGAGGACGGCGAGCCGGCCGGCCGCCGCGAAGCGGTCGTGCAGGCCCAGCTGCGCGCTGTCATCCAGTACAGCCCGCCGAGGTCGAGGTAGTCGCAGCCGGCCGTCAAGCGCGGCCTCCATCGCGATGAGGTTCACGCGGTAGCTCGCGGCGTTGACGAGGACGCGGCAGCCGGCGAGCGCCGTCGCCAGGCCGTCGCGGGCGTCGACGGCGACCGCACGCGCCCGGCCGGCGCCGTGCTCGGCGGCGACCTGCGCCGCGCGCTCGCCGTCGATGTCGAGCAGCAGCAGGCGGCCGACCTCCGGCGACTCGGCGAGGTCGCGGACGATCGCCCGGGCGATGATGCCGCCGGCGCCGAGGACGGCGACGTCGAAGCCCGCGCCGGCGGTCCTCACAGCGACAGCTCCCGGCCGCGCAGCGCGAGCCAGAACTCGATCCGGTCGCGCGGGTTGGCGAGCGAGCGGCCCGTGAGCTCCTCGACGCGCCGGATGCGGTAGCGCAGCGTGTGGCGGTGGCAGAAGACCTGCGCCGCCGCGTGCTCCCAGTGGCCGTTGTGCTCGAGATAGGCGTCGAGCGAACGCAGCAGCTCCTCGGCGTAGTCGGGATCGCCCTCCTCGACCGCCGCCAGGACGCCGTCGCAGTACGAGCGCAGGGCCTCGTCGTCCTGGAGCGACAGCAGGAGGTGGAAGGAGCCGAGGTCGCGATGGGAGGCGACGTCGGGCGCGTCACCGTTGGCGAAGCGCACGGCCTCCAGCGCGCAGCGCGCCTCGTGGAAGCTGCGCCGCAGCGACTGCGTGCTCGCGGCGCGGCTGGCGGCGGCGCGCACCGTGCCGTGGGTCGCCGACAGCTCGGCGCGCATGACCCGCGCGAGCGCGATCGGGTCGCGGCCGTCGGCGTCGACGATCGCGCACAGCAGCGCGCCGCGGACGGCGACGAGCGCGCGGACGTCGGCGCGGGCGAGCGCCGCGTCGAGGTCGGGCTCGGCCGCCACCGGGTCGTCGGTCGTGAACGCGAGCACGGCGACCTGCTCGCCGATGCCGAAGGGGTGCAGGCGGGCGGCGAGCTCCTCGGGGTGCAGGCGGCCCGTCAGCGCCTCGGCGAGGACGTCGCCGGCAAGGCGGCGCTCGGTGTCGCGCGCGATCCGCAGGCGCATGAGCTCGAGCGCGACGACCGTCGCGGCCTGCTGGAGGATGAGGCGCTCGAAGTCGCCGAGCGGGTGGTCGCAGACGCCGGCGATCCAGGCCTGCGCGGCGCTGCGCTCGCGCCCCACGACGGGGAGCACGAGCGCGCGATCGCGCAGCGGCCCGGCGACCTCGCCGCGCGCGACGATCGCCGCGCCGAGCGCCTCCCAGGCGGGCGCCTCGAGCGTCCCGCTGGAGGCGATCGTGTCGCCGCGCGCGCCGAGCACGGTCGCGCTGCCGCCGATCGCCCCGGCGACCATCCGCATCACCTCGCCGAGGCCGCGCTCCTCGAGGACGAGCCGTTCGAGGCGGCCCTGGATCGCCGTGCTGCGCCGCAGCGCCGCGTACTGCTCGCTGACGAGATGCGAGAAGGCGCGCTCGGTGATCGCGATGAACGGCACCTCGTAGGGGACCGCGAAGATCGGCAGCGCGTGCTCCTCGGCCGCGGCGCAGAGGGCGGCGGGCAGCTCGGCGTGCTCGAAGCCGACGCCGAGCCCGACGCCCGCGATGCCGTGTGCCACGAGCCGCTCGACGTACGCGCGCTGGCGCTCGGGGGTGTCGAGCTGGCTGCCGGTCGTCAGGAGCAGTTCGCCGCCGGTGAGCCACGGCGTCGGGTCCAGCAGCTCGGTGCTGTGGACCCAGCGCACCGCCGCGCCGCCGGCCGCGTGCCCGAAGGCGAGTTGCAGCCCGACCTCCGACAGCAGCCGCTCGACCGTGAGCATCAGCGGGGGCGGGCGGGTCGATCTCGCTTGGCGACGCGCGCCGACGCCTCGGTCAGGACGGCGCGCAGGATGGCCTCGATCTCCTCGAACTGCTCGGGCCCCGCGATGAGCGGCGGCGCGAGCTGGATGACGGGGTCGCCGCGGTCGTCGGCGCGGCAGATGAGGCCGCGGCGAAACAGCTCGCCGGAGAGGAACCCGCGCAGGAGCTCCTCGGACTCGCGGTGGTCGAAGCCCTCGTGCGTGTCGCGGTCCTTCACGAGCTCGATCGCCTGGAAGTAGCCCGCGCCGCGGACGTCGCCGACGATGTCGATGTCGCGCAGGCTCTCGAGCATCGCGCGGAAGGGTCCCTCGTTCGCGCGTACGTGGCCGCAGAGGTCCTCGCGCTCCATGAGGTCGATGTTCGCGAGGGCGACGGCGGCGGCGACGGGATGGCCGCCGAACGTGAAGCCGTGGACGAAGGACTCGTTGCCGACCATGAACGGCGCGGCGACGTGCTCGCCGACGATCATCGCGCCCATCGGCTGGTTGGCCGACGTCAGGCCCTTCGCCGTCGTGATGATGTCCGGTATGTAAGCGAATCGGTCGCAGCCGAAGTAGTGGCCGAGGCGCCCCCAGGAGCAGATGACCTCGTCGGAGATGAGCAGCACGCCGTGGCGGTCGCAGATCTCGCGGACGCGCTGGAAGTAGCCGTCGGGCGGCGTGAAGCAGCCGCCGGCGTTCTGGACCGGTTCGAGGATGACGGCGGCGACGGTGTCAGGGCCCTCGGCGATGATCCGCTCCTCGATCGCGTCGGCCATCCAGAGCGGGTCGCGGTCGGCGGGCTCGCGGAAGACATTCGTGTTCGGGACGTGGCAGGCGCCCGGGACGACGGGCTCAAACGGCGTCTTGAGGCCCTCCAGGCCGGTGGCCGCGAGCGCGCCGAGTGAGGTGCCGTGGTAGGCGAGGTCGCGGGCGATGAGCTTCGTGCGGTCCTGGCGGCCGTGGAGGCGATGCCACGCGCGCGCGACCTTCCACGCCGACTCGACGGCCTCCGAGCCGCCCGAGGTGAAGAAGACGCGCTCCAGGCCTCCTGGCGCGAGCCCGGCGATCCGCTCGGCGAGTTCGATCGCACGGGGGTGGGCGTAGCTCCAGTTCGTGAAGAAGTCCAGCTCGCGCATCTGCGCGGCGGCCGCGTCGGCGAGCTCGGGGCGGCCGTGGCCGCTGTTGACGCAGAAGAGCGCCGACAGCCCGTCGAGATAGCGGCGGCCGTGCTCGTCGTAGACGTAGCAGCCCTCGCCGCGGACGATGATCGGGATCTCGGCATCCGGGCCGTAGGCGCCCATCCGGGTGAAGTGCATCCAGAGATGGCGCCGCGCCACCGCCTGCAGGCTCGTGGACCGGGCCTCTCGCTCGGTCAGATCGGTGCCCATCTCGCTCCTCTCGTTGCGCACGCGGTGGGGCGCCCTCGTCGCTGTCCGCTTCGGACAACGGTAGCGCTGCGGACGGTGGCGCTCAAGAGGGTTTGCGGGCACATATCGGGGCTGCTCGTTGTACACCTTGTCCAACTGATCGACGCTCCGTTTGGCGGTGCGACTCTTGAAGGGGTTGCCGCGGGTCCGTAGCGTCCGGCACATGGCCGGTGCCGTCGTCAACCCGCCGCTGCCCACGCCGGCGCCCGGTGCGGGCGGCCACGTCGTCGACAAGGGCCTGCGCAAGGGCGCGATCGGCGTCATCTCGAGCATCGTCATCGGCGTCGCGTCGACGGCGCCGGGCTACAGCCTCGCGGCGACGCTCGGGCTGATCGTCGCGGCGGTCGGCTTCCAGGCGCCGGCGGTGCTGTGGGTGGCGTTCATCCCGATGCTCTGCATCGCGAGCGCGTACCTCTACATGAACCGCACCGACCCCGACTGCGGCACGACGTTCTCGTGGGTCTCGAAGGCGATGGGGCCGTGGGCGGGCTGGCTCGGCGGCTGGGCGATCATCGTCGCCGACGTCGTCGTCATGGCGAACCTCGCGCAGATCGCGGGGCTGTACTCGTTCAAGCTCTTCGGCTGGGACGCCGCGGCGAGCTCGACGTTCGCCGTCACGCTCGTCGGCGTCGTCTGGATCGCGGTCATGACGGCGATCACCGTCATCGGGATCGAGCTGTCGGCCCGGACGCAGTGGTACCTGCTCGGTGCCGAGGTCGTGACGCTCGTGATCTTCTCGGTCGTCGCGCTGATCCGCGTCTACACCGGCGACGCGGGGGCGGCGGCCGAGCATCCGGCATTGTCGTGGTTCTCGCCGTTCGCGATCGACGGCGGGACGGCCGCGTTGACGAGCGGCGTGCTGCTGGCGGTCTTCATCTACTGGGGCTGGGACAGCGCGGTGAGCGCCAACGAGGAGACCGAGGACCCGACCGAGTCGCCGGGCAAGTCGGCGATCGTGTCGACGATCCTGCTCGTCGGCATCTATCTGCTCGTCGCGACGGCGGCGATCGCGTTCGCCGGGACGAAGGAGCTCGCCGACCAGGACGACGTGCTGTCGGTGATCGGCAACGACGTGCTCGGCGGGACGTTCGGCAAGCTCCTCATCATCGCCGTGCTGACCTCGGCGGCGGCGTCGACGCAGACGACGATCCTCCCGACCGCGCGCACGACGCTGTCGATGGCGCGCGCGGGGGCGCTGCCCGCGCGGCTCGGGCTCGTCCACGGGCGCTTCCAGACGCCGCACGTCTCGACGCTCCTCTTCGGCGGGCTGTCGATCCTCTGGTACGTCGGCCTGACGATCGTCAGCGAGAACATCCTCTTCGACTCGATCGCGGCGCTCGGCCTGATGATCGCCTTCTACTACGGGATCACGGGCTTCGCCTGCGCGCTGTACTACCGCCGCGAGGGGCGCAGGTCGCTGAGCGGCCTGCTGTTCGCCGTCATCGCCCCGACGCTCGGCGGCGCGATCCTCACCTGGGTCCTCGTGAAGTCGATCATCGACCTCTCCGACCCGGCGAACTCGGAGTCGGGCAACTCCTGGTTCGGCGTCGGCCCGCCGCTCGTCATCGGCGTCAGCTTCATGGTGCTCGGGGCGGTGCTGATGGTGCTGTGGAGCCGCGGGAACCCGGCGTTCTTCAAGCAGAAGATGCAGGTCTTCCGCGCCGAGTAGGGCGAGCGCGCAGCCAGCGGCGACGGGAGGGGTCTGGCATCTATGCTCCGTTGATGGCATGATCGGGGCATGGCACGGACCAGGGTGAGCACGACGGTCGACGAGCACCTGCTCTCCAGCGCCCGCGAACTGCGCCAGGGCGCAACGGACGCCGCGTTGCTCGACGAGGCGCTCGGCACATTCGTCGCGCATAACAGGGCGGCCGAGATCGACGCGTCCTACGGCGCCTACGACGAGCACCCGCTTGACCGCCGAGACGCGTGGGGCGACCTCGCGTCGTTTCGCGCGCGGGCCGCAGGATCGTGACCGCGCTTCCGGCCCGAGGGGAGGTCTGGTGGTGTGAACTGCCCGAGATCGGCCGGCGACCCGTCGTCGTGCTCTCACGCGATGCCGCGATCCCGCGCTTGCGGCGCACGCTGATCGGGCCGTGTACCACGGTCGTACGCGGCCTGGCGAGCGAGGTCGTCCTGGACCCGGACGTGGATCCGATTCCGCAGCGTTCAGCGATCAACCTCGACTCCGTCGAGAGCGTGTCGGTCGGTGTGCTCGTCCAGCGCATCGGGCGATTGAGCGACAAGCGCATGCGGGAGGTCTGCGCCGCGCTGGAAGTCGCCGTGGCCTGCGCGCGCTGAACAGCAGCGCGACGACAGTTGTCGCCGAGCACCGTTCGCTTCGCGCGAGGAGGGGCGCTGTCGCTGACGGAAGCAGTGGTCGCTGCGGCTGCATCAGCGAGCTGCGTCGCCGACCTCCAGCAGCGTGACCGTTGCGATGCGCACGAGGCCCCGCTGGATGCGCTCGGCCCAGGCAGCGACGTCCGCCAGCCGGTCCCCAGTGAACGCGAGAACGCCGGCGGCGGACGTCCCGCAGCCGAACGGCAAGCGGGACTCCCGCCTCGACGCCGTCCTGGATCGCGGTCGCGCGCCGACCGCAAAGCAGGACGGCTTTCGCCCCTTGCTCCGGATGTGCTCGCCACCCGGTCGGTAAGCGCAGGGGCTCCCGGCACGCCGACCTGATCGCCACCACCGGCACCGCGCGACCCTCTACAAGCCGTCAGGCGCAGGCACAGTCGTGATCCTCCCGATTGGCCCGTCCGGATTGCAATCCCGCACAGGGGCGTCATGCGGCACAGCGTTCCGGGCGCCGCCGCACCCGAGATGCGCCTCGCGCGAAGCTCGTCCAGCACCGCCCCTATGCGAGGGTTCCGGCACTCTCGCGGACCGTCCCCGGGCCGAAGATGTGCCGCCGACGACCAGGCGACGCAGGCCGCGTGTTCCGGAACGACCTTCGCACGCGGTCATGCCTCGCCCGCGCCGGAGTCAGCTCTGGTTCGTGCCCGGCCGATCGGCTGGGTCGCGCTGTCAGCTGCGCGGGGAGTAGCGGTTGTGGAGCATGAGGTCGTTGCCGTCGGGGTCGTTGAAGAAGGCCATGTGGCAGACGCCGGTGTCGAAGGTGTCGCCGATGAACTCGACGCCCTTGGCCTCGAGCTCCGCGCGCGTCGCCGGCATGTCGTCGACGTGGAACGCGATGTGGCCGTTGTGCTGCGGGGCGAACGTCCGGCCCATCTTCGCGGGCTCCCAGATGCCGAAGCACGTCTCGCCGGCGTAGAACTCGAAGCGCGCGTCGTCGTCGGCCCGCAACCCGAGCGTGTCGACGTAGAAGGCGCGGCTGCGCTCGGCGTCCTCGGACGGGATGGCGACGAAGTCGAGCTTGGTGATCATGGTGGGCTCCTCGCGTTGGACGGGCTGTCGAGCACATCTTCGCGGCGGAGTAGCGTCCAGTCGACCATGCCCGCCCGTTCTCCGATCGCAACGATCCTCTTCGACGAGGCGCACGCCGAGGCCTGGACGATCCGGCCCGAGGTCGCCCGCGCGATCGCGCCGTCGCACCCGGAGGATTCGTCCTACGAGCTCGCCGCGCGTGCGCTGCGCGCCCGCGACCTCGACGTCGTCGCCCACGTCGCCGGGCCGCTGGACGCCGACGCGCTCGCGGCCGCTGACGTGCTCGTCCTCGCGCATCCGTCCGACCCGCGCTGGGAACGCACGGTCCCCGGCGGCTCGCCACTGCTGACCGACGCCGAGCTCGACGCGATCGAGGCCTTCGTCACGGGCGGGGGCGGGCTGATCGTCCTCGGCGAGGAGGAGCAGGACAAGTACGCCAACAACCTCAACGCGCTGCTCGCCCGCTTCGGGGTCGAGATCGCCAACGACGCCGTCTCCGACTACGAGCACCACGACGGCGCGCCGCACTGGATCCTCGCCGAGCTCGCGGCCGGCAGGGCGCGGGCGGACGGCGTGGACCTCCTCGCGCGCGTGCACAGCGCCTGCTTCTACCGCGCGGGCCGCCTGGTGCTGCGCAACGGCGCGCGGCCGCTCGCGCGCGCGTCGGCGTCGGCGTCGACGCCCGGCGCGACGCTGCTGGCCGCGGCCGAGCACGGCGCCGGCCGCGTCGTCGTGGCCGCCGACTCCGACCTCTTCGGCGACGACTGCCTCGCCGAGCACGACCATGCCGACCTCTGGCTCAACCTCGTGCACTGGGCCGCGGGCGGCGCGTTCGGCCGCCCGGCGGAGCGGCGCGAATCGGCCGCGCGCGCGGACCCGGCCTGGACCGTCCTGCGCGACACGGTCGACCACCTGCGCCTGTGCCAGCGCGCCGACGGCTCGGTCGACCTCGACGCCCACGACAGCGCGGCGCTGGACGCGGGCGTCGCGCGGATCGCCGCCGCGGTCGCGGCGCTCGTGCCGCATTTCCGCCACCAGGCCGCCTACCTCGACGCGGCGGTCGCCGATCTGCGGGCCTGGGCCGACGCGGGCTACGGCAAGCCCGACTTCGGCCTGTCGCTGGAGCTGTTTCGCCCCGAGCAGCTGCGCGTCGACGGCATCGAGCACCTCGTGCTGTTCCCGATGCTCAAGCAGAACGGGCCGCGCGACAGCGTCTTCGAGGCGCTCATCGTCCGCGTGCCGTGGCCGGCCTGGCTCGCCGACCTCGAGGCGACGCGCTACGACAATCCGAAGTTCGTGCCGGTGACGCTCGTCGACCACACCGCGGGCTACGACAGCGAGTGCGCGGTGCTGTTCCCGGAGACCGTGTCGGTCGCGACGCGGCCCAAGCAGCACCACTTCGGCGCGATCTTCTGCGACCGCGAGGCCGAGCGCTTCCGGCGCACGATCGGCGCCGCCGCTCGGACGCTGCAGATCAACCTGCCCCCCGACGCCGCCGGGCTCGTCGCCTCGGAGACCGTCTCCGAGCAGGCCTACGTCCTCTGGGATCTCATCCACGACCGCGCCCACAGCCACGGCGACCTGCCGTTCGACCCGTTCATGATCCGCAAGCGCATGCCGTTCTGGATGTACGCGCTGGAGGAGCTGCGCTGCGATCTCACAGCGTACGGCGAGGCCGTCGCGCTCGAGCGCGAGGGCCTGGGCGTCGCGCGCTTCGTCCAGTACGCGATGCTGCTGGACCGCATGCTGCGCTTCCCCGTCACCGGGGAGCGCGTGCGCAACTACGACGGGCTCGGCGGCCAGCTGCTGTTCGCCTTCCTGCACCGCACCGGGCGCCTGCACTGGACCGACAACCGCCTGACGATCGACTGGGAGGCGCTGCCCGCAGGCGTCGCCGAGCTGCGCGTGCTCGTCGAGGAGCTCTACCGCGACGGGATCGACCGCTCGCAGCTGCGCCACTGGGGCGCCGCCCACGATCTCGTCGCGACGTACGTCGCGCCCGCGAGCGGCTCGCGCTGGGCCGCGCCCGTGCGCGCCGACGCGATCGCCGACGGCGACGAGCCGCGCGCGACCGTCGACCTCGTGCTCGACGACGAGTTCCCGCTCTCGATCTTCTTCACGTCGCTGCGCACCGCGCTGGCGGACGCGCTCGTGCGCCCGGCGCGCTGAGCCGCTGTTCTTCTCCGCCGACAACCTCGTGCTCGTCGCCGCGCAGTCGGCCTGCGTCGCCGCGCCCGGCGCCGGGCTGCCGGCCTGGGCGCAGCGCCTGCGCACCCCGGCCTGGGCGCTCGTGCTGCCGCTGTCGATCGCTGTCGTCGTCGCCGCGATCGAGCTCGCGCCGTCGACGGCCGACGTCCTGACGTGGGTCGCGCTGCTGCTCGTGCCGCCGGGCTGCGCGCTCGCGCTCGGCTGGGCGGGACGCGGCGCGCGGCCGGGGCTCGCCATGCTCGCCGTCGCGCTGCTCGCCGTCGCCTGGGCGCGCCCTGACGACCACGCCGGCCAGCTCGCCACGACGCTGCTGATCGCCGGCTCGGCGGTGACGCTCGGGCGCCTGCTCGCGGGCGTCGCGCCGCTGACGCTCCTGAAGGCGGGCATCGTCGCGATGGCCGCGGTCGACGCGTATCTCGTCTTCTCCAACCGGCTGCAGGCACCCAACGCCCTGCTCGTCGCGGCGGCGCCGGGGAACGGCCTGCCGCAGCTGCAGTCGGCGTCGTTCGGCAGCGCGGGGCTCGGCTACGGCGACTTCTTCGCGGCCGCGGTCGTGGGAGGGATTCTCGCGGCAGAGGGCCGCAAGCTGCTGCTCGCGGCGCTCGCGATGCTCGCGATCTCGCTGGCCTGGGACCAGCTCTTCCTCGCCTACGACGTCCTGCCCGCGACGATCCCGCCGGCGCTCACGCTGCTGGTCTGGATGATCGCTGCGCGGTTACTCGGGCGGTTGCCGCCCGTCTCCGCCGCGGAGTAGGCTCGCGGCCTTGCCGGCCCGCCGCAGCCAGATCCTCGCAGCCGTCATCGCGCTCGTCGCGATGACCGTCGCCGTCGCGATCTCCTTCGCGGAGGCGTCCTCGTCGGCGCCGCGGCGGATCACCGCCGCGGGCGTGGGCGGGGTGAGGCTCGGCGCGACATACAGCTCGCTGCGGGTCGCGGGCCTGGTCGGCAACGTCGGGCCCGGCTGTGCGCTCGCGGGTCCGAGGGCGCGCTCGGCACCGCTGCGCCTGCCGCTGCAGGGCGGGGCCGACCTCACGACGACGGCGCCGCGGCGCGTCGCGGCGGTCACGATCGCCGGCGGGGCGTCGGCGCGCGGCGTCGGCATCGGCGCGCGCCGCGCCGCGATCAAGGCGGCGTACCCGCGGATGCGGCTGGATCACAGCCGCGCGAAGGTCTTCGGGGCCACGATCGCGCGCGTCCCGAAGGGCGGCGGCGGCCCGCTGGAGTTCGCGCTCTCCAAGCAGACCGGCAGGGTCACGCTCATCGGCGTGCCCGGCATCCGCTTCTGCGATTGACCGTTTCGTGCGCATAAGGGGGTAGCGGGTCCACTAGCCTCCGGGATCGAGATGGACGACGACCTGACGTTCGACCTCGATGCGGCCGGCCTGCGCGCGGACGGCGCCGAGCTCCTCATGGGCATCGAGGTGCTCTGCCGCAAGCTCGAGGACGCGCTTCCGCAGGCCACGAAGGTGCAGCGGCGCTCCAAGCGCCTGTTCGGTGGCGGCAAGATCGTCGAGAGCGTCGAGGTGCGGCTCGGCTCGACGCGTTACGGCCTGGAGGTCGACGGCCACACCGTCACCGCCGACCGCCGCCAGGAGGTGCGCGGCATCGCGATCAAGCGCGAACCGCTGGAGCTCGCCGACTGGGTCAACGCCCTGACCGGCGAGTTGCGCGAGCAGGCGGAGGGCAGCGCGCAGGCACGCACCGCGCTCGAACGGCTCGTCGGCTAGCGCACGTGGGCTTCCTCGACTTCCTCAAGGGCGACGGCGACGAGGAGAAGGCGCAGGACGATCGCCGCGAGCAGGACATCGCGTGCGTCGAGGCCGGCGGGATCCCGTTCGCCGCCGAGCGGCGCCTGCAGGAGCTCGCCGGCGGCAGCGGCGGCTTCACCTCGGGACTGTCGGTCGCCGACTTCGCGCTGACGCAGCTCGAGACGATCCGCCCGGTCTGCCAGGTCATGGGGACCTCGGTCTACAAGGTCGGCTGGCAGAACTACCCGTGGTCCAGCGGCTGGGGCGCGGACGCGCGGCTCATGGAGCTCGAGCAGCTCACGCGTGCATGGAACGACGCCCGCGCCCGCGCGCTGCACCGGCTCGCGCTCGAGGCCGAGCACGCCGGTTGCCACGCGGTCGTCGACGTGACGTTCGAGAATCGCCGGCACCCGTTCCTCAGCGACGAGATCGAGATCGTCGTCAACGGCACCGCCGTCCATTTGCCCGAGGGCGGCGGCACCACGGAGCACCCGGTCCTCACCGACCTCTCGATGCCCGACTACGTCCTGTTGCGGCGCGGGGGCTACGCGCCGGTCGGCGTCGTCGCGAGCACGTCGGTCTTCTACATCGTCCCGAGCCGCCAGACGCGCCGGCTGACGACGGGCTGGCAGCGCATGCAGCCCAACCAGGAGCTGACCGACTTCACGCAGGGCGTCTACGAGGCGCGCGAGAACGCGCTCGGGCGGGCGAGCGCGCAGGCGTCGGCGCTCGGCGCCGGCGGCCTGGTCGGGATGTCGATCGACCATACCGTCGAGATCCGCGAGGTCGAGCAGAACAACGTCACCCGCGAGGACCTGATCGTGACCTTCCATGTGCTCGGCACGGCGATCGCGCCGCATGGCGAGCACCGTCCGCTGCAACCGCAGCCCATCGTCCGACTAGGAGCCCGACGCGCATGAGCGACTACGACCCCACATCGATCGAGGGCCTGCCCGAAGCCGGCATCGCCCGACTCGAGCAGAACAAGCGCGGCCTGTTCACCTCCGACCTCTCGGTCGCCGAGTTCCTCCTCGTCAAGGAGGCGGGCTTCGACCCGCTCGGGCTCGTCGTCGGCTCGTCGATCTTCCACATCGGCTTCCAGCAGTCCAGCTGGAAGATCAGCGAGGAGATGACGGTCCTGTCGGAGGCGATGTACGCCGCCCGCGAGCTCGCGATGACGCGCATGGAGGAGGAGGCCGAGCAGCTCGGGGCCGACGGCGTCGTCGCGGTGCGCCTGGAGGTCAGCCGCTACGACTGGGGCGAGCACATGGCGGAGTTCATCGCGATCGGCACCGCGATCCGCCACCGCGAGGGCGAGCTGCACCGCGCGCCCAACGGGCGGCCCTTCACGAGCGACCTCTCCGGTCAGGACTTCTGGACGCTCCTGCGCAGCGGCCACCGCCCGGTCGGGATGGTCATGGGCTCCTGCGTCTACCACGTCGCCCACCGCGGGATGTTCCAGGCGCTGAAGCAGGCGGGCCAGAACATCGAGCTGCCGAACTTCACCCAGGCGCTCTACGACGCCCGCGAGCTGGCGATGGAGCGCATGCAGGCCGAGGCCGAGGCGCTGCAGGCCGAGGGCATCGTCGGCGTCCAGCTCACCGAGGGCAGCCACGGCTGGGGCAGCCACGTCATCGAGTTCTTCGCGATCGGCACGGCGATCGTCCCCCACGGCGAGGACCACGAGATCCAGCCGCCGACGACCGTGCTGGATCTCAGCTGAGGGGGGCGAACTCGGCGAGTCTGTGGGCTATTGGGCTATATCCGCCCAAAGGCCGACACGCTCGCCCATATCGCGGCCCGCCAGTACGGCCGTATCACGGTCGCGCAGCTGCTCGGCGCCGGCGTCGACCGTGATCGCATCAAGCGCTGGGTCGCCGACGGGCGGCTGCGGCGCGAGCATGTCGGGGTCTACACGCTCGGGCACCCGGATCCGTCGGCGCGTGGGGTGTACGTCTCGGCGGCGCTCGCCGCGGGCGAGGGGGCAGTCGTCAGTCATGGGGCCGCGGCCCACCTGCTCGCGCTCATGCGCGGGGCACCGCCCCCACCAGAGGTCACCGTCCCGGCCGGTGTGAGCCGCTGCCGCCCGGGGATCCGCATCCATCGCTCGAGGCTGCATCCCCTCGACGTGTCGATGCTCGACGGCGTTCCGATCACGACGGTCCCGCGCGTGCTGCTGGACCTCGCGCCGCGGAGCGCGCCCGGGAACCTCACGCGGATGTGTCATGAGGCCTGGATCCACCACCACACGACGCCCGGTCAGATCGCAGCGTGCGTCGCGCGCAACCCCCACAAGCCTGGCGCGACGAAGCTCCGGCGAGCTCACGGCGCCGATGTCCTGCTCAGTCATCTCGAGAACGGCTTCAAGGCGTTGCTGCGCCGGAGCGGACTGCCGCCACCGCGGACGAACATCGACGTCGACGGCGACAAGGTCGACTGCCATTGGCCGGCTCTGGGTCTCACGGTCGAGCTGCACAGCTGGCGCTACCACGCGACGCGACAGGCGTTCGAAACGGACCTCGCGCGGCGCCGGCGCTCCAAGCACCTCGCCTACAGCTACGGCGACGTCTTCGAGCGCGGGGCGCAGACGGCCGCCGAGCTCGCAGGGATCCTCATCGGGCACCGTTAGGCTGACCTCATGCGCGCCCGCGGGACGATCGTCGCCTACAGCATGCCGCGGCCGGCGCCGATGGAGTAGGACGATGCGGCGCCGCAAGCAACCCCAGCCCTCGGACGAGCCGCCGGTCGACGACCGCGCCTGGTCGACGCGGACGAACATGCACGCCCGCGACGCGGCCGGTAAGGACCTCGTCCGCTATACGTCGCTGCCGGCGGAGACCGGGCCGACGTGGGCGCCCGATCGGCTCTCGATCTGGCCCGTCGAGGGCGGCCGCTTCGGGATCGACGCGCACTACCACGGCACCACCGGCGCGCAGCGCGCCGAGCATCAGCGCACCCGGCTGGACGAGGCGGGGCTCTTCGCGACCGTCCGCGAGGGTCCCGAGGACGGCGCGACGCTGCGCCTCGGGCCGCTTGCGCACCGGGCCGCCTGGCTCGCGCTCGAGGCCTTCCTCGGCGGCCCGCTCGACGTCGATTCCTGACGAAGGGTCGCGGGCGCCGCCGCGCACCGCTAGATTGCACGGCGAACCGGTCGACCGCGGGGGAGGGACAGGATGTCCGCAGGGGTCAAGGACGTACGGCGCGCACTGACCGCGGGGTTGCTCGCGCTGGCCGGGATCCTCGCGGCCGCTCCGGCAGCCACCGCACTTGTCGATCCGGCGGCCGCCGTCAACTTCGCCGCGACGGCCGGGACGCCCTTCAGCGGCCCCGTCGCGACGTTCCGCAGCACCGCCTTCGCGCCGACGGCGTTCACCGCGACGATCGACTGGGGCGACGGGAGCTCCTCCGTCGGGACGATCGTCGACCTCGGGCCCGACGCTCAGACGACCGAGCCCTATCGCGTGGACGGGACGCACATCTACCAGGCGCAGTGCACGTGCGTCACGACGATCACGATCACGGAGGTCGAGAACCCGCCCGTCATCGTCGAGGGCGTGGCCACCGTCGCGCCCGTCCCCCCGCCCCCGCCCCCGCCCCCGCCGCCGCCGCCACCGCCGCCACCGCCGCCACCGCCGCCACCGCCGGTCCCGCCGACGGTCCTCTCGGCCGCCTTCTCACCGCCGCCGCGCGTCGGGCGCGAGACGGTCCTGCGGATCCGCTCCTCGTCGCCGAACGCCCCCGTCGGCGGGTACGTCGTGAACCTCGGCGAGGGCGGCGCGCGCTTCGGCGCGCAGGCCTGCAGCCTGCTGCCGGCGCTCCCCGGCGACCCGCTGAACCCGTTCCTGCCCGGATCGCTCGTCACGTTCGGGCTCACGACGACGTTCCACCGGGCCGGGACGCACACCATCACCGTCCGCGTCGCCAACGGCGACTGCGGCGGCGATCAGTCGACGACCCAGACGTTCACCGTGACGGTCGGCGGGACCACGACGCGTGCGCTGCGGTCCCGCGGCGGACTGGCGGCCGGCGCCGCGCAGGCGGCCGCCTGCAGCGACGATCTCACGGTCCCCGCCGCCGGTAACAGCGCCGTCGTGGCGGCTGCCGCCGTCTGCCTCGTCAACGGCGAGCGCGTCGGCGCGGGCCTGCAGGCACTGGCGGTCGACACGCGCCTCGTGACGTCCGCGAGCACGCACAACAACGCGATGATCAGTGGCCGCTTCTTCGCGCACCAGGGGCCGGCCGAGCCGGCCCTCGGGGCCCGCGGCGCCGGCGCCGGCTACAACGCCGGCATGGGCGAGAACATCGGCTTCGGCGTCGGCGGCCTGTCGACGGCGAGCGCCATGGTCGACGCCTGGATGAACAGCCCGCCGCACCGCGCCAACATCCTCGATCCGCGCTTCAAGGGCATCGGCATGAGCGTCATCGCCAGCGCTCCCACGGGCTCGCCGACCCCGGGCGTCACCTACACGACGAATTTCGGCACCGACGCGTCCACGGGCGCGGCGCCGGCCGTCGCGACGGGCGCGAAGCCCGCGATCAAGGTGTCGATGAAGCCGACGGCGTTCCGCGCGGCCGCGTCGGGGCCCGCGTCGGCGCCGACCGGGACCGGCGCGCGCGTGAGCTACACGCTGACGCGCCCGGCGAACGTCGTCTTCACCGTCACCCGCAAGCTCACGGGCCGGCGATCAGGGCGCCGCTGTGTCGCGCCGCGGCCGTCCAACCGCCGCAGGAAGGCGTGCTTGCGCACCCGCCGCTTCGGGAGCTTCCGCGAGCAGGGAACCGCCGGCGCGAACGTCGTCGTCTTCCGCGGGCGCGTCAACGGGCGCCGGCTGGCGCCCGGCCGCTACCAGCTCGTCGCGGTCGCCACGGACGCGTCCGGCAAGCCCTCCAAGCCCACGACGAAGAGCTTCCGGATCCTCAAGGGGCGGGCGTGAGGCGCCTCGCGCTCATCGTCGCCGCCCTTGCGCTCCTGCCGGCCGTCGCGCTCGCCCGGGACATCCGCGGCGGCTTCGGCGCGCAGACGCTGACCGGCACGAGCGGCGACGACACGATCTCCGGCGCGAGCGGCAACGACCGGCTGCTCGGGGGCGGCGGCAGCGACAAGCTTTTCGGCGGCACCGGCGACGACACGATCCTCGGCGGCGACGGCGACGACGCGATCGACGGCAACGACGGCAACGACAACATCGACGGCGGACCGGGCGACGACGTCATCATCGAGGTCGGCTTCGGCGACGACACGCTCTCCGGCGGCGACGGCAACGACAACATCTCGGGCGGCCGCGGCCGCGACCGTCTCTTCGGCGGCGCGGGCGACGACATCCTGTCCGGCGGGTCGGGTCCCGACGTCGTCGACTGCGGCCCGGGCGACGACATCGTCTACAAGAGCAGCGCGGCGGAGGTCGCGACGAACTGCGAGACCGTCCTGCCCGAGCGCAGGATCGCCACGCGCAGGTGCATCCAGGGCGGGACGCCCCACAGCGACCCCAACATCCTCGGGACCGACGGCGCCGACACCTGCCGCGGCGGCGACGGCGACGACATCATCGAGGGCGCCGGCGGCAGCGACAAGCTCTTCGGCGACAACGGCAACGACCTCCTCTTCGGCCGCAAGGGCGACGATCTCATGGAGGGCGGTCCGGGCGACGACGAGCTGCAGGGCGGCCGCGGCCAGGACCTCATCCGCGGTGGCCCCGGCGACGACGAGATCACCGGCGGCTTCGGCGTCGACCGCCTGGAGGGCGGCCCGGGCGACGACCTGATCATCGCCCGCGGCGGCGGCGCGGACAGCATCGACTGCGGGCCGGGCCGCGACACGGTCATCCGCGACAGCAGCGACCGGCTCGTCAAGGGGACCTGCGAGGTCGTCCGCCGGAAGTAGGGCGCTCAGCGGGCGCGGTCGTCGACGCGGCCGTTGGCCTGCGCCGCCTGCTGCTCGAGCGCGTCGGCGCGCGCGTGATGCTCGGCCGCGCTGCCGGCGTCGCCGACCTGCTCGGCCGCCACGCGGTTGGCCTGCGCCTTCAGGCGCAGCTCCTCGACGACGACATCGTCGGGGTCCATCACGCGGCTGTGGCGGACGACGGCCTGCGCCATCGGGTCGTTGCGCGGCGCGCGGGCTCGGCGCGGGCGCAGCACCTTCGCCGGGCCGCGCGAGCGCAGGCCGGCGCCCCCGCGCCGCTGCCCGGCGAGGAACGCGACGGTGGCCGCGGCGACCGCGAGGACGATCACGAGGACGATCACGAGATCCATGGACAGGCAGTACCCGCGCGGCGCTCAGCGCACTCTCAGCCAAGCCCCAGCTCACTCGCGCAGACGGACTGCACAGTGCTCGCATGTCCTCCTCCGCGCCCGCCCGCAGCAGCACCGCGCGCCCGCGCCCGCCGGCGTCGGCCTCGGCGGCGTCGGCGTCGGCGCGCGTGGACATCGTCGTCCCGGTGCACAACGAGCAGGCCGCGCTCGCCCGCTCGATCCGCCGGCTGCACGACCACCTCGCCGTCAGCATGCCGTTCGCGTGGCGGATCGTCATCGCCGACAACGCGAGTACCGACCAGACGCCGCGCATCGCCGCCGCGCTCGCCGCCGACCTGCCCGGCGTCGAGCTGCTCACGCTCGCGCGCAAGGGCCGCGGGCGCGCGCTGCGGGCGGCCTGGCTTGCGAGCGACGCGGAGGTCGTCTGCTACATGGACGTCGATCTGTCGACGGACCTGCGCGCGCTGCTGCCGCTCGTCGCGCCGCTCGTCTCCGGGCACAGCGACATCGCGATCGGGACGCGCCTGCACCGCGGCTCGCAGGTCGTCCGCGGCGCCAAGCGCGAGCTCATCTCGCGCTCCTACAACGGCCTGCTGCGCGTGACGCTCGGCGCGCGCTTCTCCGACGCCCAGTGCGGCTTCAAGGCGATGCGCACGGAGGTCGCGCGGCAGCTGCTGCCGGCCGTCCGCGACGACGCCTGGTTCTTCGACACCGAGCTGCTCATGCTCGCCCAGTGCACCGGCCTGCGGATCCACGAGGTGCCCGTCGACTGGACCGACGACCCCGATTCGCGCGTGGACATCGTCCGCACGGCGCTCGACGACCTGCGCGGGATCGCGCGGCTGCTCGCGACCGCGCGCCTGACGCGCTTTTTCGCCATCGGCGTCGTCTCGACGATCGCCTACGCGCTGCTCTTCATCGGCCTGCGCTCGTCGCTCGGCGCCGGGGCGGCGAACGCGACGGCGCTCGCGCTGACCGCCGTCGCCAACACGCAGGCCAACCGCCATTTCACGTTCGGGCTGCGCGGACGCGCGGGCCTGTTGCGCCAGCACGCGATGGGCGCCGTCGTCTACGTCCTGACGCTCGGGCTGACGAGCGGCGCGCTGCTCGTGCTGCACGCGCTCGACGCGCGCCCGTCGCGCCCCGTCGAGCTCGTCGTGCTGATCGGCGCGAGCATCTGCGCCACCGTGACGCGCTTCGTCGCGCTGCGCAGCTGGGTCTTCGCGCGCCGCACGCGTCGCGCGCTGGCGCCCGCTGTGCGGTCGATCGCGGGCGTCGGCGGGTAGGGCACGCCGCGCACGGGTAGCCCGACGACGTGGAGGCCCGGCATTCGCGATCTCTGGACCGGCGTCCATGTATCAGGCCGCGCCCGCGCCCCATCCTGTCCGGTGTGCTCCCCCGACGCATGACGAGGACCCCGGCGGTCATGGCCGTGAGCGCGCGCTTCGGCCGTGATCTGGACCTCTGCATGGCCCAGGTCACGCGCAGCATCGCGGAGGCCCGTCTGCGCGGCGCCGCGCTCGTCGTCCTGCCGGAGTCCGCGCTCGGCGGCTACCTCTACGAGCCCCACGTCGCGGGCGCCCCCGCGCCCTGCGGCCGGCCCCCGGCCCTGCGCCGCGACGGCGAGGAGATCACCCGGATCGCGCGGCTCGCCGGGGACGTCGTCGTCTGCGTCGGCTACACCGAGGACGCGCCCGGCGGCCCGTACTCCAGCGCCGTCTGCGTCAACGGCGACGGCGTGCTGGGCCACCACCGCAAGGTGCATGTCCCGGCCGGCGAGCGGCACGCGTTCGCTCCCGGCGAGGGGTTCGCTGCGTTCGACACCCCGATCGGCCGGATCGGGATGCTCATCTGCTACGACAAGACGTTCCCCGAGGCCGCGCGCGGCCTGGCACTCGACGGCGCCGGGCTGATCGCGTCGCTGTCGGCGTGGCCGGTCTGCCGCGTGGACCCCGCGACCTGGACGAGCCGCGACCTCCAGGTGCGCCACTTCAACCTCCTCGACCAGACGCGCGCGCTGGAGAATCAGGTCGTCCTCGTCTCCTCCAACCAGGTCGGGCGCTTCGGCAGGCTGCGCTTCGCCGGCCAGTCGAAGGTCGTCGACCCGCGCGGCCGCGTGCTCGCGCGCACCGGCTGCCACGCCGGCATCGCCTCCGCCCGCGTCGACGCCCCGGGCGTCGTGGCGATCGCTCGTACGCGGCTGTCCTACCTCGACGACCGCCGCCCCCGCGCGTACGCCGACGCCCGCGCCGTCGGAGCGCTCCAGCCATGTGCGGAATAGCCGCGGCGTACGGCCCGCATCCGGCGGGCGAGGTCGAGCGGATGCTCGGCCGGCTCGTGCACCGCGGGCCCGACGACGAGGGCGAGATCAGCGTCGGCGGGGCATCGCTCGGCCACCGGCGGCTGTCGATCGTCGACGTCGCGGGCGGGCGCCAGCCGTTCGCCAACGCCGCCGGCGACGTCTGGCTCGTCGGCAACGGCGAGGTCTACAACCACGAGCAGGTCCGCTCGACGCTCGCGCCCGCGAGCTTCGCGACGCGCTCGGACAACGAGGTGGCGCTACACCTGCTCGACGAGCGCGGGCCGGCGGCGCTCGACGAGCTCGAGGGGATGTTCGCGTTCCTCCTGGCCGGCGACGACGGGAGCTTCATCGCGGCGCGCGACCCGGTCGGCATCAAGCCGCTGTACTGGGCGCGGCGCGGCGGCGGCGTGCGCTTCGCGTCGGAGATCGCGGCCTTCCCGGCCGAGTGGATGGAGCACGTCGAGGCGTTCCCGCCCGGCTGTCACTGGACGCCGCGCGACGGCATCGAGCGCTATGCCAGCGCCGTGCCGGTCAACGGCGACGGCGCCCCGGCCGCGCGCGCGGTCTGGACGGACGACGCCGAGCCGCCGCCGGAGGCGCTCGCCGCGACGCGCGCGGCGCTCGTCGGGTCCGTCGAGCGCCAGCTCATGGGCGACGTGCCCATCGGTGTCTTCCTCTCCGGCGGCCTGGACTCGGCGATCGTGGCCGCGATCGCCGCGCGCCGCCTGGCGCGCGACGGCGAGCGCCTGCAGACGTTCGCCGTCGGGACGCCGGACAGCCCCGATCTCGTGGCCGCCCGCGTCGTCGCCCGCCACCTGGGGACCGAGCATCGCGAGCGCGTCTACGACGCCGCCGAGGCCGTCGGCGCGCTGCCGGCCGTCGTGCGCGCGATCGAGCACTTCGACCCGTCGCTCGTGCGCAGCGCCGTCCCGAACTTCCTGCTCGCCGAGATGACGGCGCGCCACGTCAAGGTCGTCCTGACGGGGGAGGGGGCGGACGAGCTGTTCGCCGGCTACGAGTACCTGCGCGAGTTCGGCGACCCGGCCGCGCTGCAGGGTGAGCTCATGCGCACCGTGCACGGCCTGCACAACCTCAACCTCCAGCGCTGCGACCGCGTGACGATGGCCCATGGCCTCGAGGCGCGCGTGCCGTTCCTGGACCGCCAGGTCATCGCGTTCGCCTTCGGCCTGCCGATGGCGTGGAAGCTGTCGGCGCCGGGCGAGCTCGAGAAGCGCCTGCTGCGGCGCGCGTTCGAGGGCTGGCTGCCGGAGGAGATCCTCTGGCGCGTGAAGGCCGAGTTCGGCGACGGCAGCGGCGCCGCCGACGTCCTGACGCAGGCCCTCGAGGCGGGCATCTCGGCGGAGGAGTTCGCGCGCGAGCGCGACGCCGTCGACCCGCCGCTGCGCACGCGCGAGGAGCTCGCCTACCACCGGATCTTCGCCGAGCACCTCCCGGGCGTCCGGCCCGAGCACACGCTCGGGCGCTTCGCCACCGCCTGAGCCCTGCTAGGCAGCAGGGGCGGGGAGCCCGAGCTCCTCGGAGGCGGCCCATGCGTCGCGGCCGACGAGCGAGCGCAGCCGCTCCCCATGGAAGCGGCAATCCACCGCGATCAGCGCGTCCAGCGTCTCGTCGCCGCGGTGCGCCGCGAGCGCGAGGAAGGCGATGACGCGGTCCTCGAGTTCGACGGTGTCACGGACGGTCATCGCGAACGCGTCCCAACCGGCGAGGATCTCCTCGTACCAGCGAGTGATGCCCGCATGGCCGCGATAGACGTGCTCGGCGTAGAGCACACCGAGCAACGGCTCGAACGAGACATCCGGGTCGAGGTGCTCCAGCGCGGCGGGCAGGTCATGCTCGGTGATCGCGCTGTGGTACTGCCGCACGACGTCCGATCGGCTCACGTCGGTGCGCCGCCCCCGCCCTCGGGAGGGTTGTGCGCGAGCCACTCGCGGGCATGCGGGCCGGCAGTACGCGCGAGCGCGGCCCAGTCCGAGCCCTGCGGGGCGCGCTCGATGACGTTCAGCGTGGCGAGCGTCCGGACGATCGACTCCAGCGGGCGGCTGGCGTAGCACCAGGGCGCCGGGATCTTGTCGCCGACGGCCGCGTTGGCGACCCATTCGACGAGCCGGCGATCGTTCGCCGACACGCGGTGCGCCATGTCGGGCTGCTCAGTCAAGCGCCCCGGCGGGCAGGACGAAGCGCGACGGCGCGCGGGCCTCGGCGGCACCGACGGCATCGGTGCGCATGCCGTGCAGGCCCTTGCGGGTGGAGGATTGCGCCTTGGCGGCCTCGGGCGCTCCGCCGTGGGCGAGGATCCAGGTCATGACATCGCTGGAGCCGGTGCCCTCAGCGACGATCGCCGCGCGCTCGATGACCGTGCCGCCGGAAGGATGCGGCCGGGCGAGGCGGGTGACGATGATCCGTATGTCGTCGTCGTCCATGCCCTTCACGGTAGTCGTTTCGCGCGGCGGGCCCAACTCCGCTACGCGCTGAACGCCACCGGCGCCGTGCTGGGAGGATCGGCCGCGGGCTCGTCGCCTGACCCGCGCATGAGCAGGACGGGGATGCTGCTCCCGCGCAGGACGGCGTCAGAGGTCGATCCGATCAGCGCGTGGTGTAGGCGGCCGTGCCCGTGACAGCCCATGACGATGAGGTCGGCGCCGACCTCCTCGGCGACCTCGAGGATCCGCTTGGCCGCGCGGCCGCGCGAGATCCGCGTGTGCACGCCGACGTCGGCCGGCAGCGGTTCGACGGCGTCGCGCAGGATCCGCGCGTAGGCGCGGTCGTTGTCCTCGGGCGGCGGTGCGATCGAGCCCGGGCTCGCGACCGCCGGGGGCGCGGCGGGCACGACGGTCAGGACGATGAGCTGGGCGTGCTGGTCACGGGCGAGCGTCGCGGCGTGGCGCAGCGCCGCCGAGGCATCGGCGGAGCCGTCCACGGCGGCGAGGATCGTGTGGTAGCAGCCCATCACGCGGTGTCCGCGATGAGCGTACCCGCGGCCCGGCGCCCGGGCCGGGGGACGGCGAGGCTCGCGAGCGTCGCGAGGGCGCAGGCGGCCCCGGCGACGAGGAACGCGACGGTGAAGCCGTGCTCGGTCGGCAGCGCGGAGCCGACGACCGTGGCGGCGATGACGCTCGCGCCGATCTGGCTGCCGACGGAGCCGCCGAGCGTGCGCATGACGGTGTTCATGCCGGTCGCGACGCCCGTCTGATCGGGGCGCACGGCCTCGACGATGAGGTTCGCCAGCGACGCGAAGGCCAGCGCGATGCCGATGCCGAGCAGCGCCGAGCCGACGTAGAAGTCCCAGCGCGCACCGTGCTCGAAGGCGAGGAACACGAACGCCAGGCATGTCGCCGCCGACCCGATGACGAGCGGGACGCGCGAGCCGACGCGGTTCGCCATCCGGCCGGCGAGCGGGCTGACGAACAGCAGCATCACCGTGGACGGCAGGAGGAAGAGGCCCGACTGCGTGACGGACGCGCCGAAGCCGTAACCCGCGGAGCTGTCCGTCGCCGTGAAGAGCGGGATGAGGACGAACGAGCTGTACATCCCGGCGCCGACGAGGAAGGCGGCGGCGTTGACGGTCCAGACCCCGCGGATGCGCATCATCGTCATGTCGACCAGCGGCTCCGCGGCCCGCTGCTCGTTGCGGATCCAGAGCACGAGCAGCACGACGGCGGCGCCGATCAGCCCGACGATGCGGGCGTCGCCCCAGCCCCACGACGAGCCCTCGCTGATGCCGGCGAGCAGGCAGACGAGCCAGGCCGACAGCAGCGCGGCACCGGCCCAGTTCACGCGCCCCGGCGCCTTGATCGGCGACTCGGGGACGAAGAACACCGTCCCGATCGTCGCGATGACGACGAGGAAGAACGGGAACCAGAAGAGCCAGTGGTAGGAGAGCGCGTCGACGATCGGGCCGGCGAGGACGATGCCGGCCCCGGCGCCGATGCCGAGGATCGAGGAGATCATCGCGATCCCCGTCGCGACGCGCTCGCGCGGGAACTCGTCGCGGATGATCCCGAAGGCGAGCGGGAAGATCGCGCCGCCGCCGCCCTGGATGACGCGCGCCACGATGAGGACGTTGACGTTCGTCGCGAGCGCGGCGAGCAGCGTCCCCGCGCCGAGCATGCCGAGTGAGCAGATGAGCGTGCGCTCCTTGCCGAACATGTCGCCGAGGCGCCCGACGATCGGGGTCAGGACCGAGGCGCTGAGCAGGTACGCGGTGAGCACCCACGTCACCGAGGTCGCGGAGGCGTGCAGGTCGCGCTGGATCTCCGGCAGGGCGGGGGCGACGAGCGACTGCAGGACGGCGAACGTGGCCGCGGCGAGCGCGAGCGCGGCGAAGGTCAGGCCGTAGTGCTGGCGCTGTGGCGCGACGGGCGTGCTAATGTCAGCGCTTGATGTCATCGGCCGCTGACAACGGTAGCACGGCGGGGCTCGCCCCGGGTCGCCGCCGCCGCGATGCGCAGGCCAGCCGCGAGGCGCTGCTGGAGGCGGCCGGGGCGCTGTTCGACGAGCGCGGCTACGACGCCTCCACCGTCCGCGACATCGGCGAGCGCGCCGGCGTCGATCCCGCCCTCATCGCGCGCTACTTCGGCGGCAAGGAGGGCCTCTACCTCGCGACGCTGCAGCAGGACGGGCGCCCGCCGATGCCGGCGGTGCCCGCCGAGGTCCTCGCCTGCATGCTCAGCCGCTCGGAGGAGCGCGGCATCGGCCCCGTCCCGCTCGCGATGGTCAGCCCGACGCTGACGGACGCGATGCGCGAGCAGGTCGGCGCGATCCTCGCCGCGCGCGTCATCGACGGGCTCGCCGGCGAGCTGCAGCGCCGCGGCGCTCCCGCGGCCCGGCTGCGCGCCGAGCTGCTCGTCGCGACGGCCGCCGGCGTCGCGCTCACGCGCGCGGGCGGCACGCTGCCGACGCTCTCGGCGGCGCGCCTGGAGGACGTCCTCGCGCTGCTGGAGCCGCTCGCCGAGGCGCCGTAGCAGCCCACGCGGGCCTCACGGGTAGGCCGCCCGGCGGGGACCGCCGGGTGCCACGCCGCGCGCCGGGCGTTCTCGGAGCAGGGCCGTGTGTCGAACGGGGGCATGCCGACCGCCATGAGCTCGAAGAGCCGGCCGCCGTTGCAGGCGCAGGGCGGCCGCGAGTTGCCTGCAGGTCGCCAACGTGCTCGTCAGCTCGGCGCAGCGCGCTGTGGCACGTCGGCGTCGGCGAGCCGGCGCAGGACCTCGACGCTGCGGCGCAGCGCCGCGCGATCCGCGGCGTCGAGGTCCTCGGCGATCGCACGGGCGAGCCAGCTCTCGCGGTCGCGACGGTCGGCCTCGAGGGTCTGCAGGCCCACCGGCGTGAGCTCGACGAGCGCGCGGCGGCCGTCGCCGGGGTCGGGCCGGCGGCTGACCGTCCCGGCCGCCTCGAGGTCGGCGACGGTCTGCGCCATCGACTGCGGGCGCACGCGCTCGGCCGCGGCGAGATCGCTGACGCCCATCGCCCCGTGACGGTCGAGGCGGCCGAGGACCATGCCCTGCGACAGCGGGAAGCGGTGCTGCGTGCGCAGGCGGCGCACGAGCCGGCCGAGCACGACGCGCAGCTCGCTGGCGAGCAGGGCGGGGTCTTCGGGGTCGTCGGGCATCCGGCGCAAACCGTAGGGCTTCCGCGACCAGCGCACGGCAAAGAGTTGTGCAGGCTGCCTGTAGAATCTGATGGGTGGCAACCGCTCCAAGGCCGTCGTGACCGCCATCGCAGGCGCCGCCGCGCCCGATCGCTACAAGTGGATCGCGCTGTCGAACACGACGCTCGGCATCCTGCTCGCGACGCTCGACGCGTCGATCACGATCATCGCGATGCCGGACATCTTCCGCGGCATCCACCTCGATCCGCTCGCGCCCGCCAACAGCTCCTACCTGCTGTGGATGATCCTCGGCTACCTCGTCGTCTCGAGCGTGCTGATCGTGAGCCTCGGGCGGCTGGGGGACATGTACGGCCGCGTCCGGACGTACAACCTCGGCTTCGTCATATACACCGTCGCCTCGCTGCTGCTGACGATCTGCTGGCTGCAGGGCCCGGCCGGCGCGCTGTACCTCATCGGCTTGCGCATCGTCCAGGGCATCGGTGCCGCCTGCCTGCTCGCCAACTCGGCGGCGATCCTCACCGATGCCTTCCCCGCCGACCAGCGCGGCATGGCGCTCGGCATCAACAACATCGTCGGCGTCAGCGGGATGTTCGTCGGCCTCGTCCTCGGCGGCCTGCTCGCGCCGATCGACTGGCGCCTCGTGTTCCTCGTGTCGGTCCCGGTCGGGCTGATCGGGACCGTCTGGGGCTACCTCAAGCTCGAGGAGCGCAGCAGCCCGCGGCGCGCGCGGGTCGACTGGTGGGGCAACGTGACGTTCGCGCTCGGCCTCGTGCTCGTCATGGTGTCGGTGACCTACGGCATCCGGCCGTTCGGCGCGCACGCGACGGGCTGGAGCAGCCCGCGCGTGCTCGCGCTGCTGGCGGGGTCGGTCGCCTGCTTCGCGGCCTTCGTCCTCGTCGAGCGCCGCGTCGCGGACCCGATGTTCTCCCTGCCGCTGTTCCGGATCCGTGCCTTCACGTTCGGGACGCTCTCGACGTTCCTCGCCGCGCTCGCCCGCGGCGGGCTCATGTTCATGCTCATCATCTGGCTGCAGGGGATCTGGCTGCCCGAGCACGGCTACGACTTCACCGACACGCCGCTGCGGGCGGGCATCGCGATGCTCCCGCTGACGATCGGGCTGCTCGTCTCCGGCCCCGTCTCCGGATGGCTGTCGGATCGCTTCGGCGCGCGCCTGTTTGCCACCGGCGGGATGCTCATCTCGGCCGTGAGCTTCGGCCTGCTCCTGCTCCTGCCGACCGACTTCGCCTACCCGGCGTTCGCGGGGAGCCTGCTGCTCGCCGGCATCGGCATGGGGCTCTTCGCCTCGCCGAACCGCGCGGGGGTGATGAACAGCCTGCCGGCCGGCGACCGCGGCGCCGGTGGCGGCATGAACCAGACCTTCCAGAACTCCGCCCAGGTGCTCTCGCTCGGCGTGTTCTTCACGCTCATGATCCTCGGGCTGGCGGCGAGCCTGCCGCACGCGATGAGCGCGGGCCTGCAGGCGCACGGCATCGCGGCAGCGACAGCCCAGCACGTCGCCGACCTGCCACCGGTGTCGATCCTGTTCGCGGCGTTCCTCGGCTACAACCCGATCCAGCAGCTCGTCGGCGACCACGCGCTGAGCGCCGTCTCGGCGTCCGATCACGCGACGCTCACCGGCAGCTCGTTCTTCCCGCAGCTCATCTCGGGCCCGTTTCAGACCGGCCTGCACGCGGCGTTCAGCTTCGCGATCGTCGCCTGTCTCATCGCCGCCGCGGCGTCGTGGATGCGCGGTGGGAACGGCGCCGGCCGGGCAGACTCACCGCGATGATCGGCGACGACGTCTTCGCGGTCGACCCCTGGTCGATCCCCGAGCAGCGGCTCGACCTCGGCCTGCTCGCGGAGACGGAGTCGATCTTCGCGCTGTCCAACGGGCACATCGGTCTGCGCGGCAACCTCGACGAGGGCGAGCCCGCGGGCAGCCCCGGCACGTACCTCAACGGCTTTCACGAGAGGCGCCCACTGCCGTACGCCGAGGCCGCCTACGGCAACCCCGAATCGGGCGAGTCGATGATCAACGTCACCAACGGCAAGGTCCTGCGCCTGCTCGTCGACGACGAGCCGCTCGACCTGCGCTACGGGACGCTCGAGCGCCACGAGCGCACGCTCGACCTGCGTGCCGGCGTCCTGCGCCGGGAGGCGCACTGGCGCTCGCCCGCCGGCCAGGGCGTCATCCTGCGCACGACCCGGCTCGTGTCGTTCGCCCATCGCTCCGTGGCCGCGATCCGCTACGAGGTCGAGCCCTACGGCGGCCCGGCGCAGATCGTCGTGCAGTCCGAGCTGATCGCCAACGAGCCCGTGCCGGAATCCGGGACCGACCCGCGCGCGGCGGCCGCGCTGCGGCGGCCGCTGGAGCCCGAGTCACACGGGCACAGCGGCCTGCGCGCAGGGCTCGTCCACGTCACGAAGGCGTCGCGGCTGCGGATCGCCGCGGGGATGGACCACGTCGTCGACGGTCCGCGGGACATCGACGCCTCCGCCGAGAGCGAGGCCGACCTCGCGCGCGTGACGATCACGGCGGGCCTGCAGGAGGGCGAGCGCCTGCAGGTCGTGAAGCTCCTCGCGTACGGCTGGTCGAGCCGCCGCTCGCTGCCGGCGATGCGCGACCAGATCGACGCCGGTCTCGCCGCCGCCGCGCAGATCGGCTGGGACGGCCTGTTGGCGGCGCAGCGCGCGTACCTCGACGACTTCTGGGCGCGCGCGGACGTCGAGATCGACGGCGATCCCGCGCTGCAGCAGGCGATCCGCTTCGCGCTGTTCGGCGTCCTGCAGTCCGCGGCACGGGCCGAGGGCCGGGCGATCCCGGCGAAGGGCCTCACGGGCAGCGGCTACGACGGCCACTCCTTCTGGGACATGGAGGCCTACACGCTCCCCGTCCTGACCTACGTCGCGCCGCAGGCGGCCCGCGACGCACTGCTCTGGCGCCACTCCACGCTCGATCTCGCGCGCGCCCGCGCCAAGGAGCTCGGCCTCGAGGGCGCGGCGTTCCCGTGGCGGACGATCAGCGGCCGCGAATGCTCGGGCTACTGGCCGGCGGCGACCGCCGCGCTTCACATCAACGCCGACGTCGCCGACGCCACGCGGCGCTACCTCGCTGCCACGGAGGACGACGAGTTCGGCCACGACGCGGCGCTGGAGCTGCTCGTCGAGACCGCGCGGCTCTGGCACTCGGCCGGGCATCACGACGCGGCGGGGGCCTTCCGCATCGATGGCGTCACAGGCCCCGACGAGTACTCCGCGATCGCCGACAACAACGTCTACACGAACGTCATGGCACGCCGCAACATGCAGGAGGCGGCGGCGCTCGCGCAGCGCCACCCGCGCCACGCCGCGCGCCTGCGCGTCGACGAGGAGGAGATCGCGGCCTGGCGCGACGCCGCCGATCGCATCCTCATCCCCTATGACGAGGAGCTGGGCATCACGCCGCAGTCGGAGGGCTTCACGCGCCATCGCCACTGGGACTTCGATCGCACGCCGCCGGAGTCCTACCCGCTGCTGCTGCACTACCCGTACTTCCTCCTGTACTCCAGCCAGGTCGTCAAGCAGGCCGACCTCGTCTTTGCGATGTACGTCTGCGGCGACTGCTTCACGAGCGAGCAGCGCGCCCGCGACTTCGCCTACTACGAGCGCATCACCGTCCGCGACTCGTCGCTGTCGGCCTGCATCCAGGCGATCATGGCGGCGGAGGTCGGGCACACCGAGCTCGCCTACGACTATCTCGCCGAGACGGCGTTCATCGACCTGCGCGACCTGGCCTTCAACACGAAGGATGGCCTGCATCTCGCGGCACTCGCCGGGTCCTGGCTCGTCGCGGTGGCGGGCTTCGGCGGGATGCGCGACCACGGCGCGACGCTGGAGTTCGCGCCGCGGCTGCCCGCGCGGCTGGAGCGCCTGAGCTTCCGGCTGCTGTACCGCGGGCGCCGGCTGCGCGTCAGTGCGGGGCGGGCCGAGGCGACGTACGAGCTGCTCGACGGCGAGGGCCTGGAGATCGTCCACCACGGGGAGACCGTCGCGCTGGAGCGAGCGGGCGAGGCGCAGTCGCGGGCGATCCCGGCGCTCGCGCCGCGCGAGCACCCGGCGCAGCCGCCCGGCCGCGAGCCGCCGCTCGGCCATTCGCCAGGGTGAACCGGGTCCTGCCGCGCGCCGTGTGTCAGCCGCGCAGGTCGTGAATCGCGATCGCGATCGCCACGCGGTCGTGGCGCCCGCGCTCGCTCTGACGGCCTGCGGTCACGGCGAGGAGCGGGCGATCGGCGGTGTCCTCGTCGCTGGGCTGACGAGCCAGAACCCGCGCATCGTCTGCGAGGGCAGCCTCACGCCGGCGCTCCTGACGCGGATCTACGGCGGGGTGGGCGACTGCCACCGCGTCGAGGGCGAGCGCGGCGAGCAGATCAGCCAGGCGCTGTCCGTCGACGTCTGCGGCGTGCGCGTCGCACGAGGCGGGCCCCCATTCAGAAGAGCCCCTTGACGGCCTTCACGACGAGGCTGCCGAAGCCGACGAGCGCGACCACGCCCAGCGCGCCGACGACGGTGCCCGCAAGCGCCAGGACGTAGTCCGTCAGCAGCACGCCGACGGCGAGCACGACGACGCCGATCGACGGGAGCGTGTCGAGGCCCGAGAACGGCGGCGCGACGAAGGCCGCGATCGTGAGGGCGAGGACGACCAGCCCGAAGACGATGCCGCTGAGGCGATGGCCGAACAGCCAGCGCCCGCGCGGGCGCGAGACGCGCTCCAGCCGGCGGATCTGCCTGAGCAGGGCCGTGAGGATCTTCCGGCGCGCGGGGGTCGCGAGCTCCAGCCGCTTCCAGCGCGCGGGGAGCCAGATGTCGCGGCGGCCGGCGACGAGCTCGAGCGCGAGCAGCGCGGTGATGACCTCCAGCACGTGCGTCGCGCCGCCGGTCGGCAGCGGCAGCGCGGGCAGCGCCATGAGCAGCGCGAAGATGATCGCGAAGCTCCGCTCACCGAAGACGTCGATGAGGCCGCCGAGGGTCTTGGGATCCTCGCCGTCCAGCCACGCCTCGAGCTCGTCGCTGACGGGCCGGTCGTCGGGGTCGTCGTCCATCGACACGAAGATAGGAGGTCATGCGGCCGCTGTACCACGAGATCGCCGGGCCGGCGGACGCGCCGGTCGTGCTGATGGGCGCGTCGCTGGGGACGAACGTGCGGATGTGGGACGCGCAGGCCCCGGCGCTGGCGCGGCGGTTTCGCGTCGTGCGCTTCGATCACCGCGGGCAGGGCCGCTCGCCCGTGCCGCCGGGCCCGTACGAGATCGCCGACCTCGGCGGCGACGTCCTCGCGCTCATGGACGCCCTCGGCGTCGCGCGCGCGCACTACTGCGGCCTGTCGATCGGCGCGATGGTCGGGATGTGGCTCGGCGCCCACGCGCCCGAGCGCGTCGACCGGCTCGTGCTGCTCTGCACGTCGGCGCACCACGCGCCCGCGTCCGCCTGGGCGCGGCGCGCCGCCAGGGTCCTCGCGGCGGGCAGCACCGAGCCCGTCGCCGACAGCGTCGTCGATCGCTGGCTGACGCCCGCCTTCGCCACCGCGCACCCCGAGGTTCGCGCCCACGTGCGCGCGATGCTCACCGCGTCCCCGCCCGAGGGCTACGCCGCCTGCTGCGGGGCGATCGAGCGCATGGACCTGCGCGGCGACCTGCCGCGCGTCGCGGCGCCGGCGCTCGTCGTCGCGGGCGCGGCCGACCCGGCGACGCCGCCCGAGCACCTGCGGCTGATCGCCCAGCGCATCCCCGGCGCGCGCCTGGAGCTGCTGGCGGACGCCGCCCATCTCGCGACGGCCGAGCAGCCGCAGACCATCACGCGGCTGATTCTCGAGCACCTGACGGACGGCGGCCGGCCCGGCTGAAACGCCGGGCCGGGACGGCGCGCCGGTCCCTCAGTGGCCGATGACGCCGATGCGCACGGCGCCGGGCGGGTCGGGCTGCGGGTTGAAGCCGACGAGGACGAGCCTTCCAGCCGGCGGACGCGGCGGGTGTGAGTCCGCGCACAGGCGCGGACTGTCACAACACCGGCGGCCGTCTCGTCAGAGGGGTTTGACCCCCACGATCGGAGCAGCCATGAAGGTCCTCGTAGCCGGCGCCACGGGCGCCCTCGGCAGGCAACTCGTCCCGCGGCTCGTCGCCGCCGGCCACGACGTGACGGGCATGACGCGCTGCGTCGCGCGCTGCGACGCCGTCCGCGCGCTCGGCGCGGCGCCCGTCGTCGCCGACGCGCTGGACCCCGACGCCGTCGCGGTCGCGGTCGGCCAGGCCGCCCCCGACGTCATCGTCCACCAGCTCACCGCGCTGTCGGGCCCGATCGACCTGCGCCGCTTCGAGCGCTCGTTCGCGCTGACCAACCGCCTGCGCACCGAGGGCACCGACCATCTGCTCGCCGCCGGCCGCGCCGCAGGCGTGGGGCGCTTCGTCGTCCAGAGCTTTGCCGGCTGGCCGTTCGCCCGCACCGGTGGCCCGGTGAAGACCGAGGACGACCCGCTCGATCCCGCGCCGGCGGAGGCGATGCGCTCGACGCTCGACGCGATCCGCCACCTCGAGGACGCCGTGCTCGCGGCCGGCTGGACGCAGGGCGTCGTCCTGCGCTACGGCGGCTTCTACGGCCCCGGCACGTCGCTCGCCGCCGACGGCGAGCACCTCGCGCAGATCCGCAGGCGCCGCTTCCCCGTCGTCGGCGACGGCGCGGGCGTCTGGTCGTTCATCCACGTCGCGGATGCCGCCGAGGCGACGGTCGCAGCCGTCGAGCGCGGGCGGAGCGGCGTCTACAACATCGTCGACGACGACCCCGCGCCGGTCGCGGTGTGGCTGCCGGCCGTCGCGGGCGCGCTCGGCGCCAAGCCGCCGCGCCACGTCCCGCGCGCGCTCGGCCGCCTGCTCGCCGGTGAGCCGGCGGCGGTCATGATGACGCAGGTGCGAGGTGCCTCCAACGCCAAGGCCAAGCGGGAGCTCGGCTGGCGGCCGGGCCATCCGAGCTGGCGCGACGGCTTCGCGGAGCTCGCGGCATGACGGCTCCCGGCACCGACTGGCTCGACGAGCAGCGGCCGGCGCTCTTCGCCATCGCCTACCGGATGCTCGGCAGCGTCGCCGAGGCGGAGGACGTCGTCCAGGAGGCGCTTCTGCGCGTGCACCGGGCGCTCATGGACGGCGAGGACATCGCGTCGCTGCGCGCCTACGCGGCGACCGTCGCGACACGGCTGGCGATCGATCACCTGCGCTCGGCGCGCGTGCGCCGCGAGACGTACGTCGGCGAGTGGCTGCCCGAGCCGATCGTCACCGACCCGGCCGCCGATCCCGCCCGGCAGGCCGAGATGGCCGACTCGCTGTCGCTCGCGTTCCTCGTGCTGCTCGAGGCGCTCTCGCCCGAGCAGCGCGCGGCGCTGCTCCTGCGCGACGTCTTCGACTACGGCTACGACGAGATAGCGCAGATCGTCGGCACGACCCGGGCCAACGCCCGCCAGCTCGCGACGCGGGCGCGCCGCCACGTCGACGAGCGCCGGCCGCGCTTCGAGGCCGAGCGCGCGCAGCACGACGAGCTCGCCGCGCGCTTCTTCGCGGCCGCCCGCGACGGCGACCTCGCCGCGCTGGAGGCGCTGCTGGCGCAGGACGTCGTCCTGCGCGGCGACGGCGGGGGCAAGGTGCCGGCGCTCGCTCGGTCGCTGCACGGGCGCGCGCGCGTGGCGCAGACGCTGCTCATGTGGGCCCGCGTGGGCGACAGCGGATCGGTCCGGCGGGTGGATGTCAACGGCCAGCCCGGCGCGCTGCTGCTCGACGGCGACGGCGGCCTCATCAGCGTCATGGCGCTCGACGTCGCCGACGGGCAGATCCAGGGGGTGAGCTCGATCGTCAACCCCGACAAGATCCGCCACGTCGGCGCCGTCGGCGACATGCGCGCGCTGCTCGCGCGCGCTACTGGACGGTGAGCGTCCCCTTCATCCCCGCGGCCTCGTGGTTGCCGACGGAGCAGTAGAAGGAGTACGTGCCGGCCTTGAGCGTGAACGACTTCGACGTCTTGGACCCCTGGATCGTGTCCGTCGCGCCGGCTTCCGTCTCGCCCTGCTCGATCGTCACGTTGTGAGGGATCTGCGAGTCGTTGGTGAAATCGATCGTGACGTCGCCCGCCTTCGCGGTGAGTGACTTCTTGTCATACGCGAGCGCGCCACTGGGATCGGCCGCGACCTGGAGCGTGGCGCCGGTGGAGGCCGCCGGAGTCGTCGCCGCGGGCGGCGCGGCCGCCGGCGTCGACGTCGAGTCGCTCTTGTTGTCACTCCCGCAGGCGGCGAGCCCCACCGCCGCTGCCGCAACCAAGCCGATGAGTACCGAACGTCGAAGCACTTCATACCTCCCGAGGACGCAGACCGAGCGGCGAGGCTATGGCACCGCGGGGCGAGCGGGCAAGTGCCAACCGTCGCCCGCGCCGCCGCAACATCTAGGGTCCCGGGCGTGAACGTCATCGACGACCTCGTCGCCAACAACGCGGCCGTCGCCGGCGGGCTGCCGTCGCACCGCCTTCCGATCGAGCCGCGGAGCCGGCTGGTGATCGTCACGTGCATGGACTCGCGGCTGGACGTCTTCGCCGCCCTCGGGCTCGAGGAGGGGGAGGCGCACATCCTGCGCAACGCCGGCGGCGTCATCACCGACGACGTGATCCGCTCGCTCGCGATCTCCCAGCGCCACCTCGGGACGCGCGAGGTGATGCTCATCCACCACACCGACTGCGGCATGCAGAAGCTGACCGACGACGGCTTCCGCGCCGAGCTGCAGGAGGCGACGGGCATCGCGCCCGCGTTCGCGATCGAGTCCTTCAGCGATGCCGACGCCGACGTGCGCCAGTCGCTCCTGCGCGTTCGCCGTTCCCCGTTTCTCCTGCACACCGACCGCGTGCGCGGGTTCATCTACGACGTCGACACCCACCGCCTGCACGAGGTCGGCGTCGACGCGGAGGCGCCGCCGGCGTAGCGTTGGCCCATGCCCTGCCTCGCGGTCCTGCTCGCGTTCATCTCACCGCGGCTCGCGCTCGTCGCGGTGGCGCTGCTCACGAACATCATCAGCCGGGCGTTCGACAGCCTGCTGCTGCCGCTGCTCGGCTTCTTCCTCCTGCCGTGGACGACGCTCGCCTACGTGATCATGTGGGACACCGGCACGCACGTCGTGACGGGCTTTGAGTGGTTCATCGTCGCGCTCGCCTTCCTCGCCGACCTCGGCTCCTACGGCGGCACCGCCCGGGGCTACGACTAGATGGCCTACTCCGAGGCGCTCGCGGAGCGGATCCGGGCCGTGCTCGCCGGCCGCGACGGCCTGACCGAGCGCAAGATGTTCGGCGGCGTCGGCTGGATGCTCGGCGGCAACATGGCCTGCGGGACGATGGGCGACGACCTCCTCGTGCGCGTCGCCCCCGACGAGGGCGACAGCGCGCTCGCGCAACCCGGGGTGCGACTCATGGAGATGGGCAAGCGCACGATGCGCGGCTTCGTCGTCGTCGACGCGGCGCACGTCGCCGAGGACGACGAGCTCGCCCGCTGGATCGGCCGCGGCGCGGCCCACGCGCAGTCGCTGCCGCCGAAATGAGCCTCCGCGGCCGCATCGGCGCGGCTGACAGCATCGATGAGGGGTGTGCCGGACCCGTGGAAGGTCCGGGCGAGCCCGGCTGACCGCAGAGATCGGCGAGTTGTTCGGGGCCGGCTCGTCGAAGAAGTCGCCAATCGTGCCGCGCGGTCATGCCCCGGTCGGCTCAGGCACCCGGGGCGCCTCGCTCACACCGGCCTCGCCGACGTCGTTTGCGCCCTGGGCTCTCGCAGGCCGACATATCCTCGCCGGCGACGGATCTCAGCCCACCAGGAAGCGGGGCAGGGGTGTCCGCTGGCGCGCCCGATGAGCAGATCGCCGACGGCCGCCCACGCGACCCAGGCCGTCGCCCACAGCCCGTCGTGCCGGCGCAGCGTCCGGACGATCGCCGCGAAGGCGACGGTCGTCGTGGCCGCGGCCACCGCGCCGGTCGCGCCGATGCCCGCGCTGGCCATGAGCCATGGCGTCAGCAGGCTGTAGCCGGGCAGCTGGTGGCCGCCGAACCAGTTGTTGTCCCAGAGGACCCAGCCCGCGCGCTCGAACAGCCCCGCCCGGTACACCTGCGCGGCGAGGTCGGCGGTGGGCGGCTGCAGGACCGCCCAGGCGACGACCGCGAGCGCGCTCGCGAGCAGGGAGAGGCGTGCGCGATCGCGGTCGACGACCTGGACCTCGGGGTGCATGGGACCGCCGCAGCCTGTCGCACGGAAGCTGACGGCGACCTGAGTGCCCGCCGGGGCCACGCGCCGTGGACGCCAGGCCACCGCGGTGCGACCATGGACGACAACGGCTCAAAGAGCGTTCCCATGGAATTCACCAGCCCCGCACACGTCCTCGTGGTCGCCCATGGGACGGCCACGACGCCCGCGCTGCTCGACGCGATCCGGGCTCGCGCGCAGCGCGGACCGTCGTTCTTCCACCTGCTCGTCCCCAACCCGTCGCCCGTCGACTGGCCGCCGGCACGGGTGCGGGAGGGGATGATCGAGGGCCAGCGGGCGCTGGCGCGGGCGCTCCCGCTCATCGAGGCCGCCGCGCGACATCCGACCGACGGCTCGGTCTCCGCCAGGCACGACCTGATGGACGCGATCGAGGAGACGATCTACGCCGGAGACTACGACGAGATCATCCTCGCGGTGCCGCGGCGGGGGGTGTCGCGGTGGCTGCACGCGGATCTGCCGCACCGCGTCGCGCACCTCGGCCTTCCGCTGACGACCGTCGTGCTCGACGCGCACGAGGCCGCGAGCATCGCCTGATCGGACGTTCGCCGACGGGCGTACGTGCGCTCAGGCCGGGTTCAGGGCGCCTGGGAATACTCAGCGCATGGCATCGATCGGCGCAACCACCGCGAGCCGCAGCCTTCCCGGCGGCGCGAGAAGCATGCTCAACAAGGTCCCGGAAGTCACGGTCTACTTCTGGATCATCAAGATTCTCTGCACGACCGTGGGGGAGACGTTCGCGGACTACCTCAACGACACGCTCGGCTTCGGTCTGAGCAAGACGACGTGGCTCATGAGCGGCGTTCTCGTCATCTCGCTCGCCTTCCAGTTCCGGCTGCGCAAGTACGTCCCCGCCGTCTACTGGTGGGCGGTGGTCTGGATCAGCGTCGTCGGCACGCTCATCACCGACAACATGGTCGAGAACCTCGGCGTGAGCCTCACGACGAGCACGATCGCGTTCTCGATCGCGCTCGTGCTGACGTTCGCCGTCTGGTACGGCTTCGAGCGGACGCTGTCGATCCACACGATCGTGACGACGCGCCGCGAGTTCTTCTACTGGCTGACGGTGCTGTTCACGTTCGCCCTCGGCACGGCGGCCGGCGACCTGCTCGCCGAGAAGCTCGCCGTCGGCTACTGGAAGTCCGCGCTCATCTTCGGCGGCGCCATCGCCGTCGTCTTCTTCGCGCACCGCGTCCTGCGGCTGGGCCCGATCCTCGCATTCTGGATCGCGTACATCCTCACGCGCCCGCTCGGCGCCTCGATCGGTGACGAGCTCTCGCAGACCCGCCATGACGGCGGCCTCGCGCTGGGCACGACGGTGACGAGCCTCATCTTCCTCAGCGCGATCCTCGCGACGGTCGTGTTCCTCACTATCACGAAGCTCGACCGGACGGAGCTGCGCCGAGAACCGCAGGGCGGCTGACGTCGCCGCAGCCGGCGATCAGGACGTGGTCGCCGGCGTGGTCGTCGACTGCGCCGCGTCGGGCGTGGTCTTCGCCTTCACCTCGACGATGACGCGGTCCTTGCCGGTGCCGTAAACGTGGAAGACGTGGTCGGCGCGCTCGAGCAGCTTGAAGGTCTTGCCCAGGCGCGGGCTGCCCGCGAGCTGGTTGAGGTACAGGCCCCTGTCGTCGCCGTTGACGATCCGTGCGAAGGGATGCCCGGAGACCTTCTTCGTCTGCTCGCCGTCGGGGCGCGCGGCGGCCTCGCGCGTCGCGGGCGTCGTCGCCGCCGACCCGGTGCTCGCGGATTTGGCGAGAACGCTCGCGAAGCTCTTGACGCCCTGGACCGCGGCCGCCCGCGTGGCGGTCGCGGCGCCGGTGGTCGCCGCCGAGGCGGCCTGTGTCGGCTCGATCATCCGCCCGGTAGTCGGACCGGCGGGCGCGATCTTGAGCGGCCGGCGGCGCGGGCATCCCGTTCCCGCGCACGCGACGCGCAGGTTCTCGGCCCCGCTGCCGATCACGGGTTGCGATGCGCCTTCCGTCAGCACTCGGGCCCCTGCTCGCCGCCGGCGCGCTGCTCGGCCTCCTCGCCGTGCCCGCGGATGCCGCGGCGCCCGCGGCCACCGCGCTGCCGGCGATCAGCGGCACCACGCGCGCCGGCCAGACGCTGACCTCGACGACGGGGAGCTTCACGGGCACGGCGCCGCTGACGTACGTTCGCGCCTGGCAGCGCTGCGACGACACCGGCGCCGCCTGCGCCCCGATCGCCGGCGCCAACGCGGCGACGTACGTCGTCGCCGCCTCCGACGTCGGCAGGATGCTGCGCGTCGCCGTCACCGCGACGAACCTCGAGGGCGCGGCGACCGTGAGCTCCGCGGCGACGCCGATCGTCGCGCCGCTCGCGCCGCCGGCCAACGATGCCGGCGCCCCGCCTGTCATCTCGGGGACGGCGCGTGACGGCCAGGTCCTCGCTGCGACCGACGGCGCCTGGTCGGGCAGCGCCCCGATCACGTTCACCCGGCTGTGGCGGCGCTGCGACGCCACCGGGGCCGCGTGCGCGGGGCTCGCCGGCGCGGCGACGCACACGCTCACGAGCGCCGACGTCGGCGCGACGATCCGCGTGGAGGTGACCGCGCACAACGCCGACGGCCAGGGCGCCGCGACATCGGTCCAGACGGCCGTCGTCGACCCCGCTCCGCCATCCAACAGCGTGCTGCCGGCGGTGACCGGTGCCGCGCGCTCGGGCCAGACGCTGACCTCCTCGACGACCGGGACGTGGACCGGCACGACGCCGATGACCTACGCGCGGCAGTGGATGCGCTGTGACGTCGGCGGCGGATCATGCGCCCCGGTCGCGGGTGCCGTCGGCCCGGCGTACGTCGTGACGGACGCCGACATCGGCGCCACGCTGCGGGTCGCGGTCACGGCGACGAACATGAGCGCATCGGCGACCGCCTCATCGGCGGCGTCGGGGATGGTCGGGCCACAGGTCCCGCCGCAGAACACCGCCGTCCCCGCGATCACCGGGGCGCCGATCGACGGGCTCGTCCTCACCGCGACCGACGGCGCCTGGAGCGGGACGGCGACGATCGCCACGACGCGCCGCTGGCAGCGCTGCGCGCCGCTCGGCGGCTGTGCCGACCTCGCCGCCACCGCGACGACCCTGACGCTCTCCACCGCCGATGTCGGCTCGACGATCCGCACGCTCGTCACCGCGACGAACCCCGACGGCACGACACAGGCCTCGTCCGCCACGACGGCCGTCGTCGCAGCGGCCGTACCGAGCTCGACCGCCGCCCCGGCGGTCTCCGGCAGCGCCCGCGAGGGCCAGCTGCTGAGCGCGACGCAGGGCACGTGGAAGGGCACGCCGGCGATCGCCTACGCCTACGGGTGGGAGCGCTGCGGCTCCGGGACCTGCGCCGCGATCGCCGGCGAGAGCGCCGCGGCGTACCGGCTCGCGGCCGCCGACGTCGGCAGGAGCGTCCGCGCGACGGTCACCGCCTCCAACGCCGGGGGCACGACGACCGTCGCGTCGGCGCAGACGGCAACGGTCACCGGGGGCGTCGCGGTGAACGTCGCCGTCCCGGACATCGCGGCCGCACTGCCGCGCGACGGCGAGCTCTACAGCGCGACTCTCGGCAGCTGGGGCGGGAGCGCGCCGCTCGTCCTCGATCGTCAGTGGCTGCGCTGCAACGCCACCGGCGCCTCGTGCACGCCGCTGAGTGGCGAGGTCGCGGCGACGTATCGCGTCGTCGCGGCCGACATCGGCAGGACGCTGCGCCTCGAGGCGACGGCGACGAACGCCTTCGGGGCGACGAAGGCGCAGTCGGCCCCGTCGCCGGTGATCCTTGCCGCGCCCCCGGCCGCCGCCGCACCGCCGGTGATCACCGGGACGCTGCGCGACGGGCAGACGCTGACCGCGATGAGCTCCTGGAGCGGCACCGCCCCGATCGCGCTGACGCACCAGTGGCAGCGCTGCGACGCGCTCACCGCGACCTGCGCCGACATCGCCGGGGCGACCGCGGCGACCTACGTCCCCGCATCGGCCGACGTCGGCGCGCGGATGCGGGTCCGCATCGGCGCGCTGAACGCGGGTGGGGGAGGGGTCGCGACGAGCGATCTCGCCGCGGCCGGCGATCCCGCGGGGCTCGTCGCACCCGACGCGCCGCACGCGACCGCCGCGCCCACGCTCACGGGCACCGCGATGGAGGAGTCGACGCTCACGAGCGGTGACGGCGTCTTCTCCGGCACGCTCCCGATCACCCGGACGACCCGCTGGCAGCGCTGCGACGGCGCGGGCGCGAACTGCGCGGACATCGCCGGGGCGCTCGGCGCGACCCGCGTCCTCGATGCCGCCGACCGCGGCAGGACGCTGCGGTCGGTCGTCACCGCCGTCAACGGCTCGGGGAGCGACAGCAGCGCGTCGGTGCCGAGCGCCGTCGTCGCCCCGGCCCCGCCGCGGAGCCTCGTCGCACCGTCCGTCTCGCCGGATACCGGCCTGCGCGACGGGGCCACGCTGCTCTCGACCGACGGCGGCTGGGCGGGCTCGCAGCCGATGACGCTCGCCTACCGCTGGCAGCGCTGCACGTCGCCGACCGCCTGCGTCGACGTCGCCGGGGCCCGCGGCCCGACGTACATGCTCTCCGCGAGCGACGCCGGCTTCGCGCTGCGGATCGTCGTGACGGCCTCCAACGGCGCCGGTGCGACGGCGCAGGCCGCGGCCCCGACCGGCATCGTCGGGACCAACCCGCCGGTGAACGTCGTCGCGCCGACCGTGGCCGGGACCGCGCGCGACGGCGACGTGCTCACGGCCGCCGACGGCCTCTGGATCGGTCCGATCGTGTTCCAGACGACCTACGACTGGTGGCGCTGCGACCCCGCGGGGGCCAACTGCACGATCGTGCCGGGCGCGATGGCGCAGAGCTACGTCACCGGCGCCGCCGACATCGGACTGACGCTGCGCGGGCGCGTCACGCGGACGAGCGCGGGCGGCCAGACCGCCGCCTTCACCCTGCCGACGGCGGCCGTCGTGGCGGCCCCCCCGCGCAACCTCGGTGCCCCGCAGATCTCCGGCGCGGCCGGGGTCGGCCGGACGCTGACCGCGGCGCGCGGCGCCTGGGCCGGGACGGAGACCATCGGCTACACCCACCAGTGGCGGCGCTGCGCGGCCGACGGCTCGGCGTGCGCCGACATCGACGGCGCCGTCGCCCCGACGTACGCGCTGGCGGCCGGCGACGGGCACGCGAGCCTGCGCGTCGTCGTGACGGCGACGAACGCCGTCGGCTCCGCGCCGGCGACGTCGGCGGCGACGGCCGAGGTGCAGACCGACCCGCCGGCGGGCCTCACCGCGCCGCAGATCGTCGCGCCCGCGGGGCCGCTCGCCGCCGGCGCGGCGCTCAGCTCGCAGGCCGGGACGTGGGCCGGCTCGCTGCCGATCGCCTTCGCCTACGAATGGCGCCGCTGCGATACGGCCCAGGCCGCCTGCAGCCCGATCTCCGGCGCGACGGCGAGCAGCTACGCGCTCGTGACGGCGGACGTCGGCAAGCGCATCGTCCTGAGCGTGACGGCGACGAACGCCGTCGCCTCGGCGGCGTCGCTGAGCGCGGCCACTGCCGCCGTGCTCCCCGAGCCGCCGTCGAACGTCGCGCCGCCCGTGGTGACGGCGTCGGCCGGGGCGCGCGCAGGCGCGCGCGTCACAGCGACGGCCGGGACCTGGAACGGCGCGACCCCGCTGACCTACACCACGACGTGGCTGCGCTGCGACGCCGGCGGGGCGGCCTGCACCGTGGTCGCGGGCGCCACCGGGACGTCGTACACGCTGACCGCCGCGGACGTCGGGTCGCGCATGCGCGCACGCGTCACGGCGGCCAACGCGACCGCCGAGACGGGCGCCGACTCGGCCCCGAGCGGCGCCGTGACGGCGGCTGCGGCGCCCGCCGCGACCCCGGCCACCCCGGCGCCCACGCCGGCGGCGACGCCGCGCCCCGCCGCGACGGCGCCCGCGCCGGTCGCGACGACCACGACGACACCGGCGACGAAGACGGGCACGACGAAGACGAAGCCGGGCGCGAAGACCGCCGGCGCGACGGGCGCGCAGGCGAAGGCCACCGCCAAACGCCGCTCCAAGCACCCGATCGCCGAGCTCGCCCGTCTGCGGATGACGCCGGGCGGCGTCGTCCTCGTCGTCCTGCGCTGCCCACGCGCGAGGACGCGGGCCTGCGGCGTCTCCGGGACGATCGTCGCGGCGACGGCGCTCGGCGAGGTCGTCGCCGACACGCCGCTGACGTTCAGGCTGCGGCCCGGAAGCCTGCCCAGGGGACGCTCCGTCGTGCGCCCGTACAAGCTCACGACCGCGCAGCGCGCGGCGCTGAAGGACCTCACCGCCGTGAACCTCCGCCTGCGGCTCGCCGCGCCGGCGAGGCCCCGCAGCGTCAGCGAGGTCTTCGTCCACGTGCGCGTGCCCGTGCGGCTGCGCGCCGGCTGAGGGCGATCAGCCGAGGATGTTCACGGCGCGCGAGACGGCTGGCGCGATCGTCAGCAGCGCGCCCACGGACTGCAGCGCCATGACGCCCTTCGCCATCTGCGTGAGGGGCATGGTGTCCGTCGGACGAGCTGCGCCTCCAGATGCTTGCGCCTGGACACGCGGCGAACCGTAGTGGGTCGCGTCCGGCCGGGTCGCAGGAGTTGCGTGGCTGGATTAGTGTGCAATTGCAGGGGCAGCCGTGCGTTGCACCGTTACAACAACTGCTGTCCGCGGTGCCCGTGCCGCGACCGCGGCTACAGCGCCTTCTCGCCGAAGAACGTCGCGACGGGATTGGCGTTGTAGTTCTCGGTCTGGGCGTAGCCCGCGCGCTCGTACATCCGCTGCGCCCGCGGCTGGCGGGGCCCGGTGTCCAGCCGGGCGATCGTGTACCCGGCGGCGCGCGCGCGGCGCTCGAGCTCGCCCAGCAGGGCGCGCGCGACGCCGCGTCCGCGGGCCTCGGGGGCGACGAACATCTTCTTGATCTCGCAGGCGCCGTCGGGCAGGCGCTTGAGGCCGCCGCAGCAGACCGGGGCCTCGCCCTCGAAGCCGACGACGAACGTCCCGCCCGGCGGGGCGAGCTCGCCCGGCCCGGCCTTGGGCATGTCGGCGCCGTCGAGGTCCAGCCCGTCGTAGATCGCAGCGATCTCGTCGCGCATGCCCTGCACGAGCGCGGCGGCCGGCTCCTCGTCGGCGGGGCAGGTGCGGAACTCGAGCATCGCCGCGTAGCTTATGCGGCCAGTCGTCTGCACGAAAATGTTGTCATCATTATTCGCAGCACGCATGTGAGGCGGGGGAGCCTCCATGGCGCAAGCTCGCATCCCGTCAGGAGGGTCATGTCTCATCGGACCACATCACTCGGCGCAGCGGCGGCCATCGCGCTGTCGCTCGCAGCTCCGTCCGCCGCCTCGGCCCTGGCCGGCACCGTCGGAAAGCCGTGCTACACCCATGTCCCGCTCGCGAAGACGGCGACCTCCACGGAGCCGATCGTCGTCACGCTCACCGGCGGCACGCCCAGCGCCAACTTCCTCGTCTCCGCGACGGCGCCCGGCAAGGGCAGCGGATCCGCCGGTTCGGCGAGCGGCACCTTCGACGCCGCCGGCAACGGCACCGCGTCGATCACGGAGGTCTTCCCGCCGTCGGGCTCGATCGACCCGATCAAGGGCGATCCGGTCGCCATCTCCGCCGAGGACTTCGGCGCCGGCGCCGCCGGCGTCCAGACCCCGATCGGGACGACGCGGATCACGAACCTCGCGATGGACGTGTCGACGACGCCGCGCAGCCCCCGCAAGAAGCGCAGGATCACCGTGTCGGGGACCCCGTTCGCCGGCCGGGTGCTGTACGGCTTCGTCGTCAAGGGGACGAACCCGAAGATCCTGCGCAAGATCAGGCTCGGGACCGCCGACGGCTGCGGCTACCTCGCCGGCAGGGGCGTCGTCGCCCCGAAGAGCTTCAAGCGCGGCACCTACCGGCTCTACGTCAACGCCGGGCAGAAGCTCGACAAGGACCTCGCGCTCGCGTTCTCCTTCAGGATCACGAGCGGTCTGATCTGATCGACCGCCGTGCCCGCACCCCGGGCGATCGCCGGGCGCGGCGTGTCAGCCGCCGGAGCCCGCGGCGGCGCGTACGCGCCCGCAGCCGTCGCGCCCGGCCTCGAGCTGCGCCGTCGAGGGCGGGTCGGCGGCGAGCAGTTCGGGCACGGTCACCGACCGCAGCCCGCGCCGCTGCAGCGACGGCAGGATGCCGCGCAGCGCGCGGATCGTCTGCCCGCGGTTCTCGTGCATGAGGACGATCGAGCCCGGCCGGATGTTGCGGCGCACGGTCCTCGAGATCTCGCGGTAGTCGGCGGGCGGCGTGACGCGCGAGTCGGTCGAGTCGACGTCCCAGAGGATCTCGACCATGCCGTCGCGGGAGACCTGCGCGTCGATCGCGGGCGTGTGACTGCCGTAGGGCGGGCGGAAGAGGTCGACGGGCGGGCCGACGGCGTCAAGGGCGGCCTGGCGCCCGTCGCGCACCTCGGCGATCGCGCGCGCCGGTGCCAGCGCCGCGAGGTTCGGGTGGCTCACCGTGTGATCGCCGATCGCAGCGATGTCGCGCTCGGGCACGGCCGCTCCGGGGAAGCGCGCGATGCTGTCGCCGACGAGGAAGAACGTCGCATGGGCGCCGATCTCGCGCAGCTCGCGCAGCGCGATCGCCGTGTACGGGCCGGGGCCGTCGTCGAACGTCAGCGCCACGAGCTTGCCGTGGCGCCCGCCGCAGAACACGGGCTGCCCGATCTCCGCGAAGCGCCGGAGCGCCGCCTGCTGGGCGGCGGGGGAGGGCAGGGCGCCGTCGGCAGCGCCGGGGGCCGGCGCCGTCGTCGCGGTCCGCGCCGGGCCGCCGGCCGTCGCCGTGCGCGGCGCGGATGGGCCCGCGCCGGAGCCCGAGCCACAGCCCGCGAGCAGCAGCAGCGTCAGCGCGGCCGCGGCGCGCGAGCGCATGGCCGGTGGCTCGTGGACCCGGCCGGATCCACTAGCAGGCCCGGTCGACGATGAGCGCCGACGTCGCGAAGGCGCGCAGGCTGACCTGTGCCTCGCTGCCGAGACGCTGGGCGTTGCGCAGGTTCCCCGTCGAGGTCGACTCGGCCATCGGGCCCAGCGTGTCGGTGACGTCGGTGATCTTCGAGCGCACGTCGCCGATCTGGGCCGCGCAGTCGCCGCCGACGCTCGCCGCCAGCGCCGCGATGGTGTCACGCGACTTCCTGATCACCGGATCGGCACGCTTGACCGCCCGGCGCACGCACGCCTTGCGGTCCTTCAGGGCGGGACAGCGGTTGATCGTGACGAGAAAGCCCGAGGCCGCGTTGACGATGGACTGACGCGCGGCGGTGAGGTCGGCGGTCTGCGAGCCGGTGAGCGTCGTCGGCTTCCCGTTCGCGGTCGTCGCCGTCGTCGTGGTGGCCGTGGCCGTGTCGGACGACGAGCCGCCGCACCCGGCGAGCGCGGTCGCGGCGAGCACCGCGGCGACCGTGGCGCGCAGGGTCCGATCGGAGAGGCGCATGGCCATGAGCCTACGCCGTGACGCCGACGTCACGCGGCGCTGGGACGTCTCGTGGCGCGCCGGATGACCAGCTGTCGTGCGGTCGCGCCGGCGCTCGCCGCCCGGCTCGGCGTCTGCGCGTCCAGACCGCGGGCCGTGGGCCGGCCGTCCTGCTCCGCGCGTTCGGCTGAGAGACTCGCGAGCGTGCAACGCCCGTTCGCCCAGGTCGACGTGTTCACGACGACCTCCTATCGCGGCAACCCCGTCGCGGTCGTCCTCGACGGCTTCGGCCTGAGCACCGAGGAGATGCAGCAGTTCGCGAGCTGGACGAACCTCTCCGAGACGACCTTCGTCCTGGAGCCGACGGTCGTCAACGCCGACTACCTCGTGCGGATCTTCACGCCGACGCAGGAGCTGCCGTTCGCCGGCCACCCGACGCTCGGCACCTGCCACGCCTGGCTCGCCGCGACCGGCCATGAGCGCCAGGACGGGGTCGTCCAGCAATGCGCCGCCGGGCTCGTGCCGATCCGGCGCACGGACGCCGGGCTGGCGTTCGCGGCACCCGAGCTCCTGCGGGCGGGACCGGTCGAGCCCGCGCTCGTCGGTCGCATCGCCGCGGTGCTCGGCATCGCGCGCACGGAGATCGTCGACGCGCAGTGGGCCGACAACGGGCCCGGCTGGGTCGCCGTGCTGCTGGCCGACGCCGACGCCGTGCTCGCCCTGCGGCCGTCGTTCGCCGAGCTCGACATCGGCATCGTCGGGCCCCGGCCGGCGGGCGCCGCCGAGGCATTCGAGGTGCGGGCGTTCTTTCCGAAGGACGGAACGATGGTCGAGGACCCCGTGACCGGGAGCCTCAACGCGTCGCTCGCTCCGTGGCTGCTGGACACGGGCCGCGCGACCGCGCCGTACGTCGCGCGCCAGGGAACGGCCCTGGGGCGGGCCGGCCGCGTCCACGTCACGCGCGACCCGGACGGCAACATCTGGGTCGGCGGCGGGACCGTGACCTGCGTCTCGGGGCACGTCGAGCTGTAGCGCAGCAGCTCAGCGCGCGATGGCCGGCAGGTCGATCTCGCCGTGCACGAGCGCGACGATGACGGCGTGCAGCCGTCCCCGCGCGCCGAGCTTGCGCGTCGCGTTGCGCACGTGCGTCTGGACGGTCTCGGGCGAGAGGAACAGCTCCCGCGCGACGCCCCCGGTCGAGCCGCCCTGCGAGAGCATCCCGAGGATCTCCGCCTCGCGCTTGGAGATCCTGTGGGCGCCGCGGTCGCCGGACCGCCCCGGAAGCTGCGCGACGAGCCGGTCGACGTAATCGCGGCCGGCGGCCGCGGCGCGAATGGCGTCGGCGAGATGCTCGATCGGGGACGACTTCAGCACCAGGCCGCAGGCACCGGACGCGACGGCCTCGTCGATGAGGACGTTGTCGATCGAGCCGGTGTACAGCACGAACGCCGTCGCCGATCCCTCGTCGAGCAGGTCCTTGGCCAGATCGGTGCCGCTGGCGTCACCGAGATCGATGTCGAGGAGCGCGACGTCCGGCGCGCGAGCCCGGATCATGCGCCCGCCCTCCGCGGCGCTGCCGGCCGAGCCGGTCACCCGGAAGCCGTGACGCGGCAACAGCAGCTCGAGGCCCTGGCGCACGGGTGGATGGTCCTCGACGACGACGATCTCCGTCGTCGCGGCGGCGGGACAGCGCCCGGAGAAGGGGTCGCGCCGGGTCACTCGCCGAAGTCGTCCTCGTGCTCGAGGAAGATCTTCTCGAGGCTGCGCGACAGCTCGCTCATGCGAGTCCACGTGACGTGAGGATCGCGGCGATCTGGTCGGTCAGCGTTATCGGGTCGAAGGGCTTCGTCAGCGTGCCGGCGACGCCGAGCTCCGCGAAACGACGGCGATCGGCGCCCTGCGCCCTGGCCGTCAGGAGGATCACCGGGATGTCGCGCGTCTGCGGGTCCTGCTGCAGGCGCACGAACGTCGCCGGGCCGTCGACGTCGGGCATCATCACGTCCAGGAGGATCGCGTCGGGGGGCTCGGCCTTGGCCATCGCGATCGCGCTGGCGCCGTCGCTCGCAGTCGTCACGCGCCAGCCGCCGACCGTCTCGAGGCTGAGTGCCGCGACCTCGCGGATGTCGTCCTCGTCATCGACCAGCAGGATGTGCTGCGGGCGCATGGTTCGCCTCCCGGGTCTCGCGTGGGGTGGGGGGCAGGGCGAGCAGCCGGCAACGCCGCGTTCAGCACCGCGTCCGGCCGGGGCCGGTGCTGAACGCGAGGACCCCGATCGTGTCATACGATGGCACACCCTTATTATCGTCACAGACCGGGCGCCGCGCCTATCGGTCATATGGCGGATCTTTTCGGAGAAACGTCACGTCAGTCGATGAGCCCGAGCCGCAGGGCGGTGGCAACCGCGGATGACCTGTCGGAGATCTCGAGCTTGACGTAGACGTTCTCCAGATGTGTCCGGGCGGTGGATGGGCTGACGCCCAGCCGGGCGGCGATCCGCGGGGCCGACAGCCCCTCGGCAGCCAGTTGCAGGACCTCGATCTCGCGCGGCGTGAGCAGCGGCGCGCCGAGTTCGCCGCCGCGCCGCGCGAGAAAGAGTCCGAGCTCGTGCGCGATCCCGTACAGCGACCGCATGAGCCGCTCGCCGATCCTGAACTCGCGGTCGGTCTTGAGCTCGATGACCGCAAGCACCTCGTCTCCCATGAGGGCGGGGATCGCGACGGCCCCGCGCAGTTCCGCGCCGCGGGCCGCGGATTCGGGCGGCGTCGCGGTCAGGGCATCACCGAGCGCCCAGCTCAGGGGCTTGCGCGCCTCCCAGGCGCGGCCCGGCAGGCCGCTCGGACGCTGGAGCGGCGCGGGAAACGTGGCCGCGGCGAGCCCGGGCGCGTCTTCGCCTCCGCGCCAGATCGCCCGCGCGACGAGGATGTGGTCGCGCGGCACCCAGAAGACGCCCTCGATGCAGTCGAGCGCCGCGGCGAGTCGTGCGAGCAGCCCGTGCGCACCGGGCTCGAGCGCCTCCCAGGCGACGAGCGCCTCGGCGACCGCGACATGTGTCGCTATCTCGCGCTCGGCGTGCGTGTCGTCGGTGAGATCCTGGACGACGCCGACGAAGCGGTGCGGCCGCCCGTCGCGTTCCTCGATGATCGCGAGCCGGCTGCGCAGGTGGCGGCGGTCGCCGTCCGGCCGCGTGATCCGGTAGTCCACCGTCCTCGTATCGCCGCGCTCGACCAGGCCGCGCACGATCGGCTCGACGCGGCGGCGATCGTCGGGGTGCGTATGTGCCAGGACGTGCTCGACGGACGGCTGGACACCCCCGGGCTCCACGCCGAAGATGCGATAGAGGTTGTCTGACCAGAGCAGTCGCTGCTCCGCCGGGACGTATTCCCAGCACCCCGTCTGAGCGATCTGCTCGCCCCAGGCCCACAGGCGCTGCATCCGCATGTCGTCAGGACGCGGCGCCGGATCACGTTCGTCTTCTGTCGACCTCGCCATTGCCTCTCACCGCGATGGGTCGCCGTCCGGCCCGTCTTGCCCCGTGGGTGCACGTTAACCGGCTTCTGTCGCCGTGAGGCGCCCGTGTGCGCTATCGCACCGGTTTGCGGCACGACGGCGCAGCGCACGCGCAGCTTTCGCTCAGTTACCCACCCCTGGGTAGACGGCTACGGGCTCCGGCGGTCGATGATTGGGCGAACCCCCGGGCAGCATTTCTCTGAACAGCGGCAACCGCGTCGTGACGAGGAGAGGCCCGCATCCGACGGAGGTCGTGCATGTCTGCTGTGAACCCACGCCGCGCCAGGACCGCCGCCCCCGCTCTCGCCCTCGCGCTCATGATGAGCCCGGCGCTTGCGGGCAGCGCGCTCGCGGCCTCGCCCGTCCCGCTGGGCACGGCGGACTCGTTCGCGCTGCTCGCCGGCTCGACGATCACGAACACCGGCACCAGCGTCATCTCCGGCGACATCGGGCTCTGCTGCACGGGCATCGCGACCACCGGCTTCGCCCCCGGCGCCGACCAGGTCGTGCAGACCGCGGGCGCCCAGTACATCGGTACGGGAAGCGTCGCCGCGACAGCGCAGGACGACCTCGACATCGCATACGCCAACGCCGCCGGGCAGGCCGTGACCAACACGGTCGCGGTCGACCTCTCGCTCGCGGGCACGCCGGCCCATCCGCTGCTTCCGGGCGTCTACCAGTCCACCTCGCACGGCGCACTGCAGATCAACACGGGCCTCACGCTCGACTTCCAGGGCGACCCGAACGCCGTCTTCATCTTCCAGGGCACCGATCTGCGCACCGCGGTCGGGACGAGCGGCTCGGTCCATATCGTCAACGGCGGCGTCGCGCCGAGCGCCTGCAACATCTACTGGCAGCTCTCCGACGCGACGCAGGGCGTCACCCTCGGTACCGCAAGCGCGTTCAAGGGCACGACGATGTCCCTCGGCGCGAGCGTCCTCGGCACGGGGGCGACCGTCGAGGGGCGCGTCCTCACGCGACGCTCCAAGGCGGTCAACCTCGACACGAACACGATCACCCGGTCGGCGTGCTCCACGACGACCGCCGGCGGTGGCGGGACGCCGACTCCGACACCGACACCCGGGACGCCCGCGCCGACCCCCGGCGCACCCGGGCCGACACAGGGCGCTCCGGCCCCGGCCCCGGGCGTCAGTGCGTCAGCGCCGACACCCGCGTCCACCGGTCCGGTGTCGATCTCGTCGACACCGACCGCGACGGCCGGGCCGGGGTCGCCCGCCGGGTCGGCCGCCGGGGACGCCTCGCTCGGTGGCCCGACGGCGCCGGTCACGGGCCCGTTCGACGTCTTCGTGACCGGCGACCAGATCGCGAAGGTCCTCTTCACCGTCGACAACCGCCACGTGGCCACCGTCAAGGCGAGGCCGGGGCGCAGGCGCTTCAAGATCACGATCAACCCGCGCGGCCAGAGCCACAAGGTCCACCGGGTCACGGCGCGCGTGACGTTCAAGCCGAAGAGCCACACCCGGGCGGTCACCCGGCGGCTGATCTACCGGCGCGCAAGCGTCACCCCGCGCGCTCCGCGGTTCACGGGCTGAGGCGATGCGCCCCGTGCGCTGTGGGCTGGCGCTGACGTGCGTCGTCGCCGCCGGCTGGACCGCGGCGGCGGGGGCGGCGGCGCCGCTCGTCGCCGGGACGGCGCAGCGGACGGTGCGCCCGCTCACCGCCGTCGCACCGCTCGGCGACGAACTGCTCTCCGACGAGGTCCGCATCACGCGCTATGCCGGCGCCGTCGACCGCGCGCCGGTCCGCGCGCGTCCCACGCGGGGGGCGCCGCGGGTGGCGATCCTGCACTACCTCACCGAGGACGGGCCGTTCGAGGTCTATCCGGTGCTGGAGAGCCATGTCGATGCGAGCGGGCGGACCTGGCTGCGCATCCGCCTCCCGATGCGTCCCAACGGCCGCACCGGCTGGGTCCCGCGCGAGGCGCTCGGGCAGCTGCGGGCCGTGCGCACGATGCTGCGCGTCAACCGCGCGACGCAGCGCGCGACGCTCTACCGCGACGGCCGGCGCGTCTGGTCGTCCCCGGTCGGCGTCGGCGCGGCGGCGACGCCGACGCCCGCCGGGCGGTTCTGGATCCGCAGCCGGATCCGCGTGCTCCGCCGCGATCCCGCCTACGGACCCTGGGCGTTCGGGACCGGGGCCTATTCCGTCCTCAGCGACTGGCCCGGCGGCGGGGTCATCGGCATCCACGGCACCGATCAGCCGCAGCTCATCCCGGGCCGGCCGTCGCACGGCTGCATCCGCGTCCCCAACGCCGCGATCACCCGCCTGCGGCGACTCATGCCCGTCGGCACCCCGGTGCGGATTCTCTGACCGCGGCCCGGCATCGCTCGGCCACGCCGATATCGTGGGCGCGTGGGCCCAGTCGAGCTGACCGGCACCGGTTTGGCGGTCACCGACGTGGTGGCGGTCGCGCGCGACGGTGCCGCGGTGTGCCTCGGCGACGCCGCCCGAGCCCTGATGGAGGCCGGGGCCGGCGCCGTGCAGCGGGCGCTCGGCGCTTCCGAGCCCGCCTATGGCGTGTCGACGGGCTTCGGCTCGCTGGCGAACATCGTCATCCCGGCGGCGCGGCGCGAGGAGCTGCAGCGCGCGCTCGTGCGCTCGCACGCCGCGGGGATGGGACCGCCGGTCGAGCGCGAGGTCGTGCGGGCGATGATGGTCCTGCGCGCGCGGACGCTCGCGATGGGCTGCTCCGGCGCGCGCCCCGTCGTCGCCGAGCGTATCGCCGCGCTGCTGAACGCCGGGCTCACGCCGGTCGTGCCCGAGCACGGGTCGCTCGGGGCCAGCGGCGACCTCGCGCCGCTCGCGCACTGCGCGCTGGCGCTCATCGGCGAGGGCGAGGTGGAGCTCGCGGACGGCAGGTGCTCGAGCGCGGCCGCGGCACTCGCGGCTGCCGGCATCGAGCCGCTGACGCTCGTCGCGAAGGAGGGACTCGCGCTGACCAACGGCACCGACGGGATGCTCGGCATGCTCGTCCTCGCCACGCACGACCTGTGGCGGCTGCTGCGCAGCGCCGACGTGTCCGGCGCGATGGCGGTCGAGGCGCTGCTCGGCACCGACCGCGCGTTCGCCGCCGACCTCGTGGCCCTGCGCCCGCAGCCCGGCCAGCAGCTCGCCGCCGCGAACCTGCGCGCGCTGCTGGCCGGCTCGGAGATCGTCGCCAGCCACCGCCACGGCGACGATCGGGTGCAGGACGCGTACTCGCTGCGCTGCGCCCCGCAGGTCACCGGCGCGGCACGCGACGTCCTGGCCTACGCCGACGGCGTCGCCGGCGCCGAGCTGCGCTCCGCGATCGACAACCCGATGGTCCTGCCCGACGGGCGCGTCGAGTCCTGCGGCAACTTCCACGGCGCACCGCTCGCCTTCGCCTGCGACGCGCTCGCGATCGCGATCGCCGAGGTCGGCGCGATCGCCGAGCGGCGCACGGATCGCCTGCTGGACGCCACGCGCTCCAGCGGCCTGCCGCCGTTCCTGGCGCCCGACGCCGGCGTGAACTCGGGCCTCATGCTGGCGCAGTACACGCAGGCGGCGATGGTCGCCGACAACCGTCGGCTGGCAGCGCCCGCGAGCGTCGGGTCGCTGCCGACGAGCGCCATGCAGGAGGACCACGTCTCGATGGGCTGGGCGGCCGCGCGCAAGCTGCGCCTCGCGGTGGCGAACCTCGCGCGGATCCTCGCGGTCGAGCTCGTCTGCGCGGCGCGCGGCCTGGAGCTGCGCGCGCCGCTGCGCCCCGCCGCGGGGACGGGGGCGGCGCTGCGGGCCGTCCGCGCGGCCGGCGTCCCCGGGGCCGGCCCGGACCGCCGGCTGGCGCCCGAGCTCGCCGCGGCCGAGCGGCTCGTCAACGGCGATGCGCTGCTGCTCGCCGTGCAGGGCGCCGCCGGGGAGCTCGTGTGAGCTCCGCCGGCGCGCGCCGCGTGCGCTCTCCGCGCGGCAGCGAGCTGTCCTGCCGCGGCTGGCCGCAGGAGGCGGCTCTGCGGATGCTCCACAACAATCTCGACCCCGACGTCGCCGAGCGCCCCGACGACCTCGTCGTCTACGGCGGCACCGGCCGCGCCGCGCGCTCGTGGGCGGCGTTCGACGCGCTCGTGCGCACGCTGCGCACGCTCGCCGGCGACGAGACGCTGCTCGTCCAGTCCGGCAAGCCGGTCGGCGTCTTTCGCACGCACGAGTGGGCGCCGCGCGTGCTGCTGGCGAACTCCAACCTCGTGCCCGAGTGGGCGACCTGGGACGAGTTCCGGCGCCTGGAGGCGCTCGGGCTGACGATGTACGGCCAGATGACCGCCGGCTCGTGGATCTACATCGGCAGCCAGGGCATCGTGCAGGGGACGTACGAGTGCTTTGCGGAGATCGCGCGCCGCCGCTACGGCGGCTCGCTCGCCGGGACGATCACGCTGACCGCCGGCCTTGGCGGGATGGGCGGCGCGCAGCCGCTGGCGGTGACGATGAACGGCGGCGTCGCGCTCTGCATCGAGGTTGATCGCGAGCGCATCGAGCGCCGGCGGCGGACGCGCTACCTCGACGAGGTCGCCGACTCGCTCGAGGACGCGGTCGCGCGCGCGACCGCCGCCCGCGACGCGCGCCGCGCCGTGAGCATCGGGCTGTGCGCGAACGCCGCCGACGCGCTCCCGCGCCTGCTGCGGGTGGGCTTTCCCGCCGACATCGTCACCGACCAGACGAGCGCCCACGACCCGCTCGTCGGCTACGTCCCGGACCGCATGACCCTCGCCGAGGCCGACGCGCTGCGCGCCGCCGACCCCGGCGAGTACGTCCGCCGCTCGCGGGCGGCGATCGCCGCGCACTGCGCCGCGATGGTCGGCTTCCTCGACGCCGGCGCCGAGGTCTTCGACTACGGCAACAGCCTGCGCGCGGAGGCGCTGCTCGGCGGCTTCGAGCGCGCGTTCGCCTACCCGGGCTTCGTCCCGGCCTACGTGCGCCCGCTCTTCTGCGAGGGCAGGGGGCCGTTTCGCTGGGTCGCGCTGTCGGGCGATCCGGCCGACATCGCCGCGACCGATCGCGCGGTGCTCGAGGAGTTCCCCGAGGACGAGGCGCTCGCGCGCTGGATCGCGCACGCCGGCGAGCGGATCGCCTTCCAGGGCCTGCCGGCGCGGATCTGCTGGCTGGGCTACGGCGAGCGCGCGCGCCTCGGCCTGCGCCTCAACGCGATGGTCGCCTCCGGCGAGCTGCGGGCGCCGATCGTCATCGGCCGCGACCACCTCGACGCGGGCTCCGTCGCCTCGCCCTACCGCGAGACCGAGGCGATGGCCGACGAGTCCGACGCGATCGCCGACTGGCCGCTGCTCAACGCGCTCGTCAACACCGCCAGCGGCGCCTCGTGGGTATCGATCCACCACGGCGGCGGCGTCGGCATCGGACGCTCGATCCACGCCGGGATGGTCTGCGTCGCCGACGGGACGCCGCTGGCCGCCGAGAAGCTCGCGCGCGTCCTGACGGCCGACCCCGGCACCGGCGTCATGCGCCACGCCGACGCCGGCTACGAGCGGGCGATCGAGGTCGCCGGGGAGCGCGGCGTGCGGATCCCGATGGGGGAGGAGTAGTGCGGCGCGCGATCGTCACGGTCGGCGACCCGGTCCTGCGCGAGCCCGCGCGCGAGGTGACGGCCGCGGAGCTCGCCACGCCGCAGGTGCAGGGGCTGATCGACGACATGATCGAGACGATGCGCGCGGCCTCGGGCGCCGGGCTGGCCGCCAATCAGGTGGGGGAGCTCCTGCGGATCGCCGTCGTCGAGGTCGCGGGGACCAACGCGCGCTATCCGTACAAGCCGCCGATCCGGCTGACGGCGATCGTCAACCCCGTGATCGAGCCATGCGACGAAGAGCGGTTCGCGATCAACGAGGGCTGCCTGTCGGTGCCGGACGTGCGCGGCGTCGTGTCGCGCAGCGTCAACGTGCGTCTGCGCTACCGCGACCGCCACGGCGCCGGGCACGACGTCGTGCGCCGCGGCCTGACGGCGGGGACGTTCCAGCACGAGGTCGACCACCTCGACGGCGTCCTCTTCCTCGACCGCGTCGCCGATCCGGCCACGCTGACGACGTGGGAGCACTTCGAGCGTCACGACCGCGTCGCCTTCGAGGCCCGCGCGCGAGCGCTCGTCGCGCGCGTCGGGTCATGACGGCGCTGTGGTGCGAGCTGGCCTGGCTCGACGGGCAGGCCGGGCCCGCGGGCGGCGTGCGCATCGACGTCGAAGGCGAGCGCATCGCCTCCGTGCAGGCCGGCGCCGCGCCGGGCGACGCCGAGCGGCTCACCGGCCTGACGCTCCCCGGCCTCGCAAACGCCCACTCGCATGCCTTCCAGCGCGCGCTGCGCGGGCGCGCGCAGGGGCCCGGCTCGTTCTGGACCTGGCGCGCGGAGATGCTCGCGCTCGCCGAGACGATCGACCCCGACGCGTACCTGCGCCTCGCGCGCGCGACGTACGCCGAGATGGCACTCGCCGGGGTGACGCTCGTGGGGGAGTTCCACTACCTGCACCACGGCCCCGGCGGCGTCCGGTACGCCGATCCGAACGAGATGAGCCGCGCGCTGCTCGCCGCGGCCGCCGAGGCGGGGATCCGGATCGTGCTGCTCGACGCCTGCTACCTGCGCGGCGGCAGCCCGCGCTTCCGCGACGACAGCGCCGACGCCTGGGCGGCGCGGGTCGCGCAGGTCGAGGGGGCGGGGGCGGCGATCCACAGCGTCCGCGCCGTCGATCCCGAGGGCGCGCGGGTCGTCGCCGCGTGGGCGGCGGCGCGCGGCGCGCCGCTGCACGCGCACGTCTCCGAGCAGCCGGCCGAGAACGCGGAGGCGCTGGCGGCGCACGGCGTCACGCCGACGGCGCTGCTGGCCGACGCCGGCGCGCTGGGCGCGCGCTTCACGGCGATCCACGCGACGCACGTCACGCCCGCGGACATCGCGCTGCTCGGCGGGGCGGGCGCGACCGTCTGTCTGTGCCCGACGACCGAGCGCGATCTCGCCGACGGCATCGGGCCGGCGCGCGCGCTCGCCGACGCGGGCGCGCGCCTGGCGCTCGGCAGCGACTCGCACGCCGTCATCGACCTCCTCGAGGAGGCGCGCGCGGTCGAGCTGGACGAGCGCCTCGCAAGCGGCGAGCGCGGGCGTCACACCGCGGCCGCGCTCCTGGGCGCCGCGTCGCGCGGCGGCTACGCGAGCCTCGGCCTGCCCGGCGGCGGGCGGATAGCGGCGGGCGCGCTCGCCGACCTCACGACGATCGCGCTGGACTCCGTGCGGCTGGCGGGCGTGCCTGCGGCAGGCGCCGTCTTCTGTGCGACGGCCGCCGACGTGCGCGACGTCATCGTCGGCGGGCGCCGCGTCGTGCGCGACGGCGCGCACGTCGCGATCGACGTCGCCGCCGAGCTGCGCGCGGCGCTGGCACCTGCGCGATGAGCACGCTCGCGATCGACAACATCGGCCTGCTCGTGACGAACGACGCGGAGCTCGGGACGGTCCGCGACGCGGCGCTCGTGCTCGAGGGCGAGCGCGTCCTCGCCGTCGAGCGTGCCGGCCGCGCCGCCGCCGACGAGCGCATCGACGCCGGCGGGCGCTGCGTCATCCCGGGCTTCGTCGACAGCCACACGCACCTCGTCTTCGCCGGCGAGCGCGGGGACGAGTTCGCGGCCCGCATGGCCGGCGCGCCATACGCCGCGGGCGGGATCCGCGTGACCGTCGAGGCGACGCGCGCGGCGAGCGCCGATCGGTTGCGCTCCCTCGCCGGCGAGCGTCGGCGCGAGGCGCTGCGCGCCGGGATCACGCACGTCGAGGTCAAGTCGGGCTACGCGCTCGACGTCGATGGCGAGGCACGCCTGTGCGAGGTGGCGGGCGCGCTGACCGACGACGTGACGTTCCTCGGCGCGCACGTCGTCCCGCACGAGTTCGCCGGCCGCGCCGACGACTACGTCGCGCTCGTCTGCGGCGCGATGCTCGACGCATGCGCGCCGCACGCGCGCTGGATCGACGTCTTCTGCGAGGAGGGCGCCTTCGACGCCGACCAGTCGCGGGCGGTGCTCGAGGCCGGCCGGGCGGCGGGGCTCGGGCTGCGCATCCACGCCAACCAGCTTGGCGCGGGCCCGGGCGTCCGGCTCGGCGTCGAGCTCGGGGCGGCATCGGCGGATCACTGCACGTTCCTCACCGACGCCGACGTCGAGGCGCTCGCCGGCAGCGACACCGTCGCGACGTTCCTGCCCGCGACCGACTTCTGCACCCGCCAGCCGTACCCCGACGCGCGGCGCGCGATCGACGCGGGCGTGCGCGTCGCGATCGCGACGAACTGCAATCCCGGCTCGAGCTACACGACCGCGATGGCGTTCTGCGTCGCGCTCGCCGTGCGCGACATGCGCATGACCGCCGAGGAGGCGCTCACCGCCGCGACGCTCGGCGGCGCGCGCGCGCTGCGGCGCGGCGACATCGGCCACCTCGCGCCGGGCGCGCGCGCCGACGCGGTCGTGCTCGCGGCGCCGTCCTACGCGCACCTCGTGTACCGGCCGGGCGTCCCGCTCGTCGCGACGACGATCGCCGGCGGGAAGGTGGTCTTCAGCAGCACGCCGTGAGGGCGCGCGGGAGGGCGGTAACACTCGTTGTCGCGGGCGCAGGGCCGCCGTATGGTCGGCCAAACGGCGGCGGTGTCGGGATCACGGGATCGGGTAGTTCCGCCGCCACTCTGCAAGGGGAGTGTGGAGATGAAGGGCCTACTGTCGAACGCCGCTTCGCGTGCGTGGCTCGTCGTCGCGCTGGTCGGCGCGGTCGTCGTCGTGCTGGTGCTCGCGCTCCAGCTCATCCCCCGGCTCACCGGGGCGCAGAAGCTCATCGACGACGCCAACCCCGCGCTCACCGATGCCCGGGTGGCCGGTGATCGCGTCGGCATCGACTTCATCTCCAAGCTCGTCGACACCGCCGATCCGCTCGTCACGCCGCAGGGCGGCGGCGCGGGCGAGTTCGGCCCGCTGATCGGCGTCGTGAGCAAGAAGACGGGCCTGACGTCAGGGCAGATCCTCGCCGTCCTGAAGAAGGAGGCCCCGCACACGACGGCGCTGCTGCAGGCGCTGCCGCTCTCCGGCGTCACCGCCGAACGGCCGGGGCTGATCACCTTCCTCGCGAAGACGCTCAAGCTGTCCGAGGACGACGTGCAGGGGGCCCTGAAGCAGAGCTTCCCGCGGCTGTGGCAGACGCTCCTGGCAGCGCCGAACGTGACGAACGGCTGGCAGGACGTCCCCGGGCTGAACGGCATGACGCGCTTTGACGGCACGACGCCGGTCAAGAGCGTCCCCGAGCTGCGCGACTACTTCAGCAAGGACCTCGTCGCGGCGGTCGAGGCCAACAGGGCCGACTTCCAGAAGGTCGCCGACAAGGGCGGCGTCGGCTACATCCCGTGGCTGCTGCTCGTCGTCGGCGCCGTCGTGCTCGCGTTCGGCCTGCTCATGGCGGCGCGCGCGAAGTCCGGCCCGCCCGGCAAGGCCGCCTGGGGAGTCGTCGTCCTCGTGGGCGTCGTCATCCTCGGGCTCGTCGTCGGGCTGTCGTACTACCCGCGCCTGGATGCGGCCGACAAGGTCATCGGCAACCTCAAGCCCGCGTTCGCGAAGGAGCGCACCGCGGGCGACGCCGCGGGCATCGCGATGGTCCACCAGATCATCCTGTTCAGCGATCCGCTCATGACCGCCAAGGGCGGCGGCTCCGACGAGGTTCCCAAGCTCGTGAAGTTCGTCGCCGACAAGGCCGGCCTGTCCTCGGCGCAGGTCCTGGCGGCGCTGGAGAAGAACGCGCCCAAGACGACGGCGGTCCTGCAGGCGATCCCGCTGGAGGCGGTCTCGGCGGAGATCTCCCATCTGCTGGACGTCCTCGCGACGACGCTGCGGGTGTCCAAGGACGAGCTGCAGGCGACGCTCACGTCCAGCGCGCCCGCGCTCGCCCAGACGCTCAACAGCGTGACCCCGGTGACGAGCGGCTGGAACGCCATCCCGGGCACGGAGCGGCTCACGCGCTTCAACGGGACGCCCGTGACGACGGCGACGGCGCTGGACGACTACTTCCGCGAGGACGTCATCCCGGTGCTGCCGCGACAGCGCGCGCACTTCGACAAGCTCGCGAACACGTGGCCGCCGGTCACGTACTTCCCGCCGCTGCTCATGGTGGTAGGGCTGCTCGTCGTGCTCTACGGCGTGTTCGGGATGCTCGTGCCGGCGAAGAAGGGGGAGGCGTAGCCGACGGGCGTCAGATGACGCACGAGGAGCCGTCGGGGGGCGCGCCCCCGACGGCTTCGCGCGCGAAGCGGCTTCCGACCTGGTCGAGTACCTGGTCGGCGCTGCGTCGACCCCGCGCCACCAGGCGCACGATGCCGTCCTCGCCACCGCCGCAGGCCAGCGTCGCCGCCGCCCTCCCGCGGCTCATGCTGATCGCGTAGACCGTGATCGCGAGCCGCGGCGCGCCGGGGGCGTCGACCGTGCGCGCGACCACGACGCGCCCGCCGGCCACGACCCGGTATGCCACCGCCGCGCCGGCGCGCAGGCGCGCGCCGGTGCGGGGGTCGGTGAGCACGTAGGCGCCGGTGAAGTACGGGTCGACGGCGGCGCCGGGCGGGACCCCCGCGCGCACGGGCTGGTCGCCTGGCAGCAGCGGCGAGATCGCGTAGCGCTGGGACTCGTCGTCCCAGCCGACGACGACCGGCACCGCGATCGGCCCGTTGCTGGTCGTCAGGCCGTAGGTCGCGACGAGCTCCGAGCGGCCGTCGCCGTCGAGGTCGGCCTCGACCGGGGGGGCGACGGAGTAGTCCCAGTCGCCGCGCCGCAGCTCCTGCGGCGGGGCGATCGCGAAGCTCCCGCCGCCGCCCCGCGTCTTCGGGCGAAAGCCGAGGCCGAGTCGCAGCAGGCCGCCGCGCTCGTCGTAGATCCGCAGCTCTCCGGAGCCGGTCTCCCTCGGCGTCAGGACGAACAGGTGCGAGCGCGCGTCGGTCCCGTGCAGCGCCACCTCGCGCGCGAGCAGGACGAGGTCGCCCGCGCGCTGGGCGGCCTGGCGGATCGCGTCGAGCTGGGCGCTGATCGGCGGGGGCGGCTCGACGGCCCAGCCGCCGATGCGGATGACGAGCCCGAGCACGACCGCCGACGCGACCGTTGCGGCGAGCCCGAGGATCAGTGCCCGGTCGCGCCCGGGCTCGAGCTCGCGGCGGCCGGGATCGGGCGCGCCCGGCGCGGGCGCGGCCGGCGCCGGCCCGCAGCGGGCCGCGAGCGCCTCGCCCAGGACGGCGGCCGCGCCGAGGTCGAGGTCGGGATGGATCTCGCGCGCACGCTGCGCCTCCGCCGGGCTCGCGGCGGCGGGCACCGTGATCACCCGCGCCGCGGCGGCCAGGCGCCGGCCGCGCTCGCCGTCGTCGCCGGATGCTCGCAGCAGTTGCGCCCAGGCCTGCGGGCGCACGGTCGCGAGGACCCGCCGGCCGTCGAGCAGGACGTCGAGCTCGCTCGCGTCGAGCTGCCCGGAGAAGCGCTCGAGGTCGTCGAGCCACCAGACGGCGTCGGGCGGCGGCGTGAACGACGGGTCGGCGAGCAGCGCGGCCAGCGCTCCGCCGCTGACGGGCAGCACGACGAAGCGGTCGCCGAGGCCGGCGCGCGCGACCTCCGCCGCCGTGCGCGACTTGCCCGCGCGGTCGGGCCCGACGACGACGACGAGGCCGCCCGCGAGCAGCGCCTCGCGCACCGCGGGGTCGGCGTCGCGCGCGACGTACGGGCCGAGCGCGGCACCGCGCGCGGCATCCGCCGGCGGGAAGACGCCGAGCGCGAGCGGGTCGGTGTCGCCGACGCGCCGCAGCGGCCAGACGCGCAGCAGGCCGCGCAGGACGCGGCTGGTCGCGGCGACATGGCGCCCGCGCTCGAGCGCGAGCCCCGCGAACCCGATCGTCACCGCGATCAGCCCGGCGACGATCGGCCGCGGGTCGAACGCGCCGATCGTCTGCTCGAGGATCTGGATGACGGCGAACGCGACGCCGCCCAGCCCGAGCGCCGCCCCGCCGAGACGGCGCCGCGTGCTGGTGACCGATCCGTGCCTCACCGCAGCAGCATGACGCCGGGATCGGCCGCTCGCAGTGTCACTCGCGTACCGTTCCCGGACGATGGCAACGACATCCGCCGACGAGGCCCCCGCGACGCAGCCCGACCGGGCCGCGAGCGAGCGGCGCCCGGTCATCCTCGCGGTCGACGACGAGCCCGCGGTCCTCGCCGCGGTCGCGCGCGACCTGCGCCGCGGCTTCGGCGAGCGCTTCCGCGTCATGCGCGCGGGCTCCGGCCCGGACGGCCTGGATCTCCTGCGCCAGCTGCGCGCGCGCGGCGACCAGGTCGCGATGCTCATCGCCGACCAGCGCATGCCGGTGATGCCCGGCACGACGTACCTCATCGAGGCGCGCAAGCTCGTCCCGGACGCCAAGCGCGTCCTGCTGACGGCCTACGCCGACACCGAGGCCGCGATCTCGGCGATCAACGACGTCGCGCTGGACTACTACCTGCTCAAGCCCTGGGATCCGCCCGAGGAGCAGCTCTTTCCCGTCGTCGAGGACCTGCTCACGACGTGGGAGTCGGGCGCCGCGCTCGAGGCCGGCGGCGTGCGGATCGTCGGGCACCGCTTCTCGAAGGACACGCACGACCTGCGCGACTTCCTCGCGCGCAACCGCGTGCCGGCACGCTGGCTGGACATCGAGCGCGACGGCGAGGCGCGCGAGCTGCTGCGGATCGCGGGCGTCGACGCCGAGGGCCTGCCGGTCGCGCTGCTGGAGGACGGGTCGATCCTCGAGCGCCCGACGGTGCTCGAGCTCGCCGAGCGGCTCGGCGTCGCCAACCAGCCCGCGCAGGAGCACTACGACCTCATCGTCGTCGGCGGCGGCCCGGCGGGCCTCGGCGCCGCCGTCTACGGCGCGTCGGAGGGACTGCGGACGATCATGGTCGAGCGCGAGGCGCCCGGCGGCCAGGCGGGCCAGTCCAGCCGCATCGAGAACTACCTCGGCTTCCCGGCGGGGCTGAGCGGCTCGGACCTCGCCCGCCGCGCGACCGACCAGGCCCGGCGCCTGGGCGCCGAGCTGCTGACCGTCCAGGATGCGGTCGGGCTGCGCGTCGAGGGCGCGGGCCGGTTCGTCGAGCTCAGCGGCGGCGGCGTGCTGAGCGGCAACTGCGTGATCATCGCCTCGGGGGTGTCCTATCGCCAGATGGAGGCGCCCGGGTTCGCCGGGCTCACGGGCACCGGGGTCTACTACGGCGCCGCGATGACCGAGGCGCGGGCCTGCACCGAGCAGCACGTGGTCGTCATCGGCGGGGCCAACTCCGCCGGGCAGGCGGCGGTGCACTTCAGCGGCTACGCCAGCCGCGTCACGATGCTCGTCCGCTCGTCGCTGCAGAAGTCCATGTCGCACTACCTCATCGAGCAGATCGCCGCGCTGGACAACGTCGAGGTGCGCACCGGCAGCACGGCGATCGCGGCCCACGAGGAGCACGGGCGGCTGCACTGCCTGCGGGTCTCCAGCAGCGACGACGGCGAGTACGACCTGCACGCCGACGCGTGCTTCGTGTTCATCGGCGCGGTGCCGCACACCGACTGGCTCGAGGGCGTCGTCGCGCGCGACGAGCGCGGCTTCATCCTCGCGGGCCTCGATGCCCGCACCGACCGCTGGCCGCTCCAGCGCGACCCGCTCCTGCTCGAGACGAGCGTCCCGGGCGTCTTCGTCGCCGGGGACGTGCGCGCGCGCTCGATCAAGCGCGTCGCAAGCGCCGTGGGGGAGGGTTCGATGGCCGTCTCGCTCATCCATCAGTACCTCGTCGAGGCATGAATGACTGACGTCGACCGCAGTTCCGGGCTTGCGAGGAACGAAGGGCGATGACCGACGTCGACCGCAGTTCCGAGCTTGCGAGGAACGAAGGGCGAAACCACTTGGTCGCGGTCACGCTCGCCGAGCTGCGCAGCGTCGATCTGTTCGACGGCATCGACGACGACGCGCTCGCGGAGTGGGTCGCCGCGACGCAGCTGCGCGAGGTGGCCGCGGGAGAGCTCATCGTCGAGGAGCAGGACCATGTGCCGGGGCTCATCCTCCTGCTCGAGGGCACGGCCTTCACGCAGCTGTCCAGCCGCGGCAATCCCGAGCCGCTCGGGCGCCAGGTGGCGCCGACCTGGATCGGCGCGATCTCCGTGCTGACCGGTGACCCGCTGCCGGTGCGGATCGTCGCCGAGTCCGCCTGCCGCCTGGCGATCATCGCGTCGCCGGAGTTCCTGCGGCTCATCTTCAACCACCGGGCCGTGCACCAGACGGTGATCCGGCAGATCTCGCCCGTCATGCAGCGCCTCGGCGGGATCGAGCAGAACCGCGAGCGGCTCGCGTCGCTGGGGACGATGGCGGCGGGCCTCGCGCACGAGCTGAACAACCCGGCGGCCGCCGCGCGCCGGGCGGCGTCGCAGCTCTCCGAGGAGGTCGCCATCGTGCAGTCGACGCTCGTGAAGTTCGTGAAGTCCGGGATCGAGCGCGCCGACGCCGAGGTGCTCGTCGACTGCCAGCAGGAGGCGATCGCGCGGGCGGCTGCGGCGACCGCGCTCGACACGCTCGACGCGGCGGACGCCGAGGACGAGCTGCTCGAGCGCCTCGAGGCGCTGGACGTGCCGGAGCCCTGGCGGCTCGTCGAGCCGCTCTCGGGGGCGGTCGACGACGTCTGGCTGGAGCGTGTCGCCGCGCACGCCGGCAAGGCGACGCCCGCGGCGCTGCACTGGGTCGCGGCGACGATCCAGATCGGCCGCGTGTCCAAGGAGCTGTGCGAATCGACGGACCGCATCTCCGCGCTCGTCAGCGCCGTCAAGAGCTACGCCTACATGGACCGCGGCGGGCTCGTCGAGGTCGACCTGCACGAGGGCCTGGAGACGACGCTCACGGTGCTCGGGCACAAGCTCAAGCACACGGCGATCGAGGTCGTGCGCGACTACGACCGCAGCCTGCCGCGGATGACGGTCCGCGGCTCCGAGCTCAACCAGGTCTGGACGAACCTGCTCGACAACGCGATCGGCGCGCTCGGCGACACCGGCACGATCACGATCCGCACGCGCCGCGAGGACAACTGCGCGATCGTCGAGTTCACCGACGACGGCCCCGGGGTCCCCGACGCTGTCGCCGAGCGGATCTTCGACCCGTTCTTCACGACGAAGGACGTCGGCCTCGGCACCGGCCTGGGCCTGGCGACCGCGCGGCGGATCGTCGTCGACCGCCACGACGGCTCGCTCGGCGTCGACTCCGAGGCGGGGCGCACGACCTTCGCGGTGCGCCTGCCGATCAGCCGGCAGTAGCCGTTGTCGGCGCTGGGAGCCGTGACCGCTCGCGTAGGGTTTCGCCCATGACCAAGCGCGATGCGGGACGCGACCGGCCGGCCGGGCGCGCGCAGGACTCGATCATGATCCTCGAGCCGCTCGTGGCCGATCACGAGCGCGCGCTGGGCGCCGAGGATCCCAGCACGCTCCTCACGCGCAACAAGCTCGCAACGGCCTACCGCGAGGCCGGCCGCACGCAGGACGCGATCGCGATGTTCGAGCCGCTGCTCGCCGACCTCGAGAAGGTCCTCGGCGCCGAGCACCCCAACACGCTCTTCACGCGCGGCAACCTCGCCGGCGCCTACCACGCCGCCGGGCGCACGCAGGACGCGATCGGCGTCTACGAGCCGCTGCTCGCCGCGCGCGAGCGGCTCTTCGGCTCCGAGCACCCCGACACCTTCGCCACCCGCGGGCTGCTCGCCAGCGCCTACGCAGCCGCCGGGCGCAGCGACGACGCGATCGCCATCTTCGAGCCGCTGCTCGCGGGCTTCGAGCGGATCCTCGGGGCCGAGCACCCCAACACGCTGAGCACCCGCGGCAACCTCGCCAACGCCTACCGCGACGCCGGCCGCACGCAGGACGCGATCGCGATCTACGAGCCGCTGCTCGCCGACCTCGAGCGGATCCTGGGTCCCGAGCACCCCAGCACGCTGCGCACGCGCAACAACCTCGCCGGCGCCTCCCAGGCCGCGGCGCGCCCCGAGGACGCGATCGCGATCCTCGAGCCGCTGCTCGCCGACCGGGAGCGGATCCTCGGCGCGGAGGACCCGAACACGCTGAGCACCCGCGGCAACCTCGCCAACGCCTACCATGCCGCCGGGCGCACGGCGGACGCGATCGCGATCTGCGAGCCGCTGTGCGACGACCTCGAACGGGTGCTCGGCGCCGATCATCCCGACGCGCTCGGCGCCCGCAACAACCTCGCCAACGCCTATCAGGCCGCGCTGCGCACCCAGGACGCGATCAAGATCCTCGAGCCACTGCTGGCCGACATCGAGCGCGTCCTCGGGGCCGACCATCCCGATGCGCTCGCGAGCAGGGGCAGCCTCGCCGGCGCCTACCAGACCGCCGACCGCCCGCGCGACGCGCTCGTGCTGCTCGAGGCGCTGCTCGCCGACCGCGAGCGGGTACTCGGCGCCGAGCACCCCGACACGCTCAACACCCGCAACAAGCTCGCCAACGCCTACCAGGACGCGGGGCGCTCGCACGACGCGATCGCCGTGCTCGAGCCGCTGGTCGCGGGCCTCGAGCGCAACCTCGGCGCCGACCATCCGAGCGCGCTCGGCAGCCGCAACAACCTCGCGAGCATGTACCAGGACGCCGGGCGCACCGGCGACGCGATCGCGATCTACGAGCCGCTCGTCGACGACCTCGAGCGCGTTCTCGGCCGCGATCACCCCGACGCGCGCGGCTGCCGCGACAACCTCGCCGCCGCCTACGACGCCGCCGGGCGCAGCGCCGACGCCGAGCGCCTGCGCAACCCGCTCGCCGGCGGGGGCAACACCTTCATCGTCTGAGGCTGCGCGCCGCGCAGCGGCGCGGTCAGTGCGCGCTGTAGCTGTGCAGCTGGTCGCCCTGCGTCGAGTGCACGCTGGCGTTGAAGGAGATGATGACGCGCTCCTTCTCGCCGTCGTAGGGCATCGCCTGATGGGGAAGCCAGGACGGGAACAGCAGCAGCTGGCCGGGCAGCGGCTCGATGTCCTGATGGGGCGGCTGGAGGTAGGCGTTGCCGACGTCGACGAAGGCGCCGCCGAGGGCGTTGAACGACGGGCCGTAGAGGCGGGTCACGCCGTTGGCCGCGCCGTAGACCGGGTGCGCGGTGCGCTGCGCCGGCGCGTCGGCCTGCACGATGTAGGCCGACGACCACGAGCAGTTGCCGTGCGTGTGCACGTCGTGGAACGCGCCCGCGCGGCTGCACTGAAACCACATGCCCTCGATGCCGACCCGCAGCTCGAGCTCCTGCCCGCCCCAGGCCTCGAAGTTCGCCTGCTTGACGGTCTTGCCGAGGCAGTCGACGATCCAGCGGACGAAGTCCTGCCACTCGGGGATCTTCACGCGGTGCAGAAGGTCGTCGTCGCTGGCGAAGAACGGCCCTGGCTCGACGCCGCGCGCCTGCTCCTGCGCCGCCCGCCCCTCGGCGAACGCGCTGACGAGCAGGGGATTCAGCGTGGCGGCGTCGGGATGGCGGTGCAGCCCGATGGGGGTGGGCCACAGCCCGTGAAATCCGGCATCCATTGCTCTGCCTGCGCTCCTTGTCGTCGCCGTGGCGGGCGATCGTATCGTCCGCCTGGCGACCGCCGTCAGGGGAGAACGACGAAGGCCGCCCACCAGAGCGGCCTTCGAGGTCTTGAGCCCGCCTCCGTTCCAGCGAACTCGGAAGGCTCTTGATCACGGGCGGGAACCAGCCCTTGGAAGCTGGTTGCCGCAACCCGGGAATACCCCTAGAACGTAATGATCGTCACAAAGTTTGTCAACCCGTGTCTCCGCTGCCGAGGTGTGCCGCCGAGCAGCCCACGTCCTGCGGGAGCGCCAGCTCGGTCAGCCGCCGCAGGTCCCGCTCGTCGTCGCCGATCAGGAGCGCCGACAGGAGCGATGGCCCCCGCCCGTTGGCGGTGAAGGCGGGGTCGTAGCTGGCGATCGGGACCAGCGCGCGCTCCGGGTAGACGGCGTCCAGGCGCTTGACGAGGCCGGGCAGCGAACCGTCGCGGCGGTAGGTCTGCCAGCGCCCGCGGCCGGCCCACGCGGGCCCACGGCTCGCGGCGATCGCGTTGAGGACCAGCAGCGGCGGGGTGCTCGCGTTGATCCGGAAGTTGAGATCGAACACCTTCAGCTCGCCCGAGGACGTCAGCCCCGTGTCGATGCCGCAATAGCCGATGAACCCCAGCTCGCGGGCGCGCTCGGCGACGGCCTGGCAGAGCTCGGCCGCGGCCGGCGGCAGGACGGTGCCGCCGACGCGGCTGCCGCCGTAGGCGCCGGTGGCGGAGATCAGCTGCTCCGTCGCCCCGAGCAGCCGCGGCGCGCCGATCGCCTCGACGCAGAAGTGCACGCACCAGTTCTCGACGAGGTCGAGGTACTCCTCGACGATCAGCTCGGCGCCCGGCTGCACGAAGCCCGGCCGCGCGATCGTGGTCCCCGCCTGGTGGACGTACACGCCGTATCCGCCGCCGGAGGAGGAGTCCGAGCAGACCTTCAGGACCCACGACTCACCGACGCCGAGCGCCGCGACGTCCGCGGCGCCGATCGACGAGCGCCGCGGCGCGCCGCCGGCGCCCACGATCGCCGGGAGGTTGCCCTTGTTGTTGAGATAGCGCAGCAGGGCCGGCGCCACGAGGCAGGCCTCGGCCGGCACGTCGTCCTCGTCGTGGACGTGCTGGCACAGCAGCCGCTCGCCGTTGCCGATCACGGCGCCGACGAGGCGCTGGAAGTCCTCCGCCGTGCGGTAGGTGCGGATCTCGCGGCTCACGGGGACGCCTGCGGCATCGAGCAGATCCAGCCCGCAGGGGCTCGCCACGCCCGCGCTGCAGATCACCGGGGTCTCGTCGGCGATCGCCATGATCGGGCCGGTGATGGCGTCGCAGAGGTGCGGATCGGACGTGTTCGCGCCCGTCCCGGAGAGCGGCAGCCGCGCGGTGAGGACGGTGCCGGGACCGAACACGGACGTGCGGGCGCGTGCTGCCGGCGCGCTCGCCGGCAGGGGACGGGCCTGCTCGAGGAGATCGCCGCGGGTGCGGTCGGCGGCACTGGGGTGATCGGTCATGTGGATGCCTCCCGGGCGGCGTCAGCGGGCGGGCCGGCGCACCGTCGAAGATGCTCAGCGTGCCTGTCAGCGTCCTCGCGGGAGGCTCCGCCGACCAGGGACGAACCGGGGAAAAGTCACGCCCGAAACTGGCCTGATCGGCACTACTCGCCCGCACCCGCACCGGGTAGGCGGGCCCGGCAGGGGTCGGCTACTCGCCGTCGGTCACGGACCCGTCGGAGCGCGCGATCGCATGCGGCATCGCCGACGCCGACCGCGCGATGCCGACGCCGCCGGCCCTGTCGAGCAGGATGAGGCCGCCGTAGCCGCCGTAGCGTTTCAGCACGCGTGCCACGGAGCGCTCGGCCGCCGCCTGCGCGCCGTCCGCGACGTTCTCGACGGTCCAGAACGCCGCGCACGCTCGCGCGAACGCCTCGCCGTCGCCCGTGCACGAGCAGGCGGCGTGCTCGTCGGCGTACGTCCCGCCGCCGACGAGCGGTGCGTCGCCGACGCGTCCCGGGTCGGTGCCGGTCATCCCGCCGGTACTCGTCGCCGCCGCGAGGTGGCCGTCGGCGTCCAGCGCCACGGCGCCGACGGTGTTGCCGCGGTCAAAGCGCCCGCGGCCCTCGAACTCGGCCTGCCGGTCCGGCGTGATCATGAGCTGCGGATCGCAGGGCTCGAAGCCGCGCGCACGGGCGAACGCCGCGGCTCCGTCTCCGGCGAGCAGGTGATAGCGGCCGTCCTCGAGCACGGCGCGGGCGACGTCGATCGGGTGGCGGAACGGCGGCAGCACCGTCACGGCTCCGGACGCGAGCGACGCGCCGTCCATCACGCAGGCGTCGAGTTCGAGGGTGCCGCGGCTCGTGAGCACGGCCCCGGTACCGGCATTGCACGCGGGGTCGTCTTCGACTACCCGCACCGCGGCGATGACGGCGTCCAGTGCGCTGCCGCCGGCGGCCAGGGCGTCCCAGCCCGCCTGGGCGGCTCGCGTGCACGCGGCGCGGCCGAGGCCGGTTCCCGCGTACCACTCCGAGGCGCCGCCGTGCACGACGACGATCGGCTGCACGCGCTCGCTCACCGGCGTCGCGGGCGAGCGGGTCGGTCTGGCAAGGGCAGCCGGGGCAAGGCCGGGATGCTAGCCGGATGCCCGCAACCACTAGCGTGCGCCGGGCACATGAGCCTGGTCGATGCCCTTCCCGCCGACACCAGCACGGATTCGCTCTACGACGCGTTCACCGACTGGACGCGGCGGCAGGGCCTGAGCCTCTATCCGCACCAGGAGGAGGCGGCGATCGAGCTCTTCAGCGACAACAACGTCGTGCTCGCCACGCCGACCGGCTCGGGGAAGTCGATGGTCGCGGTGGCGGCGCATTTCGCGGCGCTGGCCAACAGCAGCATCACGTTCTACACGGCGCCGATCAAGGCGCTCGTCTCGGAGAAGTTCTTCGCGCTCTGCACGATCTTCGGGGCCGAGAACGTGGGGATGCTCACCGGGGACGCGTCGGTCAACGCCGATGCGCCGATCATCTGCTGCACGGCGGAGGTCCTCGCGAACATCGCGCTGCGCGAGGGCGCCGGCGCGGACGTCGGTCAGGTCGTGATGGATGAGTTCCACTACTACGCCGACGGCCAGCGCGGCTGGGCGTGGCAGGTGCCGCTGCTGACGCTTCCCGACGCGCAGTTTTTGCTCATGTCGGCGACGCTCGGTGACGTGACCGGGATCGCCGAGGACCTGACCCGCAGAACGGGGCGCGAGACGGTGGTCATCGACGACGCCGAGCGGCCGGTGCCGCTGACCTATGCCTGGTCGGTCCAGCCGATGCACGAGCTGCTGGAGGAGCTCGCGGGGGCCGATCAGGCGCCGATCTACGTCGTGCACTTCACGCAGGCCTCTGCGCTGGAGCGCGCCCAATCGCTGCTGTCGGCGAAGCTGTGCACGCGCGCGGAGCGCGATGCGATCGCGGACACGCTCGGCGCGTTTCGCTTCACCGCCGGCTTCGGGCGCACGCTCTCCAAGCTCGTGCGGGGCGGCGTCGGGGTGCACCACGCCGGGATGCTGCCGCGCTACCGGCGCCTCGTCGAGCAGCTCGCCCAGACCGGCCTGCTGAAGGTGATCTGCGGCACCGACACGCTCGGCGTGGGCATCAACGTCCCGATCCGCACGGTCGTCTTCACGAGCCTCGCGAAGTACGACGGCAGCCGTCACCGGATGCTCAAGGCACGCGAGTTCCATCAGATCGCCGGACGCGCCGGGCGCCCCGGGTTCGACACGAGCGGGTACGTCGTCGTGCAGGCGCCCGACCACGTGATCGAGCGCACGCGCGCGCTGGCCAAGGCCGGCGAGGATCCGAAGAAGCGCCGCAAGGTCCAGACGAAGAAGCCCGCCGACGGCGTCGTGAGCTGGACCGAGGAGAGCTTCGAGCGCCTGCGCGACGCCGTGCCCGAGCCGCTCGTGTCACGCATGCGGGTCGACCACGGGATGATCCTCAACGTCGTCAACCAGCCGGCCGACCCGGTCCAGGCCATGCGGGCGCTGATGGAGGACAACCACGAGGACGAGCGCGGGCGCCGGCGCCTGTCCGAGCGCGCGCAGGCTTTGGGGGACGAGCTCGTCGCCGCCGGCGTCCTCGTGTGGCTGGCCGCGCCGGACGCCGACGGGCGCACGCTGCAGCTCGCCGTGGAGCTCCAGGCCGACTTCGCGCTCAACCAGCCGCTCGCGTCCTTCGCGCTCGTGGCGTTCGCGCTGCTGGACCCGGAGTCCGACAGCTACAGCCTGGACGTGCTCTCGGTCGTCGAGGCGATCCTCGACGATCCGTTCCCCGTGCTGATGGCGCAGGCGCACAAGGCGCGCGGTGAGGCGGTCGCCGAGATGAAGGCCCAGGGCATCGAGTACGACGAGCGCATGGAACTGCTCGAGGACGTCTCCTATCCCAAGCCGCTGGGGGAGCCGCTGCTGGACGCGCTGCGGTCCTATCGCGAGACCCATCCGTGGGTGCGCGAGTCCGACCTGTCGGCGAAGTCGGTCGTGCGCGACATGTACGAGTGCGGGCGCACGTTCACCGAGTTCGTCGCGTTCTATGGCCTCGCCCGCTCCGAAGGCCTGGTGCTGCGCTACCTCAGCAGCGCCTACCGGGCGCTGCGTCACACGGTGCCCGAGGAGGTCAAGACCGACGAGCTCGACGAGCTGATCGAGTGGCTCGGGGAGACGGTCCGCCAGACCGACTCGAGCCTGCTCGACGAGTGGGAGGCGCTCACCGACCCGGAATCGGTCGCCCGCGTCGCGGCGGCGATGGCGGCAGGGGAGGCGTCCCCGCCGCCGCGGCCGATCACCGCGAACGCCCGCGCGTTCACCGTGATGGTCCGCAACGCGATGTTCCAGAAGGTCCAGCTGGCGTCACGCGATGACGCCGCGGCGCTCGCCCGGCTCGAGGCCGCGGGCGCCGCGCTCAGCGACCCGCCGGGGAAGGTCGCGATGGGCGCCGCCGCGTGGGAGGCCGCGCTGGGCGTCTACTGGGACGAGTACGACTCGATCGACGCGGGGCCGGACGCGCGGTCGCCGCAGCTGCTGATGATCGACCGCGACCCGGCGCCCGGCGGGCCGCGCGTCTGGAGGGTGCGCCAGATCATCGAGGACCCGGAGGCCAACCGCGACTTCGCGATCCTGGCGACCGTCGATCTCGCAGCCTCCGACGCCGCCGGAGAGCCCGTCATCCGCACCACGTCCTTCGGATCGGCGTAGCCCGGTGGCGCGCCAGCGTTTGACCGCCGGCAGCGTGTAGGTGTGCGGCAGTGCCTGCCGCGCGCGAGGGCCCACCGTCGTCCGGCGCTGGGTGTCAGACGAACTGAACCTGCGACAGCCGTCGAAGTCTGGGGCCGCCGGAGACCTCGTAGTGCGTCAGTGCGACCGGCCCGGCGCGGCGACGACCAGGCCGGCAGCCTGGGCGCCCTCGGCGTGCCGGTCAGGGCAGAGGCGTCAAGGTCGTCGCTACAGCGGCGCCAGAGCTTGCATAATGGCGTGTCGAGCGCCAATATGGCGTCATGCCAAGCATTCAGATCAAGGACGTTCCGGAGGAGACCCACGCCGTGTTGCGTCAGCGGGCGGCAGCGGCCCGGCAGTCGCTGCAGGAGTACCTGCGCGGCAGGCTCATCGACGAAGCGGGCACGCCGACCCTCGAGGAGATACTCGAACGGGCGGGAGGGAGGGCCGGTGGCTCGGTCCCGTTCTCCGCGGCGGCCGAGGCGTTGCGGGAGGACCGTGCTCGTCGTTGACGCCAGCGTCCTCGCGCCCGCGCTCGCAGACGACGGGCCGGACGGCGACACGGCGCGCGAGCGTCTACGCGGGCAGTCGCTCGCAGCTCCGGAGCTGATCGACCTCGAAACCGCCTCCGTGATCCGCCGGCAGTCCCGGGCGGCGCACCTCGATGTTCGACGAGCGCGGCTGGCCCTCACCGATCTCGTTGACTTGCCGCTGCGCCGGGCGCCTCACCGGCCTCTGCTGGCTCGCTGCTGGGAGCTCAGAGAGAACCTGACGGTCTACGGCGCCGCCTACGTCGCCCTCGCCGAGCTGCTCGACGTCGTCCTGATCACCGCAGACGCACGCCTCGCCAAGGCGCCAGGCCCACGATGTGAGATCGAGCTACTCGCGCCGTGAACCGCCTCTGAAGCACGGAACTGCTGAACGTTCGCAGCGGGTTGACATAACGCACGTTATCGAGCGTTGAACGTGCGAACGTCTCGTCAGCCGGTCGGGTGCCTGTTGAACGCCAGCTTCGTGTCAGCGGAATCGGCGCCCTCGTGACCCGATTCGTGGCCAGGCGGGCAATGCCCTGCAGTGGTCCACACCGGGCAGATCGTCGAACGCGGTCTGGTCTGTCGTCAGCAGGATCCGGCTCGTGGCTCGCGCGGTCGCGGCGATCTGTCGGTCGTGGGCTCCGCGGGGCCGTCCGGAGCGGCGGGCGTGTGCCAGCAGGACCGCGTGGTGCCGGGCGATCTCGAGGTCGAATGGACGACGTCGAACGCGTCGACGATGGCGTCGACCATCGCTCGCCGGGTCTGCCGGCGACGGTTGTCTGCCAGTTCCACGCCCACGAGAAGCTCGGATCCGTGATGGCCGCGATCACGATGTCCGCGTCGTCGGGCAGGACATCGGCGGGGATCTGCCGCCCGCGTTCAACAACGACGAGGACCGCCGTGTCGAGGATCAGTCGATCCGCGGATCGCTTGCTGCAGCCTCGCCGGCGAATCGGCGGATGTCACGCCGATCACGGCCCAGGCGTCGTCAGGCGGCAGCTCGCTGAGGATGCGGCGCACGTCGGCTCCCGTCCCGCACGCGCCGGTGCGATCGTCGCGACAACCCGCCCGCGCCGCACGACGGTTCGACCGTCGTCCCACACGCACATGCGCACGGGCATTTCACGGTGGGCGCGTCGGCCAGGCCGCGGGCCAGGCGGGCCACGGCGCCGGCGTGCGACGGACGCGACCGGCCGGACCGCGTCAGTAGTAGTGGCGCCGACCGCCGACGGCGTGCCCGATGGTCCCGAGCACGGCGAGGATCAGCCCGATGATGATGCATATCGCGCCGATGCCGCCGAGGACGTGGTACTGCGGCTTCAGCGCGGCGACGATGAGCAGAAAGATGCCGAAGCCGATCATGAAGGCAGCCGTCCCGTGGTTGTGAGCGTGGGCGAGAACATCGCGCGGATGGTCGGCTGATCGTAACGATCCGCTCGTCGCATCCCGGCGACGGTGCTGCCGAACGCCACCCTCGTGTCCGGCGGGTCGCCCGGCATGCGTCTCAGGGCGCGTCGGATGCGCGCACCGAGCAGGCGGCGCGGATAGGCCGATGCAGGTCGTCGGGTGCGTTGCGGATCTCGATCAGGCCCTACGGGCGAGCGTCGAGGCGATTCCGCGCACGGCGGCCGCGGGCCGATCGGGAATCGAGAAGCGCGGACCCCGAGCCGGCGCTAGCTTCCCGTTCGTCTTCAAGCCCGACAAGGCCACCTCAGGAGCGACCATGACCGGCTCTAACACCCGGGAATCAGGCCCGCGGCCCCACGTTGCCGACAGCCACGACCTGATCCGCGTGCACGGCGCGCGCGTGAACAACCTCAAGGACGTCAGCATCGAGATCCCCAAGCGCCGGCTGACGGTGTTCACCGGCGTCTCGGGCTCGGGCAAGAGCTCGCTCGTGTTCGGCACGATCGCCGCGGAGTCCCAGCGGCTGATCAACGAGACCTACAGCGCGTTCGTCCAGGGGTTCATGCCGACGCTCGCGCGGCCCGAGGTCGACGTGCTCGACGGTCTGACGACCGCGATCATCGTCGACCAGGAGCGGATGGGTGCCGGGGCGGGCGGGTTGGTGTCCACGGTCGGCACCGCGACCGATGCCAACGCGCTGCTGCGCATCCTGTTCAGCCGGCTCGGGCAGCCGCACATCGGCTCGCCCAACGCGTACTCGTTCAACGTCCCCTCCGTCCGGGCGAGCGGGGGGATCACGGTGGAGCGCGGCGGCAGGACCCAGACCAAGAAGGCGACCTTCAACCGCCTCGGCGGCATGTGCCCGCGCTGCGAGGGCCGGGGCGCGGTCACCGACTTCGAGCTGGCGGCGCTGTACGACGACAGCCTGTCGCTCAACGAGGGCGCGCTCACGATCCCCGGCTACAGCATGGAGGGCTGGTTCGGCCGCATCTTCCGCGGCAGCGGCTTCCTCGACCCCGACAAGCCGATCCGGAAGTACAACAAGCGGGAGCTGCACGACCTGCTTTACAAGGAGCCGACGAAGATCAAGGTCGACGGCATCAACCTCACCTACGAGGGGCTGATCCCGAAGATCCAGAAGTCGATGCTGTCCAAGGACGTCGACGCGATGCAGCCGCACATCCGCGCCTTCGTGGAGCGGGCCGTCACGTTCGCCACCTGCCCCGAGTGCGACGGCACCCGGCTCAGCCCCGAGGCCCGCTCGTCGAAGATCGGCGCGATCAACATCGCCGACGCCTGCGCGATGCAGATCAGCGACCTCGGCACGTGGGTGCGAGGTCTGGACGAACCGTCCGTCGCGCCGCTGCTCGCCGCGCTCGGGCACGCACTCGACGCGTTCGCCGAGATCGGGCTCGGCTACCTCAGCCTCGACCGGCCGTCGGGCACGCTCTCGGGCGGAGAGGCGCAGCGCACGAAGATGATCCGCCACCTCGGGTCCTCGCTGACCGACGTCACGTACGTGTTCGACGAGCCGACGATCGGGCTGCACCCCCACGACATCCAGCGGATGAACGACCTGCTGCGCCAGTTGCGCGACAAGGGCAACACCGTGCTGGTCGTGGAGCACAAGCCGGAGGCGATCGCGATCGCCGACCACGTCGTCGACCTCGGCCCCGGCGCCGGCGGCGCCGGCGGCGAGGTCGTCTTCGAGGGCACCCTCGAGGGGCTGCGGGCCAGCGACACGCTCACCGGCCGCCACCTCGACGACCGCGCCGCGCTGAAGCCGTCGGTGCGGGCGCCCTCGGGCGCGCTGGAGGTGCGCGGCGCCGCCACCCACAACCTGCAGGACGTCGACGTCGACATCCCGCTCGGCGTCCTCGTGGTGGTCACCGGCGTGGCCGGGTCGGGCAAGAGCTCGCTGATCCGCGGCTCGGTCTCCGGCCGCGACGGTGTGGTGTCGGTCGACCAGGGCGCGATCAAGGGTTCGCGACGGAGCAACCCGGCGACGTACACGGGAATGCTCGACCCGATCCGCAAGGCGTTCGCGAAGGCCAACGGCGTCAAGCCGGCGCTCTTCAGCGCGAACTCCGAGGGCGCCTGCCCGGCCTGCAACGGCGCCGGCGTCATCTACACCGACCTCGCGATGATGGCCGGTGTCGCCTCCACGTGCGTGGACTGCGACGGCAAGCGCTTCCAGGCCGAGGTGCTGGAGTACACGTTCGGCGCCAGGGACATCAGCGAGGTGCTGGCGATGCCGGTCAGCCAGGCGACGGAGTTCTTCGGCTCCGGCGACGCAAAGGTGCCCGCGGCCCACAAGATCCTGTCCCGGCTCGCCGACGTCGGGCTCGGCTACGTCAGCCTCGGGCAGCCGCTGACCACGCTGTCCGGCGGCGAGCGCCAGCGGCTCAAGCTGGCCACCCAGATGGCCGAGAAGGGCGACACCTACATCCTCGACGAGCCGACCAGCGGCCTGCACCTCGCCGACGTCGAGCAGCTGCTCGGCCTGCTCGACCGGCTCGTCGACTCCGGGAAGTCGGTCATCGTGATCGAGCACCACCAGGCGGTCATGGCGCACGCCGACTGGATCATCGACCTCGGCCCCGGCGCCGGCCACGACGGCGGGCGGATCGTCTTCGAGGGCACCCCGGCGGACCTCGTCGCCGGGCGCTGCACGCTCACCGGCGAGCACCTCGCGGCCTACGTCGGCGCCTGACCGCAGCCCATACGATCTCGCGACCTCCCGGTGACGATCCTCCAGCCCGGCGTGAGGCGATCGAGATGTCTGCCGGCGCGTGACTCAGGCTAAGGTCGGAGGCGATGCTCGTCGTCGCGCTCCTGCTCGTCCTGGCGCCGCTCGCGTGGCTCGTGACCGAGCGGATGCGCCGCGGCGGTCCGGCGGCGCGTGCCGCGGTGCTGCGGACGGTGACCGCGTGCGTCGCAGCGGTGCTCCTGCTGCGCGTCACCCTGGTGGCGCCGCTCCCGTTGAAGGCCGCCATCTGCGGGCTGACGATCGGTGCGCTGCTCGTCTGGCTGCACCGGCGCGGCGGCGAGGGCGCCGACGGGCCGGGCGACGACGGCCGCGACCCGCCCGCCGACCCCGGTCCCGATCCGCGCCCCGAGCAGCTGGACCCCGACGCGTTCGATCGCGCACGCGCCGAGTGGGAGCAGACGCTGAAGCGGTGACCGCGGTCACGCCGCGATCGCGCGCGCACCGATCAGCCGGGCGTGCAGGGAACGGCGATGTCGCGCACGCGGTCGACCCCGGACACGCGTACGGTCAGCCGCACGCCCCATGCGCCGGCGCACGTCTTCGGGTTCGTGACGAGGTTGTAGGTCACGCGGCGCTTGACCTTGCCGCGCACCGTGACGCGCTTGCCCTTGCGGGTCACGCGGACGCGCTTGGTCGTCGTCTTGGTGACCTTGCGGCGCGCGCCGATGTCGAGCGTCAGCGAGCTCATCGTGAGCGTCACGCCCGGCACGGTCGGCACGGCCCCCGCGATGCCCTCGAGGCGCAGCTCGTAGCCGATCGGGCCGCTCGCGGGCGCCAGCAGCCGGGTGCGCACGGCGCGCGAGAGGCCGGCGCCGCTGATCACGACGACCGCGCTCGCGACGTCGCCGGCCTGGACGGGGCCGGCGAGGAAGATGTCGAGGGTCGCCGGGATGTCCTGGTTGACGAAGCCGCCGGCGTGGACGATCGCCTGCCCGGTCCCGATGCGGCTGGCGGCCGGGCACCGCCCGCTCGTCACCGCGGCGCCCGCGCAGCGCGCGGCGACGGCGCGCAGATCGAGCTTGAACCCGCGCTGGACGCCGAGTGAGATGGAATCCGGCAGCGCGCCCGCGAGCTCGGGCGCGGTGCCGCCGGCCGCCACGTGGACGGTCGAGCCGGCCCCGGGCGTGTTCGGTGTCAGGCCGCCGCTGATCGCGGGCTCCTGGGCGTGCGCAGAGGCGGCCACCAGCACGAGGATGAGCGCTGCGGTCGTCGCGATCGTGATCCTGCGCATCGATTCTCCCCGTGGTCGCGGGACCGATCGGCCCCGAGGCGCCATTCTGCCGCGTTGGTCAGGGGAACGCGAAGCGCGCGATCTTCTTGATCGCGGACAGGTACTGGCGGCCGAGCCGTCCGCTGCTGTAGGGCAGGTCGTAGCGCTCGCAGACCTCGCGCACGCGCGGTGCGATCTGGGCGTAGCGGTTGCTGGGAATGGCGGGGAACAGGTGGTGCTCGATCTGGTAGGACAGATGGCCCGTCATCATGTGGAAGACCCTCCCCCCCTCCAGGTTGCACGACCCCAGGAGCTGTCGCACGTAGCGGGCCCCGCGACTCTCGCTGTCGAACTGCTCCTCGGTGAACGTCTGCGCCCCGTCGGGCAGATGGCCGCAGAAGACGATCGTCTGCAGCCAGAAGTTGCGCACGACGTTCGCGGCCAGGGCTCCCAGCAGCGCGCTGCGAGCCGCCCGCCCGGACAGCAGCGGGAGGGCGATGTAGTCCCTGGCGATCTGGCCGCAGGCCTTCTGGCCGAACGCCGTGAGCTCGCGCTTGGCCTCGGGCCAGGACTTGTCCCCGCGGCGGACGGCGTCCAGCTCCATGTCATAGATCGCGATCGCCCATTCGAACACCGCGCCCATGGCGATCGCATACGCGGGCTGGGCGAGATACACCGGGTGCCACGCCTGTTCGGGCGCGACGCGCATCGCGGAGTACCCGAGGTCGCGATCCTTGCCGACGACGTTCGTGTACGTGTGGTGCTGGAAGTTGTGGGAGCGCTTCCAGGACTTCGCCGTCGAGGCGGCATCCCACTCCCACTTGGAGGAGTGGATCTTCGGGTGGCGCATCCAATCCCACTGCCCGTGCATGACGTTGTGGCCGATCTCCATGTTGTCCAGGCACTTGGCGACGAAGAGCAGCGCCACGCCGCCGACCAGGGCCGGACGCCAGCGCGCGACGAGCAGCAGGCCGCGACCGCCGGCCTCCGCCGCGCGCTGCACGGCGATCACACGGTGGATGTAGGCCGAGTCGTTCGCGCCGAGGTCGGCGCGGACGTCCTTCTGGATGGCGTCGAACTCGCGCGCGATCGCGTCGAGATCCTCGGAGCTGAGGTGCTGCATGGCGGCAACGCTGGTCATGGCGCGGGAGTCGGCATTCGGTAGGAGGGAGCGCTGAGCTGCGCCAGGGCGGGCGAGGCGTTGGGTCGTCACGCCGTGCCGGCGTTCGAACGACATGCGGTCGGGCAGCCGAGGAGGATCACACGTTGTCGCGATCGGCGGCGGGCGGTCTCGCGTCAGGCGCGGTACGTGGCGGTGCGCGAGCGCCGTGATTCGCGGCGCAGGCGGGCGGCGAACTCCTCGCCGCGCTCGAGCTTCTCGCGCAACCCCTCGCAGGCGCCGGCGGCGACCGTCGCGAACGCGGCGAGCTGCGCTCGGGCGCGCTCGTGGGTGTCGCCGTCGAGGCTGTCGTCCAGCAGCGTGTCGCGGGCGTCCAGCAGCTCGCGCATCTGCTGCACGCTGAAACCGAGGGGCTTCATGTGCTTGATCAGCTCCAGCCGTGCGACGTGGGCGTCGGTGTACAGGCGAAACCCGCCCTCGGTGCGCTTTGCGGGCGCCACGAGGCCGGTCTCCTCGTAGTAGCGCACCGTGCGCAGCGAGAGGCCGACGCGGTCGGCGAGCTGCCCGATCTGAAGCATCGCGTCGTTCATGACCTCACGTGGCCCAGCGTAGTCCCCGAGCGACCCTTACGTTCATGTAGGGTTGTCGGACGGCCGGGGCATGCACGCCTCGCCCACGGGGACGCCGATGCCGACGCTCGAGCCGGCCCTCGCAGACACGCAGGACCCTTGGCCGCGATGTGGCCGACACGAACTTCTCCGGCGCCCCGCGGGTGTCGGCCCCCACGACGCGAGCGCCACCGGCGCACCGCGCTGAACTCAGGATGCACACATGTCACAGACCTTCTCGCGGCCCGATGCCGCGGGCCGCCTCAGAGCGTACGCGCGCCGGCACATCCGTTCGACGTTCTCGTCGGTCACGCACCCGAGTCGGTGGACGCGCCCGGCGCGGCCTTCCGCGACCGTGCTCCGCGTGGAGCTGCTCGCCGGTCTCGTCGTCGCGCTCGCCCTGATCCCGGAGGCGATCTCGTTCTCGATCATCGCCGGCGTCGATCCGAAGGTCGGGCTGTACGCGTCGTTCACGATGGCCGTCGCGATCTCGTTCACCGGCGGCCGGCCGGCGATGATCTCCGCCGCGACCGGTGCGATGGCGCTGGTCGTCGTCTCGCTCGTCAAGGACCACGGCGTCGAGTACCTGCTCGCCGCGACGGTACTCGCCGGCGTGTTTCAGATCACGCTCGGGGCGCTGGGGGTCGCGAAGCTCATGCGCTTCGTTCCGCGGTCGGTGATGACCGGGTTCGTCAACGCGCTGGCGATCCTGATCCTCCTCGCGCAGCTCCCGCACCTCGCCGGTGGCGATCCGGCGGTGCTGATGCTCGTGGTCGCGGGCCTGGCGGTCATCGTCGTGCTGCCGCGCGTGACGACGGCGATTCCGGCGCCGCTCGTCGCGATCGTCGCGCTGACGACCGTCACCGTCGCCGCCGGTGTTGCGGTCCCGACCGTCGGCGACCAGGGCGAGCTTCCGGGCGTCCTGCCGTTCCTCGGGATTCCCGCGGTCCCGCTGAACCTCGATACGTTGTCGATCATCGTGCCATACGCGCTCACGCTCGCGGCTGTCGGGCTGCTGGAGTCGCTGATGACCGCCAAGCTCGTCGACGACATCACCGAGACGCGCTCGGACAAGGATCGTGAGGCGGGCGGGCAGGGCATCGCGAACGTCATCACCGGCTTCTTCGGCGGCATGGCCGGTTGCGCGATGATCGGCCAGACGATGATCAACGTCCGCGCCGGCGGCGCACGCACCCGGCTGTCGACGTTCAGCTCCGGCGTGTTCCTGCTCCTCCTCGTGGTCGGGCTCGGCGGCGTCGTCGCGGTCATCCCGATGGCCGCGCTCGTCGCCGTGATGATGCTCGTCGCGTTCTCGACCTTCGATTGGCGCAGCATCGCCCCCGCCACGTTGCGGCGGATGCCGGCCGGGGAGACGCTGATCATGGCCGTCACCGTCACCGCGACCGTCGCGACGCGCAACCTCGCGATCGGCGTCGGCATCGGCGTGCTCACCGCGATGGCGGTGTTCGCGCGGCGCGTCGCGCATCTCGTCGACGTCGAGCGCGTCCTGGACCCCGATGGCAGCAGTTGCCTGTACGCGGTGTCCGGCGAGCTGTTCTTCGCGTCCGACGAGGAGTTCGTCGAAGCGTTCGAGTACGCCGCCGACCCGCCGAACGTGATCATCGACATGTCCCGCGCGCACATCTGGGACGCGTCCGCGGTCGCGGCATTGGACGCGATCGAGCGCCACTACGCCCGCCACGACGTCACCGTCGAGATCACCGGCCTGAACAACACGAGCCACGACCTGCACAGCACGCTGTCGGGCCAGCTCGCCGCGGCGCACTGACCATGGCCTCGCAAGTCCTCGAAGCACCCCTGCCACCCGAAAGACACCTGTGAGCACTCCCACGCTACGCGTCCTGCCGCTCGGCGGCCTGGGCGAGATCGGCAAGAACATGACCGTCGTCGAGTACGACGGACGGATCGTCGTCATCGATGCCGGCGTCCGCTTCCCGACCGCCGAGATGCACGGCATCGACCTCGTCGTCCCGGACTTCACCTACCTGACCGAGCGCGCCGACGCGATCGACGCCGTGATCATCACCCACGGCCACGAAGACCACCTCGGCGCGCTGCCCTGGATCCTGCGCGAGCTGCCCGACGGGTCGGTCCCGGTCATCTACGGCCGCCGGCTGACGGTCGCGATGGCGCAGTCCAAGCTCGACGAGCACAAGCTCAAGACCCCGGTCAAGCGCCTGGAGCCCGGGACGACGATCAAGGCGGGGCCGTTCGGCGTCGAGCTCGTGCACATGACGCACTCGATCCCCGACGCCGCCGCCGTCGCGCTCACCACCCCGCTCGGGACGGTCTTGTTCACCGGCGACTACCGCTTCGACCAGACCCCCGTCGACGGCAAGCCCGCCGACATCAGCCGCCTCGCGCGCTTCGGCGACGACGGGCTGCTGCTGCTCTGCGGCGATTCCACGAATGCCGACCGGCCGGGCTTCGCGCCGTCGGAGTCCGATGTCGGCCCGAAGCTGCACGAGGTCTTCGCCGGGTGCGAGGGGCGGATCATCGTCACGAGCTTCGCGTCGAACATCCATCGCGTCCAGCAGGTCATCGACGCCGCCGAGCGGCTCGGCCGCAAGGTCGCGCTGCTCGGCCGGTCGATGGTCAAGAACGTCAAGATCGGCCGCGACCTCGGCCACATCACCGTGCCCAAGGGCATCCTCGTCGAGCCGCAGGCGATCGGGAAGGTGCCCGACGCCGAGCTCGTGATCATCACGACGGGTTCGCAGGGTGAGCCGCTGGCCGCACTGCGCCGGATGGCCTACGGCGAGCACCGTCAGGTGAAGCTGCACCCGGGTGACACGATCGTGTTCTCCGCGACGCCGATCCCGGGCAACGAGCGTGCGATCAACGACACGATCGACCGGCTCTTCCGGCTCGGCTGCAACGTCATCACGGCCCGTGACGCGCCGATTCACACCTCCGGTCACGGCCACCGCGAGGAGATCAAGCTGATGCTCAACCTCACGCGGCCGCGCTACCTGATGCCCGTCCACGGCGACCACAAGCGGATCCGCCTGCACGCCCAGCTCGCCCGGGCGGTCGGCATCGCGGACGCGAACATCTTCCGCGGCGACAACGGCCTGCCGCTGGACATCGACAAGGACGGCGCACGGTTCGGCGACCGCGTCCGGGCCGGCATGGTGTTCGTCGACGGCATCGAGCTCGGCGACCTGACCGAGACCGCGCTGCGCGACCGCCGCGAGCTCTCCAGCGACGGCATCATGTTCGTCGTCGCGACGATCTCGGCCCAGGACGGCAAGACCTTGGCCGACCACGAGATCGTGCTGCGCGGCATCCCGCTCGCCGACGAGGACGAAGCGGACTTCACCGGTCGCGTCCGCGAGGCGATCGAGGACTCCCTCGACCGCGCCGCCGACCACGACGTGCACGAGGTCGATCTCGTCGTGCAGCGCCTGCACGACGACCTTGCGGAGTTCGTGTACAAGAAGCTGCGCCGCCGGCCGATGATCCTTCCCGTCGTGGTCGAGGTCTAGATCCGGACCCCCGCACGACGCTATCCATTGACAATCATCGTTTCAATCGGTATTCGTACATCTATACCTGCGGTGTCCTGGGCTCATGCCTCGACGCCGCTACCGATGCCGTTGAAGGAGCTGCCCGCATGACCGAGCCGGCCGACACCGATATCCGCGAGATCGTGCGCGAGCGCTACGCCGCCGCCGCGACGTCGATCGCCGGTGGCGCCGTCGCCGTCGATCCTATGGCCGAGCCGAACGGGTCGTCCTGCTGCGGAACGGCCGCCGACGCCGGCGCCTCATGCTGCGCCCCCGTCAGCCTCGAGGACGCCGACGGCAACCAGGTCTTCGGCGGATCGCTGTACGACGAGGTCGAAAGCGCCGATGGCGCCCCGGTCCAGGCCTCGCTCGGGTGCGGGGTGCCGACGGCCGTCGCCGACCTGCACGACGGCGACGTCGTCCTGGACCTCGGATCGGGCGCCGGCGCCGACGTCCTCATCAGCGCCCGCCGCGTGGCCCCGAGCGGTCGCGCGATCGGCCTCGACATGACCGACGAGATGCTCGAGCTCGCGCGCGCGAACGCCACCGCAGCCGGCGTCGAGAACGCCGAGTTCGTCAAGGGCTACCTCGAGCAGCTCCCGCTCCCCGACGCGAGCGTCGACGTCGTCATCTCCAACTGCGTCATCAACCTCTCGGGCGACAAGCCGGCGGTGTTCCGCGAAGCCGCCCGGGTCCTGCGTCCCGGCGGGCGGCTCGCGATCTCCGACGTCATCGCCGACACCGACATGGACGACGCGACGCGCGCCGACATGGCCGCGTGGACCGGCTGCGTCGCGGGGGCGCTCACGCGGGCCGAGTTCGAGCGCTCGCTCGGCGGCGCGGGGCTCGTCGACGTCGAGATCCGCGAGACCCACCGCGTCCACGCGCACGCCGCCGCCGCGATCATCCGCGCCCGCAAGCCGTAGCCGCCACGCCAGGATCGCCCGCGCCAGGCGGGCCTGATCGCGCTGCCGCTGTGAGAGCATCTCCGGACGTTCCCCATGAGTCGCCTGGTCGAGATCGCGATCGTCGCCGCCGCCCTGTGGGTCGGATCCTGGGTCCTCATGGTGCTGCTCGCCAAGCGCCTGCAGCCCGGGCTGTTGCGCGATGCCGCGGAGTTCCTGCCGGCGTGCGTGACGACGGCCCGCCGGCTGCGCGGCGATCCGGCGGTGCCGCGCCGCGCCAAGGTGGCGCTGCTCGTCGCGATCCTCTGGGTGCTGTCGCCGATCGACCTGCTGCCCGAGTTCCTGCCGGTGATCGGCCCGCTCGACGACGTGGTCGCGGTCGTGCTGCTGCTGCGCTACGCGGCCCGCGCGGTCCCGCGCGACGTCCTGTTCGCGGCCTGGCCGGCCGAGCCGCGGCTGCTCGAGCGGCTCGTCCCGGCTGCGCCGGCGCCGTCCTGAGGTCTGACCGGGCCGGCGCCGCGCCGTCGGGCGGGTGCCGGCGAGACTACGCCGGAGCCAGCGCGGCGTCAGCGGCGAGGATCTTCCAGGCCTTGTTGTGTGAGATGCCGGCGAGCGGGCGGCGCTCGCCGGCGCGCAGGCCCGCGAGATGTGCCGCGAAGCGCAGGTACAGGTCGTCGGCGAGGCCGCGCTCGAGCAGCCGCAGCGAGACGCGCGAGTTGGCCCACGAGAGGCCCTTGCGGCCGGTCTGCGCCGTGTAGGGCTCGTCGCGCTCCATGAGGTAGACGGCGTGCAGCCGGTCCGTCGCGCCCGTCGCCCTCCCGATCGCCGCCTCGTACTCGCGCAGGTGGGTGGTCATGGAGAACCCCGTCTCCCGCCCGGCGACCCAGGTCGAGCCGATGACGCCCGGGCTGTCGACGGGCACCCACGGCGGCTGGGCGCTGCCCAGGCGCGGGCTCAGGTCGACGTCGCCGAGCCCGGCGGCGTGCAGCCACGTATGGCCCACGCGCGAGGTGCCCTCCTGCCCGATCCCGACCGGCGGGGCGCCGTCGGCGCCCGGGCCCTGCACGAACATGCAGCGCCCGTGGCGGATTCGGACGTCGGCGCCGGCGCTGCGCAGCAGGTGCCCGACGACGACGGCGTGATCGCGGCCGGACCAGCCGTCGTCCGGCGTCCCCTTGTTGGCGAACGGCTCCGTCCACAGCAATGCGTGCAGCTCGTCGACGAGGCCTGCATCGAGGAGCGACTGCGCGAGAGCTGTCTCTGTGGCGTGCACGCGCGACTCCCAGAGTACCGGCGATGCCCGCCCCAGGACGCCGGCCGCGTTAGGGGTGTGCTGTAGCGTGAAAGTGTCAATTGGATGGGCGCGAGGGTCTCCGACACCCGCTGTCCAGCCATCTTGGAGGCCATCGTGGCCCGCCCATCGTCAGGTGATCCACCCCGGAGGTCGTCCAACGGGGCGATCAACCGACAGCACGACAGCAGCACGCCTCCCTCGACGGAGCGCGATGACGAGCAGACGCGCGCCGACGATGAGCAGACGCGCGCCGACAGCGAGCAGACGCTCGCCGACAGCGATCAGACGAGCAGCGACCGCGACCAGACGACGGCCGACACCGATCAGTCGGCGTCCGATCGCGATCAGGCCGCCAGCGATCGCGACCTCGCCCAGGGCGTCGACCGCGCGGCGCACGATGCCACCCGGGACATCCGGCGGCGCACGGCGCTCGAGCGCGAGGACGCCGCCGCCGAGCGCCTCGAGAGCGCCGAGGCACGCGACGCGACCGCGCAGGCCCGCGATGTCGCCGGGCTGGAGCGCGATCGCGCCGCCGCCGCGCGCGATCGGGCGATGGCGTGCTGCGATGCCGAGCATGGGCAGGACGGGACGCGCGCGGTCACCGGCGCCGAGATCGTCATGCGCGCGGCCGAGCAGCGCAAGCGCGCCACCGAGTACCGGGCACGCGCGGCCGAGCATCGCGCGCAGGCCGCCCGCGACCGCGAGGCCGCCGCGATGGACCGCGAGCTCGGCGCCCGCGACCGCGACCAGGCGCTCGCCGACCGCGAGGCGCTCGCCCGGGAGCGAAACGGTCAGGACTGACGCGGGCGCCCGGCGACGGCGGCGGTCGCGCGCGCGATGACGATCTCCTCGCCGGCGGGCACGACGAGGACCGCGACCGGCGCGCCCGTGGCTGCGATCCGCTCGGCGTGGCGTGCGTTGCGCCCCGCGTCGAGCGCGACGCCGAGCTGACCGAGCCGCGCGCAGACCGCGTCACGCAGTTGCGCCGAGTGCTCGCCCGCGCCCGCCGTGAAGACGACCGCGTCGAGCCCGCGCAGGGAGGTCGTCATGGCGGCGACGGCGCCGCTGACCCCGCGCACGAGCACGTCGAGGGCGAGTTGCGCGCGCGCGTCGCCGCCGCTCGCGGCGCGCTGCGCCTCCCCCACGCCCGCGTGGCCGCAGAGACCGAGCAGCCCGGAATGCTCGTTGAGGGCCTCGTCGAGCTCGCGGGGTCCGATGCCCGACGCGAGCAGGTGCAGGAGCAGTCCCGGGTCAAGCGCCCCCGAGCGCGTGCCCATCGGCACGCCGTCGAGCGGTGTGAAGCCCATCGTCGTGTCGATCGAGCGACCGTCGAGCACCGCGCTGACCGAGCAGCCGCTGCCGAGGTGGCAGACGACGAGCCGCCGGCTGCGCTCGGCGCCGAGGATCCGCGCCGCCCGCTCGTGGCACCACGAGACGTTGAGGCCGTGGAAGCCGTAGCGGCGCAGGCCGAAGCGCTCGCTCCACGCGCGCGGCAGCGCATAGGTCGCGGCCTCCGGCGGCAGCGTGCGATGGAAGGCGGTGTCGAAGCAGGCGACCTGCGGGAGGCCGGGCAGCGCGGCGGTCGCCGCGTCGATGCCCTCCAGCGCGGCCCGCGTGTGCAGCGGCGCGAGCGCCCGCAGCGCGGCGATCGCCGCGCGCGCGTCGGCGTCGATGCGCACCGGCCCCGTGAAGTCCGGCCCGCCGTGCACGACGCGGTGGCCGACCGCCTCGGCCCGCCCGCCCGCGCCGGCGAGCGCCGTCGCCAGGGCGGCGGCGTGGCGCCCGGAGCTCGCGCCCGGCTCCCAGCGCTCCTCGCCCTGCTCCAGGAGGGCGTCGGTCGCGGCATCGACGAGCGCGTGCTTCAGGCTGCTCGAGCCGGCGTTGACGACGAGGACGCGCACCTATCGCGCAGGGTGGCCGAGGGCCCGCGTGAGCCGGACGTAGGCGATCGCGCCGGGCAGCGTCGGCAGCCAGAACGCGAAGGCGCGGTACGTCAGCACGGCCGCGAGCGCGAGGCCGGCGGGCTCGCCGAAGGCGACGAGCGCGCCGACGATGCCGCCCTCGACCCCGCCGATCCCGCCGGGGAGCGGCAGCAGGTTGCCGAGCTGCCCGACGAGGTAGCTCATGACGAGCACCGCCGCCGTCGGCGCGGCGCCGAAGGCGCGCAGCGCCGCCCACAGGACGAGCGCGTCGCAGACCCACCAGCCGAGCGCGCCGAGCGCCGCAGGATCGCGGGCGCGCACGAGCGCAACGGCCCCGCGCCCACCGGACCCCAGCGTCGCCGGCGCCGCCGCGAGGAAGCGCGCCACGCGCGCCGTGCGCCCGCCGCCCGCCCGCAGCCCGTGGGCTCGGGTCCGGCGCCCGAACTGCGGCGGGACGTGCGCGAGCGCGAGCACGGCGGCGATGACCGCGGCGCCGAACAGCGCCGGGACGATCGTCAGCGCGAACGGCGACGGTCCGGGCAGCCAGCCGAAGCCGAGGCCGAGGCCGCAGACGACGAGCGCCGCCATGAAGACCGCGTAGAGCAGGACGAAGAAGGTCGCCATTCGCGTGGCGACGGTGCGCGCGTCGTGCCCCATGCGGCTCAGGGCCCAGGCCGTCAGCGCGATGCCGCCCGCTCCGGCGGTCGCGAGCAGCCGGCTCGCGGCGACGCCCGCGAGCGTCAGGCGCCAGGCGGCGCGCCATGACAGCGCGGCCTCGGCGCCACCCGCGACGGTGCGCAGCAGCACGACGTAACCGGTGTAGGAGCCGATCTCGAACGCGGCGGCGAGCGCGAGCCAGGATGCATCGCCGCTGCGCAGCCGCCCCCAGGTGTCGTCGAGGCCGGCGACGCGCGGCAGCAGCACGTAGAGCGCGACCATCGCAGCGGCCATGCCCGCGCCGACGGCGAGCAGCCGGGGCCGGCGATGCGGTGAGGACGCCCTCGCCGGCGCGGCGGCGGCGGTGCTCATCCGGCCGGTGGCTGCTCGGGCCATGTCCAGTCGCGCACCTCGGGCATGTCCTCGAGGTGCTCGCGGATGTAGTCGTGGTGGCGCGCGAGCATCGCCTCGCAGTGGCGTTCCAGCGCCGCCGCCCCGGGCGCGAGCCGCCGCGCGCGGCGCAGGGCGTTGAGCACGAGGTGATAGCGGCTGCACTCGTTGAGCACGACCATGTCGAACGGCGTCGTCGTCGTGCCCTGCTCGCTGTAGCCGTGGACGTGGAAGCGGCCGGCGTTCGGCCGTCCGTGCAGGAGCTGATGCAGCGCGCGGGCGTAGCCGTGGAAGGCGCAGACGACCTCCGTGCTCTCGCCGAAGAGCTCCTCGAAGCGGTCGCGCGACATCCCGTGCGGATGCGCATGGCCGGGCGCGATCGCCATGAGGTCGACGACGTTGACGACGCGGAAGCGCAGCTCGGGCACGTGCTCGCGCAGCAGCGCGGCGGCGGCGATCGTCTCCTGCGTCGGCACGTCGCCGATGCAGGCCAGCACGACGTCGGCCTCCTCGTGGCCGGCCGCGTTGCCCGCCCAGGCCCATTCGCCCGCGCCGCGCGCGCAGTGCTCGCGAGCGGCGTCGATGTCGAGGTACTGCAGCTCGGGTTGCTTGTCGATGACGACGAGGTTGACGTAGTCGCGGCTGCGCAGGCAGTGGTCGGCGGTCCACAACAGGCAGTTGGCGTCCGGCGGCAGGTAGACGCGCACGACGCCGCCGTTCATCGAGATCATCGTGTCGATGAGGCCCGGCCCCTGGTGGCTGAAGCCGTTGTTGTCGTTGCGCCAGCAGGTCGACGTCAGCAGGACGTTCAGCGACGCGACCGGGGCGCGCCAGGCCAGCTCGCGGCCGTGCTGCAGCCACTTCGCGTGCTGGATCGCCATCGACGCCGACACCATCGCGAAGGCCTCGTAGGTCGCGAAGAGTCCGTGGCGCCCGGTGAGCAGGTAGCCCTCGAGCCAGCCCTCGCAGTTGTGCTCGGAGAGGACCTCCATGACGCGCCCGTGCGGCGAGACGTGCTCGTCGCCGGGGCGGGCGTCGCGCAGCATCCGGTCCTCGACCTCGAAGACCGAGCCGAGCCGGTTGGAGTTCGTCTCGTCGGGACAGAAGAGGCGGAAGTTGCGCTCCGCGGCGTTGCGGACGTAGACGTCGCGCAGGAGCTTGCCGAGCTGGCGCGTGGACTCCGCCCGCGTGGACGCCGGCCGCCCGACGGGCACGGCGAATCGTGCCGGATCGGGCAGGTCGAGGCCGACAAGCACGCGACCGCCGTTGGCCGCGGGCAGCGCGCCCATGCGCAGGTCGCCCTCGGGCGCCAGCACGGCGAGCTCGGGCACGAGCGCGCCCGCATCGTCGAAGCGCTCCTCCGGCGCGTAGCTGCGCAGCCAGCGCTCGAGCTGCGCGAGGTGCCCGGGGTTCTCGCGCACCCCCGCCAGCGGCACCTGGTGAGAGCGGAACGTCCCCTCGACCCGGACGCCGTCGACGTCGCGCGGGCCGGTCCAGCCCTTCGGCGTGCGCAGCACGATCGCCGGCCAGCGCGGGGTCCCGCGCGCGGGCGCGCCGGCGCTGCGGGCGTCCTGCTGGATCGCGCGGATCTGCGCGTGGGCGTCGTCGAGCGCGGCGGCGAAGTCGCGATGCACCGTGCGCGGGTCGTCGCCGGCGACGACCCGCGGCGCGTAGCCGTGGCCGCGGAGCATCGCGAGGACGTCCTCCTCGGGCGCGCGGCCGAGCACCGTCGGGCCGGAGATCTTCTGCTCGTTGAGATGCAGGATCGGGAGCACCGCGCCGTCACGGGCGGGATCCAGGAAGCGGATGCCCTTCCACGAGCCCTCCAGCGGCGCCGTCTCCGCCTCGCCGTCGCCGACGACGCAGGCGACGAGCAGGTCGGGGTTGTCGAAGGCCGCGCCGAAGGCGTGGACGAGCGCGTAGCCCAGCTCGCCGCCCTCGTGGATCGAGCCGGGCGTCGGCACGCCGACGTGGCTCGGGATCCCGCCCGGCGTGGAGAACTGGCGCACGAGCGCCAGCAGGCCCGCCTCGTCGGCCGACACGCGCGGGTAGACCTCCGAGTAGGTCCCCTCGAGGTACACGTTCGCCACGATCGCGGGCCCGCCGTGGCCGGGGCCGGCGATGTAGAGCACCTGCTGCCCGGTCTCGCCGATCAGCCGGTTGAGCTGCACGTAGACGAGGTTCAGGCCCGGCGACGTGCCCCAGTGACCGAGCAGGCGCGGCTTGATGTGCTCGGCGCGCAGCGGCTCGCGCAGGAGCGGGTTGGCCTGCAGGTAGATCTGCGCCACCGTGAGGTAGTTGGCCGCGTCCCAGTAGGCGAGCAGCCCGTCGAGCTGCGCGTCGTCCAGCGGGGCCGCGTTCTGCGCCCGGTCCTCGGTGAGTGCGTTTGTCGGCATGCCCGCATGCTCGCGCGTCGCTGATGCGGTCGCATCCGCCGCAACGGCGGGGCGCCGGGCGTAGTTCGCCGCAGGCGGGCGTGCGTTTGGGCGGATGTGGGCGCCGCGTTCTGCCGTCAGCCTGCCGCGGGCGTGCTGCTCCCGACCCCCGACTCCCACCCCGCGACCGGCCTCGACGAGCGCGAGGCCGCGCGCCGCCTGCAGCAGGTCGGCCCGAACGAGATCCGCCGCGAGGCCGGTCCGCCCTGGTGGCGCAGCCTGCTCGAGCAGTTCACCCACCCGCTCGCGCTGCTGCTGTGGGTCGCCGCGGGGCTCTCGCTCGCGACCGGCGTCCTGAGCCTCGCGGTCGCGATCGTCGTCGTGATCATCCTCAACGCGGCGTTCGCGTTCGTGCAGGAGCGCCAGGCCGAGCACGCCACCGAGGCACTGCGCGACCTGCTGCCGACCCACGCGCGCGTGCGCCGCGGCGGCAGGCTCGCCGAGATCGACGCGACGGCGCTCGTCCCGGGCGACCTGCTGCTGCTCGCCGAAGGCGACCGGCTCTCTGCCGACGCGCGCCTCGTCGCCGGGGCCGTCGAGATCGACATGTCGCCGCTGACGGGCGAGTCCCAGCCGGTGACGCGCAGCGCCGACGCGGCGCCGGACCCCGTCTCGCAACTGGAGGCCTCCAACCTCGTCTTCGCCGGAACGCTGTGCACGGGCGGCGACGCGCAGGCGGTCGTCTACGGCACGGCGATGCACACGCAGCTCGGCAGGATCGCCGCGCTGTCGCAGAACATCGTCGCCGAGCCCTCGCCGCTGCAGCGCCAGGTCAACCGGGCCGCCCAGCTCATCGCCCTGGTCGCCGTCGGTATCGGCGTCGCCTTCTTCGCGGTCGGGCACCTCGTCGCCGGCCTGAGCCTCGCCGACGCGGGCGTCTTCTCGATCGGCCTGCTCGTCGCGAACGTGCCCGAGGGGCTGCTGCCGACGATCACGCTCGCGCTCGCGGTCGGCGTGCGGCGGATGGCCAAGCGCCGCGCGCTCGTCAAGAAGCTCACGGCGGTGGAGACGCTCGGCTCGACGGACGTCATCTGCACGGACAAGACCGGCACGCTGACCGAGGGCCGGATGACGGCGACGTCGCTGTGGCAGGACGGCGCGACGCTCGTCGTCGGCGACGGCGCGGCGGCGGCCGGCGGCGCGGTCGCCGAGCTGCTGCGCACCGCGGTGCACGCGAACAACGCGACGCTGACGGCGGGTGTCGACGGGGCCTGGTCGCGCAGCGGCGATCCGAGCGAGAGCGCGCTGCTGCTGGCGGCCGCGCAGCTCGGCGTCGACGTGGCCGCGATCCAGGCCGGGCGCGACGCGCGGCGCCGGCGCCTGTTCGCCTTCAACGCCCGGCTGAAGCGCATGGCGACGCTCGACGCCGAGCCCGGCGGCCCGCCGCAGATCCACGCCAAGGGAGCGCCGCTGGAGCTGCTGGCGCGCTGCACGACGGTGCGCGGCGCGGACGGCGGCGAGCGCCCGCTCGACGCCGCCGGCAGGGCCGCCGTGCGCGACGCCTTCGAGCGTTACGCCGCCGGCGGCCTGCGGGTCCTCGGCTTCGCGTCGCGCCCCGCGCCCGACGTCGGCGAGCAGCGCGCCGACGATCGCGACGCGGCCGAGTCGGGGCTCTGCTTCCTCGGGCTCATCGCGATGCGCGACCCGCTGCGCCCGCAGGTCCCGGCGGCCGTCGCCGACTGCCGGCGCGCGGGCATCCGGATCATCGTCATCACGGGCGACGACGGGCTGACCGCCGCGGCCGTCGCGCGCGAGGCCGGGATCGTCGACGAGGACCCGCAGGTCGTCACCGGCCCGCAGCTGGACGCGATGACCGACGACGAGCTCGACGAGGTCCTGTGCGGCTCGCCGCAGCTCATCGTCGCGCGCAGCTCGCCGGAGGCGAAGCTGCGGATCGTCGACGCGCTGCGCGCCGAGGGACACACCGTCGCGATGACCGGCGACGGCGTCAACGACGCGCCCGCGCTGCGCCGCGCCGACATCGGCATCGCGATGGGCGCGTCGGGCACGGACGTCGCGCGTGAGGCCGCCGCGATGGTGCTCGAGGACGACGACTTCGCGTCGATCGTCGCCGCGATCAAGGAAGGCCGGACGGTCTACGACAACATTCGCAAGTTCGTCACGTACATCTTCGCCCACGCCACGCCGGAGATGGTCCCGTTCCTCATCTACGCGCTGTCGGGCGGCGCCGTCCCGCTGCCGCTCACGGCGCTGCAGATCCTCGCGATCGACCTCGGCACCGAGACGCTGCCCGCCCTCGCGCTCGGCCGCGAGCCCGCCGAGCCGGGGCTGATGGACCAGCCGCCCCGCCCCCGGGCGACGGGCATCCTGACGCGCGCCATGCTCATCCGCGCGTGGTTGTGGCTCGGGCTGCTGGAGGCCGTCCTCGTGGCCGGGGGGTTCTTCTTCGTGCTGCTGCGCGCCGGCTGGTCGCCCGGCGACGCGACGGGCGCCGGCGCGCCGCTGCATCACGCGTACCTCATGGCGACGACGATGTCGTTCGCCGGGATCACCGCCTGCCAGGTCGGCACCGCGATGGCGTCGCGCACGAGCCGGGCGTCGCTGCGCGAGATCGGCGTCCTCTCCAACCCGCTGCTGCTGTGGGGCATCGCGTTCGAGCTCGTCTTCGCGGGCGCGCTGATCTACGCCCCGCCGCTGCAGGGCATCTTCCACACCGCCGCCCTCGGGGTCCCCGAGCTCGCGATCCTCGCCTGCTTCCCGGTGCTCGTGTGGGGCAGCGACGAACTGCGCCGCGCCCGGCGGCGACGCCGCGAAGCGGTCGGTAGTTCGCCACCCGCCGGTGCCGCCGTTGCTACGGATGCTTACGCGGGTCCCCGCTGCGAGCCTGAAGTCAGCCAACGACTTCGAGGAGCCCCGACATGATCGCCTTCCCGGCGCCGCGCATGAGCACGATCCAGGAGCGCGGCGCGTCCCCCGGTCGCGACACGCAGGCCGCAGGCGCGGCCTGACCGGCGCCGTCGTGCCGGTATCGCGCATCGCATCCGTCGAGCTGTACTGGATCCCGCTCGGCGCGGGCGGGCACTGCGTCCGCGGCAGCGGCCTGGTCTACGAGGCGATCGCGGCCGCGCGCGGGCATCGGCGGCCCTGCGACCTCTACCACGCCGCGCTCATCATCGCGCTCGGGCGTGATCGCCACTGCGTCGAGCTGGCGCCTTCGCCGGACGCCGGCGCAGCCGGCCGCGGCGTGGTCGCCACGGGCGCCGTGGGCAGCCGCCGGCTGCGCCGGATGCGCCGGTTTCGCTACGAGGTCCGCTGCCTGCGGGGCGGATCGATCCCGGATATCGACGCCGCGGTCGGCGGCCCGCACGTGCTCACGAGCGATCCCGCCGCCGCCGCGCGGCTGCTGGACCTGGTGCCCACCGTCCCCACACCGGTCTGGGGCCGCGACGAGCTCGGGGCGGGCGAGATGTGGAACTCGAACTCCGTGATCGGCTGGCTCATCGCCGCTGCGGGTCTGCCGGCGGATCAGCTTCGCCCGCCGCCGCGCGGCCGCGCCCCGGGCTGGCAGGCGGGCGTCGAAGTCGCACGGCGCGGCCGGCCGCGGCCGCTACTGCATCTCGTCGCCTGACCGCAGGCCGGCGCGGGCGATCAGCTCCGCGGCGCTGTCGCCCGCGCCGAGCTCGGCGAAGCCGACCCGGATCGCTCCGGCGTGCGGCGCCTGTACGAGCGCGGCGGCGACCTGGCTGAAGCGCTCGCGCGCATCCTGCACGCTCAGGTTGGGCATCGCGCACAGAAACGCGTCGTGGCCGAGGCGGATGACGAGGTCGAAGGAGTGCAGGTGCTCGCCGATCACCGCGACCACGCGGCGCAGCAACGCGTCGCTCGTGGCGGGGCCGTTGGTGTCGCAGAGCGTGTCCAGCGCAACGACGTCCACGTGGGCGACGGCAAGCCGTGCGCCGGTCTCGCGGCAGCGATCGAGCTCGTGGTCGAGGTCCGTCAGGCCCGCCGCCTGCGTGCGCGCTCCCGTCAGCGGGTCGATCTCGGTGTTCGCCAGCTGGCCTGCGAAGGCGTCGCGATCCGAGCGCGCGCGCAACCGCTCACGGGCTGCCTGCTCGCGGTCCTGCGCCGCGCCACGGCGGTCCGCGGCCGCCAGCTCACGCTGCTCGGTCGCCGCGGCGTGCTGTCGCATCACACCATCACGCGTGTCGGCGGCGCGGTCGCGCGACAGCGCCGCGAGATCGCGGACGTGCGCGATCTCGTCACGCGTCGCGGCGGCGCGCAGTCGCGCCTGGGCGCTCGGCTCGAGCCCGGGTGCATCGGCGTTCTCCGGCGGTCCCTCGAGCGTTCCGTGCGGCACTTCGCGGGAGCGATCGTCTGACGTTGAGCGGGCCACGGAGGCCTCCAAGGCGGCAGGACGACAGGTCTCGAAGATCCCCGCGCCCGTCCATCGACAACATCACGGTACTGCACGTCTTCCGGTGCGACGCCAGCGGGTCGTTCAGTGGTGAAACGCGCTGCGGCTGTGCTCGTCGCCGGGCGCGGCCGCACCGCGCTCCAGGCGCCGCACGGCCCAGCGCAGGTGATCGACGAGCATGCCGGCGAGGTCGTGGCTGAGGTCGTTGCGGACGACGATCCGCAGGACGGCGACGTCCTGCATCGCCGGTGGCATGTGGTAGGCGGGAACGAGCCAGCCCTTGATCCGCAGCGTCTCGGAGACGTCGAAGACCGTGTAGCCGGCGACGTCGTCGCGCAGGCGGAACGCGAACACCGGGATGCCGCTGCCGTCCGAGACGAGCTCGAACGGCCCGAGGTCGGCGACCTGCGCCGCCAGCCAGCGCGCGTTGTCGCGGCATGCCTGCTGCACGCGGCGGTAGCCTTCGAAGCCGAGACGCAGCAGCGTGTAGTACTGCGCGACGACCTGCGCCCCGGGGCGCGAGAAGTTCAGCGCGAACGTCGGCATGTCGCCGCCGAGATAGTCCACGTGGAAGACGAGATCCTCCGGCAATGCCGCGCTGTCGCGCCACACGGCCCAGCCGACCCCCGGGTAGACGAGCCCGTACTTGTGCCCCGAGGCATTGATCGAGGCCACGCGGGCGACGCGGAAGTCCCATTCGAGATCGGGATCGATGAACGGGGCGACGAATCCGCCGGAGGCCGCGTCGACGTGGATCGGCACGTCGATGCCCTGCTCGTCCTGCACCCGGTCGAGCGCCGCGGCGATCTCGTGCACCGGCTCATACGCACCGTCGAAGGTCGATCCGAGGATCGCCACGACGCCGATCGTGCGCTCGTCGCAATGCGCGGCAGCGCCCTCGGCGGTCAGGCACGTGGCGCCCCCGCCGACCGGGACGAGCCGCGGCTCGACGTCCCAGTAACGACAGAACTTCTCCCAGCAGACCTGCACGTTGGCGCCCATGACGAGGTTCGGCCGGTCATCCGGGAGGCCCGCGTCGCGGCGGCGGCGCGCCCAGCGGCGCTTGAGCGCCATCCCGCCGAGCATGGCGGCCTCGCTGGAGCCGGTCGTCGAGCACCCGATCGCCGGCCCGTCCTGCGAGCTGCCCCAGAGGCGCGCGAGCATCGCGACGCAGCGGCGCTCCAGCTCGGCGGTCTGGGGGTACTCGTCCTTGTCGATCATGTTCTTGTCCAGGCATTCGGCCATGAGCATCCGGGCGTGCGGCTCCATCCAGGTCGTCACGAACGTCGCGAGGTTCAGTCGCGCGTTGCCGTCGAGCATCAGCTCGTCGTGGACGATCTGGTAGGCCGAGTCGGCCGGCATCTCCCGCCGGGGCAGCTCCAGCCGCGGGACGTCGTGCAACTCGCCCCCGTGCGTGAACTGCGGCCGGACGTCGATCGTGCCCTCGTCGCCTGCGGGTCGTTCGTGGATCGGCATGCGAGAACTGTCGCGGGTTGCGAGCATCGCCGTCGACGGTCCCCCTTCGAGACGACGACGCGCGCTAGCCTCTTGTTGGTCTATCGGAGATGTCTTGGGCTCGTCGAGACTCTGTGCATCGCCGTGTGGAGGCCCTGTCGTGGCCGGCCCGTCGCCTGATGACCACCCCGTGGACTCCACGGGTGGGGAGCTCGAGAACACGCAGGGAGACGCCGCCGGCGATGCGGCCGGGACGCTGCGCGATCACGCCGGCGCGCAGCGCCACCACGCCGGCGAGCGCCGCGATCACGCCGCCGACAAGCGCGACGACGCCGCCGACCGCCGCGACCACGCCGGCGGTGAGCGCGACCACGCCGGCGGTGCGCGCGACGACGCCGGACGGCGGCGAGACCGCAGGAGCACCGAGCGCGACGCGGTAGCCGCGCGGCGCGACGAGCGGGGTGTCGTGCGCGACGCGGCGGGCACCACCCGCGACGCGGCGGGAGCGGCGCGCGACGCGGCGGGCGCCACGCGCGATCACGCCGGCACGGAGCGTGATGAGGCCGGGACCGCGCGCGACCACGCGGGCGCCAGGCGCGACGTGGCCGCCGACCGCCGCGACCGCGACGCCGAGGCCCGCGGGCCCGAGGACACCGACGCTGCGGCGGCGGGGCGGGCGGCGCTCGCCCGGCGCGAAGCCGCATCCGACCGCAGGCGCTCGTCGCTGGATCGCAGCGCGGGTGCCGGCGAGCGGGTCAAGGCCGGGCTCGATCGCGCGATCGCGTCGGCCGACCGGCTCGCCGGTGCCGGCGAGCGCATCGATGCCGGGCGCGACCGCGACACCGCCTCGGCGGACCGGCGCGCGGGCGCGGGTGAACGGACCGAGGCCGAGCTCGACCGCGACTCGGCGCTGGCCGACCGCGGGGCCGGGGCGACCGAGCGGACCGAGGCCGAGCTCGACCGCGGGACGGCGTCGCTGGACCGCAGCGCCGGTGCCGGCGAGCGTTCCGCGGCCGAGCTCGACCGCGACGCCGCGCAGGCCGATCGCGGGGCGTCGGCGAAGGAGCGCGAGGACTCCTCGCACGACGACCTCACCGGCGCATACCTGCGTGGGGCCGGGATCGTGGAGCTCGAGCGCGAGATCGCCCGTGCGCGCAGGACGACCCAGCCGCTCGTGCTGGGGTTCGTCGATGTCGACGGGCTCAAGACGGTCAACGACCTGCAGGGCCACGCCGGCGGCGACCGGATGCTGCGCACCGTCGCCGTGACGCTCCAGGCGCATCTGCGCGCCCACGACCTCGTGATCCGCTACGGCGGCGACGAGTTCCTCTGCGTCGTCGCGGGGCTCGGGCTGGACGAGGCGGCCAGGCGCCTGGCGCTCGTCAACGCGGACCTCGCCAACGACCCCCAGCACGGAGCCGTCACGGTCGGGCTCGCCGAACTGCGGGCCGGCGACTCGGCGCAGGATCTCGTGGCGCGGGCGGACGCCCGGCTGTACCGCGTGCGGCAGGAGCAACGCCCGCCACCGGGATCGTGACCGTGATGATCCCGTCGTGCAGCGACTCGGCGTGCTCGCCGTGCTCGCGCAGGACGGCGAGCATGTTCCGGTTGCCCGGCAGGACGTCGGCGTAGACCTCGCGCAGCCCGCGCGCCGCGGCGACCACGAGCAGCCGCTCCAGCAGCGTCCCGGCGATGCCGTGGTGGCGCCACGGTGCGGCGACCTCGAAGGCGACCTCGCCGCGCCCGTCGGGGATCACGATCAGGACCGCGTGGCCGACCGGCTCCGCGCCGGCGAAGGCCAGCAGCCCGACGGCGCTGGAGCGCGCCGGGTGGGCGGCCCAGTCGATCGCCGCGTGGATGTCGACGCCGGCCGAGAACCAGCGCAGGAAGCGTGACTCGGGATCCAGGCCGGTGATGAGATGGTCGATCGCGGCCTCGTCGCCGGCGCGCAGCTCGCGAATGCAGATGTTCGGGTCGGCGACGAGCATCGGGCTTCTTGGCGGCTGGGTGAGCACGCCTCACAGCGTCCGCCGATGCCGCGTCCCCGCCATCCGCCCGCGGCCGCGCAGGGCGCGCGGTAGTTCCCCCCACCGCGACGGTAGGGGCTACGGATGGCGGACGGGGCGCCGCGTGGTCTTGTGTGGGTCACCCGACAGCCAGGAGACCCGAGCATGTCGACCACCGTCGTCCACCATCACACCGCCGCGACCCTGCCCGACCACGCCGACACGCCGGACGCCCCGGCCTACCGCGCGGCGGTGGTGCACGCGTTCAACGCGCCGCTGACGATCGAATCCGTGCCCGCGATCGCGCTCGCGGCCGGCCAGATCCGCGTGCGGGTCGAGGCGACGGGCCTCTGCCACACCGACATCCACGCCGCGCACGGGGACTGGCCGGTGAAGCCGGCGCCGCCGTTCGTGCCCGGGCACGAGGGCGTCGGCATCGTCGTCGAGCTCGCACCGGGCGTGACGGAGGTCGAGGTCGGCGACCGCGTGGCGATGCCGTGGCTCGGCTACGCCTGCGGCACGTGCGACCACTGCGTGTCGGGCTGGGAGACGCTCTGCGAGCGCCAGAAGAACATGGGCTACTCGATGGACGGCACGTTCGGCGAGTACGCCGTCGCGTACGCGCGCTACGTCGTGCAGGTGCCCGATGGGATCGACCCGCTCGACGCCGCGCCGCTGACCTGCGCGGGCGTCACGACCTACAAGGCGGTGAAGGTCGCGGGGACGCGCTCCTCGAACCTCGTCGCCGTCTTCGGCATCGGCGGGCTCGGCCATCTCGCGGTCCAGTACGCGGCGATCGCCGGCGGGCGCGTCGTCGCGATCGACATCCACGAGGAGAAGCTCGCGCTCGCGCGCGAGCTCGGCGCCGAGTTCACGGTGAACGCCGCCGAGGAGGACCCGGTCGCGGCGATCCAGGCGCTCGGCGGCGCCGATCAGGCGATCGCCCTGGCGGTCTCGCCGCGCGCGTTCGAGCAGGCTTACGGCTCGCTGCGGCGCGGCGGCACACTCGTCTTCGTGGCGCTGCCCGCCGACAACGAGGTCACGCTGCCGATCTTCGAGACCGTGCTCAACGGGATCACGATCGTCGGCTCGATCGTCGGCACGCGCAAGGAGCTGCGCGAGGTGTTCGCGCTGCACGCCGCCGGCCGCACGCGCGTGATCCGCGAGACGCGCAAGCTCGCCGACGTCAACGAGGCGATCGCCGACCTCGATGCGGGACGGGTGGCCGCGAGGATCGTGTTCCAGCCGTGACCCCGATCGCCGCAGCTCTCATCGAGACCGACCGCCTGACGAAGAGCTACGGCGACGCACGCGGGATCGAGGACGTCTCGCTGACGGTGCGGCGCGGCGAGGTCTTCGGCTTCCTCGGTCCCAACGGGGCCGGCAAGACGACGACGATCCGAACGCTCCTGGATCTCCTGCACCCGACGAGCGGCAGCGCGCGGCTGTTCGGCCTCGACAGCCGCCGCGACAGCCTCGCGATCCGCGCGCGCCTCGGCAACCTGCCGGGCGAGTTCGCCTGCGATCCGCGCCGCAGCGGGCGCGAGGTCGTGTCGCTGCTCGCCGCCCTGCGCGGCATGAGCGGGCTCGGCCGGGCGGCCGAGCTCGCCGACCGCTTCCACGCCGACCTCGACCGGCCCGTCGGGCACCTGTCGCGCGGCAACCGCCAGAAGATCGGGCTCATCCAGGCGCTCTTCCACGCGCCCGAGCTGCTGATCCTCGACGAGCCGACGGGCGGCCTGGACCCGCTGATGCAGGAGCAGTTCCATCAGCTCGTCGCCGAGGAGCGCGACCGCGGCGCGACGGTGTTCCTCTCCTCGCACGATCTCGAGGAGGTCGAGCGCCTGTGTGACCGCGTGGCGATCATCCGCGACGGCCGCCTCGTCACGATCGAGCATGTCTCCGATCTCACGGCTCGCCGCTTCCGCCACGCCACCGTCGAGTTCGCCCGTCCCGTCGACGCCGACGAGCTGCGCCGGCTGCCCGGCGTCCGCGACGTCGAGGCCGACGGCCGGCGGGTGCGCTTCGGCGTCGAGGCGACCGCGCTGGACGGCGTGATCAAGGCGCTCGCCGGCCACGAGATCGTCGACCTCGAGCTCGCCCATCCGAGCCTCGAGGAGATCTTCCTGGCCTTCTACTCCGGTGAGGAGCAGCTCGTATGACTGCGCGCCACATCGTCGGCGTCGACTTCCGGAGCCGGTTCTCGCTATGAGCACCGCGACGCTCACCCATCTCGGCATCAGGATCGCCGGCCCTCCCGCGGTGCGCTCCGCGCTCGTCGCGCTGGTGCGGCGCGGGCTGCGCGACAACGCGCGCTCCGCCCTGCTGTGGGGCGGCGGGCTCGGGCTCATGAGCGCTTTCGAGGTCGCGCTGTACCCGTCGATCAGCGCGTCGCTGGGCAAGGCGATCGACGGCTACCCGGCGGGCGTCAAGGATGCCTTCGGCATCACCGACCTCGGGACGGTCGAGGCCTACCTGCACGCGGAGATGTTCAGCCTCGTGCTGCCGCTGGCGCTTGCGTACTGCGCGCTGCGCTGGGTGGCGGCGGCGATCGCCGGCGCCGAGGAGAGCGGGTACCTCGACACGCTCCTCGCGACCCCGCTGGCGCGACGCACGCTCACGGCGAGCGCCTTCCTCACGGCCGCGATCGCCACGGCGGGCGTGCTGGCGCTCACCGGCGTGCTGACCACCGTCGCCGGACTGATCGCCGGCGAGGTCGTCCCGATCGGGCACCTCGCCGCGGGGCTCGCCGGCGTCTGGGCCCTTGCGCTGTTCTTCGGTGGCGCCGCGACGCTCGCCGCCGGCATGGTGCACCGCGCCGGGCTCGCGCTCGCGGCCGTCGGCGGGCTCCTCGGCGCGATGTACGTCGTCGACCTCGTCGGCAAGCTCAGCGCACCGCTGCACGGGCTGCGCTGGGCGTCGGCGTTCCGGTACTACGGCGCGCCGCTGCAGGACGGGCTCGACGTCGCCGGTTTCGCGCTGCTCGTCGTCGCCGGGGCGCTGCTCGCGGTCGCCGGCGCTGTCTGCTTCGAGCGCCGCGACATCACCGGCTAGGTCTGGTCGAGGATCGCGGCCGCGACGCGCTGCGGCGCCTCCAGCGGCGGCCAGTGCGCGACGTCCGCCAGCGCGGTGAACGGCGCGGCGGGCAGCCGCTCACGGATCCGCGCGGCGATGTGGGCCCCGGAGATCGGGTCGAGCATGCCCCAGACGAAGGCGAGCGGCACGTCGGTGTGCTCCAGCGCGCCGACCCAGCGTTCCTCGTGGCGCACGCGGTCGGTGATGTAGCGGATCAGCCGGTATGCGAGGAGCTGCCCGCCATCGCGGCGCAGCGCGCGCCAGATGTCGGCGCTGTCGGCGGTGGCATCGAACGCTTCGGCGAACGTCGGGCGCAGCGCGCCCGCGAGCAGCTCCTCGGTCAGCAGCGCGCTGATCTGCGGGCCCTGCTCGGGATCGAGCAGCGCGGTCTGGATCGGCTCGGGCCGGTGCAGGTCGGGGTACAGGCCGCCGTTGAGCAGGTGTACGGCGATCAGGTCGACGGCGAGCGCCCCCGCGGCCCGGCGCGCGAGCAGCTCCTGCGTGACCGACACCGCGTAGTCGTGCGCGACGAGCACCGTCGCGCCGACGCCCTCGTGCGTCCACAGCGCCTCGACGAGATCGGCCTGTTCGTGCAGCGAGTAGTCGTGCTCGGCAGGCTTGTCGGACGCGCCGAAGCCGAGGAAGTCGGGCATCAGCAGCGCATGACGCTCGGCGAGCAGCGGGGCGACGCGGGCCCAGTCGTGGGAGGAGCTCGGGAAGCCGTGCAGCAGCGTCATCGGCGGGCCCGCCCCCATGCGCCGGACGAAGATCGCGCGATCGGCGCCCCACAGGTGCAGCGCCACCCGCTCTCCGGCCGACCACCAAGCCTCGATCACGCGGCGAGCATCTCAGAGACCGCGGCGACCTGCCATCGTCGCCGCACCATGACCATGACCATGACCGCGGCCGACCACGTCAGCGCAGCGGCGCTCGCCCGCGACGCCGCCCGCATCGTTCGCGTGCCCAGCATCACCGGGAACGAGCGCGCGGTCGTGACGGAGCTCGTCGCGATCGCGCGCGGGTACGGGCTCGACGCCGAGCTCGTCGAGTACGACCTCGCCGCGCTGCGCGCCGCCGCCGGTCATCCCGGCGAGGAGGCCCAGCGCACGGAGCTCGTCGGTGCGGTCGTCACGCTGCCCGGCCGCGACCCGGCGGCGCCGCGGCTGTGCATCAACGGCCACGTCGACGTCGTGCACCCCGGAACCGAGCCCTGGCAGCGCGACCCGTGGTCGGGCGCGATCGAGGCCGGCGACCTGCACGGGCGCGGCGCGCTGGACATGAAGGGCGCCGTCGCCGCGGCACTGCACGCGCTCGTCGCGCTGCACGCGTCGGGCGAGCGGCTCGCCGGCGACGTCGTGCTGCAGGTCGTGTCCTCCGAGGAGGACGGCGGCCTCGGGACGTTCGCGGCGCTGGAGCGCGACAGCGCCTTCGCCGCCTGCCTCATCCCGGAGCCGACCGAGCTGCAGATCGTCTGCGCGCACGGCGGGGCGCTGACGTTCACCGGGACCGTGCGCGGCCGCACCGCGCATGCCGCGCTGCGTCTGGACGGCGTGTCGGCGATCGACCGCTACCTGCCGATCCACGCCGCGCTGCACGCCCACGAGCGCGAGGTCAACGCGCGCCCGCGCCACCCGCTGTTCGCCGGCCACCCCCTCCCCTATCCGCTGCTCGTCGGCCGGCTGAACGCCGGCCGCTGGTCGAGCCAGGTGCCCGACGAGCTGCGCTTCGAGGGCCGCCTCGGCGTGCCCGTCGGTGAGTCGGTCGCCGCGGCGCGGGCCGGTCTGGAGCGCGCGGTCGAGCGAGCCACCGACGCCGCCGGCCCGCCGGTGCAGATCACCTGGACCGGCGGCCAGTTCGGGTCCGGCGAGACCGCGCTCGACGATCCGTGGGTGCGGCTCGTCGAGTGCGCGGTCACGACCGAGCTCGGCGCCGCGGCGCCGCTCGTCGGCGTGGGCTACGCCACCGACATGCGGCTGTTCTGCGAGCGCGGAATCCCCTGCGTCATGTTCGGGCCGCGCGGCATCCGCCACGCGCACGCGGTCGACGAGCGCGTCGCGGTCGCCGACCTCGTCGCGGTCGCCCGCGTCATCGTGCGCGCCGCGCTCGCGCACGCGGCCCGCTGATCAGCCGAGCGCGATCGCGACCTGCTCGAGGAGGTCCATCGCCTCCTGCATGCCGCCCTCCATGCCCGAGTCGATGTGCGCGTCGCGGTGGGCCTTGATCGTGTGCTCGACGAGCATCGTGAGCGTCGTGCGCCCGTCCTCTTCCGTGAACGTGACGGTGGTCAGGGCCTCGCCGTCGGGCATGCCCTCGTAGACCTCGGTCGCCACGATGCGCTCGTTCGCGACGATCTCGCGGTACTCGCCGTGGAAGCCGACCTCGAAGCCGCCGCGGGCGAGCATGACGTAGCGCCACATGCCGCCGACGCGCAGGTCGATCTCGGCGAGCGTCACCGCGCCGCGCTGCCCGCTCCACCAGCGCTTGACCAGCTCGGGCGCCGTCCAGGCCTCGTAGACCTGGTGCCTGGGCGCGTCGAACTCCCGCGTGATGAGGATCTGCTCATCCGCGGGGAGCGTCACCGTCGCCGTACCGCTGCTCGTCATCGCCACCATCTCCTTCGTCCTGCTGCGTAGAAGCACATGTACCGATATGGGTATGTCAGGAGGATCAGACGTAGCGGCGCATCGCCGCCACCGCCGACCTCCCCCAGCTGCCGCCGAACAGCGCCGCGTGCGTCAGCAGCGGCAGGACCTGCCAGAGCCCGACGCGCTCCTCGTGGCCGGCGGCCAGCGGTGCGATCTCCTCGTAGGCCGGGAGAAAATCGCCTCCGGGCGCGCCGAAGAGCGCCAGCATCGCGAGGTCGACCTCGCGATGGCCGCCGTAGGCCGCCGGATCGATGAGCACCGGCCGCCCGCCGGCCGCCGTCATGACGTTGCCGCTCCACAGATCGCCGTGCAGCCGCGCCGGCGCCTCGGCGGGCCCGCTGAGGTCCTCGAGGCGGCCGGCGAGCCGGTCGAGCAGGTCCAGCGCCCCGGCCGGCAGCGCGCCGCGGTCGGCCGCGATCCGGGCGACGGGCTCCAGGCGCCGGGTCGCATAGAACTCCGGCCAGCCGGCGACCGGAGCGTTGGGCAGCGCGAGCGGGCCGAGGACGAGCTCGTGCTCGCCGCCGAAGGCGGGCGCGCCGGCGGCGTGCAGCGCGGCGAGCCCGCGGCCGAGCAGCGCGTCGGTGGCGGCGGTCCGCGCGCCGCGCTCGATCCACTCCAGCGCGAGGAAGCGCGGACCCGGCGGCTCGTCGGCGACGGCGAGCACCTGCGCGACCGCCAGCGCCGCGGGCCGCGCCAGCCAGCGGAGACCCTCCGCCTCGCGCGTGAACGCGGCGGGCGCGGCGTTGGACGCCGTCTTGACGAAGAACCGGCCGCCGCCACCCTCGAACTCGGCGGCGTAGGCGTCGTTGAGGTCGCCGCCGGCGATCGGCCGCGGCTCGGACACCGGCCGGCCGAGCGCGTCGGTCAGCGCGTCACGGAGCGCCGACACGCCCGCGCAGGTCGTCGAGCAGCCCGCGGCAGGCGGCGTCGACGAGGTCGAGCACGTGGCCGAAGCCGTCCTTCCCGCCGTAGTAGGGGTCCGGGACGTCGAGGTCGCGGCCGTCGCCGCCGGGGTCGAACTCGCGCAGGAGGCGGACCTTCGCGGCCGCACGGTCGTCGGGGGCGAGCCGGCGCAGGTCGCGCGCGTTGTCGGCGTCGGCCGCGAGCAGGAGATCGAAGTCGTCGAAGTCGCTGCGGCGCACCTGGCGTGCCGCGCCGCTGAGGCGGATGCCGCGCTGCGCGGCGGCGGCGACCGCGCGGCGATCGGGCGGGGCCCCGGCGTGCCAGCCGCCGGTGCCCGCGCTGTCGAGCTCGATGCGGCCGCTCAGGCCGGCCTCGGCGACGAGGCCGCGCATGATGCCCTCGGCCGTCGGCGAGCGGCAGATGTTGCCCATGCAGACGAACAGCAGACGGGTCGCAGCCATCGGATGCGCAGGGTATCGGCGCGCCGGACCAGGCCGTTGCGCCCGGCCGTCGTCAGGGGGCGGTGAACCCGAGGATGAGCTGCGCGGTCTCCAGCGGGACGTCGAGCTGCGGGCAGTGGCCGACGCCGTCGAGCGCCACCCAGTCGGCGTGCGGGAGCCAGTCGTCGCGGAAGCGCGCGGCGGCCGACGGCCACGGCAGCAGGCGGTCCTCGGTGCCCCAGACGACCCGCACGGGGCAGTCGATCCGCTCCGCGGCGAGCTCGTAGGCGCCGCCGCGCAGGGCGAACTCGATCATCGCGAGCGCGCCCGTGCAGCTCGCGGCGCCGCTGATCTGGTGGGCCAGCAGCTCGGCGGGGATGTGCTCGAAGTTCTCGGCGATGAGCTGCGTCACCTGGCGGCGGCCCTGTGCCGTCGCCATGAGCGCATCGGCGTGGGGCGCGGCGGCGCGCATGCTCTGCGTGAACGTCGCGAAGAGCTCGAGCATGTCCTTGTAGGAGTCGTCTCCGCGCGCCCAGCCGCCGGCCGGCGCGAGCGCCACGACCGACTCCGCCCGTCCGCGTGCGGCGAGCTGCAGCGCGACGAAGCCGCCGAGCGAGTTGCCGACGATGTGCGCGGTCGCAAAGCCCGCCTCGTCCATCGCGCGCTCGACCGCGTCGGCGAGGAGGTGGTCATGGAGCTCGCCCGCCAGCGGCGGACCGCCGGCATGGCCCGCGAGCGTCGGCGCGAGCACGTCGTGGCGGCGCTCGAGCTGCGCCAGCACGAGCTCCCACACGCGCCAGGTCCCGGTGAAGCCGTGCAGGCAGACCATCGGGCTCCCCGACCCGCCGCGGTGGGACGGCGCGAAGCCGGTGAACACCGCCTACGCGTTCTGCGTGTACGTGTGCACGATCCTGCGCGACGTCCCGCGGGTGCAGGTCACCGTCGCGTCGAACTGGATCGAGATGCCCTTGCGGCGCTCGTGGCAGACGTAGTGCAGCACGCGCGAATGGCACTTCCCGTGGACGCCGCCGGCGCGGACGCGGCAGCGGTAGTAGGCGCGCACGAGCCGCACGCCGGTCGTGCACGCCGTCCCGCGGACCTTCAGCGACGTGACGTATGACGGGCCGAGTCGCTGGGCGTTGCGGCTCACGTCGCAGGTCTTCGTCGTCGTCGCGCCGGCGCTCGCGCCCGCGACGGCGACGCCCGACGCGACGGCTGCAAGGGCGGCCGTCAGCAGGACGGCGCGGGAGGCGGGGCGCATCGGGGTCATACTACGGTGCGTGCGATGCAGTCTCGTCGCCTCGGCCGTCGTGGCGACCGTGGCGCTCCTCGGGCTCGCGGTGCCCAGTCCGGCCACGGCGGGCTGCGGCGGCGTGCGGACCGGCGAGGCGCGCCACCACGCCGCGGGGCGGGCGCCCCTGGCGATCGGCGACTCGACGATGCTGCTCGCCCTGCCGGACCTCACGAAGCGGGGCTTCAGCGTCAACGCCCACGGCTGCCGGCAGTTCCCGGAGGCGCGGGCGCTGCTGGCGCGGCTCGCCCATGCGCACCGCCTGCCGCATCTCGTCGTCGTAGCGCTCGGCGCCGACGGCTCCGTGACGAAGGCCGACATCAGCGCGACGCTGCGGATCCTCGGCCCGGGGCGCACGCTCGTGCTCGTCACGCCGCGTGAGCTCGGCGGCGGGTCCGGCGCCGACGCCGTCACCGTGCGCGACGCGGCGCGCTCGCACGCCGCGCGGGTCGAGCTGCTCGACTGGGTCGCCGAGAGCGCGGGCCACGGGGGCTGGTTTCAGCCTGACGGCCTGCACCTGACCTTCACGGGCGCGGCCGCCTTCGCGCGCGTGCTCGCCCGGGTGTTGCCGCTCGCCGTGCCCCAACCGTCCCGGATCGTCCTCACCGCGGACCGGACGACGGACCGCCGCGTCCGGATCGCGCCGCTGCCGCGCTGGCACGTCCTGCGCCGCGCGTTGCACACGGGCGTCATCCGCACGCCCGGGCGCTGCGGCTACCGCATCACCTTCACCGCGACGACGAGCCCCGCCCCGCAGGCGACGATCCTCCCGCCCGGCGCGGCGATCGGGCACAGCGCGACGACGCCCGGCGCCGGCACGTGGGTCACCTGGCGTCAGCTCGGCACGCCGCTGATCGGCGGTGCCTGGGTGACGCCGCCGGCGCCCGACGGCACGGTCGCGGTCATCGCCGCGGACGGTGTCGCCGCCGCCGACTGCCCGATCGGCCTCGCGCGCCGCGCGCAGTCCGCGCTCGCGACGGTCCTGCGGCGCGCGCGGCCGCTGTAGGCCCGCCTCGCCGTCCGTCCACCCGATCCCCGCCCCCGGCGGGCCCGGGCGACAAGCCTCCCGGCGGGAACGGGCGTCTAGGACTGCCCGGCGAGCGCGCGCGCGGTGACCGCCGGACCGCCCGCGGCGAGCTCGACGCACAGGCGCTCCACGAGCTTCGCGTTCGCGCCGGCGCCGGCGAGGATCGTCCGGTGGCTGCGGCCGAGGCCGGCGATCGCCTCGGCGTGGTCGCTGAACCGCATGCCGTCGAGCGCGCAGAGGACGACCGCGGCGGGGCGCAGGGTGGCGCACGCGCCCGTGATCTCGCCGATCGGCGTGTCCGCGCCGAGGTAGGCGATCCGCCAGCCGCGGTCGGCGAGCAGGAGGCCGAAGCAGACGAGGCCGAGCGTGTGCAGCTCGCGCGGCGGACAGGCGAGCAGGGCGAGCGGGCCGCGGCCCGCGTCCCAGCCGGCGGTCAGCGCGAGCAGCCGCCGCTCGACGAGGTGGCTGGCGAAGTGCTCCTGCCCGACGCTGAGCTGGTTGCGCTCCCAGCGCAGCCCGACGGCGGCGAGGGCCGGCAGCACGACATCGTCGATCCCGGCCCGCAACCCGCGCGCGAACGCCGCGTCGAGCAGGGCGTCGAAGCGCGTCGCGTCGAAGGACTCGGTCGCGGCGATGAGCGAGTCGACGAGCGCGCCGGGCTCGGCCGGCGCCGAGAACGGCCCGGCGGCCTCCGCGAGCGCGAGCGTCGCGGCTTGTGCCGCCGCGATCCCGCGCGCCATGTGCGCCTGCATCGCGCGCACGCGGCGCTCGTCGGCCGGCGAGTAGAGCCGGTATCCCCCGGCCGAGCGCTCCGGCGCGAGCAGGTCATAACGCCGCTCCCAGGCGCGCAGCGTCGCCTCCTGAACACCGACGTGGGCGGCGAACTCCTTGATCCGCCAGCGGTCTTCGAGCTCGCTCACGGAGCGCAGTATGGCAGACTGGACAAACCTTTGACAAACACTAGACAAAGTCCCTACAGTGGCGTCCATGCACTACGACGTCATCCCCTCAGACCGCACGCTCGTCGCCCGTATCGCCAACGGTGACCACGATGCGTTCGACGAGCTCCACCGCCGCCACATCCGCCTCGTTCGCGCGCAGGCCCGCAAGCTCTGCGCGAGCCGCGAGCTCGCCGAGGACGTCGCACAGGAGGCGTTCATCTCGATCTGGCGCAGCGCGCACAGCTACCGCCCGTCGGCCGGGACCGTGGGCGCCTGGATGTCGAGCGTCGTGCGCAACCGCGCGATCGATGCGTGGCGCCGGGCGTCGGTCCGCCCCATCGAGGTCGAGGCCTTCGAGCGCGACGTCGACGACCGCGCGCCCCTGACTGCGGCCGACCCCGACGGCCCGGTGCTGCTGTCGCTCATCGCCGCGCTGCCGGCGGCGCAGAAGGAGGCCGTCTTCCTCGCCTACTACGCGGGCTTGAGCCACTCCGAGATCGCCACCCGCGGGGGCACTCCGCTGGGAACGGTCAAGGGCCGCCTGCGCCTCGGCCTCGAGAAGCTGCGCTACGGCCTCGACGAGGAGCAGGCGCTCGCCGCGTAGCGCCGGCGCGCCGCGGGCGTCGCGCGGCGCCCCGCCATCCCGCTGACGATCGCAGCCACCGTCATGCTCGCCGTCCGCGGTCGAGCAGCAGCCATCCCTTCCGAACGCGCACGGTGAACGGCCCGGCAGCTCGACGATCGTCTCAGCCCACACGGGCGGCTCCCCCGGCTAGGCTCGCGCCCGCGATGCACTGGGTCGAGATCTTCGCGGTCTTCGTCGTCTCCCACATGGTGGGTGATTTCGTTTTGCAGACCGACTGGCAGGCCGTCAACAAGCACGGCGGCCTGCGCCCCGGCAACACCGTCGGCCGCCGGGCGCTGCTAACGCACTGCACCACCTACACGCTCGCGTTCGTGCCGTGCCTCGTCTGGCTGGGCGGCGATCTGTCCTGGAGCGTCCTGATCGTCGCGGCGGCGCTGTTCTTCCCCCACGTCGTGCAGGACGACGGCCGGGTGCTCGCGCGCTACATGCGCGAGGTGAAGAAGGCCGATCCCGCCGAGCTGCCGGTCGTCGCGCTCGGCCTGGACCAGAGCGTGCACGCCGTCGTGCTGCTCCTGCTGGCGATCGCCGTCTGAGGATCGCGGCGCCGGCGCGCCCCGGAGTCCGGTCAGGACCGTGCAGTCCGGCGATCCCCACTACTGTCGTCGGCATGACTTCAACCGACTGGCTCATTCTTTCCGAGGCCAACGGCGCCAACCGCGTCGTGCCGATCATCGGGCAACTCCTCGTCGGGCGTAAGTCCGGCCGGGCGAGCGACGCCTCGCACCTGCTGCTCGACGACCCGGCGGTCTCGCGCGAGCACTTCGAGCTGCGCGTCGACCCGGCCGACGGCGTCGTGCTCGTCGATCGCAGCACGAACGGCACGCGCGTCAACGGCAACAAGGTCGAGCGCGAGGTGCCGATGGCGCTGCGCGACGGCGACTTCGTCGAGATCGGCACGGCGCGGATGAGCTTTCGCTCGTTCGCGGACGCCGACCGGATCCCCGACGCGGTCCGGGCGGCGGTCCGGACGATCGAGCACGCCCACGTCGTGACGGTCGTCGGCGACGTCGTGGGCTACACCGCGATGGCCGAGCGCGACGGCGAGGCCGCCGCGAAGGCGGCAACCGAGGCGCTGTTCGCGCAGCTGCGCGAGCTCCTGGCCGCCCACGGCGCGACGGTGAACAACCACGAAGGCGACTCGCTGTTCGCCGCCTGGGACGTCACCGGCGACCCTGAGGCCGCCGCCAGCGCCGTGCGCTTCGCCCTGGAAGCGAGCGAGCTCGTCGCGGGGCACGCCAACGGCAACGGCGACGCGCCGCTGCAGATGGGCTGGGGCGTGACACTCGGCGATGCCGTCGCCGGGCATCCGTCGGCCGCGCGCGACGCGGTCCGGGGCGATGCGATCAACCTCGCCTACCGCCTGTCGAGCCTGGCGGCCCGCGACGGTGAGGCGCCCGTGCTCGTGACCGCCGCGACGGCGACCGCCGCGCCGGAGGCCGCGACCTACGGCGACCTGCGCGAGCTGACGATCCGCGGACGCTCGGAGCCCACGGGCGTCCACGGAGCCGAGACCGCGGCGTAGGCGCCGGCGTTGGCGCACTACACCTCTCCCCTCGCCGAGGAGCTCGCCCCGGGGCTCCTGGAGCGCCTGGACCGTTACGTCCGGATCGACACGCAGTCGGCCCGCGACCGCGAGCAGTGCCCGAGCACGCCCGGCCAGCTCGAGCTGGCCGGCCTGCTCGCCCGCGAGCTCGCCGAGATCGGGCTCGCCGACGCCGCGGTCGATGACAACGGCTACGTCACCGCGACGCTCCCGGCCTCCGGCGGCGGCGACCCCGCGACGGTCATCGGGCTCGTCTCGCACGTCGACACGAGCCCCGACGCGCCCGGCGCGGGCGTCGAGCCGCTCGTCCACCGCGACTACGACGGCGGCGTCATCGCGCTGCCGCGCAACGAGACGCTGCTCGACCCGGCGACCGAGCCGCACCTCGCCTCGCGCGCGGGCCACGACATCGTCACGGGCTCCGGCGACACGCTGCTCGGCGCCGACGACAAGGCCGGCGTGGCGGAGATCATGACCGCGGTGGCGCACCTGCACGCCCATCCGCAGCTGCCGCGGCCGACGATCCGCGTCTGCTTCACGCCCGACGAGGAGATCGGCGAGGGCGCGAAGCTGTTCGACATCGACGCCTTCGGCGCCCGCTGCGCCTACACGATGGACGGCTCGTCGCTCGGCGAGATCCAGGACGAGACGTTCTCGGCGCTCGAGGCGACGGTCACCGTGACGGGGGTCGACATCCACCCGGGCTTCGCCAACGGCATCCTCGTCAACGCCGCACGCGTCGCGGCCCGGATCGTCGCGGCGCTCCCGCAGGACCGGCTGACGCCGGAGACGACGTCGGGGCGCGCGGGCTTCATCCACGTCTTCGAGCTCGGCGGCGATGCCGCGAGCGCCCGCGTGCGCGCGATCCTGCGCGACTTCGACGACGACCTGCTCGCCGGGCACGCCGCGCTGCTGCGCGAGACGGCCGAGACGGTCGTGGACGCGACGCCGGGAGCGCAGATGACGTTCGAGGTCGTCGAGCAGTACCCGAACATGCGCGCGCACCTCGAGCCCTTCCCGGAGGTCGTCGAGCACGCGATCGCGGCCCTGCGCGCCGAGGGCCTCGTGGCGCTGCGCGAGCCGATCCGCGGCGGCACCGACGGGTCGATCCTCAGCGCCAGGGGCCTGCCGACGCCGAACATCTTCACCGGCGGGCACGCCTACCACTCCGTCCGCGAATGGGCCTCGCTGCAGGACATGGCCGCCGCGGCGGCCGTCATCGTGCGCCTCGCGGCGCAGTGGGCGGCGCAGCGGCCCTGAGCCGCGCCTACGCCGGTGGTCGCGCGGCGATCTGCGCGAGCGCCGGATCGAGCGTGGCGTAGGCGACGATCGCCCGGCCGCCGGCGGGATCGAGCGCGACGACGGGCGCCAGCGGCACGTACGCGCTCGCGGGGCTCACGGCCTCGGCGCCGCCGAACGGGCCGCCCGCCGCGCCGCGGACGCTGGCGAGCACCGGCGTGTGCGGGGGCAGGCTGCTCGGGTCGGCGCCGGCGACGCCCGCGCGCCACGTGACGACCTGCGCGCCCGTCGCGCCGACGGCCGCGTCGCCGAGGACGGCGTCGATGCCGCTCGGCGACAGCCGCTCGACGGCGCCCAGGTGACCGGCGGCCACCTGGCGCACCTCGACGGTGTAGTGCGCGCCGTCGTAGCCGGTGTAGGCCAGCAGCGCGCCGCCGCCCGCGGCCAGCAGGCGCACGCCCGGCGCCGCGACGTAGTGCCCGGTGCCCGTGCGCCCGACCGTGGCGATCGTGCGCGCGGGGCCGAAGCGGTGCCCGGGCGCGGCGGTGGCGAACGACACGATCGCGGGGGTGGCGGCCTCGCCCTCGCTGACGCGCTGGCTCTTCCACGCGACCTCCAGCCGCCCGTCGTCGCCGACGAGCGCCTGTAGGTCGGACTGCACCCCGGCGCCGAGACGATGAACGGCTCCGACGGCGCCGTGGCGGCCGATGTGCCGCGCCCGCACCTCGTGCGCATCCTCGTAGACGAGCAGCACGTCGCCGTCGTCGCCCACGGCGACGGTCGCGCCGCGGGCGCGCGCAGAGACCCTGATGCGCAGCTTCGCCGCGAAGGACCCGCTGCCGGGCCTGCGGATGAGCACCGTGCGCGTCCGCGCGGTCCCGACGACGAGTGCCATGAGCCCGGCGCGGTTGGACGCCAGCGCATGGAGCCGGCGGCCCGTCGTGCCGGGCACGACGCGTGTCGCGCCCAGGCCGGCGGGCGTCCCGAGGCGCGTCACCACCGAGCTCGAATCGTCGATCGTCCCGGCGTTCTGCCCGGAGGTCGCCAGTGTGCGCCCGGCGATGGCGATCCGGTCGCGGGCGTAGGTCGCCAAGAAGCTCGCTGCGAAAGCCAGCGGCCGCGTGGACGCCACCGTGCCCTCCGAGGCCACGACGGAGAGCTGTGACGACGACAGCACGACGCCCGTCCCGGCGCCCGTGTAGACGGCCTGCAGCGGCGCGCCCGCGGCGCCCGGTATCGGCGCGGGCGCGCTCCAGGGCGCCGCGGCGGCGGCGCTCGCCGGGAGCGCCATCGCGGTCAGCAATGCGAGCGTCGTGGCGATCGTGTGGCGGCGTGGTCGCATGACACGCAAACCGCCGGAGGCCGGAAAGGTTGCCGTCGCGACCTCGTCCTCGGCGCGGACATGGCCGAGGCAGGCGTGCTCGGTGAAGAAGCACGTGTAGGCCGCGACGGGGTCGGAGGTCGCCTCGAACACGAGATAGTCCTTCTGCGTCCAGTAGCTCATGGCGCTCCTGTCATCGGCTGCCCGGGCCGTCCAGCTCAAACCGCGCGGGCCTGCCCGGCGGGCTTACGTGATTCTCAGCTGACCGTATGCCCGCGCTCAGCAAGTCGTGGCACCGTTGTCTCATGGCACACGAGCTCACAATGCGCCAGATGCGCGACATCGTGCTGCTGCGCCGTCGTAACCCGCATGCCGACGTGCTCGTACATCAGAAGCCGTGGGGCATCATCGTCGAGGCGCGCCGCGGCGGGCACGTCGTGGAACTGCAGCGCTTCGACTGGACCGGCGCCGTCATGCCGGATCGTCCGATCACGCGCGCCGCGTAGGTCGCGGGGCACAACGCAAGGCGGTCGGCTGCGCGAAGCGCCGAGCTCCTGCGGACGCGCCCCGGTCGCTACGTCGTGACCGCCCGCCCGGTGGCGGGCGGGCCGCTGCCCAGATGCCCGCCGGGCATCCACGCGACCGTCCACCGGGGCCGCTACGCCCGCGTCGCGATCAGCTGCGACAGCGGTATCCGCTGACGCGGGCTGCAAGCGGGGGAGCGCTGAGCTGACACCATGACGCCGGTGCCCCCTGATCCCACCGATGGCGGCGTCGAGCGCACGGGGAGTTCGTTCACCGATCCGGACGCGGTCGCGCAGTACCGCGACGGGCCGCCCAGGCAGGTGCCCGGGTTCGCCGATCTGCACCGGATGACCGATCAGCTCGTCGCGGAGCGCACGCCGGATGACGGGCGCGTGCTCGTGCTCGGCGCGGGCGGCGGGCTGGAGCTCGAACATCTCGCGGCCGCGCACGCGGGCTGGGAGTTCGACGGGATCGACCCATCGGCGCAGATGCTGCGCCTGGCCGAGACCACGACGCAGCGGTTCGCTGCACGGATCCGGCTGCACGAGGGCTATGTCGACAGCGCGCCGGCGGGACCGTTCGACGCGGCCGTGTGTCTGCTCACGCTGCACTTCATCCCGGTCGCCGAGCGCCTCGACACGCTGCGCCACCTGCGTCGCCGCCTCAAGCCCGGCGGGCCGCTCGTGGTCGCCCACCACAGCTTTCCGTCGCAACCACCCGACCGCGACACCTGGCTCGCGCGCTACGCGGCCTACTGCGTCGGCTCGGGATACCCCGCCGACCGGATGGCGAAGACGATCGAGGGGATCCGCGACCGGCTGCCCGCGCTGAGCCCGCAGGACGACGAGGCGCTCCTGCACGAGGCCGGGTTCGCCGACGTGAGCCTGTTCTACGCCGCGCTCACGTTCCGCGGCTGGGTGAGCTACGCCTGAAAGCAGCCGCTGGCCGGGATGGATCCGAACGGCGAGCTGGACGAGGGCCGCGGCTAGCGCCGCGTCCCGACGGCCAGCAGGTACTCCTTGTCGAAGCGCGCCGGCGACGAGGTTCCGTGGCTCCATTCGTCGCAGAACGCGTCGAGCGCCGCGTCGAAGTCGGTCTCGAGCCCGTTGCGCACTGCGTTCGCTCGCGCCGCCCGCGTTGGCCCGTAGTAGGACTTGAAATGCTCGCCGTAGTCGCGCGGACGTTCGAAGGCGGTGATCTCGAGCACGTCGCGGGTGATGGTGTGAAAGTCGACGCGATCGCCGAACAGCTCGCGCAGGTGCGCCTCGCTCCCCCAAAGTGGCGGCGAGGAGGCGCCGGGAGGCGGAGCGGGCACGAACGGCTTCATCGTCGCGAACAGGGCGCCGAGCATGCCCTCCGGCGTCCAGCTCAAGAGGCCGATCGTCGCACCCGGCCCGCAGACGCGCACGAGCTCGTCCGCCGCGGCCTGGTGGTGGGGCGCGAACATCACGCCGATCGACGACATGACCACGTCGAATGACTCGTCCGCGAACGGCAGGCTCTCGGCGTCGGCCTCGACCCAGTCCAGCTCGAGTCCCTGGGCCTCGGGCCGTGCCGCGCCGGCCTCCAGCAGCGCCGGCGTCAGATCGCTGGCGGTCACCAGCGCGCCGCGCCGCGCCGCCGGGATCGCCGCGTTGCCCGTACCCGACGCGACGTCGAGGACGCGCATGCCCGCCTCGATCCCGCACGCGTCCACAAGTCGCGGGCCGAGCGGCAACAGGAACGTCTCGACCATCAACGGGTAGTCGCCCGACGTCCACATCGCGCGGTGACGGGTCTTGAGCTCGGTATCGGCCGTGTCAACGCTCATCGTCGGTCCCTTTCGTAGGTGTGCTCGCGAAAGGATCCACGGCCGCGCCGCCGTTGACATCGGGAGACCTCCCTACGGGCGCCCTATTTCGCGGGCGCCTCGCGCTCGGCCCGCGCCGCGTGCGCGGCGGCCTCGGCGCGGTTGCGCACGCCGAGTTTCGCGAGGATCGAGCTGACGTGATGGCCGGCCGTCTTCTCGGCGATGAACAGCGCCTGAGCGATCTGCGCGTTGGACATCCCTTCAGCGACCAGACCCAGGACCTCGCCTTCGCGGGCGCTGAGCTCACCCGATCCGCGCAAGCGCACCGCCGTGTGGGTGCCGAGCGAGCGCAGGACGGAGGCCGCCATGTCCGTCGCGCCCGCCGCGCCGAGCTCGCGGAACGCGGCCAACGCAGCGCGGGCCTCCTCGCGAGCCATCTCGGGCTGCGTCGCAGCGACCGCTCGCGCGAGCTCCAGGCGCGCCTCGCCGACATCGAGCGGCATGCCGAGCGCGCCGAACGCAGCCAGCGCGCGCCGCGCCGCCTCGGCGGCGCGGTCGGCGTCAGCTGTGGCGAGTGCGATCCGCGCCGCGGCGAGGTCGGCCCGTGCCACCCCGACCTGGATCCCCGACTCCGCGGCGAGGTCGGCGAGCCGCCGGCCGGCGTCCTCGGCCTGCTCGATCTGCGTGCAGGCCAGGCGTGCGTCGACGAGCGCAGCGAGCAGCTGCATCGTGCGCACGACGTCATCGGCGGCGCCAAGAAGACCGCGCTCCAGCAGCGCGACCGCCACCTGGGGCCGGCCCTGCGCGATGCGCAACCGCGCGAGCGCTCGCAGCGAGCCCGAATGCTCCGAGCGGCCCGCGAGCAACTGCTCGGCCTCCGGCATCCGACCCTGGAGCACACGCAGCTCCGCCAGCGTGGCGCGCGCCGGCGCACCCATCGCCGGGACGAAGCGGCCGTGGATCTCCAGCGCGTCCTGCAGGGCACGCTCGGCATCCCCCCAGCGACCCGTCGCCACCAGCACCCCCGCGTGGATCGTGCGGCACGCGCCCAGCAGCGGCGTCGTGCCGTGCGCCTGCGCGAACTCGTCGACCAGCCCGCACCACTCCGTCGCACGTTCCCAGTCGCCGGCGGCGGTCGTCGCCATGATCAGATTGCAGTACGCCTCGGCGAGCGTGTGCACGTTGCGCACGCGCCCGGCGGTCGCGGCTGCGAGCGCCTCTTCCAGCAGCTGCATGCCGTGCTGCTCGCGCCCGGCATCGACCTCGGCCCGTCCGAGCAGGCTCAGCGCGAAGACCTCGAGATCGGCGTCGCCGTGGTCGCGGGCGATGCCCATCGCCCGCGTCGCGTGCGCGACGCACTCCTCCACGCCGGCGGCGTGGCGCGCACGCTCGACGGCGACCCAGCCCTGGCCCGAACAGGGGCCGCTCCCCTCTACGACGCGCTCGGCGCGCGCCAGCCAGCCGCGCGCGGCCGATGCGCGGCCGGAGGTGAGGTGCTGGTGGGACACCCACACCGCGATCCGCGCCGCGTCGTCGCAGCGCCGCTCGCGCGCGTAACCCTCAAACGCCCGCTCGCGTGCGGCGATACCGTCCGTCACGGCGCCCAAGAACCACAATGCCAAGCCCAGGCCTTCCAGCGCATCCGGGGTTTCGTCCTCGGCGAGAGACGAGCTGAATGCCAGGTGCGCGGCCTCCCATTGCGCGTTGTCCAGAGCGCGCCAGCCGTCCGCGAGAAGGTCGGCCTCAGGCACTCCGTCCATCGCACGAGTATCACGCTTCATGCCGGCGCGCGCGCAACGTGAGAACTGGTGGACGGTCGCGGCATCACGCCGGGTACGCTCACGCCATGAGCGAGCACTTCCGCGTCGTCCTGCGGGACCGCGAAGGTGGGAACGCGTCACACCCCCGCGCGTCGCGATGCTCGTGACGACGGCCGGCCGGATGGACGTCGGCCCTTTCAGAGCACCTTTGACAGAAAGGCGCGCGTACGCTCGTGCTGCGGGTCGGCGAAGACCTCACGCGGGACGCCCGTCTCGACGATGACGCCGTCGTCCATGAAGGCGGCGGCGTCGGCGACCTCGCGCGCGAACCCGATCTCATGGCTGACGACGATCATCGTCATCCCGTCGGCCGCGAGGCGGCGCATGACGTCCAGCACCTCCCCCACGAGCTCGGGATCGAGCGCCGACGTCGGCTCGTCGAAGAGCATGAGCTTCGGATTCATCGCCAGCGCGCGGGCGATCGCGACGCGCTGCTGCTGGCCGCCGGAGAGCTGCGCGGGGTAGGCGCGCTCCTTGTCGGTCAGCCCGACGCGCGCGAGCAGGTCGCCGGCGGCGGCGCGCGCCTCGGCGCGTGAGACCCCGCGGACGAGCTGCGGCGCCTCGGCGACGTTCTCGATCGCGGTCATGTGCGGGAAGAGGTTGAAGCGCTGGAAGACCATGCCGATCTCCGAGCGCTTGCGGGCGACCTCGCTGTCGCGCAGCTCGTGGAGCCTGTCGCCCGCCTGGCGGTAGCCGACGAGCTCGCCGTCGACGTACAGCCGGCCGGCGTCGATCTTCTCGAGGTGGTTGACGCAGCGCAGGAACGTCGACTTGCCCGCGCCCGAGGGGCCCAGCAGGCAGAGGACCTGGCTCGGCGCGACCTCCAGCGAGACGCCCTTGAGCACCTCGAGGCGGCCGAAGGACTTGTGGACGGCCTGCGAGACGACCATCGGCGTCGTCGCCGCGCCGGTCATGCGCGCGGCCCCGGGTCGCGCGGCACCTGGGCATGGCGGATGGCGAGGCTGCGGCGCAGGCGCTGCAACGGCGTCGGCGGCTGCGCGCGGGCCGTGCCGCGCCCGTAGTGGCGCTCGATGTAGTACTGCCCGAGCGACAGCAGCGTCGTGAAGATGAGGTACCAGATGCTGATCGTCAGCAGCAGCGGGATCTGCTTGAAGTTCACGGCGTAGATGAGCTCGGCGGCGTAGAGCAGCTCGGCGATCGCGACGACGCTCACCAGCGACGAGGTCTTGAGCATCGAGATCGTCTCGTTGCCCGTCGGCGGGACGATGACGCGCATCGCCTGCGGCAGGACGATCCGGCGCATCGTCTGCAGCCGCGTCATCCCGAGCGCCGCGGCGGCCTCGGTCTGACCCTCGTCGACGGAGATGATCCCCGCGCGCACGATCTCGGCCATGTAGGCCGCCTCGTTGAGCCCGAGCGCCAGGATCGCGGCCGCGAACGGCGTGATGAGCGCGTTCGCGTCACCGTGCACGAAGACCGGCCCGCCGAACGGGATCCCGAGCGAGAGCTGCGGATAGAGCGCCGCGATGAAGCTCCAGAAGAGGATCTGCACGAGCACCGGCGTGCCGCGGAAGAACCAGATGTAGGTCCAGCTCGTCGCCGAGACGAGCGGGTTCGGCGACAGGCGCATGACGGCCAGCACGACGCCGAGCACGATCCCGATCGCCATCGCGATGACCGTGAGCTCGAGCGTCAGGACCAGGCCGCGGAGGATCCGGGCGGAGAAGAAGTAGTCGCCGACGGTCCCCCACTCGAAGCGCGGGTTCGTCGCGACCGACTCGGCGGTGGCGACGAGGCCGAACAGCAGCACGGCCGTGGCGATCCACCGCCCCGGGCGGCGCACCGGGACGGCCTTGATCTCCTCCGGCCGGACGGCGTGCGCCTCCGCCTCCGTCGCGGGCTTGCTAACCGATCGCTCCGTTGATCGCCGGGGTCGTGATCGCGCCCGACGCAAGGCCGTACTTGTCGAGCAGTCGCTTGTACGTGCCGTCGGCGATCAGTGCCTTCATGGCGGCGAGGATCGGCTCGGCGAGGGCGCCGTCCTTCGGCATCGCGATGCCGTAGGGCGCCGTACCGTAGGGCGTGCCGATGAGCTTGAAGCGCCCGCCGGACTGCTTGACGATGAACGCGGCGACCGGCGAGTCGGCCATCCCGACGGCGGCGCGGCCGCTGGACAGCGCGAGGTTCGCGCCGTTCTGGTCGCGGAAGACGTCGACCTTGACGGTCTTCTTGCCGGCCTTCGTGCACTTCTTGCCCTGCGCGGTGGCGTCGTCGGCCTGCGTCGTGCCCTTCTCGACGGCGACGGTGAGGCCGCAGAGGTCGGCGAGGCCGTCGACGGCTGGGCCGCCGTTCGCCTTCGCGTAGAACGAGGTCCCGGCCGAGAAGTACGTCACGAAGTCGACGGTCGCCTCGCGCTCCTTCGTGTCGGTGAACGACGACATGCCGAGGTCGTACTTCTTCGCGGCGATGCCGGGGATGATCGCGTCGAACGTCGCGTTGGTCACCTTCGCCTTCAGGCCCATGACCTTCGCCAGCGCCGTCGCGAGGTCGGCGTCGAGGCCGACGACGGTCTTGCCGTCGGTGTCGACGGACTCCATCGGCGGGTAGCTGGCGTCGGATCCGACGACGAGCGTGCCCTTCGCCTTGACCGCCGCAGGGACGGCGACCTGCGCCGTGCTCGCGCCCGCCTGCGTCGACGACGTGTCCTTCTTGGCGTCGCCGCACGAGGCGACGGCGAGCGCGATGGCGAGCACCGCGGCAAGGGTCACGGGAAGCCTGCTGGACGTGCGCGTCATCGATGTGCTCCTAGCGGACAGGTGATCCCGGGACTCGTGCGTCTCGAAGCATAGGCGCCGACCGACCGGATTCGGGCCGAACGTTCCGGATGGTCCGGCTGCGGCTCGGCGCGATCAACAGGCGGCGGCCACCGCTGAGGAAGGAGGGTGCGGCGGCCGCCGCCTTCGGGGCACGGCCCCGGGGTTCGCGTCCCGTGGTGCTCGGGGGCGAAGGTGGGGTACTGGTCAGGGTCGGCGATCCTCCTGTCTGAGCCACGAGGGCGTCATCGGTCGGCGAAGGGAAGCCGGTCGGCCACGGCGGCGATGCGGGACACGGTCTACCCGCGGCCCCGCGGCTCGCCGGGGCACGTCTGGACCGGGCACGTGGCGAGCTCGCCGGCGAGCGCCGTGACGAGCGGATGTCGCGGAACGACGGACTGCAGCATGCGCAGGCTCAGCCGGTGGTGATCGAGGCGTATCCGCTGGAAGTACTCGAGATGGCCCCGCACGCGGCTGTCGGGCGCCGCCGCGTCAAACCGCGCCCGGTCGCGGATGACCTGCGTGGGCAGCTCGCGCAGCCGCGAGATCCGGTCGGCGGCGAACAGCGCCGCCGCGTCGGCCCCCGCGGTGCGAACCTGCTCGCGCAGCACCTGCTTGCGCCGCCGGTAGCTGTGGACGGACGCGTCGTCGGTCACGGCCAGCACGAGTTGCGCGACGTCCCGGCCGAAGCGCGCGCTGAGCTCGCCGGCGCCGACGTCGGCATTCTCGACGACGTGGTGCAGCAGCCCTGCGGCGACGAGGATGTCCGAGCAGCCGGCGCCGCGCAGCAGCCGTGCGACCTCGAGCGGGTGCTCGATCAACGGCGCATCGTCACTGTCGCGCGTCTGGCCGTCGTGACAGCGCAGCGCGAAGGTCAGCGCCGATCGTGTGAGCGGGGAATCCTGGCCGGGTCGTGGGCGGCCGGACCTCGCCGCGCGCTCGGACCTCGACCGCCGCCGTTCGGCGACGGGTGACAGCACGTCGGTCGGTCCCGCCGACCGGGAGAACATGATTGCTCCGTCCTGCGCTCACCGCCAGTCCCGGTGGTCCTGACTGCAATCGCGAGGTCGTCATGGTGCGACGCTCGCCTCACCTCAGTGCGGCGCGCGGCGCCTGCGGTCACGGTACACCCATCCGCCCGTACGTACCAGCGGAAATTCGGCGGTCCCGCAGGCGGTCGGACACCGTGCGCGCCCGCAGCCGGGTGATACTGCGGGTGTGAAGGAGCCTTTTCTGCAATGGGGACGGACCGTGGTCGACGAGACGGCGCGGCTGCTCGAGGCCGCGATCGCGGGCGCGACGTGTGACAAGCGCAAGCGCCTGCCCGACTACGAGGCGCGGTACGTGCATTTCCAGGACGCCCACCTCCCGCAGGCGATGGCCATCTGGGTGTACGCGACGCGCGCGGGGACGCGCTACAACGTGCGCGGCGCCGGGGACGTCATCGCCGTCGGCCTCAAGCACGACGCGACCGAGGAGCTCGATCGGCCGGTCTGGAAGTTCCGGCGCCTGAGCCTCTTCACCTGGTGCAGGCACATCGACGATCGGCTGGGCGACGGCTTTCGCTGGATCTGCGCCGCCGCCGACCTCCCCGACGATCCGCAGGCGGCGGCCGACCAGGTGGCGCGGCGCGTGCTCGTCGCGCTGCGACGCGCCGGCGCCGTGGCGCCGGCGCCCTGAGCCCGATCACGCCGGCGACCCGCCCGTCATCGCAGACCGCACGCTCGCGGCGAGGGCGTCGACCGCGCTCGCGACCGCCGCCTCGGACAGGTTCGCGTAGCCGATGACGAGTGCGGGGCCGCCCGCGCCGAGCCCCTCCAGCGACACTCCCACCGACCGCGCGGCGGCGAGCACGGCGCCCTCGTCGACGCCGTCCGGGAGGTGCGCGACGACGAACAGGCCCGCCGCGGCGCCGCGCACGCGCACCTCGGGGAGCTTGCGCGCGAGCTCGGCGAGCAGGGCGTCGCGACGGCGGCGGTAGCTGCGGCGCTGGCGGCGCAGGTGCCGGTCGAGCTCGCCGCGGGCGATGAGGTCGGAGAGCGCGAGCTGCTGGAGCGACGAGGGCATGCCGCCGCGGCGCAGCTGCAGCGCGGCCATCGGCGCGGCGAGGCCGCGCGGGACGACGAGCCAGCCGAGCCGGACGCCTGGAGCGAGTGACTTGCTCGCCGACCCGCCATAGACGACGTCGCCGGGCGCGAGGCCCTGGAGCGCGCCGATCGGGACGCGGTCGTAGCGGTACTCGGCGTCGTAGTCGTCCTCGACGACGAGCGCGCCGCTGCGCCGCGCCCAGGCGACGAGCGCCGTGCGGCGCTCGGGCGAGAGCACCGACCCGGTCGGGAACTGGTGCGCCGGCGCGACGACGACGACGTCGATGCGGTCGCCCTGCTGCTCGAGCCGCTCGACGACCAGGCCGTGCTCGTCGACGGGCAACCCGACGACCGTCAGCCCGGCGTCGGCCGCCGTCTCGCTCACGCCGCGCCAGCCGGGCGACTCGATCGCGATGCGGCAGGCCCCGCGCGCGGCGAGCGCCGGCCACAACAGCCCGAGCCCCTGGCGCAGCCCGTTCGTCACGACGATCTCCGCGGCCGTCGTCCGCACTCCGCGCGAGCGGCCGAGGTAGCCGGCGAGGGCGGCGCGCAGCTCCGGCACGCCCGCGCCGGCGGGCAGCCCGAGCCGCTCGTCGGGCATCTCGCGCAGCACGCGGCCGAGCGCCGCGCGCCAGGCGGTGCGCGGGAACGCCGCCAGCGCGGGGACGAAGGGGCTGAGGTCGTGGCGGATCCCGCTGCTCGGGGGCGGCTGCGCGCGCCCGCCGGAGGGTGGCTGCTCGGTCGTCGCGACGGTCGTGCCGGCGCCGTGGCGGGCGCTGAGGTAGCCCTCGGCGACGAGCTGGGCGTAGGCGTCGACGACGACCCCGCGCGAGACGCCGAGCTGGGCGGACAGCACGCGCGATGACGGCAGCCGCGCGCCGGGCGCGAGCACGCCGCCGCGGATGCCGTCGCGCAGCGCGTGCTCGACGCGCGCGCGCCGTGACGAGCCCGACGCACCCGCGAGATCGAGGTGGAGCTCCACTGGTCCTGGATTTTTGCAGCAATGTGGTCCTGTTCATAGGACCATTGGCCGCATATCGTTCTCGCATGGCCCGCGCCCCCGCCCCCTCCCCAAGAACCCGCGTGCGGCGTGCCCCCTCGCGCGCCGAGTACGACCGCGCGACGATCGACGCGATCCTCGACGAGGCGCTGATCGCGCATCTCGGCTTCGCCGTCGACGGCCAGCCCTACGTCATCCCGACGCTGCACGCGCGCGTCGGCGACACGGTGTATCTCCACGGCTCGTCGGCCAGTCGCATGATCCGCACGCTCGGAGCGGGCGTGCCGGCCTGTCTCACGGTGACGCTCATCGACGGGATCGTGCTCGCCCGGTCGGCGTTTCACCACTCGATGAACTACCGCTCGGTCGTCGTTTTGGGTGAGGCGCGGCTCGTCACGGATTCCGGTGAGACGCTGGAGGCGCTGGAGGCCTTCACGGACGGCATCGTGCCCGGCCGCTGGGACGAGGTCCGCGGCCCGAACCGCAAGGAGCTCAAGGGCACGCGCGTGCTCGCGATGACGCTCGACGAGGCCTCGGCGAAGGTCCGCGGCGGTCCGCCGGTCGACGACGAGGAGGACTACGAGCTCGACGTGTGGGCCGGCGTCATCCCGATGGCGCTCACCGCGGGCGCACCCGTCGGCGACCCGCGCCTGGGCGCCGGCATCGCGCCGACCGACAGCGTGCAGCGCTGGGACCCGCAGCGCTCGCAGCGCTAGCGAGCGCGAGGTGCGGCCGTTCCTCGCCGACCAGTGGCGCATTCCCGAGCCCTTGGGCCGGGTGCGACCTGGGCTCTGACGGGCATGAGCAGCAGGCGCTACCACCGGTGATAGCGGTGGCTGCGCACGCCCGACAGGGCAGGCCCTGCCCGCCCGTGCTCCTCTGACCATCTTCAGATTGCTCGACCAGATGCGTTGGGGGGCAAGCCGCGAGCCTCCGGGACTGGACTTCGCCACGCGCGGCGTCGGTTCCGGCCGCTGCGTTGAGCTTCTAGACTCGCTGCGCGGTGTCGCCCTCGGGCCGCGCCGCGCGCAATGTCTCTGCTCGAACAGCACGAAGTCGCCGCCTATCTCCTCCGGCGGCGGCTCATCAGCCGCAGGTCGATCGTCTCCGGGCGGCTGCGGATCGACGACGCCTCCAGCCGCAACCGCAACTACCGGGTGACCGGCGGGCCCGGCGAGAGCTACCTGCTCAAGCAGGGGCTCGCGGCCGACAGCGCGCGCTCGCTCGCCAACGAGGTCGCGCTCTACCGGCGCCTGGCCCCGGTCGCCGCGTGGGTCCCGCGCTTCGTCGGCCACGACAAGCGGCGCGGACTGCTGATCCTCGAATGGATCGAGGGCGGCGAGGCGCTCGACCGCCGCGGCCGCTGCTCGCCGGCCCTCGCGGCGAGCCTCGGCCGGGTGCTCGCGGGGCTGCATGCGATCGCGCCCGATCGCCAGGACCTGCGTCGCGACGCGCCCTGGGTGCTCGCGCTGCATCGCCCGCCGCTGGAGGCGCTGCGCTATCTCAGCGCCGCGAGCATCGAGTTGGTGCAGGCGCTGCAGCGCGACGCGCCGGCCTGCGGCGCGATGGATGAGCTGCGCGACGCCTGGAGCGCCGAGGCGCTCGTCCACCGCGACGTGAAGTGGGCCAACTGCATCGCGGACGCCGGCGCCATCAAGCTCGTCGACTGGGAGATGGCCGGCTGGGGCGACCCGGCGTGGGACGTCGGCTCGGCGCTCGCCGAGTTCGCCGGCCGCTCGTCGGCGGCGGGCGCCTGCTGGCGCGCCTACGTCGCTGCGCGCCGCCTGGACCCGCCCGCCGCGGCGGACCTGCTCGACCGGTCGCTGCGCCACGCCGGCGCGCGGCTCGTCCAGACGGCCTTCGAGCACGCGCAGGAGCTGTCGCGGCTCGACGACCGCGCGGCCGGCGACCTGCGCCGCGGCCGCGAGCTGCTCGTGGCGCCGCGCGCCGCCGCTGCAGACCGGCTCGGGATCCCCGCATGAGCTACGAGGCCCAGGCCGCCGACGCCCTCAGCGCCGTCGAGGCGCGCCCGCCGCGCGCCTACCTCTGGTTCGGCCGCCACTGGGAGGCGCCAGATCTCGCCGCGGCGATCCGCGCCCGCCTGCTCGACGACTTCCACGCGACCGGCGCCGCGCGCCCGCCACGCAGCGCCGCGGCTCCGGCCGGCGCCGACGGCGGGGCGTTCGCCGGGGCGCTGTCGCAGGCCAACTGCGGCCGCGGCGCGTGGACCGGCGGCTGGCTCGCCGGCCCGGCCGACGCGGACGGGATCGCCGTCGAGCGCCCCGGCGGCCTGCGCCTGTACGCCCCGCCGCAGGACTGCCGCGACGGCGAGATCCGCCTGCCGAAGGAGCTGCGCGGCTACCACCCGGGGACGTACGTCGCGCTCGGCGACACGCCGGGCCTGCACGCGCCGCGCGCGCGGCTGTCGTGGAACATCGCCGCCGCCGGTGCCGTGACGCTCGTCGCCCGCGTGACGTACGCCCTCAACGGCGCCGGCATCCCCTTCCGTCTCGAGCTGCGCGACGACCCCCGGCGCTACGGGGACGGCGACAGCGCCTGGCTCGTCGTCGCCCGCGACGAGGTCTTCGCGGCGCTGAAGCTCCTGCGCCCGCTGCTGCGCGCACTCGCGCCGTACCTCGCCGCCGGCGCGCCGGCGTTCACCAAGCCGCTGGCCCGCGGCCTCGCGGTCGCCGACGAGCCGGCCGGCGGCGTGGCGTTCGCCGAGCACCGCTGCGGCCTGCTCGCCGACGCGGTCGTCGCGGCCGGGGAGCGCGGACAGCGCGGCGCCGCCAAGCGCCTGGCGCTCGTGCACGAGCGCTTCGCGGCCGCCGGCCTGTCACTGGATGCCCCGTACCTCGAACCCGGAGCGGCCGATGCGTACGACCGTTCGTAGCATCCCGCCGCCGCCCGCGATGACGCGGGCCTCCGACCCGCTGCCGACCGCGGCCGCGATCGGCGCCGCGCTGGCGCACGAGGCCGTCTGGTACCGGGGGCAGTGCAACTGGGCGGGCCCCGACGGGGCCCTCTCCCCCGCGCTCGGCGACGGCACCGCCGGGATCGCGCTGTTCCTCGCCGAGCTGCACGCGGCGAGCGGCGACGCCGGCGCGCGGCGGACCGCGCTGGGCGCGATCGGCCAGGCGCTCGCGCACGCCGGCGAGCTGCCGGCGGACGGTTTGTACGACGGGCGCCCGGGCGTCGCGGTCGCCGCGGCCCGCTGCGCCGTCCTGCTCGGCGACGAGCGGCTGCGCGCCCGCGCCGCGCGGCTCGCCCGCGGGCGCCGGCCCACCCGCGCGGCGGCGCACGACCTGAGCTGCGGCAGCGCCGGCACGATCGCCGCGCTGCTCGCGCTGACACGACTGCTCCCGGATGAGCGCCTCCTCGCGCGCGCCTCGAAGCTCGGCGACGAGCTCGCGGCGGCCGCGCGCCGCGCGCCCGCGGGCTGGTCCTGGGCGCCGCGCGGCGCGCGCGCCGATCACGGCCTCTGCGGCGTCGCGCACGGCACGGCGGGCGCGGCCTGGGCGCTGCTGGAGCTCTTCGCCGCCACCGGCGCCGAGCGCCATCGCGAGGCCGCCCGGCGCGCGCTCGATCACACGCACCACTGGTTCGACGCCGCCGCGGGCGACTGGCCCGACCTGCGCGGCGTCCGGCGCCGCGAGCCACGCGGGAGCTTTCGCTCCCCCCACCCGGGCACGTGGCGCGACGGGGCCCCCGGGATCGCGCTCGTGCTCCTGCGCGCGCTGACGGTCCTCGGCGACGAGCGCGCGGGCGCCCTGGCGAAGATCGCCCTCGCGACGACGTCGGCGCGCGCCCAGGAGACGCTCCTGCGCCACGACGCGGACTTCACGCTCGGCACCGGGCTCGCCGGCAGCGCCGACGTGCTGCTGCAGGGCGGCGCGAGCGCGCTCGCGCGCCACATCGGCGACGTCGCCGTCGGCCGCTACGCCGCCGAGCTCGACGGCTGGCCCTGCGGCCGTGCCGGCGGCGGCCGGGCCCCGTCGCTGCTCGGAGGGCACGCCGGCATCGGGCTGTTCTATCTGCGCCTGCACGACCCGGCGACCCCGTCGGCGCTGCTGCTCGCCCCCTGAAGCCGTGGCCGCGCACCGCAACCTCGTCAACCTCAAGGACGTCACGCACGGCTACGGCAGCCGGACCGTCCTGGCCGACCTCACGCTCGGCGTCGCGGCCGGCGAGCGGATCGGGATCGTCGGGCGAAACGGCGACGGCAAGTCCACGCTCCTGCGCCTGATCGCCGGCGCTCGAGGAGCCCGACGCGGGCCAGATCACACGCGCCGGCGGGGTCGACCTCGCGCTGCTCGCCCAGGGCGACGAGCTCGACGCGTTCCGCACGCTGCGCGACGCCCTCGTCGGCGACCGCGCCGACCACGAGTGGGCCGCCGACGCGACGTTCCGCTCGGTCCTCGACGGCCTGCTCGGCGGCGTCGGGCTGACGCGCTTCCCCGACGGCATGGAGAGCCCGATCGCCGCGCTCTCCGGCGGCGAGCGCCGGCGCATCGCGATCGCACGCCTGCTGCTCGGCGGGCCCGAGCTGCTGCTGCTCGACGAGCCGACCAACCACCTCGACGTCGAGGCCGTCGACTGGCTCGCGCGCCATCTCGCCGCGCGCCGCGGCTCGATGCTCGTCGTGACCCACGACCGCTGGTTCCTCGACGCCGTCTGCACCGCGACGTGGGAGGTCACCGACACGACCGTGCACCAGTACGAGGGCGGCTACGCGGCCTACGTCCTCGCGCGCGCCGAGCGCGATCGCCAGGCGGTCGCGCGCGACACGCGCCGGCGCCAGCTCGTGCGCAAGGAGCTCGCCTGGCTGCGGCGCGGGCCGCCCGCGCGCACGAGCAAGCCGAAGTTCCGCATCGAGGCGGCGAACGAGCTCATCGCCGACGAGCCCGAGGTCCGCGATCGCGCCGAGCTCCTGCGCTTCGCGACCGCGCGCCTCGGCGGCAAGGTCCTCGACGCCGTCCGCGTGTCGCTGGCCTTCGGCGACGCGCCGCTGCTGCGCGACCTGACGTGGCGGCTGGGCCCCGGCGACCGCCTCGCGCTCGTCGGCGTCAACGGCTCGGGCAAGACGACGCTGCTCGGCTCCTCGCCGGGGAGCTGGCGCCGCAGGCCGGCCGCGTCGACCGGGGCGCCACGGTCCGGCTCGCGTTCCTCTCGCAGGACACGGCCGAGATCCCGGGCCACCTGCGCGTGCTCGAGTCGCTGGAGGCGGTCAAGGCCGTGGCGACCCTCGGCGACGGGCTAGCAGGTCACCGCGAGCCTGCTCTGCGACCGCTTCGGCTTTCGCGGCGACCTCGCGCGGACGCTCGTGCGCGACCTGTCGGGCGGCCAGCGCCGGCGGCTGCAGCTCATGCGCCTGCTCATGGCCGAGCCAAACGTCCTGCTGCTCGACGAGCCGACGAACGACCTCGACATCGAGACGCTGAACGCGCTCGAGGACCTGCTCGACCGCTGGCCCGGCACGCTCGTCGTCGTCAGCCACGACCGCTACTTCGTCGAGCGCGTCTGCGACGACGTCCACGCACTCACCGGCGACGGGGGCATCACGCACCTGCCCGGCGGCATCGACCAGTACGTGACGGCGCGGCGCAGGCAGACCGCGGCACCGGCGCCCGCCCCCGCGCGGGCCGCGGCGAAGGCGGCGCCCGGCGCGGGCGGCGCCGCGCGCACGGCGCGCAAGGAGGTCCAGCGCCTCGAGCGCGCGCTCGAGCGCCTCGGCGAGCGCGAGGCCGCGCTGCACGCCGCGATGGCGGCGAGCGCCACCGACCACGAGCGGCTGCGCGAGCTGCAGGCCGGGCTCGAGGCGCTCGCCGCCGAGCGCGAAGCCGCCGAGACGGCGTGGCTCGACGCCGCCGAGGCCCTGGAACCGTGACGCGCCGGTCCCGCGGTCTGCTGGAATGGGCCGCGTGGCTCGAGCAGCGCTCGCCGCGGTGATCGCCGCGGGACTCCTGGCCGGTTGCGGCGACAGCGGCGCGGGTGCGGGCACGGCGACGACGGCCGCCAAGGCGGCCTGTACGAAGGCCGCGATCCTCGCGCAGCTGCGCGTGATCGGCGCGGGCGATCGCGTCGAGTCGCTGCGCTGCGCGCCCGGCTACGCGTTCACGCGGGTGCGCGACGGCGGGCGCCGGGCCGTCGTCCTCTGGCGCGACGCGGCCGGGACCTGGGCGCAGGACGTCCGCGACGTGCCCGGCAGCTGCCCGCCCGCGGCGCAGTCGCGGTCGCTCTGCACGCCGGCCGCGCCCGACCCGGCCCTGCGCCGCTGCACCGACGCGGCGTTCCTGCACGCGCTGCGTCTCGACGTCCAGGCGCGCGACTTCCGCATCGAGTCCGAGCGCTGCAGCGGCGATTTCGCGCGCACGCGCTTTCGCCTCAACAGCTGCGCGCGCGGCCAGACGGGCGGCGGCTACGCCTGCGTCAACACCCGCGTCGCAGCCTGGCGCCGCGACGCGACGCGCTGGAAGCTCATCGCCTACCGCCCGCAGCTCGCCTGCGCCGAGCTGCAGGCCGCCGCGCCGAAGTACCCCGACGCGCTCTGTCGCTGACCGTCACCCGCCGGCGAGCGCCGCCTCCAGCACCCGCTTGGCGATCGGCGCCGCGGCCGTGCCGCCGAAGCCCGCGCCGACGAGCATCACCGCGACGGCGACCCGCGGCTGGCGGGCCGGTGCGAACGCGACGAACCAGGCGTCGGCGTCCTTCGGATCCTTCGAGTCGGGCCGCAGCTCGGCGGTGCCGGTCTTGCCCGCGACCTGCACGCCCGCGATCGCGGCCGCCGTGCCCGTGCCCGAGCGCACGACCTCGAGCATCATCGCGCGGACCTGGCGCGCCGTCGCGGCGGAGATCGCCCGCCGGCGCACGACGGGGTCGATCGTCGCGATCCGCGGGCGCGTGCGCGTTCCGCCGGCGCCGATCGTCGCGGCGACGCTCGCCATCTGAAGCGGCGTTGCGAGATCGCGGTCCTGGCCGATCGCGGCGGCGCCGACGGCGAGATCGTCGCGCAGCCCCGCGACCGGGGAGATCGTGCTCGGCTTCGCGGACGGGATCGCGGGCGTCTCGCCGAAGCCGAACGCGGCGGCGGTGTCGACGAGGCGGCGCGCGCCGACCTTCGCCCCGAGCGGCGCGAAGACGGAGTTGCAGGACTCGACGAACGCCTGCGTCAGCGTGCCGCCGCAGCGCTCGCCGCCGGCGTTGCCGAGCTTCACGCCGGAGAGCGTCGCGAACGTCGCGAGCGGGAACGTCGTCGACGGCTTCGCGACGCCGTGCTCGAGCGCCGCCGAGAGCGTGATGATCTTGAACGTCGAGCCGGGCGGCTGGGGCGCGGACACCGCGAGCCCGGCGAGCGCGAGCACGGCGCCGTCGCGCGGCCGGATGACGGCAACGCCGCCGAGCTTGCCGCCGAGCGCCTCGTGCGCCGCCCCCATGAGCCCCGGCCGCAGCGTCGTGCGCACGGAGCGCCCGCGCAACGCGCCGGTGCGGCCGATCACGCGGGTGCCGAAGAGCAGGCTCTCGGACGGGTGGCCGGCGAGGCGCTCGTCGTAGATGCGCTCGAGGCCGGTCGGGGCCGGCTCCGCGACCCCGGCGAGGGAGGCGCCGAGCGCCGTCGCGTTCAGGCGCGTGCCGTCCGCGGCGAGGACGTTCGCGCGCTGCGGCGGATCGCCCGCACGGGTGCGCACCGCCTCGCCGCTGCGCAGCCCGGGCAGGCGCAGCTGCGGCTTCCAGTCCACGCCCGCCGCGTCGCCGCTGCCCGAGACCGGGAGCACGATGCGGCCGCGCAGCGCGCCGAAGACGCGCAGCGCGACGACCGCGCGGAAACGGACGCTCCCGTCTCGCTCCTCGCCGACGACGCCCGCGCGGACGGACTTCACGCCCGCGGCGTCCTCGGCGCGCCGGTAGTCGGCCGCGAACTTGGCCTCGGTCGTGGCGGCCCGTGCCGCGGGGCTGAGCGCGCGCCACATCGCGGCGTGGTCGAGCCGCTCCCAGGCCTTGACGAAGCGCAGGGCCGCGGCGCGGCGGTCGTCGCGCGCCTGCACCTGCGCGCGCCAGTACAGCCCGCCGGCGACGAGCCCGGCGACCACGAGCGCCGCGAGGATCCACCACCAGGGCATCCGGCGGCCGGACCCGCCGCCGAATCGCGGCCCGCCGCGCCGCCGCCGCCGGCCTCCCCCGCCACCGCCGCCGGCCATGAGCACCGAGCCCGTCCTGCGTGTGCGCCCGCGTGCCATCGCCTGGTTGTACGCGCTCGGGGCGCGCCGGTCGATGGTTGGTCCGAACCTGTCAGGCCGGGGCGCGCTCGCGGACGACCGCCTGGGCCTCCGGCGGCATGAGCTGCGCGAGCGGCTCGAGGTCGTCCCACAGGCCGGCGGCGATCGCGGCGTCCACGAGCGCCGCGATGACCTGCGGCGCATGCAGGGCGGGGAGGCAGGCGAAGCGCCGGCGCGCGTCCTGCGCCATCATCTGCGTCACCGGCAGCACGACGTCCCAGAGGCCGTCGCGCTGCGCCGCCGCGACCATCCCCTCGAGCGCGTCGTCCTCCTGCTCGGCCGCGAGATCGGCGAGCTCCCCGGCGCGCTCCGGTGAGATCCGCGTCAGCAGGTCCAGCGCCTGCGGCCAGAGGTCGGCGTCCGTCGCCCCCGCGATCGCGTCGCGCACGCGGGCGGTCGCGAGCAGCGAGACGACGTGGTCGAGCTGGTCCTTCTCCTCGACGAAGTACGAGATCCGCAGCAGCGAGACGGCGTCGATGACCCCGAAGCACGCGACCAGTGCCGCGTCCGTCATGTGGCCGACGAAGCGCCCCATCGCGATGTACTCCTCGCGGAGGGTGAGCTCCGCCGCGACCGCCGCGATGAGCGACGGCTCCAGGCGGAAGATGATCTCGCGGGCGCGCCGCGGGTCCAGCTGCATCGCCATGTCGGCGAGGAACAGCGGCGGCAGGCGCTCGGCGATCGCGACCGCGCGGCCGGTGTCGAGCAGGCCGGCCACGCGCGCGCACAGCACGGCGCCGAAGAGGTGCTGGGCGATCCATGCGGTCATCCCGACCGGCGGGATCCGGGCCGCGAGCGCGACGCGCCCGAAGCGGCGGTCGTCCTCGTGCAGCGCCTGCGTCGCGAGCTCGCGCAGCGCGCGCACGTCGGCCGGCGCCAGCGCCTCGAGGTACGCAAGCCGTCCGGGCTCGGCGCCGAGCAGGCGCGTGAGCTTCATGACCTCGGCGTGGCCCTCGAGGCTCACCCGATCAGGACCCGGCGGACGATCCCCGACAGCGGCCAGGGGAGGAACCGCAACGTGTGGTCGATCGCGGCGTCGAGCGCCTGCGTCTGCGCCGCATGGGCCTGCGCGAGCGCGTCCGCGAGGTCGCGCAGCTCGTCGTCGGACAGCGCCCGCAGCCCTTTCGGCAGCGGTCTGCCGTACTGCGCGCGCACGGGTTGCAGGCGATCGGCGGACATCTACCAGGTCGGCGCCAGGCGCTGGATCTCGCGCGCGAGCTGGGGCGCGAGCGTCCGCGCGAAGCTGAGCGACAGGTGGTGGCGGTCCTTGAACACCAGTGCCCCGCCGATGACGGGGAAGCACGACCGGTTGCTGCAGAACACGTGCGTGAGATCGATGACCTGCAGGCGCGCGGACCGCGCGCCGCGCGCCGCGCGGATCTGCGCGTCGGGGGCGAGCGCGACGCCGCGCGGGATCGCGCAGGTCGGGCCGGCGGGCTCGCGGTGCGCGATCGCGTCGTCGATGCAGCGGACGTCGGTGCGCTCGATCCGCGGCGGGTCGCGGATGACGACGATGTGCTTGACGGTCGCCGGGAGGCGGGCCCAGGCCTGCTCATAGCCCCTGACCCTCGCCTCCGTCTGCGTCCGCCCGCGCGGCACGACGACCTTGCCGCGCGCGAGGGCCACGACGAACAGCGTCGAGACCTCGGGGTGCCGGCGCAGGAACCCCGGCAGCTCCTTGACCCAGCGCACGCAGTGCGATCGCGTCGGCTCGGGCGTGAGCCGCGTCGCCTGCGAGAGCGGGCAGCTGCGGCGGGTGATCGACAGGCCCCGCCAGCCGAAGTCGCGCGCGATCAGGGCCAGCGGCGCGCGCCAGACGGAGGCGTGGCTGTCGCCGATGAGCGCGATGGTCCGCGCAGCCTGCTCGGGGGCGACGCCGAACGTGCAGATGTTGACGTGGCCGTCGCGCTGGAAGCTGTTGCACGGCGCGTTGGGCTCGTCCTGTGCCGCGCTCGGCGCCGGGAACACCTTCAGGCGCAGCGCGCGGTTGCTACACGGGTGCAGCGGGTCGCGCGCGGCGGCGCCGAAGCAGGCGGACGCGGGCGGCGCCGGCGGGGCCTGGGCGTCCCCGCGCGTGGCGGCGAGCCCCAGAAGGGCGAGCAGGACCGCGCACGCCGCGGCGGCGCAGGCGAGGATCGGGCGCGATGGCCTCATGGCGCGCATCGCCGGGAAGGATGACGGTCGCGGCGGCGCGCGCGGCCGGTCAGCGGGTGCAGGCCGCCGGGAGCGTGACGAGCACGCCCGTCCCCGCGGCGCCCTCGCCCGGCGGCGCGTTCTCCTTGCACCAGGCGAAGCGGCCGTCGCGCAGCGACGCGCTGACGGTGAAGGGGTGACCCGAGCGGGCCGTCGCGCGCCCGCCCTGGACGAGGCTCGCGGTGACCGCCAGGCACTCGAGGTGCACCCGCCCGGCGGCGGCGGGATGACGCTCGTCGTAGCCGCAGCGGACCTCACGGATCGGGCCGTCGAGCAGGCCCGCGGCGACGCGTGCGCGGGCGTCGGCCCCGATCCGCGCGCTCGCGTCGGCGAGCAGCGCGGCGCGGGCGCGGGTCTCGTCGCCGGCGGCGTGCAGCCGCGCGGCGGTCGCCGAGCGTGCGCGGTGCGCGCGCTGCTCGGCGGTCAGCCGGGCGCGCTCGCGCGCGACGAATGCCGCGTGCGCCGCGCGCTCCCGCGCGGCCGTGCGCTGCTTGGAGCGATCGATCGCGGGCACGACCAGCGCTGCGAGGACGATGACGCCGATGGCCGCGGCCGCGAGCCCCGCCGCGACGGCGCGGCGCGAGAGCGGCGGCGGCGCCTGCACGCCGCGCGGCAGCGTCCAGATCCGCAGCCGGGCGCCGAGGATCTCCCACCGCGTCGCCCGCGGCGGCTGCGATGGTCCGGGCCTCGCCACACGGCGATGGTAGTCCCGCGGGGTGCGCGATCCACACACCCAGTGTGTCTTCCCCCGGGCCGCCGCGGACACGCCGGTCGTCGCAGACCCCAGCGCCCGCAACGTCACGGCCTACGGCACGACCGTCGCGTGGTCGCGCTGGGCCGACGACGGCTGGCGCCTCGTGGTCAGCGTCGGCGGCGCGGCCGCCGACGCCCCCGTCCCCGCCTCGCCGGTGGCCTACGACCCCGACCTCGGCCCGACGAAGGCCAACGGCCGCGCGATCGTCTACGCCCGCGGCGGCGACCTCTACCGCTACGACGTCGGCGCCGCGTCCGAGCGCAGGCTCACGCGGATCTTCCGCACGGTCGCCGCCGAGACCGACGTCGCCGAGACGCGCATCGCCGGCCGCTACGGCGAGGGGACGAAGTCGATCATCCGCGTCCTGAACTACACCAACGAGGCCGGCGTCCGGCGCATCGTGCCCGAGCTCGGCTTCTGAGAGCGTCTACCGTCAGGGTCATGCCCGAGCTCGAACTCGTCCGCACCCCCGAGGACCGCCGCCGCTACGCGCTGGCGGGCATCGGGACGCTGCGCCTCGAGGGCCTGCTCGGGCGCTCGGCCTCGGCCGAGGCCGGCGAGCGCAGCTGGCTCATCGCCCGGCGCGGCGTCTTCACCTCCGCCATCTCGGCGACCGACGTCGCCGGCAGCGAGGTCGGCGAGTTCAACGGGCGCACGCTGCGCCGCGGCGGCACGCTGCGCTGGGGCGAGCGCACATTCGCCCTGCAGCCCGACAGCATCTGGAAGGAGCGCTACGCGCTCACCGACGGCGACCTGCGCCTGGCGACGATCGAGGGCCACAGCTGGGGCAAGCGCCCGGTGCGGTTCGGGGTCGACGACCTTTCCCTGATCGAGCCGGGCCTGCTGCTGTTCGCGGCCTTCGTCGTCCGCGCGCTCGCCGAGGACGCGCAGTCCTCGGCCTCGGGCGGCGGGTCCTACGGCGCGGTCTCCTGAGCACCGGCTGCTCGCCGATCTCGGCCTCGGCGGCGGTGCCGGGGCGCTGTCGTGGCGGGGCGGATCGTCCTCGCGGGGACCAGCCCCGCCGCCGCGTAGCCTCTGCTCGCGAACGTGCGACTCGCGATCCCCACCGGCGCCGCCTGCGCGGCCCTGCTGCTCGGCGGCTGCGGCGGCGGCGGCGCGCCCGCGGCGCGCCAGGAGCCCGTGCGCCTGCAGATCAGCGCCCCTGCCGACGGCGCGCTCGTGCGCGGCGGGACCGTGGACGTCGAGGGGCGCGTCAGCCCGGCGGGCGCCGACGTCTCGGTGCTCGGGCGCCCGGCGCTCGTCTCCCAGGGCCGCTTCACCGTCGTCGTACCGCTCGAGCCGGGCGTCAACGTCGTCGACGTCGCCGCCAGCGCGCGGTCGCGCCGATCGGCGTTCGCGGCGCTGCGCGTCACGCGCGACGTCGACGTGACCGTCCCCGACCTCACGGACGTCGTCGAGGACGAGATCGACGGGCGCCTGGAGCCGCTCGGCCTGCACGCGGCGGTCGAGCACGGCGGCGGCATCTTCGACGGGCTGCGCGCGGGCCCGCGGCGCGTCTGCGAGCAGGACCCGGCCGCCGGGACGAAGGTCCGCCGCGGCCGCGAGATCACCGTCGTCGTGGCGAAGCGCTGCTGAGCCTCAGGCGCTCGGCGTGACGGCGACGAGCGCGATGCGCGACGCGCCGTGATCGCGCACTACCCCGAGGACGATCCGGCCCGTGATCGACGACCCGCCGGCACGCCGGACGCGGTAGTCGGCGCTCGCGCGGCCCGCTCGCCCCCCGCGGACGACGAGGTTCTCGAGCTCGTAGCTCTGCGTCGCGTTGGCGCGGAACTGGGACTCGTATGCAGCTGCCACCGCGTCGCGGCCGCGCAGGACGGCGCCGCCGGGCAGGGCGCGCTGGGCGTCGGCGGTGAGCAGCCGGCGCAGCGCACGCCCGTCCTCGGTCTCGTAGGCGTCCGCGAACGCGCCGGCGACCGCGCGGACCTCGCCGGTCGCGAGCGGGCGCGCGGCAACGGCCGCTGCGTCGCCTGCGCTCGCGCCCCCGTCGAGGAGCATGAGCACCGCGACCGTCGCGACACCGGCGAGCGGGAGGCCGATCGCGGCCGCGAGCGTGCCACGGCGCCGGCGGCGGCGGGGCGCCACGGCCGTGGCCGCTTCCCGGCCGCGCGGGCGCGCGGCGCCCGGCGCGGGCACGATCGCGGTGGCCGAGGTGCGCGCCGCGGGCGGCGCGGGCGCGGCGCTGCCGATCGCGACGGTGCGCTCGGTCTCCGTCACGGAGTCCCCGCGCGCCGCGGCCTGCACGGCCCGCCCGAGATCGCCCGCGGACGGGTAGCGATCGTCCGGCGCCTTGGCCAGCGCGCGCGCGACGACGCGGTCGAACTCCCGCGGTACGCCCGCCGCCGACGGTCGCGGCGGCTCGTCGTTGAGGTGCGCGAGGAGCGTCGCGGGGACGGTGCCGCGGGGGTACGGCGGCGACCCCGTGAGCGCGGCGTGCAGGACGCAGCCGAGCGAGTAGACGTCCGAGCGGGCGTCCGAGCGCCCGCCGCCGAGCTGCTCGGGCGAGGCGAAGTCGACGGTGCCGATCCACTGGCCGCTGTCGGTGATGGGGTGGTCGGGGTCGATCGACCGCGTGAGCCCGAAGTCGCTGAGGTAGGCATGGTCGTCGGCGCCGGCGAGCAGGACGTTCGCGGGCTTGACGTCGCGATGGACGAGGCCCGCCGCGTGGGCGGCGTCGAGCGCCGAGGCGACCTGGGCGACGACCGCGGCCGCGCGCGCGGGCGCCAGCGGGCCGTCGCGGCGGATCAGCGCGTGCAGGTCGCTGCCGGCGACGAAGCGCATGACGAGGAACAGCGCGCCGTTCTCCTCGCCCGTCGCGTGGACCGGGACGACGTTGGGGTGGTCGATCGCCGCGGCCATCCGCGCCTCGCGCCCGAAGCGCTCGCGGAACGCGGCGTCGCCCGCGAGATCGGCGGTGATGACCTTCAGCGCGACGGGGCGGCCGAGGTCGAGCTGCAGGGCGCGATAGACGACGCCCATCCCGCCGCGCCCGATCACCGCCTCGATGCGGCAGCCGCCGAGCAGATCCCCTGGGCGCAGATCGGGCACGGCTACATTGTCCTTGACCGGGGTACTAGGTCGGGACATACCGGTCCGTCGGGGCCACGGCGTCAACGCGGTGGAGCTTGCGGACCCCCTTCGCAATCGGAAAGGGGGTCTTTCGTGGCGCGACAGCGACCGAGAGCCTCCGACGGTGCCCCGCCCATGCTGAGATGCCTCGACGGCGGGAAGCCCGATGGCGACGATGCCCCGCTGCTCACGCGCGCGGAGGCCCACGCCCTGCGCCGCAGCGAGCGGCTGACGCACACCGACCTCGAGCGTCACCTCGACGGCGTGAACATCACGCCGCCGCGGCCGGCCTGACGGGCCGCGCCTGCCGAGAGCCCAGGTGCCGGCGACGCGCGTCCCCGCCGTCGTGCGAAGATCCGGCGCGCCGATGGACGGGCCCGCCAGCACGTCGCTCTACGACGCCGTCCCCTACCCGGGCGGGGCGTTCACGCAGACGCACCCCGACCGCCTCGCGACGCATGCGGCCCTGTTCGGCGTCGAGACCGCTCCGCCGGCGGCCTGCCGGGTGCTCGAGCTCGGCTGCGGCGACGGCGGCAACCTCCTGCCGATGGCGCTCGGGCTGCCGGATTCGAGCTTCGTCGGCATCGACTCCTCGGCCGCCGCGATCGCCCGCGCGCAGGAGCTCGCACGCGACACGGGAGTCTCCAACGTCCGCTTCGAGCTCGCCGGCATCGAGGGCTACGACGCGCCGCCGCGCGCGTTCGACTACGTCATCGCGCACGGCGTCTACTCGTGGGTGCCCGAGGACGTCCGCCGCGCGCTGCTGGCGATCTGCGGGCGCGCGCTGACCGACAGCGGGATCGCGTACGTGAGCTACAACGCGCTGCCGGGCGCCCGCGTGCCGCAGACGCTGCGCGAGCTGCTCGCCCTGAAGCTCGAGGGCATCGAGGGCCACGCGGAGCGGATCGCCGCCGCGCGCCGGCTGCTGGAGCTGCTCGGCGCCGACGAGGGCCGCGCCACGATGCTCGGCGTCGAGGCCCTGCACCTGCTCAACGGCCCGGAGGCGCTGGTGTTCCACGACGCCCTCGCGCCGGTCAACCAGCCGTTCTTCTTTCACGAGTTCGCGGCGCAGGCCGCCGAGCACGACCTCCAGTACCTCGCCGAGGCGCACTTCCTCGAGATGCAGGCCGGCATGCTCTCGCCCGAGCTGCAGCTCGAGCTCATGGCGGGCGCGGACACCGTCCGCCAGGAGCAGCTGCTGGACTACGTCAAGGTCCGCCGCTTCCGTCAGACGCTGCTGTGCCGCTCCGAGCTGACGCTCGACCGCAGCCTGCGCCTCGAGCGCATCGCGGACTTCGCCGTGTCCTCGGCCGCGCGGCCGATCGTCGAGGACCCCGCCAATCCCGGGCGCGTGACGTTCCACGCCCCCGGCGGCTCGCGCCTGACGACCGAGCACGAGTCGGTCGTCGCGGTCCTTGCGCGCGCCGGGGAGCGCTGGCCGGCGGCGATCGTCGTCGCCGATGTCCTCGGCCCGGACGCGGCGGCCGGCGACGTCGACACCGTCTGCGAGGCGCTCATCCGCTGCTATGCCGCGAACCTCGTGCAGCTCCACATCCACCCGCCGCTGCCGCACACCGCGGTCGGCGAGCGGCCCCGGGCCAGCGCGCTCGCGCGCCGCCAGGCGCGCGACCAGACGAGCATCGCGAACCTCCGTCACGCGACCGTCCCCGTCGAGGACGCCCTCGACCGGCGCCTGCTGGTCCTGCTCGACGGGACGCGCGACCGCGCCGCGCTGCTGGCCGAGCTGCCGGAGGTCGACGCCGGGCGGCTGGAGGCGAGCCTCGAGCTGTTCGCGCGCTCGTCGCTGCTCGCCGGCTAAGACCGACCGGCCGACCAGCCCGCGAGCGTGCCGTCCTTGTCTGCGGCGCGCAGCTCGTTGAGCCCGCCGAGCGTCTCGCCGTCGACGAGGATCTGCGGGAAGCTGTCCAGGCCGGTCAGCGCGGCGAGATCGGCCTGCAGCTCGGGGTGCTCGGCGAGGTTGACCTCCTCGAAGTCCACGCCGCGCTTGAGCAGCAGCGACTTCGCGTGCACGCAGTACGCGCAGGAGTCGGTCGAGAAGAGGACGACGTGGCTGGGCATCACGCGAAGTATCTACGCTGACGGTGATGCCCACCGCCGACATCGGCCGCCTGCTCGTCGCGTGCCCCGACCGGCCGGGGATCGTCGCCGCCGTCTCGCGCTTCCTCTTCGAGCGCGGCGCGAACATCATCGAGTCCGATCAGTACTCGACCGATCCCCACGACGGGACCTTCTTCCTGCGGACGGTCTTCGCGCTCGAGCACCTCGCCGCGGTCCGCGAGGAGCTGCAGGGGAGCTTCGCGTCCGAGGTCGGCGAGCCGTTCGGGATGGACTGGCAGCTCACCGACGCCGGAATCCCCAAGCGCGTCGCGATCCTCGTCAGCCGCTACGACCACTGCCTTCTGGACCTGCTCTGGCGCGCGCGCCGCCGGGAGCTCGAGCTCGATGTCGGCCTCGTCATCTCCAACCACGCCGACCTCGCCGACGACGTCCGCTCCTTTGCGGTGCCGTTCGTCCACATCCCGGTGACGCGGGCGACCAAGGCCGAGGCCGAGCACCGCCAGGCCGATCTGCTCACCGGCAACTTCGACCTCGTCGTCCTCGCGCGCTACATGCAGATCCTGTCGGGCGACTTCCTCGAGCGCGTCGGCGTGCCGATGATCAACATCCACCACTCGTTCCTGCCGGCGTTCCCCGGCGCGGCGCCGTATGAGCGCGCCCGCGACAAGGGCGTCAAGCTCGTCGGCGCGACGGCGCACTACGTCACCGAGACGCTCGACGAGGGGCCGATCATCGAGCAGGACGTCGTACGCGCCTCCCACCGCGACAGCGCGGCGGACCTCGAGCGCCGCGGCGCGGACGTCGAGCGCAGCGTCCTCGCCCGCGCCGTGCGCTGGCACTGTGAGGACCGCGTGATCCGCGTCGGCAGCCGCACGGTCGTCTTCTAGCCTCGTCCTTCCGTCCAGGATCCGTGCTCCGGGGGCAAACGAACGGCCACCCCAGTCGTAGATGGGAGGGATGGCACGGACGCTGATCACCGGACTGCTGGCGATCGCCGCCCTGGCGCTGGTCGTGCCCGCCGGCGCCCAGGCGCGGACCGCCTGCCCCGCCGAGCAGAGCGCGCCGACGGCCGCCAACAGCCCCGCCGTGAGCGACGCGATCTTCTGCCTGACGACCCAGATCCGCGCGAGTTACGGGCTCGCCGCCTTCCACCGCGACCCGCGTCTGGACACCGCCGCCCGCCTGCACAGCGAGGACATGGCTGCCCGTAACTTCTTCGCGCACACGAACCCCGAGGGTCTCGATCCGTCCGACCGCGCCGCGCGCCAGGACTACACCGCCGGCGTGGGAGAGAACATCGCCGCCGGCTATCGCGACGCGCGCGCCGTGATGATCGGCTGGATGGCGAGCAAGGGCCACTGCGCGAACATCCTCTCCACCGCGCGCGACATCGGCGTCGGGACGGCGGCGATGCCGCGGACGAACTACACGCAGGACTTCGGCGACTACGACTTCGGCACGAGCAACGCCGTCGCGGCGGGCTGCCCGTACGCCGTCGACCTGGACACGCTCACGACGCCCGGTCCGCCGGCGCCGGCGCCGGTCCCGGCGGTGCTCGGCCGCCCCGCGGAAGCCGCCGCCGCTCCGGCGCAGCCATCGCTCGCCAGCGACGCCCCGGCCGCCGCCCCGGTCCTCGGCAGGCTCCGCCTGTCGCGGACGCGGCTTGCGGCCCGACGCGGCTCGATCGTCGTGTCCTACACGCTGTCGGCCCCGGCGCGGGTGACCTTCCGCGTCCAGCGCGCGGCCGGTGGCGGCCGCTGGCGGACGCTGCGCGGCAGCCTCGTGCAACACGGTGCGGCGGGCGCCAACTCCTTGCGACTTCGTGCCCGGCTCAACGGCCATGCGCTCGGACGGGGCAGCTATCGCCTCGTCGCGGTCGCGACCGGCGACGCGGGCGTCGCGTCGGTGGCCAGGCGCGCGAAGTTCCGCGTCGGCGCCGCCTGAGCCTGACCTCGGTCTCTGCCAGGTCCGCGCGGTGACTAGCCCGGCGCGTCGCGCCGCAGCGCCGCCGCAACCGCGTCGGCGTCGTCGGCGGATACGAGCAGCCGCCGGTAGGGCCCATCGCGCAGGTCCACGATCACGCCGGGCCTGCGGCGGTAGAGCGCGACGAGGTCCTTGCCCCCGCGATGGCGCCACGTCCCGAGCGCGATGACCCCGGGCAGGCCGGCCCCGGGCATCCGCATGCCCCGGAGCTCGCGAAACGGCGCCGGGCTGACGGACACCCGCTCCACGGCGCGCAGCGGGACGCGCAGGTCGCCGTGCAACGCACCGAGCTTCTCCCAGCGCGAGAGCGCAAGCACGAGCTCACCGTTCGCGGAGCTGAGGGACGCCATCCCGCCTAGCGGCGCCGGACGAGCTTCTCGCAGTCCTTCGCGGCCCTGTCCTTCTTCGCGAGCTGGACGGTGTCGAAGCCCGGCCCGCAGCGGATCGTCGTGCGGCGGCGGGCGACGGCGAAGATCGTGTCGTTGCCGGGGCCGGCGTCGATCCTGTGCGGCCCGGCGCCGCGGGTGCGGATCGTGTCGTTGCCGAAACCGCCGCGGATCGTGCTCCTGCCCGAGCCGCTGTTGAGGATGTCGTCGCCCGCGCCGCCGTCGATGAGGTTCGAGCCGGGGCTGCCGAAGATCGTGTCGTTGCCCGGGCCGCCGACGAGGACGTCGTGCGCGCGGCTGTCCTCGATCGCGTGATCGCCCCAGAGGACGTCGTCGCCGGCCCCGCCGTAGAGCTTGTCGGGCCCGGTGAAGCCGAGCAGCGTGTCGTCCTTGTCCGTGCCGTGCTTCGTCGCCCCCCTCCGGGGAGCGATGAACGTGTCGCCGATCCGCGGGTCCTTCGGCGGCCGCGGCTCCGTGCGGACCTCCTCGCAGTTCTTGACGGCCCCCGCCGCGACCATCTGTGCATCGCTGATGCCGCCAGGCGCGTCGGGCGGATCGAGGATGACGACGTCGTTGCCCTCGCCGCAGTCGGCCAGCCGGTCCTTGCCGCCGTCGTTGAGATGCAGGACGTCGTCGCCGGGGCCGCCGAGCAGCGCGTCGAAGCCGGAGTCGCCGTAGAGGACGTCGTTGCCCTCGCCGCCGTCGAGCGTGTCGCGCGCGGTGCCGCCGTGCAGGATGTCGTCGCCCGCGCCGCCGTCGAGCGTGTCGATCGCCTCGTCGCCGTAGAGCAGGTCGCTGCCGGGGCCGCCGGACAGCTTGTCGGTCCCGAACCCGCCGGTCAGCACGTCGGCGCCGTCGCCGCCCTGGAGGTCGTCGCCGCCGGCGTCGCCCTGCAGCCAGTCCGAGCCCGCCTCGCCGAAGATCCTGTCAGGCCCGCTGTCGCCGGTGAGCACGTCGTCGCCCGCACCGCCGCGGACCTGGTCGGCGCCGCCGAGGCCGTTGATCGACTCGTTGAGCGCCGTGCCCTGCATCCGGTCGGGGTTCGGCGACCCCATGCGCGTGCGCGCCGGCGCAGAGGCGGGCGACTTCGGCGGCGACGGGGCGGCGAGGTCGACGTCGGCGGCGATGTAGACCGGCATCTCGAAGCCCGCCGGGGCCTGCGCGACGGCGGCCGTCGCGGCGATCGCGATGCCCGCTGCAACGGCGGCGAATGCGGGGGTGCGGGGGAGGCGCATGAGCGCTGAATCTACCCGGACGCGTTGCGGTGCGCGCCCGGTTGCCCGCTCGCGGTGGACGAACGTTCGGGCCGGGACCAATGTCCACTCCAGATCGGTCGCGGTGCGCCGAAAAGAGCACGTGATGGCACTAGGGACCCCAGGGCCTTGACGGCGCTCCCCAAGCGCACCGCGACGAAGCGGACGATCGCGCGCTGCGGGCGGCTCGCCGCGCAGACGGCCGGCGTCGCGCTCGTGCGTCTCGGGACGCAGGTCGCCAATGCCGCCGCCGAGACGTCCGCCGCCCGCAACGGCGAGCCCCGCCGGCGCCAGGGCGACGCGCCGCCGTACCGATCCGCGGCGGTCGCCCCGCCGGCCCCGGCGGCCACCACCGCCCCCGCGCCGCTCGGCCCCGTCCCCAGCCCGTTCGCCCATCCGCGCCGGCGCCGCGCCGACAAGCTGGACCTCGCGCTGCGGATCTTCGCCGGCATCTACCTCGTGACGCTGCTCGTCGCGGTCGTCGTCTTCAAGGCGGCGTTCGCGCAGATGCTCTTCATCGACCCGTACTTCGCCGTCTACGGGCTCGTCGTCGCCGCCTTCATCGTCACGCGCTTCGCGCTGAGCCTCGCCTACCGCCCGGCCCGCGACGCCGGCCTCGAGCCGCAGGTCGCGATCGTCATGCCGGCCTTCAACGAGGAGGCGGCGATCGCGAGCTCGATCAGCTCGCTGCTCGCGCTCGACTATCCGCAGGACAAGCTCGAGGTCGTCGTCATCAACGACGGCTCGAGCGACGGGACGCTCGGGGAGATCCGGCGCGTCGCGCGGGCGAATCCCCGCGTGCAGGTCATCGACTTCCCGTGCAACCGCGGCAAGCGCGCCGCGATGGCGGCCGGCATCCGCGCGACGAGCGCCGAGGTCATCGCCTTCGTGGACTCCGACTGCGAGCTCGAGCCCGACGCCCTGCGGATCATCGTCCAGGGCTTCGCCGACGAGCGGGTGGGCGCGATCGCCGGCCACGCGAACGTGCTGAACGTCGAGGAGTCCTGGCTCACGCGGATGCAGGCGGTCCGCTACTTCGTCGCGTTCAAGGTCAACAAGGCGGCCGAGTCGGTCTTCAACGTCGTGACCTGCTGCTCGGGCTGCTTCTCCGTCTACCGCCGCGCGGCGATCATGCCGCGCCTGGACTGGTGGGAGCACCAGACCTTCCTCGGCGCGCCGTCCACCTTCGGCGACGACCGCTCGCTGACGAACTGCGTCCTGCGCAAGTGGAAGGTCCGCTACGAGTCGCGCGCCGTGAGCCACACGATCGTCCCCGCGACGTTCAGGCAGTTCATGGTCCAGCAGCTGCGCTGGAAGCGCAGCTGGACGCGCGAGTCGCTGATCGTCGGCTCCTTCGTGTGGAAGAAGAACCCGCTCGGCTCGGCGGCCGTCTACGTCGGCATCGCGCTGCCGCTCGTCGCGCCCGTGACCGCCGTGCGCGCGGTGGTCTTCCAGCCGGTCATCCAGGGCGCCGGCGCCCCGTTCATCTATCTCGCCGGCATCTACATGATGGCCCTGGCCTACGGCCTGTACTACGCGCTGCGACACAGCCGCTACGACGCCCTGTGGATCTGGGGCGTCGTCTTCTGCTTCTTCTACCTCGCGTTCCTGCTCTGGCAGACGTACTACGCGATGCTCACGACGCGCAGCTCGTCGTGGGGCACGCGCGCCGCCGAGCCGCCGCCGGACACGGGCGTGATCGCGGCGCCCGTCCCGGGCAGCCTGCCGCTGGTGCGGGCGTGAGCCCGAGGCCGCCGCGCGGCCGGCGCCGGCGCATCCTCCAGAGCCTGCTGCTGCCGCTGTCGCTCATCCCGCTCGTCGGGGTCGTCCCGCTCATCGCGCAGGCCTACACGCAGTTCGACCGCCGCCACAAGAGCGGCCCGCTCGCCGCGCCCGTCGTGCGCTTCACGCCCTGGGAGAACGCGCGCTACAGGCCGCTGCCCGCGCACCCCGCGGCCGTGCCGGTCCTGACCTACCACGGCATCAACGACAGGCACGACGGCTATTCCGTCGACCAGCGGACGTTCGCCAAGCAGATGGCGCTGCTGCGCCGCATGGGCTTTCGCTCGCTGTCGATCGCGCAGTACGTGCGCTTCCTGCGCGGCGACGGCAGCGGGCTGCCGCAGCGCCCGGTCCTCGTCACGTTCGACGACGGCCGCCTGGACAGCTTTCGCGGCGCCGACCGCGTCCTACGGCGCTACGGCCTCCGGGCGACGATGTTCGTCATCGCCGGCGCGATCGCGCGCGACAACCCCTTCTACCTCAGCTGGAAGGAGCTGCGCGCGATGGAGGACTCCGGGCGCTGGGACCTCCAGGAGCACGCCGGCAAGGGCCACTACCTCGTCAACTACGACGCCGCCGGCGACACGGGCCCGTTCTACGCCTTCCGCCGCTACACGCGCAGCGCCGGGATCGAGCCGATCGCCGACTGGGAGCAGCGCGTCACGACCGACGTCTTCGCCGGGCGCGCGGCCCTCATCGACCATCTCCCCCGCTTCCAGCCGCTGACCTTCGCCGTCCCGTACGGCAACTACGGCCAGCGCGCCACGAACGACCCGCGGATCCCAGAGATCATGCGCGCCTTCCTGGAGCGCCAGTTCGAGGCGGTCTTCGTCCATAAGGTGGGCAACCAGCCGCGCTACACGTCGCAGCGCAGCTACCGCGGCGAGGCGGTCCGCTTCGAGGTCCACACCGACACGTCGGTCGACGACGTGTACCGCTGGCTGCGCGACCAGGCTCCCATGACCGTCGGCCCGCCGACGCCCGGCGCATGAGCCCGCGGGCGCTGATCCTCCTGGCGCTCGCGGGCGCGCTCGCGCTGCCGGGCGCAGCGCAGGCCAAGCCGGCGAAGGCGAAGGCCGCCGCCGGGTGCGCCGGCAAGCGCCCCTCGCGCGTCGCGTTCACGCCCGGCGCGCAGCCGACGACCGGCGTCGTCTCCTGGCAGCGCCCGCGCCTGCCCAAGCGCGTGAAGCTCCGCTACCGGCTCGTGCGCAGCGGGCGCGTCGTCGGCCAGACGGGGCGGCGCAGGATGTCCGTGCGCGTGTCGCCCGGGCGCCGCTACCGCTTCCGCGTGAAGGTCGTCCTGCCCGGGGGGCGCGTCGCGCCGTGCCCCGGGCTGCTGACCGCGCGCTCCTCGCGCACGCCGCCGAGCGCGCCGCGGGATCTTGCCGCGTCGGACGTCGGCGACACGGCGGCGACGCTGAGCTGGACTGCCGGTCGCGCGCGCTCGGGCAGGCTCGCGGCGACGCGGGTCTACCGCGACGGGGAGCCGCTGCGCCAGGTCGCGGGCGCCGCCACGACGGTCGCGCTCGCGCCGCGGCGCAGCTACGTCTTCACCGTGCGCGCCGTCGACGCCGACGGCGCGGTCAGCGCGGAGAGCAACACCGTGACGATCGCGACCGGGCACCGCGCGCCGGGCGCCCCGCAGGCACTCGCGCTGACGAGCGTCGACGACTCGCGCGCGGACGTCGCCTGGCAGCCGGGCGCCGCCGGCACGGGGCGCGTCAGCGGCTATCGCGTCTACCGCGACGGGACGATGCTCTTCCAGGTTCCGGGCGCGGCGGCGACGATCACCGGCCTCGCGGCCGCACACAGCTACGCCGTGAGCGTCGCGGCCGTCGACAGCCTCGGCTACCTCAGCGCGCCGACGGCGCCGCTGACCGTCACGACGGCGCTGCCGCCGCCGGCGCGGGGGCGCGCGCACGCGTTCCTGCTCGCCTCCACGGGCGAGAGCTTCACCGACCTGCAGCGCCACTACGACAAGATCGGGACGCTGTACCCGACGTACTACGAGTGCGCCGCCGACAGCTCGGTCAGCGGCGGCGACGACCCCCTCGTCACCCACTGGGCGCAGCTGCGGGCGATCCGCGTCCTGCCGCGGCTGGACTGCCAGAGCAGCTCGCGCCTGCACCGCATCCTCACCGACCCCGCGACGCGCGCGGCGACGCTGGCCGCGCTCGGCGACCTTGCCGCGACGCACGGCTACGACGGGCTGAACGTCGACTTCGAGGCCGGTCTCGCGGCCGACCGCGACGCGCTGACGAGCTTCGTCGCCGACCTCGCCGCGATCCTGCACGCACAGGGCAAGCGCCTGTCGGTCGCGGTGTCGGCGACGACCAAGGTCGTCACGACCGGGCGCGCGGCGTTCTACGACTACGCCGCCCTCGGCGCCGTCGCGGACACGGTCTTCGTCATGAACTGGGGCAAGCACTGGTCGACCTCGGTGCCGGGCGCGCTCGCCGACCTGCCCTGGGCCACGGCGGTCGCGAACTTCATCGCGACGCTGCCGAACAGGTCGCGCTACGTCCTGGGCGCCGGCCTGTACGGCATGGACTGGGCGAGCGGCGGCGGGCCGGCACATCCGGCGACGGCGCTCGAGCATTCCGACGTCCAGAGCCTCATCGCGGCGGTCGGAGCGGCGCCCGTCGTCGACCCGATCGCGGGCGCCCCGCACTTCTCCTACAGCGATCCCGGCGGCGTCCCGCACGATGTCTGGTACACCGACGCGCGCTCGATGGACGCCCTCATCCGACTCGCCGCCGACCGCGGCCTGGGCTTCGGCGTCTGGCGCCTCGGCCGCGAGGACCCGGCGATCTGGGAGCACCCGCTGCTCGGCACGCCGTCCGCCTGGCCGGGCTGACCCAGAGCCCACGGCCGGCGGGACCGATGCGGCACAGGATCCTGTCATGCAGTTAGGATCCACGCAATGCCCTCCTCGATGGTGGACGTCGGCCAGGCTGTGCGCGCGAGGCGCGCGGCGCTCGGCCTGACGCAGGACGCGCTCGCCGACCTCGCGCAGGTCAGCCGTGCGCTCGTCGGCGCGCTCGAGCGCGGCCGCCACATGCCGGCGGCCGACGCCGCGATCCGTCTCGCGCGGGCCCTGGACACGACGGTCGAGCGCCTCTTCGGCGGCGTGGCCCCGGAGCCGCGCCTGGCGGCGGTCCCCGTCCTCGGCGGGGATCTGCCCGAGGGCGCGCTCGTCCGCACCGCGCGCGTCGGCGCAGTGGTGGTCGCGGGCGTCGTCGACGGCGTCAACGCATTGACCTCCACCGGAGCCGCGCCGGACGGCGTCGTCCGCGACGGGCGGCTGCGGCTGTTCTCCGGCGGAGGGCCCGCGGGCGCGGTCGTCGCCGGCTGCGATCCGGTGCTCGGGATCGCCGAGGGACTGCTCGACCGCTCCGGCGACGCGCGCATCGTCGCCGTCCCCGCCACGACCGGGCAGGCGCTGAACGCCCTCGCCGCCGGGCGCTGCCACGCCGCGGTCGTCCACGGCCCCGCTGCGTCGTTGCAGGCCGGTCCGGGCATCCGGCGCTGGCACCTCGCGCGCTGGCGCTCGGGCATCGCGACGCACACGCAGCTCTCGCGCCCGAGCCTGCAGGCGCTGCTCGCGGCCGACGCCCCGCTCATCCAGCGCGACCGCACCGCCGCCTGCCAGCAGGCGGTCGAGCGCGCAGCGCGCCGGCTCGGCGCCCCCCGCGGCAAGCCCCGGCGCACCGCCGGCGGGCATCTGGACGCCGGCCGCGCGGCCGTCGAGCACCGCGGCGCCGCCGTCGCGATCGAGCCCGTCGCCGTCGTCCTCGGGCTCGACTTCCACGAGCTCGAGGTCCACGACGTCGAGCTGTGGGTGCCCGATGCCTGGGTGTCCCTGGCGGGCATCCGCGCGCTGCTGGACCTGCTGCAGACCGCGTCCTTCCGCGACCGTGCCGGCGCGCTGCCGGCGTACGACCTCACCGACACCGGAGCCGCCCGATGACCGTCCCGTCTCGCCGTATCGCCTTCGCCGCCGTCCTGCTCTCGCTCGCGCTCGGCGCCTGCGGCTCCGATGGCGGCAAGGCTGCCGGGACCGGCTCGGGCGAGGTCGTCGTCTCTGCCGCCAGCTCGCTGAAGAAGGCGCTGACGACCTATGGCGACGGGTTCGACGGCGCGAAGGTGCGGCTGTCGTTCGCGGGCTCCGACGAGCTCGCCGCCCAGATCCGGCAGGGTGTGAAGCCCGACGTGTTCGCCGCCGCCAACACCAAGCTGCCCGACCAGCTCTTCAAGGAGGGGCTCGTCGACAAGCCGGTCGTGTTCGCGACGAACGAGCTCGTGCTCGCCGTGTCGGCGGACGGCCACGCCGTCACCTCGGTCGCCGACCTCACCCGCAAGGGGACGACGATCGCGATCGGCGCGGCCGGCGTCCCGGTCGGCGACTACACCCGCAAGGTGCTGGCCGGCCTCCCGAAGGCGCAGTCGGCGGCGATCCTGGCCAACGTGCGCTCCAACGAGCCGGACGTCGCCGGGATCGTCGGCAAGCTCACGCAGGGTGCCGTCGACGCCGGCTTCGTCTACCGCTCCGACGTCGAGGGGGCGGGCGGGCGCCTCACCGCGATCGAACTGCCCGACGCGCTGAAGCCGAAGGTCGAGTACGGCGTGGCGATCGTCGAGGGCGGCGAGAACCCGGCCGCCGGGCGCGCCTTCGTCGACGGGCTGCTGGACGGCGCCGGCGCCAGGGCGCTTCTGGACAACGGCTTCGGAGCCCCCGGGGGCGCGTGAGCCAGGCGCGCTGGTTTCCGGTCCTGCTGGGGCTCGCGCTCGCCGTCGCGCTGACGTTCCTCACGCTGCCGGTCGTCGCGATCTTCGTCGACACCGGGCCCGGCGACCTGCTCGCGAGCCTCGACGACCCCGCGGCCATCGATGCGCTGACGCTGAGCCTGTGGACGAGCGCCCTGGCGGTCGCCATCATCGTGCTCGTCGGGACGCCCGCGGCGTACCTGCTGGCCACGCGCCGGTTTCGAGGGCGCGACCTCGTCCTGACGCTCGTCGAGCTGCCGCTCGTCCTGCCGCCGGCCGTCGCGGGGATCGGCCTGCTCGCGGCGCTCGGCCCCAAGGGGCTCTTCGGCCACGCCCTCGACGATGCCGGGATCCGGATCGTCCTGACGACCGCGAGCGTCGTCCTGGCGCTGACGTTCGTCGCCGCCCCGTTCTACGTGCGCCAGGCGGAGGCCGCGTTCAGCGCCCTGGACCGCTCGTGGCTGGACGCCTCGCGCACGCTCGGCGCAGGCGAGGCGACGACGTTCGCGCGCGTCGCGATCCCGGCCGCGCTGCCCGGCCTCATCGCCGGCCTGGCGCTCGCGTGGGGCCGCGCGCTGGGAGAGTTCGGCGCGACGCTCATGTTCGCCGGCTCGTTCCGCGGGGTGACGCAGACCGTCCCGCTCGCGATCTACGAGCGCTTCGCGACGGACTTCACGGCGGCGCTCGGCCTGTCGGCGGTGCTCGTCGCCGTGTCGGGGGCCATCCTGCTGACGGTGAAGCTCGCCACCCGCGCATCGCCCGCCCGTGTCCTTGCACGTTGAGGCCGGGACGGATCTCGGGGACCTGCGCCTCGAGATCGCCCTCGACGTCCCCGCGGGGCGGTGCCTCGCGCTCGCGGGACCGTCGGGCGCGGGCAAGAGCTCGACGCTGCGCGTCGCGGCGGGGCTGCTGCGGCCGGCCGCCGGCCGCGTGACCTGCGGCGGGGAGGTGTGGCTGGACACCGCGCGCGGCGTCGAGCGCGATCCCGAGCAGCGCCGCTGCGGCTACGTCTTTCAGGACTATGCGCTCTTCCCGCACCTGCGCGCCTGGCAGAACGTGGCCTACGCCCTGCGCGACCGGCCGCGCGGCGCGCGGCGCGATGAGGCACACGACTGGCTGGAGCGCTTCGGCCTCGGCGACCTCGCGGACGCGCGCCCGGCGACGATGTCGGGCGGCGAGCGCCAGCGCGTCGCGCTCGCCCGCGCGCTTGCCCGCCGGCCCGATGCGCTGCTGCTCGACGAGCCGCTGTCGGCGCTGGACCCGCGCACCCGCGCGAGTGCCCAGCGCGAGCTGTCCGACGTCCTGCGCGCGACCGACGTCCCCGCGATCCTCGTGACGCACGACTTCGCGGAGGCCGCCCTGCTCGGCGACGAGGTCGCGGTCATCGACGACGGGCGCATCGTCCAGCAGGGCAGCGCCAGCGAGCTCGCCGCGCGGCCCGCGACGTCGTTCGTCGCCGACTTCACCGGTGCGGTCGTCCTGCACGGCACCGCGTCGCCGGCAGGCGACGGCACGACGCTCGTCACGCTCGCCGGCGGGCACCGGATCCGCAGCACCGATCCCGCCGAGGGACCGGTCGCGGCGACGGTCTTCCCCTGGGAGATCACGATCGAGCCGGCGGGCCGCAACACGCCGCGCTCGGCGCAGAACCACCTCGAGACGAGCGTCCGGTCGATCACGACGATCGGCGGCCGCGTGCGCCTCGGCCTCTCCGGTGCCGAGGAGCTCACGGCGGAGGTCACGACGACGGCGATCGCCGAGATGCGCCTGGAGCCCGGCAGCCGGGTCGTCGCGACCTGGAAGGCCGCGGCGACGCGGCTCGTGAGCCTGACGTGAAAGGGTTCACCCGATTGCCCCGCGCATTGGCGGGGTAGCCGCGAGGAGAGCGACCGAGGGGGCAACGGGGAGCGTGGTTTGCAGACGCCGCACAGCGGCGGGAGGAGTTGCGTCGGCTGCGCTCGTCGCTGCCGTGCTCGCCGCGCCCGGGACCGGTCTCGCGCAGGAGCCGGGCACGACGACCCCGACGACGACGCCCGATCCGGCGCCGCCGACCCAGACGACGGGCGAGCCGCCGGCGACGGCGACCGCGCCCGATCCGGCGCCCGTCGTCGCCGAGCCCGAGCCCGCACCGGCGGGCCCGGCACCCGCACCCGCACCCGCGCCCGCGCCTGCGGCGCCCGGGTCCTCGCGCCCCCCGGTGCTGTTCATGCCCGGGCTCTCGAACAAGTCGGTGAAGCCGGTCGTGCCGCCGCCCGTCGCGGAGCCCGCGCGCAGGCCCGGGCGCGAGGACGTGCTCGGCACCAATCGCGGCACCGACCCGCGCGCGGAGGCGCCCGCAGACGGCGGCGCGGGAGGGGATCTCGGCACACCGCTGGCCGCGCTGGGCGCGGCCGAGGTCCCCTCGTTCTTCATCGACTCCTTCGGCGTGCCCCCGTTCCTGCTGCCGATCTACCAGGCGGCCGGGATCGAGTACGGCGTCCCGTGGGAGGCCCTCGCGGCGATCAACCAGGTCGAGACCGACTACGGCCGCAACCTGCGCGTCTCCTCCGCGGGGGCGGTCGGCTGGATGCAGTTCCTGCCGGCGACGTTCGCCCAGTTCGGCGTCGACGCCGGCGGCGACGGGCGCGCCGACCCGTACAACCCGGCCGACGCGATCTTCTCGGCGGCGAACTACCTGCGGGCGGCCGGCGCCGGCGAGGATCTCGCCGGGGCGGTCTTCGCCTACAACCACTCGCCCGCCTACGTCGCGACCGTGCTCGCACGCGCACGCCTGCTCGGCGGCCTGCCGGCCGACCTCGTCGCGGCCCTCACGGGACTCGCCCAGGGGCGCCCGCCCGTCGCCGGCGGCGGCGAGGCCGTCGACGCCCCCGGGTCGGAGGTCAGCACCCTGCGGCTGCGCACGAAGCCGGGCGCGCAGGTCCTTGCGGTGGCCGATGGCGTCGTCACCGCGATCGGGCGCGACCGCCGCCTGGGCCGGTGGCTGCGGCTGCGCGACGTCTACGGCAACACGTACACGTACGGCACGCTCGCCCGGACGGCGCGGCGCTACGCCCTGGCGCCCGGCGCCTCACCGGCGCGCCCCGCGGCGGCAGTCGCACCGGTCGCCACGCCGGCGGCCTCGGCGTTCCGGCCGGCGCTCGCGTCGACGGCCTGGCGGCTGCGCGTCGTCCCGCCCGCGCGGGTTGGCGCCCCCGCGGCGAAGGTCGTCGCCGACCGGCCGCTGCGCACCGGTTCCCGGGTGCTCGCCGGCACGACGCTCGCCTACGCGGGCCGCGTCGACGCCGCGACCGGGCGGCTCGCATTCGAGATCCGCCCCGCGGGGCGCGACGCGCCGCGGATCCAGCCCGGACCGCTCGTCGAGGGCTGGAAGCTCCTGCGCGATGACGCGCACGCCCCCTCGCTGCTGGGCGCGGGCGCCCCGGAGGGCATCGGCCGCGTCCTCCTGCTCGACAAGCGCGAGCTCCAGCGCCAGGTGCTCGGCGACGACGGCATCGCGATCGGTCCCTGCGGGCGCCGCGACGTGCGCGCCGGCCGCGTCGATCGGCGCGTCCTGGCGGCGCTGAAGTTCCTCGCCCTCTCGGGGCTGCGGCCGACCGTCGGCGGGTTGCGCTGCGACCAGGGCTCGGTCGCGACGGGGATCGACATCGTGGCCGTCAACGGCGTGCCGATCGCCGGCAACCAGGGCCCCGGCTCGATCGCCGAGGCCACGACCCGGCGCCTGCTTGCACTCCAGGGCGCCCTGCGGCCACAGCAGATCACCAGCCGCGCCGCGCACATCCATATCGGCTTCACACCGGCGGCCGGCGCGACGACGCTCGAGACGCGCAGCTCCGACGGGGTTCTCCCGGCGAGCTCGTGGCGGCGCCTGAGCCGGCGGCTCGGCGCGATCGTCAACCCCGCCGTGCCCTGATCAGCCGGCGCGCCGGGCGCTCTTGATGAACTTCAGCAGCTCCGTCGTCGCGCTGACCTTCGACGGATTGTGGTCGGGCAGCGGCGGGCCGGCGCCGGGCCAGCCGTGGTCGGTGCCCGAGAGGCGCAGGATCTCGACGCGCAGGCCGCGGTCGCAGCCGCGATAGACGAGGTGCGTGACGAGCGCGCGCGGGCGCGACGTCCGCGGCGTACCGGCGCAGCCGTCGCGCTTCGCGCGCCGGCCGGCGTAGCGCGGGACCGAGCCGGCGTGCCTGTCGACGGTCTTGCCGTTGTAGGGGACCACGGTGTCGGCGCTGCCGTGGATCGCGAGGAACGACGCGCGGGCGTTCGCCGGGCACGGATCGAGCGCGCGGTAGCCGGCCGCGACGGGCACGACGGCGGCGAAGCGGGTCGGCAGCTCGCAGGACATGCGCGTCGCCATCCCGGCGCCGTTGGAGACGCCCGTGATCGAGATGCGGTCGGGGTCGACGCAGCCCGCGGCGACGACGCGATCGAGCAGCGCCGTGACGTTCTCGACGTCGGCCGTCCCCTGGGCGTCGTTCAGCGTCCAGAAGCCGCCCTGCGCGCGGGTCGGGTACAGGACGGCGTAGCCCTGCCGCGTCGCGGGACCGGCGAGGCCGAGGCGGTCGCGGCGGTCGCCGTCGCCGCCCGGCATGACGAGGACGATGAGCGGCGTCCTGCCCGGCCGCGCGCCGCTCGGCGTGCGGATGAAACCGCCCTCGAGGTCCGTGACACCCGCGGCGGGGCAGCTCGCCTCGGCCTGCGCGGCGGTGACGGTCGCGGCGACCGTGTTCGCCGCCGACGTGCTGTCCTTCGCGCCACAGGCACCGACGACGGCCGCGAGCGCCGCGACGATGACCACGCGCCTCCCGACCGACATCATCACGTCGCGCAGGCTACCCCGGCGCCGCGTCCGCTGCGGCGATTCACAGCGCGAGGCCGATCCGCCGCCCGAGCCACACCATCGCGATGCCGAGCACGAGGCTGCCGGCGATGTTCGCCGCGGCCAGGGCCCGCCGGCCGTCGCCCGCGAGCCGGTGGCTCGCGAACATCCACGTGCTGAACGTCGTGTAGGCCCCGAGCAGGCCGGTGGCGACGAGGCGGTGCGCGTCGCCGCTGAGCCCGGCACCGGCGACGACGCCGAGCAGGAGCGAGCCGGAGAGGTTCACGACCAGCGTGCCGAACGGGAACGGGTTACCACTGCCGCGCGTGACGGCGCCGTCGGCGAGCAGGCGCGCGATCGACCCCAGGCCGCCGAGCACGCCGATCGCGAGCACGACGGGCACGCTCACGCCGCGGCCCCTCCCCCGCGGCGCCCGGCGGCCGCCGTTCCGATCGCCACGGCGATCAGCCCGCCCGCGACGCTTGCTCCCGCATAGCCGGCCGCCAGCCCGTAGTGCTCGGCGTCGAACATCTTCAGGAGCTCGAGCTGCAGCGTCGAGAACGTCGTCAGCGCGCCGCAGAAGCCCGTGGCGAGCAGCGGGCGGCTGTAGGACGCCGGGGCCAGCCGCGTCGCGACCCAGCCGAGCGCGAGCGCGCCCGCGAGGTTCACGGCGAACGTCGCCCAGGGCCAGCCCGCGCCCGTCTGCGGCAGGCCCTCGGCGACGAGCGCCCGCGCGACCGCACCCGCGAAGCCGCCGGCGAACACGGCGGCCAGCTCGGAGCGGTCCACGCGCACGCCCGCATTGTCGCGGGCGCGCGCCGCCCGTCGCTCAGATGACCTTGAAGGCGAACTTCGAGGCGGTTCCCAGGTCGCTGCGGCCGCGGCCGGGGGTCACGTGCACCTCGTAGATCCCCTTGCGCAGGAGCCTGCGCAGGGCGAGGTGGCTCTGGCGGACGCTGTAGCGCCCGATCTTCCCCGGCGCCTTGAAGCCGCTGGAGAGGAGGATGAGCTTCCCGCGGCTGCGGCGGTACACGTTGATCTTCACGACCTCGGTGCCGTCGAGGAGCTCCATGTGCAGGCGGATGCCCTGCTTGAGGGCCGTGCTGCGCTTGATCCGCTTCGCCATGCCGAGGCGCCGCAGGATCAGCGCCTTGCGCGTGGCCGAGGCGCCGGTCGGCGTCGTTGCGCCCGCGCCCGCGCCGGCGTCCGCGCCCGCCGCCGCGCCCGGTGTGCCCGCGCCGGTGCCGTTGGTTGCGCCGGTCGCCCCCGTGCCGCCCGTGCCGCCGGTTCCGGTGCCGGGAGGGACGGTGCCGTTACCCGTCAGCGGGACGGCGATCGGGCCGCCCGGCGCGTCGCTCGTGAGATCCAGCGTCGCGTTGCGCACGCCGGCCGCCGCGGGCAGGAACTTCAGCCCGATGGTGCACGTCGCGTCGGGCGCCGTCGGCGTCGAGCAGCTGTTGCTCGTGATCGCGAACTCGGCTGCGTCGGCGCCCGAGATCGCCGCGGCGGAGACGGTCATCGAGACGGTCCCCGTGTTCTTGAGCGTCAGCTGCTCCTCGCCGCTCGTCGTGCTGACGTTCTGGTTGAGGAAGTTCATGATGCCCGGTGTCGGGGTGATCCCCGCGACGCCGCCGCTGCCCGTCAGCGAGATCACGTGGTCGGGTGCTCCGCCGCCGTCGGCGATGACGAGGTCCGCGGACCGCGCGCCCGTCTGCGACGGCGTGAGGCCCACGTCGATGCTGCAGGTCTGCCCGGAGGCGATCGTCTGGTTCGCGCACGTGTCGCCGCCCGTCGCGAAGTCCGTGGCGTTCGTCCCGGCGATCGAGACGTCGCCCAGGCTCATGTCGGCGAGGCCGTTGTTCTTGACGACGACCTGGCGGGACGCCGTCGTGCTCACGCGGACGGTCCCGAAGGCGCCGCTGCCGGGTGCGCTGAAGAAGACCGGCTGCGGGGCGCTCGCGTACTTGCCCTCGATGGTGAAGAGGTTCGTCGTGATGCCGCCGCCGGAGAGCCCGGGGCCCTCGATGCGGACGAAGTTGTCGCCCGTCGGGGAGCCGACGACCGCGTGCGGCGTCGCGCCGTCGCCGATGTAGCCGGCGGGGGCGGCGGGCGCCACGGCCGGGTCCCACTCCAGGAACGGGCCCATCGAGGTCGCCAGGGCGATGTCGAAGTCGCACGGCGTGTTGCCGCAGCCCTGCTGCTCGCGGGCACCGGCGCGATCGCGGCCGCGCAGCGCGCCGTCGGCGTCGGAGGTCCATTTCGTGACGCCGTAGGGATGCGTGACGGTGTACTCGGCGTTGGGCTCCATGCCGGCGAGCGTGAGCTGCAGGCGGCCGAAGGTGATGCCGTCCTGCGGCGTGTTGCCGAGGAAGGCGCCCTCGACGTTGAAGTCGATCGTCGCGGTGTGCGTGCCGTCGGTCATCGTCGCGGAAGCGAGCTGGTAGAAGGCCTCGCCGTCGGGGGCCGTGAAGTCCGCGAGCGCCGGCGACGCCGGACAGCCCGGATCCGCGAGACACAGCTGCAGCCGCGTGCCGTTGCTGTCCTCGTACCACGCCGGGAAGAGGGTCACGGGATCGACCGGACCGGTCATCGACAACGCGGCCTGGGCGGGACCGGCGGCGACCATCATGCCGATCGCGGCGAGGCCGGCGACGCCGAGCCGGCGTCCCGTCGTGAGGGGCTGCTTCATCCATGCCTCGTGCCTGCGTTGCACCGCGCGACCTCCGTGCCGTTTGAAACCGAGAGGCCATGGTGCAGGCGTTCGTCGGGGCGCATGAGGGCGCTCAGTGCAGCCTTGGTTGCGACTTTTGTCCTACCAGTTGTCTGAAAGTAGGACAAGGCATTGCGACTTTGGTCGTACGACCGACCGCTCCTGCGTGTCCCCTGCCGGACCACGCAGGGCGCCTGAACACGCACGGGATGTGTGCGCGCTGTGCTCTGCGGATCTTCGCCCGGGGCACGCATCATCGACACCACGGACTCGCAGGCCATCCAGGGAGGGCATCCGTGCCACGCAGCAATCACGCAGGGACGCAGTCAGCCGCTCGCCGGCGGGCCCGCAATGCCACGACGGCCGCCGTGCTGGGCGCAAGCGCGCTGGCCGCGCTGGGGCCGTCACCTGCCGCGGCGGCGGTCAACGGCACGCACGTCATCGCGCCGCTGTACCGCACCTCGGGGATCGAGCTGTCGGGCTACAGCCCGACCACGACGCTCAATGTCACCGCGAGCCGCAACGGCGTAACGCTCAGCACGGCGACCGCCACGACCGATTCCGCGGGCGCCACGGCGATCAACGGCGGCGCCGCGGACTGCTGGACCGGTACGACGCCCGAGATGCTCCCCGGCGACACGATCACCGTCAGCGGCGACGGGCCCGTCGACTCGATGGTCGTGCAGAGCATCACCGCCGGCCGGCCCGAGCTCGTCGGCGCCGACATCGTCGTGCACGGCACGGCCGAGGACCTCTCGACCCACGGGCAGGTCCCCGTGGCGAACATCGACAGCCGCATCATCTCGGGCAAGGCGAACTCGTTCGACGTCAACGGCAAGCGCGAGCTCCGCGCCGGCACGAACGGCTCGCTGAGCTATGACGCGCCGGGTTCGACGAGCTGGACGGCGACCTTCAGCGGCCTGAGCGCCGCCGACCAGCAGCGCGCGCTCGGCGCAATCGACTCGCGCGGCGTCGAGACCCCGATCGTCAGCGAGGTGACGATCTCCCAGAACCCGGCGGCGCCCGGGCCGCAGGCGCCGTGCAGCGCGCCGCTGGTGTCCAACGGCGTCACGAGCACCGACCACATGTTCAACGGGCATCCGACCGTCAACCAGGCCAACGCCGGCAGCGACGTCATCCTGGGCGGGGTCGCCCAGGCCGACGCGACCGCGGTCAGCGTCCAGATCGGCGACTCGGCCGGCGGCGCGACGACGGTCGTCCCCGCGACGCTGACCGCCGGCCCGACCGGCGGCCAGGCCTGGACGGCGCCGATCCCGGCCGCCGAGGTCCAGGGGCTCGCCGACGGCACGCTCACCGCGGCGGCGACGATCACGACGCCGGGCGGCGACATCGGCGGCATGGTGCTGCCGATCGCCAAGGACACCGTCGCTCCGGGCGACCCGGGGGCCGCGCCCGGTCCCGGGACGTACGCCACGAGCCAGCAGGTGCTGCTCACCAGCCCCGACGGGACCGCGACGATCCACTACACGCTCGACGGCAGCGACCCGGGTCAGATCACGCCGGTGGCGAGCGCGCAGGTCGCGATCACGAGCTCGCTCACGCTGCGGGCGATCGCGATCGACCCGTCGGGCAACCCGAGCGCGATCGCCGACCTCGTGTACACGATCACGCCCCCGGTCGTCACGCCTCCGGCCGGCGGCGGTGGCACGCCTCCGGCGGGCGGTGGCACGCCTCCGGCGGGCGGTGGCACGCCTCCGGCGGGCGGTGGCACGCCTCCGGCGGGCGGTGGCACGCCTCCGGCGGGCGGCGGTACCACCGCGGCGGGCGCCGGTGCGGACATCACCGCGGCCAGCGCGACCACGGGCACCGCGGCGAAGCCGAAGCTCGCGGTCACGCGGCTCGGGACGACCCCGCGCCTCAGGCTGCGCAAGGCCCAGAAGAGCGGCGTGCGCATCACGATGCGCGTGCCCGCGGGGACCGAGATCGTGAAGGTCAACATCTACCGCCGGACGTCGAAGGGCCTGAGGCTTTTGTCGTCCGGCTTGAGGGCGCCGGCGGCCGCGGGCCTCTACCGCGTGACGCAGTCGCAGGCGGCGCTGCGCCGGCTGCTCACGAGGGGCAGCTACGAGGTGCAGGTGACCCCCGGCTACGGCAAGACGGACTTGGGTAGGACCTCGAAGGCCACCTTCAAGGTCGTCTGACCCGGCCGACAAGGGATGCAGGTCCACGCCGCCCGGCCCCCACCGGGCGGCGGTCCTGCTTCCAGGGCCGCAGCCGCCTGCTCGGCGGCTGTCGATTTCGTCGCGTCCCGTTCGTCTATGGACGACCATCCCCGTAAGGAGGACACGATGAAGTACATCCTGCTGATCCATCAGGGCTCCACGCCGACGCCGGGCACCGACGCCTGGGAGGACCTCTCCGACCAGGAGAAGGGCGCGGTCTACGCGGCCTACAAGGCGATCAACGAGACCCCCGGCGTCACGCCCGGCGTCGGGATGCAGCCCCCTGAGCTGGCGACGACCGTGCGCGTCCAGGACGGCCGGACGCTCACGACCGACGGCCCGTTCGTCGAGATCAAGGAGGCGATCGGGGGCTACCTGCACTTCGAGGCCGACGACCTCGACGCCGCGATCGAGCTCGCCGCGAAGATCCCGGCGGCCGCCATGGGCGGCGCGGTCGAGGTCCGCCCGATCAAGGAGTGGTAGCGATCCTCGAGCAGGCCTTCCGCGACCAGTGGGGCTACGTCCTCGCCGCGCTGATCGGCTTCCTCGGCGACTTCGACCTCGCCGAGGAGGCCGCGCAGGACGCCTTCGCGATCGCGGCCGAGCGCTGGCCGCGCGACGGCACTCCGGCGGCTCCGGGCCCGTGGCTCATCTCGACCGCGCGCAACCGCGCGATCGACCGCCTGCGCCGCGATCGCACGCTGGCCGCCAAGACGCGGCTGCTGGAGGTCCCCGAGGCAGCGGAGGAGATCGTGGACGCGACGCCATTCCCCGACGAGCGCCTCGAGCTCGTCTTCACGTGCTGTCACCCGGCACTCGCCGTCGACGCACAGGTGGCGCTGACGCTGCGGACGCTCGGCGGCCTCACGACGCCCGAGATCGCCCGGGCGTTCCTCGTCTCGGACGCGACGATGGCGCAGCGGCTCGTGCGCGCCAAGCGCAAGATCAAGGCCGCCGGGATCCCGTTCCGGGTGCCGCCCGACCACCTGCTGCCCGACCGCCTGGCCGCCGTGCTCGCCGTCGTCTACCTCATCTTCAACGAGGGCTTCAGCGGCCGCGGCGACCTCGCGGCGGAGGCGCTCCGGCTCGGGCGGGCGCTCGCCGAGCTCATGCCCGACGAGCCCGAGGTGCACGGACTGCTGGCGATGATGCTCCTGCTCGACGCGCGCCGCGCGGCGCGCTACCGCGACGGCGACCTCGTCCTCCTCGCCGACCAGGACCGCGCGCTCTGGGACCGCGAGCAGATCGCCGGCGGCCGGGCGCTGCTGGACCGGGCGCTCGCGCTGCGCGGGCGCGGCCCGTACGTCGTGCAGGCGGCGATCGCGGCGCTGCACGCCGACGAGCCGCGCGACTGGCCGCAGATCGCCGCGCTCTACGGGGAGCTCGCCCTCCTCACCGGCTCGCCCGTCGTCGAGCTCAACCGCGCCGTCGCGGTGGCCGAGGCGGAGGGCCCCGTGGCGGCGCTGCGGATCGTCGACGCCATCGCGCTCGACGACTACCACTACCTCCACGCGACGCGCGGCGAGCTGCTGCGCCGCCTCGGACGGTCCGGCGAGGCCCGCGCCGCCTACGCGCGGGCGCTGGCGCTCGTCCACGACGAGGCCGAGCGGCGCCTGTTGGAGCGCCGCCTCGCCGAGCTCGGCGCCTGAGCCTGGATCCCGGGCGAGGGGCTGTCCGCGAGGGGCGGCACTACCCGCGGTGTGCCGCGGCATGCTCGCGCACGAGCTGCGCCGCGCGCTGGGGTTGCTCCCAGAAGAAGAGGTGGCCGGCGCCCTCGAGCAGCTCGAGGCGCGCCCCGGGGATGAGCGACGCGACGAGGTCGCCGTTGACCGCCGCGAGCATCTGGTCGCCGGTCCCGTGGACGACGAGCGCCGGGACCCGCAGCCCGCGCAGACGGGCGTACGTGTCGTGCCCGACGACCGCCGCCTGCTGGGCCATGAGCAGCGCGATGTCCGGCGGGTGCAGCCGCGCGGCCGCGGCGAACTGCGCGTAGTGCGCCGCCTCGGCGGCGTAGGCGGGCGACACGACGAATGCAAAGCCCGTCCGCAGCATGCGGTCCATGTCGCGTGAGAACACGGCCGCGGTGAGCGCGCGGATGACCTCCTGGTCGGTCGCCCGCGACTGCGTGCCCCCGCACGAGGTGCAGCCCAGCGTCAGCGAACGCACGCGCGCGGGGTGCGCGAGCGCGAGCTCCTGGGCGACCATCCCGCCCATCGAGATGCCGAGCACGTGGACGCTGTCGAGCCCGAGCGCGTCGAGCAGCGCGACCGCGTCTGCCGCGAGGCTTGCCGTCGTGAGGGTGGCGTCGCGCCCGAGCGGCGCGCTGCGGCCGGCGCCCCGGTGGTCGAAGACGACGAGCTCGAAGTCGCACTCGAGTTCGGCGAGCAGCGGCTCGCCCCAGTGCAGGAGGTTCGCGCCGAGGCCCTGGATGAGCAGCAGCGGCTCGCCCGCGCCGCGGCGCTCGTAGTACAGCTCGGTCCCCGCAACCTGGAGCTTGGGCACCGGCGACACGCTAGTGCACGGCTGTCGTGGTGTCGGGCCCGGCGCCCGGCTGGGTACCCTCGCTGGAGATGACCACCCGGACGACAAGACTCCGCACGCTCGACGACCTCGGTGACGTGCACGGCAGCCGTGTGCTCCTGCGGGTCGACTTCAACGTCCCGCTCGTCGACGGGCTCATCAGTGACGACACGCGCATCCGCCAGGCGCTCCCGACGATCCAGGCCCTGCGCGAGCGCGGCGCCCGGCTGCTGCTCGTCTCACATCTCGGGCGCCCGGAGGGCCGCGATCCCGCGCTGTCCCTGCGCCCTGTCGCCGAGCGCCTCGCGACGCTGCTGGACACCCCGGTGGCGCTCGCGCCGGACCTCGGCGACGTGCCCGAAGGGGACGTCGTCATGCTCGAGAACATCCGCTACGAGCCGGGCGAGACGGCGAACGACCCCGCGCTGGCGGCGCGCCTCGCCGCGCTCGCCGACGCCTACGTCAACGACGCCTTCGGCTCCGCCCACCGCGCGCACGCGTCCACCGAGGGCGTCGTGCACGACGTCGCGCGCTCCGCCGCCGGGCTGTTGCTCGCGCGCGAGGTCGCGACGTTCACGCGGATCCTCCGCGCCCCCGAGCGCCCGCTGGTAGCGATTCTCGGCGGTGCGAAGGTGACCGACAAGATCGGCGTCATCGAGCGCTTCCTCGAGCTCGCCGACGCCGTCCTCATCGGCGGCGCGATGAGCTACCCGTTCATCGCCGCGCGGGGCGAGCCCGTCGGCGATTCGCTCTGCGAGGCCGCCGGCATCCCCGTCGCCCGCGGGCTGCTGGCCCAGGTCGCGCCGGCGGGCAAGCTCCACCTCCCGCTCGACCTCGTCATCGGCGACGAGCTGTCCGCCGACGCGCGGACGCGGATCATCGACTTCGGCCCGATCGACGACGGCTGGGAGGGCATGGATGCCGGCCCGCGCACGCGCGAGGCCTACGCGAAGCTCATCGCGGGCGCCGCGACGGTCTTCTGGAACGGCCCCGTGGGCGCGTTCGAGTACGAGCCCTTCGCGGGCGGCACGCGCGCGATCGCCGAGTCCGTCGCCCACACGTCCGCGCTGACGGTCGTCGGCGGCGGCGACTCGATCGCCGCGCTGCGCAGCTTCGGCCTCGAGGACGAGATCACGCACGTCTCGACCGGCGGCGGCGCCGCGCTCGAGCTCATCGAGGGTCGCGCGCTGCCCGGCGTCGTCGCCCTGACAAGCTGACGCCATGACGCCGACCCCGATCGCGATCCTCCTCGTCTCCGGCAGCCTGCGGGCGGAGTCGACGAACACCGCGCTGCTGCGCACGGCGCGCGCGATGACGCCCGAGGGCGTCGTGACGCTGCTCTACGAAGGGCTCGGAGACCTGCCCCACTTCAACCCCGACGACGACGTCGAGGGCGCGCCGCTGCCGCAGGCCGCGGCCGACCTGCGCGCGATCCTCGACGAGTGCGACGCGGTCCTCTTCTCGACGCCCGAGTACGCGGGCGGGCTGCCGGGGTCGTTCAAGAACCTCTTGGACTGGACGGTCGGCGGCGGAACGCTCGACAAGCCGGTCGCCTGGATCAACGCCTCGGGCCCGACCCGCGGGGCGGGCGCCGAGGAGGCGCTGCGCAGCGTTTTGACCTACACGAACACGGACATCGTCACCGGCGCCTGCACGCGGATCCCGGTCGCGCGCTCCGGCATCGGCAAGGACGGGCTCGTCGCGGACGCGCGGGCGCGCTCGGGCGCCGTCTGGGTCCTACAGGCCCTTGCCGAGTACGTCCGCACGAAGAAGATCCAGCAGGCCGAGCAAGAGCGCCTCGGGTAGGTCGTGGGCGAGCGCGGCCGCCCGACGCCCGCCGACGTGCTGGCCGCGGCCGCCGTCGCGGCGATCCTCGGTGGCGCTCCGTCCACGGCGCACGCGCTGCTCACGCGCGCCGATCCGCTCGAGGCCTCGCTCGCGGCCGGGACGCTGCTGCTGCCCCGCGAGGAGCGGGCCGCGCGCCTGCTGCCCGCGGCGATCGTCGCGCACGCCGCGCTGTCGCTCTGCTGGGCCGTCGTCCTCGCCGCGATCCTCCCGCGCCGGCGCACCATCGTGCCCGCCGTCATGGCCGGGCTGGCGGTCGCGGCGCTCGACCTCGGTGTCGTCGGCCGGCGCTTCCCGCGGATCCGCGCGCTCGCGCTCGTCCCGCAGATCCTCGACCACGTCGCGTACGCGGTGACGGTCGGCATCGTGCTGGAGCGCCGCGGCTCGCGGTAGATGGTGGGGCCGGCTTCGCGGCCGAGCCCGTCAGCCCGTCAGCCCGTCGTGACGACCGTCGCGCCGAGCGCGCCGAGCACCGGCTGCAGGGGCGTGAAGCACATCCGCGCGCCGATGCCGACGACGATGACGGCGATCCCGATCGCGCGGACGCTGCCGTCGGCGCGCGGCGCGGTGTAGACGGCCGAGCCGCTGTCGCCCTCGCGGGCGCGGATCGTCGTGCAGCGGACGGTGATGCCGGCGCGGCGGCGGATGCCCTGCTCGAAGGAGCGGGCGTCGGCGCCCGCGATCCGGCCGCATTGGTCGATGCCGCTCGTGCGTCCGCTGAAGCAGATCGGGCGGCCCCGCAGCGGGCGGGCGTTGCCGGCGATGCTCCACGGCGGCCGGGCGATGCCGCGGTCGACGACCGCCGTGGCGGTGCGGCCGGCGGTCGTGTCGACCGGCACGACGAGCGCGTCCAGCGGCCGCGTCAGCTCGAGATCGCGCGCCACGCGCCCGAGGACGACGCCGGGCTGCGGTGGCCGGCGCAGCGCGACGTTGCGCCGCTGGACGGTCCCGTCGCTGCGGGTGCCGCCGCAGTGCGCGGCGCTCAGCCCGCCGAGGCTGCCGCCGGGCAGCCGGACGAGGAACGCCGACGTGCACAGCACCGCGCCGCTCGGCACGCGGCCGCCGGGAACGAGCGTCGGGCGACCGAAGAGCAGCTCGCGGCCCGCCGCCCAGCCGTCGAGGTCCGGCGGCGCGCCGCCGCGGCGGATGCGCAGCGCCGCCCTGCCGCGGGTCGCGACGATGTCGTGCTGGGCATCGCCGGGCGCGACGAGCGCGCGCACGGGCGCCCACCCGGCGGCCCGCAGCGCGTCGCCCTCCCCGTCGGTCGGCGCGGCGACGAGCGCCGTGGCGGCGGCCTGCGCCTCGGGGCACGGCGCCCCGCTGACCTGGACGATGCTCGCACCCGCGACCGGCTCGCAGGACGCGTACGCGCCCCGCGGCGCCTGGGCGCTCGCCGGCGCGGGCGCGGGCAGCAGCGCAGCTGCGGCGAAGGCGAGGATGAGGAGCGGCGAGCGACGCATGCGGCGAGCGATCGTGGCAGACGGCTCCCGCACACGCGCCGGTGGTCGCACCATCGTCGCTACGCCGGGCGCTGCGCGAGGAGGCTCGCGACACCGCGCGGGCCGCCCGGGTGCTCGGCGACGCCGTCGCGGTAGGCGCGCACGCGCAGGCCGGGGAACGCGCTGAGCAGCTCGTTGGGGTGCAGGACGAACCGCGGGTTGACGTGCTTGCCCAGCTCCTCGAGGTGCGCCGGGCCGAAGGTCTCGAAGAGCAGCCAGCCGCCCGGTCGCAGGGCTGCCTCGAGCGCGGCGAAGAGATCGCGCTGGAGGTAGTTGAAGTTCACGACGACGTCGTAGGCGTCGCGTGCCGGCGGCTCGCGCTCGAGGTCGGCGATCCGCGGCCGTACGCCCGGCGCGCGCTCGGCGGCGGCGGCGCGCAGCGCCTCGACCGTGACGTCGGAGACGTCCACCGCATCGACCTCGTAGCCGAGCCGTGCGAGCACGCGGGCGTTGCGGCCGTCGCCGCAGGCCACGTCGAGCGCCCGCCCGCCGCCGCCGAGCAGCGCGGCGTGCTCGACGAGCCATGGCGCCGGCGCATCGGGAAACGGCTCGAAGCCGCCCGCCGAGCGGCGCTCGTTCCAGCGCTCGCGCGCGCTCGTCTCGTGCGCTGTCATCGGGGTGACCGTAGCGCGCCGCCTACAGCGCGGTGAGCCGGGCCCGCGCGGGCTCCGACAGCGTCGTGCGCACCTCGACGCAGACGCCGCGCGTGTCGTGCTCCCAATGATCGGCGAAGCGCTCGAGCATCACCTGCGTGCGGTCGTCGACCCGCAGCTTGGCCCGCGCCCGCAGTTCGAGGTGCAGGCGGCCAGGCAGCCGCCACAACCGCAGTCGCAGCGTGGGCTGATCGCGTTCGATGGTCGGCCTGACGCTGTCGAGCAGCGTGTTGACGAGCATCCCCGCGACGACGCGGCGCTGCGGATGCACGTCTCGCAGGAGGCGATGCAGCTCAGACTGCGCCCGGAACGTCGACATGAGATCCGCACGCAGGTAGAGCGTCGCGTCCGGCGCCGGCACCCGTGCATGGCAGGTCGTCGCGAACACCGACGCATCCTCGCCGGACGTGGGCGTCCTCATCGGATGTCCAGACGCGCGTGGTGGCGATACCAGGCGATCAGGAACGTCGCGATCGCGAGGGTCGTCGCGACGGCGAGCAGCGGCGAGTCGCCGGCCCTCCCCAGCGCCGCCCCGAGCGCGGTCGCGAACACGACCGCAGACCACCGCTGCAACGACTGCCACAACATCAGCGGGCGGCCGGCGCCCGCAAGCGGGCTGAATGCCTGCGGTTGCGACACGAGCTCGATGCACAGCAGGGCGCCGGCGATCGCCCCGAGCAGCGTCAGCAGGTCGGCGCCGTGGCCGGCCGTGCCGCCGAGCACGACGAACAGCTCCCCGCCGACGAACGCGCCCCCGACCCCTACGATCGCGCACGACAACAAGCCCGCGGGGAACGTGTCCGGGGCGGCGCGCCACGCGAGCGCGACGAGCGCCGCGCCGCAGGCCAGCCACAGCGCGACCGTCAGCACCATGGGCAGCCGGCGTTCATCGCACTGATGCTGCGCGCGGGCGCCACGTCGGGCAATGGGGGTCAGCCCTCAACTGCAGCCGGCCGGCGTCCCGAGCAGCGATGCGGAGCGCCCCATGACGCGATGATGAGCGCCATGCACCGGCCGCGCAGGGTTTCGCTGTTCTGGAAGGCCTTCACGGTCAACGCCGGCGTCGTGACGATCGCCGGACTTGCCTTGGCGCTGACGCCGGCGACCGTGAGCTCGCCCATCACGCTGCGTGAAGCGGCGACACTCGTGGCCGGGATCTGCGCCGTCCTGATCGTCAACCTCGCCCTCATACGCCGCGCGTTCGCGCCGCTGAGCCGGCTGACCGCGGCGATGGCGACGATCGACCCGCTGCAACCCGGCCTGCGCCTGCGCGAGCACGACGACCCTGAGCTCGGCGCGCTCACCGGCGCCTTCAACGTCATGGCCGACCGGCTGGAGAGCGAGCGGCGCGCGAGCACCAGCCGGCTGCTGCGGGCCCAGGAGGACGAACGCCGCCGCATCGCAGCCGAACTGCACGACGAGGTCGGTCAGCACCTCACCGCGCTGCTGCTGATGCTCGACAGGATCGCCGTACGGGCCCCCGACGCGCTGGCCGATGAAGCCCAGGCCGCACGCGAGCTCGCCCGCGGCAGCCTCAACCAGCTCCGCGCGCTCGTGCGCGGCCTGCGGCCACCGGGCCTGGATGAGCTCGGGCTCACCGCAGCGCTGACCGCGCTCACCCGGCAGGCCGGCGAGCAGACCGGCATCGGGATCGAGCGCCGGCTGGACCGCGTCTCGCCGGACATCGACCCGGCCGCGGCCCTCGTCGTCTACCGCGTCGCACAGGAATGCCTGACCAACGTCGCGCGTCACGCACCCGGCGCGCACGTCACGCTCACGCTCACCGCGACCGGTGACAGGCTCTCGCTGCGCGTCTGTGACGACGGGCCCGGCATCGATCCTGCCAACCAGGCGGAAGGCGCGGGGATCCGTTTCATGCGCGAGCGCGCGCTGACCGTCAATGCGGCGCTGCAGATCACGTCCGATCCAGCGACCGGGACCGACGTGACACTCGTCGTCCCCCTCGACGCCGATCCCGACGGGCGCCCATGATCTCGATCCTCCTGGCCGATGACCATCAGCTCGTGCGCCAGGGCATCCGTCTGGTGCTCGAACGCGAAGCCGACCTGCGCGTCGTGGCAGAAGCCGCTGACGGCATGGAGGTGCTCGCCCAGGCCGACCTGCACCGCCCCGATCTCGCGATCCTCGACGTCACGATGCCGCGCCTCAGCGGTCTGCAGGCCGCGCGCGAGCTCGCACGCCGTGACTATCGCCCGGTCGTGGTGATGCTCTCGATGCACGACGACGAGCAGTTCTTCTTCGAGGCGCTGAACGCCGGCGCCAATGGCTACGTCCTCAAATCGGCCGCCGACACGGACCTCGTCTCCGCCGTGCGCGCCGCCGTGACCGGTGACACGTACATGTACCCGGCCGCCAGCCGCGCGCTGATCAGCGACTACCTCAAGCTCACCCCCGCAGAGCGCCGACGCCAAGGCCGGCTGTCCGCACGCGAGCTGGAGATCGTGCAGCTCATCGCCGCGGGAAACAGCGCCCGCCAGATCGCAGAACGGCTCGTCATCAGCGAGAAGACCGTCGATCGCCACCGCACGAACATCCTCGAGAAGCTGCACCTCAAGGACCGCCTCGACATCGCCCGCTACGCCATCCGCCGCGGCCTCGTCGACGCGTGAGCGCCGGGACACGCGCGGGCGCGCGCCGTAGCGGCGATCAGCAGCCGCTCAGGCGGTGCAGCCTGCTGGCGGCGGCGATCGCGGCGGCGGTCGCGGTGAAGCAGCCGTGCTGCCGGCGGACCGCATAGCTCACGTGCCGCAACCGGGCGTCCGAGCGCGTCTGATACGTGATGGCGCAGCGGTATGCCGCGGGGCGCAGCCGCTCGCAGACGGTCTGCGGATCGCGGGAGAACAGATCGACGATGGGCGGGCTCTGGTTCTGCGTCGGGGGCGGCGGCTGCGTGAGAAAGGCGATCCTGAGCGATTGCGCAAGGTCGCGCTCGAGACGCGTCAGAGCCGGCGCAGGCGCAGTCGTCCTCGATGGCGGTGTCGCGGCCGTCGCACGCGCGACAGGCGGTGCGACCGCGGTCTGCGACCCGATGACGGAGGTCGATCCACCGCACGCGGACGCCGTGACCGCCGCCAGCACAACCCACAGGCCGGCGCCGAGCACACGCATCGTCGGCCGCTCACGCACCGGCGCATCATCGCGGCCGCACACCACACACGAGCCGCTGGGACGCAGGTTGCGGGCTGACCCCCATCGCCGCAGGATCAGGGCGCTACCCGACCGATGTCGCCGACGAGCAGGAGTTGGCGCACGTAGCAGTCGGCGAATCGGTGGGCGGCGTCCGGGCCGAGCAGGCGATGCGGGTGGCGAAAGGTCAGATGCAGCCGCCCGCCGACGACGACCGCCCCGAGGCACAGGCTCCGCGGCGCCCGCGCGGGCGTGGAGAACCAGAGCTCGGTGACCGCGCCCGCGCCGGGGCCGAACGACGGCGCCTCGTCGAGCCCGCCGAGGTTGCAGAGCACCGTCGTGTCGACGCGGTGGTTGCCGGTCAGCGGCCGCAGGACGACGATCGACTGCTTCGCCCACAGCGCCAGGAGGTCCGCGCGCTGGAGCGCCGCGATCAGCGCGACCCCCGTCCGCGTGCGTTTGTTGCGGGCGATCTCGTCCGAGATGGTGCGCAGGGTCGCGGCGGGATCGGCGCGGTCGGCCGCGGTCGTCGACACCCGCGCGGTCACGGACAGGTTCCCGACCGGGTGATCGCGCCACTGCGCCGGGCGCAGGTCGGCCTGCACGAGCACGCCGATCCGTCCTGCGGCGGCGCCGTGGCGCTCGTTCCAGTCGCCGATGGCCAGGTGGAGGGCCGCCATCAGGACGTTCGTGCCGGCTCGCGAACGCGCGACGCCGAGCACCCGCCGGGTGTCCTGCGCCGACAGTGCGACGCGGTGGCACCCGCTCCCGGCGACATCGTGCGGCTCGTCCTCGGCGAGGCGCGCGGGCCGGTCGCGCGTGTCGCGCAGCCGCTCGACGACCCTGGACCAGAGACGCGCTGGGCCCGCCGCGGCCTTCGTGGACGGCCGGACGGGCAGGTCGCGCGTGGCGAGGAAGTCGAGCGGGGGCTGATCGATGCCGGCATACGCGCCGGCGACGGCGCGCAGCACCTGGAGGGCGCCGAAGCCGTCGCTGGCGGCGTGATTGATGCAGAGCATGAGGACGTCGCCGCTGCGATGGCGCGCGAGGCATGCGCGCAGCGGCGGTCGTGCGTCGGCCCGAACGGCGGCGTCGCGCAGCCGGGAGCGGGCCGTGTCCAGGGCCGCGTCGTCCCGGCAGTCGACGACGCGCAGGCAATCGCGTACCGGTACGGCGGATCCGAGCGCAGCGGCGAAAGCGGCCCGCAGGCGTGCCTCGTCGAGCGCGCCGGCGACCCGCGCCTCCATCTGCACGCTCCAGGCCCCGGTGCTCGGGTCCAGCAGATCGACCTCGCCGGTCGCGCGCTCGGCCCCGGCCGGGATCCATTCGCAATCGAGCTCGCAGCGGTGGTCGCCCTGCCGGCCGCGCAGCAGCCAGAGAAGATCCTGGTACATGCCGGCAGCGTTGTGCGCGAGCGCCTGGCGCACCGAGTAGGCGGACGCACCGTCGCCGCGCGGCTGCAGCGGCGAGACGCGGTCGACGTGCGCGGCCAGCCTGTTGCCGTCGACGGACACGTGCAGGCTGTCGGTCGTCTCGTTCTCGCGCAGCGACACCATGCCGCGATGAAACAGGCGGCCGAGCCTGCCGTCGCGGTGGAAATGCCCGCTGACATCGAGGTGGTGCAGCAGTGCCACGGGGTCGCCGATCGTCGGCTCGGCGGCGCGCCCGCCGTCACCCTCGACGGCACGCTCAAGACGGCTCTGCAGCGATGGCTCGGGCGCGGTCATGGTCAGTTCAGGCGCGCGCGGAGCGCGCGCAGCTCCGCACGGAGCTCCTGCGACGGCGCGCCGCCGACCCCCAGCACGAGGCGCAGCTCGGCCGCGCGGATCGCCCGCCCGAGATCCTGGCGGCGCGTGAACGAGGCGACGAGGTTGTTGAGCATCCGCAGCGCGGTCTCGTGCGGCCCCCACGGCCGCACGTCCGCGACGTCGAAGTCCGCGACGTCCAGCCGCGTGCCGCCGTCGAACGGGTCCAGGAGGACCGGCGGCGGCGGGGCGAAGCGGCCGACGACGTAGTGGCCCGGCAGGCCGACGCCCGCCAGCGCGACTTCCGCCCGGCGCCCGACCTCGACGTAGACGACCGACAGCAGGATCGGGAGGCCGGCACGCCGCTCCAGGACGACGTCGAGCATCGAGTTGCCCGGGTCGTCCCAGCGCTCGCGCTCGCCGGCGAACCCGTGGCGGCGCGCCAGGACGGCGGTCAGGGCCGCGAGCCCGTCGCCGCCGGCGGCCGCGCCGGCGACCTCTGCGCCGAGCTCGTCCAGCCGCGCGAGCGCGCCGTCGGCGTCGACCTCGCGGAACTCAGCCGCCAGCGCCAGCGCGAGCTCGTCCAGCGGCGGGTCGGGGGCGGCGGCGAGTTGCGCGAAGGATGCAATGGGCACGTGCACAGTCTTCCCGCAATGCCATCATGTAGGCATGGCGAAGATCCGCATCGACGCAGCCGACGGTCTCACCGTGGGCGACATCCTCCACGCCCGCTTCTCGGCGCTGCCCGCGACGGCGACGGTCGGCGACGTCCGCGACTACTTCGCGGCGAGCGCGAGCCGCCGCCTGGCGTTCGTCGCCGACGACGGCATCTACGTCGGCTCGCTGACCCCGGAGCACGTCTCCGGCGGCGACGCCGCCCGCCCCGCCGCCGAGGTCGCCGACACGGGACCGACGATCGGCCCCGGCGCCCCCGCCGCGACGGGGCGCGACCTCGCGCTGCAGACCGACTCGCGCCGCGTGCCCGTCGTCGACGACGACGGCCTCCTGCTCGGGGTCGTCGCCGTCACCGGCGACCTGCTGTCCTTCTGCGGCACCTCGGACGACCCCGCGAGCGCCACGGTCAGCCCGGCTGGTTGAGCTCCTGCGTCTTGCGCGCCATGCGCGTCGCGGGATGATCCCTGCCGAGCAGGCGCTCGCTCTCGGTCACGACGATCGCCTGCAGCGCGGCGCCCTCCTCGAGGCGGCCTGCGGCGCGGTAGGCGGAAGCCAGCGAGACGCGCGCCTGCAGGGTGTCGACGTCCTCGGCCCCGTGGATGCGCTCGCTGGCGGCGAGGATCGCCTCCTCGACGGCCACCGCGTCGTCCTTGCGGTCGGCGTTCCAGTAGGCCGACGCGAGGTTCGAGAGCGCGTCCACCGTGTCCGGGTCGTCGGGCTCGAGCACGCGCTCGCGGTCGGCGACGACCTGGCGCTGGACGCGGATCGCATCCTCCTTGCGCCCGATCGTCGAGTACGAGTAGGCGAGGTTCGAGCGCGCGGTGAGCGTCGCGAGATGGTCTTCGCCGAGCAGCCGCTCGGCGTCGTCGAGGACGGCCTCCTCGATCTCGATCGCCTCCTCGACGCGCCCGGCGGTCCAGTAGGACGACGCGAGGTTCGAGCGCGCCGTCAGGGCCTCCGGGTGCTCCTCGCCGAGAATGCGGGTGGAATCTGCGACGAGCCGCTCCTCGATCTCGATCGCCTGCTCGTGGCGGCCGATCTTCCAGTACGTCATCGCGAGGTCGGCGCGGGCGCGCAAGGTTCCCGGGTGGTCCTCACCGCGGACCTGGATGCTCTGCTCGACGACGCGCAGATGCTGGTCGATCATGACCTGCGTCTCTTCGTCGATCTCCGGCAGCGGCGGCGCCGCCGGCCGCTGTTCCTCGTGCTGTTCCTGCTCGCTCATCGAGGCCTCCTCGCCCACCAGTCTTCGGCTCGGAAGGCTAGTACACCGCCGTGCCCGCTCCCGGGGTTGGCGCGGCCCCGCGCTCAGACGGTGAGCTCGCGCTCGCGCAGTTGCTCCTGCGCCGTGGCGAGCTCGCTGCAGCAGTCCATGAGCTGCCCCGCCAGTTCGCGCAGGCGCTGGATGCGCGCGCGCTCCTCGGGCGGCTGGTAGCTCTCGACGTCGCGGCCGGTGATGTACGCGCCGACGATCTCGCAGAGCACGCACACCTGATCGCGCGTGAGCGTGAGCGGCGCGTGCTCGTCGTAGTCGGTCGTCGCGGCGAGCATGTCCTCGAGCGTCATCAGCGCGCGCAGCACGAGCACCGTGTCGGTGTCCTGCAGCTCGACGCGGGCAAGCTCGTTGCGCCGCCACGCGAGCGCGTCGCGCAGGGCGTCGATGTCGGCGCGGGCCGCGATGGTGTCGCACACCGGGCTGCGGCCGTCCTGGCCGATCCTGTAGCTGCGTTCCACGAGCGAGGTCATACCCATGAAACGAGTATCGGCACCAGACGTCGCGCGCGTTATGGCCCCGGGGATGCAATTTGCCCGTTCGTCCTCGCCCGGCGGTATCACGCGACCACCTCCGCGCACGCGCGCATGACGTCGGCGGCGAAGGCGTCGACCTCCTCGGGCGTCGTGTCCCACGAGCACATCCAGCGCACCTCCGCGGCCGCGGCGTCCCATTCGTAGAAACGCCAGTCGCGTTGTAGTGCGGTGATCGCCGCGCGCGGGATCACCGCGAACACGCCATTGGCCTGCACCGGCTGGGTGATCCTCACGCCGGGCACGCCGGCGAGCGCGCCGGCCAGCCGGGCGGCCATGGCGTTGGCGTGGGTCGCGCTGCGCAGCCAGAGATCGTCCTCGAGCAGCGCGACGAACTGCGCCGCGAGAAAGCGGCCCTTGGACGCGAGTTGGAGCGTCTGCTTGCGCAGGTAGGCGAAGCCCTCGTCCAGGCCGGGGCGCAGGAAGATGACCGCCTCGCCGACGAGCAGCCCGTTCTTCGTGCCGCCGAAGGAGACGACGTCGACGCCGGCGTCGGTCGTGATCGCGCGCAGCGGGAGCTCGAGTCCGGCCGCCGCGTTCGCCAGCCGGGCGCCGTCGACGTGCAGCAGCAGGCCGCGCTCGTGGGCGAAGTCGGCGAGCGCGTGCAGCTCGACGGGGCTGTAGCGCGTCCCGAGCTCGGTGCTCTGCGTGACGCTCACGACGCGCGGCTGGACGGCGTGCTCGTCGCCGACGCGGTGCAGCTGCGAGGCGATGTGCTCGGGCGTGAGCTTGCCGTCGATCGTGGGCAGCGCGTGGAGCTTCACGCCGGCGATCCGCTCCGGCGCGCCGCCCTCGTCGACGTTGACGTGCGCGCCCGCGGCGCAGATGACCGACTCCCACGGGCGGCACAGGGCCCGGAACGCGAGGACGTTCGCCGCGCTCCCGTTGAAGACGAGGTACGAGCAGGCCTGCTCGCCGAAGTGCTCGCGCAGGAGTTCCTCCGCGCGCGCGGTCCACGGATCGGCGCCGTAGGAGACGGCGTGGCCGTCGTTGGCCGCGGCGAGCGCGGCGAGCACCTCGGGGTGGGCGCCGGCGTAGTTGTCGGAGGCAAAGCCCTTCATCGCGCCTCAGCCTAGACAGAGCGCGGATCGGACACGCCCGCCTCGTTCGACCATCCGTCCAATCGCCTCAAGTTGCTCTCCTCGCGGACGGTCCCCGCGCCGAATACCGGGGTGTGCGGATCCCATCATTGCCTTCCGGCGGACGTGTCCGCCTCGCAGGCCGTCGACCGTCGTCGACGCTTGCCCTCGACATCGGTCCCGACGCGGTCGTCATCGTGCAGTCCTCGGGAACCGAGCGCGCACGCGTGCGCCGCGCCATCGTCCACCCCCTCCCGGTGGGCCTCGTCGTCGACGGCGAGGTCGTCGATTCGGAGAACCTGGCGACCGAGCTGAAGACCCTCTTCTCGCTGCACAAGCTCGGCCGCGACGTCCGGGTCGGGCTCGCCCACCCGCGGCTCATGGTCCGGATGGTCGAGCTGCCGGCGACGCTCCACGGCGCCGACCTCGACGGCGCCGTCCGCCACCTCGCCGGCGACCTGCTCCCGGTCGGCCTCGACCAGCTCGTCGTCGACTACCGCCTCGTCGGCCGGGTCCCCGGCGGTCAGGGCGGTCAGCAGCGGATCCTCATGGCCGCCGCCCGCGTCGACGGCATCGACCGTCTCACGAGCGCGCTCACCGGCGCCGGCCTGCGCGCCGAGCGCATCCAGCTCTCCGGTCTCGCCCTGCTGTCGGCGCTCGACCACCCGCCGGTCGGCGACGACGCGATCCTCTACATCCAGGCCGGTGCGCTGACGAACGTCGTCATCACCGAGAACGGGGAGCCGCTGCTCGTCCGCGCGGCCTCCGCCGGCAGCGAGTCGATCGCCGCCGGGCTCGCCGAGCGTGCCGGCATCGCGCACGAGACCGCCCGCCAGCGCGTCGCCGCTGTCGGGGTCGGCTCGGCCGACATCGGCGTCGGCCCGTCCGAGAACGGGCTCGACGACGCCGCCGCCCTACAGGTCCGCGAGGGCCTGCGCCGCGTCGTCGCCGAGATCCAGTCCTCGCGGGGGTTCTACTCCGCCCGCCCCGACGCGCGCCCGATCGGCGCCGTCGTCCTCACCGGCGCCATGACGACGTGGCCCGGCGTCGTCGAGACGCTGACGCGCGAGCTGCACCTGCCCGTCCTCCCCGCCGGCCGCGACGCCTGGCCGGACCTCGACGGCGTCACGATCGCCCCGGAGCGCCTCGACATCGCGATGGGCCTCGCGCTCTCCAGCGGCGGCCAGGACGAGCGTCCCGACCTGCGGCCCGTCATCACGGCGCGGCGCCGCAACGCGGTCAGCACCGTCCCGGTCGGTCGCATCGCGCAGGTCGCCTGCGGGTCGGCGGCGGTGCTCGCGGCCGCGGTCGCCTACCTCGTCGTCGTCAACAACCAGGTCAGCTCAGGCCGCGAGCGGCTCGGCACGCTGCAGACGCAGCTCGTGACGAGCGAGCAGCAGGCCGCCGCGCTGAAGCCGTACGCCGATTTCGTCGCCGCGACGACGACCCGCCGCGACGCAGTCGCGGGGGTCGCCAAGTCGCGCTTCAAGTGGGACCGCACGCTGACGGAGCTCGCCAAGGTCGCCCCGTCCGGCGTCTGGCTGACCTCGGTCACCGGGACGATCCCGGCGGTGGCGACGGGGGCGGCGACCCCGACCTCGGGCCTGCCGACCATCGCCCTCAACGGCTGCGCCACGCACGAGCGCGGCGTTCCCGCCTACATCGACCGCCTGCAGCTGCTCAGCGGCGTGACCGACGTCGGCTTCACCCGCACCGAGCGGCTCGCCAAGGGCGCCTCGACCGCCGGCGTGCCCGCGGGCGGCGGCGGCGACTGTCGCGGCACCGACACGAAGGCCGCGGTGTTCGACCTGACGACGTACTTCAAGGCACCACCCGCCCTGCCGGTGGGTGCTGCCGCAGCGACGCCCGCGACCGCTGCGGCGGCCGTCGCCGCCGTCGCGACCCCGCCTGCCGCCCCCGCGACCCAGTCCGCCGCAGCACCGACCGGAGCCTCCCGATGACCTCGAACGAGAGAAACGCCATCGCGGTCGTCGTCCTCGGCACGCTCGCGATCGTCGCGGCGCTGTGGATGCTGGCGATCAGCCCCAAGCGCACCGAGAGCGCCGACGTGCGCTCGAACGTCGCGACGCAGGAGCAGCGCCTCCAGACCGCGAACACCCAGCTCGCCGGCTTCCAGAACGCCCGTAAGCAGTTCCCGGGGATGCTCAAGGAGCTGCGCTCGCTCGACAAGGCCGTGCCGGCACGGGCGGCGATCTCCTCGCTGCTGCGCCAGCTGCAGCGCCGGGCGAACGTGCGTGACAGCGAGCTGCGGCTCGTCGCGCTGAAGACCGCCGCTGCGGTCGCGGCGCCGGGCGCGGCGCCGGTCGCTCCGGGTGCCACCGCCGGCCCCGCCGGCCTGTCGGCCCTGCCGTTCACCTTCGAGTTCTCCGGGAAGTATTTCGACCTGCGCGACATCCTCGCGACGGTGCGCCGCTCGGTCAGCGTGCGTGCCGGCGACGTGAACGTCCACGGCCGGCTGCTGACGATCGACGGGATCACGTTCACCCCGAACGGCCCGGGCTCGCAGGACACGAAGGCCACCGTCAGCGCCACGGCCTACATCGCTCCAGACGGGGCCGCGACGCCCCAGCCGCCGACCGCGGGAGGGTCATGATGCTCCGCAACCTGCTGCAAGAGATCGTCCGCCGGCGGCTGTGGCCGATCCCGGTCCTGGCGCTCCTCGTCGTGGTCGCCGCGCCGGTGCTCTTCCTGAAGTCGGCGCCCGCGGGCTCCCCGGCCGCGGAGACCGCCGCTCCGGCGCCGGCGAAGCCGGGCGCGCTGCCCGCCCGCGCACAGCGCCTGCTCGCCGCGACCGCTGCGGCCGGCAGCCGCCGCGCCGCGACCGGCGCCGCGCACGATCCCTTCCAGGCGCCCGCGTCGCATCGCGCCGCGGCCGCGGCGACCGCGGCTGCCGCGACCCCCGCCGCGAGCGCCAAGCCGAAGGGCTCGGGCTCCGGCTCCGGCGCGGCGGCGGGCACGTCGACGACGCCAGCCCCTGGGCCGGTCGTCACCCAGAACGTGCAGGACAAGTCCAAGACGACCCCCCCCGCGACCGGCAGCGCCAGCGGTCCGGCCACCGTCGACGTGCGCTTCGGCAAGACCCCGGGCGGCCGCGTGCACCGCGCGATCCCGCGCCTGCAGGCGTTCTACATCCACGGCAAGCTCGCCGCGGTCTTCGTGAAGTACTCGCCAAGCCTCAACCGGGCCGTCTTCGCCATCTCCCCCGACCTCATCGTGACGGGGCCAGTGAAGTGCCGGACGCAGAAGGGCGTGTGTCGCTACGTCGACATCCCGGCCGGCTCCTACGCGCGGATGACGATGGTCACCGCCGACCGCATCCTCGTAACCCGGCGACTCGACGTCGCCGGCATCAGGCACGGCCGCAACGCCGGCTCCACGACCGCCGTCGCGGCCGCGGACCGCACCCAGAGTGCCTGTCTGCTGGGCAGGCTGCGGGCGCTGAAGCCGGGCGGCACCCCGATCGACCGCGTCGCCTGCGAGCGCTGACGTGCGGATGCCGGCACCGTCGCGTGCGCCACGCGGCGCGCGGCTCGGACGACTCGTCCGCCGTGTCGCCGGCGACGAGCGCGGCTGGTCGCTCGTCGAGCTGATCATCGTCTGTGCGATCGCCATCGTCGTCGTCGGCGTGCCGTTCACGCTGTCGGTGCAGGCGGTCATCGGCCAGAACCGCGCCACGAGCCGGTCGGCGGCGACCAATCGCGTCGAGGTCGGCCTCGCCCAGATGCTCCACGACCTGCGCCACGCCGTGACCCCGTCGACGGTCACGGGCGCCGGGGCCACGCTGACGCTCCCGGTCCGCAGCGCGGCCGGCGGCGTCGTTCCTGGAACACAGACGGTGACGTGGGCGTGCACGGCCGGTGGCTCGTGCACCCGCCGCGTCGGCGCGGGCACCGTCTACACCGTGATCCCGTACGTCGTCTCGGCGTCCTTCGCTCCCGTGTCGGCCACGGGCGCGACGACCCCCCCGATCACGGACCCGGCGTACGTGTCGGTCACCGTCAGCGTGCTCAACAGCAACGAGTCGGGCGACCGCACGGCGACGGTCGCGGGCACCTCGGCCCCGATCACCGTCACCGACGGGATCGCGCTCAGGAACTTTGCGCTGTGAGCCGGCATGCGAACCTCGGCGGGGAGGACGGCTTCACGCTCGTCGAGGTCATCATCGCCGCCGCGATCAGCATCGTGTTCGTGCTCGCGATCGCCGGGACGGTCGACAAGGGCATCCTCAACAGCCTCGGCCATCAGCGCCAGAGTTCGACGCTCGCGATCGCCCAGGGCGAGGTCGAGAAGATCCGCCAGACGGTCGCGCGCTACGGCTTCGACACCCTTGCGATGTCCGCCCAGCCCGGCGCTCCCGGCGCCACGCTGCCGGCGAGCCCCAGCAACCCCGACGACCTCCTCACCGGGACATCGCCGAACTACGCGCTTCGGATCATGGAGAACTTCCACGACACCGCCGCCGGCGTGGCGACCGGGACGCCGACGCTCGGCGAGCCGCTCATCGTGTCCGCGAGCCTCGGGCGCGTCGTTGCATCGACCGCCGCGGTCAGCTCGGGGACGGTCACCGCGAAGGTCTACCGCTACGTCACGAAGCGCACCGAGGCGTGCACGACGGCGGGCGCGTGCGATGGCGACAGCCGCCGCGTGGTGATCGCCGTCGTGCCGACGAACAACCCGTCCTCGGCCCTCCAGACGAACAAGCCGTTCTTCTTCTCGGCGGTCATCGACAACCCGGTCCCGCAGAACGTGGCGGGCAACGCTGCCGGCGGCCTACGGATCGGAGTGAACATCGGATGAGCACCCGGATGAAGCGCCGAGGCGCCGAGCAGGACGGTTTCGTCATGGTCATCACGATGCTCGCGATGACGATCGCGCTGATCGTCGCGGGCGTCGCCATCAGCGACACGGTCACCGCCCGGAAGCTCACCGAGAAGGACCGCCGGGGCGAGGCGGCGCAGCAGGCGGCGGACGCCGGCCTGCAGATCGCCATGTACCGCGCGAACCAGATGAACCTCGGCACGGCCGACTTCAACACCGGGCTGTCCGGGCTGGCCAACACCCTCGGGTGCCTCGTGCCCGTCAGCGTCAGCGGCAGCGTGAGCGCACTCGCGACGGTGAAGCTCGGCGCGCAGTTGGCGTGCCCGACGCGCACGACCATCCCGCCGCCGACGCCGGCGCCCGCGCCCGCCTGGGACTACGAGACGCTCGGCAACCACACGAAGTTCGCCGCGCAGTTCCTCCCCGGGGGCTCGGGCAACGTGACCGGCTCGACCACCAGCGGTCACGTCACGCTCAACCCGGTGATCGTCTCGATCGGCCGCGACGACAACGGCACCGCGACGACGGCCGACGACATCTCCCGGCGCGCCGAGGCGATCCTCAAGCCGGTGGACCCGTTCTCGATGATCGAGGCGACCGGGAACCTGAGCTTCCCGGGCCTCGTGACGACCCTCAACGGCGACGTGCGCACGAACGGCAATTTGAGCTTGGGCTTCCTCGGGACGCTCGTCGGAGCGAACGTCCTGGGGACGGACGGCACGCTGCTGCGCCTGGCCAACGTGCAGTACGGCGGCACCTACTCCGGTCTGCTCAGCATCCCGCCCCCCGTGCGCACGAGCCCGACGATCGATCGCGCCCCGGTCACCATCAGCCCGTCCAAGCCCGACTGCTGGAACGGAGTCGGGGTCCAGGGGACAGCGGGGGCGTGTCCGGCGGCGACGTCCTACAACTCCGGCACGCACAAGCTCACGATCACGAGCGGCCAGACCGTGACGCTCGGCCCGGGCGACTTCGTGTTCTGCGGCGTCTCGACGGTCCCGGCCTCCGGCTTGCTCGGTTCCACGCCCGGCGGCACACTGAACACCAGCGCCAGCGCGACCGCCCCGACGCGCATCTTCATCGACAGCCCGACCAGCGCCCGGTGCAGCGGCGCGTCTCCCAGCAGCACCCCGCTGAGCCTGCAGGGCAAGCTCAACACGATCTCCAGTACGCCCAGCGCGTTTCAGATCTACATCGCCGGCAACGGCACCCCCGGCGGGTCGAGCGCGACGATCGATGCGAGCCTGGGGTCGACCGTGCTCCCCGCGTTCTTCCTCTACGCCCCCGACACGAACGTGGCGATGAAGACCGGCGCGGCCTTCGAGGGCAACATCATCGGCCACGACGTCGCGTTCAGCAACGTGCTGGCGACGGTCTACACGCAGGACCTCGGTCTGTCCACCTTCCCGCTCAGCGCCTCGATCGGCGTGTTCAGCCGCAAGCAGTACGTCCAATGCACCGGCGTGGAGCCGCCGGCGGCGACGCCGACGAAGGACTGCTGACGCGCGAGTGATCCGCGCGGCCGCGCGGAACGATCTAACGGGTATGCGACACATCCTCGTCCTCAGCCTCGCCGCGGCGGCCGTCCTGTCGGGCTGCGGCGACAGCGGGCAGGCCCCGTCGGCTCCAGCCGCCAAGGCCACCGCCCGCATCGACATCAAGGACTTCACGTACTCCCCCACGCCGGCGACGGTCAGGGCCGGGCAGACGGTCACCGTCTCCAACGCCGACAACGCCCCGCACACGCTCACCGATCGCGCGTCGAGCCGCGCTTTCGACAGCGGGACGGTCAAGGGCGGCGCTAGCGGCTCCGTGACGTTCACGAAGCCCGGGACGTACGCGTACTTCTGCGAGTTTCACCCCTACATGAAGGGCACCGTCACCGTCACGAAGTAGCGGCGGTTTGCGGGCGCGCGGCGGCGGGAATGCCTCGCCCCGTCACACGCGGGGCGGCGGTCGGCCTACGCCGCCTCGCGAAGTGCTTCCAGCTCGCGCAGCCCGGCGAGGCGCTCGAGCGCCTTCTCCTCGAGCTTGCGCGTCTCCGGCTGCGTGATCCCGAGCCGGCGGCTCGTCTCGCGCAGGCCGACGGGGCCGTCGGCGCCGTCGACGCCGTAGCGCAGCTGGACGACCTTGCGCTCCTGGTCGGGCAGCTCCTCCAGCGCCCGCCGGATGGCGTCGTCGCGCAGCGCGACCTCGACCTCCTCGGCGGGACCGGGGCGATCGTCGCCGAGCAGTTCGCCGAGCGCGGTCTCGCCGTCGTCGCCGACGGGGCGATCGAGGCTCGTGACGGTGCGAGCGATGTCGCCCATCATCTCGACCTGCGCGAGCTCGAGCTCGGCCTCCTCGGCGATCTCCTCGTTCGTCGGCTCGCGCCCGAGCTTCGTCGACAGCGCGCGCCGCGTGCGGGCGATCTTGCGCTCGCGCTGGGCGATGTTCGTCGGGACGCGGATCGTGCGCGCCTTGTTCTCGATCCCGCGCTGGATCGCCTGGCGGATCCAGTACGTCGCGTACGTCGAGAACTTGAAGCCGCGGCGCCAGTCGAACTTCTCGCTCGCGCGGATGAGGCCGAAGATGCCCTCCTGGATGAGGTCCAGCAGCGGCAGCTCGTTCTGCGGGTACTTCTTCGCGATCGACACGACGAGCGCCAGGTTGGAGTTGATCATCCGCTCCTTCGCGGCGACGTCGCCCGTCTCGATGCGCTTGGCGAGCTCGACCTCCTCGGCGGCGGTCAGCAGCGGATGGCGGCGGATCTCGTTGAGGAACAGCCCGAGCGCGTCGGTCGTGGCGTGCGCGAGGTTGCCGTTGCCGTAGTCCGTCGGCCCGACGCCGGTGCGGCCGCAGTCGTCTGAGACGTCGATCCCGCGGGCCTCGATCGCCGAGTGCAGCTCGGGCAGGTCGTCGTCGTCGACCTCCAGGCGCCGGGCGAGCGTGTCGAGCTCGGAGAGGTTGATGCAGCCGTTCTCCTCGCCGCGCTCGAGGAGCGTGGCCAGGGCGGCGGGTGGGTTGTCGAGATCGATGTCCATGTGCGCCGATCACATACCCGTTTGGGGTACGGATCCAACGACTGAGGGTAGCGGGCCGGGGAAGTGCGCCCGTCAGCGCGGGCGGTTCTTCTTGCGCTGCTGCTTGGCGGCCTTCGCCTTGTCGCGGCGCCTGCGCTCCTGGCGCTCGCGCTCGGCGTGGGTGAGCTTGCGGTCGACGGGGGCGTCGACGTGCTTTGCGACCGGCGCCGCGCGGTGCGCGTCGCGCAGGATGATCCAGGCGATCCCGGCGAGGACGGCCATCGCCGAGCCGAAGATCAGGGCGAGCTGCAACGTGCTGAGCCCGCCGTCGTCGGTGGCGTTCGGGTTGACGACGGTCGGGGCGGCCGTCGTCGTCTCGCCGGTCAGCGGCGCGGGCACCTGGGGCCCGATCTGAGCGGCCGCGATCGAGACCGGGGCGAGGCTCAGAAGGGCGGTGGCGAGGACGATCGCAAGGCTGCGCACTGACGCCGAGCCTACCCGCCGGGCCCGCGGATGCCCAGCGGGCAGACCGCCATCTACACTGATCAGCGCGATGGCGAAGCAGCGACAGGTCCGCATGGAGCAGAAGAGCGCCCTCGCGGCCATGAGCCAGCTCGAGGAGCGCTCCGACGAGGAGCTCCTGAGCGAGAACAAGTACCGCGCGGCGGCGCAGGCGATCCTCGGCGCGCGCGCCTCCGAGCGCTACGACGCCGATGTCGCGCGCGAGCATTTCCGCAAGGCGATCGCCGCGGCGCGCCCCCAGGAGCGCATGCAGCTGCGACGGATGGCCGAGGCCTCGCTCGCGCTCGCCGAGCGCCGCCCGGACGACCTCAAGGCCGCCGTCGAGAAGCTCGGCCAGCAGGCCCCGTCGAGCCGCCAGCTCTTCATCCTGCGCCTCATGGGGCTGATCGCGCCGCCGAAGGGCGCGGGCCTTCTGCTGAAGGCCCGCAGCGTCCTGCTCGTCATCGCGATCGTCGTCGGGCTGCTGGCGATCGGCTCCGGCGTCGCGGCGCTCGTCCTGCTCCCGTTCGGCGGCGGCGGGATCTTCGGGACGCTCATCACCGGCCTGCTGATCGTCGTCGTCGCGCTGGCGGTCCTCGGCTTCGTCGGCAAACGCCGGCAGGCGGCCGCCAAGGCCAAGGCCCGCGCCGCCCGCGCCGGGTAGCGGACGGGTCCGCCAGGCCCCGAGATGTGCGGGCGCTTCACCCTCGCGCACACCGACCCGGCGCAGTTGCGCGTCCGCTTCCCGGTCTCGGAGAGCATCGAGATCCGGCGCCGCTACAACGTCGCCCCCGGCGACGACGTCCTCGCCGTCGTCCGGCGCGAGGAATCCCACCCGCAGGCGACGCTGCTGCGCTGGGGCCTGGTGCCGTACTGGGCCTCGGACCCGAAGGACCTCGGGGTCAAGACGATCAACGCCCGCGCCGAGACCGTCGCCGAGCGCCCGGCCTATCGCGACGCGTTCGCTCGCCGGCGCTGTCTCATCCTCGCCGACGGCTTCTATGAGTGGGCGGCCGGCACGCCGCACTGGATCACCCGCGAGGACGGCGCGCCGTTCGCGTTCGCGGGCCTCTGGGCGACGTGGCGCCCGCGCGGCGAGGACGAGGGCGCCGAGCCGTTGCGCAGTTGCACGATCGTCACGACCGCCGCGGCCGACTCCGTCCGCGCGCTGCACGACCGCATGCCCGTGATCCTCCCGGAGGGCGCCGAGGACACGTGGATCGATCCCGCGACGCCCGAGCCCGAGCTGCACGACGTGCTCGCCCGCCCCGTGTCCGGCCTCGTCGCCCGCCCCGTGAGCCGCGCCGTCAACGACGCGCGCCACGACGCGCCCGACTGCCTCGGCCCGCCCGAGCAGGCCTCGCTGTTCTGACGACGCGGGCGGGCATGGCGCGGGCGGCGCGCGTAGTCGCCCGCGAGCAAACCCGCAGTTACCACGCTGACCGGCGCGCCGCCGGGGCCCTACGGTGCAGGCATGTGGCAAATGCATGACATGGGATGGGGCCAGGCGGTGCTGATGGTCGTGGCGCTCGTCGCGCTCGTCGCGTTCCTCATATGGGCCGTCCGCAGCGGCACTCCGGCGCAGCGCGCGGGCGCGGACGCAGCGCCGCGCGAGTCGCCGGCCGAGATCCTCGACCGCCGGCTGGCCGACGGCGAGATCACGATCGAGGACCACCAGGCGCGTCGGCATGCCCTCGGCACCGATCGCGAGCACTCCGCCGCCTGACGGCGTCGGCGCGCTCCCGGCTACCGCGACGTCGAGGTGATGCGGACCGACCGCATTACGACCGGTTCCAGCGGCGCCTCTGTCGACGGATCGGTCGCCACCGCCGCGATCCGCTTCACCGCCGCCTTGCTGCCGACGACCTCCCCGAGCACGGCGTAGTCCGCCGGCAGGCCGGCGTCGGGCGCGGTGACGATGAAGAACTGGCTGCCGGAGGTGCCGGGCGCCTCGGTCGCCGTCTTGGCCATCGCGGCGACGTAGCGCGTGTAGCGCGTGTTCTTCGGCGGCGCCTCGACGACGCTGTACCCGGGGCCGCCGTTGCCCGTGCCCTCGGGGTCGCCGCCCTGGATGACGAAGTCGTTGCCGCCGGGCTTGGCGATGCGGTGGAACGTCAGGCCGTCGAAGAACCTGGCGCGCGCAAGCCCGGCCCAGGCGGCCGTGGTCTTCGGCGCGCGGCCGACGGCGAGGCGCAGCTTGATCGTCCCGCAGTTCGTCCTGATCGTGGCGAGCCAGACGCGGCTGGGATCGAGCTTGCGCTTGGAGCGCGTGGCGTTCGGGTCGGCCGCCGGCTGCGGCGTCGGGACGGCGGTACAGCCGTCCGCGCGCTTGGACGCCGCGGCCGTCGTCTTCGTCGTCGTGGTCGTGGTCGTGGCGGCGGGTGTCGTCGCCGTCGTGGCGGCCGTCGTCGGCGGTGCCGCGGTGGTGTCCGCGGTGCCTGCGGTCGTCTCCGTGTCCTTGCCGCACGCGACGAGCACGAGGGCCAGCGACGCCAGCAGAATCACGATGAGGACGTTCGCGCGACGCACCGCCCGCAAGCTTAGTCAGACTGCCGGGCGTGTCCGTCACCTCGCTCGTCGCCCGCTACGACCATGTCCTGCTCGATCTCGACGGCTGCGTCTGGATCGGCGATGAGGCGACGGAGGGCGCCGTCGAGGCCGTCACCGCGCTGCGGGCCGCCGGCAAGGGCATCGCCTTCGTCACCAACGACACGCAGCTGAGCACCGAGGAGTACGTCCGCAAGCTCTGGCGGCTCGGCTTCCAGGCGTCGCTGGAGGAGGTCGTCACCTGCGGCGGGGCGCTGCAGTTCGTCCTCGCCGAGGGTTTCCAGGGCCGCGCCGCGGTCGTCATCGGCTCGCCGGCGCTGCATCGCCACGTCGAGGCCGCCGGGCTGCGGATCGTCAACGGCACGGCGTTCGCGAGCCGCGCCGACGTCGTCGTCGTCGCGTTCCACCCCCGCTTTGACTACGACGAGCTGCGCGAGGCGGCGCAGGCGGCGCTGCGCGGCGCCCACCTGCTGGGCTCCAACCGCGACGCGACGTTCCCCCAGCGCGACGGCCTCTGGCCGGGCTCGGGGTCGATCATCGCGGCGGTCGAGACGGCGTCGGGCCGCACGATCACCACGGTCGGCAAGCCCGAGCCGACGCTCGTTCGCACGGCCCTGGACCGGCTCGGCCCGGGCCGCGCGCTGATGGTCGGCGACCGCGTCGACGCGGACCTCGGTGCCGCCCACGCCGCGGGGATCGACGGCGCCGTCGTGCTCACCGGGGCGTCGGACCGGGCGACCGCCGAGGCGGCGCGCGACCCCGCTGCGGTGGCGATCGCCGAGCGCCTCGCGACGCTGGTCCTTGCGTAACCTGCGCGCGTGGATCGCGATGTCGCGCTGCTGTGCAATCCCTCGGCCGGCGGCGGACGGGCGGCGCGCGTCCTGCCCGCGGTCGAGGATGAGCTGCGCGCGCTCGGCGTCACGTTCCACACCGCCGCGACGCGCGACCTCGCCGACGCCAGTGCGCTCGCGTCCGCTGCGGCGGCGGCGGGCGAGGCGGTCGTGACGCTCGGCGGCGACGGCCTCGCCGGCTGTGTCGCGGGCGCGCTGCGCGCGATCCCCGGGTCGGTGCTCGGCGTCCTGCCCGGCGGGCGCGGCAACGACCTCGTCAGGGCGCTCGGCATCCCGCTGGACCCGCGCGCGGCCTGCGCGGTCATCGCGGCCGGCGCGCTGCGCGACCTCGACCTCGGCGACGTCGGCGGCCGGACGTTCGTCGGGATCGCGTCGCTGGGCTTCGACTCCGACGCCAACCGGATCGCCAACGCCGCCCCGTCGCGCCTCGGCAGCCTCGTCTACGTCTACGGCGCGCTGCGCGCTCTCGCCGCCTGGCGGCCCGCGCACTTCGACCTGCACATCGACGGCGAGCGGCTGCAGTTCACCGGCTATTCGGTCGCAGCTGCGAACGCCCCCGGATACGGCGGCGGGATGCTCCTGGCGCCCGCGGCGCTGCTCGGCGACGGCGAGTTCGACGTCGTCCTCACCGGCGACCTGCCCAAGCGCCGCTTCCTCACGCTCCTGCCGAAGGTCTTCAAGGGGACGCACGTCCGCTCGCCCGCCTACCGCATGGTGCGGGCGCGCGAGCTGCAGATCGACGCCGACCGCCCCTTCGTCCTCTACGCCGACGGCGACCCGATCGGCGAGACGCCGGTCACGATCCGGATCATCCCGGCCGCGCTGCGGGTGCTGGTCCCGGCGTGATGCTCCCCGCGAAGATCGCCCTCGCACGGACGGCCGGCGCGCTCTCGCGCCGCAGCGGGCGCGGCGCCACGAGCCTGCCGGGCAAGCTGCTCATGCGCATGGAGCCGCATGCGATCGGCCGGCTCGCGGAGCGCCTGCCCGAGGGCAGCGCCGTCATCTCGGCGACGAACGGCAAGACGACTACGGCCGCGATGGTCGCGGCGATCCTCGCGCAGCGCGGGACGCGGCTCGTCCACAACCGCGCCGGGGCGAACATGGCCGGCGGCGTCGCCAGCTCGCTGCTCGTCGCCGCCCGCGGGCGCGCCGGGATCGACGGCGACGCCGGGCTCTTCGAGGTCGACGAGTTCTGGCTCGACAGCGTCGTGCCGGAGCTGTGCCCGCGCGCGCTGCTGCTGTGCAACCTCTTCCGCGACCAGCTCGACCGCTACGGCGAGCTGGAGACGATCGCCGATCGCTGGGCGGCGACGGTCGCCGCCGCGCCCGGCACGCGCCTGGTCCTCAACGCCGACGACCCGCTCGTCGCCGATCTCGGCCGCGACCACACGCACGTGACGTACTTCGGCGTCGAGGACGACGGCGTGGCGCTCGCCGGCATGGCACACGCGTCGGACTCCAAGCACTGCCGCCGCTGCGGCGCCCCCTACGTCTACGACGCCGTCTACATGGGCCACCTCGGCCGCTACCACTGTCCCAACGGCGACGCCCGCCGCCCCCAGCCGACCGTGTTCGCGCGCGACATCGTCCTCGACGGCACGCGCGGCGCGCGCTTCGCGCTGCATTTCGACGGCGAGCGGCGCGCCGTCGCCCTCCCCCTCCCCGGCCTCTACAACGTCTACAACGCGCTCGGCGCGGCGGCGCTCGCGCAGGCCCTCGGCGCGACCGCCGACGAGATCGTCGCGGGCCTGCAGGCGACGCAGGCGGCCTTCGGGCGCGCGGAGACCGTCGCGATCGGCGGACGCGAGCTGGCGATCCTGCTCGTGAAGAACCCGGCCGGCGCCAACGAGGTCCTGCGCACGCTCGCGCTCGACGAGGAGCAGCTCGACGTCTTCGCGATCCTCAACGACCGCATCGCCGACGGCCGCGACGTCTCCTGGATCTGGGACGCCGACTTCGAGTGGCTCGCCGGGCATGTGCGGCGCGTGACCTGCAGCGGGACGCGCGCCGCCGAGCTCGCGCTGCGGCTGAAGTACGCGGGCGTCCCGGCCGAGTGCCTGCATGTCGTCCCGGCGCTCGAGCGCGGCCTGGATGCCGCGCTCGCGGACGGATCCGGGCGGCTCGTCGCGCTCCCGACGTACACCGCGATGCTCGCGCTGCGCGAGCTGCTCGTCGCGCGCGGGGCCGCGGAGGGCTCGTTCGCATGAGCACGGGCATGAGCGCGCACGTCATCTGGCACGACGTCGAATGCGGCTCCTACGACGCCGACGTCCCGCTCTGGCGCGAGCTCGCGGCCATCGAGGCGGGACCGATCCTCGACGTCGGCGCGGGCACGGGCCGGGTGTCGCTCGACCTCGCCGCGCAGGGCCACGAGGTCGTCGCGCTCGACATCGACGCCGAGTTCCTCGGCGAGCTGCGCCGGCGCGCCGCCGCGCGCGGCGTGCGCGTCGAGACGGTCGTCGCGGACGGCAGCGAGTTCACGCTGGCGGGCCGCAGCTTCGGGCTCATCCTCGCGCCGATGCAGACGGTGCAGCTGCTCGGGGCGCACGGTCGCTCGGGCTTTCTGCGCGCCGCGCGCGCGCACCTCGCGCCGGGCGGGCTCGTCGCCTGCGCGCTCGCCGACGCGTTCGAGGCCTTCGACGAGCAGCACGTCCTGCTGCCCCGCCCCGACGTCCTCTTCGCCGACGGCGTCCAGTACCTCAGCCAGCCGGTCGCCCTGCGCGACGAGGGCCACCGCGTCGCGATCGAGCGCATCCGCCAGACGCTCGATGCCAAGGGGCGCCGCACGGCCGAGCCGAACCTCCTGCACCTCGAGCGCGTCACCGCGGGGCTCGTCGAGGCCGAGGCGGCCGCCGCCGGCCTGACGCCGCTGCCGGCGCGCTGGATCGCCGAGACCGACGAGCACGTCGGCTCGAGCGTGGTGATGCTGCGTGGCTGAGCTGCGGGTTCTCGCGCTGTATCCCGACCTCATGAACATCTACGCCGATCGCGGCAACCTGCTCATGCTCGAGCGCCGCTGCCGCTGGCGCGAGATCGGCTTCACCGTCACGGCCGCCGGTATCGGCGACGCCGTCGACCCCGAGGCGCACGACCTGTTCTACCTCGGCGGCGGCCAGGATCGCGACCAGCGCCTGTGCGCGCTGGACCTCGTCGAGACCAAGCGCGACGCGCTGCACGCCGCCGCCGACCGCGGCGCGATCGTCCTCGGCGTGTGCGGCGGCTATCAGCTGCTCGGCCACGGCTACGCGCTCGGCGACGAGGTGATCCCGGGGATCGGCCTCGCCGACCTCGACACCGTCCGCTCCGACGGCCCGCGGCTCATCGGCAACGTCGCGATCGAGGTCGACCTCGACGATGACGGGGCGCGACGCATGCTCGCCGGCTTCGAGAACCACGCCGGCCGCACGCGCCTGGGCGCCGGCGAGGCGCCGCTCGGCCGCGTCCTGAAGGGCCACGGCAACACCGGCTCCTCGGGCGCCGAGGGCATCCGCCGCGGGAGCGTCATCGGCACGTATCTCCACGGCCCGCTGCTGCCGAAGAACGCGTGGTTCGCGGACTGGCTCATCCGCCGCGCGACGGGTCTGGAGGAGCTCGCGCCGCTCGACGACCGCCTCGAGGACGCGGCCCACGCCGAGGCCCGCCGGGCCGCCGGCGCCTGAGCGCCTTCGCACGCGGGTAGGGTAGGCCCCGTGGGGGACCAGTCCACGCAGTCGTCGGCGGAAACGCTGGAGTTCCGCGACGCGACGAAGCGCTACCCGGGCAGCGCCAAGGCCGCGGTCGAGAACCTGTCGCTCGAGGTCCCCGCCGGGGAGATCTGCGTCCTCGTCGGCCCGTCGGGCTGCGGCAAGACGACCGCCATGCGGATGGTCAACCGGATGATCGACATGACCTCCGGCGACATCCTGCTCGGCGGGCGCAGCGTCAAGCAGCGCAAGCCGGCCGAGCTGCGGCGCGACATCGGCTACGTCATCCAGCAGGTCGGCCTCTTCCCGCACCGCTCGATCGCCGACAACATCGGGACGGTCCCGGGGCTGCTCGGCTGGGACAGGGCGCGCATCGGCGCGCGCGTCGACGAGCTCATGGAGCTCGTCGGCCTCGACGACGAGATGCGCGACCGCTACCCGGCCCAGCTGTCGGGCGGCCAGCAGCAGCGCGTCGGCGTCGCCCGGGCGCTCGCGGCGGACCCGTCGGTGATGCTCATGGACGAGCCGTTCGGCGCGATCGACCCGATCAACCGCGACCGCCTGCAGGACGAGTTCCTGCGCCTCCAGGCGCTCGTGCGCAAGACGATCGTCTTCGTCACGCACGACATCGACGAGGCGATCAAGATGGGCGACCGGATCGCGATCCTCCGCGAGGGCGGCCACCTCGCCCAGTACGGGACGCCCGCCGACATCCTCGCCAACCCCGCCGACGAGTTCGTCGCGCGCTTCGTCGGGGCCGACCGCGGCCTCAAGCGCCTCTCCCTCACGACGCTCGGCGAGCTCGAGCTGCCCCAGCCCAACGGCGATCGCCCGACGCTGCGCCTGCCCGACACGATGTCCGCCCGCGACGCGCTGTCGGCGCTGCTCACCGACGGCGGCGATGGCGCCCTCGTCATGCAGCAGGGCGGCGAGATCCACGGGATCGCGACGATCGCCGCGCTCGGCGGGCTGCTGAGTGCCGCACCGGCACCGGCCCCCGCAGCCGAGGACGGGGCGTGATCGCGGCGGCCCTCGCCGCCGCCGGCCCCGTCATCCCCGACTTCGGCGGGGGCGGCGCCGCGGACACGTGCGTCAGCGACAACGCGACGTTCTGCGTGGACTGGTTTCGGGAGAACTGGTCGGACCTCTTCGTCCCGGCGCTCGGCGAGCACGTGAAGCTCACCGCGATCGCGATCGTCATCGGCTTCGCGATCTCGACGCTGCTGGCCCTGCTCGCCCACCGGATGCACTGGACCGAGAAGCCGATCACCGTCGTCACGGGGATCCTCTACACGATCCCGTCGCTCGCGCTGTTCCAGCTGCTCGTCCCGATCACGAAGCTCAGCCTCCTCACGGCCGAGATCGCGCTCGTCTCCTACACGCTGCTGATCCTCTTTCGCAACATGATCGAAGGCCTGCGCGGCGTCCCGTCCGACGTGCGCGACGCCGCGCGCGGGATGGGCTTCACCGACCGTCAGGTGCTCTGGCGCGTCGAGTTGCCGCTCGCGCTCCCGGCGATCATCGCGGGCCTGCGGATCGCGACCGTGACGATCATCAGCCTCGCGACGGTCGCGGCGTTCGTCGTAAACGAGGGGCTCGGGCGGCTCATCTTCGCCGCGATCCAGTCCGACGTGTTCAAGACCGAGCTCATCGCGGCGGGCGGCCTGGCGGTCGCGATGGCGCTCTTCGCCGACGCCGCGTTCGTCCTGCTGCAGCGGCGCCTGACCCCCTGGGTCCGCGCGAGGGCGCGCTGATGGGCGTCTTCCTCGACGCGCTGCGGTTCATCCCGGACAACAGCGACCTCATCTGGCGCAAGACCGCCGAGCACCTCGAGCTCAGTGGCGCGGCGATCGCGGTCTCGCTGCTCATCGCGATCCCGATCGGGGTCTGGCTCGGGCACATCCACCGCGGCTCGTTCGTCGCGATCAACGTCGCGAACATCGGCCGCTCGCTGCCGAGCCTCGCGATCATCGCGATCGGGATCGGCGTGCTCGGCCTCGGCTTCGTGAACACGATGATCGCGCTCGTCGTCCTCGCCGTGCCGCCGATGCTGACGAACGCCTACGTCGCCGTCGACGGCGTCGACCCCAACGCCGTCGATGCCGCCCGTGGCATGGGAATGCGCCCGCGCGAGGTCCTGCTGCGCGTCGAGCTGCCGCTCGCCCTCCCGCTGATCTTCGCCGGCATTCGCACGGCCGCCGTCTACGTCATCGCGACCGCGACCCTCTGGGCGGTCACGGGCGGCGGCGGGCTCGGCGAGATCATCGTCAACCAGGCGAGCTACCGGATCGAGGGCGTCGTGGCGGGCGCGCTGTGCGTCGCCGCGCTCGCGCTCGTCGCCGAGCTCACGTTCGCCGCCCTGCAGCGCGCGGTGACACCACGCGGGCTGCGCAACGCACCACCCCTCGGACCCGGCGCGGCTGTTCTGCCGCCCGGCGAGTTGTCATCAGCAACCCAAGGAGCACAACCACGATGAGATTCAGATGGATCGGCGTCGCGATGGCATTCGTCCTCGCGTTTGCGCTCACGGCCTGCGGCAGCGACAGCAAGTCCACCGGCACGAAGACCGACGCGTCCCAGCCGGGCAAGGGCAAGCCGGCGATCACGATGGGCGCGAAGAACTTCACCGAGCAGTTCATCCTCGGCGAGCTGTACTCGCAGGCCCTGAAGGCCAAGGGCTTCAGCGTGACCCTCAAGTCCAACATCGGCAGCTCGGAGATCATCGACAAGGCGCTCACGAGCGGCGACGTCGACGTCTACCCCGAGTACACCGGCGTCATCGCGACGGAGCTCGCGGGCACGAAGGACCAGCCGCGCAGCGAGCAGGACACGTATGACGTCGCGCAGAAGTTCGAGACCAAGCGCGGCTTCACGCTCCTGGACCGCACGCCGTTCTTCGACGCCGACGGTCTTGCCGTGAAGCCCGCGTACGCGCAGAAGAACGGGCTGCGCACGATCGCGGATCTCAAGAAGGTCGGGAAGTTCAGCTACGGCGCCCCGCCCGAGAACCGCACGCGCTTCCAGGGTCTGAAGGGCATGCAGGACGTCTACGGCCTCAAGCAGGTCGACTTCAAGCCGCTGTCGATCGGGCTGCAGTACACCGCCCTGGACGCCGACAAGATCGACGTCGCGGCGATCTTCACGACCGACGCGAAGCTCGCCGGCGGCAAGTACACCGTGCTCGAGGACACCGAGGGCATCTTCGGGTTCCAGAACGTCGCGCCGGTCGTCTCCAACAAGACGCTCGACGCGCAGGGCCCGGAGTTCGCGCGCACCCTCAACGCCGTGAGCGCGAAGCTCACCAACGACGCGATGCAGACGATGAACTCCGCCGTCGACATCAGCAAGAAGAAGCCGGCCGACGTCGCGCAGACGTTCCTCAAGGCCAACGGGCTGGTCTGAGATCGACGAGCTCGAGGTCCAGGTCCTGCACCCCGCCGCCCGGGCGCCGCTGCGCGCGCGTCCGGGCGACGCGGGCCTGGACCTGTGCTGCGTCGAGGGCCTGCACATCGGCCCGGGGGCGCGGGCGAAGGTCCCGACTGGGATCGCCATCGCCCTGCCCCCGGACGTGTGCGGGCTCGTCGTGCCGCGCTCAGGCCTCGCCGCCCGCGACGGCGTCGCCCCGTTCCTCGGGCTGATCGACCCGAACTTCCGCGGCGAGCTCTGCGTGACCCTGCTGAACACGTCCGGCGAGGCGTTCACCGCCGCGGCCGGCGATCGCATCGCGCAGCTGCTCCTGCTGCCGTTCTGGGCGCCGGCGCTGCGGGTCGTCGAGGAGCTCGGCCCGCCACCGGACGAGCGCGGGACGGATGGCTGGGGGTCGTCCGGGCGTTAGCCGGCGCCGGTGGTCGGCCCCGGTGCGCGGCTCGGGGCGTTCCGCACGTACCACGTCGAAGAGGAACGGGGCCGATCGCCGACGAGGGCGCAACAGGGCGCGAGAATGTCGAGTTGACCCCCATATACGGGGTCAAATCGACGCGCGTGTCGAATATCGAGCGCCTGCCGCACAACATTCGACATTCCCGCGCGACCGCGCGCGCTTCGGCCCCGCCCATGGGCCAATCCTGTACGCCGACCTCCAGGCGCGGCGCGGCCCGGGCGGCCGGCGCCGTCAGCGCAAGCGTGAGGAGGACGGCCGCAGCCAGGCTGCGCGTCACAGCGTGCGCAGGCGCGTTCGGACCCGGCCGTTGTCGTCGCGCCAGAGCACGCGCGCCCGCCCGCGGCCGTCGATGACGAGCGGTGGCGATCCGAACCTCAAGTTCGGCAGCACGATCCGATCGACCCGCGCGGTCGGGCTGCGCAGATACAGCACGCGCGTCGACAGCGGCCCGCGCGCCGTGCTCGGCGTGGTGGTCAGCGCGATCGCCCCGCCGCCGGTCGCGACCGCGGGAGTGTGGATCTGGCCCCCGAGCGACGGCAGCGTGCGGCGCCGCAGGCGCCCCGCCGCGGTGCGCGTGACGAGCAGCGGGACGTGGCTGAGAAAGCTCTCCGTATACGCGACGGCGACGGCGCGACCGTCCGTCGCGGGCGGGGCGATCTCCGGGGGCGCGGGTACCGTCGCGGGTCCTGCGAGCGTCGTCGCGCGGCCGGCGGCGTCGAAGCGGACGACCTTGACCTGCGAGCCGCGGGTGGTCCCGCTGTCGTAGGCCACGACGTTGCGCCCGCGCCCGTCGGCGGTGACCTCGACCCGGCCGAGGAACGCGGACTGCAGGTCGCCCTGCGTGCGCACGGCGACCTTCGGCGCGGTGAACGCGCCGCCCGCGCGCTCGCTGCTGACGGCGATCCGCAGCGGGATCTCGTCGGTGAGGGCAACGATCGCGCGTCCGCCGGCGAACTGCAGCGTGACGCCGCGATAGTGCGTCGCCGCGATCAGGCGCGGCGGCCCGGCCCGGCCGCTGCGCGACACCGCGATGAAGCGCACGCCGCCCTCCCTCGGCGCGCCGACGAGCACGCCGAAGCGGTTCGCGCTCGCGGCGACGGCGGCCAACGGCGAGCGCGTGCCGCGCGGGCGCACCGCGCGCGCCGATGTGACCCTGCCGCCGGGAGAGACGATCGCGACCTTCGTGCCAGTGCAGCAGTTGTCCTCGCCGCGCGAATCGGGCGGCCCGGCGAACGACCCGTCGTCGTAGGACTGGGCGACGATCGCCCGCCCGCTCGGGGCGATCGCGGCCTCGACGTTGCTCGAGGACACGGCGCTCCCCGCGATCAGGCGCGAGTGCGCGAACGCGCGGCCCGGCCGGGCGACGGCGACGCGCAGGCCGATCTTCGTCTGCCAGACGGCGACCGCGCGCCCCGACGGTGTCGTCGCGATCGCGATCGCGCCGCCGAAGTTGCGGTTGTGGTCGAGCGTCTGCTGGGCGCGCCAGGCGGCGTGCGCGTCGGGCGCCGGCAGCAGCGCCAGGGCGAGGGCGAGCGCGGGCAGCGAACGAGCGGCAGGCGTGGGCATGCCCCCCTAACCCGGCGCGGGGGTCAGGAGACCGGCGTGCCGTTGACCGAGAAGCGCTCGTAGCGCGCCGCCACCGTCGCCGGGAGGCGCGCGTGGATGCGCACGCCCTCGGGCGTGTCCGTGCGCTCGAGGTCGCCGGCGGCATCGTGCAGCTCGGCGAGGGTCGCGCCCTCGGCGTAGGGCAGAAGGAGGTCGACGGAGCGCAGGGAGCGGCGGAACTCCTCCTCGATGCGCTCGCCGAGCAGCTCGAGGCCCTCCCCCGTCGCGGCCGAGATGAGCACGCCGTCGGGATGCTCGAAGGCGAGCTCGCCGCGCCGCACCTCGTCGAGCGCATCGGCCTTGTTGAGGATCAGCAGCCGCGGGCGGTCGCCGGCGCCGACGGTCTCGAGCGTCTCGTCGACCGCGCGCAGCATCGCCTGCATCTCGGTCTCGTCGACGGACGCGTCGACGACGTGCAGGACGAGGTCGGCCTCGCGCGTCTCGTGCAGCGTCGCCGCGAAGGCGTCGACGACCTGATGGGGCAGCTTGCGGATGAAGCCGACGGTGTCCGTCAGGAGGTATGGGCGGCCATTGACGCGCAGCTCGCGGGTCGTCGGGTCGAGCGTGTGGAAGAGGCGGTCGCGAACGCCGACCTCGGCGCCGGTCAGGCGGTTGAGGAGCGTCGACTTGCCGGCGTTCGTGTAGCCGGCCAGCGCGATCTGCGGCAGGTGCGCGCGCTCGCGCTCGGCGCGCATGACGGCCCGCGACGACGTCACGCCCTGCAGGCGGCGGCGCAGCGCGGTGATGCGGTTGCGCGCGAGGCGGCGGTCGGTCTCGATCTGCGACTCGCCCGGTCCGCGGGCGCCGATGCCGGGCTGCGCCGCGCTCGCGCCGAGGCGCTCGAGGTGCGTCCACAGCCCGCGCATGCGGGCCATGTTGTACTCGAGCTGCGCGAGCTCGACCTGGAGCTTGCCCTCGGCGCTGTGGGCGTGGCCGGCGAAGATGTCGAGGATGATCGAGGTGCGGTCGACGACGGGAATGCCGAGCGCCTCCTCGAGGTTGCGCTCCTGGCGCGGGCTGAGCTCGTCGTCACAGGCGATGACGTTCGCGTCGGCCGCGGTCGCGAGCTCCTTGACCTCGATGAGCTTGCCGGGCCCGAGATACGTGTTCGGGTGCGGCTTCTCGAGGTGCTGAACCGTCTGTCCGACGACGGCGACGCCGGCGGTCCGCAGGAGCTCGCGCAGCTCGCCGAGGTCGTCGCCGCGCTCGAGCGCCGCGATGCAGTAGGCACGCTGCTTCGCGCGGCCGCCGGCCGCCTCGTCGCGCTTGCGATCCTCGCCTACCCGGCCTTGACGCGCTCGTTGCACGCCCTCCAGTCTAGAAGCCTCACGGGGCTCGACGGCGATCGCGCTTGGCCGCGTACATCGCGGCGTCGGCGCGGGCGAGCAACTCCTGGACGGAGGGCAGCGGCGGCGTGCCAAAGGCCGCGACGCCGATGCTCGCGGCGAGCGCGATCGCCGGCAGCCCGGGCCCGAGCGTCGTCGCGCGCACCTCGGCGGCGAGCGCGCCGGCGAGGGTGCGCGCCGCGTCGCCACTCGTCACCCGCAGCAGCACGGCGAACTCGTCGCCGCCGACGCGGGCGAGCAGGTCGGTCGCGCGCAGCCGCCGGGCGAGCGCCCGCGCGGCCGCTGCGAGCGCGGCGTCGCCGACCGCATGCCCGTGGGTGTCGTTGATGTCCTTGAAGCCGTCGAGGTCGATCATCAGCACCGAGCCTTCGAGCCCGTGGCGGTCGCTCATGCTCAGCGCGAGGCCGATCGCGCCCTCGAGCGCGCGCCGGTTGGGCAGCCCGGTGAGCGGGTCCTCGTCGGCGAGGCGCAGCAGCCGCTGCTCGAGTGCCTTGCGCTCGGTGATGTCCTGAAACTGTCCGAGCCACGTGAGCGCGCGGCCGTCCTCGTCGCGCAGGAAGCTCATGTTCGCGATGACCCAGACCGGGCTGCCGTCGGGCCGGACGAAGCGCTTCTCCGTCTGCCACGTGTCGATCTCGCCCTCGAGGATCCGCCATGCGGCGGCGACATCGGAGGCGCGGTGCTCGGGGTGCGTGAACTCCTGGTCGCGGCGGCCGAGCAGCTCGTCCTGGGTCCGGGCGAGCAGCCGGCAGAGGGCCGCGTTGACGCGCAGGTACTCGCCCTCGGTGTTGAAGAACGCCATCCCGATCGGCGCGGTCTCGAACGCGACCTGCAGCACCCGCTCGGACTCCGCGATGAGCCGCGGCGCGCCGAGCCTGCGCAGGAAGACGAGCCGCCGGCCGCCGCGCGCCGCCGTGGCGCTGACGTCGACGACGACCGGGACGCCGTCGCGGCGGACGACCTCGGCGCGCCCGTCGCGCAGCGGGCCTTCGGGCGCGCCTTCGAGCGCGGGGCAGCGCAGGATCGTCGCCAGGCGCTCGCCGGCCGGATCGCAGCCGAACAGCTCGACGGCGAGCGCGTTGCCGGCCGCGATGACGCCGTCGCCGTCGAGCGCGAGCGCAGCGTCCGGCAACGCGTCGAGCGACGCGGGCCGGCATTCCTCGTGATCGCGTCGCGTCAGGATGGGCCCCAGGGCATCGTCTCGATGCACTTCTATCAGGTGCGACGGGGGTCAGGCGGGCGCGGGCACCAGCGGGAACGCGACCCCGGTGAGCTGCTCGGACAGCTCCCACAGCCGCGCCGCCGTGTCGGTGTCCATGGCGGCGCTCGAGCGGCCCGCAATCGCCGGGTACCCGCGCAGCTCCTTCAGGCCGCCGGGCCCGACGTACGTGTCGCCGGGGAGATCCATCGTGGCCGCGTAGAGCGTCGGCAGCGCGCCCATCTTCGCGCTCTGCGCGACGACACGGTTCGTGATGGCCATGAACGCGTTCTGCAGCCCGCTGCCGGTGTGGCTCTGGAGGTTCGTGTTCGAGTAGCCGGGGTGCGCAGCGAGCGCGCGGACCGGCGAGCCGGCGTCCGTCAGGCGGCGCTGCAGTTCGAGCGTGAACAGGAGGTTGGCGAGCTTGGACTGGCCGTAGGCGGTCCAGCGGCCGTAGCGCCCGTGCTCTGAGTTGAGGTCGTCGAGGCGGATCTTCCCCGTGCGGTGGGCGAAGGAGGAGAGCGTCACGACGCGGTCGCTGATCGCGGGCAGCAGGAGGTTCGTCAGCGCGAAGGGGCCTAGGTGGTTGGTCGCGATCTGCAGCTCGAAGCCGTCCTTCGTGCGCTGCTGCGGGACGGCCATGACGCCGGCGTTGTTGACGAGGATGTCGAGCTCCCCGTCCCAGGCGTCGGCGAAGGCGCGGACCGAGGCGAGATCGGAGAGGTCCAGCGCGCGCACCTCGGTGCTGCCGGGGACCGTCGCGGCCGCCGCTGCGCCCTTCGTCGTGTTGCGGACGGCGAGGACGACGTGGGCGCCGGCGCGCCCGAACTCGCGGGCGGCGATGAGGCCGAGGCCGCTGTTGGCACCCGTCACGACGACGGTGCGTCCGTCGAGGGCGGGCATGTCGGAGGCGGTCCAGCGCGAAGAGCTCATGGCTGTAATGTAGTCGCTGACAACAATGATGTCAACGACAACATTTCGGCTACCCTTCCCGGCGTGACCGGCCCGCGCTACCACCACGGCAACCTGCGCGCGGCGCTGCTGCAGCGCGCGGCCCGGACGGTCGACGAGCGCGGCGTCCAGGCGCTGTCGCTGCGCGAGCTCGCGCGCGAGGCCGGCGTCAGCCACGCCGCGCCGCGGCGCCACTTCCCCGACCGCCAGGCACTGCTCGACGCCCTCGCCGAGGACGGCTTCCAGCGCCTCGGTGGCGAGCTGGAGCGCGCGATCGAGGCAGCGGGCGCGGCGTTCGGCCCGCGCCTGCACGCGCTCGCGCAGGCCTACGTCGGCTTCGCCACCAGCCATGCGGCGCTGCTCGAGCTCATGTACGCCGGCAAGCAGCGCGACGGTGCCGATGCCGTGAGCGAGGCCGCCGACCGGACCTTCGCCATCGCCCTGGAGGCGATCGCCGCGGGGCAGGCGACCGGCGAGCTGGCGCCCGGCGATCCCGGGGCCGTCGGGATCGGCGCGTTCGCGACGCTCCAGGGCCTCGCGACGATGGCCAACGGCGGCATGATCGACGCGGCGCCGGTCGGCGAGGTCGTCACCTGCGTCGTCGACCAGTTGCTCGACGGCCTCACCCCGCGCTGAGCGCCAATCGAGATGCGGCGTTCTGGTTCTGGCTCATAGGGGAGTAGGTTCGTGGCGTGCCCGTCGTGACAACCGGCAAAGGAAACGCGGTTGCGGAGAATGAGGCGTGGCATCCGGCTCGCCTCATTCCGACGGCCGGGATCAAGGGCCAAGAGGAGCAGGAGAAGCGCGCCACCTCCTGCCTACTTGCGGTCATGCACGCTGTGCCAGAGTTCGGTCACGCGTTACTAAGAGAACTTGGTGCACCCAAGTCCCCGATCATTGAGTCCTACGCCGAGGTCCGCTTCAAAGACGCAGCCGGGAAGACCGTGATTCCTGACGGTGCGATCGTCTGCCAGCGAGGGAAGAAGCGCTGGACGTGCCTCGTGGAGGTTAAGACCGGCACCGCCTCGCTGAGGGACGACCAAGTCGGGAGTTACCTCGACGTCGCGCGCGATCGAGGCTTTGACGGTGTTCTGACGATCTCCAACCAGATCACTGCGAGCTCCTCGGTGACGCCGGTATCGGTTGATGGCCGCAAGCTGCGCAAGACCAGTCTGTGGCATTTCTCATGGTGGCGGATCATCACCGAGGCGATCGTGCAGAGCCGCTACCGCGGCGTGTCGGACCCCGACCAGGCGTGGATCCTCGGCGAGCTCATCGCCTACCTCGATAACGAGGCGTCCGGCGCTGCGGGCTTCGACGACATGGGTGACAAATGGGTCACAGTGCGCAAGGCGGCGCACGACGGAACGCTAAGACAGTCGGACCCGGAGGCACGCGCCGTAGCCGAGCGCTGGGAGCAGTTCACGCAGTATCTGTGCCTTGGTCTCTCACAGGATCTGGGGCGGTCGGTGTCCTCGCCGCGAGTGCGTGGTCAGACGGCAGACGGTCGCTTGGAAGAGCTGACCAAATCACTCGCGATTCAGGGGACGCTGGATGCCGTCCTGCGCATCCCCGACGCCGTGGGGGACCTTCGCCTCCGCGTGGACCTGCGTGCCCGCCAAACGCTGACCAGCGTGACCGTCGAGGCCCCGCGCGAAGGGCGCGTCCTGTCGCGCATCAACTGGCTCCTACGGCAGCTCGGCGACGCGCCAAATGATCTTCGCGTGGAAGTTGCGTATCCCAATGCCCGCGAAACAACGAGCGCGATGCTCTCCCAGGCGCTTGAGGATCCCGCACGGCTCAGGTACCTACCGGACCCCAAGCGCGAACCGCGAAGCTTCATTCTCACTCTCGTACGTGGCATGGGATCGAAGCGCGGGAAGGCCGAGGGATCGTTCGTTCGCGAAACCCGCGGGCAGACCTTCGACTTCTACGGCAACCTCGTTCAGAACCTCAAGCTCTGGCAGGCCCGGCCGCCGAAGCTCCGCGAAGTCCCCGAGACCGCCGAAGTTCCCGATACACCGCAGGCTGACCCGCCGCCGTTCTCCGCGTCCGACGAGCGAGAGACCGGCGAAGCCCGCAACCCCTCAGACGACTAGGCGAACAACCTTTCGCCTCGCGGTTTTCACTCGAGAGCGGCCGAATCGTCCTCGACCCGGGCCTATGCCAGGTGGACGCGCGCCGGCGGCGGCAACGGGTCATAGCGCGGCAGCAGCTCGTCGACCGGCAGGACGATGACGCCCTCGCGCGGGTCGCCGACCCACGAGCCGCCGCCGCCGGCGAGGATGTAGGCCGCGTAGGCGGCGGCGCAGGCGTCGAGCTCGTCGAGCGTGCGGTGCCAGAGGCCGCCGTCGGCGTCGACGACGCCGCGGAGCTTCAGCGCGGCGATTCGCTCCTGCAGGCCCCAGGGCGTGCGCTTCGGCGACGGGCGGTGGCCGATCATGGCGCAGAAGACGGCGTCCGGGTAGGTCTCGCAGAGGCGCCCGAAGCGCAGGTCGCCCCGGTCGACGCGGCCCTGCACCGTCCCGTCGGCGTGCGGGCGAAAGAGCCCGAGCGGGGAGAGCGCCGCGAAGAGCTCGAAGCCGACGCCGATCCAGCGCTCCCAGGCCGCGAGCGGCGAGCTGGCTGCGGGCACGGGGTACAGCGGCAGGCGGCGGCGGAAGAGCAGCGCGTCGCAGACGCGGTGGCGCTCGAAGCGCCCCTGCGGGAGGCCGAGCTGCTCGCGCATCGGCGCGCCGGGCGCGAGCAGGTCGAGGCGGTGGCCGGACGGCGCGTCGACCGCCGCCACCGCCTCGCCGCCGAAGCCGAGCACCGTCCGGACGACGGCGTCGACGGTCCCCGGGTCATAGAACGTCGCGATCAGCTCGACGCCGCCCTCGCTGTCGCGCCGCTCGTGCAGCGTGCAGAGCTGCTGGTTGCCCGGCGTGGCCGAGACGTCGATGCCGCAGTAGCGCACGCGGGCCTCAGCCGGCCAGGCGCCCCAGCCGTTCGACGGCCTCCAGCAGCCGGTCGTCGGGCGTCGTGAGCGAGATGCGGAAGAAGCCCTCGCCGTTGGGCCCGTAGGCCCCGCCCGGGGAGATGACGACCGCCGCCTCCTCGAGCACGTGCTCGCAGTAGGCGGCCGCGCTGTCGAAGCCGGCGGGGACGGGTGCCCAGAGGTAGATCGTGGCCTTCGGCGGCGTGACCTCGACGCCGATGCCGCGCAGCGCGTCGACCATGAGGTCGCGGCGGCGCGTGTAGAGCGCGTTCATCTCCTTCTTGTCGCCGTCGGCGTCCGGGCTCAGGGCGGCGATGCCGGCGAGCTGGACGGCTTCGAAGAGCCCGGAGTCGATGTTCGTCTTCAGCCGCCAGTAGTGCGCGATCGCCTCGGCGTTGCCGACGATCGCCGCGCAGCGCCAGCCGGTCATGTTGTAGCCCTTCGACCACGAGAAGACCTCGACGCCGACGTCCTTGGCGCCGGGCGTCGCGAGGAACGAGGGCGCGCGGTAGCCGTCGTAGACGGTCTCCGAGTAGGCGTTGTCGTGGACGGCGAGGACGTCGTTGGCGGCGGCGAACTCGACGACCTCCTCGAAGAACCCCGGGCGCACGACGGCGCCGGTCGGGTTGTTCGGGTAGTTGAAGAACATGAGCTTCGCGCGCGCGGCGTCGGCCGCGGAGATCGCCGACAGGTCGGGCGTGAAATGGCGCTCGGGCAGCAACGGCATGAGCACGGGATCGGCGCCCGCCATGAGCGGGCCGCCGGTGTAGACCGGGTAGCCGGGGTCGGCGCTCAGCGCGGCGTCGCCGGGGTCCAGGAAGGCGAGGTTGAGGTTGAAGATGCACTCCTTCGCGCCGATCGCCGGCATGATCTCCGTCGCCGGGTCCAGTTCGACGTCGAAGCGGCGCATGTAGAAGTCCGAGACCGCTTCGCGGAAGTCCTGACGCCCCCGGTTGGAGGGGTAGCGGTGCGTCTCGGGCTCGGTGATCGCCTCTGCCATCGCCTCGACGATCAGCGCCGGCGTCGGGCGGTCGGGGTCGCCGATGCCGAGCGAGATCACGTCGATGCCCGCCGCGCGCTTGGCGGCGATCTTGCGCTCGAGCTCGGCGAAGAGGTACGGCGGGATGAGATCCAGGCGCTTGCTGGGCTTCACAGGTTCTCCAGTTCCTTGCGGAAGTCGTCGTCGAGCACGCCGCGGTAGACGGGGCGCGCCCAGCCGGTCAGATCGAAGTGCAGGTCCTCGCCGACGTCGACGCGCAGCTCGCCGCCGTCGAGGCGCACGGTGACGGGGCTGTCGCCGCCGCGCAGGACGTAGGCGATCGCGGCGCCGCTGGCGCCGGTGCCGGAGGACATCGTCTCCCCCACGCCGCGCTCGAAGATCCGCGCGCGGATGACGCCCGGCGCGAGCTCGGTGAACCATGAGACGTTCGTGCGATTCGGGAACTGCGCATCGTGCTCGATCGCCGGGCCGATCGCCGGCAGGTCGAGGCCGTCGAGCTCGGCCTCGTCGGCGACGCGGATCGCGCACTGCGGGTTGCCGACGTTGACGTGCTGGAAGGCCCAGGTGCGGTCGCCCGAGTCGAGCGTGCCGGCGCCGTCGCGCGTGTCGCCGGCCGGGAAGTCCTCCGACGTTATCCGCGCCCGGCCCATGTCGAGCGTGCAGGTGTCCGGGCCGGTGATGTGCGGCCGGATCTCGCCGGCGGCTGTCTGGATCGAGAAGCGGTCGCGGTCCGTCCAGCCGCTGCGGCGCAGGTACAGCACCGCCTCGCGCGCGCCGTTGCCCGACAGCCCGGACTCCGAGCCGTCGGGGTTGAAGATCCGCAGGTGCGCGACGAAGCTCGGGTCGCCGGGCTCGGAGAGCAGGAGGATGCCGTCCGAGCCGGCTCCGGTGTGGACGTCGCAGATGCGCTCGATGCGCGCCGGCGTGAGCTCGAACGGCAGGGCCCGCTCCTCGAAGATGAGGTAGTCGTTGCCCAGCGCCTGCCACTTCTCGAAGGGGGTCATCCGGGCGCGGAGTCTATGGCGGCCGCGATCTCCTCCGGCGTCCGGCCGCCGGCGTCCACGAGCTCGACGTCGGGCAGCTTGCGCAGCCATGTGAGCTGCCGGCGCGCGAAGTGGCGCGTGCGCTGCTTCATCGCGTCGACGTCGCCGCGCAGGAGCTCGTCGAAGCCGAGCGCGACGCGCGCGGTCTGCGACGCGCCGGCCGCGTCGGCGCGCCGGACCTCGTCCTGCACGCCGGCCGCGACCATCGCGTCGACGCGCGCCTCGATGCGGGCGTAGAGCTCGTCGCGGTCGCGGACGAGGCCGACGAGGCGGGTCGGGTGGCGCGTGTCGGAGGTCCACAGGCGGCTGGGGCCGTCGGGTCGCCGGAGCGCGCCCTGCTCGTGCAGTTCGAGCGCGCGCACGATGCGGTGGCGGTCGCGGGCGCCGATCGCCGCTGCCGCCCAGGGCGCGGCCGCGGCGAGCTGCGCGTGCAGCGCCTCGGGGCCGCGCTGCACCATCTCGGCGGCGATCCGCTCGCGGACCCCGGGCGGTGGCGGCGGGCGCAGCGCGAGCTCGGCGAGCGCGGCACGCAGGTACAGGCCGGTGCCGCCGACGACGATCGGCGCGGCGCCCCGCTCCAGCAGCCCGTCGATCTCGGCGTGCGCGAGCGCGGCGTACTCGGCGACCGAGAAGCGCGCATCGACGGGCAGGAACGAGACGAGCCGGTGCTCGAGCCGCGCGCGCTGCTCGGGCGCCGGAACGCCGGTGAGGATCTCCAGGCCGCGATAGACCTGCAGCGCGTCCGCCGACACGGCGACCGGGCGCTCGCCGCGCGCGCGCAGGCGGTCGGCGAGCGCGAGCGCGACGTCGGTCTTGCCGACGGCCGTGGGGCCGAAGAGGGCGAGGACGCGCACGGGCATCACGTCAAGTATGCGCGGCCCGCGACGGGCGGCGAGTATCGTCATCGTGCGATGAGCGTGCGAATCGCCTGCGGTCTGTCGACCGCTGCGGACCCCCATGCGGGAGCGGTCGAGGCGGCCGCCAAGGTGGCCGCGGACATGGACGGCGCGGACATCGACCTCGTGGTCGTGTTCGCCTCCGGCACGCACCTCGCGGCCCCGGAGGCGACGCTCGAGGGCGTGCACGAGGAACTGGCTCCCGGCGTGCTCATCGGCTGCGGCGCGGGCGGCGTGGTCGGCGCCGGCCGCGAGATCGAGGGCGGCACCGCGGTGACGGTCTGGGCGGCGTCCTTCGAGGACGGCGAGGTCTCGACGTTCCACGCCGAGGTGACCGAGGTCGAGGACGGGCTGTCGGTCTCCGGCGTGCCCGATCTGCGCGGCGCGGCCGGCGCGATCCTCCTGCCCGACCCGTACTCCTTCCCGACCGACGCCGTGCTTGCGGAACTGCACGACCGCGCGCCCGGCGTCCCGGTGCTCGGCGGCATCTCCAGCGCGCGGACGCTGCGCGGCCAGGCGGCGCTCTTCCTCGGTGAGGAGGTCGTCTCCGGCGGCGCGATCGGCGTGCGCTTCGACGGCATCGAGATGCTGCCGTGCGTCTCGCAGGGCGCGACGCCGATCGGCCCCGAGCTGACGATCACCGCCGGCGAGGGCCGGATCATCCAGGAGCTTGCCGGGCGCCCGGCGCTCGCCGCGCTGCGGACGGTCATCGAGGAGCTCGGCGAGGCCGAGCGCGAGAGCCTCGCCGACGGGATGCTGCTGGGGATCGTCGTCGAGCAGGGCCAGCCCGACTACCTGCACGGCGACTTCCTCGTGCGCAGCGTCCTCGGCGGCGACCCCGAGCACGGCACGATCGCCGTCGGAGCGCCGATCTCCTCCGGCCAGGTCGTGCGGGTGCACGCGCGTGACGCGGCCTCCGCCGACCGCGACCTGCGCGAGGCGCTGGGCCTGCGCCGCCAGGCGCTCGGATCCGACCACGCCGCGGGCGCGCTGATGTTCACCTGCAACGGCCGCGGCCGCGGGATGTTCGGCGTCGCCGACCATGACGCCACCGCGCTCACGCACGAGCTCGGCGCGATCCCGACGGCCGGCTTCTTCGCCGCCGGGGAGATCGGCCCGGTCGGCGGCGAGAGCTTCCTCCATGGGTTCACGGCGACCGTGGCAGTCTTCCCGGCGTGAACGTCTCGGGAAAGAAGGTCCTGCTGACCGGTGCCACGGGCGGGCTCGGGCACGCGATCGCCCACCGTCTCGCGGCCGCCGGCGCGCACGTCGTGCTGTCCGGGCGCCGCGGCGACGTCCTCGTCGCGCTCGCCGGCGAGATCGGCGGTGAGGTCGCGCCCGCCGACCTCTCCGACCTGGACGCCGTCCGCGCGCTCGCCGCGGCGCACGCCGATGCCGACATCCTCGTCGCGAACGCCGGCCTGCCCGCGTCCGGGCGCCTGGAGACCTACAGCGACGACCAGATCGCGCGCGCGCTGACCGTCAACCTCCACGCCCCGATCCTGCTCGCCCACGCCCTGACACCGCAGATGGTCGCGCGCGGCACGGGCCACGTCGTCTTCATGTCCTCGCTCGCGGGCAAGACCGCGACGGCCGGCAGCTCGCTCTACAACGCCACGAAGTTCGGCCTGCGCGGCTTTGCGGGCGCGCTGCGGGCGGAGCTGCACGGGACCGGCGTCGGCGTCTCGTCGATCTTCCCCGGCTTCATCCGCGACGCCGGGATGTTCGCCGACGCGAACGTCAAGCTCCCCTTCGGCGTCGGCACGAAGACGCCCGAGCAGGTGGCCGACGCGACGCTGCGCGCCATCGAGCGCGACCGCGGCGAGATCGACGTCGCGCCGGTCGGGCTGAAGCTCGGCGCGCTCCTCGGCGGCCTCGCCCCGGAGACGGCCGCGGTCGTCACGCGCCGCTCCGGCGGCGCGAGGGTCGCCGACCAGTTCGAGCGCGGCCAGATGGACAAGCGCTAGCTCGCGCTTCAGAAGAGCGAGGTCTGCACCCCCTCGGGCGCCGTCGCCCCGCGGCGCGGCGCCGCCCCGGGCTCGATGTCGGCACGGCTGCCGAAGCGGCTCGGCCACGTCGATCCCTCCTCGCGCCGCACGAGCTCCGCCAGTCGCCGGCGCTCAGCCTCCGGCGCGTAGGCCCCGCGCGCGTAGAGCTCCTCGTACAACGGCACGAGATCGGGACGGTAGGACCGCAACCAGTCGAGATAGATCTGCCGGACCTCACCGCGCAGGTGCAGCGCGATCCCGCCGATCCCGGTGGCGCCCGCGGCGGCGGCCGCCTCCAGCAGCGGCTCGACCTGCTCGGGCGCATCGTTGATGCCGGGCATGAGCGGCGCGATCAGCACGCCGCAGGGGATGCCCGCGCGGTTGAGCTCGGCGACCGCCTCCAGCCGCGCCCGCGGATGTGGCGTGTGCGGCTCCGTCGCACGCCAGGCCTTTGCGTCGAGCGTCGGGATCGAGAGGTTCGCGTGGATGTCGGTCACCGCCGCGATCTGCTTCATGAGGTCGAGGTCGCGCAGCAGCAGCGGCGACTTCGTGAGGATCGAGCACGGATTGCGCGCATCGCGCATCGCCTCCCAGATCCCCGGCATGAGCCTGTAGCGCGATTCGACCCACTGGTAGGGGTCGGTGTTCGTCCCCAGCGCGACGTGCTCGCCCTTCCACGACGGCCGCGCCAGTTCTGCGCGCACGACCTCGGGCACGTTGACCTTCACGACGATCTCGCGCTCGAAGTCGCGGCCCGCGTCGAAGTCGAGGTACGTGTGCGTCGGCCGCGCAAAGCAGTTGTGGCTCACGACCCCGTTGGCGATGAAGTCGCCCGTGCCGGTCGTGATGTCGTAGAGGCGCATCGCCGTCGCGAGCGGCTCGATCGCGACGACCGCCGTCCGGGCGTCGGACTTCAGCGCCGTCCCGTCGATGTGGAGCTTGCGCCGGATCGCGGGGTCGACGGTGTGAAAGAAGCGCAGGCGCTCGCGCAGGCCGCCGCGCACGCGCATCGCGCAGCAGCCCGTGGGGGTCGGTCCGTCGCGGACCGTGTGGAACCCCAAGTGGGCCATGCACGCCTCGACCCAACCGAGGATCGTCTCGTCGGTGTTGTAGACGCGGATCACTCCGTCGCCCGAACCCTCGGCGTCGAAGATGCCGGCGAGAAACCCCTTCCGCCACTCGTCGCTGGGGCTCAGCGGCCAGCGAATGAGCTCAGTGATCCGTGCGCATCGGGCGCGCGCGCCGGTTCGGATCGCCCGCATCGGTCTCCTGCGCTCGGACCCCGCGGAGAACACGAAAGCCGCTGTGTAGACGCCGAACCCGAAGAGATAGCGCTCCGCTCGATCGAGCGCCTCGTTGTCGGCAAGGGCTGGTCGGAAGCTGTGAGCTGTCCACGGTCGCCCGTTGCGCCGCTCGTACACGCGTGCGCCACGAGCCCCGTCGCCACGGATGATGCCGCAGAGGTATCCGCGCTCGTAGTCGTCTGACTGCACTGGACCGGCCGCGAATCCGCCGGTTCCGAGCAACTCGCTCCCGGCGGTGAGATACGGGCGCTGGTCCGGACCTCCCTGTGAGCCGATTACGTGTTTCCAGCCGCGTCGCGACAGGAATCGATGGTCGCCGCTCGCGATCAGTTCGGTCCCGTCCTCCAGCACAACCCGATACGCCGGCTTCAGTGTCGACCAGTGAGCGAGCACCTTGGTTCGCGCATAGCGGCGATAGCGACCGTCGCGCACCGTGCCGTAGATGTCGTCACCGACGCGGAGCTTCCTGATCGGTTTGTGCCGCCCGTCGCCCATAAGCACCGGCGTATCTGGCCAGACACAATAAATGCACGCATGGCTGCAGCCCCGATACGGGTTGATCGTCCAGCGAAACGGCATCTTCGACGCCTTCGGCACGCGGTTGAGCGCGGACTTCGCGTGGATCTCGTAGAAGCGCATGTCGAGCGCCTCGGGCGCGTCGAAGCGGCGGATCACGGCGGGGTCGCGATAGCCCGGCAGTCGCGTCCCCGCGTCCTCGCCGATCGTGAGGTTGTTCCAGCGCACGAACACATGTTCGCACGCCGGGCGGACGGAGTGCTACCGTGAATGTGGCACCGCGACGTCAGAGACCGGCGGGCGCGGCGCTTGCACAGCAGCGGAGAGTTGCGCGCCACGCGCGGGTGCCGGCGATCCCCGGGAGTCACCTTCTCGACCGGGAGAGCCGACCAGGACGCATGCGACCGCGCTGGGTCATCGCAGAGCTCGACGCGCAGGGGGAGATCGACGCGCACGCGGCGATGTGCCTGCAATTCGCCATCGAGGACGCGAGCGCGATGCCGGGGGCGCAGATCCTCGTCGACCTGCGCGAGCTCACGGCGATCCACGAGGCGGCGCTCGAGCTCTTCCTCCGCGAGGACGCGCGCTGCCGAGCCGGCGGCGCCCAGCTCGGGATCCTCATCTGCGCCGACCCGCGCCAGGAGGAGATCGTGACGTCCTTCACCGGTGCCGGCCTCGGCGACCGCCTGCGCTTCAGCTCCGCAGCGCCGCAGCTGCCGCCCGCGCCGCCCCGTACCCGCCGGCGGACGGCTACCGTGCGCTGGTCGCGGCGACCGGCGACAGCTCGCCGGTGAGCGTCTGGCTCGTCGCGCCCGTGATCCGCACGGCGACGAGCTCCCCGGGCGCCGCGGCGCCGCTGAAGTTCACGGCCTTGTTGTGGCGCGAGCGCCCGCGCAGCCGCGTCGGATCGGTGCGCGAACCGCCCTCGACGAGCACCTCGAGCTCACGCCCGACGAAGCGCTGCGCGCGCTCGGCGGCGCGCCGCTGGACAACCTCGACGAGGCGCTGCATGCGCTCGACCTTGACCGCCTGATCGACGAGGCCCTCGGTCAGCAGCGCGGCCTCGGTCTCCCGCCGCGGCGAGAAGACGAACGTGAACGCGCCGTCGTAGCCGACCTCCTCGCACACCGACAGCGTCTGCGCGAAGTCCTCCTCGGTCTCCCCCGGGAAGCCGACGATGATGTCCGTCGTGATCGCGGCGTCCGGCACGTGCTCGCGGATGAGCGCGACGCGATCGAGGTAGCGCTCGCGGGTGTACGTGCGGCGCATCGCCTTGAGGATCGGTGAGGAGCCCGACTGCAGCGGCAGGTGGATGTGCTCGCAGACGGACGGCAGGTCGGCGTGCGCGCGGATGACGTCCTCGCGCATGTCCTTCGGATGCGGGCTCGTGTAGCGGATGCGCTCGATGCCGTCGATCGCGTCGACCTGCGCCAGCAGGGACGCGAATGAGACCGGCTGCGGACGCAGGTCGCGCCCGTAGGAGTTGACGTTCTGGCCCAGCAGCGTGACCTCGCGCACGCCGTCGGCCGCGAGGCGCCGGACCTCGGCGACGAGCTCGGCGGCCGGCCGGCTGACCTCGCGCCCGCGCGTCGAGGGGACGATGCAGTACGAGCAGCGCATGTTGCAGCCGACGGAGATCTGCACCCAGGCCTGGAACTCGCGCGAGCGCTTGTCGGGCAGACGGCCGGTGAAGCCCTCGAACTCGAAGAAGCCCTGCGCGGTGAGCGAGTCCGACGTGAGGAACTCCGCGAGCTTGTGGACCTGCCCCGGCCCGAACGCGACGTCGACGAACGGGAAGCGCGCGAAGACCTCGTCCTTGACGGACTGCGCCCAGCAGCCGCCGACGCCGATGATCCGCTCCGGATCCTCGCGCTTGAGGCGCTTGGCGTGGCCGAGGTGGGCGACGAAGCGACTGTCGGCCTTCTCGCGGATCGAGCAGGTGTTGAAGAGGATGACGTCGGCGTCCTCGGGGGCCGCTGCCTCGCCGTAGCCGAGCGTCTCGAGCATGCCCTTCATCCGCTCGGAGTCGTGCTCGTTCATCTGGCAGCCGAACGTCGTGACGTGGTAGCGCTTCATGCGATGGCGAAGGGTAGTGGCCGCGCGGGCCGGGCCGGCGGCTACTTCGCGAACTCGACCGCCCGCGACTCGCGGATGACCGTGACCTTGATCTGCCCGGGGTACTCCAGCTCGCGCTCGATCTCCCGCGCGATCTCGCGCGAGAGGAGCATCGCGGCGTCGTCGTCGATCGCCGTCGGCTCGACGATCACGCGGATCTCGCGGCCGGCCTGCATCGCGTAGACCTTCTCGACGCCGGCGTGGCGCGACGCGATCAGCTCGAGCTCGCGCAGGCGCTTGACGTAGGACTCCAGCGACTCCCCGCGCGCGCCCGGGCGCGCGCCCGAGAGCGCGTCGGCGGCCTGGACGATGACGGCCTCCACGGTCTGCGGCTCGACCTCGTTGTGGTGGGCCTCCATCGCGTGCGCGACGGCCTCCGACTCGCCGTGGCGGCGCGCCATGTCGCCCCCGACGAGCGCGTGCGGACCCTCGACCTCGTGCGAGACGGCCTTGCCGATGTCGTGCAGGAGCGCCGCGCGCGCGGCGGTCTTCGGGCCGGCCCCGAGCTCGTCGGCCATCATCGCCGCGAGCTGGGCGCACTCGATCGAGTGCGCGAGGACGTTCTGGCCGTAGCTCGTGCGGAACTTCAGCCGGCCGAGCGTGCGGACGATCTCGACGTGGAGGCCCTGGACGCCGGACTGGAAGGCGGCGTCCTCCCCCGCCTGCTGGAGGTGCTCCTCGAGCTGGGACTTCGCCTGGTAGTAGGCCTCCTCGATGCGGGCCGGGTGGATGCGGCCGTCGGCGAGGAGCTTCTCGAGCGTCATGCGGGCGATCTCGCGCCGGACTCCGTCGAAGGCCGACAGGACGACCGCGCTCGGCGTGTCGTCGATGATGAAGTCGACGCCGGTGAGGTTCTCCAGCGCGCGGATGTTGCGGCCCTCGCGACCGATGATGCGGCCCTTCATGTCGTCGGACGGCAGCTGCACGACGGAGACCGTCGTCTCGGCGGCATGGCTCCCGGCGAGGCGCTGCATCGCGACCGAGAGGATCGAGCGCACGCGCCGCTCGGCGTCGCGCTTGGTCTCCTCCTCGATCTGGCGGATGTGGCGCGCGCACTCGTGGCGCACCTGGTCGGTGATCTGCGTCATCAGGCGGTCCTTCGCCTGGCCGGCGCTGAGGCCGGAGATCCGCTCGAGCGCCTCCTCGTGCTCGCGACAGCGGCGGGCGAGCTGCTCGCGCTCGGCCTCGATCGCGCGTGTCTGGTCGTCGAGCTCGCGCGCGCGGCGGTCGAGCTCCTCGGCGCGCATGCTCGCACGCTGCTCGATGCGGGCCAGCTCTTCCACGCCGGCGGGAGCGTCGGCGCTGGGCGACACGTGGCGGCGCCGGGAGCCGAACGCGAACGCGATCGCCCCCGCGACGATCGCCGCTGCAACGATCAACTCCATGGCCGTTCCTCTCCCCGTGCCGCCCGGATGAGGGCTCCGGGCCCGCGCGGTTGCACTCGATGTCAGGGGTCGGACCGGGCGTGCGGCGAGCGACAGCAGGCTCCGCGAGGAGGCCTGGCTACGAGGACGGATGCAACTGGGTCGAAGAAGTGTGTGTGTGTGTGTGGTGCGGGCGAATCGTTGCCCGCGGTCGTGCTCTCTGGGGCCGTCGTGGAAGCTGCCTGGTGTCAGAACTACGCTCAGATGCTGCGATTTCTGTCGCCCTGTGCGGGCTCGGTCCGACTGCTGATGATGATTGCACCACGCCCGTAGCGGCACAACCGTCCGGGCGCGCCACCGGGCTTCTCGCGTGCCCGAATACGCTTGGCGCCGTGCTCACGGCAGAGGAGATCTCGACCTGGATCGCCGGGTGGGCGCGGCGGCGCCCCGACGCGCTCGCGATTCGCTTCGAGGATCAGCGGATCAGCTATGGCGAGCTGGAGCAGCGGGTCGGGCGGCTCGCCGGTGCGCTCGCCGACCGGGAGGGCATCGCGGCGGGCGACCGGGTCGCGTACCTCGGACACAATGCCCCCGAGCTGCTCGACCTGCTGTTCGCGTGCGCGCGCCTGGGAGCGATCCTCGTCCCGCTGAGCGCGCGCATGCCGGCCCCGGAGCTCGAGGTCGTCCTCGCCAACACCGAGCCCAAGGCGCTGCTCGCCGAGGACGAGCTCGCGCGGACCGCCGGCGAGGCCGAGGGTTCGCTGCACCTGCGGATCATCGCGTTCGGCGAGCTGCCCACCCTGCTGGCGGGCGCGCCGCAGCTGGGCTGCGACCCCGGTCGCACGCTGCGCACACCCCTGGCGATCATCAACACGTCGGGCACGACGGGGCCGACCAAGGGCGCGGTGCTGACCCACGAGATGCTGCACTACAACGCGCTGAACGTCGCCGCGGCGGTCGGCATCGACGCCGCGGACGAGGTCCTGACCAACGCCCCGCTGTTCAACACCGGCGGGCTGAACATCCTCACGACGCCCGCGCTGGCCGCCGGGGCCGCGGTGACGATCCTGCGCGAGTTCGACCCCGGCGCGACGCTCGCGGCGATCGAACGCCGCGCGATCACGCTCGCGATCTCGACGCCCGCGATGACGAAGGCGCTGGTCGGCGACCCGCGCTGGGACGCCACCGATCTGTCGCACCTGCGCTGCGTGATCACCGGCTCGACGACCGTGCGCGAGGACGCGCTCGCGCCCTGGTCTGCGCGCGGCGTGCCCGTGCTGCAGGACTACGGCCTCACGGAGGCGATGCCGGTGGTGACGATCGTGCCGCTCGACGACGCGCGCCGGCTGCGCGCCACGGCGGGCAGGCCGGCGCCGCACTGCCGGGTGCGGATCGCCGCCCCGGACGGCGCGCCGGTTGCGACCGGGGACGAGGGCGAGGTGCTCGTGCAGGGGCCGACCGTCATGCCCGAGTACTGGCGCAACCCGGAGGCGACGCGCGAGGCCTTCCACGAGGACGGCTGGTTGCGCACCGGGGACATCGGCTCGCTCGATGCCGACGGGGTGCTCAGCATCGCGGGCCGCATCAAGGAGGTGATCATCGTCGGGAGCTGCAACGTCTTCCCCGCCGACGTCGAGTCGGTGCTCGCCGACTGCCCGCAGATCGCGGAGTCCGCCGTGATCGGGCGTGCGGACGGCGAGCTCGGCGAGGTGCCGGTCGCGTTCGTCGTGCTCCAGCGTCCCGGGGCGCTGAGCGCCGACGACGTCAAGGCCCTCTTCGACGGCCGGCTGGCCGCGTACAAGCACCCGCGGGACGTGATCTTCACCGACGCCCTGCCGCGCAACGCGATCGGCAAGCTCCGGTCCGACGAGCTGCGCCGCTCGCTGCGCGACTGACGCGCCGGGTGCGCTCAGCTCACGCCCGCGCGCTCGAAGGCCCGCACCGCGTCGTAGGCGAGCTCGAGGTCGTAGCCCTTGCGCACGAGGACGCCGAGCGCACGCTCGCGCTCGCGTTCGTTCGCCGGGACCTCGCGGAAGCGGCGGCGCAGAAGCTCCAGCGCCGCGCCGAGCTCCTGGCCCGCGTCGCGCACGCCGATCGCAGCTGCGACGAGCTCGCCTTCCACGCCGGCGGCGAGCAGCCCGCGCTCGATGCGCTCGGGGCCCCAGCCGTCGAGCGCCCGGCGGTCCTCGGCGAACACCTGCGCGAAGCGCTCGTCGTCGAGGTAGCCGAGCCGCACGAGCTCCGCGACCGCCTGCTCGATCGCGTCGTCCTCGACGCCCCGGCCGGCGAGGTGGCGCCGGACCTGCGCCGCCGTCCGATCGCGCTTGCCGAGGTGGCCATACGCGAGCCTGAGCGCGTGCTCGAGCCGGCGTTGCGGATCGAGCGTGGCCGGAGGGTCGGCCTCCACCCCGCGCGCCCGGTCTACGCCGCCGCGACGGCGTCGGCGATCGCCGCCACCGGGGGTGCGTCCGGGTCGTGCTCGATCGGCACGACGAGGTCCTTGCCGATCCCGAGCGCCGTGTAGATCTTGCCCTCGATCTCCTTGGCGATGACCTCGTGCTCGTCGAGGAAGCCCTTGGCGTTGTTGCGCCCCTGGCCCAGGCGCTCCCCGTTGTAGGAGAAGAACGAGCCCGACTTGGCGACGATGTTGTGCTCGATCCCGAGGTCGAGGATGCAGCCGGACGTCGAGATGCCCTTGCCGAACTCGATGTCGAACTCGGCCTGACGGAACGGTGCCGCGACCTTGTTCTTGACGACCTTCACGCGCACGCGGTTGCCGACGGCCTCGGTGCCGTCCTTCAGCGTCTCGATGCGCCGGATGTCCAGGCGCTGGGAGGCATAGAACTTCAGCGCGCGACCACCGGGCTGCGTCTCGGGCGAGCCGAACATCACGCCGACCTTCTCGCGGATCTGGTTCGTGAAGAGGCAGAGCGTCTGCGCGCGGTTGAGGTTGCCGGCGAGCTTGCGCATCGCCTGGCTCATCATCCGCGCCTGCAGGCCGACGGTCTGGTCGCCCATCTGGCCCTCGAGCTCCGAGCGCGGCGTCAGCGCGGCGACGGAGTCGATCGCGACGATGTCGACGGCGCCCGAGCGCACGAGCATGTCGGCCACCTCGAGCGCCTGCTCGCCGTAGTCGGGCTGGGAGACGAGCAGCTCGTCGATGTCGACGCCGATCTGCCGCGCGTAGAGCGGGTCCATCGCGTGCTCGGCGTCGATGAAGGCGCAGACGCCGCCGAGCTTCTGGGCCTCGGCGAGGACGTGGTAGACGAGCGTCGTCTTGCCCGAGGACTCCGGGCCGAAGACCTCGACGATGCGCCCGCGCGGCATGCCGCCGATCCCGAGCGCGAGGTCGAGCGACAGCGCACCGGTCGGGATCGCGTTGACCTTGACCTGCGCGCCCTCGTCGCCCATGCGCATGACCGTGCCCTTGCCGAACTCGCGCTCGATCTGCGTGAGCGCGCCCTGGAGGGCTTCGTTGCGGGCCTTTGCGGCCTTCTCGGTGTCGCTGAGCGCCATGGTCTACGAGCCTTTCTGCGTACGGAAGAGGTGTGCACGGTACGAGGGGGACCGGACGGAACCGAACGCTAGTTCCCTTCCCTGTGACAGCGCTACACGCGTTCGTCACAAAAGCGCGCAGAACGTGTGCCGCCGTCAATCGCTCATCCGTCCACCGGGTGGGTGACCATGTGCTGTATGGCGCACGGGCTGCCGATCACAGGGGCACGATGGCCGATCTCACCGACAAGCTGCCCGTGAGCGACCCGAGCAACAGCCCGGCCCGGCTCGGCCCGGTCCAGCGCGACTGCATCTGCCTCATGCGCAACCCGGACGGTCCCCACATCGCGCAGTGCAACGCGCGGTACAAGGCGAAGTTCTTCGGCGCCTGGCGCGCCGAGCGCTTCCTCTTCTACGGCCGCTGAGCTACCCCGCCACCCGCGCGAGCGCCTCGTGGCGCGCGCCGCCGGCGCCCGTGTGCGAGTGGTAGAGCACGAGCGCCTCGGGTGCGAACGTGCGCGCCGGCGGCGGCGGCAGCTCGGTCGCGTAGAGGTGCTCGCCGCGGGGCGCGCGCGCGACCGTGACGTGCGGGCGCAGCGGCCGCCGCTCGGGCTCGAAGCCGATCGCCTCCGTGAGCCCCGCGAGCAGGTCGGCGTGCAGCGCGGCGAGCTCCGGGCCCGCCCGCAGTGCGACGGTCAGCACGCCGGGGCGCTTGCGCGGCAGCCACAGCGGAGCGTCGACCGCCAACTCGCCGACGGGGCGCGCGACCGCCTCCAGCACGGCGGTCACGGCCGCGACGTCCGCCGCCGCGCGCGTCCCGAGGAACGCCAGCGTCACGTGGAGGTTCTCCGCCGGCGTACGGCGCATGACGGGCGCGGCGACGGCGTCACCCCAGGCCGCCAGCGCCGCCCGCACGCCTGCCGGCAGCTCGAGCCCGACGAAGAGGCGCATCTGCTCAGTCCAGCCCGGCGCGCAGCAGGCGCCGCACGAGGTGCAGCGCGATCGTCGTCGAGCGATCGCGGATGTCGGCGCGCCCGCCGGGAATGCTCACCGAGCGCGTCAGGCGCCGCCCGTCGCGATGGGCGACGGACAGCCAGACGAGGCCGACCGGCTTGTCCTGCGTCCCGCCGCCCGGGCCCGCGATGCCGGTCACCCCCACGCCGACGTCGGCGTCCAGCCGCTCCCAGGCGCCGTCGGCCAGCGCCTCGGCGACCTCCCGCGACACGGCCCCGTGCGCCGCGATCACGGCCTGATCGACGCCCGCCAGCGCGACCTTCGCCGCGTTGGAGTAGACGACGAGCCCGCCGCGGACGACCTCCGACGCGCCTGCGCGCTCCGTCAGGCGGGCGCACACCAGTCCGCCGGTGCAGGACTCGGCGACGGCGATCGTCTCGCGCGCGGCGCGCAGGAGGTCGAAGACCTGCTCGTCGACGGTCGTCCCGTCGTCGGAGAACAGCGTGCCCGGGTGGCGCTCGCGGACGAGCGCCGCGAACTGCTCGTAGACGAGCTCGGCGTCCGGCTCGTAGCGCGTGACGACCTCGACCTCGCCGCGGCGCAGGCAGGTCGTGATCTCCAGGCGCTCGAGCGCGATTCCGGCCGCCTCGCCCGCGCGCAGCGTCGCGGCGATCTCCGACTCCGGGATGCCGAACAGCCGCAGCATCGCCCGCCGGTAGACGACGGCGTCGCGCAGCGCGGCGCGGACGAGCTCGGTCTGCGCCGCGGTCGCCCACATCGGCTGCAGCTCGCGCGGCGGCCCGGGCAGGACGACGACCGCGGGTCCGGCGGCGCAGAGTCCCTCCGCCGGCGCGACGACCAGCCCGGGCGCGGTCCCGACCGGCTCGAGGATCGTGGCGCCCGCCGGGATGACGGCCTGCTTGCGGTTGGACGCGAGCACGGCGTCGGGATCGAGGTCGGGCCAGCGCGCCATGAGCGGCCGCAGGATCTCCGCGATCCGTCCCTCCAGCGCCTCGTCGAGCACCATCTCGCGGCCCTGGAACTCGCCCACGACGACCGCCGTGAGGTCGTCGGCCGTCGGCCCGAGCCCGCCGCTCGTCACGACCAGCGCGCAGTCCTCGGCGGCGAGGAAGCGCAGCGCCCGCAGGATGTCGCCCGGGCGGTCGCCGACGACGGCGATCCCGACGACGTCGGCGCCGAGCTCGAGCAGGCGCTCCGACAGCCAGGGCCCGTTGCGGTCCGACACCCGCCCGGTGAGGACCTCCGTGCCGGTGACGACGATGCCCGCGCGGACGGTCATCGGCAGACGGGCCGCTTCGCCGCCGACAGCGGCTGGCGCCCGCCGGCAGGCGTGATCTGCAGGCCGATGGGCGTCGACGAAGGCGCGACGCGCCGGTTCTTGCCGTTGATGCGCAGGAGCGCGTTGTTGTTGCCGAGCGTCAGGCGGAAGCGCTTGGAGCGAAACGTCGCCGTGCGGTCGCCGGCGCCGAGCGTCGCGCCGTTGACGAGCGTGCGGTCGCCGGCCTTCAGGCAGACGTTGACCGTCCCGGTGCCGATGATCTGCAGGCGGATCGTCAGCGGCCGCTCGGCGACCGGCGGGTTGGCGGCCGGCGGCTTCGCGGCGGCCGGCGTCGTCGCGGCCGCCGTCGTCGTCGCGGGCTGGTCGGCCGCGGGCGGGTTGTCCTTGCCACAGGAGCCGAGCGAGTACAGCGCGACGACGAGCAGGATGAGGATCAGCGTGATGACGACGCCCGGCGGGACGACCGGCCCGGTCCGGCGTCGCTCGCGGCCGGGTGCGGCGGCGTTGATCGGCTGCAGCTCGACCTCGCTGAGGCGCTCGTGGCGCAGCTTGTACTCGTCGACGAGCAGCTTGGCGTCGAGGTCCAGCGCCTCGGCGTACGTGCGCAGGAAGCTCTTGACGTAGGTCGGGCCCGGGAGCAGGTCCCATTCCTCGTTCTCGAGCGCGCGCAGGTACTTCGCGCGGATCTTCGTCTGGGCCTCGACCTCCGAGACGTCGATCCGCGCGCGCATGCGCGCCTCGCGCAGGGTGGCCCCGATATCAGGCATTAGTGGTCGCCCACTTCCGAGAGGCTACTCGGGGACCGGGGCGGGCTCGGCGGCCTCGATCACCGCGTCCGTCGCCTTCGCCGCCGGTCCGGCGTCGCGCTCGCGGAGGTTCGCGACGAAGCGGTCGACGTCGCCCGCGCCGACGAGCACCTGCCGCGGCTTGGAGCCCTCGTAGCCGGAGATGACGTTGCGCCGCTCGAGCATGTCGATGAGCCGCCCCGCGCGCGTGTAGCCGAGCCGCAGGCGCCGCTGGAGCATCGATGTCGAGGCCGTCCCCATCTCGACGACGAGCCGGATCGCGTCCTCCAGCAGCGGGTCCTCGTCGGGGCTGAGCTCGTCCTCGGCGAGCCCGGCGATCGTCGCGTCCTCGGACTCGACCTCCTCGAGCAGGTCCTCGCGCATCTCCGGCTCGCCCTGCTTGCGCCAGAAGCTCGTCAGCGCCTCGATCTGCGGCTCGTCGATGTAGGCGCCCTGGATGCGCTGCAGCCGCGACGTCCCGACCGGCGAGAAGAGCATGTCGCCCTGGCCGAGCAGCGACTCGGCGCCGTTCTGGTCGAGGATGACGCGCGAGTCCGTCTGCGAGGACACGCTGAAGGCGATCCGCGACGGGACGTTGGCCTTGATCATGCCCGTGATGACGTCCACGCGCGGGGACTGCGTCGCGAGCACGAGGTGGATGCCGACCGCGCGCGCCTTCTGGGCGAGGCGGATGATCGAGTCCTCGACGTCGGCCGGCGCGACCATCATCAGGTCGGCGAGCTCGTCGATGACGCAGAGGATGTACGGCAGCGCCGGGTCGCCGCGCTGCTCGCGGGAGCGGTTGAGCTCGACGAGCGAGCGCGTCTTGGCGAGCGACATGATCGAGTAGCGCTGCTCCATCTCGCGGACGAGGTTCTGCAGCGCGTTGGCGGCCATCCGCGGGCTCGTGATCACGGGCGTCAGCAGGTGCGGGATCGACTCGTAGTGGTTGAGCTCGACCTGCTTGGGATCGATGAGGACGAGGCGCAGGTCGTGCGGCGTCGCGTTGAGCAGGACGCTCGAGAGCATCGCGTTGATGCAGGCCGACTTGCCGGCGCCGGTCGTGCCCGCGACGAGCAGGTGCGGCATCTTCGCGAGGTCGGCGCCGATCGCCTTGCCCGCGACGTCCTTGCCGAGCCAGATCGTCAGCGGCGACCAGCCGGGCGGTGCGTCCTGCAGGACGTCGCCGAGCTGGACGATCCGGCGGCGCGCGTTGGGGACCTCAACGCCGACGGCGGTCTTGCCGGGGATCGGCGCGAGGATGCGGATGTCGGTCGCCGCCAGCGCGTAGGCGAGGTCGTCCTTGAGCTGGGCGACCTTGCTCATCTTGATCCCGGGCGCGAGGCGCAGCTCGAAGCGCGTGATGTGCGGGCCCGCGACGGTGCCGACGATCGTCGCCTGGACGCCGAAATGGCCGAGCGCCTCGACGAGCCGGGCCGCCGTCTTCTCCTGGCCGGCGGTGTCCGGGCGGGTCTGCTCGGCGGTCGAGCGGCGCAGGAGCTTGTGGCTCGGCAGCCGCCACTGGAAGCCGGGGTCGTCGGTGACCGTCCCGCGCAGGCGGCCCTGCGGCGTGAGGTCGGACGGCTTCAGCGCGCGCTGGACGCGCTTCGGGGCGGCGGTCGCGTCGGGCGCGGGCACCGCGTCGTCCTCGTCGGGCTCGAGCGCGGGCGCGGGGAGATCGCCGGCTTCGAGGTCGTCGTCGAGGACGAGATCGGCCTCGTCGATCGCCTCGCCGAAGAGGTCCGGGTAGCGCGTCGCGCCGTCCAGCGACGGTGCCTCGACGTGCGTCGCGCGCACGATGACCTGGCCCTCGTCGGGCTCGGGCGGGCGCACGGGCTCGCGGCGTGGCGGGGGTGCGGGCTCCTCGGGGGCGACGACCGGCTCGCGCGGCGCGCGGACCGGGCGAGCCGGGACGGCGCGGCTCAGCACGCGCGTCGTGTCGGCGAGCGTCGAGCCGGTCGCGCGCAGGACCCCGGAGACCGTCGCGCCCGTCAGCAGCAGGACGCCGGCGACGAAGAGGAAGACCGCGAGGATGTGCGCCCCGATCGTCGAGAATGCCGTCGCGACGGCGTACAGCAGCGCGTCGCCGGCGATCCCGCCGCGGGCCTCGAAGAACGGCGCGTCCCAGTAGCCGGCGCGATGGCCGGGCGGGCCCAGCCCGAACGTGCCGGCGGCGAGGGCGAGCGTCAGCGCGGCGAAGAGGCACAGCGCGCCCGCGCGAAACGGCCGCACCGCGGGCAGCACCGGGCGCAGGACGAGGATCGCGCCGGCGCAGACGACGGCGGCGGGCACCCCGTAGCCGACCTGGCCGACGAGGTACGCGACACCGCGCGTCGCGGCGTGCCCGGCGGCGCCGCCGTCCCAGCCGAGGTAGATCGGGAAGGCGAGGAAGACGCCGAGCGCGACGAGGCCCAGGCCGACGAGGTCCAGATGGCGCTGCTCGAGCAGCGGCACCCGCATGGCGTGCAGCGACGACCGCTGCGCGCGGGCGCGCGGCTTGGAGACGGGCTTCTTCGGCGCCGAACGGCGCGATGCGGGCTTGCGGGCGGTCGCCATGGTGGCCGCCGATGACCTTCGACGGAGCCCTCCTCCCTCCTGCTCGACCGGGCGGGCGGGCGGTTGCAGAACCGGCTCGCCGAGCGGCGGTTAAGCCGGTGTTGAGCCGCGGCCCTACCCTGGATGGGTCATGACAGACCGCCCGCCCCGCGTCCTCGTCGTCGAAGACGACCACGAGATCGCCCAAGTGCTCCTGCGCTCGCTGCGGATGGAGGGCTACGAGGCGCGGGCGAGCTACGACGGGGAGGCCGCGCTCGCCGACGCCCACGAGTTCAGCCCCGACCTCGTCGTCCTCGATCTCGGCCTCCCGAAGATGGACGGCATCGACGTTGCCCGCAGCCTGCGTTCCAACGGCGACGTCCCGATCCTCATGCTCACCGCGCGCGACGCCGTCGAGTCGCGCGTCGAGGGCCTCGACGCCGGCGCCGACGACTACCTCGTCAAGCCGTTCGAGCGCCAGGAGCTGCTCGCGCGCCTGCGCGCGCTGCTGCGCCGGCGCCCGCCGCGCGGCAGCGCGTCGCTCGTCGTCGGCGACCTCCAGCTCAACCCCGACACGCACGAGGTGCGGCGCGACAGCCGCCAGATCGAGCTCACGCAGCGTGAGTTCGAGCTGCTCGAATACCTCATGCGCAACGAGCGCATCGTCGTACCCAGGCAGCGACTCCTAGAGGAGGTCTGGGGCTACGATCCGTTCGCCACGACGAACACCATCGAGGTGTTCGTGTCCAACCTCAGAAGGAAGCTCGAAGCCGGCGATGAGCCGCGTCTCCTCCATACGATCCGCGGCGCAGGCTACGTTCTTCGCGCCTAGGCAGATGCCCATCCGCTGGCGGCTCGCCGGCGGATCCGCACTGCTGACGCTCGTGATCCTCTGCGGCTTCGCGGGCGCCGTCGGCGGGCTGACGTCCAAGCGCATCTACCAGGACTTCGACGAGCAGGTCGACAGCGCCGCCAACGTCCTCGGCGCGCGGCTGCACTACGACAACTACGACGCGGACCTGCGCACGGGCCGCTACCACCTCGTCGGCGTCACGCCCGAGCTCGACGGCTTCACGCCCGGCACCGGCACGATCATCCGCATCGTCGACGTCCATGGCTACGTCTTCAACAGCACCGCGCGGGCGAAGAACCTCGGGCCGCCGCAGAACCGCACGGTCGAGAAGGACGGCTACCGGATCGAGACGCGCGCGCTGCCGCAGACCCTCGACGCCCTCCCGCAGTTTCGCTTCTACGTCCAGTACGCGCGCCCGCTGGCGCCCGTCGAGGCGACCGTCGCGCGCCTGCGCGTCTTCCTCATCATCGGCGTGCTCATGGGTGCCGGCCTGGCGCTGGGGGCGGGCCTCGTCGTCGCGCGCCGCGCGATGGCGCCGATCGCCGAGCTCACCGCGACGGCGCGCGAGATCGAGCGCACGCGCGACACCGCCCAGGAGATCCCCAGCGTCGAGGCCGACGACGAGGTCGCGGAGCTTGCGCGGACGCTCAGCGGGATGCTCCAGGCGCTCGATGCCTCGCGCGCGGAGACCGAGGGCGCGCTCGCGCGCCAGCGCGAGTTCGTCGCCGACGCCTCACACGAGCTGCGCACGCCGCTGACGAGCGTCCTCGCGAACCTCGAGCTGCTCGCCGAGTCGCTCGACGGCGAGCAGCGGGAGGCGGCGCATTCCGCGCTGCGCTCCTCGCGGCGCATGCGCCGGCTCGTCGCCGACCTGCTCCTGCTCGCCCGTCACGACGCCGCGCGCCGCGCGCCGCATACGCCGACCGACGTCGGCCAGGTGCTCGTGGAGGCGTCCGCCGAGGTCGGTGCGATCGCGGCCGAGCACGAGCTGTCGATCGACTCCAGCCGCGCGATCGTCGACGGCGCCCGCGACGAGCTGCACCGCCTCGCGCTGAACCTCATGGAGAACGCGATCCGGCACACGCCGCCGGGGACGCACGTGCACGCCGCCGTCGAGCGCGTCGACGGCGCGGTGCGCCTGACGGTCGAGGACGACGGCCCCGGCATCCCGGCCGATCTGCGCGAGCGCGTCTTCGAGCGCTTCGTCCGCGGCGTCGGCGACCGCGGCGGCTCGTCGGGGCTCGGCCTCTCGATCGTGCAGGCGGTCGCCGGCTCGCACGGCGGCTCGGTCTCGATCGAGTCGCCGACGATGAACGGCGCCGGCCGGCCGCGCGGCACGCGCTTCGAGGTCGTGCTCCCGCTCTCGGCGACGGTGGAGCAGCCGGGCCCCGTGGGCAGCGCCGCGACGTAGGGCGCCGGGCGGCGAGGTGGCACGCGCGCTGAAGTTCGCGCGGCCCGCGCCGATCACCACCGCATGGCGCTGTCACCCGCACTCGCGCCGGAACGCGTAGCCGAATCCCTCCCGGTCGTGACGCGGCGTCCGGTCCTCGACCGGACGCTGCGTACGGTCGGCTACGAGCTCGTCTTCGAGGAGCGCGGCACCGCGGCGCCGACCTGGCCCGCGGACCTCGTCCCCGGCCGCCACCCCGCCTACGTCGACGTCACGCCCGACCATCTGGTCGACGATCCCCTGCCGCTGGACCCCGCCGCCGTCGTCCTCGAGCTCGCCGCCGGGGGTCCCGTCGACGACCACCTCATCGCGCGCGTGCGCCGCCTGCGCGCCCAGGGCTTTCGCGTCGTCCTGCGCGACGCCGGCGGGCGCCCCGGGCCCGAGCCGCTGCTGGACCTCGTCGACAACGTCAAGCTCGACGTCCTGCGCCTCGGCCACCACGAGACGCTTGCCGAGCTCGAGCGCATGCGCGGCCCCGGCCGCCGCATGATCGTCGAGGGCGTCGACAGCGAGGATGCGTTCGAGGTCTTCCGCGATGCGGGCTTCGACCTCTTCCAGGGCCTCTTCTACGAGCGTCCGGCATTTGCCCCCGGGGTGACGATGCCGGTCGGCCACGGCGCGGCGCTCGGCGCGCTGTGCCAGCTGCAGCTGCGCGGCGGCGACTTCGACGCGCTCGAGCAGATCATCAAGCGCGACGTCGCGCTGAGCTACCGCCTCCTGCGCCACGTCAACTCGGCGTTCGTCGGCCTGCCGCGCACGGTCGGGTCGATCCGCGAGGCGCTCATGCTGCTCGGCACGCGCGCGGTGCGCCAGTGGGCCGTCGCGCTCGTCCTGTCGGGCCTCGAGCAGCGCCCGCACGTCCTGCTGTCGACGGCGCTCGTGCGCGCGCGCACCTGCGAGCTGATCCTCGAGCCCTACGACGACGAGATCGCCGCGCACGGCTTCACCGCGGGAATGTTCTCGCTCCTCGACGCCGTCCTCGGCGCCCCGATGGAGCAGATCCTCAACGACCTGCCGCTCTCGTCGGAGATCGCGCTGGCGATCACCGGGCACGAGGGCGTGGCGGGCAAGGCGCTGGCGAAGACGATCGCCTTCGAGCGCGGGGAGTTCGACTCGCCCGCGCTCGCCGGCCACGCGCGCGGGGCGATGTCGCTCGCCTACAGCGATGCCGTGCGCTGGGCCGACGCGCTCGTGTAGGACACTGGGCCGATGCCCGTCCTCGTCGAGCGCCGCGGCCCGGTGACGACTGTCGTCCTGTCGCGGCCCGAGGTCTCAAACGCCGTCGATCGCGACACGGCGCTCGAGCTCGCCGACGCGTTCCGGGCCTTCGACTCCGACGACGAGGCGCTCGCGGCTGTGCTCTGCGGCGACGGGCCGGCGTTCTGCGCCGGCGCCGACCTCAAGCGCGTCGCCGCGGGCGATCCCAACCGCGTCGAGCCCGATGGCGACGGGCCGATGGGCCCGACCCGGATGCTGCTGTCCAAGCCGGTCGTCGCAGCGATCCGCGGGCACGCCGTCGCGGGCGGCCTGGAGCTCGCGCTGTGGTGCGACCTGCGCGTCGCCGACGAGGACGCCGTGCTCGGCGTCTTCTGCCGGCGCTGGGGCGTCCCGCTGATCGACGGCGGCACCGTCCGCCTGCCGCGGCTGATCGGACTCGGCCGCGCGCTGGACCTGATCCTCACCGGCCGCGCCGTCGGCGCCCGCGAGGCGCTGGAGATGGGGCTCGTCAACCGCGTCGTGCCGGCCGGGACCTGCCGCGCCGCGGCCGAGGAGCTCGCACTGGCGCTCACGCGCTTCCCGCAGACCTGCCTGCGCCACGACCGCCTGTCGGCGCACGAGAGCCTCGGCCTCCGGTTCGAGGATGCGATGCGCAACGAGTTCGAGCACGGTCTCGAGTCGCTGCGCGCCGACGCCGCCGCGGGCGCCGAGCGCTTCCACGCGGGCGAGGGCCGCCACGGGACGTAGGGCCCATGGCGGCGGCGGCGGTCCTACACCTCGACGACGACCGGCAGCACCATCGGCCGGCGCCTGAGCCGGTTGTAGACGAACGCCGCGAGGTCGTCGTGCAGGATCTCCTGGAGCAGGTCGATCTCGCGGATCTCCTCGTTGGCGGCGCGCGCGAGCGAGTTCTCGACCGTTGCGCGCAGCTCGCCGAGCAGCTTGTCGGCCTCGTCGGCGAACGGCACGCCGCGGAAGATGACCTCCGGCTCGGCGACCGACTTGCCGTCCTGCTCGGAGATCGTCGCGACGACGACGAAGATGCCGTCGGCGGACAGCATGCGGCGGTCGCGCAGAGCGACGTCGGTCACGTCGCCGATGTCGACGCCGTCGACGAAGATCATCCCCGACTGGACCTTTGAGCCCCAGCGCGCGCCCTTGGCGTCGAGCTCGAGCGGCAGCCCGTTCTCGCCCTTGAAGATGTTCTCCGGCGCGACGCCGACGGCCTCGGCGAGCTGGGCGTGCAGGTGGATGCGCTTGTGGTCGCCGTGGAAGGGCATGACGTACTTCGGCCGCGTCAGGTTGAGCATGAGCTTGATCTCCTCCTGATAGCCGTGGCCGGAGGCGTGGATCGGCGCGTCCTTCGTCGTGATGACGTCGCAGCCGATGTGGTAGAGGCGGTCGATCGTCTCGTTGACGGCGCGCTCGTTGCCGGGGATCGGCGTGGCGGAGAAGACGACGGTGTCGCCGGCGTGCAGCTCGACCTGCGGGTGGTCGCGGTGGGCCATCCGGCGCAGCGCGCTCAGCGGCTCGCCCTGGGAGCCGGTCGAGATGATCACGATGCGCTCGTCGGGGAAGTCGGACATCTCGCGCGGGCCGATGACGAGGCCGTCGGGAATCTTGATGTGCCCCAGCGACTTGCCGATGTTCGTGTTCTTCTTCATCGAGCGACCGACGAGCACGACCTTGCGATCGAGCGCGGCCGCGGCGTCGACGACCTGCTGGACGCGGTGGATGTTCGACGCGAACGACGTGACGACGATGCGGCCCCTGCAGCGGCTGAAGACGTCGCGGAGGTTCGGCCCGGCGATCTTCTCGCTCGGGGCGAAGCCCGGGCGGTCGGCGTTCGTCGAGTCGCCGCAGAGCAGGAGCAGGCCCTCGCGGCCTAGCTCGGCCAGGCGCGTGACGTCGGCCGGGACGCCGTCGACCGGGGTCTGATCGAACTTGTAGTCGCCCGTGACGAGGATCGTGCCGAGGTCCGTCTTGATCGCGACGGCGCTGGCGTCGGGGATCGAGTGTGTCATGTGGATGAGCTCGAGGTCGAACGGCCCGGCCTCGATGATCTCGCCGCACCTGACGTCCTCGACGTGGACCTCGCGCGCGAGCTTGTGCTCGTCGAGCTTGGAGCGCGCCATCGCCATCGTCAGCGGGCCGCCGTAGATCGGCGGGGCGTCGTCGGTCCCGAGCTCGCGCAGGAGGAACGGCAGGCAGCCGATGTGGTCCTCGTGGCCGTGCGTGATGACGATCGCCTCGATGTCGCTCACGCGCCCGCGCAGGTAGGCGAAGTCGGGCAGGACGAGGTCGATGCCCATCATCTCGGCCGTCGGGAACCGCAGCCCCACGTCGACGACGACGATGCGGTCCTCGTACTCGATGACCGTCATGTTCTTGCCGATCTCCCCGAGGCCGCCGAGGGGAAGGACGCGCAGGGAACCGCTCAAGCCGTGGCTCCCACGAGCAGGCCGCGGTCCTGGAGCATCGCCCGGATCGTCGCGGTCTCGTGCTCGTCGGCCTCGACGTATGGCAGGCGCGGCACGCCGACGGCGTGGCCGAGGAGGTTCAGCGCGGCCTTGTTCGTGACCGCGGCGGGCGCGACGCCCATCGCGGCGAAGACCGGCAGCAGGCTCTCGTGGATCGCCGCGCGCTCGCCGGGCTCGTCGACCATGCGGCGCAGCTCGGGCCCGACGACGTGGCTCGCGGTGAGGATCCCGCCCGGCTCGCCCATGTCGAGCACGGCGGCGAGGATCTCGTCGTTGCCGGCGTAGATGCCGAGGCCGTCGACCGGCGCGAGGTTGTCGTTGTTGGCCTGCTTGACGTAGTCGACGTGGTCGAGCTGGGCGAGCTCGGCGAGCAGGTCGTTGGGCATGTCCGAGCCGGTGCGCTGCGGGATGTTGTAGAGCGCGATCGGCCGGTCGGCGGCGCGGCTGACCTCGCGGAAGTGCGCGACGATCCCGCGGCGGTTGGGCCGGTTGTAGTACGGGTTGACCGACAGCAGCGCGTCGGCACCGAGCTCGCACGCGCGCGACGTGAGCATGATCGCGTGGCGGGTGTCGTTGGACCCGACGCCGGCGACGATCGTCGCGGCGGCCGGCTTGTGCGTCACGGCGAGCTCGATGACGCGCAGGTGCTCGGCGTCGTCGAGCGTCGCGGCCTCGCCGGTCGTGCCGCACACGACGAAGCCGTCCGAGCCGTTGGCGGCGAGGTGGGCCATGAGATCGACGAACGCCTGCTCGTCGACGGAGCCGTCGCCGGCGAACGGCGTGACGATCGCGGTGAGGATGGCTCCGAGCCCGGGCACGCCCCCAGTATCGCACCCGAGGTGGCGGAGCCCGACGCGGCCGCCGGGCGGCCGTGAGCCCCGATCAGGCGATCCGCGCCCCCGCCACCCGCTGTCGCTGCGGGCGCAGACCGGCCAGGACGAACACATGCAGGACGATCGAGAGTGGCACGGCGAATACCGGGATGAGCACCAGCGGGTAGCTCGTGATCGCGGCGTTGGGCTGCGAGAGCGCGAGCTGCTGGAACGACGACGGGGCGCTGAGAAAGCCGCAGGACACGGCGACGACGAGGTCGGCGATCCCGATGGCGCACCAGGCGGTCACGAGCGGCCAGGCGCGCTCGGCGCCGCGGCGCGCGAGCGCGAGCGCGGCGAACGGCGCCGCGAGGCCGACGAGGACGTCGCCGATCCCGGCCGGCAGCGCGAACGCGCCGGGGATGTCGTCCTGGAGGTACGCGATGAGGAAGATCGCGCCGACGACGCGGTAGAACTGCGCGCCGACGAGCCAGTGCAGCGGGATGCGGTCGATGATGCGCCGTGCCCGCGCGCTCGCGAGCAGCGCGCAGCCGGCGATCACCGGGACGATGATCGCGGGCGCGATCGCGGCGAACGTCGTGTCCGGATCGGTCTCGAAGACCCCCCGCCGGGCGAGAACGAACGCCAGGCCGCACCAGGCCGCGACGGCGCCGCCGCCGATCCACAGCGCCGCGCGCCCGCGCTCGGCGCGGGCGCCGTAGGCGATGGCGGCGATGACGAGCGCGGCGAGCGCGACGCTCGCGCCCACTGCGATGGCGGAAACGAGCTGCGAGACCATGTCCGTCCTCCCTGGATGACTTGCGTGTAGCTGCACCTATATGTGCGAAACAAGATCACTCTGCGACCGCCGCGGCGAGCGCATCGAGCTCGTCGTAGAGCGCCCGCAGGCGCTGCGCGCCGAAGCGGTCCTCGACGCGCGCCTGGACGCGCTCCCAGCGCGCGAGCGCCGCCGACAGCTCCTCGGCGCCGGCGGGCGTGATCGAGACGATCCGCACGCGGGCGTCGTGCGCGTCGGGCGCCGTGCGGACGAGCCCGCGCTCCTCGAGCACCCGGAGGTTGCGCGTGAGCGTCGTGCGGTCGAGCCCGAGGACCTCCGCGAGCGAGGTCAGCGGCTGGTCGCCTCCCGCCCCGAGGCCGACGAGGATCGGCATCTGCGTGACCTTCAGGCTCCCGGGCCCCATTCCCGCGTCGTAGACCTGCGTCATGCCGCGCGCCGAGCGGCGCAGCTGGTTGCAGGCGCACATCGTGCGCATCCGCAGGCACAGCTCGAGGTCCTCTGCGACGACGTCCGCCATAAACGTGTATATACACAGACCAGCCCGGACCGTCAAGCGCGGACGGTCGGCGAGTCCAGCGCGGAAGCCAGCTGGTCGCGTGACGTGATGTCGAGCTTCATGTAGGTCTGGGTGAGGTGCCCCTCGACGGTCCGCAGGGTGACGAACAGCGCCTGCGCGATCTCACGGTTGCCCAGACCCTCGGCGGCGAGCTTGGCGACGCGGCGCTCGCTCGGCGTGAGCGCGTCGCGGCCCCGCAGCGCCGAGCGCCGGGGGCGCGCGCCGGTCGCGATGAGCTCCTCCCGCGCCCTGGCCGCCAGCCGCAGCGCGCCGCAGCGGTCGGCGAGGTCCAGACCCTCGCGCAGCGGCGGGCGGGCGTCACGGCGATGGCCGGCCCGCCGCAGCGCTGCGCCGAGCTCGGTCTGCGAGCGGGCGTGCTCGTAGCGCGCCGATGAGCCCGCGGTGGCCGTCACGGCCTCCTGCAGCAGCTCGATCCCCTCGGCGCCGCCGGTCGCGAGGCCCGCCGCCCGCAGCGCGATCGCCAGCGCCGTCGGCGTGTCCCACGCCCGCGCCTGCTCGAGCGCCTCAGCCGCGAGTCCGCGGGCACGGTCGCGGTCGCCGAGCTGCAGGTGCGCGAGCGCCTGCGGCGCGCGCGAGGGGATCGCCGGGGTGTGCTGACCGGACTGCTCGTCGCGCACCCACAGCCGCTCGAAATCCGCCAGCGCCGCCGCCCCGTTGCCGGCGGCGAGCCGCAGGTGGCCGCGGGAGTAGAGCAGCATGCCGCCCATGGGCCGCCCCGCGACCTCCCCGTCGAGCCCGTGCTCGCGCAGCAGCGGCTCCCAGGTACGCGGCTCGGCCCGCTCGATCGTCGTCTGCAGCAGGCACGACGCCAGCATCGCTCGCGCGAGCGTCCGCTGCCCGATCGTCGGGAGCAGGCTCAGCGCCTCGGCCTCCGCCTCCGCCAGCCGCCCCTGCCTGACGAACACCTGGCAGCGGCTTCCCGAGACGCCGGCGAACTCGCCGCTCCAGCCGCGTCTGCGGCAGTTCTCCAGCGCCCGGTCGAACTGCGCCTCGGCCTCGTCGAGCCGGTCGGAGTAGATCAGTGCCCAGACCGCCAGGTAGAACGCCGCCGACCCCGGCCGGTGCTCGTCGGCGAGCGTGTGCGCGGCCAGCGCCCGCCGCGCAAGCTCCGCCGTCGTGGTGGCGGTCGCCGACTGCGCACCGTGAGCGGCACCGTAGGCCTGGCACGTCAGGACGAGGCGCTCACCCCGCGTCGCACCGGTCAACCGGCCGCGGTAGCGCGCGAGCCGCTCCAGCGCCGCCTTCGCCTGGCCCGGGTTGAACTGCGCGACGAGCGCGAGCTCACCCTCCAGGCGCAGCATGAGCTCCTCGTCCTCGGGGGGAGCGCCGGCGAGCAGCTCATGGCCCATCTCGACGGCCTCGCCCATGCGGCCGCTCAGGGTCAGCGCGCTGGCGAGCAGCCGCGCCGCCTCGAAGCGCGTCGCGGCGTCGGGCGCGCCGTCGAGCACCTCGCGCAGGTGGCCGACCGCGGTCGAGCGACTGCCGTCGGCGTCGCTGGCGGCGAAGAGCTCGGCGCCGCCGAGCTCGAGCAGCACCGCCAGGCGCTCAGAGGGCGGCGTGGGCTCCCGGTGGGCGCGCTCGAGATACGAGCACGTCGCGGCGGGCGCCTGCTCGAGCACACTGCGCGCGGCGGTCCGCAGGCGTTCCACGACCCACGCATCCCCGCTCGGCTCGCTCGCGAGCAGATGCGGCGCGAGCGCGACGTCCCCGGCACCGTCGTCGGCGAGCAGCCGCGCGGCGCGCTTGTGACTCGTCCCCCGGCGGCCGGGCGCGAGCTCGCTGTAGATCGTCGTGCGGACGATCGGGTGGATGAACTCCAGCGGCCGGCCGTCGCGCAGGATCGCAGCACGTGCGAGCGCGTCCGCCGCCCCGGCGGCGGTCTCGTGATCGAGCTCGGCGAGCGCCGCGGCGTGGCGCAGCTCGGCCTTGGAACCGAGGACCGCGACCGCGAACGCGAGCGCATTCGCCGCCGGCCCGAGCCGCCGCAGCCGCGCGAGCGTCGCGCGGGAGATCGTGCGCGGAGCGATCTGCTCGACGCGGGCCGTGCTCGTGTCGTCGGGGACGATGCCGTCGGCCAGCAGCGCGCGCAGCAGCTCGCCGAGGAGGAACGGATTGCCGCCGGTGGCGCGGTGACAGGCGCGGGCGAAGCGCGCCGAGACCGCCTCACCGAGCCACCCCCCGACGACCTGCGCGGTTGCCGCCTCGCTGAGCGCCTCGGGCCGCAGGACGATGCTCGCGACCTCCGGCTCTGCGACCGCCGGCAGCGCGTCGCCGGCGCCCTCGCCGACGCGTGAGGCGTAGACGATCACGACCGCCAGCTCGTCGACGCGGCGCGCGAGGTAAGAGAGAAACGCGATCGACCCGTCGTCGGCCCAGTGCGCGTCGTCGACCGCGAGCAGCAGCGGCGCGGAGAGGGACAGGTTCACGGTCAGCCAGTACAGCCCGTGCAGCACGGCGCCGGGATCGGAGCCCGGCGCGTCACGATCCGCCGGCGCGGCTGACACGACGCCGGCGGCCAGACCGGCCGACCCCGCCAGCCAGCGCTGGCGCTCGGGATCCCCGGCGTCCGCCAGCGCCGCGTCGAACAGCTGTCGCACGACGCCATAGGCGAAGTCGCGCTCGAGCTCGCCACCGCGCGCCGCGAGCACCCGCAGCCCGGCGTCGCCGGCGCGCAGGCGGGCGTGCGCGAGCAGCGCCGTCTTGCCGATCCCCGCCTCGCCCTCCAGCGCCACGACGGACCCGGCTCCGTCGGCGGCGGCGGCGATCACGCCCTCGAGCCGTTCGATCTCCGCCCCGCGCTCGAGCAGCACGGCCGGCGTCACGGCGACCTCATCGCGCGATTCTCCCCGGTCGCGGCCGTAAAAGTCCAGGGTGCCTCCCACGTCGCCGGCGCACGCGGGCTCGGGCAGGCTCGCCGCACACCACCCGAGGCCGAGGAGACCGACATGCGACGCACCTGGATCCACATCACCGCTCTCACGGCGACGACCGCCCTGCTCCTGGCTCCGGCCACCGGCGTCACTGCGAACCGCAAGCACGCGAAGAACTTCACCTGCACGCTGCAACTCAACGTCCAGGGCCCGCCGCAGGGCACCCCGCCGGCGGCCGAGAGCCTGGGCCTCGTCGGCTGCCCGGCCCCGTTCGGCGACGGTGTGCACCACAGCACCGCCGTCGCGACCCCCACGAGCCCCGGCCACGGGACCATCGCGGTGAGTTTCAAGAATTACTACGACCGTGGCACCACAAACGGTACGGTCACTGGGACGTTCGCCGCCACCAGCCCCACCGACATCACCTACACGGGAACGGTCACGTACCTCGGCGGCACGGGCAGGTTCCGGCACGTGCGCGGCGGTGGCACGATCGACTGCACCTCATCCGACGGCGGCGCTCACAAGGCATGCACCGTGCACACGAAGCTGACAGGGGTGTGACCCACGTGGCACACAAGATAAAGCTCTACACGATCAGCGGATCGGCACCTTCGCTGTCGGCGCAGCTGATGCTCGAGCACAAGGGGCTCGCGCATCGCGACGCGCACATGCTGGCGGGACCGCACGCCTTCGGCCTGCTCGCGCGCGGCTTCGACATGATGACCGTGCCCGCGCTGCGGATCGACGGCCGGCGCGTCCAGGGCACGCGCGAGCTCTCGCGCGCCCTCGACGAGCTCGAGCCGCAGCCGCCGCTGTTTCCGCCCGACCCCGGGCGCTACCGCGCGGTCGTCGAGGCCGAGCGCTGGGGCGAGGAGCTCCAGGACGCGGCGCGGCGCATCTTCTGGTGCGCCGCCCGGCGCGACCCGCAGGCGTTCGACAGCATCATGCGCCATCAGAGCGCGGTCATGCGGCCGGCACAGCGCGCTACGCGCCGGTTCGTCACGCGCATGGCGTCCGCCGGGCACCGGGCGACCGACCGCGCCGGCGAGGAGGATCTCGCGGCGCTGCCCGCGCGGATTGACCAGCTCGACACGTGGATCGAGCAGGGCCTGCTCGACGGCGAGGAGCTCAACGCCGCCGACTTCCAGATCGCGCCGAACGTCGCGCTGCTGCTGTGCTTCGACGATCTCGAGCCCTTCATCGCGCAGCGCCCCGCGGCGCGGCTCGCGCGCCGGCTCGTGCCCGAGGGGCAGGGCCGGATCGGTGCCACGGCGCTGCCGCCGGACTGGCTCGCCCCCCTGCGCGTCGCGACCGCCGGACCACGCACCCGTGCCTGACGACGGGCGCGTTCGCCTCGCCGTCGTCCTCGAGCACCCGGGCGATCCGATCCGCGGCACGCTCGACGACGGCCTCGGCAGCGTCGCGTTCACCGGCTGGCTGGAGCTCATGTCGGCCTTCGACACCGCCCGCGCGCGGGCGGGGCGGTCGGGGTCCGAAGCGGGTGCCGGAGCCGACCCGCCGGCAGCCTGACCCGCCCGACCAACGGCGCCGTCGCGCGTGCCACACTCGGTCGATGACGGCCCGCACGCAGGACGCCTCCCCGAGCGACGCGACGGCGTCCGAGCTGACCGTCGAGGTGATCGGCTCTCGCTGGGCCGCTCCCGACGGGGACTTCGCGATCCTCGACGCCGTGAGCGACGAGGGCGAGGCGGTCGTGCTCGTCGGCGCCCTGGCACACGTCAACGCCGGCGAGTCGGTCGCCGTCGGCGGCGGCTGGCGCGAGCACCCGCGCCACGGCTGGCAGTTCACCGTGATCCGCGCGCGGATCCTCGAGCCCGTCAGCGACCACGCCGTCGCGGCCTACCTCGAGAGCATCAAGCACGTCGGGCCGCAGGGCGCCGCCGGGCTCGTCGCGCGCTTCGGGGCCGGCGAGGTGCTCGCGGAGATCGATCGCGACCCCGAGCGCGCGCTCGCGAGCGTGCCGGGCATCGGCCCGCGCCGGCTGGGCGCGGCGGTGCAGTCCTGGCGCGAGGGCCGCGAGCAGCGCGAGCTGCGGCTCTTTCTCGACACCCACGGCGTCGATGCCGCGTCCGCAGCGCGGATCGCCCGCCACTTCGGCGCCGGCTCGATCGCGCGGCTGCAGCGCGAGCCGTACGCGATCTGCGAGATCGACGGCATCGGCTTCGCGACCGCCGACGCGCTCGCTCGCGCGCTCGACACGCCGCTGGATGCCCCCGACCGCCTCGCGGCCGGCGTCATGCACGCCCTCCTGCTCGCGGAGACCGACGGCCACTGCCATCTCCCCCGCGCCGACCTCGCCGAGCGCGCCGAGCGCCTGCTCGGCGGCGGCGACGTGTCCGACGCGATCGACGCGCTCGCCGCCCGCGGCCGCGTCGTCGAGGGGGACGACGGCAGCGTCGCCGAGGCGCGGCTGCACGCCGTCGAGGAGCGCCTCGGGCGCCACGTGCGCGCGCTGCTCGACGGCGAGCCGGAGCTGAAGCTCGGCGCCGTCAAGCGCCCGCAGACCGGGGCCTTCGTCCCCAGCGACGACCAGTGGCGCGGCGTGACCGAGGCGCTCGAGCACCGGCTCTCGATCCTCACCGGCGGTCCCGGCACCGGCAAGAGCGCGACGATGCGCGCGCTCGTCGACCTGCTCAAGGCGCGGCGGCGCACGGCGCGCCTCTGCGCCCCGACCGGCAAGGCCGCGCGGCGGCTGAGCGAGCTCACCGGCGCCGAGGCGACGACGATCCACCGGCTGCTGGAATGGGCGCCCGGCGAGGGCTTCACGCGCGGGTCGCACCATCCGATCGAGGGCTGCGACGTCCTGATCGTCGATGAGGCGTCGATGCTCTCCGTCCACCTCGCGGAGGCGCTGCTGGGCGCCGTCGGCCCGCGCACGCACGTCCTGCTCGTCGGCGACGTCGACCAGCTCGCGCCGGTCGGACCCGGCCGCGTGCTCGAGGACCTGCTCGACTCCGGGGCCGTCCCGGCGACGCGCCTGACGGAGGTCTTCCGCCAGGCCGCGCGCTCGATGATCGTCCGCGCCGCGCACGCGATGAACGCCGGCGAGCTGCCGCCGGCGCAGCCCCGCGACGGCGACGTGCGCGACTTCTTCCTCATCGACCGCGAGGGCGCGCAGGCGATCTTCGACGAGGTCTGCGAGCTCGCGGCGACGCGGCTGCCGTCGCACTACGGCCTCGACCCGGCCGCCGACGTCCAGGTCCTCGCGCCGATGCGCAGGGGCCCGCTCGGCATCGACGCGCTGAACACCGAGCTGCGGGCGCGGCTGAACCCCGGCGGCGCACGGATCGGCGGGACGTCGCTGCGCGTCGGCGACAAGGTCATGCAGACGCGCAACTCCTACGAGCACGACCTCTTCAACGGCGAGCGCGGCGTGCTGCTGCACCACGATCCCGACCGCGATCGCGTCCTCTTCGCCGGCGAGGACGGCCGCCGCGTGTCGCTCCCGGTCGACGCCCTCGACACGCTGCGCCTCGCCTATGCCGCGACGGTCCACAAGGCCCAGGGCTCGCAGGCGCGGGCGATCGTCGTGCCGATCTTCCGCGGCCACCACATCATGCTCACGCGCAACCTCGTCTACACCGCCGTCACGCGCGCGCAGGAGGTCTGCGTCGTCGTCGGCGAGCGCGCCGCGCTCGCGATCGCCGTGCGGCGCACGGACGCCCGCCGGCGCCATACGCGGCTGCGCGAGCTCGTGGCCGATGGCTGAGGTGACGATCCGCTCCGGCGAGCAGCGCCTGCGCGACTGCGGCGCGCGGCGGATCAACGCGGCGGCGCCTCGTCCGCAACGTTTGACACTGCGTCAAATCTGTAGGCTCTCCGCTGCTCGTGCTCGACCGCATCGCGCAACTCACCTGGCAGCGCCCGAAGGTCGTGCTCGCGCTCGTCGGCGTGTTCGTCGTCGTCGCCGGCGGGCTGGGCTACGACGTCGAGCACCACCTCAAGGCCGCGGGGTTCACCGACAGCGCGTCGCAGAGCGAGCGGGCGACCGCGCTGCTGCATCACGAGCTCGGCTACGACGCGAGCCCGGGGATCGTCGTGCTCGTGCGCGAGCGCGACGGCGGCCGGCTCGACATCGCCAGGCCGGCGGTGCGGCGCGAGGTCGATCGCATCGCCCGCGCGCTCGCCGCCACGCGCTTCGTCGCGCACGTCGTCAACCCGCTGCGCGATCCGCGCGAGGGGGCCGCGCTGCTCGCGCGCGACAGCAGGTCGCTGATCGTCACCGCGAGCCTCTCGACGCAGGACATCGAGAGCGACGGCGGCCTCGCCGCCGAGGATGCCAGCCGGCGTATCGGCAAGAGCTCGCTCGACGTCGGCATGGGCGGCTTCGGCGTGAGCTTCAACGAGGTCAACGACGAGACGCGCAAGGACCTCACGCGGGCCGAGCTGATCGCGTTCCCGATCCTCACGATCCTCCTGCTGCTCGTCTTCCGCGGCGCGATCGCGGCCCTCATCCCGCTGCTGCTCGGGGTCATCTCGATCCTCGGGACGTACCTCGTGCTGCGCGTCATGTCGGGCGTCGTGGACACGTCGCTGTACGCGCTGAACATCGCCACCGCGCTGAGCCTCGGCCTCGCCGTCGACTACGGCCTGCTCATGGTCTCACGCTATCGCGAGGAGCTCGACCGCCACGGCGGGGCGACGCGGGAGGCGCACCGGCGCACGGTGCAGACGGCGGGCCGGACGGTGCTGTTCTCGGGCCTGACGGTCGCGTCCGCGCTGGCTCCGCTGTGCCTCATGCCCCAGCGCTTCCTGTACTCGATCGGCGCCGCGGGCGCCGCGGTCGGCGTGCTCTCGGCCGTGATCGCGATCCTCGTGATCCCGGCGCTGCTCGCGCTGCTCGGCACCCGCATCAACGCCCTCTCGATCCGGCGCGGGCCGGCGGTGTCCGACGTCTCCGGCGGCTGGTACCGGCTCGCCAAGGCCGTCATGCGACGCCCGCTGCTCGTCGCGATCGGCTGCACGGCGCTGCTGCTGGCGGCCGCCTCGCCGCTGTTGTCGACGCAGTTCACCGGCCCGAGCGCCGAGGCCGTCCCGCCGAGCCAGCCGTCGTATGCCGTCAACTCGTACATCGACGCGCACTACTCGCGGGGCGTGTCGTTCCCGGTCACCGTCACGGTGACCGGCGCCGCGAGCCCGGCGCAGCTCGCGCTGTTGCAGCGGCGCGTCGCAGCGCTCGACGGCCTCGCCGGCGGCACGCCGTTCGTCCGCGTCTCGCCGCGGGCCGCGTACGCGAACTTCACGCCCGCCCACCCCGCGCTCGACGACCGCGTGCAGCGGGCCGTCGACGCGATCCGCGCCCAGCCCGCGCCCGGCGGAGGCGAGCTGCTCGTCTCCGGCAACACCGCCCGCTTCATGGACGAGAAGGCGAGCCTCGTCGGCCATCTCCCGCTCGTCGGCGCGATCATCGCCGTGACGACGCTGCTGCTGCTGTTCGCGCTGACCGGCTCGATCCTGCTGCCGATCAAGACGCTGGTCATGAACGCGCTGACGCTCGGTGCCTCGCTCGGGGTCATCGTCGCCGCGTTCCAGGAGGGGCTGCTCGACGGCCTGTTCGCGTACACCGGCCCGGCGGCGATCGAGGTGACGAGCCTCGTGTTCCTCTTCGCCGTGACGTTCGCGCTCGCGACGGACTACGCGGTCCTCGTGCTCGCGCGCATCAAGGAGCAGCACGACCGTGGCGTCGGCAACGAGGAGGCGGTCGCCGTCGGGATCGGCAAGACGGGCCGCGTGATCACGGCGGCTGCGGCGGCGATCGCCGTCGTCTTCCTCGCGTTCGGCGTGAGCAAGGTGTTCTTCATGAAGCAGATCTCGCTCGCCGAGGCGGTCGCCGTGATCGTCGACACGACGATCGTCCGGGCGCTGCTCGTGCCGGCCCTCATGGGCATGTTCGGGGAGTGGAACTGGTGGGCGCCGGGACCGCTGAAGCGCCTACAGGCGCGCTACGGGTTCGCGGAGGCCTGACGCAGAGAGTCGCGCCGGGCGCGAGGCATTTGTTCCGCATCCTCGACGAGCTCAAGGGCGGCCCCGGACCGGCCCCGCCGGCGCCTGACGCACGCCCTAGGCGTCGCGGCGTTCGCGCCAGCGCCTGCCGGGGTCCACGAGCGCCGGGTCTGAGTCCTTCAGCGCGTCCGTGAACCTCCGGTCCACGCGCGCGGAGCCGTAGCGCTCGTCCTCCCAGAGCGTCACGACGAGCAGCTCACGCGACGCCTTGTCGTGGCGGCAGACGAAGATCACGCCGCGGTCGACGAGATCGCGGACGTAGACCGTCCCGCGCGCCGCGGCGTCGCCGGCGCCCGGCGGCGGCGTCTCGCTCACGCGCCCGGCGGCCCAGGCCTCGCTCGCGCGCCCGGCGATCTCGGGCTTGACGTCGAAGCCGCCCAGCCGCGACCCGACGCGCTGGCGGAAGCGCTCGGCGGCGTGATCGGTCACGGCGACGGTGATGCCGGCGGTCACGCGAACAGCAGGTGCTCGAGCCCGACGAGCGGCGACGCGGTGAGCTGCGGCACGCGGCGGACGGCGATCAGCACGCCGGGCATGAACGACTCGCGCGTCAGCGAATCCTGGCGGATCGTCAGCGTCTGGCCGACGTCCCCGAAGATGACCTCCTGGTGAGCGACGAGCCCCGGCAGGCGGACGGAGTGGATCGGCACCTCGCCGTCCATGAGCGCGGCCGTCCGCGCGGCCGTGCCGGACGGCGCGTCGAGCTTGCCGTCGTGATGCAGCTCGATGATCTCCGCCTTGGCCATGTGGTGCGACGCCTCGGCGGCGAAGCGCATCATGAGCACGGCGCTGATGGCGAAGTTCGGGGCGATGAAGACGTTCGCTCCCGTGGCTTCCCGCAGCGGTTCGATGTCGAAGCCCGTCGTCCCGATGACGACGTGGACGCCGGCGGCGACGCATTCGAGCGCGTTCGCGAGTGCCGTGTCGGGCCGCGTGAAGTCAACGACGACATCGGCGTCGGCGAGGACGTCGGCGAGCGCGACGCCGAGCGCCGGGTCGGCCTTCCCGGTGAGCTCGAGGTCGCCGGCGCCCTCGACGGCCGCGACGACCGCCTGCCCCATCCGCCCGGCCGCGCCCGCGACGGCGACGCGCAGCCGGCTCACGACAGCGCGCCGTTGCTCGACGGGGAGTGGGTGGCGGCGCTCATCGCATGTCCTCGCTACGACAGCGCGCTCTCGCGCGCTCCGGCCGCGAGCCCGAGCGGCTCGATCCCGCGGCGGAACACGTCCTCGTCGGTGCCGACGCACGCCGCGCTGAGCCGTTCGGCGACGAGCAGCTCGGCGGTGAGCTCGGCGACGTCGGCCACGGTCACGGCGTCGAGGCGCTCGACGACCTCGTCGACGGTCAGCAGCGGCATGTCGTTGAGGACCGCCGTGCCGAGCCGGTTCATCCGCGCGGCCGTGGACTCCAGCGACAGGACGATGCGGCCCTTGACGTTCTCCTTGGAGCGCTCGAGCTCGTCCACCGTCACCCCGCCGGTGCGCAGGCGCTCGAGCTCGTCGGCGACGACCTGCAGCGCGGGCGCGACGTTGTCGGGGCGCGTGCCGAGGTACAGGCCGATCTGGCCGCTGTGCGCGTAGAGCGACTGGAACGAGAACACGTTGTAGGCCAGGCCGCGGTCCTCGCGGATCTCCTGGAAGAGGCGTGACGACGACGTGCCGCCGAGGATGTTGTCCAGGACGCGCAGCGCGAAGCGGCGCTCGTCGTCGCGGGCGAGCCCGGGACCGCCGAGCGTCAGGTGGTACTGCTCGGTCTCCTTGCGCAGGAAGCGGACGCGCGGCACGAGGCCCTCGGGGACGTCGGGCACCGCGGGCACGGCGGCGTGCCCGGGCACGTCGATCGCGCGGGCGAGCTCGACGATCGCGTCGTGATCCAGCGAGCCCGCGGCGGCGATGACGATCTCCCCCGCGGCGTAGTGCGCCTGGTGGAAGCGGGCGAGACCCGCGGCCGTCGTCGCGCCGACGACGTCGGCGGTGCCGATGACCGCGCGGCCGAGCGGATGGTCGCCGAAGATCGCCTCGCCGAGGACGTCGAAGACCCGGTCCTGCGGATCGTCCTCGTACATCGCGATCTCCTCGAGGACGATCTCGCGCTCGTTGGCGAGGTCCTCGGCGTCCAGCCGCGGGCGCCAGACCATGTCCGCGACGACGTCGAACGCCTTCGGGAGGTGGTCGTCGATGACGCGGGCGTAGACGGACGTGGACTCCTTCCCCGTCCCCGCGTTGAGCTCGGCGCCCATCGTGTCGAAGATCTGGTCGATCTCGAGCGAGCCGTAGCGGTCGGTGCCGCGGAACAGCATGTGCTCGACGAGATGCGACAGGCCGGCCTCGGCGGCGTCCTCCGCCGCCGAGCCGGTCGCGATCCAGAACCCGAGCGTCACGGATCGCACGGAGGGCATGGCCTCCGTCACGACCCGGACGCCGGAGTCCAGGACGGTCAGCCGGTGATCCGGCAGGGCGTCAGCCCCGGTCGGGATCGCCGTGGCGCGGGCGGCCGGAGCCGCGCCGTCCGCGGTCGCCGCCGCGGTCGCCGCCACGCCCGCCGCGGTCGCCGCCGTTGCTGCGCTCGGGGCGCGGGCCGCGCGGGCCGCCGCCTCCGCCGCCGACGGCCGCGAGCTCCTCGACCGTCTTGCCGGCGATGTCCGGGTCGGCCGCGAGGCGCAGGCCGATGCGGCCGCGCTCCCGGTCGACCTCGACCACGCGGACGTGGATCTCGTCGCCCTTGTTGAGCACGTCCTCGACCGTGTCGACGCGCTCGCCGGGCTTGACGTTGGAGATGTGCAGCAGGCCGTCGGTGCCCTTGGCGAGCTCGATGAACGCCCCGAACGTCGTCGTCTTGACGACCTTGGCGGCGGGGAACTCGTCGCCGACCGCGACCTCCTTGGTCATCGACCGGATGCGCTCGGCCAGCGCCTCGCCGAGCGTGCCGTTGGCCGAGTAGATCAGCACCTGGCCCTCGTCGTTGACGTCGATCTGGGACTCGAACTCCTCGGCCAGGCCGCGGATCGTCTCGCCGCCCTTGCCGATGAGCAGGCCGATCTTGTCCGTGTCGATGTGGACGGTCATGATCCGCGGGGCGTGCTCGCTGAGCTCCGCGCGCGGCTCGGCGATGACCTTCGCCATCTCTCCGAGGATGAACGTCCGCGCCGCGAGCGCCTGCGTCAGCGCGTCGCGCAGGATGTCGAACGTCACGCCCGTGATCTTGATGTCCATCTGCAGGGCGGTGATGCCCTCCGACGTGCCGGCGACCTTGAAGTCCATGTCGCCGAGGTGATCCTCGACGCCGGCGATGTCGGTGAGGACGATGTAGTCGTCGCCCTCCTTGATGAGCCCCATTGCGATGCCCGCGACCGGCCGCTTCAGCGGCACGCCCGCGTCCATCAGCGACAGCGACGATCCGCAGACCGACGCCATCGACGACGAGCCGTTGGACTCGAGGATGTCCGACACGACGCGAATCGTGTACGGGAACTCCTCGATCGAGGGGATCATCGCCAGCAGCGCGCGCTCGGCGAGCGCGCCGTGGCCGATGTCACGGCGCTTGGGGCCGCGCATGAAGCCCGCCTCCCCGACCGAGAACGGCGGGAAGTTGTAGTGGTGGAAGTAGTACTTCTTCGTCTCGAGGCCGAGCGTGTCCAGACGCATCTCCTCCTTCAGCGTCCCGAGCGCGGCAACCGACAGCGCCTGCGTCTGACCGCGCGTGAACAGCGCGGAGCCGTGGGCGCGCGGCAGCAGGCCGGCCTCGATCGTGATCGGGCGGATCTCGTTCTCCGAGCGGCCGTCCGGGCGCTTCTTGTGGATCGCGATGCGCTGGCGGACGAGCGTCTTCTCGAGCTTGTCGACCGCCATCTGCGCGGCGGCCTTGCGATCGGCGTACTCGGCGTCCTCGGCGTCACCGGAGTGGGCCGCGACGGCCTCCTCCATGACACGGTGGCTCTCGTTCTGGCGCTCGGTCTTGTCGAAGATCTGCGTCGCCTCGTCGAGGGCCGCGCCGTGCGACTCCTGGACGGCGGCGTAGAGGCCCGCGTCGACCTGCGGCACCTCGATCTCCATCTTCGCCTTGCCGGCCTGCTCGCGCAGCTCGTGCTGGAGGGCGCAGAGCTTCTTGATCTCGCCGTGCGCGATGTCGAGCGCGTCGAGGATCTCGGCCTCGGGGATCTCGTTGCAGCCCGCCTCGACCATGAGGATCGCGTCCTCGGTGCCGGCGACGATGAGATCGAGATCGGAGTTCTCGAAGGTGTCCTGCTCGGTCGGGTTGACGACGAAGTTGCCGTCGACCTTGCCGATTCGCACCGCGCCGACCGGCATCGGGTAGGGGATGTCGGAGATCATCAGCGCCGCGGAGGCGCCGTTCATCGCGAGGATGTCGAACGGGTGCACGTGATCGACGCTCAGCGTCATCGAGACGAGCTGCGTCTCACGGCGCCAGCCCTTGGGGAACAGCGGGCGCAGCGGGCGGTCGATCATGCGGGCGACGAGCGTGCCCTTCTCGGTGCTGCGGCCCTCGCGCTTGAAGAACGAGCCGGGGATCTTGCCTGCGGCGTACATGCGCTCCTCGACATCCACCGTCAGCGGGAGGAAGTCGACATCGCGGAGGTTGCCCGCGGTCGCTGTACTCAGAACCACTGTGTCGCCCTGGCGGACGACGACGGCGCCGGAGGCCTGCTTGGCCATCTTGCCCGTCTCGAAGGAGATCTCGGATCCGGCGATCTCGACGGAGACTCGGGTCTCGGCAGTACTCATATGAAATTGTCCTCTTATCTCTTAGGGGCGCCCGTCGGTCGGCGCGCCTGCATCTTTGCTTGGCTTCTGTATCCGAACCTACGCATCGTAGCCCAGGTCGGTCAGCAGCCCCCCGTCGGGCACCCCGGAATGCCCGCTGTCTCCGAAGAACAACATCGGCGTCGTCGTCGCGCCGGCGGCCAGCGCGGCGCGCACGTCGCGCCGCACGCGGGCCTCGGTCGCGGGACTGCGGCGGTCGGCGTCGAAGCGCGCGAGGTCCAGGCCGAGCACGCGCGCGCGCTCCCACAGGTGCGGGTCGTCGAGGTGCCCCTGATCGGCATAGAGGGCGTCGCAGAACTCCCAGAAGGCGCCCTGTGCGGCGGCGGCCTCGGCGGCGTAGGCGAGCGGCAGCGCACGCTCGCTCTTCGCCCGCAGCGCGAGGTGGCGAAAGGCGACGTGGGCGCCGGCCGCGGTCAGGCGCTCGTGCGCCAGCGCGCAGCGCGGACAGGTGAAGTCCGCGTAGAAGAGGATGAGCGTGCCGGCCGGGTCGCCGCGGACGTGGTCGTCGTCGAGCAGCGGGGGCGGCGACGCACTGCGCAGATCCGACATCGCCACGTGAGCGTAGAGCCCTGCATGAACGTTCAGGCGACACCTTCATGACCCCCCACGTCTACGAGCGCGAGCAGCGCCTCCCCGGCCGGCCCGAGGACGTCTTCGCGTTCTTCGCCGACGCCCGCAACCTCGAGGCGATCACCCCGCCGCTGCTGCGGTTCAAGATGCTCACGCCCGATCCGATCGTCATGGCGCGGGGGACGCTCCTGCGCTACCGGCTGCGCGTCCACGGCGTCCCGGTGCGCTGGCTGACCGAGATCAGGGAGTGGGATCCGCCGCACCGCTTCGTCGACGAGCAGCGCGAGGGCCCCTATGCCCTCTGGCATCACACCCACACCTTCGTGGACGACGGCGCCGGCGGGACGCTCATGCGCGACGTGGTGCGCTACGAGCTGCCGCTCGGCGCCGTCGGCGCCCTGGCGCACCGCCTCGTGCGCCGCGACATCGAGCAGATCTTCGACCACCGCGCGCAGCGCGTCCCGGCGCTGCTGAAGTGAGCCGCGGTCACCAGAGGACCGGTACGCCGTACTGGCCGACCGCGGCGTCGGCGGTGATCACGGTCAGGCCCTCGATCCGCGCCTGCGCGGCGATCATGCGGTCGAACGGGTCGCGATGCAGGAGCGGCAGGTGCGCTGCCTCGCGCGCGTGGAGGGCGGTGATCGGCAGCTCGACGAAATGATCGGCCTCGAGCGCCTCGAGCAGGTCCCCCGTCACCACCAGCTTGCCGAGCGCGGCCTTGATGCAGGCTTCCCATACGCTCGCCGCGCTGAAGTGCACCCTGACGTCGCCCTCGGCGATCACCTCGCGCGCGGAGGCCGACAGCCGCGGGTCATCCGCGAGCCACCAGAGCAGAGCGTGGGTGTCCGCGAGGGCGGCCCTCACCGGCCGATGCCGAAGAGATCGCCCAGCTCGCCCTCGAGCTCGTCGAAATCTGGAGCCATCTCGATCTGCCCGCGCAACCGGCCGGGACTCCGCGCGGCGTCGGCGGGGTCGTAGCGCACGAGCTTTGCCATCGGGACCTTGCCGCGCCTGATCACGATCTCCTCGCCGGCGTGGGCGCGCTGGACGAGACGGGACAGATGCGTCTTGGCCTCGTGGATCGTCACATCATCGGCCATGAGCAGCAGGGTACGCCCGGTTAGTCCACTTAGTCAAGTGTCCGTACGACCGGGTGCCCGCCGGGGGCCGGCTACGAAGCGCCGGTGGCGAGGCCGTCGAAGATGAGGTTCGCCCCCGGCAGGATGCCCGGGTGCTCGCCCATCCAGGACCACTGCACGACCTTGTCGGGCCCGACGATGACGAGCGCGCGGTTGGACACGCCGGTGGGTGCGAAGTAGGCGCCGAAGGACTTCGTCATCGCGCCCTTGGGCTCGAAGTCCGACAGCATCGGGATCGTCACGTTGAGCGACTCGCGGAAGGCCGTCTGGCTGTCGCTCTGGTCGCAGGACACGCCGTAGAGCGTCGCGCCCTGGGCGGCGAAGTCCGCGAGGACCTCCTGGTAGATCTGGAACTGATTGGTGCAGACCGAGCTGAACGCGGCCGGGAAGAAGACGAACACCGTCGTCTGGCCGGCGAGATCCTCGCGCGTGAAGGTCTCGCCCTCCTCCGTCGTCAGCGTGAACTCCGGGGACGGCGTCCCCGGGGCGATGATGCTCACCGCCGAAGCCCGAGATCCTTGATCAGAGCGCGATAGCCCTCGAGATCGTGCTTCTGGAAGTAGTTCAGCAGCCGGCGGCGGCGCCCGACGAGCATGAGCAGCCCGCGGCGCGAGTGGTGGTCCTTCGAGTTGGAGCGGAGGTGCTCGGTCAGCTGGTTGATGCGCTCGGTGAGCAGCGCGACCTGCACGCGGGTGTTTCCCGTGTCCTGGTCGTTGTCGCCGAACTCGCTGATGAGTTCCTGCTTGCGTTCTTGGGTCAGTGCCATGCGACGCGCAACCCTAACAGTCAGGCCTGGCGGGCGCAGATCGCACGGGCGGTCTCGACGTCGAGCGCCATCTGGTCGAGGAGCGCGTCGACGGAGTCGAAGCGCTTCTCGCCGCGCAGGCGCTTGAGGAACCCCAGCTCGAGATCGCTCTCGTAGAGGTCGCCCTCGAAATCCAGGAGGAAGGCCTCGATCAGCTCGCCACGGCCGGTGACGAACGTCGGGCGGACGCCGATGCTCACGGCCGCCGCGTGCGACGCGCCGTCCTGCGTGACGGCGCGGGCGGCATAGACCCCGTGCCCGGGCGTCACGTAGGCCGGGTCGGGGACGAGGTTGGCCGTCGGATAGCCGAGCTCGCGGCCGCGCTCGTCGCCGTGGACGACCTCGCCGGAGATCGTGAACGGGTCGCCGAGCAGCCGGCGGCCGTAGTCGACGGCGCCGCCGAGGATGAGACCGCGGATGTGACTCGAGGACACGACCTCGCCGTCGACCTCGCGCAGCCGGACGATGCGGGTCTCGAAGCGGTCGTCGCCGGCCAGCAGGGCGGCGTCGCCGAGCGCCTTGTGGCCGAAGCGGAAGTTCTCCCCCACCGACACGTGCGTGGCGCCGAGCGCGCCGACGAGCACCTCGTCGAGGAACTGCTGCGCCGAGCGTGCGGCGAACTCGCGGTCGAACGGGATCACGACGAGCTCCTCGACGCCGAGCGCGGCGAGCAGGTCGGACTTGCGCCGCGTGTCGGTCAGCAGCCGCGGCGCGGCGTCGGGCGAGACGACGGCGATCGGGTGCGGCTCGAACGTCAGGACCGTGTCGGCCCCGGCGATGACCTCGCGGTGGCCGAGGTGGACGCCGTCGAACGTCCCGACCGCCACGCGGCGCGGGCGAGGCTGCACGTCGGGCAGGCGGGTGACCTTCACGCGCGGAAGCCTACGACGGGCTTCAGCGCGCCGTCCCGCTGCTCGGCGATGGCGATCGCGCCCGCGTCGTCGACGAGCAGCACCTCGCCGGCGCCCGCGGGGACGGCGACCGTCACCGCGACGCCGTGACCGGCGCGGCGGGCGTCGTCGGCGTCCAGGCGCACGGCGGGCAGGAAGGCGAGCGCCTCCTGCAGCCCGATGAGCCGGCCGGGGTCGGCGTCGGCGACGTCGAACGGCCCGATGCCCGTGCGCCGCAGCGTCTCGCAGTACGCGTCGCCGAGGTCGCCGATGAGCGTGCGCACGTACGTCCCGGCCGAGCACTCGATGACGAATCCGGCGCGATCGTCCTCGCGCCAGAGCTGCTCGAAGCGGTGGACCGTGATCGGTCGCTCGGCGAGGACGACCTCCTCCCCCGCCCGCGCGAGCTCGTAGGCCCGCCGCCCGCCGACCTTCACCGCGCTGTAGGCGTGCGGGCGCTGGCGCAGCTCGCCCGTCGGCAGCGGCGGCGGGTCGGGCGGCAGCCGGCCGGTGATCTCGATCTCTCCCTCGGGATCGCCGGTCGTCGAGGTCGCGCCGAGGCGGGCCGTCGTCTCGTAGCGCTTGGGCAGGCCCATGAGGTGGCGCTGGATGCGCGTCGCGCGACCGACGAGCACGATCAGCAGGCCCGTCGCGAACGGGTCCAGCGTGCCGGCGTGGCCGACGCGCCGTCCGCGGTGCTGGCGCCGCACGGCGGCGACGATGTCGTGCGAGGTCTTTCCGGCGGGCTTGTCGACGAGCAGGATGCCGTCGTGCACCGCCGTCTGGTGGCGCTCGGCCATCGGCTCCTCATCCTTCGTTCGCGCTGCGGAGCTGACATGGTGCCAGCCGCCGCCCGCGTGGTCCTCGGTGCGCGCCCACCGCGCCACGCCTGCGCGCGGGCGAATCCGTCGATACACCGCACCGGCGGGTGGATTTCTACGGATGCGCGAGGGTCCGCGCGTCCCTACGTTAATCCGATGCCCTCGTCGAGTGCCCCTTCCACGCGTGCCGGGCGACGCAGCGGCGACGTCGTCGTCGACCCGTTCGCGCGCGCCTACGCCGACACGTTGCGCGTCGGCGACCCGCTCGCGGCGGCTGACGTCGTCGACCGCGCGCTCGCCGACGGGGTTTCGGCCGCCGCGATCCAATCGCATGTGATCGCTCCCGCGATGCGGGAGATCGGCGTGATGTGGGAGCGTGGCGTCGCCTCGATCGCGCACGAGCATCTCGCGACGGCCGTGAGCCACCACGTGCTCACGCGGCTGTATCCGAGCCTGCTGCGCACCCCTCGGCGCGCGGACAGCATGATCGTCGTCGCCGCCGTTCACGGCGAGCACCACGTGCTCGGCCTGCGGATGGCGTGCGACGTCCTCGAGGGCGCGGGCTTCGACGTGCGCTTCCTCGGCCCCGACGTGCCGATGAGCGCGCTCCTGGCACTCGTCGAGGAGCACCATCCGCTCGCCGTCGCGCTCGGCGTCACGATGCCGCTGGGCGCCGCGATGCTCGCGCGGCAGCTGCGGGCCCTGCGCGAGGCCGATCCCGGCGTGCGGCTCATCGTCGGCGGCCAGGGCGTCCCCGCGATCCTGCGGCGCGGCGCCGGCGTCCTGTACGCCGCCGACACCCTCGAGCTCACCGAGCACGCCGCGCGCCTGGCCGACGAAGCGGTCGCCGGCGAGCTGCCGCCCGCGATCACCGGCGGTGGCGGCGCGCAGTTCACGCGCGCGCTCTTCGCCCCCGACGTCACGGACGGTATGGAGGCGCGACTGACGAAGACCACGGCGGCCGCGGCGGACGCGGCGCGCGGCCAGGCGCGTCGGGCGTTCGTGCTCGAGCAGATCGCCTTCCGCGACCCGCTCACGGAATTGTGGAATCGCCGCGCGTTCGACGACCGCTACCAGGAGCTCACCGCGTCCGAGCAGAGCGCGCCGCCCGCGCTGCTCATGATCGACGTCGACCGCTTCAAGGCCGTCAACGACGGCTTCGGCCACGATGCCGGCGATCGAGCGCTCGTCGGCGTCGCCGGCTGCATCCGGCGGGCGCTGCGACCCGACGACTTCGCGGCGCGCTACGGGGGCGACGAGTTCGTCGTGCTCCTGCCCGAGACCGCGCCGGGCATCGCGGCGGAGATCGGCGAACGGATCAGGGCGGAGGTCGAGCGCGAGCTCACGGCCCCGCCGCTGACCGTGAGCATCGGCGTCACGGCCCCCCGGCACCGCGACCAGCGCCGCGCGAGCCTCGACGTCGACCACGCCCTGTATCAGGCCAAGGAATCCGGCCGCAACCAGGTCGCCTTCGCCTGAGGCGCCGAGGACTCCGCGCATGTACATCTCCATGTCCCGCCTGCGGTTGCCGGAGGCGCTGGTGCCCGAACTGCTCGACGCCTTCGGCCATCGCGCCGGCCTCGTCGACAGCGCGAACGGCTTCCTCGACCTCGAGGTCTGGCACTCCGACCGCGACGCCGGCGAGGTCATCATGGTCAGCCGCTGGCTCAGCCGCGAGGCGTTCAAGCAGTACATGCGAAGCGCCGACCACGCGGTCTCGCACGGGCGCATCAGCCCGGCGCTGAAGGCCGCGATCAAGCTCGAGCGCCTCGATCACCTGCATACCTACGAGGTGGTGGCGACATGAGCCGGCCCGCCCCGCCCAGCGGCGTCAGCCCGCCGGAGGCCTTCGAGCTCGCCGACGGCACGCGCGTCGATCTCGGGGCGCCCGCGCGCCGGCTGTGCGGGCTGTACTACGACGTCTATCCCGACGACCTCGAGCGCTACGGGCCGGCGGGCGAGGCGTGGTGTGACCACGACAGCCGCTACCTGCTCGCCTGGGCGCTGGAGGATGCGCGCGCGGGCACCGTCGACTGCGGCGAGCAGGTCGCGTGGCTCGGTCGCGTCCTCGCGGCGCGCGCGTTCCCGGTCGAGCGGCTCGTGCGCCACGTCGAGCTGACGGCCGGCGTCCTCGGCGGCATGGGGCTGGGCGAGATCGGCACGGTCGCAGCCGAGCGCATGCGCGTCGCGGCCGCCGCGCTGGCCGCCACCGTCGACGCCTGAGCGACGCAGATCAGCCGTCGAGCTGCGCGGCGACGGCGTCGCGCAGGAACGTCACGAGCTCGTCGGGGGCCATCGAGGTGGCGAAGCCCGCCGCCTGGCGATGGCCGCCGCCGCCCTGCGCGCGGGCGATGAGCGAGACGTCGACCGCGCCGTCGGTGGCGCGCAGCGAGACCTTCGAGGCACCGCGCCTGTCGCTGTCGGTGAGCTCGCGGGCGAGCGCCGCGACCTTCGTGCCCTCGACCGCCCGCAGGTGGTCGATGATCCCCTCGGTGTAGGACTCCTCGGCGCCCGTCTCGGCGAAGTCCTCGCGCGTCAGGCGCGCGAGCGTCAGGCGGCCGTCGTCGAAGCGCTGGACGCGGCTCAGCCCCCGCGTCAGGAGCGAGAGCTTGGGCTCGGGGATGCCCTCGTAGAGGCGGCGGTAGATGTCGTGGACGTCGACGCCGGCCTCGATGAGGTCGGCGGCCATGACGTGTGCCGCCGGACCGGTGTTCTCGTACATGAACCGGCCGGTGTCGGTCACGAGGCCCACGTAGAGCGCCTCGGCGGTCTGGAGGGTCAGCGGAACGTCGAGCGCGTGCATGAGGTCCCAGACGATCTCGGCCGTGCACGAGGCCCCCGCGACGACGTGGTTGATCGTGCCGAAGTGCGTGTTGTCGTGGTGGTGGTCGAGGTTGAGGATCGGCCCGTCGCCGACCTCGACGGCGTTGCGGTCGGAGTTGCCGCAGTCCAGGAACACGATCGTGCGCTGCCCGAGATCGGCCGGGATGTCGCTGACGAGCCCGTCGAACTCGAAGAACCCGTACTCGTAGGGCAGCGGGAACTCGTCGCGGCCGATGAACATGACGCTGTCCTTGTGCAGGGCGCGCATGAGCGCCTGCATCGCGACGAGCGAGCCGAGCGCGTCGCCGTCGGGGTTCTCGTGCGTCACGAGCACGAAGCGCTCGGCGCCGCGCAGCGCGCCGATGACCTCCTCGCGGGTCGTCGCGCTCGTCCCGTTGACCGTCACGCGTCCTCGCCTTCGCCGGCGACGCCGTCCGCGGCACGCGTCTCGCCGGCGGTCCGGTCCAGGAGCTCCTCGACGCGCATCGCGCGGTCCGTCGTGTCGTCGTAGAGGAACTCGAGCGTCGGGGTGCGCTTCATCCGCAGCTCCCGCGCGAGGCGCCGCTGCAGCGCACCGTGCGCCGACCTCAGCCCAGCAAGCGTCGCGGCACGCTGTTCCTCGTCGCCGAGGACACTGACGTACACGCGGGCCTGGCGAAGATCAGAGGTGGTCTTGACACTGGTCATCGTGACGAAACCGATTCGTGGGTCCTGCAGATCCTGGGCGACCGCGTCTGTGAGCACCTGTCTGACGGCCTCGTCCACGCGGCGCATCCGATCGGAGGGCATCCTAACCCGATACGTCGCGGAACGAAGCGACGGTTCTGTCGATGTGGCAGGTCTCGGGGAATCGCCCGAGCAGGAACTCCTCGACGCGGTCCGTCGCGTGCTCGAGCACGCCGAGCGAGCCGCCCGTCAGCGCCGCCGCGAGCGTCGCCCGCTGCCACAGGTCCTGGTGGCCGACCTCGGCCACGGCGACGCCCATGCGGCCCCGCAGCTGTGCCTTGACGGACGCCAGATCCTTGCGCTTGGCCTTCAGCGACTCGGCCTCGGGGAAGTGCAGATGCACGAGCAGCAGGGCGACATACGCATCATCGTCGTCGCCCGGCATCGCGCTGCCTATGCGAGCGCGCGGTCGACCTTGCGCGTCTCGTAGACCTCGAGGATGTCGCCTTCCTTGACGTCCTGGAAGTTGCGCAGCACGATGCCGCACTCGAAGCCGGCCGCGACCTCGCGGACGTCCTCGCTGACACGCCGCAGCGATGCGATCTCGCCGTCGTAGACGATCGTGCCGTCGCGGACGATGCGGGTGCGGGCGCCGCGGGTGATCTTGCCGTCGGTGACGTAGGAGCCGGCGATGACGCCGATCTTCGACGCACGGAAGATCTGGCGGACCTCGACGTGACCGAGCGAGTCCTCGACCTCGTCGGGCTCGAGCATGCCCTCCATCGCCGCGCGCAGCTCGTCGAGCACCTTGTAGATGACGGAGTAGTTGCGGACCTCGACGCCCTCGCGCTCGGCCGCCGCGCGGGCGTCGCCGACGGGCCGGACGTTGAACCCGATGATGATCGCGTCGGACGCCGCGGCGAGCATGACGTCGGACTCGTTGATGCCGCCGACGCCGCTGCGGATGATGTTCACCGCGACCTCGTCCTGCGGCAGCTTGGCGATCTCGTCCTGCAGCGCCTCGGCGGAACCGGCGACGTCGGCCTTGACGAGCAGGTTGAGCTCCTTGAGCTCGCCCGCCTGGATCGACTTGAAGACGTCCTCCAGCGAGCGCTTGCGGCCCGAGCGGCGCGCGTGCTGCTCCTGCTTGAGGCGCTGCTCGCGCTCGTGCGCGATCTGCCGGGCGCGGCGGTCGTTCTCGACCGCGCGGACGTACTCACCCGCCTCGGGCACCCCGTCGAAGCCGAGGACCTCGATCGGATCGCCCGGGTGGGCCTCCTTGACGCGCTCGCCGATGAAGTCGTTGAGCGCGCGGACGCGCCCCCAGTTGGCGCCCGCGACGAGCGCGTCGCCGACGCGCAGCGTGCCGCGCTGGATGAGCACCGTCACCACGGGGCCGCGGCCCGGGTCGAGCTTGGACTCGACGACGACGCCGGAGGCCGGCGCGGTCGGGTTGGCCTTGAGCTCCTCGACCTCGGCGACGACCTGCAGCGTGTCGAGCAGGTCCTCGAGGCCGACCTTCGACTTCGCGGACACGTCGACGAACTCCGTCTCGCCGCCCCACTCGACGGGTTGCAGCCCGCGCGTGGTCATCTCGGTGCGGACGCGGGTCGGATCCGCGCCCTCCTTGTCGATCTTGTTGACGGCGACGACGATCGGGACGTCGGCGGCCTTCGCGTGGTCGATCGCCTCGTCGGTCTGCGGCTTGACGCCGTCGTCGGCCGCCACGACGATGACGGCGATGTCCGTCACGCGGGCGCCGCGGGCGCGCATGGCCGTGAAGGCCTCGTGGCCGGGCGTGTCGAGGAACGTCACGAGCTTGCCGTTGTGGTGCACCTGGTAGGCGCCGATGTGCTGCGTGATGCCGCCGGCCTCGCCGGCGACGACCTCCGTCGAGCGGATCGCGTCCAGCAGCGACGTCTTGCCGTGGTCGACGTGGCCCATGATCGTGATGACCGGCGGGCGGTCGACGAGATCCTCCTCGGCGTCCTCGAAGACGGGCTCGGACTCGACCTCGTCGGCGGCGTGGACGATCTCGACCTCCTTGCCGAACTCCTCGGCCAGGACGCCGACCGCCTCGTCGGACAGCGTCTGCGTGAGCGTCGCCATCTCGCCGAGCATCATGAGCTTCTTGATGATCTCCGGGACGGGTACGCCCATCGACTCGGCGATGTCCTTGACGGTCGAGCCGGAGTTGATCCGCACGAGGTCGGTGTGCGACGCGGCGGCCTCGTTCAGCGGCGCGACGGTGTCGTCGTACGTGCCGCGGCGGCGGCGCCCGCGGCGCTGGCGGCGCGGCGGCTGCTGCTGCTGGCCGGGCGTGCGGCGCGAGGCCTGCGAGTCGATCACGACGCGGCGGCGGCCGCCGGGGCCGGCGGCCCCGGGCGCGCGCTCGCCGGACAGCGACGAGCGCGTCGGGCGCTGCGGCTTGGCGGGCTCGCCGTCGGGTGTGGCGGACGCGGGGGTCGGTGCGGCGGGCGCCGCGCCGGAGGCCGACGGCTGCTGGGCCGGGGCCTGCGCGGACGGCGCAGCAGCGGCGGCCGGCTTGGCGGCGGGCGGCGCCGCGGCGGCGCGCTTGGCGATCGCGGCGCGGTCGGATGCCGCGGGCGGCGGCGGGGGCGCGCGCCGCACGGCCGGCGTCGGCTTCGGGGGCTCGGGCTTGGCGGCGGGCTTGGCGGCGGCGCCGTTCGTCGGCAGCGGGCGACCCTCGATCGCGGCCTTCGCCTGATCCTCGTCGACCGCGGAGGCCGGGGCCTTGACCTTGATGCCGGCCGCGCGCAGCTTGTCGAGCACGTCCTGGGCGGACATGTCGTGGGTGCGGGCGAGCTCGTGAACGCGTACTTTTGCCATCTAGATCCAGTGTAGAAGGTCGGGATCGGTCCGGACGGCCGATCGGAAGGAGCGGGCGAAGCCTCCGCGCTCGAGCGCGCGCTCGGCGCACGCCCGGTTGCAGACGTAGGCGCCGCGGCCCGGCAGGCGCTGGGCGGGGTCGGGCACGACCGCGCCGTCCGCGAGGACGACGCGTCGCAGCTCGGACTTCGCAGCCAGGGCGCCGCAGCCGACGCAGCGCCTCCGCGGAGCCCCTATGAGGTCTCCTCGGCGACCGGGACGGCGTCGGGGTCGGGGTCGGCCGCCTCGGCCGCGGCCGTCATCTCGTCGGTCGGCTGGTGCGCGAGCGCCTGATGGGAGTCCAGGCCGCAGTAGCGCGAGCCCGGAAGGGCCGCGTTGGGACAGCGCCGGCCGGTCGACATGACCGCCGCGCAGCGCCCCTGCGTCTCCTCCTCCTCGTAGCCGGCCTCCTGCTCCTCGGCCGCGAACTCCGTCTCGGACTTGATGTCGATCCGCCAGCCGGTCAGGCGCGCGGCGAGGCGCGCGTTCTGGCCCTCGCGGCCGATCGCCAGCGAGAGCTGGTCGTCGGGGACGATGACGGTCGCCTGCTTGCCCTCGTCGTCGACCAGGACCTCCCGCACGCGCGCGGGAGAGAGCGCCTTGGCGACGAAGCGGGCGGGCTCGTCGTTGTAGGGGATGATGTCGATCTTCTCGCCGCGCAGCTCGGAGACGACCATCCGCACGCGCGATCCGCGCGGGCCGACGCAGGCGCCGACGGGGTCGACGCCGTCGGCGTGCGAGATGACCGCGATCTTCGACCGGTAGCCGGGCTCGCGGGCGACGTTCGCGATCTCCACGAGGCCGTCGGCGATCTCGGGGACCTCGAGCTCGAAGAGCTTCTTGATGAGCTCCGGGTCGCGGCGCGAGACGATGATCGAGGGGCCCTTCGTCGAGGGCGAGACCTCCTTGATGACGGCCTTCACGCGCTGGGAGTGGTCGTAGCGCTCGCCGTCGACCTGCTCGGACTTGGGCAGCAGCGCCTCGACGCGCTCGCGCAGCTGGACGAGCGTGTAGCGGCTGTCGGACTGCTGGACGATGCCGGTGATGAGCTCGCCGACGCGGTCGCGGTACTCCTCGAACATCATGTCGCGCTCGGCCTCGCGGATGCGCTGGAGGATGACCTGCTTGGCCGTCTGCGCGGCGATCCGGCCGAAGTCGCCGGGCGTGACGTCGCGCTCCTCGATCTGGTCCTTGTACTCCTCGAACTTCGCGGGATCGATCTCGGGGTCCGTCGGCTCGACCATGTCGCCGGTCTCGGGGTCGTAGACCGTCCCCTCGTCGATCGTCTCGACGATGAGGTGCGCCTCGAGGCGCTCGGGGATGATCAGCTCGATGACGCGGAAGTCCGCCGTCTCGGGATCGAGCTCGACGCGCGCGTACTTCGCGCTGTCGGGCTGCTTCTTGTAGGCCGAAAGGAGCGCGTCCTCGAGCGCGAGGCGCAGCTTCTCGGGCGCGATCCCCTTCTCGCGGCCGAGCACGTTCATCGCATCCAGGATCTCACGTGACATATCGGTTACTCCTCGATGAGGTGGGAACGCTGGATCTCGGCATACGGGATGGCGACGACGCCGCTGTCGACGGCGATCGTGACCTCGTCGTCCGACGCGCCGACGAGCTCGCCGGTGAAGGATCGGTGGCCGTCGACGGCGTCGCGCGTGCGCACACGGGCGTGACGCCCGAGGAAGCGGCGGTAGTGCTGCGGCTTGGTCAGCGGGCGCTCGACGCCCGGCGAGGAGACTTCGAGGGCGTAGCGCTCGCGCAGGTCGGCCAGCTCGTGGGTCACGCGCTCGCAGAGCCCGAGCGACACACCGTCGGGGTGGTCGATGAAGAGCCGGAGCGTCGTACCGCCGAGCACCTCTGCGAGGAGCACCTCGACATCGGGCTCGCACAGGGCGAGTCGTGCCTCGATATCACTCTGGATGGTGCTCACTGCGATCTCCTTTAGACAACAAAAAAAGCGGGCGAGCGCCCACTTCCGGTCCTGCCACCGACCCCTAGCCGATGCGAAAGCTGTAGCACGAGGATAGCAGCGTGCGCGTGGTCCCCCCGCCGGTGCGGGTCTACGCGGCGCGCTCGCGCGAGCGATCCAGGTAACGCCGGTAGTCGCTGCGCTCGGGGCGCAGGCAGCTCGCCAGCGCCAGCGGCTTGCGAGCCTCGTGATGGCGGCCGAGCAGCTGCAGCGAGCGGCCGAGGCAGAACAGCGCGTAGTCGTTGACGGGGGCGCGATCGACGACGGCCTCGAACTCCGCGGCGGCCTCGCGGTAGCGCTGGGCCCCGAAGTACGCCCGCCCGAGCGCCTCGCGGATCGACGCCTTGTCGGGCTCGAGGTCGCGGGCCCGCGCGAGCGGCACGGCGGCGGCGTGGAAGTCGCGCTCTTCGAGCAGCCGCGTTCCGTTCTGGAACAGCTCGTAGACGTCGTCGGACTCCATCCTCCGAGGATAGAACGCCGTCAGGTCGTTCTCGATCGCCTGCGCAGCGGCGGGCGCGGTGGAAGCGCCCACCAGGCGCGCAGGCGCCCGCGCAGGCCCAGGCCGCAGCCGAGCTCCCAACGCAGGGCGGCGCGCTGCTCGCGTGTCGGCCGCTGCGCGGGGTACCCGAAGCGTGCCGCGAGGAGCGCGCGGACGTAGCTCTCCGCCGCGGTGCCGGCGAAGCGGCTCGCGAGCGCCTCGAGGGTGAGCTGCGGGTGCGGGGCGCGGCCGCTGCGCCGCAGCGCCCGGCGCAGCTCGGCGAGCTCGTCCGCGGGTTCGCCGTACGCGGCGACGCGGCGCCGGCGGCGCCGCCACAGCAGCGCGGCGCCCGCGAGCGCCAGGACGAGGGCGACGGCGGCGAGCGCGATCGCGGTGCTCGACGAGCCGCCCTTGTCGCTCGCGGCCTTCGGCGCCGTCGCCCCGCCGCGGTCCGCCGGCCCGCCGAGGGCGGTCTTCCCCGCTCCGCCGATCGTGACGTCCGAGGTCCGCTTGAGCGCCGCGAGATCGGCGGTCTGCGAGCGCGCCGGCGACGCCGACGGCGTCGGGTCGCGCGTCACCCAGCCGATCCCCGGGAAATAGACCTCGACCCAGGAGTGGGCATCGAGGTCGCGGACGATGTACTGCTTCGTCTTGTCGTCGAGGACCCCGGGCGCGAAGCCCGCCGACACGCGGGCCGGCACGCCGCCCATCCGCAGCAGGAGCGCCATCGCGCCCGAGAACTGCTGGCAGTACCCGATCTTGTCGCGCAGGAGGAAGTCCGCGAGCGGCGTTCGGCTCGGCGGCGGCGTCTCGGAATACGCGAAGCCGCGCCCGAGGTGGCGCTCGATCGCGCGCATGTACTCGTAGGGCGTCGAGGACTGCGCGCGCAGCCGCTGCGCGAGGGCGTAGACGCCCGCGTACGGCGAGCCGGCGACGGCCGCCCGCACGTCGGGCTGCTGCAGATCGGCGGCCGCGCCCCAGAACGGGACCGGCACGACCTGATTGTCGTTCGGGGCCCCGGGCAGGTCGAAGGGCACGCGCAGGAACCCGAAGTCGGCGTGCAGCTCGGGCGGGTAGGCCGTGCCGGCCGCCGCGAGCTGCTGCGCGGTCGGGCGCGGGACGTAGACGGCGGCGCGATAGGTCTCGCCGCGGGCGAGCCCGTCGGGTGGCGGCGCCGGGCCCCCGCGCGGCGCCCGGCGCGCGCGGTCGTCGCCGAGGATCGCGAGCGTCGTACCGGCGGCGACGTATTCCTGCGAGCGCAGCGCGCGGACGGTGACGCGGACGTTCTCGATCCAGTCGGTCCGCAGCCGGCGGACGTCCGCCCGCGAGGTGCTCGGCGGTCCGCTGTCCTGCACCCAGCCGCGGCCGTCGAAGACGTTGAGGTTCGCGGCCTTCCAGTACGCGCGCCGGGGCGCCTTGACGCGCAGCACCTCGCGCCCGTCGCGCGGCCAGTCCAGCGGGCCGTAGGTGTGATTCCACGTGTACGTCGTCGTCACGGCCGGGCTCAGCGACTGCGCGAGCTGCTCGTAGTCCACGAGCGCCGATCCGTCCAGGCGCGGGGCCGCGAGCAGCCCGGCGAACGCCGTGGCCGCGACGAGCCCGGCCGCGAGCACCCAGCTGCGCCGCTCGACGCGCTCGAGCCACAGGAACAGCGCGAGCAGCAGAGCGAAGGCGAGGCCGGAGGCGAACGGCGCGTCGGCGTGGCGCTGGATGATCGGCGTCGCATACAGCGCGCCGAGCACGACGGCGGCGGCGAACGGATGGCCGAGGCGCCCGTCCCGGCGCGGGACGAACGCGAGCAGCGCCGCGAGGCCGATGAGCGCCACGCCGCCGAGGACGATGACGTTACGCGTCCACTCCTCGGCGCCGGCGTAGGGCACCGTGATCGTCGGGATCGCGCCGAGCCCGTCGCCGATCCCGCGCACGAGGTCGTCCCACCCGCGCGGGCCGAGCAGCCGCACCGGAACCCCCGCCGCCAGCAGCGCGACGAGCGCCAGCGCACCCGCGGCGAGCAGCCCGGCGGCCCAGCGCCGGCGTGCCGGCCAGCCGGCCTGGGCGACCGCGGCGAGCCCGCCGCCGGCGACGAATGCCGCCACCAGCGCCGCGACCATCGCGCCGCCCGCGCCGGGCGCCACGAGGCGCCCCCACTGCAGCGCCCCGAACGACGCGAGCCCGGTGAAGGCGACCAGCCGGGCGACGGGGACCGGCAGCAGCAGGGCGTTCCCCGGCGGCGCGGCCGGGCGGCCGCGGCGCGCGGGCAGCGAGGCGGCGAGCGGGCGGGCGGGGTTCATCCGACCACCCCCCGGCTCCGGGTCGCCCGGGTGCGGGCCGCGCTCGTCACCTCGGCGCGCCCGCCGATGATGTAGCCGCTGCAGCCGGCGACGCCGAACGCGGCATGCCGCGAGGGCAGCCGGCCCGGGACGACGAGGACGCGCGTCGAGCCGTGCGACGGCCCGAGCGCGGCCGGCAGTCGCGCGCGGACCTGTGCGCTGACGAAGATGATCGCGCCGCGGCGCTGGGCGACGCTCGCCAGCGAGGGCGGGGCGGCCGGCCCGACGATCGCCAGGCGGGCATGGAGGTGCCCCCAGCCGGCGAGCGTCTCCCCCAGCTCCGTCGGGCGCCGGTCGCCGGGCAGCAGGACGCCGCAGCCGCCCGAGAGCGCGAGCGCCCGGGCGAGCGATGCGACGGCTCGCACGGCGGCGTCGAGCTGCTCCTCGTCCGCCGCGCCGCGGGGGTCCAGGACGATCAGCGGGTGGCTCTCCGCGCCGGCGGTGAGGAAGCGCTCCTGCGGGTCGGCGCCGCGCGCGACGGCGGGCCAGAAGATCCGCGACGCCGGAGTGCCGTCGCGCAGCGGGCGGATGCCGTCGAGTTCGACCTCGGCGCCGACCGACGGCCGGCCGCGCCGGTGCAGGCGCGCCGCGTCACCGGCGCGGGCCGCGGTCGTGATCGGGACGATCCGCGGGAGCACGAGGATCTCGTCCTCGCCGGGGGCGGGCCGGGCGCTGACCTCGCGCCGGGCGAGGCCGAGCGGGTCGGCGATCACGACGCGCGGCAGCGCCAGGCGGCGCCTGCCGCGCCGGGCGAAGCGGACCTCGATCCGCACGCGCCCGCTGCTCGCCCCGGTCCGCAGCGGCGCGGCGTCGGGCAGCAGCGGATCGACGAGCCGCGCCGGCGGCAGCGGGAGCCGCCCGCCCCGCACGTCGAGCAGGATGCTCACGGGGTCGTCCTCCATCACGCGGCGCGCGCCGAGCGTGCGTTGCACCTCGACGCCGCGGGCCCCGAGCGCGATCCAGGCGCTCGTCCCGGCGGCGAGCAGCAGCAGTGCGACGGCCGGGACCCAGAGCTGTTCGGCGTCGAAGAGCGCGGCGGTCGCCCCGAGCGCCAGCGCGAGCAGGCCGGTGGCGATCGCGGGCCGCACCTAGTGGTTCCTCCGGTAAGGACTTACTGGAGGGACCACTAGGCCTACAAGGCGGGGGTCTCGGCGACCGCGGCGGCGACGATCTGCTCGCCGGTGACGTCGAAGGCGTCGGGCGCGAGGACGATCCGGTGGGCGAGCACGGGCGCGACCATCTCCTGGACGTCGTCGGGGAGCGCGTGGTCGCGGCCCGCCAGCAGCGCCCGCGCCTTCGCCGCGCGCAGGAGCAGCAGGCCGGCGCGGGGGCTGGCCCCGAGCTCGACGAGCGGGTCCGCGCGCGTGTGCGCGAGCAGCGAGACGATGTACTGGCGCAGCGGCTCGGACGCCCGTACCCGCGCGACGGCGTCCTGCGCCGCGAGCAGCTCGGCGGCGTCGGCGACGGGCTCCAGCGAGGCGACGCGGTCGCCGGACTCGTGCGTCGCGAGCATCGCGGCCTCGCCGGCGGCGTCGGGGTAGCCGAGCGAGAGGCGCACCATGAAGCGGTCGACCTGGGCCTCGGGCAGCGGGTAGGTGCCCTCGTACTCGATCGGGTTCTGCGTCGCGAGCACGAGGAACGGGCGCGCGAGCTCGTGCGTGTGGACGTCGACCGTGACGCGGCGCTCCTGCATGCACTCCAGCAGGCCGGACTGCGTCTTGGGCGACGCGCGGTTGATCTCGTCGACGAGGACGATGTTCGCGAAGATCGGGCCGGGGCGGAACTCGAAGCGGCTCTCACGCTGGTTGAAGACGTTCGTGCCGACGACGTCGGCGGGCAGGAGGTCGGCGGTGCACTGGATGCGCGCGAACTCGAGGTTCAGCGAGCGCGCGAGCGCGCGGGCGAGCGTCGTCTTGCCGACGCCGGGCAGGTCCTCGATGAGCGCGTGGCCGCCGGCGAGCACGGCGACGATGAGGTGCTGCGTGACCTCGGCGCGCACCTCGGCGGCCTGCGCGATGTTCACGGCGACCCGCCGCGCGAGCGCGCCGGTCGCCTCGATCTCGGCGCGGGCGAGGCGGCGCTCTGCCCCGGCGGACTCCATCAGGCGGCCGGGCCGGTGGTCTCGCGCGCGTCGCGCAGTGCGCGCAGGCGGACGACGGCGTCGAGGACGGCCCGCGCGACGGCGGGCTTGGAGGCCAGGGCGACGTGCGTCTCGACGTCGGCGGTGACGATCGTCACCTCGTTGTCGGCGGCGTCGAAGCCGATGTCGCTGCGGGAGATGTCGTTGACCACGATTGCGTCAACACCCTTGCGGGCGAGCTTGTTGCGCCCGTGCTCCAGGCCGCCCGCGCCATGTTCGGCGGCGAAGCCGACGATCGTCTGCCCCGGGCGGCGCGCGGCCGCGAGGCCGGCGAGGATGTCGGGGGTGCGGTCGAGGTCGAGGCGCAGCTCGTCGCCGTCGGCCTTCTTGAGCTTGCCGTCGAACGCGGCGGCGGGGCGGAAGTCGACGACGGCGGCGGCCATCAGGACGACGTCGCTCGCGGGGAACGCGGCGGCGCAGGCGTCCTGCAGCTCCTCGGCGGTCTCGACGTCGACGTAGCGCACCCTCGGGTCGCGGTCGAGGGTGACGTTCGCCGCGACCACCGTGACGTCGGCGCCGAGCGCCGCGGCCTCGGCGGCGAGCGCGTAGCCCATGCGCCCGGAGGAGCGGTTGCCGAGGTAGCGGACCGCGTCGATCGGCTCGCGCGTCCCGCCGGCGGTGACGAGGACGCGCAGCCCCACGAGGTGGCGCGGCTCCGCGGCTGCGGCCGGCGCCAGCAGGGCCTCGGCCGCGGCGAGCAGGCTCGCGGGCTCGGGCAGGCGGCCGGCGCCCCATTCGCCCTTGGAGGCCAGGCGCCCGGCGCCCGGCTCGAGCACCGTGACGCCGCGCGCGCGCAGCGTCGCGACGTTCGCGCGCGTCGCGGGGTGCTCCCACATGTGGTGGTTCATCGCCGGGGCGACGAGCAGCGGGCACGTCGCCGCGAGCGCGGCGCTCGTGAGGAGGTTGTCCGCGAGCCCGGCTGTGAGCTTGGCGATCGTGTTCGCCGACGCGGGCGCGATGACGAAGACGTCCGCGTTGCGGACGAGCTCGAGGTGGCTCAGCGGGTCATGGTCGGGCGGCGCCTGGTCGGGGAACGCGCCGCGCGCCGGGTCGCGCTCGAACTCGTCGATGAGGACGGGCGCGCCGGTGAGCGCGGCGAACGACGCCGCGCCGACGAACCGCTGGCTCGCGGGCGTCTGGATCGCCCGCACTGCGTGCCCGGCGCCGGTCGCGAGGCGCACGAGCTCGAGCGCCTTGTAGGCGGCGATCCCACCACTGACTCCGAGCAGGATCCGGGCCATGGCGGTTTGGCTGCCGGCCTAGCGGTACTGGTACTTGATCTTGCCGGCGGCGACTTCCTCGAGCGCGATCGTGAGGTAGTTCTTGGAGCCGGTGTCGACCATCGGGGGCGGGAACTCGTCGAACGTCCCCTCGCCGAGGTTGTGGTAGTAGGAGTTGATCTGCCGGGCGCGCTTGGCCGCGACGAGAACGGAGGCGTAGTTGGAGTCGACGTTCTCGAGGAGGCGGTCGATGCGAGGAGAGATCATGCCTACAGGGTAGCGGTCCTCCGGGAGACGACCTGCAGGTGGCTTTGCGGCGTGGCGACTCGGGGTGGCGGAGGCGCCGGCGCTTGGCGAGCCGCATCCGCGCCCGCCGTTCGCCGCCGCTGGCGCTACCGGTCCGCCACGGCGTTCCGGACGATCGCCGCGAGCGCCTCGACGGCGTCCTCGAGGCGGTCGTTGACGACGACGTGCGCGAACTCGTCCTGCGCGGCGAGCTCGCGCTCGGCCGTGCGCAGGCGCGCCTCGATCTGCGCCGGCTCGTCGGTGCCGCGGCCGATGAGCCGCGCGCGCAGCGCTTCCAGCGAGGGCGGTGCGATGAAGACCTGGACGGCGGAGGGCATCGTCTCGCGCACCTGGCGCGCACCCTGCAGCTCGATCTCCAGGACGACGGGGGCCCCCGCTGCCGTCCGTGTCTCGAGCTCGGCGCGCAGCGTCCCGTAGCGCGCACCCGCGTATGACGCGTGCTCGACGAAGTCGCCCGCGTCGACGCGCCGCTCGAACTCCTCCGGCGCGAGGAAGTGGTAGTCGACGTCCTGCGTCTCGCCGGTGCGCGGGCGGCGCGTCGTCGCCGAGACGGAGAGCTCGAGGTCGGGCATGCGCTCGCGCAGCGAGCGGATCAGCGTGCCCTTGCCGACGCCCGACGGTCCCGTGATGACGACCGCGCGGGCCACCGGGAACGGGCGTCTAGCGGCGCAGGAGCTTGACGAGCTCGTCGCGCTGGCGCTCGGACAGCCCGCCGATCGTCTTGCTCGGCGAGATGCGGCACTGCGTGAGGACCTTGTTGACCTTCACGCGCCCGTACTTCGGCACGGCGAGCAGCATGTCGAAGACCTTCGCGGTCTCGATGTACTCCGGCGGGTCGGTCAGGAGCGTGTGGATCGAGGAGCGCCCGCTCTTCAGATCGCGCTTGAGCTGCGCGCGCCGGGTGCGGACGATGTTGGCCCGCTCGAGGGCGTCGAGGCGCTGGGTGAGCGACCGCTCGGGCGCCGCCGAGTGCTTTGTCGCGGTGTTGGAAGACGGCGGCATCGAGAGCGCGATACTACAACCTCATTTTGGCCCCGCAAGGCCAATCACGGGGAATCCGACGAATTCACATCGACCTCGACTTGAGGTCGAGCTTCGTTCACACTGGTCGAAGGTGTTTGCGCATTTTGCAGGGATTTCAGCTCGGAACCGATGCGAGATGCCGCAGCAGGGTCGCGAAAGTTCTCTGTGCCGACGGCGACGAGCGAGGCGCCCGCGCGAAGCAGCTCGAGGGCGTGGTTTCCGCGCGTTATCCCACCCATTCCGATGACCGCAATCCGGACTTTGCGGGCTACGGCGGCCACCTGTGCGAGGGCGACGGCGCGGATCGCCGGACCGGACAGCCCGCCCGTCCCGCCGCCGAGCCACGGCTCCCCGGACCCTGGCGCGAGGGCCATCGCGCGCAGCGTGTTGATGAGCGAGACGGCGTCGGCGCCGGCGGCCTCGGCCGCCTGCGCGACAGCGGCGACGTCGGCGGTATTGGGGGTCAACTTGACGATGAGGGGCTTGCGCGTCAGCGGGCGCACGGCCCGCACGAGCGCCCCGAGCGACGCCGGATCGGCGCCGATGTCCAGGCCCGTTCTGACGTTCGGGCACGACACGTTGAGCTCGATCGCCGCGATCTCCGGGCGGGCGTCGACCGCCTCGACGAGCGCCGCGACCTCGGCCTCGGTCGAACCCATGACGTTCGTGATCAGTGGCACCGGCAGCGCCGCGAGCTCGGGGAGGTCGTGCTCGAGGTAGCCCGCGAGGCCGCGGTTGGGCAGGCCGATCGAGTTGATCATCCCGGCGGGCGTCTCCCACAACCGCGGCGGTGGGTTGCCGGCGCGCGGCGCCAGCGTGATGGTCTTGGAGACGAACGCGCTGAACGGGAAGCTCGCCAGCAGGGCATCGCCGAAGACGCGCCGCGCGGCGATCGCGTCGTAGGTCCCCGAGCCGTTGACGACCGGGTGCGCGAGGCGCAGGCCGCAGAAGTCGATCGCCGTCATGCGTGGGCCGGGACGGCGTCGATGCGCGCGGCGTCGAGTACCGGCCCGTCGACGCACAGGCGCACGTAGCCGCCGTCGCGGGCCGGGACGACGCAGCCGTAGCACGCGCCGAAGCCGCACGCCATCCCCGCTTCGAGCGCGAGCTGCGCGGGCACCTGGCGCGCGGCGCACAGCGCGCGCACGGCCTCGAGCATCCGCGGCGGGCCGCAGGCGTAGACGGTCGCGCCGGGGTCCTCGTCGAGCGCGTCCGCGAGCAGGTCGGTGACGAGGCCGTGGCGGCCGACGGACCCGTCGTCGGTCGCGATCCGGACCGGCGCGTCCGTGAGCAGCGCCGCCCCCGCGGCGTGCGCAGCGTCGCGGAAGCCGAGCAGGGCCGCGGCGGCGACGCCCTGCGCCGCGAGCTCGCGCGCCCAGGCACTGAGTGGCGGGACGCCGATCCCGCCGCCGGCGAGCAGCGCCCGGCGGTCACCCTGCGGCGCGGTGAAGCCGATGCCGAGCGGGCCGAGGAGCCAGAGCTCGTCGCCGGTCCGCAGCTCGCCGAGGCGGGCCGTGCCGGGGCCGACGTCCTCGAACATGAAGCGCAGCGCGCCGGCGTCCGCCTGTAGGAACGAAAAGGCCCGCGGAAGGTACGGGCGCTCGTCGGCGCCCGCGCCCCAGCGCTCGGCCGCGGCGAGCATGTAGAACTGCCCCGGCCACGGCTGCGGGCCGGCGGGGTCGTCGGCCTCGAGCACGCGGTAGGCGCCGACGTCATGCGCACCGGTGACCGTGACGCGCCGGCGCCCGAACGGCGCCTGGACCCTCACACGACCCTCGCGCGGTCGCCGTGCAGCTCCTGCAGCGAGACGACCTTCGGGTCGCCGTCGCGCGCCGCGGCGATCGCGCGCGCCGCGGCGTGGCCGCCGGCGAGCGTCGTGATGCAGGGGATCCCGCGGGCGACGGCGGCGCGGCGGATCTCCCAGCCGTCGGCGCGGGCGCCCGAGCCGGTCGGCGTGTTGATGACGAGCGCGATCTCGCCCGCCTCGATGCGGTCGACGACGTTCGGCGAGCCCTCGCCGACCTTCTTCAGGACGTCGTGGACGCGAACGCCCATCGCGCGGATCGCGCGCGCGGTGCCGGCGGTGGCGACGATGCGGAAGCCGAGATCCTGCAGGCTCGACGCGATCGCGTAGGCGGCGGGCTTGTCGGTGTCCGTGACGGTGATGAAGACCGTCCCCTCGCGCGGGAGGATCGCCCCCGCCGCGGCCTGCGCCTTGGCGAACGCCGTCGGGAAGTCGGCCGCGACGCCCATGACCTCGCCGGTCGAGCGCATTTCCGGGCTCAGGAGCGCGTCGGTCCCGGCGAAGCGGTCGAACGGCAGCACCGCCTCCTTGACGGAGACGTGGCCGGTCGGCATCGCCTCCGACGGCAGCCCGAGGTCGTCGATGCGCTCGCCGAGCATGATCCGGCAGGCCATCTTCGCCAGCGGCACGCCGATCGCCTTGGAGACGAACGGCACCGTCCGCGAGGCGCGCGGGTTGGCCTCGATGACGTAGAGCTGCCCGTCCGCCGTGACGGCGTACTGGATGTTGATGAGCCCGACGGTGTTCAGCCCGAGCGCGATGCCGCGCGTGTGCTCGCAGATCTCCTCCAGCGCCTCGGGCCCGAGCGAGTGCGGGGGCAGGACGCAGGCGCTGTCGCCGGAGTGGATGCCGGCCTCCTCGACGTGCTGCATGATGCCTCCTATCCAGACGCGCTCGCCGTCACAGAGCGCGTCGACGTCGACCTCGATCGCGTTCTCGAGGAAGCGGTCGAGGAAGATCTCGCGCGGCCGCTCGGATTCCGGCGGCGCCGTGCGCCGCAGGTAATCGGCGAGGTCGTCGGTCGAGTAGACGATCTCCATCGCGCGGCCGCCGAGGACGTAGCTCGGGCGCACGAGCAACGGGAAGCCGACCTGCGAGCTCGCGGCGAGTGCCTCGTCGACGCCGAGGGCCGTCGCGTACGGCGGCGCGTGGTAGCCGAGGCGCTCCAGCAGCGCGCCGAAGCGGCCGCGGTCCTCGGCGAGATCGATCGCGTCGACGCCCGTGCCGAGGATCGGCACGCCCGCCTCCTGCAGGCCGGCGGCGAGCTTCAGCGGCGTCTGGCCGCCGAACTGCACGATGACGCCCTCGGGCTGCTCGATCTCGATGACGCCCAGGACGTCGTCGAGCGTCAGCGGCTCGAAGTACAGGCGGTCGGAGGTGTCGTAGTCCGTCGAGACCGTCTCGGGGTTGCAGTTGACCATCACCGCGTCGCGGCCGCTCGCGCGGACGGTCATCGCGGCGTGCACGCAGCAGTAGTCGAACTCGATGCCCTGGCCGATGCGGTTCGGGCCGGCGCCGAGGATGACGACGCTCGGCCTGTCGCCGCGCACGACCTCGTGGCGCGGTGTGTCGCCGCGCTCCCAGCCCGAGTAGAAGTACGGCGTCTCGGCGGCGAACTCGGCGGCGCAGGTGTCCACGGCGCGGTAGCTGCGCGTGCCCTGAAACGGCGCCTCGGGGTGCAGCGCGAGCTCCTGCAGCTCGCGCAGGAACCAGAGGTCGATCTTCGTGCGTGCGTGGACGTCCTGGGGCTCGGCGCCGAGCGCGAAGGCCTTGACGAGCACGTCGTAGCGGTCCGGGCCCGGGATCGCGAGCGTGTCGAGCAGCTCATCGAGCGTCCCGCCGATCGCGGGCACGGCGTCGAGCTCGCGGCTGCGCATCGCCTTCGCGAAGGCCTGCTGGAAGGTGCGGCCGATCGCCATCGCCTCGCCGACGGACTTCATGTGCGTCGACAGGCCGGCGTCGACGCCCGAGAACTTCTCGAAGGCGAAGCGCGGCCACTTGACGACGACGTAGTCGATCGCCGGCTCGAACGAGGCGGGCGTCAGGCGCGTGATGTCGTTGTCGATCTCCTCCAGCGCGTAGCCGACCGCCAGGCGGGCGGCGATCTTGGCGATCGGGAAGCCCGTCGCCTTGGAGGCCAGCGCCGATGACCGCGAGACGCGCGGGTTCATCTCGATGACCATGATCTCCTCGGTCTGCGCGTTGACGGCGAACTGGACGTTGGAGCCGCCCGTCTCGACGCCGACGGCGCGGATGACCGTGAAGGCCTGGTCGCGCAGGCGCTGGTAGAGGCGGTCGGGCAGCGTCTGCTGCGGCGCGACGGTGACGCTGTCGCCGGTATGGACGCCCATCGGGTCGACGTTCTCGATCGAGCAGACGATGACGCAGTTGTCGTTGTGGTCGCGCATGACCTCCAGCTCGAACTCGCCCCAGCCGATGACCGACTCGTCGATGAGGATCTGGCCGATCGGCGAGGCGTCGATGCCGGCTTTGGCGATCTTGCGGAACTGCTCCTCGGTGCGGGCGATCCCGCCGCCGCGGCCGCCGAGCGTGTAGGCCGGGCGGATGATGATCGGCAGGCCGATCTCCGCCATCGCGGCCTCGGCCTCGACGGCGTTCGTCGCGATCGCGCTGCGCGGCATCCGCAGGCCGGCCTGCTCCATCGCGACGCGGAACTCGTCGCGGTCCTCGGCGCGGCAGATCGCCGCGTAGTTGGCCCCGATGAGCTCGACGCCGTACTCGTCCAGCGTGCCGTTTTCGTGCAGCTCCTTGGCGAGGTTCAGCGCCGTCTGGCCGCCGAGCGTCGCCAGCAGAGCGTCGGGGCGCTCGCGCGCGATGACCTGGGTGACCGGGCCCGCGAGCAGCGGCTCGACGTACGTCGCGTCGGCGAACTCGGGGTCGGTCATGATCGTCGCCGGGTTGGAGTTGACGAGCACGACCTCGTAACCCTCCTCGCGCAGCACCTTGCAGGCCTGCACGCCGGAGTAGTCGAACTCGGCCGCCTGGCCGATGACGATCGGCCCCGATCCGAGGATCAGGATGCGCTGGATGTCGTCACGCCGCGGCATGCACGAACCGATCGAAGAGGTACAGGCTGTCGTTCGGGCCGGGTCCGGCCTCGGGGTGATACTGGACGGTCGACGCCGGGACGTCGAGCAGCGTGAGCCCCTCGACGGTGCCGTCGTAGAGGTTGACGTGCGTGAGCTCTGCGACGCCGAAGTCCGTCTCCCAGCGCACCGGCGCGCTCGTGTCGATCCGCGCCGCGCCGCCCGGGGGCGTGACGGCGAAGCCGTGGTTCTGGGAGGTGATCTCGATCCTGCCCGTGCGCAGGTCCTTCACCGGGTGGTTGGCTCCGCGATGGCCGAAGGGCAGCTTGTAGGTCTGTAGGCCGACCGCCTGGCAGAGCAGCTGATGGCCGAGGCAGATCCCCCACACCGGCCGCTTGCCGACGAGCTCGCGAACGGTCTGGACGATGTGGCCGAGCGCGGCCGGGTCGCCGGGCCCGTTGGCGAGGAAGAAGAGGTCGGCGTCGCCGGCGAGCAGCTCGCCGGCGCTCACCTCGCAGGGGTGCAGCTCGACGACGGCGCCGCGCTCGACGAGGTTGCGGACGATCGAGCCCTTGATGCCCGTGTCGATGACGGCGATCCGCGGCCCGTCGCCGCTGCCGTGGACCGTCATCGTCGCCGGCGTCACGACGCGCGCGAGGTCGAGGCCCTCCATCGACGGCTCGGCGGCGATCCGCGCCCGCGCCTCGTCCTCGGCGATGCGCGCCGGGAAGACGCCGCCGCGCATGGAGCCGGCGTCGCGGATGTGCCTGACGAGCGCGCGCGTGTCGACCCCGCTGATCGCCGGGACACCGCAGTCGGCGAGCCAGTCCAGCCACCCGCGCTCGGCAGCCGGCGCGTCCTCGCCGTTCATCGCGGCGCGCATGATCACCGCGCGCGCCCAGACGCGCTCGGACTCCATCGCCTCCGCCGACACGCCGTAGTTGCCGATGTGCGGGTACGTGAACGTGATGATCTGGTTGGCGAAGCTCGGGTCGGTGACGGACTCCTGATAGCCCGACATACCGGTCGTGAAGACGACCTCGCCGGTGGCGGCGTCCGCCGCGCCGCAGGCGATGCCGTCAAAGCGCGTGCCGTCCTCCAAGAGGACGTAGGCGCTCATGCGGCGCTCAGCATGATCGAGCGCTCGCGGTAGGCGACCGCGCCCGCCGCGACGGTCAGCAGGACCCTGCCCTGCAGCCGCCGGCCGGCGAAGCAGCAGTTGTCCGAGCGGCTCTCGTAGCCGCTCTCGCCGACCGTCCACGTCGCGGCGAGGTCGACGAGCACGAGGTTGGCGGGCTCACCGACGGCGACCGCCGGCACGAGCAGGTCGAGCAGCCCGAGGCCCGCGGTGAGCTTCTCGACGACGAGCCCGAGGCCGAGCGTGCCCGGCAGGACGAGGTCCGTGTAGACCGCGGCGAACGCCGTCTCCAGGCCGGTCGTCCCCATCGGCGCCTGCTCGAACGGGACCTCCTTCTCGTCGCGGGCATGCGGCGCATGGTCGGTCGCGATGCAGTCCACGACGCCGGAGCGCAGGCCCTCGACGAGCGCCCGCCGGTCGGTCTCGGCGCGCAGCGGCGGGTTCATCTTGCGCTTCGTGTCCAGGCCGCGCACGTCCTCGTCGGTCATCGTCAGGTGGTGCGGGCTCGCTTCGCAGGTCACCTGCACGCCGCGCTCCCTGGCGACCGCGACCGCCTCGACGGACTCGCGCGCGGACAGGTGCTGGATGTGGATCCGCGCGCCCTCGTACTCGGCGAGCGCGCAATCGCGGGCGATCATCGTCGACTCGCTGACGCTCGGGATCCCCGCGACGCCGAGCAGCGCGCTGACCTCGCCCTCGTGCATCGCGCCCTTCCCCGACAGCGACGGGTCCTCCTCGTGCAGGGCGAGCACCCCGCCGCAGAGGCGCTGGTACTGCAGCGCGCGGCGGAAGATGCCGGCGTCGGCGACCGGCCGGCCGTCGTCGGTGAAGGCGGCGGCGCCGAGCGCGCGCAGCTCGTTCATCTCCGTGAGCTCGCGGCCGCCGAGCCCGCGGGTGATCGCGGCGGTGAAGCCGACCGGCACGCGCGCCTCGCGCGCGGCGGCGTCGAAGAGCGCGGCGAGGATCGGCGCGGAGTCCACGACGGGGCTCGTGTTCGGCATCGCGACGACGGCGCAGTAGCCGCCGGCGGCGGCCGAGCGCGTCCCGGTCTCGAGGTCCTCCTTGTGCTCCTGCCCGGGCGTGCGCAGGTGCACGTGCGGGTCGACGAAGGCCGGGAAGAGATGGCGGCCGTCGCCGTCGACGACCTCGACGCCGTCCGCCGGCGTCGCGATCGTCGCGGCTGCGCCGATCTCCGCGATGACGCCGTTGCGCACGAGGACGTCGTGGCGGCCGTCGATCCCCGTGCGCGGGTCGAGCACGTGCGCACCGCGCACGAGCAGGTCCGCCGCGCGGGCCGGTGCGCTGACGAGCCGGGCCGGCGTCTGGCCGCCGGGCGTGGAGGCGCGGGGGCCGCTCATGCGAGCTGGGGCTGCGTCGGCCGCGGAGCGGGGCGCTCGTCGCGGGCCCCCGCGAGCACCTCGTAGAGGACGGCCATGCGCACGACGACACCGGACTTCACCTGCATCGTGATGACCGCCTGTGGCGAATCGACCACCTCGCCGGACAGCTCGACCCCGCGGTTGACCGGCCCCGGATGCATGAGCACCTGGCGCGGCCCGAGCCGGCGGCCGTTGATCTGGTAGGTCGCGGCGTACTCGCGCAGGCTCGGCACGAAGGCCTCGCTCATGCGCTCGTGCTGCATCCGCAGGGCGTAGACGACGTCCGCCTCGCGCAGGTCGGCGAGGTCGTAGCGGACCTCGCACCCGAGCGTCTCGATCCCGCGCGGGATGAGCGTGGGCGGCCCGCAGACGGTCACGTCGGCGCCCATCTTGAGGAAGGCGAGGATGTTCGACCGGGCCACGCGCGAGTGGGCCACGTCCCCCACGATCCAGATGTTGCGTCCTTCCAGAGAGCCGAGCTTCTGGCGCAGCGTGTGGACGTCCAGCAGCGCCTGCGTCGGGTGCTCGTGCTTGCCGTCGCCCGCGTTGACGATCGCGGCCGTCGTCCAGCTCGCGACGAGCGCCGCGGCGCCGGCGTAGGGCGTGCGCACGACGATCGCGTCGGGCGAGTGGGCGGCCAGCGTCAGGACCGTGTCCTTGAGCGACTCGCCCTTCTCGACGCTCGAGCCGCTGGCGGCGAAGTTCACGACGTCGGCGCTCAGGCGCTTGGCGGCCAGCTCGAAGGACGAGCGCGTCCGCGTCGAGGCCTCGTAGAAGAGGTTCAGCACCGTCCGGCCGCGCAGCGCCGGGACCTTCTTGATGTCACGGTCGGAGACCTCCGCGAACGCCGCGGCGCGATCGAGGATGCGCTCGATGTCGTCGCGCGTCAGGTCCTCGATGGAGAGCAGATGCCTCATGCCGCGACCCCCTCGGCCTCTTGAATACTCACGGAATCCTCGCCGTCGAGCTCCGCGACGCGGACGTAGACACGCTCACTGCGCGCGGTCGGGAGGTTCTTGCCGACGTAGTCCGGGCGCACCGGCAGCTCGCGGTGGCCGCGGTCGGCGAGCACGGCGAGCTGGACGCGGGCCGGGCGGCCGTAGTCGAACAGCGCCTCGATCGCGGCCCGGACCGTGCGCCCGGTGAACAGGACGTCGTCGACGATCACGACCGTCCGCCCGTCGACGTCGAAGTCCAGGTGCGTCGAGTGCACGACCGGCGAGCCCGCGCGGAGCGTGACGTCGTCGCGGTAGAAGGCGATGTCGATGTCGCCGAGCGGAACGTCGATGCCGTGCAGGTCGACGAGCAACTCGCGCAGGCGGGCGGCCAGGACGGCACCGCGGCGGTGGATGCCGACGAGCGCGAGCCGGTCGGCCTCGCCCCCGTTCTCGACGATCTCGTGGGCGATGCGCGTGAGCGTTCGCCGCATGTCCTCGCCGTCGAGGACGACCTTGGGGTCTGGCATGGAAACGTCCTTCCTGGCCTCTCGGGACCGGGTTAAGGAGTTGGTCGCCCGAGCCTAGCAGCGGCCCCGGCGCGTTTCGCCTCAGAGAACGCCGGGCGCCGGCGCGCGTGGCGCCTGGCGGGCGGGTTCCCAGCGCACGAGCGCGGGGGCCCCGCGCTCGGGCAGCGGGACCTCGATCGTGTCGAAGTCGCGCGGGACCTCCGTGCGGGGGAAGATCGCGCGCGCCTCGTCGCGGATCTCGCCGCCCGCATAGCGGGAGGAAAGATGTGTCAGCGCGAGCATCCGGACCTCGGCGTCGGCGGCGACCTGGGCCGCCTGCCGCGCCGTGCTGTGGCCCGTGAGCGCGGCACGGTCGGCGTCCTCGTCGGCGAACGTCGCCTCGTGGACGAGGACGTCGGCGCGGTGGGCGGCGACGACGACGGCGTCCGTCGGGGCGGTGTCGCCCGTGACGACGATCCGCCGGCCGGCGCGGGCCTCGCCCACGACCTGCTGGGAATCGATTCCCCCCACGGCCTCCCCGCGCTGGAGGCGGCCGAAGTCCGGGCCCGGCGTGACACCGAGGCGCTCGGCGAGCTCGGCGTCGAAGCGTCCCGGGCGCGGGTCCTCGACGAGCGCGTAGCCGAACGCGACGCCGCGGTGGCGCACGGCGAAGGGCACGATCTCCAGGTCGCCGCGCCGGATCGCCTCGTCGGGTTCGAGGTCGCGCAGCGTCAGGCCGTAGCGGGGACGGCCGAAGACAGGGCGCAGTCGCTCGAGCAGTGCGGTCATCCCGGGGGGCCCGTGGACCGTCAGCGGGCGCTCGCGGTCGCGCAGCTCGAAGGACTTCAGCATCCCGGGCAGGCCGAGCCAGTGGTCGGCGTGCAGGTGCGTGAGGAAGATGTCGGTGAGATCGGTGAGCCCGACCGTGCGTACGAGCTGGCGCTGCGTGCCCTCGCCGCAGTCGATGAGGATCCGGTCGGCGCCGCGGCGGATGAGCAGGGCCGGCAGGCCGCGGCGGGCCGAGGGGACGGAGCCGGCCGTACCGGCGAAGAAGAGCGACAGATCCACTGCGGCGAGCGTACTGTGGCCGGACACGGGCGCCCCGCGCCGAGACCCGAGGAGGAGGCGGTGCTCATGGCATCGATGGCGAAAGAGTTCCGACAGTTCATCCTGCGCGGCAGCCTTGTCGATCTTGCCGTCGCGGTCGTCATCGGCGCCGCGTTCGGCGCCGTCGTCACCGCGCTCGTGGCGGACATCGTCACGCCGCTGGTGGCAGCCGTCGGCGGGCAGCCGGACTTCGGCGGCCTGTCCTTCGAGATCAACGGCAGCACGTTCCGCTACGGGCACTTCCTCAACGCGCTGCTCGCGTTCGTGCTGCTCGCCGCGGTCATCTTCTTCCTCGTCATCAAGCCCGTGAACATCCTCATGGCGCGCCACAAGGTCGACACCTCGGTCGAGGTCAAGACGCGCACCTGCCCGGAGTGCGTGAGCGACATCCCGGTTGAGGCGACGCGGTGCGCGTTCTGCACGTCGCGGGTCGCGCCGTCGCCCGCGCCGGCCTGAAGTCGCTGCGACATCGGGCGTTGCGCTGCGTCGCACGCCCCTGCGCAGTTGCGAGTTCCTGCAACAACAGGCTGCAAGCTTGCCCCTCTGCGGTGGACCCACGGACTGTCAGCCTCGACGCGTGGTCCGCAATCGCACACGTGTCCGGAGTCGCTCCGGGCGCGCAACCGGGAGGAACGTCATGTTTGGCAGAGCAACCGCCGCGGGGGCAGCGATCGTCCTGACCTTCGCGCTCGCCTTCGCCGTGACTTCAGCTGGTGCGGTGACGCCGACGGGTCCGGCGGCCTCCAGCATGAACTCCTGCGCGCCCGTCGTCGCGATGCCGGACGGCTGCCAGCCGCCCGAGAACCAGGAGCCCGAGAACGAGTGCCAGAACGAGGGCGACCCGCTCCTCGCCAGGTCCTCGGACAAGAACTGCCAGCAGCCCGAGGACGAGCCCTGCCAGAACGAGAACGAGGGCGACTCGGTGCGGTCTTCCGGCAACCACGCCCCATGCCCGCCGCCGGACTGCCCGGCGGCCGACCCGGGACACATGAACTACCCCGGCGATCCGGTCCAGCAGCAGCCCGAGCAGCAGCAGCCCGAGAACTGCCCGCCGCCGCCGCCGGTCTGCCCGGGCGATCCCGGCTGCCCGCCCCCGCCGCCGCCGGTCTGCCCCGGCGACCCCGGCTGCCCGCCCCCGCCGCCGCCGGTCTGCCCCGGCGACCCCGGCTGCCCGCCCCCGCCGCCGGTCTGCCCCGGCGACCCCGGCTGCCCGCCCCCGCCGCAGCCGAACCCCGGTCCGGCCGACGCGGCGCCCGATCTGACCAATCCCGTCGCAGCCCCGGTTGCGCTGGCCGTGGCGCCGGCCGCGACCGAACCCTCGAGCGTGCCCGTGGCCGCCGCCGCCGTCGCCGGCGCATCGACGGGCAGGGCCACGATCGCGGTGAGCGGTGCCGGCGCCCGCGGGCCCGGAGGCTGCATCGTGCGGTCCTTCCGGGTCTCGGTGCGCGGTGCGAACATCCTGCGGGTGGACTTCACGCTCGACGGACGTACACTGGCGCGCGTGACGAAGCGCGACCGCAGCGGCCTGTACCGGACGACCGTCTCGCTCGCAGGTGTCACGCGCAGCTCGCATCGGATCCGGGCCCGCGTGGCCTTCCGCCCGAACGTCGCGCCGCGCGTCACGACCCTCCCGGTCTCGTTCCGCCGCTGCGCGCAGATCGCCACGGCCCCCGCGTTCGCCGGATGAATCGCAGCCGGACCACGTGAAGCAGGCGAAGTGCCGCGCCGTCCTGGCGGCGGTCATCCTGACCGCCGCCGGGGCCTGCGCCTCCACCGCCGCCGCGCAGGCTCCCGTGCTCCCCGACGGGCAGCGGGTCTCCGGCAATGTCCGCCTGTCGGACGAGGCGACGCTCAGCCGCTACGCGTTCGCGCGCATCGGCACCCCGATCCACAAGACCGCCAGCCCGTTCGGACCCCGCGTCGGGCGCCTGCGCTATCAGACCGAGGACGGCTTCCCGGAGCCCTACCTCGCGCTGCGGTCGTTCGTCGACAGCCGCCACAGGACGTGGGTCCAGATCCGCGTCCCGGGCCGCCCCAACGGCCGGACCGGGTGGGTCGTCCGCGGCGCGCTGGCACGCTTCCACGTCGTTCGCACGCACCTGCGCGTCAACCGCAAGACGCTGCGCGCCGTGCTCTACAAGGACGGCAGGCCGATCTGGCGAGCGCGCATCGGGGTCGGAACGCCGGGGACGCCGACGCCCTCCGGGCACTACCTCATCCGCGAGCACTTCCGCGTCGCCAAGCCCGGCGGCATCTACGGGCCGTTCGCGTTCGGCACGAGCGCCTACTCCGTACTGTCTGACTGGCCGCGCGGCGGGGTCGTCGGGATCCACGGGACCAACGCGCCCGGGCTGATCCCGGGGCGCCCCTCGCACGGCTGCGTGCGCCTGCGCAACGCCGACATCCTGCGCCTCGCGCGGCTCATGCCGCGAGGGACGACCGTCGAGATCATCTGACCCAGTGTGACCCCCGCGCCCCGCGGTGTCTTGTCGACCGACGGTCAATACGACATCGGGAGTCTCCATGGGTGCGATCGCGCAGGGATGCAGGAAGGCGGCCGGCGACCCGCTCGCGCGCTGGACGTGCAGGCGCGGGTTCGCGGTAGCCGCGATCTCTCCCACCCGCCCGAGAAGCTCGCCGAGATGCGGCGGGTGCTCGTCGACCGCGACGCCGGGCTCGTCCTCGGCTCGCGCTACGTCCCGGGCGGCGGCACGGACGGGTGGAGCGCCACGCGCCTGGCGCTCAGCCGGGTCGGCTGCCGCGCGTCGCGGCTGGCGCTCGGCCTGCCGTTCGTCTTCTCCGAGCGCGTCGCCGGGGCATCGAAGATGACGCTGCGCATCACGCTGGAGGGCGTCCGCGTCACGCTCGCGCTGCGCCGCCAGCAGCGGGCGCGCCGGGGGTGCCGCAGTGCCGTTGGCCCTGTAGCCTGGGTGGCCTCGCGCCCGTAGCTCAGCTGGATAGAGCGCCGCCCTCCGGAGGCGGAGGTCAGAGGTTCGAATCCTCTCGGGCGCGCTTCGCGCGAGCACCGTCGGGCGGGGGCGTAACCTGGAGGGGTACGACCGACCGCCGGATGCGCAGCCCCCCGCATCCTTTGTGGCCATAGCCCACCGGGGAGCGAGCGAGGAGCAGCGATGAGCGTCGACGACGCATCCGGTCCGGTCAAGGCCGCCCACAAGGCGGCGATCGAGGAGGTCGCGCGACGCAACGACGCGGCCCACAAGCGCGTCAAGGAGCAGAAGAAGGCGGCCGACCTCAAGGCCGAGATCTACCGCCGCAAGGTCGAGCGCGACAAGTAGCCGCGCCCGACCGGCTCAGAGCTTCTTCATCAGGTCGGCGGCCTTCTGGCGCTCGGCGTCCATGTCGAGCGACGCGATGTGGTCCTCGGCTTCGCCGATCGGATCGCCCTCGGTCCCGGCGGGCTGAGGGCTCTTGGTGTCCGACGTGAGGTTGCCGACGGTGATGTCGTCGACCTGGCTGGCCACCTCGGCGTCCTCGCCCTCGATGGTCGCGTCGGCGGTCGCCTCGGGGGCGTCCGGTGCGGCCTCTTCCTCCTGCTGCACAGCGTCGTCAGACATGCGACGTCTCTCCCTTGTCGTGTCTGATGGGACTACCCGGTCTCGCCCGGATCTCACGTGCGCAGGAACGCCAGCAACTGCTCGGCGACGAGCTCCGGCTGCTCCTCGGCGGGGAAATGGCCGCAGTCGGGGAGGTAGGCGATGCGCACGTCGTCGGCGTGGTCGACGATGTCCTTGAACATCCCCGGCTTGAAGAACGGGTCCTTCAGGCCGTGCAGCCAGAGCGTCGGCGTGGTGAGCCTGCGCTCGGCGTACAGCCCGCGCACCCAGCGCGGGTACTCGTAGAGCTGGAAGGTGCGGTAGAGCTGCGACGCCGCCCGCGCCCGCGCGGGGTCCGCGAAGCGCGACGCGAAGTGCTCGGCGAAATCGGGCATGACGGCGTCGGTCTGCTCGGTGATCGCGTTGACGACCTTGCCGACGATGTTCGGCGACGCGTTGATGCGGCGCCCGAGCCCGGGGCTTGCGAGCAGCCCCTGGTACGTCATCGCGCCGAGCTGCTTGGGCACGCCCCTGAGCGTGAGCGTCGGCCACACGTGGCCGGTGTTCATCGGCGCGTAGTGCCTCACGCGGGCGGTGTGGTTCAGGCACACGAGGAAGCCGATGACGCCGCCCCAGTCGTGGCCGACGAGGTCGACGCTGTCGATCCGCAGCGCGTCCAGGACGCCGGCGACGTCGTCGGCGAGCTCCTCCTTGCGGTAGCCGCGCCGCGTCGGCTCGCTCCAGCCGAAGCCGCGCAGGTCCAGCGCGAGGACGCGGTGGCGCTCGGCGAGCAGCGGCATGAGGCGCCGCCACGACCACCAGTGCTGCGGCCAGCCGTGCAGGAGCGCCACCGGCGGCCCGCTGCCGAGCTCGGCGACGTGCAGCCGCGCCCCGCGCACGTCGAGGAAATGGTGCTCGACGCCCTCCAGCTCGGGCATCCCGGTCTCGTCCACTGACCGGCCAGCCTATGCGTTCTGGCGCTTGCGCTCCTCGAGAATCGCGTGGATCTGCTCGAGCGCCGGGCCGACGCGCTTGAGGTCCCAGTGCGACACGGTGATGAGCCGCATCGGCGTCAGCGCGATGACCGACGCCATCCGGACGGTCTTCTCGAGCAGCGCCATCTCGCCGAAGAACTGGCCGGGCCCGAGGACCGCGAGGCGCTCGTCCCCGCGCACGACCTCCGCCTCGCCCTCCTCGATGGCCATCAGCTCGTAGGCGTAGTCGCCCTCGTTGAGCAGCCGCTTGCCCGCCGGCACCGAGCTTTCGCCCGCGAACGTCGCGATCGTGTGCAGCGTCTCGTCGTCGAGCGTCGAGAAGATCGGAATCGCCTTCACCCGTGCCGGATCCATGACCCTGGAATCTAACCCAGTGCGGGTATCTCCTGCACGAGCGACAGCACGGGCGCGAACAGGTCGCCGTCCTCGGCGACGCGGGCGAGCACCTGGCGGGCGTCGAAGACGAGCCGTTGCGGGTCGCCGGCGTCGAGGCAGTCGCGGACCTCGTCCCACGTGATCGGGGTCGAGACGGTCGGCCGCTCGCGGGCGCGCAGCGAGTAGACGCAGACCGTCGTCTTGTGCTCGTCGTTCTGGCTGTAGTCGATGAAGACCTTGCCCGCGCGCACCGCCTTGGCCATCCGCGAGACGACGAGCCCCGGCTCGGACGCCTCGAGCAGCTCGGCGACGGCCTTTGCGAACCCCTTCGTGTGCGCGTACGTCGCGCCGGGGACGTTCAGCGGGACGTAGACCTGCATGCCCTTGGAGCCCGACGTCTTCGGGAACGCCTGCAGGCCGAGGCCCGCGAACATGCCCTGCAGCAGGATCGCGACGCGGCAGCACTCGACGATCGTCGCCGGCGGTCCCGGGTCGAGGTCGAAGACCATCATCGTCGGGCGCTGCTGCGCGTCGGCACGGTGCATCGAGGTGTGCAGTTCGAGCGCCGCGAGGTTCGCGAGCCAGACGAGCGTCGGCAGGTCCTCGCAGACGCAGAAGTCGACGGTCTTCTTCGAAAGGTGGACGGCTGCCGTCTGCACCCAGTCGGGCCGGTGCGACGGGCACTGCTTCTCGAAGAAGCTCTTGTCCTCGACGCCGTTGGGGAAGCGGATCCGCGTCAGCGGGCGGCCCTCGAGGTGCCCGAGGAGCACGGGGGCGATCCCGACGTGGTACTCGATGACGTCGCGCTTCGTGAAGCCGGTCGCGGGATACATGACCTTGTCGAGGTTCGTGACCTTCAGCGTGCGCTGCGCGACGCGGACCTCGATGCCGTCGCGGACGGGCGATCCGGCATCGAGGAACGCCGACGACGGTGCCTCTTCGCGCAGCCCCTTGTAGGAGGGGTGGCGCAGCATCCCGTCCGCCGTCCACTCGGTGAACTCGACCTCGGCCACGCGCGTCGGCTCGACGAACACGGCCTCGCGCGGCGGCCGCGGGTCGCCGCCGAACGGCGACGTCTCGCGCTGCTCGAGGACGGTCGCCAGGCGCGTGAGCTCGGCCTGCGTGAAGCCCGTGCCGACGCGCCCGGCGTAGCGCAGGCGCCCCTCGTCGGGCACGCCGACGAGCAGCGCCCCGATGCCCTCGCGGCGGCGTCCCTCCCCCGGCAACCAGCCGCCGACGACGACGTCCTCGCGGCGCACGTTCTTGATCTTCAGCCACGTGCGCGCGCGCCGCCCCGGCTCGTAGGGGCTGTCCAGCCGCTTGGCGACGACGCCCTCCAGGCCGCGCTCGAGGCTCGCCGCGAGCACCGCCGCGCCGTTGCCGGCGACGTGGTCGGGCGTCTGCCACGCGGGGCCGTCGAGACCGAGCTCGTGCAGGCGCTCGCGCCGCTCGGCGTAGGGCAGGTGCAGGAGCGAGTGGCCGTCGAGCCAGAGGAGGTCGAAGACGATGTAGGCGACCGGTGCCTCCTTCGCCAGGCGCTTGGCCTGGCTCTCGCCGCGCACGTGCATCCGCGACTGCAGGCGCCCGAAGCTCGGGCGGCCGTCGGCATCGAAGGAGACGATCTCGCCGTCGAGGATCGCGCTGTGCGAGCTCAGCGCCCGGTTGAAGGGCTTCAGCTCGGGATACGCAGCGGTGATGTCGTTGTGGTTGCGGCTCTCCAGGCGCAGGCGGCCGGGCTCGGAGTAGGCGATCGCGCGCACGCCGTCCCACTTGATCTCATAGGCCCAGCGCTCGTCGTCGGCCGGCAGCCTGCCCGCCGTGGCGAGCATCGGCGACAGCCGCGCCGGCATCGGCTCGCGCCCGGGATCCTCGGACGGATCCATGCGGTGGATCATCCAGTCCTTGCCCGGAGGCTCGCCCTTGACCTTCTTCAGGGGGAACAGGCCGTAGCGCCCGCGCAGGCGCTCGCCGTGGAACGTGACCTCGACCTTGTCGTCGTCGAACTTGTGCGTCTCATAGGTCCCGCGGTCCCAGATGCGCATGCTGCCCGCGCCGTAGGAGCCCTTCGGGATGTCGCCCTCGAACTCGAGGTACTCGAGCGGATGGTCCTCCGTGCGGACCGCGAGCCGGTTCTGCTGCGGGTCCTCGGGGATGCCGTTCGGAATCGCCCACGAAGCCGCGACGCCGTCGTGCTCCAGGCGCAGGTCCCAGTGCAGGCGCGTCGCGTGATGCTCCTGGACGACGAAGCGATCGCCGTCGCCGTTGCCGCCGGCGCCATCGCCCGTCGGCTCCGGCGTCGCCGTCGGGTCGCGCTTGCGCTTGTACTCGTCGAGCCGGTCGCGGGCGGGCACACGCACAGTGTGCCTACATGGGCCTGGGGTTCACGACGGTTCCTCCACGGGCCCCCGGCCGTGCAACGGGTCCTTGAGCTCACCGGCGTCATCGATCTGCTGCCGCTCGGGGATCGACGCGATGCGGTCTGCCGACAAGCTGCGCAGCTCGCGGACCGCCGCCGCCAGCGCGCCCTGGCTGATGCGCAGCCGCCTCGCCGATCGCCCGACGGTCGAGCGGCGGGCCGGGGGCGTCGCAGTCTGGCGGGACGCCTGCTGATCTGCCGTGGGATCGGAGGACATGTCAACTCCTCGTTCGGACTTGGCACACCGGTCAGTCCAGAAGACCCCCTTCCCGTGAGGGCCTCGCTGTCCACGACCACCTCTCGAGATCGACTGACCCGGGCCGGGCCCGATCCGACCGCGCCGGTCGACCGCAGAGCGGTTTCTCCGCCGCGCCGCAAGATCAAACACGGCGCTGGGTGAGCGGCGGCCGACCGCCTGCGGGGGCGCTACCCGCCCGCGACCGCGGGCAGGATCGTCAGCTCGCCGCCGGCGGGCACGGGCGTCTCGAGGCCGTCGAGGAAGCGGATGTCCTCGCCGCCGAGGTAGACGTTGACGAAGCGGCGCAGGCCGCCGTCCAGGTAGAGGCGCTCGCGCAGCTCGCCGTGCTGCTCGAAGACCGACTCGAGCACCTCCCCCACCGTCGCCCCCTCCGCCTGGACTGACGCGGAGCCGCCGATGGTGTCGCGCAGCTGCGTCGGGAGCTTGACGGTGATCGCCACCGCTACACCGGGACCGACTCGGCGAAGGCCGCCTCGAAGGACTCGATCGTCGCGTCGACCTCGTGCGCGGTGAACGAGTCGCGCACGGCGTCGAGCGTCTTCAGCCCGTCGCCGGTGATGACGAGGACGACGCGCTCGTCCGCGCCGATGTCGCCGCGCTCGGCGAGCTTGGCGAGGACCGCCGTCGTGACGCCGCCGGCGGTCTCGGTGAAGACCCCCGTCGTCTCGGCGAGCAGGCGGATGCCGGCGCGGATCTCGTCGTCGGTCACCGCGTCGATCGAGCCGCCCGACGAGCGGGCGAGGTCGAGCGCGTAGGGGCCGTCGGCGGGGTTGCCGATCGCCAGTGACTTGGCGATCGTGCTCGGCTTCACGGGCCGGCAGAAGTCGTGGCCGGCCTCGTAGGCGACGGCGACCGGCGAGCAGCCCGTCGCCTGCGCGCCGTTCATCGTCGGCACGTCGCCGTCGAGCAGCCCGACGTCGATGAACTCCTGGAAGCCCTTTGCGATCTTCGTGTAGAGCGAACCCGACGCGATCGGCACGACGCAGCGGTCGGGCAGCTCCCAGCCGAGCTGCTCGGCGATCTCGTAGGCGACGGTCTTGGAGCCCTCCGCGTAGTACGGACGCATGTTGATGTTCACGAAGGCCCAGTTCTCGCGGTCGCCCGACAGCTCGGTGCAGAGCCGGTTGACGTCGTCGTAGTTGCCGCGGACCTTCACGAGGTTCGTGCCGTAGATGCCGGTCGCGAGGATCTTCTGCTCCTCGAGGTCGGCCGGGATGAGGACGTAGGAGGCCATCCCGAGCGCCGCGCCGTGGGCGGCGACGGAGTTCGCGAGGTTGCCGGTCGACGCGCACGCGAGCGTGTCGAAGCCGAGCTCACGGGCGCGCGTGGCGGCGACGGAGACGACGCGGTCCTTGAAGGAGTGCGTCGGGTTGTGGGCGTCGTTCTTGACCCACACCTCGCGCAGCCCGAGCCGCTCGGCCAGCCGGTCGGCGCGGATCAGCGGCGTGCAGCCGGCAGGAAGGCCCGTCCGCGTGCGGGGCTGCGGGCCCTCGAGCGGCAGGAAGTCGTGGTAGCGCCACATGTTCTGCGGGCCACCCTGGATGCGCCGGCGGACCTCGCCGATGTCGCTGAGGCCGGAGTGGTCGTAGCCGACCTCCAGCGGGCCGAAGCACCGCGAGCACACGTACCGTGCCTCCAGCGGATATTCGGTTGCACACTCTCTGCACTTGAGCTGCTTGGCCGCCATCTAGAACCCTCTCGCCGTCTTTTCTTGTGGCGAAGGCGCTACGGCCTGTGCCACATCTGACAGGAATTGGCACCGTTCCCGCTGCGAAGCGGAATGGTTGCCGGGGCTTCATAGGGCCTGTCCCTCCACCCCTCTGGATGTGTCCAGCTCTGTGCAGGCACAATATCAGCCATGCCCAACCTTCCAAAGCCGCGGTTCGGGCGCCCGACGCGGGGTCGCGGCCAGGTCGCGCGGCCCGCGGAGGCCGAGGCGGAGACCCCGAACGTCGAGATCGTCGAGGGCTCCGGGCTGCGCTGGCTGCACATCGAGCGCCCGCAGCCGGCCGATCGCGCGTGGCTCGAGGAGCATTTCGAGTTCCACCATCTCGACTACGAGGACGTCTACTCGCGCAACCAGCGCCCGAAGGTCGACGAGTACGACGACTACCTCTTCGTCGTCCTGCATTTCCCGCGCTTCGACAAGGCCGTCGGGCGCCTCAACGCGGCCGAGCTGGACCTGTTCGTCGGACCGGACTTCGTCATCACGCTGCCCAACGAGCCGATCCAGCCGCTGGAGTACCTCTTCGAGCGTTGCCGCACGCGTGAGGACATCCGCGAGGGCGTCTTCTCCAAGGGCCCGGGCTACCTGCTCTACAAGATCGTCGACGACTGCGTCGACGCCTCGTTCCCGATGCTCGCCAAGATGGGCAACAAGCTCGAGATCCTCGAGGACGAGATCTTCGAGGGCCGCTCGGGCGAGATCGTCCGCGACATCTCCAACGTCAAGCAGGAGATCATCAACTTCCGCAAGATCGTCCGCCCGCAGCGCACGGCGCTGCAGGACCTCGAGCGCACGAAGCGCTACATCCCCGAGGGCCTGGACATCTACTTCGACGACATCAACGACGCGTCCGAGCGCATCTGGGACATGCTCGAGAACTTCAAGGAGGTCGTCGAGGGCCTCGAATCGACGAACGAGTCGGTCCTCTCGCACCGCGTCAACGACGTGCTGAAGGCGCTCACGGCGATCAGCGTCGTCGTCCTGCCGCTGACGCTCGTGGCGAGCATCTGGGGCATGAACGTCAAGGTCCCCGGCGAGCAGACCTCCGCCGGCTTCTGGATCATCGTCGTCGCGATGATCGTGCTGCTCGGCGCGATGCTCGGCTTCTTCCGCAGACGCGGCTGGCTGTAGTGGCGATCGACGAGCTGGAGCGCCTCGTCGACAGCTCGGCGCTGAGCGCCTCCGTGGAGCGCAAGCGGATGCTCGTCATCGTCAACCCCTACGCGACGACGATGTCCGCGCGGCTGCGCAACCTCGTCGTCGCCGCCCTGCAGGGGCGCTACGACGTCGAGGCGATCGATACGCAGGCGCGCGACCACGCGACCGACATCTGCCGTGACGCGGCGCGCGAGGGCTACGACGTCGTCGTCTCCTTCGGTGGCGACGGCACGGTCAACGAGGTCGCCAACGGCCTCGCGGGCACCGAGACGCCGATGACGTGCCTGCCGGGGGGCGCGACGAACGTCCTGTGCAAGATGCTCGGGATCCCCGGCGACATCGTCGACGCGACCGAGCATCTGCTCGGGCTCGCCGACAGCTGGCACCCGCGCCGCATCGACCTCGGGACGGCGAACGGCCGCGCGTTCACGTACTCCAGCGGCTTCGGGCTCGACGCGATGGTCGTCAAGCGCATCGAGGCCTCGCCCGAGCTCAAGCGCCACCGCCTGCGCGAGTACTTCTTCGTCTACGCGACGGTCGAGACCGTCGTGCGCCACTACCTGCGCAACCCGCCGCGGATGCAGGTCGAGGTCGGCGGCGAGCGCGCCAACGTGCTCGCGACCGTCGTCCAGAACGGCGAGCAGTTCACGTTCCTCGACGACAAGCCGATCTTCCTCGCCGAAGGCGGCGGCCTCGCCAGCGGATCGCTCGCCGGGGTCGCGCTGCGCGGCGTCAGGCCGCGTGACATCCCGTCGATCGCGACGCGGCTGCTGTCGTCCAGGCGCTCGGTCGTCGGTCAGCGCCAGATCCTCGCCTTCGCCGGCGTCGACGGCCTGAGCTGCACCTCGATCGACGGGCGCGCGATCCCGCTGCACGTCGACGGCGACCACGTCGGCGACGTGACCGAGGCGGTCTTCGGGGTCAGACCTGGAGCGCTCGCGATCGTCGCGTAGCTCGATCACGACGCTCGCGGGCGGCGATCGGTCGAGCTGCGCGCCGCGCGTATCAAGATTTCCCTCCCTGCGGCCGATGCATTGGCCGTGACATCTCGCTTCGATCTCGATGCCGCGCTCGCGCGCATGGTCTGCGCGGGGGCCTCCGACCTGCACCTGAAGGCCGGCAACCGCCCGCTGATCCGTGTCGACGGCCGCCTCGTCGCGCTCGACGACGCCGCCGCCGCCCTGGCGCCGAGCGACACCGAGGACGTGCTGCACGCTCTGCTCTCGGCCCATCGCCTGTCGGAGTTCGAGCGCAGCAACGAACTGGACTTCGCCTACGGCATCCGCGGGCTCGGCCGCTTCCGGGTCAACGCCTATCGGCAGCGCGGCACGATCGCCCTCGTTCTGCGCGCGGTCACGCGCGTCGTGCAGACGATCGCCGAGCTCGGGCTGCCGGCCGTCGTGCGCCGGCTCGCCGAGCGGGAGTCGGGACTCGTGCTCGTCACCGGCGCCTCCGGGTCGGGCAAGTCGACGACGATCGCCGCGATGCTCGAGCACATCAACGAGACGATGCCCAAGCACGTCGTCACGATCGAGGATCCGATCGAGTACCTCTTCAAGGACAAGCTGTCGTCCATCGATCAGCGCGAGGTCGGCGTCGACACGGCGTCCTTCGGCGTCGCGCTGCGGCAGGTCGTGCGCCAGGATCCGGACGTCATCTTCGTCGGCGAGCTGCATGACGCCGAGACGGTGGTCGCCGCGCTCTCGGCAGCGCAGGACGGGCATCTCGTCCTGTCCACGCTCCCGACGACGCACGCGACCGACTCGGTCGACTACCTCATGGAGTTCTTCGAGCCCGAAGAGCACGTCAACGTGCGGGCGCTGCTCGCGAGCACGCTGAAGGGCATCGTGTCCCAGCGCCTCGTGCCGACGATCAAGCCCGGGGGCCGGGTCGCCGTGAGCGAGATCATGACCTCGACCGAGCGCGTCCGCGACGCTCTCCTGAACCCGCGCGGCGCCGCCGAGCTCGCCGGCATCATCGCCCACGGCGAGATTCACGGCATGCAGACGCTCGCGCAGGGCCTCTATCAGGCCACGCTCACCGGCGACGTCTCGATGAGCGTCGCGCTGGCGCACGCCAGCCATCCGCACGATCTCCGGCTCATCGCGGCGGCCGACGAGCGCGCGGCGCCGCCTCCCCCACGCGAACTGCCGCCGGCGCCTGCCGCGTATCAGCCGCCGCCGGCGCCTCCCGCGCAGCGACCGCCGGACGCCCCCGTCGCGGTGCAGGTGCCTGCGCGCGCCTCGACGCCGCCGCCGAGGCGCTGACCGATCAGCCGCCGCCCGGGGTCACCCGGTAGGCGTCGAAGACCGAGTCGATGTTGCGCAGGCGGCTGATCGCCTGCTTGAGGACCTGGAGGTCGCCGACCTCGACGACGAACCAGTTCTGGACCATCGGGTGCGAGACGACGCAGCGCGCCTCGACGATGTTGATGCCGGCCTCGGCGAACGTCCGCGAGAGGTCCTCCAGCAGGCGATGGCGATCCCAGGCGTCGACCTGCAGCTCGACCTTGAAGGCCGTCTCGTGGTCACCCTCCCAGCTGACGGGCGTGAAGCGGTCGGGGTCCTTGCGCAGCTGGACGGCGTTCGGGCAGTCCTCGCGGTGGATCGTGATGCCGCGGCCGAGCGAGATGTACCCGAGGATCGGGTCGCCGGGGACCGGGCGACAGCACTTCGCGAGGCGCAGCATGACGTCGTCGACGCCCTCGACGCTGATGCCGTACTGCGTCGAGGAGCTCGTCGGCTGGCGGCGCTGGCGGCGCGTGGCGAGCAGGTCGTCGGCGAGCGTGCGCGCCTCGCCCTCGGCGGCCTCGCCCTGCTTCAGGCGCTGCAGGATCTTGTTGACGACGATCTTCGCCGAGATCTTCGCCCCGCCGAGCGCGATGTAGAAGTCGTCGGCCTTCTTGAAGCCCATCTCGCGGATGACGTCGGCCAGCAGCGGCGAGGAGACGATCTTCTGCGCCGGCAGGCCGTGCTTCTTGAGCTGCTCGTGGAGGATGTCGCGGCCGGCGTGCTCGGTGTCGTCGCGTGATTCGGCCTTGAACCACTGCTTGATCTTGTTGCGCGCGCGCGTCGTCTTGACGACCGCGAGCCAGTCGCGCGAGGGGCCGCGCTCACGGTTGGAGGTCATGACCTCGACGATGTCGCCGGACTTCAGCTCGTAATGCAGCGGCACGAGCTTGCCGTTGACCTTCGCGCCGACGCAGCGGTGGCCGACGTCGGTGTGGACCTCGTAGGCGAAGTCCAGCGGCGTCGCGCCTGCGGCGAGGTTCTTCACCTCGCCCTTCGGCGTGAAGACGTAGACCTCGTCCTCGAAGAGGTCGACCTTCAGGGCGTCCATGAACTCCTTCGGATCGGACGTCTCCTGCTGCCAGTCGAGCATCGAGCGCAGCCACTTGAGCTTCGCGTCGCCGTCCGCCGTGGGCCCGCCGCCGGAGGCCTTGCCGTTGCCGTCGACCTTGTAGATCCAGTGCGCGGCGACGCCGAACTCGGCCATGTCCTGCATCTCGCGCGTGCGGATCTGGATCTCGAGCGGCAAACCCTCGGGCCCGATGACCGTCGTGTGCAGCGACTGGTACATGTTGAACTTCGGCATCGCGATGAAGTCCTTGAAGCGCCCGGGGAGCGGCTTCCACAGCGAGTGCACGACGCCGACGGCGCCGTAGCAGTCCTTCACCGAGTCGACGATGACGCGCATGGCCGTGAGGTCGTAGATCTCGTTGAACTCGCGGCCCTTCTTCGTCATCTTCGAGTAGATCGAGTAGAAGTGCTTCGCGCGCCCGGAGATGTTCGCTTCGATGCCGAGCGCCTGCAGCTCGCGCGACAGGTACGCGCCGGCCTTCTCGACGTAGTTCTCGCGCTCGTCGCGCTGCTGGTTGACGAGCCCCTTGATCTCCGTGTACTTGCGCGGGTGCAGAGCCTGGAACGCAAGGTCCTCGAGCTCCCACTTGATCGCGTGGATGCCGAGCCGGTGCGCGATCGGCGCGTAGATGTCCAGCGTCTCCTTCGCCTTGTCGATCTGCTTCTGCTTGGGCATCGCGCTGATCGTGCGCATGTTGTGCAGGCGGTCGGCGAGCTTGATGAGGATGACCCGCACGTCATTGGCCATCGCAACCATCATCTTGCGGTAGTTCTCGGCCTGCGCCTCGTCGCGGGACTGAAAGACGATGCCGGTGAGCTTCGTCACGCCGTCGACGAGGTTCGCGATCTCCTCGCCGAAGCCGCGGCGGACCTCGCCGATCGACGCCGACGTGTCCTCGACGGTGTCGTGCAGCAGCGCGGCGCAGAGCGTCTCGGTGTCCAGGCGCATGCCGGCGCAGATCTTCGCGACGCCGACGGGATGGACGATGAAGTCCTCGCCCGACATCCGCCGCTGGTCGGCGTGGTGCTCGCAGGCGAAGACGAAGGCGGCCTCGACCTTGTCGCGGTCGATCTGCACGGCCGACGCGTCGGCGTGCTCCTCGACGATCGCGAAGACGTCGGAGAGCAGGCTGCGCTCGAGCTCGGTGAGATCGGCGCGCTGCACCAGGACGTTCGGGTGCTCGGTGGCGACGGCGTCGACGGGCACGCGCCGCGCGCCGACGCGCTGCCGGGCCGGGGCCCTCACGCCGCCTTTGCTGTCACCCCGCTCAGATATCTCAGGCCGTCCTCGTATCGCTGATGATAGGCCCGGTACGACGCCGATCGCTCGAGCGCGGTGCGCTCTGCGGCCGGAACGGTCACGGTCCTGGTGTCGGGGTCGAGGCTGACGAGGTCGAGCTCCGCGAGGACCCGGAGGACACGGCCCGCCGCAGTCGCCGGCAGTTGCGTCGTGGGGTCTGCGCGCAGCAGCGCCTCGAGCTCCTCGCCCGCCGCTCCGCCGGCGTCCCGCAGGGCCCGGTACGTCGCGGTGAGCGCGGCACGAAGACCGTACTCGCGCTCATGGATCTGCTCCGTGAAGCGTAGCTCAGGCCGGCCCCACGCCAGATGCGTCATCTGGCCGGCCGTTCGCAGCGGTCCGGCGGGCGGATCGAGCAGGACGACGTGATGGTCGGCGCGGGCCAGCGCGGGGTCGTGTTCCAGCGCGTCGTGCGAGCACAGCTCGAAGCCGCCGAGGATCGGCCCGAGCTGCCGCGCGCGCAGCTGCGCGTCGGCGGCGACGACGAGGACGGGGGCGCCGGAGGCGACGAGCGCGGCGATCGTGCCCGCGATCCCGCCGCCGCGGCGGTCGCGGACGGGGCCCGCGACGGGCCCGGGCGCAGGCGCGGACACGATCGCGGCGAGCGGGCGCGCGACCTCGGCGAGCACCGCCGCGAGGTAGTCGCCGGGTTCGCCGGTGACGACGATCGGCGGCGGGGCGCACGGCCGCGCGTCCTTCAGGACGAGGCGCGGCTCGACGCTGCCGTTGTACTCGTTGCGCTCGAGCGCGAACGTCGCGTCCAGCGGCTGCTCGCAGTCGATGCTCGACTGGCCGAATGCGACGGCTCGCGCGCGCACGCCGCCGGAGGCGACGCTGAAGCGCACGTGCTTGCCGTCCTCCCCCATCGTGCGCGGGTCGCTGCAGCGCGTCGCCGGGACGAGCAGCGCGACACCGGGGTTCGCGGTCCCGAACGGCGCGAGGCGCTCGAGCTCCTCGGCGAGGCTCAGGCCGAGCTCGTCGCCGGCGACGACGGCGTCCACGCGGCGGACGGCGACGAAGTCCTCGGGGCGCAGCGTGGCAGCGGCGTGGGCCTCGAACGCGGCGCGGAAGGCGTCGAGCTCCGTCGCGAGGACCTCGCACCCGGCGGCGGCGCGGTGGCCGCCGTGGCGTTCGAGGTGGCGGGCGCAGGCGTCGAGGCCGCCCAGCAGGTCGAAGGCGGCAATCGAGCGGCCCGAGCCCGTGCCGCGGTCACCGTCGAGCGCCACGAGCACCGTCGGCCGGTTGTGGCGCTCGGCGATCCGCGAGGCGACGATCCCGATGACGCCCTTGTGCCAGCCCTCGCCGGCGAGGACGTAGGCGGCGCGCGGGCCCGCCCGCGCGACCTGCGTCTCGGCCTCGAACAGGATCCGCTGCTCGGTGTGGCGTCGCTCGGCGTTGAGGCGGTCGAGCTCGTCGGCGATCTGTGCCGCGCGGTCGGCGTCGGTCGTGAGGACGAGCTCGAGGCCGGCGTCGGCGCGCTCGATCCGGCCGGCGGCGTTGATGCGCGGCGCCAGCCGGAAGCCGACCGCGCGGGCGTCGACCGCGGCCGGGTCGACGCGCCCGACCTTCATGAGCGCCCGCAGCCCGGGACGCGTCGTCGTCGCCAGTGCACGCAGGCCCGCGCGCACGAGGCGCCGGTTCTCCCCGCGCAGCGGGACGCAGTCGGCGATCGTCGCGAGGGCGACGAGGTCGAGGCCCGCATCGGCCGTCGCGGGGTCGCGGCCGGCGGCGCCGAGCAGCGCCGCCGCGAACTTGTAGGCGACGCCGGCCGCGCACAGGTCGGCGCACGGATAGCCGCAGACCGCCGGGTGGACGATCGGCGCGTCCGGCAGGCGCCCGTCGGCGCGCGGCGTGTGGTGATCGGTGACGACGACGTCGAGCCCCGCCGCGCGGGCGGCCGCGACCTCGTCGACCGCGGTGATCGCGCAGTCGGCTGTCACGAGGAGCTTCGTGCCGCGGGCCGCGAGGCGGGCGACGGTCGCCGCCGACAGGCCATAGCCGTCCTCGGTGCGGCTGGGGAGAAACCAGTCGACGTCGGCGCCGAGCTCGCGCAGGGTGGTCACGAGGATCGCGGTCGAGCAGACGCCGTCGACGTCGTAGTCGCCGTGGATCGTGACCCGCGTGCCCTGCTCGACGTGGCGCAGGACGAGCGCGCAGGCGTCGGCGATGCCGGCGAACGCGGAGGGGTCGTGGCGCTCGTCGGCGGCGAGCCAGGCGCGCGCGTCACCGGGATCGGCGAGGCCGCGGCGGACGAGCACCTGCCCGAGCGCGTGGCTGACGCCCAGCTCGCGCTCGAGCGCGAGCACCGCAGAGACGTCGCAGGGGTCGATCCGCAGGCGGGGTGGGTCGTGGGCGGGCACCGGCCCAGGGTACGCGCGGCGGGAGACGGAGCCCTGCGGCGGGACGTACTGCATCGATGAGGAACTGGGTCAGACGCAGGGGGTGCGCCGGATTTGTCAGTCTCAAGCTGACAAACCCGGCGCACCCCCTCGGACCGAGCGCCCCAGCGATCGAACCCCTTCCTCACCGATGCTCGAAGCGCCGGAACCAGCGCGAACCGCGGAGCCGCCGCGCCGTCAGTGCTGCTTGAGCGCCAGGGCGAAGCCGCCCGCGACGATGATCACGAACAGCGCCGGGAAGGCGTAGGACAGCACGCCGACCATGTTCAGGAGCAGGAGCGGGATCGCGGGTGCGAAGCCGAGCACGACGGCGGCGCCCCAGCCCTGCCCGGCGACGATCTTCTGAACGCCCCGCGCGGCGATGCCGATGAGGCACAGCGTGAGGACGACCATGCCGACGACGAAGAGCCCGAAGCCGGCCGCCAGCAACTGGCGGTTGCCGTCGCCGAAGAGGCGGAAGTTCTGCTGGAAGACGAGCCCGCCGGCGATCGTGGCCATGCCGGAGAACAGCGCGCCGTTGATGAGCCGCCGCAGCGTCCAGGCGGACTCGGCCGGCTGCCGGCGCCGGGCACGCTCGCGCGGCACGCGCGGCTCCTCGCGCTCCCGCTCCCGTGTCGGCGGCGGCGGTGTCAGCGGCGGCGGCGCGGGCTCGGCCGGCGGGCGCGCGTCACGCGCCCTGCCCACGAGGATGATCCGGCCCTGTCCGCCGTCGGTCGCCATTGGCAGTCAATACGCCCGGCGGGCGGGAAACCCTGCCCGCGGGCGGCTGCTTGCTACCCGGCGAGCGGCTCGAGATCGGCGCCGGCCTGCGCCTCCTGGCGCAAGCCGAGCCAGTACACGACGCCGTAGCCGATCAAGGTTCCCGGGATCGCCTCGAGCGCCGTCAGCAGATGCGTCTCGTCCTGCCCCGGCACGGCGAAGCCGCTGATGATCAGGCCGAAGATGATCGCGCCGAGCACGCAGCCGAGGAAGGCGCCGACGATGCCCGCCCAGCAGCGGTCGGGCAGGAAGATCGTGAAGTGCCACAGGGCGAGGCCCATCATGGTCCAGGCAAGGGCACCCATCAGCGAGGCCTCCCGTGCTTGCCCTTGCGCCGCGCGGCCGCGCTGCGGGGCTTCGGCTTGGAGCCCGCGTCCTTGCGGTCGGGCATGACGACGTCCTCGGGCAGGGCGTCGGCCGAGTCGTCGGGCGCCGGGGCCGGCGGGGCCTGCTTGGGCGCCGGCTTGGCCACCGGCGGATCGGCGACGGCCGTGCGGCGCCGCGGCGGGGCCGGATCGACGTGCAGGTCGCGGACCATGTCGTCGAACTCCGCGCGCGACACCTTCGCCTCGGGATCGTCGGGGCTCGTCAGGCGGCTGCCGCCGCGCAGGCGACGGCCCTTGTCGAGCTCGACCTGCACGCCGGCGGAGCCGGTCGCGAAGGCCGGGACGATGCCGTCGTTCTCGGCGGCGATGCTCGCGGCGCGCCGGCGGTAGAGCGGCTCGCGCTCCTTCCAGTGCGTGAGGACCGGCGACGCGATGAAGATCGAGGAGTACGTGCCCGAGATCGTGCCGACGAGCAGCGCGAACGCGAAGGCGCGCAACGTCTCACCGCCGAAGATCAGCAGCGCGAGGACCGGCAGGCCGGCGGTGAAGCTCGTCGCCAGCGAGCGGACGATGACCTCGGACATCGAGCGGTTGACGATCTGCGAGAACGCCGCCCGCGGCATGCGCGGCACGTTCTCGCGGATGCGGTCGAACACGATGATCGTGTCGTAGAGCGAGAAGCCGAGAATCGTGAGCAGGGCCGCGACGGTCGCCGTTGACACCTCCTGTCCCACGAGGGCATAGATGCCCGCGGTTATGAGGATGTCGTGCATCACCGCGATGAGCACCGGGACGGCGTACTTCGGCTCGAATCTCAAGGCGATGTAGGCCGAGATCACCAGCAGCGACGCGATGATCGCGATGATCGCCGAGTTCGCGACGGTCTGGCCGAAGGTCGGGCCGATCGAGGTCGAGCTCGGCGTGTCGGCGAACGGGAACTTCTGGTCGATCGCGTTCTGGACGCGCGTGACCTCCGTCGGGCGCAGCGTGGAGGTCGAGATCTGGAACTTGCTCGCGCCCTTGCCCGGCTTCTGGACCTTCTGGATCTCGGCCTTGCCCTGGCCGACGGTCGCGAGCACGTCGCGCACGTCGGTCTCGGAGGCCTTCTGCGTCAGCGCGACATTGATCCGCGTGCCGGACTCGAAGTCGATCCCGAAGTTGATCCCCTTGCCGCCGAGCGCCAGCGCGCAGACGAGCAGGATGAGGCCGGAGAAGCTGAAGAACCACTTCGAGTAGCCCATGTAGTCCAGGCGGAAGCGGTCGCCCTTGGGCTTGGCCGCGCCGAGCGCGGCCGGTGAGCGCAGGAGGCGCGACTTCGCCATCGTGCCGAGGATCGCCTGGGTCGCGAGCACGGCCGTGAAGAGCGAGACGATGACGCCGAGACCGAGCGTGAGGGCGAAGCCCTTGACCCCCGCCGTCGCGAGCACGAAGAGGATGAACGCCACCATGATCGTGACGACGTTCGCGTCGATGATCGCCGTGAGGCCCTTCTTGTAGCCCGTCGCGATGCCGGCGATGACCGAGCGCCCGCCGCGGATCTCCTCCTTCACGCGTTCGAAGATCACGATGTTCGCGTCGGCGGCCACGCCCAGGGTCAGGATCAGGCCGGCGATGCCCGGCAGCGTGAGCGTGACGGGGATGAGCTTGATCAGCGCGAAGAAGTAGACGCCGTAGACCCCGAGCGCGACGACCGCGATGACGCCGAGCAGGCGGTAGAAGATCAGGAGGAACAGCGCGACGATGATGAAGCCGACGATGCCCGCCGTGAGGCCCTGGTTCAGCGCCTGCTGGCCGAGCGTCGCCGAGACCTGCGAGCTGGAGATGAGCTCGAGCTTCAGCGGCAGGGCGCCGGTCTTCAGGACGTTGGCGAGCGCCTGCGCGGACTGGATCGTGAAGCCGCCGGAGATCTGCGAGCCGGTGCGCCCGTCGATGCCGTCGGGGTTCTGGCGGAAGTCGATGAACGGCGTCGAGACGAGCTCGTCGTCGAGCACGATCGCGAAGTGCTGGTTGGCACTCGACGCGTCCTGGCCGGGCAGCAGACCGACGCTCTCGCTGCCGCGCTCGGCGATCCGGCGCGTGACCGTCTGCCAGATCTTGCGGCCCTTGCTCGTGAAGTCGAACGTCACGACCGGGCCACCCGTGCCGCCGGGGCCGTTGTCGGTGTTCTGCTCGGGGTTCTTGATCTCCGTGCCCTTGAGGGCGACGTCGTCCTTGAGCACGTACCACTGGTCGGACTTCGTCTTGGCCGTGTCGGGCTGCTCGGCGCGGACGATGACCGTCCCCTGCTTGACCTCGTAGACCTTCGCCGTGGCGCGCAGCGCCTTGGGGACGTTCGCGAGGGCGTCGGCCTTCGTGTCCTCGGCGGCGAGCGCGTTGGGATCCTTGCCGGAGCGGAAGACCTTCTTCGTCTTCGGGTCGACGGCGTAGAACGCGCTGCTCTCGCGGCCGTTGCTCGGCGAGATCCGCAGCGGCTGCTTGGCCGCCCGCAGGACGGCGTCGTACAGCGGGATCGCGCCGACGCTGCCCGCGGACGGGCCCCCGGTCACGGCGGGATTGCTCGGGTCGATCTTCCCGTCGGGCCCGATGACGTTGATCTCCCAGTCATAGAACGCGAGCTGCGCGACCGTCCCGACCTGGTCGATCGCCTCCTGCAGGTTCTTGACGGCCGGCAGCGCGACGCTGACCTGGTCGTTGCCGGAGCGCTGCAGCTCGGGCTCGGACACGCCGAGGCTGTCGACGCGGTCGCGCATGACTTCGATCGAGCGCGTGAGGGCATCGTTCGTGACGGGCGTCTGCTTCGTCGGCTTGGCCTGATAGACGAGCTCGACGCCGCCCTGGAGGTCGAGGCCCTTCCGCGTCGGCTTGGAGGCGATGACGATCGCCGACGCGACCATCAGACCGAGGACGAGCAGCAGGATGAAGAGGTTGCGGCGGCGTTCGGTCACAGCAGGTCTATCGTCAGGTTACTTCGCGGGCGTGAGGACAAGAAGCAATCCGCCGTCGTCGTCATACGCCGGAAAGAGGTCCGCTGTTGCTGTGGCCGGCAGATCGCCCTCCGCGTTGACCTGCACGGGCTTGCCCAGGGCGCGCACGCCCCACTCGAGAACCGTGCTCACGTGGTCTTCGCCGTCGTCGAAGTTCAGGCCGAGGACCTCGCTGACGTTGCGGCCGATGACGCGCTCGTCGTCGAGGCCGGTCAGCTCGAACGAGCCGCGGCCGCAGCCGATGACGCGCCCCTGCTGGTCACACACGAAGAACGCCGCGTTCGGCGCCGGGTAGTAGTCGTCGAGCAACTCGAAGAGGAAGCCGAAGCCGCACTTCGTGCAGCCCTTGGCCTGCCGCGAGAACCCGGCGGTGCGATCGGTCTCCGAGCTGCGGTTCCCGCAGCTCGGACAGATGAACAGATGAGCCATGACCCGACCAATCCTAAGCCTATTGCTCGGCCTTCCAGCTCACGAGCCCCGACTCGCACGTGTCGGTGACGGTGGTGCCGGCTGCGTCGAAGAACGTCACCTTGTACTTCCAGGTCCCCTTGATCGTCCTGCGGTCCTTGCTGCGGCGCCCGGTGATCGCGCCCTCGATCTGCGCCGGCGTCCCGGCGGCGTCGAGCCTCTGCGGGCCGAACGTCGCCTTGAAGCGGTTCTTGGAGTTGATCTTCACGTCGGTGAAGCCGTCGGTCGTGCCGAAGTTCTCGTTGGACGTGCACGTCATGTCCAGGCCGATGACGATCCGGGCGACCTTCGTCTGCTTCTTGTCGAGGTCCACGACGATCGGCCAGTTCTGCGGCGTGACCCCGCCGTAGACGTGTCCCCCCGAGGCCGTCTTCGTCGCGGCGGCGCTCGGGCCGGCACCCACGGCGGCGACGGCGATGCAGGCACCGGCGACCTTGACGAACTTCCCCTTCGGTCGCAGGGCGACCACCTCCTCGTCGTTGCTGAGCCTGAAGGCTCTCAGAACAGGCTCTCGGCGCCCGCGGGCGGGTCGATCCCGAGATGCGCGTAGGCGCGCCGCGTGGCGGCCCGCCCGCGCGGGGTGCGCTTCAGCAGACCGCACTGCAGCAGATACGGCTCGTAGACGTCCTCGACGGTGTCCTGCTCCTCCCCCACCGTCACGGCGAGCGTCGACAGGCCGACCGGCGCGCCCTCGAAGCGGACGCACAGCGCGCGCAGCAGCTCGCGGTCGAGGCGGTCGAGGCCGAGCTCGTCGATCTCCAGCAGCGCGAGCGCGGTGTCGGCGACGTCGGCGGTGACGATCCCGCCCGAACGCACCTCGGCGAAGTCGCGCACGCGCTTGAGCAGGCGGTTGGCGACGCGCGGCGTGCCGCGGCTGCGGGTCGCGATGGCGTGCGCGCCGTCGGGCTCGAGCGCGACGCCGAGGATCTGCGCCGAGCGCGTGACGATCGTGGCGAGGTCGTCGGTGTCGTAGTGCTCGAGGCGGTGCTGCAGGCCGAAGCGGTCGCGCAGCGGGGCCGTCAGCAGGCCGGTGCGCGTCGTCGCGCCGATGAGCGTGAACGGCGGGAGGTCGAGCGTCACGACGCGCGCGCCGGCGCCCATCCCGACGGTGATCGGCAGCTGGCGGTCCTCCATCGCGGGGTAGAACGTCTCCTCCAGCGCCCGCTGGAGGCGGTGGATCTCGTCGACGAAGAAGACGCTGCCGGGCTCGAGGGCCGTCAGGAAGGCGGCGATGTCGGCCTTGCGCTCGAGCGCCGGGCCCGCGGTCTGCACGAACGGCGCACCCAGCTCGGCGGCGATGATCTGCGCGAGCGTCGTCTTGCCGAGCCCCGGCGGGCCGGCGAGCAGGACGTGGTCCAGCGCCTCGCCGCGGGCGATCGCGGCCTCGATCGAGATCGCGATCTGCTCCTTCAGCGACGGCTGGCCGACGAAGTCCTCCAGGCGCTTCGGGCGCAGCGAGCGGTCGAGCTCGAGCTCGTCCGCGAGGCGCTCCGGCGTCTGGATGCGGGCGTGCGTCACGACGCCTCCTTCGTGCGCCGCGACTCGCGCAGGGCCTGCGCGATGAGGACCTCGGGCGCGTCATCGTCCATGCCGCGCAGCAGCTCGTCGGCCTCGACGACGGTGAAGCCGAGCTCGACGAGGCCGTCGCGGGCCAGGCGCCGCGGGTCGTCGGCGCGCGTGATGACGATCTCCTCGCCCGGGAGGGCCGCGAACGTCGCCCCGACCTTCTCGCGCAGCTCGACGACGATCCGCTCCGCCGTGCGCTTGCCGATGCCGGGCACCGCCTGCAGGCGCGCGACGTCGCCGGAGGCGACGGCCGTCAGCAGCTCGCGCGGCGTGCCGCCGCTGAGGACCGCGAGAGCGACCTTCGGCCCGACCGACTGCACGCCGATGAGCGCGAGGAAGAGGTCGCGCTCCTGCTCGGTGGCGAAGCCGAACAGCGCGAGCGCGTCGTCGCGGACGACGAGGTGGCTGTGGAGCGTCACGGTCCCCCCGACGGCCGGGACCTTGCGCAGCGTCTCCGCCGAGACCGCGAGCCGGTAGCCGACGCCGCCGGCGAGGACGACGACGTGATCGGCGCGCCGGACCGCGACCTCGCCGCGCAGGAGTGCGATCACGCGGGCCTGCGGTAGTCGGCGAGCTCCTCGAGCTCGCGGCCGCCGGGCGCGACGCGGCTCTCCGCGACGGCCGCGGCGTGCGGCGCGCCGTTGACGTGGCAGATCGCGATCGCGAGCGCGTCCGCGGCATGGTCGGGCCGCGGCGGCGAGTCGAGCGTCAGGAGCATCTGGACCATCCGGCCGACCTGGTCCTTGTCCGCGCGGCCGGAGCCGCAGACGGCGTGCTTGACCTGCTGCGGCGTGTAGGAGATGCAGTTCAGCCGGCGCTGACCGGCCGCGAGCATCACGACCCCGCGCGCCTGGCCGACGGCGAACGCGCTGCTCGCGTTGCGCCCGAAGTAGACGTCTTCCATCGAGATGACGGTCACGAGGTGCTCGTCGAGGAGCTCGCAGACGCGCCGGTGGATGTTCGCGAGGCGGATCTGCATCGGTGCTTCGGGACGGGTCGTGATGACGCCGCCGTCGAGCGCCACGAGGCGCCCGGCACGGCGTTCCACGATCCCGAAGCCGGTGTTGGCGGTGCCGGGGTCGATGCCGAGGACGATCATCCCCGGTGATTCTGCGCGCAGCGCCGGATGCCTCTTGCGCCGCGCGCCCTGGGCGGCGCCGTTCAGGCCGGCGTCGCGGGTGCCAGCACGCGCCGCTCGACGACGAAGCCGCCGAAGGGGATGACCGCGGCGGCGAGCACGCCGAGCGTCGTGCTCGAGCTCCAGCGGGCGTCCTCGCGCAGCGACAGGGCGCCGTAGACGTAGGCGAGGAACAGGATGCCGTGGATCGGCCCGAGGATCGGCGCGAGGTCGGGACCGTCGGCGGCGTACTTGGCGATCGTCGCGGTGAGCAGCACCAGCCAGCTGATGGCCTCGGCGATCGCGACGTACCGGAAGTTCTTGATCGACATCGGGATGGGGCTCCGTTCAGAAGGGGAGCGGCATCCTATGGCGACGTGCGCGCCGTTGCGCGCAGTCGCCGCAGCGCCGGCGTGACGGCGTCGGCGAGCGCGTCGATCCGCGTCCGCACGACCGCTGCGTAGAGCGCGAGCGACGCGCCGGCGCCGAGCGCCGCCCCGGCGAGGACGTCGGACGGATAGTGCACGCCGATCGCGACCCGCCCGGCCGCCAGCACCGCCGCGAGCGCGAGGACGAGCGCGCCGAGGCGCCTGTTGCGCAGGAACACCGCCGTGGCGATCGCGAACGCCGCCGTGGCGTGGTCGCTCGGAAAGCTGGCGTCGGCGACGTGCCGGGCGAAGAGGTGGACCCCGTGCGGGTCCGCGACGAACGGGCGCGGGCGGTCGACGATTTGCGAGACGACGTGGCCGCAGGCGAGCGCCAGCGCGGCGCCGAGCCCCGCGGCCACCCCGGCGCGCCGGCGCCAGCCGCCGGACGCGACGAGCAGCACGACCAATGCGAGGAAGAGCAGCTGCGAGGCGCTCTCGTAGAGCGTGAGCGGGTCCTCGACGCCGTCGTGGTGGAAGGCGACGCCGTTGAGCGCGTGCAGCAGCGCGGTGTCCATCCCGCCACGCTGCCAAAGCCCGCCTGACGCCCGCCTGACCGGAGGACAACAACCTGAACGCTGCCTGACTGCGCGATGGACCCGGCGCGCGCGCCGGTGCATCCTGCAACGGTGAGGCCCAATGTGCTTGTCGTCGAGGACGACGCCGAACTGCGCCGGCTGCTCGCCCGCGGACTCGGCGAAGAGGGCTTCGACGTCGTCATCGCGGCGACCGCCACCGACGCGATCCGCCACGCCGAGTCGCGCATGGACATCGCCGTCATCGACGTCGGCCTGCCGGACGCCGACGGGCGCGACCTCTGCCAGGCGCTGCGCGCCCGCGGCTTCTCGGCCCCCGTGCTCTTCCTGACGGCGCGCGACGCGGTGACCGACCGCGTCTCGGGATTCAACGCCGGCGGTGACGACTACGTGACGAAGCCGTTCGCCTTCGTCGAGCTCGTCGCGCGGCTGCGGGCGCTGCTGCGCCGGTCACCGGCGGGCGAGATCCCGCTCCCGAGCGGGGAGCTCGGCGGCCTCGTCCTGGACCCGGCGGCCCACGCCGCGACCGGGCCCGCCGGCAGCGCACAGCTCACGCCGACGGAGTTCCGGCTGCTCGCCGCGCTCGCCGGGCGCCCGGGGACGGTCCTGCGCCGCCGCGAGCTCGTCGGCGCCGCCTGGCCCAACGGCGCCGTCGTCTACGACAACACGCTGGACCAGTACATCGTGCGGATGCGGCGCAAGCTGCGCGAGATCGCGCCCGACACGGCGATCGTCACCGTGCGCGGGGTGGGCTACCGTCTGGGCTGATGCGCCGGCCGCGGACGCTTCGCACTCGCGTCACGCTGCTGGCAACGCTCGCCGCGGCGGTCGTCGTCGCCCTGCTGGTCGGGACGTTCAACGTCGTCCTGTCGACGTCGCTGAACGGCGACGTCAATCGCGCCCTGCGCGCCCGCGCTGCGGCGGCGACGACCACGACGACGATCGCCGGCGGGCGCGTCACGGTGCACGAGTCGCCCGACGACGCGGCGATCGATCGCGACGTCTGGATCTACGAGCGCGGCCGCTCGCTCCTGCGGCCGCCGGGTGACCCGCAGCTGCAGCGGGCCGCGGACGCGCTGGCGCTGACGCCGGGCGCGTACTTCGCGACCTCCGACGACGGCATCCGCCTCCACAGCGTCGCCCTGACCGACCGCGGGCGCACCGTCGGCTCCGTCGTCGTCGGCCAGTCGCTGGGCCCGTACGACGAGACCACCGACCTCGCGCTCGCGGGGTCCGTCGCGCTCGGCGGGCTGCTCATCGTGCTCGTCGCCGCGCTCACCTGGCTGGCGACGGGCCGCGCGCTCGACCCGGTGCGTCAGATGACGCGGACCGCCGCCGAGTGGTCGGCCCACGACCACGCGCGCCGCTTCGGCCCCGGCCCCCGGCCCGACGAGCTCGGCGAGCTGGCGGGGACCTTCGACGCCCTGCTGGACCGGCTCGGCGCGAGCCTGCGCCACGAGCAGCGCCTGTCGGCCGAGCTCTCGCACGAGCTGCGCACCCCGCTCGCGCGGATCGCCGCCGAGGCCGAGCTGCTCGGCCGCCGCGCGCGCTCGCGCGAGGAGCTCGCCGAGGGCCTGCGGTCGATCAACCTCAATGCGGGCGAGATGGAGTCGATCCTCGACACGCTCATGAAGGCCGCCCGCGCCGACGCCGGGCTGGACCGCGGACGGGCTGCGCTGGGCCCGCTGCTGGAGCGCGTCGCGGGGCGCTGGCGCCCGGCGCTGGAGGCCGGCGGGATCGCGCTCGACGTCCGCGCGCCGGCGGACCTCGACGTCGGCGTCGACGCCGACGTCGCCGAGCGGATCCTCACGCCCATGCTCCAGAACGCCGAGCGCCACGCCGCCGGCCACGTCCTGCTGAGCGCCGAGCGTGCCGGGACGATGGTCGTCGTCCACCTCGACGACGACGGTCCCGGCATCCCGGCGGAGCTGCGCGAGGCCGTCTTCGAGCCGGGGCGCATCGGGACCGACGGCGACGGCGCGGGCCTCGGGCTGGCGCTCGCGCGCCGGCTGGCCCGCGCGACCGGCGGCGACGTCGCGATCGACGACAACCCGCAGGGGCCGGGCGCGCGCCTGCGCGTCACGCTGCCGGCCTGACGCCGGGCCGCGCTCAGCGCTCCGGGACGCGCGCCAGGACGAGCGTCACGCACGGTGAAGGTGCGGCGTGCGTCACCGTGAGGCGACCGCCCTCGGCGTGCGCCAGCGAGCGGGCGAGGGCGAGCCCGATGCCGTGTCCGCCGGCGTCGGGCGACCGGCGCTCGAAGGCGCGCTCGACGTCGGCGCCGAACCCCGGGCCCTCGTCGCTGACGTCGATGGCGGCCCAGGCGGCGTCGACGATCCGCACCGTGATCGCGACGCTGCCCCGCCCGTGGCGCTCGGCGTTGTCGAGCAGCACGTCGAGGATCTCGCCGATGACGCGCTGCGCGCCGCGGACCGCGACGGGCCCCGGCGGCACGGTCAGGGTCAGCCGGCGGCCCGCGCCGGCGAGCCGGCCGCGGCGGCGGGACTCGATCTGCGTGAGCAACGCGACGAGCTCACTCGTCGCGTCCGGGCGCGGGACGTCGCGCGCGACGCTGAGCAGCGTGTCGATCGTCTGCTGGAGGCGGTCGACCTGCTCGACGGCGCGATCGATCGCCGGCGCGGGGCCGCCGGCGAGCTGGAGCGTCTCGAGCTCCAGGCGCAGCGCGGCCAGCGGGGTGCGCAGCTGATGGGACGCGTCGGCGCTGAAGCGCCGCTCGCGCGTGACGAGGTCGTCCAGGCGCGCCGCGGTGGCGTCGAGGGCGTCGGCGACCGCGTCGACCTCGCGGACGGCGCCGCGCGGGGCACGCACGGAGAAGTCGCCGTCGCCCAGGCGGCGGGCGGCCACCGCCACGCGCTCCAGCGGTCCCGCCAGCCGGCGTGCCAGCCCCACCGCCGCCAGCAGCGCCAGCAGCATGACGCCGGCCGCCGCGGCCGCCAGCGTGCGCCACGCGCGGTGCGCGCGGCGCACGACGACGGCGTCGGGCGCCGCGGCGCGGATGACGCCGGTCACGCGCTCCCCGGTGAGCAGCGGGACGCCCACCACGAGCGTGCCCGCGGCGACCAGCGTCGTCGGGCTGCGCCGCCGCAGCGCGTCGCGCACGACGGCGTCGGCGCGCGCCGGGCCCGCGGACGCCGGCCCCGCCACGCGGCGGCCACCGGCGTCGTAGACGGCGAGGCGGTCGGGCCCGCTCGGCAGCTCGACGGGGTCGCCGCTGCGGTTGCCGAGGTCGATCGAGCGGGCGGCGGCGACGGTGTCGCGCTGCAGGCGCAGGAGCTCCTGGTCGCGGTAGCCGTCGCGCAGCACGACGGCAAGCGGCAGCGCGAACAGCCCGACCGCCGCCGCGGCGACCCCGACGATCGCCAGGATCAGGCGCCGGCGCACGCGGTCACGTCTCCAGCCGGTAGCCGATGCCCCGCAGGGTCGTGATCGCGCCCTCGTCGAGCTTGCCGCGCAGGGTGAGGATGTGGTTGTCGAGCGTCTTCGTGGAGCCCATCCACTCCGTGTCCCACACCTCGCGCATGATCCGCTCCCGCGTCACGACGCGCCCGGCCTGGGCGGCCAGCAGCAGCAGCAGATCGAACTCCTTCGGGCGCAGGGCGAGCTCCTGCCCGTCGCGCTGCGCGCGGCGCGACGCCGGGTCGAGGCGCACGCCGGCGACGGCGATCGCCGGCGCGGTGCCGTCGTCCGGATCGGCGTTGGCGGCGGCCCGGCGCATGTGCGCGCGCACGCGCGCAAGCAGCTCGGACAGCTTGAACGGCTTGACGAGGTAGTCGTCGGCTCCCGCGTCGAGGCCGGCGACGATGTCGAGCTCCTGGTCGCGCGCGGTGAGGATGAGGATCGCGAGCTCCGGGCGGGCGGCGCGCAGGCGCCGGCAGACGTCGATGCCGTCGATGTCGGGCAGGCCGAGGTCGAGGAGGACGAGGCCCGTGCCGTCCAGGTCGGCGTGCAGCGCGGGCAGGCCCGCGGCCACGCGGCGCACCGGATAGCCCTGGCTGTCGAGCACGCGCGCGAGGCCGGCGGCGATGGCGTCGTCGTCCTCGACGACAAGGATGCCCTCGGGGCTCATGTCGGTGACCGTAGCGGGCGCCGCGCGGGCGTCAGCGATGTTTGACCCGGCGTTGACCTCCGCGGGACCGGACGATGACCTGCCCCGCCTACGGTGCCGCGCAGATGCCCCGTCGCGTTCCCCTCGGAGGTCCCATGCGCACCCGATCAGCCGCCATCGCCGGCGCCGCCGTCCTGGCCCTGGGAGCCGCGGGCTGTGGCTCGTCCGCGTCATCCTCGTCGTCGGCTCCGCTCAAGCCGTCCGCCGGTGGCCCGGCGAAGACCGTGAGCCCCAATGCTCCCGAGGTCAGCCCGTCGGGTGACATCCCCGACAACCAGGCCTACGTGGCCTACACCCCGCCCGGCGCGGCATATTCGGTCAAGGTGCCCGAGGGCTGGTCGCGGACCGACGGCGCGGGTGGGCGGACGTCGTTCACGGACAAGCTCAACAGCATCGAGATGCAGGCGCGTCCGGCCACGGGCGCGCTCACCGTCGCCGCCGCCAGGAGCACCGACGTCCCGGCGCTCGCGAAGCGCGTGCCCGGCTTCGAGCTCGCCGGCGTCTCGAGCGTGCGCCGCAGCGCCGGCACGGCCGTGCGCATCACCTACCTCGCGCGGTCGGCGGTCAATCCCGTGACCGGCAACGCGCAGACGGATGCGGTCGAACGCTACGTCTTCTTCCACAGCGGGAAGCGGGTCGTGCTGACCCTCTCGGGGCCGAAGGCCGCCGACAACGTCGATCCGTGGAAGATCGTCACGGACTCCCTGCGGTACACGCGATGACCGCCCTGCTGCAGGCCGACAGCCTGTATCGCTTCTACCACGCCGGCGACGACGAGACCCTCGCCCTCCAGGGCGTCTCGCTCGCCGTCGCGGCCGGTGAGGTCGTGGCGGTCACCGGGCCCTCGGGGTCGGGCAAGTCGACGCTGCTGGCCTGCCTGGCGGGGCTCGACGAGCCCGACGGCGGCATGGTGAGCCTCGACGGTGAGCGCCTGTCGCGCCGGCCGGAGGAGCAGCGCGCCGCCCTGCGCGCCCGCAAGCTCGGGATGCTGTACCAGGGCACGAACCTCGTCGGGCACCTGTCGGTGGACGCGAACGTCGCGCTCGCGCAGCGCCTCGGCGACGCGCGGACCGACAACGCCTGGCGCGCCGAGATCCTCGAGCGCTGTGGCATCAGCGCGCGGGCGGGCGCCCGCCCGTCGCAGCTGTCGGGCGGCGAGCTCGCGCGCGCCGGCCTGGCCGTCGCGCTCGCCAACGACCCGCCGGTGCTGCTGGCCGACGAGCCGACCGGCGAGCTCGACGAGGTCACCGCCGATCGCGTCCTGACGCTGCTGCGCGACCGCGCCCGCGCCGGCTGCGCGGTCCTCGTCGTAACGCACAACCCGGCCGTCGCCGCCGGCGCCGATCGCGAGATCCGCCTGCGCGATGGGCGCATCGAGGAGGAGCCGGCATGACCGCGTCCGCGCCCCTGGTGGTCTGCTGCGGCGCCGACCGCACGTACGGTCGCGCAAGCGCCGCCACCGTCGCACTGGCACCGACCGACTGCGAGGTGCACGCGGGCGACCGCATCGCGCTCGTCGGGCCGTCGGGGTCGGGCAAGTCGACGCTGCTGCACCTCATGGCCGGCCTCGACGCGCCGACGCACGGGCAGCTCAGCTGGCCCGCGATCGGCGAGCGTGAGGACCTCGCGCCGGGGCGCGTCGCCGTGATCTTCCAGGGCCCCAGCCTCCTGCCGGCGCTGACCGTCGGCGAGAACGTCGCCCTCCCGCTCGTGCTCGACGGCATGCGCGACGCCGACGCCCGCATCCGCGCCGGTGCGGCGCTCGAGCTGCTGGACCTCGGCGAGCTCGCCGACAAGCTCCCGGAGGAGGTCTCCGGCGGCCAGGCCCAGCGCGTCGCCGTGGCCCGCGCGCTGGCCGGCGAACCGGTGCTGATCCTGGCCGACGAGCCGACCGGCCAGCTGGACCGCGCGAGCGGCGCGATCGTCATCGACGTTTTGTTGCACGCCGCCGAGCACGCCGGCGCCGCGCTCGTCGTCGCCACGCACGACCCGACGGTCGCCGCGCGCTTCGCGAGCCGCTGGCAGATGCATTCCGGTCAGCTGACCCACGCCCCGGCCCAACGTCACGTCAAGGAGTCCTCATGGTCACGCTGACCTGGTTGCGCGGCCTGCTGGCCCACCGCCGCGCCCGCATCCTCTCGACCGCGCTCGGCGTGGGCGTCGGCGTCGCGCTGCTGGCGTCGATCGGCACGTTCCTGTCGGCATCGACGTCGAAGATGACCGCTCGCGCGAGCGCCGGCGTGGCCGTCGACTGGCAGGTGCAGGCCGCCAGGGGCGCGGACCCGGCCGCGCTGCTGGCGCAGGTGCAGCGCTTCGGCGGGGTGACCGCGGCCCGGCCCGTGGGGATCGCCGACACCACCGGCCTGCAGGCGACGACCGGCGCGAGCACGCAGCAGACGGGCCCGGGGAAGGTCGTCGGGCTGGCGCCCGGCTACGCGTCGACGTTCCCGGGCGCGCTGCGCACGCTCACGGGCTCGGGCTCGGGCGTGCTGCTGGCCCAGCAGACGGCGGCCAACCTCCACGCGAAGCCGGGCGACGTGGTCAGCATCGGCCGCACGGGGCTCCCAGCGGTGAAGGTCAGGGTCGCCGGCGTCGTCGAGATGCCGCAGGCCGACTCGTTCTTCCAGCAGGTCGGGGCGCCCGCGGGTGCCCAGCCGCAGGCCCCGCCCGACAACGTCGTCCTGCTCCCGCAGGCAACCTTCCAGAAGCTCGCGGCGCCGCTCGCCAGGGCGCGGCCGGACCTCGTCGTGACGCAGATCCACGCCGCGCTGGATCGCACGCTGCCGGGCTCGCCGAGCGCGGCGTTCGCGCAGGTCTCGGGCCACGCCCGCAACCTCGAGACGACGCTGGCCGGCACCGGCCGCGTCGGCGACAACCTCGGCACGGCGCTCGACCAGGCCCGCAAGGACGCGCTGTACGCGCAGCTCTTGTTCCTCTTCCTCGGCGTGCCGGGCGCGATCCTCGCCGGGCTCGTGACCGCCTCGATCGCCTCCGCCGGCGCCGGCCGGCGCCGCCGCGACGCGGCGCTGCTGCGCACCCGCGGCGCATCCACGCGCCGCCTCGTCACCGTCGCGCTCGGCGAGACGGCGCTGGCGGGCGGCGCGGGCGTCGCGGTCGGTCTCGCCGCCGCGCTGCTGATCGGATCGACGACGTTCGGCACGACGAGCTTCGGGGCCTCGACCCTGGCCGCGGTGCTGTGGGGCGGCGGCGCGGCGGTCGTGGGGCTCGTGATCGCCGCGGCGTCGATCGCGCTGCCCGCGTGGCGTGACGCGCGGTCGCTGACCGTCGCCGGCCAGCGGGCCACCGTCGGGCGCCCCGACCGCGCTCCGGCGTGGGCGCGCTACGGCGTGGACCTCATGGCACTCGCCGGCTCGGGCCTCGTCTACTGGCAGGCCTCCAGGAACGGCTACAGCCTCGTGCTCGCCCCCGAGGGCGTGCCCCAGATCTCCGTCAACTGGTACGCCCTGGCGGCGCCGGTGCTCGGGTGGATCGGCGCCGGCCTGCTCGCGTACCGGATCGCCGATCTCGTCCTCGTCCGCGGCCGCACCCCGCTCGCCGCGCTGCTGCGGCCGATCGGCGGGCAGCTCGCCCCGACGGTGGCGGCGACGATGGCTCGCCAGCGCCGGATGCTCGCCGGGGCCGTGACGCTCGTGGCGCTCACCGCCGCGTTCGCCGGCTCGACCGCGGTCTTCAACGCCACCTACCAGCAGCAGGCGGAGGCCGACGCCCGCCTGAGCAACGGTGCCGACGTCAGCGTCGTCGAGTCTCCCGGCACGGTCGTCGGGCCCAGCGGCGCCGCCGCGCTCGCCAAGGTCCGCGGCGTCAAGAGCATCGAGCCGCTCCAGCACCGCTTCGCCTACGTCGGCGCGGACCTGCAGGACCTCTACGGCGTCCGCCCCGCGTCGATCCTGTCCGCCGGCAGGCTGGAGAACGGGTGGTTTGCCGGGGGTACGGCCAAGCAGCTCATGGACACGCTGGCCCAGCGGCCGGACAACCTGCTCGTCTCCGCCGAGACCGTCAAGGACTTCCAGCTGCACCCCGGGGCGACCGTCCGGCTGCGCCTGCAGGACGGCGTCACCAAGCAGCTCAAGACGGTCCCGTTTCACTACGCCGGGGTCGCGAAGGAGTTCCCCACCGCCCCCAAGGACTCGTTCCTCATCGCCAACCAGGCCTACATCGCCAAGGCCACCGGCAGCGACGCGGTCGGCACGTTCCTCGTGCAGACCGACGGCACGAGCCCCGCGACGGTCGCCGGCCGGATCCGCCGCCAGGCCGGCACGAGCGCGGCCGTCACGGACATCGTCACGCAGCGCAGGGTCATCGGCTCGAACCTCACCGCCGTCGAGCTCAGCGGCCTGACCCGGGTCGAGCTCGGCTTCGCGCTGATCCTCGCGATCGCCGCGTCGGGCCTGGCGCTCGCGCTCGGCTTCAGCGAGCGCCGGCGCTCATTCGCGATCGCGGGCGCGCTCGGGGCGAAGCGACGCCAGCTCGGCGCCTTCGTCTGGGGCGAGTCGGCGTTCGTCACGATCGGCGGGCTGATCCTCGGCACGGTCATCGGGGCGGGGATCACCGACATGCTCATCAAGGTCCTCACGGGCGTCTTCGACCCCCCGCCGGACTTCCTCTCGATCCCCTGGACCTACCTCGGAGTCGTCCTCGTGCTCACCGTCGGGGCGGTCGGCGTCGCCGGGATCCTCACCCTGCGCGCGCTGCGGCGCCCGGCGATCGAGGAGCTGCGCGATCTCTAGGAGTCCGGCCGGCGGGCGTGCACGAGCACGTTGCCGTAGTACATCCCGGTGCGGTCGAGGCGGTCGATGTTGATGCCCGCGACGTTGACGGCCCAGCACAGCAGCGTCCAGAACGGCAGCAGCGGCGCGCTGAGCAGCGTCGCGCGGCGCGTGCGGCGCATCGCGTCGAAGGACCAGCTCAGGGCGATGCCGCCGAGCGTGCTGCCGATCGCGCCGTGGGGCTGCAGCGTGACGAGCTCGAGGTCGTGGTCCTCGAGCAGGCGGCGGACGCCGTGCTGCGACAGCCGCCGGTAGTCATGGGGTGCGTTGTGCTCGCCGTAGATCCAGGGGACGGTGATGACGGCGTCGGCGCCCGGGCGCAGCGCGCGGCGCAGCTCGCCGACGGTGTGGTGCAGGTCGCCGACGTGCTCGAGGACCTGCGTGCAGAGCACGACGTCGTACTGCGCGTCGCCGACGGGCCACGGCCTGCCGGGCTCGATGAGCGCGTCGACCGCGGGCCCCGGGAACACGTCGATCCCGTAGTACGAGCGCGCGCCCGGCAGCCAGTCGCGGTAGGGCTTGGAGCCGCAGCCGACGTCGAGCACGTCGCCCTCCAGCGTGCCCAGCAGCGGGCGCAGGACGCGGTACAGCGGCGTGCCGACGAGCCACTGGTGATGCCATGGGCGCAGGTGCGGGTGGCGGCCGACGGCGAGGACGTGCAGGCGGTGCAGGAGCGTCCCCGCGTCGTCATCGCCGCTGCTCAGGGCGCGATTGAGGCCGATGAAGGACACCCCTCGCGAGGATAGGAGCGCCCCGCCGGCGACCCGCAGCGCACCGGATTTCATGGAGCTGCGGGCGCCACTCCTCCACGGAGTGCGACGCGCGCGCCCCGTGCCGCGCGGGCGTCCCTAGCGTCGGCCCCCGACATGGCGGCGAGCCTCGAGGAACGGTCGCGCTCGCGCGACAACAACTTCGACCTGCTGCGCCTCGGCGCCGCGGCGATGGTGCTCGTCTCGCACGCGTTCCCGCTCAGCGGCGCGCGCGAGCCGTTCTTCGACCTGCCCGGGCACTCGATGGGCGCCTTCGGGGTCGAGATCTTCTTCGCCATCAGCGGCTTTCTCGTGGTGCGCAGCTGGTGTCGCGAGCCGCGCCTGCGGGCGTTCGTGCCCAAGCGCGCGCTGCGCATCCTCCCGGGGCTCATGGTCGCCGCGCTGCTGACGGCGTTCGTCCTCGGGCCGCTGTTCACGAGCCTCTCGGTCGGCGCGTACCTCACGCACCCCGAGACCTACGGCTTCGTCGCGCGCAACTGGACGCTCTTCACGATCAACGAGCTCCTGCCGGGCGTCTTCGAGCACAACGTGTTCCCGCTCGCCGTCAACGGGTCGCTGTGGACGCTCCCGCTCGAGGTCTTCGCCTACGGGGTCCTCGCGGCGCTCGGAATCGCCGGCCTGCTGCGCCGGCGGGCGGCGGTGCTCGTCCTGCTCGCCGGGCTGTTCGTCGTGACATCGCCCTACAGCGGGATCGACCTCAACGTCGCCGCTGCGCCGGGCGGCGTCGACGGCGGCAAGATCGACCTGAGCCTGCACCTGCTGGCGATCTTCCTCGCGAGCTCCGCCCTGTACCTCTACCGCGAGCGCGTGCCACTGCACCCGGCGCTGTTCGCCGCCGCCCTCGGCGCGATCGCCGTCAACGGCGCGCTCCCGGACCTCGGCGCGACGCTCACGACCCTCGCGATCCCCTACGCCGTGCTGTTCGCCGCCTGCCGGCCGCGGGCGCGCCTCAGCGTCCTCACGCGCCCCGGCGACGTCTCCTACGGCATCTACATCTACGCCTTCCCGATCACGCAGGCGGTCGTCGCCGTCATGGGTGGCGACGGGCCGGTCGGGGCGGTCGTGCTCGCGTCCCTGGCCCTGACGTACGCCGTGGCGTACGCCTCGTGGCGGCTCGTCGAGGCGCCGGCCCTCGCGCTGCGATCGCGGCGCGCGGCGCGGGCGCCGCTCCCGGCCCCGGTGGCCGCGTGACGGTCGCAGCGGACATCGTCGTCGAGCAGCGCGAGTCGGGCCCATGCTCCCCGTCGGCATTCCGCGACAGCCCGCTGCGGCGCGCGTTCGACGCCGTCGCGCACTGGGCGGTCGCGCCGCTGGCGGCGTCCTACGCGCTGCGGGGGCGGCTGATCGGCCGCGAGCGCGCCTACCTCGAGCTCAGCGAGCGCGCCGCGCGCTGGCCGGGGACGCGCGGCCAGCGCCTGCGGCGTGCCCTGCACCGGCGGATGGGGACGCCGATCGGCGAGGCGGCGGTCCTGCACTTCGGCGTCGTCCTCGAGCGCGCGCCGATCAGCATCGGGCGGATGACCGCGATCGGCCACTACGCGCACATACGGCATGCGGCGATCGGCGACGACTGCCTCATCGGCGACCACGTCGTGATCGTCGACGGGCGGCGCCAGCACCATCTCGAACGCCTCGACGTGCCGGTCAACCAGCAGGGCGGCGAGGTCGTGCAGACGCAGATCGGCGACGACGTCCTCATCGGCGCGAACGCGACGATCCTCGCGAACGTCGGCAACCACTGCGTCGTCGGCGCCGGCAGCGTCGTCGTGGAGCCGGTGCCCGACTACATGATCGTCGCCGGCAACCCCGCGCGGGTCATCGGCGACCGGCGCCGGCGGTTCGCCCGATGAGCCCGGCCCGCGCCGGCGCCCTGGCACTCGCCGCGCCGCCCGCCGCCGGCGGCGACCCGGCGCTCGAGATCGTCATCGTCTCGGCCGCCGGCGGGCGCGAGGTCCTGCGCGCCTGCCTGCGCTCCGTCGAGCGCCACCCGCCGGCGGATGGCGCGCCGCGCGTCTGGCTCGTCGACAACGCCAGCGGCGACGGGACCGCGGAGATGGTCGCCGCCGCGTTCCCCTGGGTCGTCCTCGTCGCGCTGGATCACAACGCGGGCTTCTGCGCGGCCAACAACCTCGTCCTGCGCCGGACGACGGCGCCGCGCGTCCTGCTGCTGAACCCCGACACCGAGCTCACCGCGGGCGCGCTCGACCGCGCGCTGGCGACGCTCGCCGAGCGCCCGGACGCGGGCGTCGTCGGCGTCCGGCTCGTGCGCCCCGACGGGACGTTCGACCACGCCGCCAAGCGGTCGTTCCCGACGCTCGTGGGCGCGCTCGGGCACTTCCTCGGGATCGCGCGCCTGTCGCAGTACCGCGCGCCCGCGGTCGCGGAGGACGGGCAGGGCGCGGTCGACGCGGTCAACGGCGCGTTCATGCTCGTCCGCCGCGAGGCGATCGACGAGGTCGGGCTGCTCGACGAGGCCTACCGCATGTACGGCGAGGACCTCGACTGGTGCTATCGCTTCAAGCGCGCGGGCTGGGCGGTGCTCTACGACGGGCGCGCGAGCGTCGTGCACGTCAAGGGCGCGGTGTCGGTGCTCCAGCGCGGCCGCGGGCGCCACCGCGGGCTGCGGACGAACATCGCCTTCCACCGCGCGATGGGGCGCTTCTACCGCAAGTTCCACGGCGGCTCGCGGCCGCTGCTGGACCTGCTCGTCTACCTCGCGCTCGGGGCCAAGCTCGCGATCTCGGTGGCGCGCAGCACGGTCGCGCGGCGGGGGCTGCGGTAGGCGCGTGCGCGTCTCGGCGATCGTCGTGAACCTCGACGCGCGCGAGCTGCTGCTCGCGTGCGTCGCGTCGATCGCCGCGGCATTGGAGCCGGTCGACGGCCCGACGGAGATCGTCGTCGTCGACAACGGCTCGACGGACGGCGCGCCCGCGGCGCTGCGCGAGCGCTTCGGGGCGAGCGTGCGCGTCGTCGAGCTCGGGGCCAACCGCGGCTTCGCGGTGGGGGTCAACGAGGGCCTGCGCGCCTCGACCGGCGAGTGGCTGCTGCTGCTCAACAACGACGCGACCGTCGAGCCCGGCTGCGTCGCCGCCCTGCTCGCGGCGGCCGCGTCGCGACCGGACGTCGGCTCGCTCGCGGCGCAGATGCGCTTTGCCCGCGGCGGCGAGATCAACTCCGCCGGCCTCGGCGTCGACCGCGCGGGCACGGCCTTCGACCGCCACATCGGCCGCGCGCCGGAGGCGAGCGACGAGGTCGTGACCGAGGTCTTCGGTGCGAGCGCCGGCGCCGCGCTCATGCGCCGCGCGATGCTCGACGACATCGGTGGGTTCGACGACTCGTTCTTCATGTACCTCGACGACGTCGACGTCGCCTGGCGCGCGCGGATGCGCGGCTGGGCCGCGCTGTACGTCCCCGGCGCGGTCGCCCATCACCACCACTCGGCGTCGAGCATCCACGGCTCGGCCTTCAAGCACGTCCACGTCGGCCGCAACCGCGTCCGCCTGCTCGCCAAGCACATGCCGGCCGCGCAGCTGTGGCGCCGGGGGCCGGCGATCCTCGCCCACGACGTCGCGTACGTCGTGTTCGCGGCCGTCACCGACCGGACGCTCGCGCCCCTGCGCGGCCGCCTTCAGGGCCTGCGCGAGTGGCCCCGCTACCGCGCGCTCGGCCGCGACCGCCGGCCCGTGGAGCTGGCGCCGCGCATGAGCTCGTGGAGCGCGCTGGCGCGCCGGCGCGGCGTGCTGCGCGGGACGGCGCTGCGGGCGGCGCAGCCGGGCGCGGGGGCGGGCGCGGGGCGTTTCCTGCATCGATGAGCGAATGATCGGCGCTGGGGCGAGGCCGGGCGGGCTCGGCTGACGAGCGGTCGTCGACGAGGATTGGTGAGTTCTTCGACGAGGCGCCGAAGGACTCACCAATCGTCGCGCGCCGACCGCGGGAACGCCGCCCGCGCGACAGGCGTCCCCTCATCGATGTCGTCAACGCCCAAACCCAGCGGCCGCACCGCGCTGAGCTATGCCGCCGGCCGCCGCAGCACCCACAGGTCCTGCGGCATGAAGCCGTGCTCCTCGGGCGTCTGGAACTCCAGGACCTCGAAGGACCCCTGTCCGGCGAGGTCGCGCATGTACGCCGGCGGGTGATAGGCGGCGCAGATGTTCTCGCCCGCCGCCTCGGCGAACTGGACGACGAGCTCGCCGTGCTCGAAGCTCGCCCGCTCGCGGCGGGTGAGGTACGGCAGGCAGGAGGCGCCGTTGACGGTGATGAGCGCCAGGCCACCGGGGCGCAGGACGCGGCGCAGCTCGGCGAGCCACTCGATCCCGATCACCCGCGGCAGGTGCGTGAAGACGGAGATCGCGTAGACGAGGTCGAACGTCTCGTCGGCGTGGTCCAGCGGCGGCTCGAGCCCGTTGACCTGCGCGTGCGCGAACGGGAGGTGCGCGTCGACCCACGCGACCATGTCGGGGTTGAGGTCCGAGCCCCAGGCCTCGAGGCCGGGATGGACCCCCCATTGGCGCAGGACGCGCCCGCAGCCGCAGCCGAAGTCCAGCAGCCGGCCGACGTCCGCCAGCGGCAGGCCGTTGCGCTCCGCGGCCGCCGACAGCGCCGCTGCGGTCGCCACGCCGTGGTGGAAGAAGAAGTCCAGATCGGCGTTGTTGACGTTGCCGACGCGCAGCGCCGCCGGCGGGATCGGCAGGCCGTCGGGCCCGGCGGCGGGCTCGGGCCCGACGTCGACGGCGGCGCGGCGGCGCTCGAGGGCGCGGCCGACGCGGATGCTCACGCCGGAGCGGCGCAGCGCGGGCTGAGCGGCGAGCATCGCGCGGCGGGCGACGCGGCGCAGCGGGCGGGGCGGCAGGATCGCGGCCGGCATGTCAGGCCACCGACCGGACGAGGTAGGAGTCCTGCGGCATCCGCGTCGCGGCGGTCTGCTCCGGGTGCTCCGGGGTGAGGACCGAGTCGACGTACTCGTAGCCCTCCAGCAGGCGCCCGCGGACGTAGGCCGGCGAGTGATAGGCGATGCAGAGGTTCGTCCCGCGGGCGGTCTCGAACTGGACGACCTCCTCCTCCCCGCCGTCGTAGCGCGCGCCGTCCTCGGGCGTGAGCCTGTCGCGGTAGGCCTCGCCGCAGACGGTGAACAGCAGGTGCCCGCCGGGCTTCAGGACGCGCCGCAGCTCGGCGAGCCAGGGCAGCGCGTGGCGCTCGGCGAGGTGCGTGAAGATCGACAGCGCGTAGATGAACTCGAAGCTGTCGTCGGGGTAGGGCAGCGGCGGGTCGTCGTCGCCGTAGGCGGCGTTGACGAACGGGAGGTTGCCGCGCGTCCAGGCGACGAGCTCGCGGTTGGGATCGCAGCCGTAGACCGCGGGGCCGTCGAGCGCCGACCACCAGCGCGCGACGCGCCCGCAGCCGACGCCGAAGTCGAGGATCGCGCTCGTGTCCTGCAGCTGCACGCCGTTGCGCTCCAGCAGCCCGCGGAAGAACGCGGCGTGGCGCTCGCCCGCGTCGAGGAAGTACTCGGGGTCGGCCGAGCCGCAGACGAGCACGCGCAGCTTCGCCGGCGGAACCGGCAGGCCCTCGCACTCCAGCGGCTCCTCGGTGGCGTGACGGACGCGCGCGTACGTCTCGTACGCGCGCAGGAGCCCGACCTCGACGCGGCTGCGGACCGGCAGCGGCGTCTTCAGCAGTCCGTAGCGGATCGTGCGGCGAGCCGTCCGGCTCATCATGGGCGTGACCATTGGGGGCGAATCCTTTCTCGGGGCGTGGGTCGTCTTGCGCCGCTGCGCAGCGAAGCGGTCGCGAGGACCCACTCGTACGCGGTGGCAAGCTCGCGGGCGTTGCGCTCGGGCGTGAAGTGCGTCGCGGCGCGGGCGGCGCCCGCGCGGCCCATCGCCAGCCGGCCGGCCTGGTCGCCGGCGAGCCGCCCGATCGCCCGGGCCAGGGCCGCCGCGTCGCCGGGGGCGACGAGGATCGCGCTGTGCTCGTCGACCTGCTCGGGCACGCCGTCGACGTCGCTCGCGATCACCGGCAGGCCGGCCGCCATCGCCTCGAGCACGACGAGCGGGAACGGGTCGCGGCGTGTCGGCAGGACGAAGACGTCCCACGTCGCGAGCTCGGCGGCGGGGTCGGTCGTCGGGCCCTTCCAGCGCACGCCGGCGCGCTCGCCACGCGCCACCACGGTGCGCGCCCAGGCCTCGTCGGCGCCCGGCGCCAGCGGCCCCACGATGCGCAACTCGATGTCCGAGCGCGCCGCGAGCACCGCCTGCGCCGCCGCGACGAAGACGTCCGAGCCCTTGCGCTCGCAGACCGTGCCGAGCATCCCGACGACGACCTTGCGGTGGCGCCGCGGCGCGCGCCGCGCGGGCCCCGGGCCGACCCCGGCCGTGACGATCCCCGTCCGCACGCCCGCCGCGCGCAGCGGCGCCGCACACGCGTGCGAGACCGCGACGACCCCGTCGACGCGCCCCGCGAGCAGCATCGCCGCGCGGTTGCGCCGCCCGGGGCCGCCGAGCATCTCGTGGACGTGCAGGAGCGTCGGCCGGCCGCCGGCGCGCGCCGCGAGCGCCTCGGGAATCGCGAGGATCGTGTTCGCGTGCACGAGCGCGGGCCGCGTCCGCGCCAGGAAGCGCCGGAAGCCCTGGAGGTAGCCCGGCACGCTCGCCGTCCGCGCGAGCGGGCCGGGCGGCTCCTGCAGCGCCGCCCAGCTGTAGCGCAGGTCGCGCCGCGCGCCGTCGACGGCGTAGCCGCGAGCCTCGAGCAGGTCGGCGACGGCGCTCGGCCGCGGCGCCCAGAAGCAGAAGCTCCAGCCCTGCGCCTCGAGCGCCGCGAGCGGGCGCAGGACGGCGTTCGTCGCGCCGCCGACGTGCCCCTCGTGCAGGACGATCGCGACGTGGCCGCTCACGCGGGCCTCGCGAAGATCCGCACGGCGAGGACGAGCGGGATCGAGATCGCCAGCGCCGACCCGAAGACGAGCGACCAGCTGCCGACGAGGCACTGGTAGAGCAGCATGAGGCAGACGACGTAGACGAGCGCGCGCAGGTCGCGGCCCGGCGGTGCGCCGGCGCGCGAGCGCATGCCCGTCAGCCCGCGCGCGAGGATCCCGAGCAGCAGGCCGCCGAGTGCGATCCCGGGGAAGCCGAAGTCGCGGTGCAGCTCGCCGGCGACGCCGACGGGCCGCCCGGCAAGGAAGCGCTCGCCCCAGAGGAGCTTGCGGAACGTGACGTCCGTCGCCTCCGGCTTGGCCGGGTAGATGATGCTCGGGACCTGCCCGAGCGCGCCCTGCGCGAGCTCGCCGCCGTAGCGGTAGGGGGCGACCGCGGGGATGAAGTTCGTCTCGGCGAGCAGCTGGTCGAAGACGGGGCTCGCGTTGAGCATCGCGCGGACGTCGACGACGTGGTGCGGGATGTTCGCGATCGCCGCCGGCAGCGGGCGGTCGCGCACGTCCTCGCGCAGCGTGAGGTACGCCGACGCGAAGACGAGCCCGCAGACAGCCGCCACCGCCATCGTGCGCCCGCGCCAGGGCCGCACGCGCTCGTTGAACGCGAGCACGACGAGCAGCAGCGGGACCAGCACGAGCGTCCGCGAGCCGAGCAGCGCGAAGAACCCGGCCAGCTGGGCCGCCGCCAGCACGAGCGCCACCCGCTCGCGCCGCTGTGCCGGCGGGTGGAAGCAGACCCACAGCACGAGCGCGGCGGTGTAGAAGTTCAGGAGCACGAGCGAGATGAAGTCGCCGGCGAAGTTGCCCTGCGTCGAGAAGCCGGCGACCGCCCCGGCCGGCCCGCCGATGCGCGCGAAGACGACCGCCTCGCCGAAGAGGCCGACGACGAGCCAGGCGGTGACGACCCAGCGCAGGTCCAGCGCGCCGATCCCCGCGAAGAGGCGCGAGCAGCGGGCGGCGAGCAGCCGCCCGGCGCGCAGCCGGTAGCCCCAGAGCACGGCGCCGTAGAGGACGACGAGCGCTGCCATCGCCTTCGTCATCGCCGCGTCGAAGCTCCCGACCATCCGCGAGTGCACGAACAGCGAGACCTCCTGGCCGCGGAGGTTGAGGATCGCGTCGACCGGGTCGGCGAAGAGGTCGTAGGACTGGTGCAGCAGCTCGTCGGCCGACAGCGCGAGCTGCAGCGGGCGGATGACGAAGTACACGAGCGTGATCAGCGCGACGATCCCCAGCGGCGACAGCAGGTCGCCGGCGCGGCACACGGCGACGAGCGTCGCGAGCGAGGCCGCGCCGAGGACGGCGATCAGCGCCCAGTGCGGGAGCGCGTCGACCGTCGCGGCCGGGAGCGCGGCGATGCCGTAGCCGCACGCGACGAGGGAGAGCGCCGCGGCGGCCGCCGGCACCGTCGCACGCAGGCCACCTGCCCTGGCCGGGCGCTTGGTTGCGGGCTGCGGCAGGACCCTCACTGCGGCCGCACGCTACGTCGCGCCCGGGCGACGGACGGCAATGCAGTGCAACGCTGAGCCGGGTGGGCCCGATTCCTCCAACTCCTGCATCGTCGCGCCCCCCGGCAGGCCATCGCTGCCTACCTTCCCGGCAGCTTGTCGGAGCGCCCGCAGCCACCACGACCGTCGCCGCCCGCGCGGCTGGACCACCGCAGCCGCTCGGACGGTCGCGTCCTCGCGCGCTCGTCGCTGACCGTCGCGGGGCGGATCGTCTCGAAGCTGGCGATCGTCGTGTTCCTCGTCCTCGCCGCGCGGCTGCTGACGAAGGAGGAGTACGGCCTGTACTCCTACGTCCTCGTCCTCGCGGGAACGTTCGCGATCCTCGCCGACCCGCAGGTCACGGTCATCGCGGGCCGCGACGTGTCGTCGGGGCGCCGCAGCGCGGCGGCGAGCTACTGGTCGGCGCTCCCCGTCGTCGTCGCGACGGGCGCCCTGGGGGCCGGCGCGATGCTCGTCTTCGCGCTCGTCGCGCCCGGCCCGGGCGAGACCGCCGCGGTGCTGCTCGTCGCGGCGGGCTACGTCGTCGCCAACCGCGTCGCGGGGCTCGGGCTCGACATGCTGCGCGCGCTCGGGCGCCTCGGGACGGAGGCCGCCGTCGAGACCGCCGGGACGCTCGCGCTGATCGCCGCCGCGACGGCCGTCGCCGCCGCCGGGCTCGGGGTCACCGCCGTGCTCGGCGTCTTTCTCGCGCACGCGATCCTCACGGCGCTCGCGTGCCACGCGCTGCTGCGCGCGGAGATCCGCCGCCCCGAGCGCGTCGCGGGCTACCGCCGCGAGCTCGTCGGCACGGGCCTCAAGCTCGCGCTGTCGGCGGGCGCGACGGCGATCGCCACGCGCGGGCCGCTGCTCGTGCTCGGCGCCGGCGGCTCGGCGATCGCGGTCGCGAGCTTCTCCGCCGGGCTGCGCTTCGCCGACGCGCTGTACATGCTCGCGCTGACCGCCGGGCAGGCGCTGCTGCCGAGCATCGCGGCGATGCGCAGCACCGACCCCGCGCGCGCGACGCGCCTCGTCCGCAAGGCGATCGCGCTCGCGACCGTCGGCGGCGCCGCGCTCGCCGTGGCCGTCGCGCCGTTCGGCACGCAGATCACGAGCGCGATGTTCGGGAGCGCGTATGCCTCCTCCGGGCCGCTGATGGCGGCGATGCTGGCGAGCGCCCCGTTCATGGGCATGCTGTGGATCTCCTGGTTCGCGCTCTGCGCCTGGCATCGCGAGCGCGACGTCCTGCGCGTCGCCTGCGCCTGCGCGCCCGGCTGCCTGCTCGCGGCGATCCTCGTCATCCCGGGCGCGGGCGCGCACGGGGCGGCATGGGTCTACGCCGGGGCGATCGCCGTCCTCGCGCTCGGGACGTATTTCACCTTCGAGCGCGCCGTCCGCGACCGGCGCGCCGCCCCTGCGCTCGTGCCGGCATGAGCCGCGCGCGTGCGATCCCGCCGCGCTACGCCCGCCACCCGGCGGAGCTCTTCGAGGCGGCCGTGCAGGCGAACCTGCGCCCGGGCCTGGACATCCTCGACGTCGGCTCGGGCCGGCGGCCCGCGCTGGACCCCGCGACGCGCCCGCCCGGCAGCCGCTACGCGGGCCTGGACATCTGCGCCGCCGAGCTCGAGCTCGCCCCCGGCGGGTCCTACAGCGACCACGTCGTCGCCGACATCACCGAGCCGGTTCCGGCGCTGCGCGGGCAGTTCGACCTGATCGTGAGCTGGCAGGTGCTCGAGCACGTCCGCGACACCGACCGGGCGCTGCGCAACCTGCACGATTACCTGCGCCCCGGCGGCCGGCTCGTCGCGATCCTGTCGGGCCGCTTCTCGATCTTCGGCATGCTCAACAGCGTCGTGCCCGCGCGCGCCGGCGTGTGGCTCATGGAGCGCCTCCTGCGCCGGCCGCCGGACTCCGTCTTCCCCGCCCACTACGACCGCTGCCACGCGACCGCCCTCACGCGGGTGCTGCGCGACTGGTCGGCCGCCGAGGTGCGGCCGATCTACCAGGGCGGCTCGTACTTCAACTTCTGCCTGCCGCTGCGCTCCGCGTACTTCGGCTACGAGAACTGGGCCGAGCGGTCCGGTCGGGCGAACCTCGCGACGCACTACCTCATCATCTCCGAGCGCTGAAGTTGTGCGTGTGGCGCAGCGGCCCCGCAGCCGTGGAGCGCTGTGTTCTCCTCTCGCCCAGGGGAGGCAACCCCGGTCATCGACCCAACACCAGGGACGGCAATGGACCACAGTGAACCGCTCATCGAAGGGACGGACCCCTTCACCCCCGAGGTGGCGCTGCCGCCTCCGCGAGGCCCGCGGATCCGGCCGCGGCCGCAGGCGGCGGAGCGACTGGCGAGCCGGCCGTCGGCGACGCTCGACCGGCCTCCGCATCGCACCCCTCCGCTGCTGCGCCTGTTCGACGGCGCGCCCTGGCTCGGGCTGCGGATCGTCTCGGACTTCGTGATGCTCACGGCGGCCTGCGTCGCCGCCACGCGGATCGCCCCGGGCGCCGCCGGCGACCCGCTGCTCATGCTCTTTCCCCCGCTGACGCTCCTCTGCCTGGACTCCGGCGGGCGCTACCGCCAGCGGATGCGCGACGCAGCGCTCGACAGCGCCGGGGCGGGCTTCGGCGCGATCTCCATCAGCGCGATGTCGATCTATGCCCTGCAGGTGCTCACGGGCGGCGCGGACCCCGGCGGCCCGCTGCTGGCCTGGACGTGGCTCATCTCGATCGTCGCCGTGACGTCCGTCGCGATGGCGCTCACCGCGATCCAGCGGCGCGCACGGCGCAAGGGCCTCATCCGGCGCCGGACGCTCATCGTCGGCAACGACCCCGCCGGCCTCGAGATGGCCGCCCGGCTGCGGCGCCTGCCGGAGTACGGCCTGGACCCGATCGGCTTCCTCGACGCGCCCCGCGACCTGCCCCACCCGCCCGGCGCCCTGCCGCTGCTCGGCCGGCTCGGCGACCTCGCCGAGGTCACGCGGCGCCACTGGGTGAGCCACGTCATCGTCTGCTTCCCGGCGGCCTCCCACCACGACACGCTGGCACTCGTCGCCGGCTGCGACGAGCTCGGCATCGAGACGACGGTCGTGCCACGCCTGTCGGCGGCGGTCAACCACCAGACGCGCTTCGAGTACCTCGGCACGCAGCCGCTGCTGAACCTCCGCGCCGTCGACCGCGAGAGCTGGCGCTTCCTCGTCAAGCACGTCCTCGACCGGCTCGCGGCCGCGACCCTGCTCGTCATCCTCGCCCCGCTCATGGGGCTGATAGCACTGGCGGTCAAGTTCTCCTCCCCCGGGCCGGTGCTCTTCCGCCAGCGCCGCGCGGGTCGCGACGGACAGCTCTTCGAGCTCTTGAAGTTCCGCACGATGATCGAGAAACACGACGCGCAGGCCTACGAGCTCTATCCCGAGCTTGCGCCGCGCGGCATCGCCCCCGGCGGCGTCGAGGGGATCGACCGCCGCACCGCGCTCGGCAAGCTGTTGCGCGGCAGCTCACTCGACGAGCTGCCCCAGCTCGTCAACGTCCTGCGCGGCGAGATGAGCCTCATCGGCCCGCGCCCAGAGCGGCCCGAGTTCGCCGACATGTTCCGCCACGAGATCGAGCGCTACAACGAGCGCCACCGCGTGCGCTCGGGCATCACCGGCTGGGCGCAGGTCCACGGCATGCGCGGCCAGACGCCGCTCGCCGACCGTGTCGAGCTCGACAACTTCTACATCGAGCAGTGGTCGCTGGCGCTGGACCTCAAGATCCTGCTGCTCACCCTGCCGGCGCTGCTCCGCGGGTCCTGACCTTCACCTCGCGGCGCACCTTCGCGACGGTGGCCTGCTGCACCGCGACGACGACCCAGGGCCGCTCGAGGTCCTGGGCGACGAGCTTGCCCGCCGCCTCGAAGCGCACGTCGGTGGTGACGACGGCGTCACGGCCACGGACGACGACGCTGGCGACGCGGGCCCGGTAACCCGCGCTCGGCCGGTAGTCCGCCAGCACGACGATCAGGCTGCGGCGGGCGAAGTCGACGCCCTGCACGGCCGCCCGGTCCAGGCCCCACCTGCCCAGGACGCGGATCGCCTCGGCCCGGCTGCGCAGGACGCGCCCGACATCCTGCAGCCGCTCGCCGGGCAGGTTCGCGCCGCGGCTGCCCGCGGTGACCTCGTGGTGCGCGACGCGGCCACCCGCCGCCGACGCGGCGCCCGCCCCCGCGGAGACCGCGACCGCGACCGCGACGAGCAGGGCGATGGTCGCAGCGCGCATGAATTCACGCTAGCGCGCCGGCGCGACGACGACGAGTGCCCGACCTGCCCGAACGGTCAGGCGTGGCGCAACTGCGTGACGACGTCGCCCTGGCGGCGAACGCCGTAGCGGCCGCCGGCCCAGGTGTCGAACTGGCGCTCGACGACGAGCCCGCGCTCGCGCGCGAGATTCGCGAACAGCGCGGCGCTCATCGGGCTGCGCCAGCCCTTGGGATCGCGCCGGCCGGTGTGGTGGATCACGGCGATGGCACCCGCGCGCAGGACGCGGCGGATGTCGGCGAGGTAGCTGGCGACGTCCAGCGGGGCGATGTGGACGAACGCGTCGAAGGCCCAGATCGCATCGACGGAGTCCGCGGCGACGTCGCGCAGGCCGGTGCCGTCGGTGCAGACGTAGGTGACGTTCGGGGGGTCGCCGAGGCGCTCGCGGCAGAGCTCGAGCGTCGTGTCGGTGATGTCCACGAGGATGAGCTCGGCGGCGCGCGCGTGCAGCGCGCCGGTCCAGCGGCCGGCGCCGGGGCCGATCTCGAGGATCGTCCCGCCCGCCGGCATCGTCGGCTCGAGGACGTCGGCGACGAGGCTCGCCTTCCAGGCCTCCGACGCGGTCCACTCCTCGCCGCCGCCGTCCCACTCCCAGCCCGACCAGACCTCGCGGTTCGTCGTGACGGAGTGCTGCGTCCAGCGGCGGTGGGCGGGGCCCATGACGCCGCGGCGCCCCTCGATCGCGAGCATGCGGTCGTCGATGCGCTCCGGCAGCCAGCCGGCGGCCTTGCGCGAGACCGCGAGCGCGGCGTAGGCGGGCCCGAACTCGCGCCCGAAGGCCCGGAACTTGTCGAGCGTCGCGCGGCGGTCGCGGGCGATGTTCTCCTGGTCGACCGTCTCGACGCTCATACGGGGCTCCTCGGCTGCTCGGGGACCGGCGGCGGGGCCTTCTCCGGGCGCTTGGAGCGGCCCCCGGGCACGTCGTCGTAGTAGTAGTAGCCGTAGCCGGCGCTGCGCTCGTCGACCTTCGCATCGGTGATGACGAGGCCGAGCGGGAGGATCGGGGACGCCTCCAGGCGCCGGCGGACCTCGTCGACCATCTGGCGGCGCACGACGCCGAGGCGGGCGACGACGATGATCGCGTCGACGTGCGCCGTGAGCGCGAGGGCGTCGCCGACCTGCAGCAGCGGCGGCGTGTCGACGATCAGGACGTCGCAGCGTTCGCGCAGCCGTGCGAGGAGGTTGCGGATCGCCGCGCTGGAGACGAACTCGCCGACGTTCGGCGGCAGCTCGCCGGCGGCCAGCAGGTGCAGGCTGCCCATGCCGGCGGCGATCGCGGCGAGCTCCTCGGTCGGGGCGGCACCGTCGCCGAGCGCGATCGGCGTCAGCGCCTCGTCGAGTCCGGCGTCGCCGAGTACGACGCCGGTCGCCCCCGGGACGCGGGGGATGTCGAAGAACCGGTGCAGGTAGGGCCGGCGCAGGTCGAGGTCGAGCAGGATGACGCGCCGCCCGGCCCGCGCGAGCGCGACGGCGAGGTTCGCGGACGTCGTCGACTTGCCCTCCGACTGGACGGCGCTGGAGACGAGGATCGAGCGCGCGGTCCCGTCGATGTCGGCGAACGAGAGGTTCGTGCGCAGGACGCGGAACGCGTCGGCCTCGGGGGTCTCGGGCCCGATGAGCATCACGAGGCGGTCGCGCTTGCGCAGCGCCTTGGGCGGCGCGGGCAGCCGCCCGAGAAGCGGCAGGCCGAGGCGCTCGGCGACGTCCTCGCCGCGGCGCAGGCGCGTGTCGAGGAGGTCGACGAAGAACGCCAGGCCGATGCCGAGCACGATGCCCGCGATGACCCCGAGGATGACGTTGGACACGAGCCGCGGCTGGACCTGCTCGGCGTGGCGCGCGGTCTGCACGACGCTGACCGACGAGTCGCCGAGCGCGACGAGGTTGCGGATCCGCCGCAGCTGCGCGCGGTCCTGCTGGGCGAGCGCCGAGCCCGCCGGCAGGCCGGCGATCTCGGCCGTGAGGTCCTTCTGCAGCGCGAGCAGGCGGTTGACGGTCTGATCCTGCTTGTAGCCGACGAACTCGCGGGCGTAGTTGCTCGCGAGGACGATCGCGCGCGGGCGGTCGCCGTCCTGGACCGTCAGCGTGAGGATGTCGGTGTTCGGCGACGTGACGACGGTCGACTGGGCGAGGAACTCGTCCGGTGTGACGCTCGCCAGCCTGCTCGCGTCGAGCGTGCGCTGGGCGACGCGCGGCGTGCGCGCGAGGTTCGCCTGCGTCTGGATGATGCGGTTGAAGTCGAACTCCTGCGCCGAGGGGTCCTGCGTGCCGCTGAGGACGTTGGCGAGGTTCGTCCGGCTCAGGAGGACCTGCGAGGAGGCCTCGTAGCGCGGGTCCTGGTAGAGCGACCACCCGACCGCGACGGCGGGAACCACGACGAGCGCCTGCAGGATGATCCACCTGCGAACCCGCAGGATGTTGAGCAGGGGACGCAGGAAGGTCGAGCTGTCGGGAGTCTGCACTGACGCGCAGCGTACGAACGCCCCCTGGGGTCGGCCGCGCGCCCTCCCCCATTTGCACGGGTTCTGGGCGACTACCTGCAGCTACCCGGCGATGCGCTCGAGGACGTCGGCGTCGACGTCGAAGTTCGCGTGCACCGCGTCGACGTCGTCGTAGTCCTCCAGGGCGTCGATGAGGCGCAGGATCTTCGCGGCGTCGTCCTCGTCGATCGGGACGCGGGCCTTCGGCAGCCACGCGATGTCGGCGGACTGGATCTCGACCCCCGCCTCCTCCAGCGCCGTGCGCACGGCCGTCAGCGTCGCCGGCTCGGTCGTGATCTCGAAGACGCCTTCGTCCTCGGCGATGTCCTCGGCGCCGGCCTCGATGGCGGCCATCAGGTCGTCCTCGCCGTAGGCCTCGGCGTCGACGACGATCAGTCCGCGCTTGTCGAACAGGTAGGCGACCGAGCCGGGCTCGCCGAGGCTGCCGCCGTGCTTGGAGAGCGCGTGGCGCACGTCGGCCCCGGTGCGGTTGCGGTTCTCCGTCATCGCCTCGATGAGCAGCGCGACGCCGCCGGGGCCGTAGCCCTCGTAGAGGACGTCCTCGATCGCGGCCGCGTCGGCCCCCGCGCCGGTGCCCTTCGCGATCGCGCGCTCGATGTTGTCCTTGGGCATCGACGCGTCCTTGGCCTTCTGGACGGCGAGCTGGAGCGACGGGTTGCCGTCGAGATCGCCGCCGCCATCGCGCGCTGCGGTGCTGATCGCGCGGGCGAGCTTCGTGAAGAGCTTGCCGCGCCGCGAGTCGACGATCGCCTTCTTGTGCTTGATCGACGCCCACTTGGAATGCCCGGACACCGGGTTGATTGTAGATGCCACTACGATCCGCGCCGATGGCGCCGACTCCCCAAGCCGAGATCTTCAAGGCCTACGACATCCGCGGCCTCTACGGCGAGCAGATCGACGGCGACGTCGCCGAGGCCGTCGGCCGCGGCTTCGCGCTCGTGCTCGCCGACCTCGCCGGCAGGCCGGCGAGGGAGCTGCGGATCGGGCTGGGGCGCGACATGCGCCTCACGGCGCCCGAGCTCGCGGGGCGCTACCGCGACGGGATGATGGCCGAGGGCGCGACGGTCGTCGACGCCGGCCAGGTCGGCAGCGAGATGCTCTATTACCTCGTCGGGTCGCGCGAGCTCGACGGCGGGCTCATGTGCACCGCCTCGCATAACCCGAAGGCCTACACCGGCGCGAAGCTCGTCAAGCAGCACGCGATCGCACTGAGCGGCGACGCCGGGATCCAGGACGTGCGCCGGCGCATCGAGGCGGGACTGGGTGATGCCCCCGGCGGTGGCCGTTCCGAAGAGGTCGACGTGTACGACGACTTCCAGGCGGCGGCCTTGAAGTTCATCGACCCGGGCGCGGTCAAGCCGCTGCGGGTCGTCGTGGACGGCGGCAACGGCATGGCCGGCCCGATGGTCGGGCCGCTGCTGGACGGCCTCGGCCTCGACCTCGTCAAGGCGTACTGGACGCCGGACGGCGAGTTCCCCGACCACGAGCCCAACCCGCTGCTGCCCGAGAACCGCGAGTTCATCATGCGCAAGGTCGTCGAGGAGGGCGCCGACCTCGGCATCGCCTGGGACGGCGACGCCGACCGCTGCTTCTTCATCGACGACACGGGCGCGTTCGTCGACGGCGACTTCCTGACCGCCCTGCTCGCGGAGTCGCTCCTGCGCAAGTCGCCGGGTGAGGCGATCCTCTACGACGTCCGCGCCAGCCGCGGGGTCGCCGACACCGTCGAGCGCGCGGGCGGCACCGCGCACCCCAACCGCGTCGGGCACGCCTTCTTCAAGACGCGGATGCGCGACGAGGGCGCGGCGTTCGGCGGCGAGGTCTCCGGCCACTACTACTTCCGCGACTTCTACTGCGCCGACAGCGGCACGATCCCGGCGCTGCTGATCCTCGAGCTCCTGAGCGTCGAGGAGCGCAGGCTCTCCGAGCTGCTGGCCCCGTACCGCTCGACGTACTTCATCTCCGGCGAGATCAACTCGACCGTCGCGGACGGGCCGGCGAAGCTCGCCGAGATCGAGGAGCGCTACGCCGACGCGCGCATCGGGCACCTCGACGGGGTCTCGGTCGACTACGACGACTGGCACTTCAACGTGCGCACCTCGAACACCGAGCCGCTCATGCGCCTGTGCCTCGAATCGCTCGTGTCGATGCAGGACATGGAGCGCCGGCGCGACGAGGTGCTCGGCATCATCCGGGCGTGACAGCGCGTCATTGCCCGACGACGGTCGGCGGGGACTCCGAAGGTCGGTCCTCGCGATGACCGACGAGCTCGCGCGGGCGGCGGCGGCGGGCATCCACTGCCTTGCGATCCCGACGCCCTTCCAGGTCGGCAGCGTCAACTGCTACCTCATCGACGACGACCCGCTGACGCTTCTGGACACCGGGCCCAACTCCGGGACGTCGCTGGACGTGCTGGGCCTCGCGCTCGCCGAACACGGGCGGGCGATCGAGGATCTCGAGCTCATCGTCATCTCCCACCAGCACATGGACCACGTCGGCCTGGCGTCGATCCTCGCCCGTCGCTCGGGCGCGCAGGTCGCGGCGCTCGACCTCCTCGCCCCCTGGATCGCGCGCTACGACGCGGCGATGGCGGCCGACGACGCCTTCGCCGAGCGCGTCATGGCCGAGCACGGGATCCCCGAGGACGTGCGCCTGGCGCTGCTGGCGGCGTCGCACGCCTACCGCGCGCTCGGCGCGGCGTCGACCGTCACGCGGCCGCTCGCCGACGGCGAGGCGCTCGAATTCCGCGACCGCACGCTGCGCGTCCACCACCGCCCCGGCCACTCGCCGTCGGACACGATCTTCCACGACGAGCGGCGCGGGATCGTGCTCGGCGCCGACCACCTCATCAAGCACATCTCGTCCAACCCGCTCATCTCGCGGCCGCTCGGCGTCCCGCTCGCCGACGACCCGCCCGCCCGCCCCCACGCGCTGGAGATCTACCTCGCGTCGATGCGGGCAACGCGCGACATGGAGGGCGTCGGCTTCGTGCTCACAGGCCACGGCGATCCCGTCGACGACCACGTCGCGCTGATCGACTACCGCTTCAAGATGCACCGCCGGCGCGCGCGCAAGATCCGCCGCCTGCTCGAGGACGGGCCGATGACCGCCTACGAGATCGCCGGGGCGCTGTGGGGCACGGTCGCGGTGACGCAGGCCTACCTGACGCTGTCGGAGGTCCTCGGCCACGCCGACCTGCTCGTCGCCGACGGCCGGATCGTCGAGGAGGTCGGTGACGACGGCGTGACGCGGCTGCGCGCGGCGGGCTGAGGCCCGGGCTCCAGCCGCCTACTTCAGCGGCTTGCGGGCCTCGATCTCGGCGCCCGTGTAGAGCGACTTGAGCTTGAGCTTGCCGAAGCGCTCGTCGAGCGGATAGCCCATGCGGAACACGAGGAAGAGGAACTTGTTCAGCGGGCGCACCCAGCGGCGGTGGTCGGTGCGCGGCAGGACGAAGTGGACGAGGTTCGTCATCTGCAGGAACGCCCCTGCGTACTTCTTCTCGTCGATGCGGACGATCTCGAAGCCGGCCCGCTCGAAGAGCTGGTGCATGCCGAAGACCGTGAAGCGGCTGACGTCCTCGGGGAAGCCGTGGACGCCGAAGGTGAAGGGGATCCACGCGAGCACGGGAGCGCCGGGCTTCAGCACCCGGTACATCTCGCGGACGACCTGGTAGGGATCGTTGACGTGCTCGAGGACGGAGATCGCGAGCGCGCCGTCGAAGCGCTCGTCCTCCATCGGCATCGCGTGGGCGTCGCCGACGATGTCCGGGTGCTGGGACTCGTCGGCGTCGAACTTCGTCAGCCTGCACCGAAACAGGGGCCGGTGGTCGTAGTGGCCGGCGCCGACCTCGAGGACCTCCGCGTCGGGCGGGTGCGACGCCGCCCAGCGCTCGACGAGCGGCATGAGGATGCGCCGCGAGGCGCCGTGGTTCATGTCGTAGCGAACGGTCTTCAGGCCCATGGCGGGCGCAACACTACTCAGCCGGCGCCCGGCCATAGCCGCCCCGCGCGCCGGTGCAGGCCGATCGGCGCCGCCCGCCTAAGTCGCAGAGGGCGGCGCGTCCGCGCGGCGTCAGCCCTCGCCGGGGCCGCCCGGTTGGTCGGGCGCCGGGGCGGCGACCGGATCCGCGGCCGGCGGCGGGTCGATGACCACCGGCGGGTCCGTCACGACCGGCGGATCGGCGGGCGGATCCGGGACGACGACCGGGTCGGGCTCCGGTACGACGACGGTCTGCGCCAGCGTGCGCCAGCACCAGTTGCTCGAGCCATCGAAGCAATGCTGGCTGACCTTGAGGATGACGGTCTGCGCGCCGGGCGCCGGGAAGTCGTAGGAGACGACCGGCCCGCTGCCGATCGTCACGCCGAGCCGGCTGCCGTCGGCCAGGCGCCAGTGATAGCCGCAGGGACCGAACTCACAGATCGACGCCGAGCCGTCGAGCACCATCGTCTGCCCGCCGGCCGGCGTCGCGGTGAAGGCCGGCACCGGCGCCGCGATCGCGGTGGCTCCGACGCCCGATGCCAGCAGCGCCGCGCTCACGGCGACCGCCATTGGATGCTTCATGTAGTCCCCCTGTAGGACGCGGTTGCTCCGTTGGGAGGAGTATCTGCCGCGCTTTTCCAAGAAAGGGCAAAACCTGGGATTCAGCGATCAGCGCCGGGCGATGCCGACGATCTGATAGCCGAGCAGCCCCGGCGCGCGGCGCCCGAGCGCCTGCCAGGCCGGCTCGGCGCCTCGCGCGACGCGCGGCAGCGGCACGTGGTTGCGCAGCGCGGGGACGATCGCGTCGAGCTCGACGTCACGCAGGCCCGCCCGGCGCAGCAGCTCGCCGAGCGACGCGCGCGTGAACCAGCGCAGGTGGCTGGAGTCGAACGTCCCGCTCTCCTCCTGCGGCCAGCGCCCGCGCGCGAGCGCGAGGCGCGCGCTCCAGTGCGCGACGTTCGGGACGCTCACGAGGATCGCTCCGCCGGGCCGGCACCAGCCGGCGGCCCGCGCCAGCGCGGCGGCGGGGTCGGCGAGATGCTCGAGCACGTCGGCAATCACGACGAGGTCGAAGGCCCCGGGGGCGAACGGCAGGCCGGGGTCCTCGAGCGCCCCCTGGACGACCTCGTCGCCGACCTGCGCCGCGGCACGGGCCGCGGTCTGCGACAGCTCGAGCCCCGCCAGGTGCCCGGCCTGCGGGCGCAGGAGCGCGAGCAGGCCGCCGGAGGCGCAGCCGAGGTCGAGGGCGGCGCCGCCCGCGGGCAGCAGCCGCAGGGCGTGCGCGGCGATGACGCCGTTGCCGAACGCCGCGTACGTCTGCGCCTTGGCCTCGTAGAGGTCCGCAAGAGCCTGATCGCCGGCCACGATCCCGAGCGTACCGCCACGCTCGTTCTTGCCTGGAACCACCTCCGGAGATTCAGGCTTAGACTGCCCCCGATGCCCAGCCCGGCCCGACGCGCGACCTTCCAGGCCCGGCGCGCGGTCCAGGAGCTGCGCCGGCTGCGGGCGCGCGTGCAGGCCGTCCAGCACCTGCGCCGGTCGCTGAACAACGCCGACGGGACCGTCGCGCTGCAGGAGGAGGCCCAGCGCCACATCGCCGAGGGCACGCTCGTCATGGGCAACATGAGCTACTACGCCCCGCACGTCGTCAAGTACAAGGGCGACACCGGCCGCGTGCTGATCGGGAACTTCGCCTCCGTCGCGCCCGACGCCGACTTCTACGTCGGCGGGATGCACCGGACGGAGTGGGTCTCGCTGTACGGCCTGCGGGCGATGCTCGAGCTGCCCGGCGCCTACGAGGACGGCTTCACCCACGGCCGCGGCGACATCGTCGTCGGCAGCGACACGTGGGTCACGAACGGCTGCACGGTCATGTCCGGGGTGACGATCGGCGACGGCGCGGTCGTCGGGACGAAGGCCGTCGTGACGAAGGACGTGCGCCCATACGCGATCGTCGTCGGCAACCCCGCGCGCGAGATCGGGCGGCGCTTCAGCGACGAGCAGGTCGAGGCGCTCCTGCGCATCCGCTGGTGGGACTGGCCGACGGAGCGCGTCAGGGAGCACGTCGACGCGCTCTCGAGCCCCGACATCGACGCTTTCATCGCGCGCTTCGATCCGGTGGCCCTGGACCGATGACCGATGACGACGTCGCGGTCGTCATCGTCAACTACAACGGCGAGCGCCTGCTGCCCGACTGCCTCGCGGCCCTCGCCGCCCAGACGCGCGCGCCCGTGCACGTCGTCGTCGCCGACAACGGGTCGCGCGACGGCTCGCTCGCGCTCCTGCGCGCCCGCCACCCGGACGTCACGGTCCTCGCGCTCGGCCACAACTTCGGCTTCGCCGGTGGCGCCAATCGCGGCGTCGCGGCGACGCGCGCGCCCTGGGTCTGCGTCCTGAACTCCGACGCGACGCCCGCGCCCGACTGGCTCGCGCAGCTCGCCGCGGCCCCGCGCGACGAGCGCGTGTGGGCGCTCGGGAGCGTGCTCGTCAGCGCCGCCAGCGGCCGGATCGAGAGCGCCGGCGACCAATACGTGCCGGCGGGCTATGCCTACAAGCTCCTGCGCGACCGGCCGCTGGCCGACCTGCCGGTGGCGCCGTATCCCGTGTTCGCCGCCCCCGGCGCGGCCCCGGTCTTCCGTCGCGACGTCTTCGACCTCCTCGGCGGCTACGAGGAGCGCTTCTTCCTCTACTACGAGGACGTCGACCTCGCCTTCCGCGCCGTGCTCGCCGGCTACCACGCGCTGCTCGTGCCGAGCGCACACGTCACGCACCGCCTCGGGGCGACGACGAAGTCGCTCGCCCGCGCCCGGTTCTACGTCGCGCGTAACAGCGTCTGGTGCGCCGTGCGCTGCATCCCCGACCTGCGCGTCCGGGGGCTTGTCCGCCGCTGGGCGAGCGAGCTGTCCACCAACCGGCCGCGGCGGCTCATCCCCGTGGAGCTGGCCGGTCGACTGGCCGGACTCGTACAACTGTCCCGAAGTCGGCGCGAGCGCCGTAGGATCCAGGCCGCTCGGGTGGCGCCACCCGAGTTCGTCGCGGGATTGCTGCGGGAACCGAGTGCCATCGGGGAGCGGCAGCCGGGACATCCCAACCCCTAGTGCAAAGGACCCCTCTCGATATGCGCAAGCTCATCGTCCTCGCCACCGTGGCCGTCTCGACCGCGGCGCTCGCCGTCCCGGCCTTCGCCGCGACGAAGTCCGTGAAGATCGGCGACGTCTTCTACGTCAAGAAGGGTGCCAAGAACCCGAAGGTGACCGCCGCCGTCGGCGACACCGTCAAGTGGACCTGGACCGGGAAGTTCCCGCACAACGTCACGGTCAAGAGCGGCCCGGCGAAGTTCCACTCCAAGACGCAGATGAAGGGCACGTTCTCGAGGAAGATCACGAAGGCCGGCACGTACAAGATCTACTGCACGGTCCACGGCGCCAAGGCGCAGTCGATGACGCTCGTCGTCAAGTAGCAGCAGCACTCAGGCTGGTGCGTCGGCGGGCAACCGCCGGCGCACGTAGGCCAGGATCTCGCGCAGAAGCTCGCGCTCCAGGAGCGCGGTCGCCGCAACCGTCGTCACGACGTACAGCGCGAGCATCGCCAGCGCGGCGAGCAGCGTCTCCTCCACCCCCGCGAGCAGCCGCACGCCGAGCACGACGGCAACCGCCGGCACGCTTGGCAGCAGCGCCCGCGCCGTGTGGCGGATGAGCCGGAAGGACGCGAACATCCGCCGCAGGTAGAACATCCGGATGGCGAAGTTCACCGCCTCGACGAGCAGCGTCGCGATCGCCAGGCCGCGCAGGCCGTCGACGGCCAGCAGCGGCAGCGCGATCGCCACGAAGGCGACGATCGCGATCGCCGACGCGATGCCGACGGGCTTCGTGTCGCCGCGTGCGCGGTAGAAGGCGTCCCAGTTGAAGCCGATCTGGTGGATCGCCACCGAGACACCGATCGCCTGCATGAGCCCGACCCCCGGCCGCCAGCGCTCGCCGATCGCGAATGCGACGAGGTCGTTCGCGAACAGCGCGAGCCCGAGCCCGAACGGCGCGCCCCACATGAGCGCGAGCCGGTTGGACTTCACGAAGCCCTCGAAGAGCAGGTCGGCGCGATCCTTGACGGCGCAGATAGTCGGGTAGATCGTCTGCGTGATCGCCTGGTCGGCACGGTCGGAGTACTGCGAGATCGTCGAGGCCAGGGCGATGACGCCGACGCCCGCGAGCCCGAGCTCGGCCTCGCCGACGATCAGCAGGCCCTGGCCGACGACGATCCCCGACATCCCGGCGAAGAACAGCGGCCACGAGAACGACGCGTAGGTGCGCAGCGTCGCGCGGTCGAACGCCCAGCCGAGCCGGTACGGCGATGCCCGCAGCGCGACGAGCGCGCCGACCCAGGCGCCGGCGACGACGCCGACGATCAGCGCCCAGTAGTTCCAGCCCGCGACGAGCAGCGCGACGGCGATGACGATTCCCGTCACCGGGTCGAGGATCTGCAGGCGCCGCTGGCGGACGAAGTCCATCTCGCGGTAGAAGATCCACAGCGGCGCCTGCAGCGCCTGCGCGGGCACGACGAGCAGAGCGACGAGCCCGGGCGCGATGATCTTCGGCTCGTGGAAGATCAGCGCGAGCGCCGGCACGAGCGCGATGCCCGCGAGCAGGACGATCCCCGCGAAGACGACCTCGAGCGTCATCGCCTTGCGGAACGCGTGCGCCTGGTCGGCCTCGTCCTGCTGGATGTACTTGTCGCCGATCCCGACCTGGCGCAGGAACTGCAGCGTGTAGAGCACGACGAGGATGACGCCCCAGACGCCGTACTCCGTCGTCGTGAGGAAGGCCGCGACGAGGAAGCCGCGCACGAGCGCAAGCGTGTTGATCGCCGTGAAGAAGACGGCGTTGACGATCGTCCCGCGGGCCGTCGCTATGCGCAGCCCCGTCCCCGCCTCCGGCCGCGCGCTCATCGCCGTGCCCGCCACGTCGGCGTCAGCAGCGGCGGCGGGCCGCCGGGCAGGCCGAGCCCGCCGAGCGTCCCGCGGACCTCGCGCGGGTCCTCGCGCCGCAGGACGCAGAGTGCGGCGCCCGCGACGGCGTCGGCGAGCAGCGCCACGGCGAGGACCGCCTGCGCCGGGCGCGGCCAGACGCGCCCGCCGTAGCGCAGCAGCGACGCGACCCACTCGGCCCGCATCCGCGCCGGGTCGGCGTGCTGGGCGCGCGCGACGCTCGTCCCGTAGCCGTGGGCGGCGGTCGCGGCGGGCACGATCTCGATGCTGCGCCCGGCGCGCAGCAGCCGCGTGCAGAGCTCGCCGTCGTTGAAGAACAGCGGAAAAGCCTCGTCCAGCGGCGCGGGCGCGAGCGTCTCGCGTGCGGCCATGACGCAGGCCGCGGCCGGGCAGAAGACGGCGACCGGCTCACGGGGCGGGCCGGCGGCCCAGAGCTCCTCGTAGCGCCGACCGGCGAGATGGCGCCCGCCGCGCAGCCGCCTGTCGACCCGCCGGCCGACGGTCGTGAAGGTCCACAGCGCCCCGGCGAGGGTCAGCCGGCGGCGGGCGAACAGCTGCGGCGTGCCGTCGGGGTCGTGCAGGAGCGCCGCCGCGAGGCCGGCGCCCGGGTGCGCTTCGAGGTGGTCGCGCAGCGCGGCGGCGCAGCCGGCGTCCATGACGCAGTCGGGGTTCAGGAGCATGACGTGGGCGCCGCCGCACGCCGCGTAGGCGGCGTTGACGGCGGCCGCGAAGCCGCGGTTGGATCCCATCTGCAGCAGCACGACGCGTGTCCCGTCGGCGCGGGCGCCTACGACCGCGGCGGTGTCGTCGCGCGAGGCGTTGTCGGCGACGACGACCTCGATGTCCAGATCGGAGCCCGCCTGGGCGAGCGCGCCGTCGATGCACGCGCCGATCTCCTCGGCGTGGTCGTATGTGACGACGAGGATCGAGACGAGGCCGGGGCGCGACACCCCGCCACGATACGGCCCGGGCCTGCCGGGTACCGCTAGCGATCCTCGCCGCTGGAGTCGACGTCCTCCAGCGCCGCCTCGAGCTCCTCGATGACGAGGCGCTTGCGCGTCTCGGCGACGGTGTCGCGCGGCAGCTGCGGGAGCTTGAACGTCGTGATCCCGAAGTGGCCGGCGAGCTCGGCCTGCGCGGCGTCGTACGCCGCCCGCGCGCGCTCCCAGTCGCTGCCGTAGCCGGTGAGCTGCAGCCGCTCGCCGCCGTAGCGCAGCGTCAGGCGCGCCTCGTCCTCGTCGATGTGCGAGAGGATGATGTCCATCGACCGCACGCGGTTGGTCCGCAGGTGCTCGCGCGCCTCCGCGAGCGAGTCGACGATGAACGGATCGAACTCCTCGTCGAAGACGACGTGGCAGATCGGCGGCTCGAACGGTCCGGCCTCGATCGCCATGCCGGCGGCGATGAAGATCACGTCGAGATCCTTCCAGCCGCACCACCGCTCACTGAGCTCAAAGTGGGCCACGGCGACAGGATAAGCACTCCCCGCCCCGTCGACTAGCCTCCGCGCGTCATGCCCCTGCAGGACTTTCTCGCCGGCACGGCGTTCTTCGCGGTGATGCTCTGCGCGGTCGGCGTCGCGACGGCGCTCGTCGTGCGCCGGCGGCTGCGCCACCTCGACGGGCTCGAGCGGGCGCTGGCGGCGATCGTCGTCGGGACGACGGTGCTCATCGCCGTGCACCTCGTGCCGCTCATGCTCACGATCCTCGCGCGCGGCACGGTGCTGGCGGCCTGCGCGGTCGCGATCGGCCTGGCGGCGCTCGTGCGCCCGGTGACGGGCGTGGCCGCGGCGCGCGAACCGGCGCCCGAGCCCGTGGCGCCGAGCAGCACGCAGGTATGGCTCCTAGCCGGCGGCGCGGCCGCGTTCGCGGCGCTCGCCGCACTCGCCGATCTCGCGCGCTGGGCGGGCGACGAGCTCGTCGGCGTCGATCCGCTGACGTTCCACCTCCCGAACGTCGCGCGCTGGATCCAGACGGGCTCGGTGTGGCAGATCGACCAGTTCGTCCCGCTGCTCGCGCACGGCGACTACCCGCACAACGGCGACGTCGTCCTGCTCAGCACGGTCCTGCCATGGCACAACGACTTCCTCGTCCGGCTGCCGATCACGTTCTTCCTCGCGACGGCGGCGGTCGCGGTCTACGCCGTCGCGCGCGAGCTGCGCGCGCCCCGGGCCGCCTGTGTCCTGGCCGCCGCGGCGGCGGTCTCGCTGCCGGTCGTCGGGATCGCGACGATCCCGCGCGCGCTGCCGGACTCGCTCATGTGGACGACGTACAGCTGCGGCGTGCTGTTCCTCCTGCGCCACGCGCGCAGCGCGCGCCGCTCGGACCTCGTGCTCGCCGGCGTCGCGCTCGGGATCGCCTGCGGGACCAAGTGGTACGGCGTGAGCTCGGTCGCCGTGGTCGTCGTCATCTGGGCGCTGGCGCGGCTCGCCGCCGCGCGCGGCGGCGCCGTCCCCGGGCGCCTGGCGCGCGAGCTCGGCGACGCCGTCCTCGTCGGCGGGCTCACGCTCGGCGGCATCGTCGTCTGGCTCATCCGCAACTGGACGCTGTCGGGCAATCCCGTCTTTCCCCTGCATGTGGCGCCCTTCGGGATCACGATCTTCGACGCCCCGCCCGACGTCATCCGCAACCAGGTGGGCTTCACGATCGCCGACTACGCCGGTGACGCCCGCGTCCTGCGCCAGCTCGCGGGTGAGATGGTCCAGGGCCTCGGGATCATCCCGATCGTCTGCGGCCTCGCGATCGCCGCGGCCGTCGTTCTCGCCCGCCGGCGCGAGCGTGCCGACCTGCCGGTCCTGCTGATGGCCGCCGGCGCGGTGCTGCTCGCCGGCGTCTACGTGATCACGCCGGCGACCGCGCTCGGGGCCAAGGGCGACCCGTCGCTCGCCAACGCGAACACGCGCTACGCCGTCCCGGCGCTGCTGCTCGCGCTGCCGGTCGTCGCGTGGGTCGCCGGGCGCCTGCCGCGCGCGGCGGCGCTCGTGCTGCAGGCGGCGCTCGCCGCCGGCGCGCTGTGGGGCGCCTACGACGGCTACGAGCTGCAGGGAATCCGCGACATCGTGCTCGGCGGCGCCGGGATCGCCGCCCTCGCCGGCGCGGCGTGGGTCGTCTGGCGCGTGCGCGCCCGGCGCCCCGCGCTCGTCGTCGCGGCGCTTGCCGCCGCGCTCGTCGGGCTCGCCGCGGGCCACCGCATCGAGCAGCGCATCAACGACGGCCGCTATCTCGGCAGCGATCCGGCGATCGACACGCTCCTGCGGGCCGCGCCGACCGGCAAGCGGATCGGCCTCGCGGCGGACTGGACCGTCGCCGGGCTGACGCCGATCTGGCCCTCGTTCGGGACGCGGATGGGCAACGACGTCGAGTACGTCGGCCACTTCGTCCGCGGCTTCCTCACGCCCTACGCGCACGAGCGCGACTTCCAAGCCGCGCTCGCCCGCCGCCGCTACGACCTGCTCGTCGTCGGCCGCGGGTTCTTCCCGCCGCAGGCCACGCGCGAGCAGCGCTGGGCGCTGGACGCCGGCTGGCGCACGATCGCGCTCAGCCGCCGCCTGCGCGTCCTCGTCGCGCCGACCGCTCCTCGATGAGCCGCGCCATCCGCGCCGTCTCGGCATCGACGCTCGCGTGCTCGCCGACCCAGGCGCGCGCCGTCGCGCCCGCGGCACGGCGCTCGGCGGGCGTCAGCGCGAGCGCCGCCCGCAGCGCCCGTGCCAGCGCGGCCGCGTCGCCGGGCGCGGCGAGAAAGCCCCACGGCGCGAGGACGCACTCCGGCAGCCCGACCTCGTCGCTGGCGACGACGAGGACCTCCATCGCCATCGCCTCCTTCACGACGACCGGCATCGAGTCGCGGTCGCCGTCGCGGGCGACGACACACGGCATCGCGAGCACGTCGGCCTCCTCCATCGCCGCGAGCACGCGGGCGGGCGGGCCGCCACCGATGAGCTCCACCGGCGCGCCGGTCCGCGCGATCCGGGCTTCGAGGTCGGCGCGCAGCGGGCCGTCGCCGAGGATCCGCACGCGCACGTCGCCGACCTGCGCCGCGGCGTCGACGAGGACGTCGAAGCCCTTCTTCTCGACGAGCCGTCCGACGGCGAGGACGATGCGCCCGCCGGGCAGCGGGCGCGTGCGCCGGAACGCGCCCGCGTCGACGCCCATGACGATCTCGTGGACCTCCGCCGCGGGCGCGAGCGCGCGCAGGCGCACGACGTTGTAGTCGCAGCCGCTGAACACGAGCGCGGCGGACTCGAGCTTCTCGCGCAGGTTGCGCGGCGTCGCGAAGATGTCGTAGGCGTGGGCCGTGACGCTGTAGGGCAGGCCCGTCAGCCGCGCGAGGCGCAGCGCGTCGAGCGCCGCGCCGGCGGCGAAGTGGGCGTGCAGGTGCTCGTCGCCGCGGGCGAGCGCCCGGCGCGCGGGGCCCGCGAGCGCGCGCAGCGGCCGCACCCATTCGTCGCGGCGCCGGCGCCGGCGGCCGGCGAGATCGCTCAGGCAGGCGCGCGGGTTGCGCCGCGCGAGCCACAGCAGGTCGCGCCAGGCGCCGGAGCCGAGCAGCTGCACCTCGACGTCGGCGGGCGCCTCGGGGTTGGGGTGCGGCGCGGGCCGCCCCGCGAGGACGCGGACGTCGTGGCCGAGCCGGCGCAGCGCCTCGAGCTCGTTGACGACGAACGTCTCCGAGAGCTCGGGCCACTGGTCCAGCACGAAGACGATCCGCATGCGCGGATCATCGCGGGGATGCGCGGCGGGCGCCCGCGACCTCGAACAGCGTCGCGGCCAGGACGAGCACCGTCCCCGTGAGGACCGGCATCTCCCAGTCCCAGTCGACGCTCGCGTGGACGAGCCAGACGAGCACCGCCGCGATGACGGCAGCCGCGTGCGCCCGGCGCAGCGCGCCGCGGCCACGACGACAGCGCGCGGCGGCCAGCGCGACGGCGCCGAGGAAGCCGGCGAGCAGCAGGAAGCCGACGAGACCGAGCTCCGTCAGCGTGCCGAGCTCCAGCGAGTGGGCGTCGAGCAGGTTCTCGGTCGACGTGCGCGAGCGCAGCCAGCGCTGCTCGAACGCGCCCGCCCCGTCGCCGCGCAGCGGGTGCGCGCGCAGGCCCTCGAGCGCGACCCGGTAGGCGTCGCTGCGCGACCCGCGCGCCGACAGCAGCCGCGCCTGCCCGCGCGCCTGCAGCGGGACCGACGGCTCCATGAAGTCGTGGTACTGCCCGCCGGCCCAGCTCGCCGCCGCGCGGACCGCCGCGCCGGTCACCGTCGTCCCGCTCGAGCCGCGGACGACCAGGCCCGCGAGCGGCACGGCCAGGGCGAGGATCGCGAGCGTCACGAGCGCCCGCCGGCCCGCCGCGCGCAGCCCGTCGGGGAGGACGACGAGGGCGAGCGCCCCCTGCGCGACGACGACCGCGAGCACGATCGCGGCGAGCTCGGCGCCGAACGCCCGGCCCTGCACCGCGCCGTCGCGGGCGCCGTCGAGCAGCAGCGGGTAGGCCTGCAGCCGCACGACCGCCAGCGCGACGCCCGAGCCGACGAGCCCCGTCGCCGCGAGCAGCGCCCCGCGGCGCGGCGCGAGCGCCACGAGGGCGAGCAGGCCGGCGAGGAGCGCGAGCCATGCGCCGCGCGAGAGCGAGAGGTACAGCGCGACGAGCATGATCGCGGACGCACCCGCGGCCCCGGCGCGCATCCACCAGCGCGAGCGCACGTCGGCGGCGAGGCCGAGCGCGAGCACCGCGCCGATCGCCGCCAGCGCCCCGAAGCCGTTCCAGTACCCGAGCGGGTAGCTCAGGCGCTCCTTGAAGAACGCCGGCGCGACCGCGTGATCGCTGAGCAACGCCGGTGCCAGGCGCGAGAGCAAGCCGGCGCCTGCGACGACGAACAGCACCCCGAGCAGCGCCCACACGAGCGCGCGCGCCTGCCGGCGGCCGTCGGCGGCGACGAGCCCGAGGCCGAAGAGCGCGACGTAGAGCATCGCCCGCTGCATGTCCAGGCGCGGCGTCGCGGGCACCGGCGACCAGGCGCCCGAGAGCCCGGTCCAGATCGCCAGGAGGCCGAGCAGCGCGAACGCGACGAGCGCCCGGGGCGCGGGCCGCAGCCGCCCCGTGCGCAGGACGAGCAGCACCCCGAGGCCGGCGAGCGCGATCGTCGCGGCGGGCCTGAACGCCGCCGGGAAGTAGCCGCCCTGCTCGAACGCGAGCGCGAGCAGCACGTAGGCGATGAACGCGACGGCGGCCCGCGGCGCGACGACGGCCGCGGCACGGGCGACAGCCGCGGCGGGCCGGCGCCCGGCGACGACGGAAGGGCTGCGTGCGGTGACGGCGTCCACCGGCGCCGACGGTAGTGCCGGACGGTCGTGTCAGAGCGGCCGGGCCAGATTCCGCACGGGTTCGCGGCGGCAGCGCAACGGGCCTGACTCACGCGGCGGCAGGCCCGACGTCGTGCGCTAGAAGAGCGTGGCCCTAATGGATACGTACAGAGGTGACCGCAATGGCACGATGCTCGATGGTGGTCTGCGCGACGATCGGCGCGGTCCTGATGTTCGGGGCGAGCGCTTCGGCGCAGACGTCCGCAACCGATCAATATCTGCGTGACGGGACGACGGGAGGCAGCGGCGTCGCCGGTGCCACCGACACCGGCACGGACAACTCGCTGTCGACCGGTGTCGGCACGACCGGCGGTGGCGGCGGCGGGTCCGGCGGCGGCGGGACGGGAGCCACGGCCGATGTCAGGACCACGCAGGCGCTCTCGCTGACGTTCGGGGCCGGCGTCCCGGACGACCTGCAGACCGAGATCGACGCCGCCCTCGCGCAGGCGGGGCTCACGCCCGGCGCCACGGGCGCGATCGCCCGCAAGGCGGTCGAGGACTTCCTCGGCTCGGCCCTCGCCAAGGGGCTCGCCGCAGGCGGTGGCGCCGGAGCGGCCGGCGAGGCCGTCGCCGCGCTCCTCCTGCACCCCGGCGCGCAGACCGCGGCGATCCTGCGGGCGCTGGTCGCCGACCCCGTGTCGCTGACGGCCGCCCCGACGCATGTCGTGCTCGCGCGCACGACCACCGCGACCGGCGACTACGGCGCGTTCATCGCCGGCCTCCTCAAGGGCCTGGACAAGGTCCCGCGCGTGTACGTCGAGCTGTCGGGCGCGACGACGTCGTTCGTCAAGGCGTTCTCGAAGCTCGGGGTGTCGACCGTCGACGACCTCGACGAGGCCGCCGGCAAGGCCGCCTTCAAGGCGATCCTCGTCAACGGCGCCGAGGGCAACTTCGGCACCAAGCCGACGGCCGACTCGAAGCTCACGCCGCTCGGGGTGAAGCCGATCTCGGCCCCCGTCGCGGACGACGGCGGCGGCTCGCTCGGCGTCGCGATGCCCTACCTGCTGCTCCTCGCGCTCGTCTTCGGCGCCCTCGTGTGGGCGCTCCCGGCGCTGCGCACAAACCCGTTCGGCCCGCGTTCGCGCTGACCGAAGCCACGGCTGGGACGACCTGGGCGCCGCCATATCGCGGCGGCGCCGGCAGGTCGTCTCCGCCGGGCGCGACGGGCGATAGCCTGCCGGGCGTGGCCGCAACTGCAGTGACGCCTTCCGGGGTGCGCGACGGCGATCCCGCCGCGCTCGCGGGACTCTGCGATCGCCGCGGCCCGGCCGTGCTCGCCTATTGCCACCACGTCGCAGGCGACGCCGCGGCGCTGGCGGCGGCCGCCGAGGCGTTCGGGCAGTTCCGCGCCGCCGTCCATCGCGCCGAGGACCCGGCGGGCATCAATCCCGAGGCGCTGCTCGTCAACGCGACGCGGCACGCGGCCGCCCGTCACGCCGCGATCGTCGCGCCGGGCCACTGCGCCCACGTCCCGCGGCTGCTGGCCGCCCGTGCGGACCGCTCGATCACGCTCGCCGACCTCGACCGCCTCGACGAGCACCTCGAGTCCTGCTGGACGTGCCGCGCGCCGGTCGCCCGCTTCAAGGCCGCCGAGCGCGCCTATCGCGACCCGCCCGCCGCGCCGCTCGCGGCCGAGGCCGCTGCCGTCATCGTCGCGGCGATGGACGCCGCGGCCCCCGTCCGCGCCGACGAGCCGCCACCGCCGCCCGAGCCCGCCCCGCCGCCGCCCGAGCCCGCCCCGCCGCCGCCCGAGCCCGCCCCGCCGCCGCCCGAGCCCGCCCCGCTGCCGGCCGCGACGACCAACGGCGCCCGCGGGGCCACCGGGGACGAGGCCCCCGTCATGCCGGGCATCGATCATCCGACGACCGAATTTCGGCCGGTCGACGATCTCGAGCCCGACCCCGATCCCGAGGTGGCGGAGCGGGCGCCCCTGAGCCGCATGCCCGCCCGGCGCGGAGCCGGCGCCGTCGCGGGCCGCCCGCTCCCGCGGCGCGCGAAGAACGAGCCCCGCCCCGCCCGCGCGAGGCAGCTCCCGCGTCCCAAGCGCGGCGCCGCGCCCGCGGCGTCAGCCCGACCGGCCCGGCGCCCGCCCGGCGCGAGGCCCTCGGGCGGGCTGCGGCCCGGCGTCGTCCTGCCGATCATCCTCGTCGCCCTCGCGCTCGTGATCGCGCTCTTCGTCTCCGGTGTCTTCGGCGCCGACGACCCGACGCCGAGCTCGAGCAACGTCGCGCCCGCCGCCGGCACGCCGCCCTCCCCGCGCACGACGCCGGAGATCGTCGAGGTCCCGGGCGCCGACGACGCCAGCGGCGCCGCGGTCGAGCGCGCGAAGGCGCGCGACCGGGCCGCGAGCCGCAAGAGCACCGCCGCGACGCCCGTTGCGCCCCCGCCGCCCGCTGCGGCCCCGGCGCAGGCGAGCACGCCGGCGGCGGCGAAGCCGAAGGCCCCGGCGAGCAAGAAGACCGACAGCACCGGCACCGGCGGCGCCACCGGCATCGACGCCAGCAACGGCGCCACCGGCGCCGAGCAGCTGCCCCCGCCCGAGGACACCTCGACCGTCCCCGAGCTCGCCCCGCCCCCGGACCCGGCGCCCGCCGTCCCACCCGGATAATGGTGCACTAGGCTCGGCTGATGGACGAGCGGCTCGAGCGCGAGATCCAGCGCGTGGGCCGCGCGCTCGCCGCCGCTTTCCCTTCGCACCGCGGCAATGCCCTGAAGGCGCTCGACGACCGCGCGATGGACCTCGCGGCGGAGGACGCCGAGCTGCGCGCCGCGCTCTTTCGCTTCGTCGACGTCGTCCCCGCCTGCCGCTCGCTCGACGACCTCGCCGCGCATCTCACCGGCTACCTCGAGCAGGTGCACACGCGCCCGCCGTCGCTGCGCGCCGCGATGCGCATGGGCGATACGAAGGCCGGGCGCGCCGCGCTCGGCGCCGCCGGCGCCGCCGGCGTGCGCCACATGGCCCACCGCTTCATCGTCGGCGCCGATCCGGCGGCGGCGCTGCCGGCGCTGCGCGGGCTCTGGCACGACGGGATCGCGGCGTCGGTCGATCTCCTCGGCGAAGCGACCGTGACCGCCGCCGAGGCCGATCGCTACGCCGCGCGCTGCGCCGGCGCGCTCGACGCGCTGGCGGCGGTCTACGACGCGCTCGACCCGCAGCCCGGGCTCGAGCGCGACGCGCTCGGTCCGCTGCCGCGGGCGAACCTCTCCGTGAAGGTCTCGGCGCTCACGCCGCTGCTGCGGCCCGAGGCGCCCGAGCGCGGGCAGCGCGACGCGGCGCCCCGGCTGCGCGAGCTCCTGCGTCACGCCGCGCGGGTCGGGGCCCATCTGCACATCGACATGGAGTCGCTGGACTCACGCGAGGCGGTGCTCGAGCTCGTCCTGGACCTCCTCGCCGAGCCGGAGTTCGCCGACGGGCCCAGCGCCGGCGTCGTCCTGCAGGCCTACCTGCGCGACTCGCCCCAGACGCTCGACACGATCCTCGGCTGGGCCCGCGCCACGCCGCGCGCCCAGCCGCTGGTCGTGCGCCTCGTCAAGGGCGCCTACTGGGATCACGAGGTCGTCGAGGCCCGCCGGCACGGCTGGTCGGTGCCGGTCTTCGAGCGCAAGGCCGACTGCGACGCGAACTTCGAGGCGCTCACGACGCGCCTGCTGCAGGCGCGGCCGCTCGTGCGCGTGGCGATCGCCTCGCACAACCTGCGCTCGGTCGCCCACGCCATCGCGAGCAACCGCCTGGCCGGCGGCGCCGACGCCGACCTCGAGCTGCAGATCCTGCGCGGGCTCGGCGACGACCTCGGCCGCGCGCTCGCGACCGAGGGCCTGCGCGTGCGCGCCTACTGCCCCGTCGGCGACCTCGTCGCGGGCATGGCCTACCTCGTCCGGCGCCTGCTCGAGAACACGGCGAACGAGAGCTTCCTGGCCGATCACGCCCACGGCGTCCCGATCGAGCAGCTGCTCGCCCCGCCTTGAGGGACCGGACACTCAGCGGGCCAAGAATAGCTTCGTAATCTGATCTCGTCGCTAAGATGGGGTGCATGACCACCCTTGCGGCGGACATCGCCAAGACCAGCAACCGCGAATTTTTGGACTCCCACCCGTGGATCACGTTTCGGCTCGACGTCCGCAACATGCCGCCCCGCTTCTGGGAATACGTCGGCGAGGCCCGATCCAAGTGCCGGCACCTGGCGTTTACGCCGCTCAAGCCGGACATCGCAGCGCAGCTGCACATCTTGTATCTGGCCAAGGGCGTCCATGCGACCACCGCGATCGAGGGGAACACCCTCTCGGAGGATCAAGTCAGGGAAATCGTGACCGGTCGCCTTGACCTCCCTCCGAGTCAGGAGTACCTGCAGCGCGAGACCGAGAATATCGCCGACGCGTGCACGGAGATCGCCCGGCGCATTGCCGCCGCCGACTTCGAGCTCTCGCTCGAGTTGCTCAAAGACTTGAACGGCAGGGTTCTCGATGGCCTCGACGTGGACGACCATGTTGTTGCCGGAGAGTTCACCGAGACCCAGGTCGGCGTCGGGCTTTACCGAGGCGCCCCGCCACGTGATGTCGAGTTCCTCACGCGGCTACTGGTCGATTGGCTCAACAGCGACGATTTTCGGGCCACCGACGACAAACGCTCTCGGTTCGTCCGAGCCCTCTTGCGAGCGATCGTGGCGCATCTGTACATCGCCTGGATCCATCCGTTTGGCGACGGCAACGGCCGGACGGCGCGACTGGTGGAATTCGCGATCCTCACTGAAGCCGGCGTCCCCTCGCCGGCTGCGCACCTGTTCTCGAATCACTACAACACGACGCGCAGTGCCTACTACAGACATCTCGATGAGGCGAGCCGTTCCGGCGGCGATATCGGACCGTTTCTGCTCTATGCCGTCGAGGGTCTGGTCGATCAACTGCAGTCTCAGCTCGATCAGGTTCACGATTACATCCTGGGCACAGCCTGGGAGAACTACGTCCATGAGAGCTTCCGCGAGCTTCACGGATTGACCGCGAGAAGACAACGCGATCTCGTCCTGGCCCTGAGCCAGGAGAGCGAGCCCGTTGCCCGATCTCGGCTGCGGCGCCTCACCCCCACCCTCGCCGAGGCGTACGCGGGCAAACAAGACAAGACCGTGACACGCGACATCAACGTGCTCCTTCGCCTCGGGCTCATCGCCCGCACCGGTGGCGGGCAATTCAGGGCGCAGCGGGAGCTGATGCTGAGCTTCATGCCCGGAGTTCACACGCCGCTTGTTCTCTAAGGCCGATGCATGCCTCGCTATAGACATCCAGAAGCAGCCGCTCGCCCCGCCGCGATGAGCCTCGAGCCGTTCGCCAACGAGCCCGTGCTCGAGCTGCGCCGCGCGGCGGCGCGCGCCACGCTCATGACCGCCCTCGGAGAGCTCGAGCTGCCGCTGCGCGTCCCGGTCTGGATCGGCGACGAGCGCCGCGCGGGCGAGGAGCTGGTCTCGACCGATCCGTCGCAGCCCGAGCGGGTCGTCGCGCTGGCGGCGTCCGCGACCGCCGCGGAGGCCGCCGCCGCCGTCGCCGCCGCGCGCGCGGCGTTCGGCGACTGGGCCGCGACCCCGGCCGCCGAGCGCGCCGCCGCGCTGCTGCGCGCCGCCGCCTGGATGCGCGAGCGCCGGGCGGCACTCGCCGCGCTGGCGGTCCGCGAGTGCGCCAAGCCCTGGCCCGAGGCCGACGCCGACGTCTGCGAGGCGATCGACTTCCTCGAGTTCTACGCCCGCGGCGCGCTCGAGCTCGCCGCGGGCGCGCCGCTGCTGCAGGTCCCCGGCGAGCGCAACGAGCTGCGCTACGCGCCGCGCGGCGTCTGCGCCGTCATCGCCCCCTGGAACTTCCCGCTGGCGATCCCGATGGGCATGACCGCCGCCGCGCTCGCGACGGGCAACACCGTCGTGCTCAAGCCCGCCGAGCAGGCGCCCGGCTGCGGGCTGCGCGTCGTCGAGGCCCTGCGCGCCGGCGGCGTGCCGGCCGGGGCGATCGCGCTGCTGCCCGGCGCGGGCGAGGCCGGCGCGGCGCTCGCGGGCCATTCGGACGTCGCGACGATCGCCTTCACGGGCTCGGGCGCCGTCGGCCTCGAGCTCCTGCGCTCGGCGGCCGACGTCGCGCCGGGCGCGCGGCAGCTCACGCGCGTCGTCGCCGAGATGGGCGGCAAGAACTGCATCATCGTCGACTCCGACGCCGACCTCGACGAGGCGATCCCGGCGATCCTCGAGTCGGCCTTCGCGTACGCCGGGCAGAAGTGCTCGGCGGCGTCGCGCGTGCTCGTCCACGAGGCGATCCACGACGCGTTCGCCGAGCGCCTCGCCGGCGCCGTCGCCGGGCTGCAGGTCGGCCCCGCCGACGACTTCGCCACCGATGTGCCGCCGGTGGTGGAACGTGAGGCGCAGGAGCGCGTACGCCGCTACTCCCGGCTGGCGGCCGCGGAGGGCGCGATCGTGACCGGCACGCCGCCGGACGCGGACGGCGGTTGGTACTGCACGCCGGTGCTGGCGACCGGGCTGCCCGCGGATTCGGCGGTCCTGCGCGACGAGGTCTTCGGGCCGCTGCTCGCGATCGAGTCGGTGCGATCGGTCGACGAGGCGTGCGACCGCATCGATGCGCTGCCCGTCGCGCTGACCGGCGGGCTGTTCTCGCGCAATCCGCGCACGGTGCGGCGCGTCGTCGCGCGCTCACCGGTCGGCAACCTCTATGTCAACCGCGCGACGACGGGCGCGATGGTCGGCCGCCAGCCGTTCGGCGGCAACCGCCTGTCCGGGACCGGTACGAAGGCGGGCGGGCACGACTACCTCCTGCATTTCGTCGAGCCGCGCGTCGTCACCGAGAACACGGTGCGACACGGGCTCGTCGTGTGAGCCACTACTGCTTCCGGAACGGTCCCTGGATCGCGAACACGTGCCCGGGCGACTGGACGTTCGCGAACAGGATCCTGCGGTTCTCGGAGAACGTCGGCCCCGTGAACTCGCTCTGGCCCGCGAGCTCGTTGCGCGCGAAGAAGTACGTCCGGCCGTCGTCGGTCGCGCCGACGAGGTGGCTCGCGCCGTCGCCGTCCTCGGCGAGGATCAGGCCGCCGAAGGGCGAGACGGTGATGTTGTCCGGGCCGTCGGGGTCGTCGTCCTGATCGGCCGGCGTGTACGCGAACCAGATCTTCAGCTCAATGCGCCCCTCGGCGGGGTCGATGAACCAGACCTGGCCGTCGTGCTGCGCCGCGCTGCCGTCCGTGTTGCGCGCGAACGACGCGACGAAGTACGCGCCCTCGTCGCCCCACCACATGCCCTCGAGCTTGCGGCTGCGCGTGACCGGCGTGGCGGCGAACTGGTTGCGGACGGAGACCGTCGCCGCGTCGCGATCGGGCACCGTCACCCAGCGGACCTTCAGCCGCGTCCCGGGCTGCGTGAAGACCGACAGGTCGGCGACCGGCTCGCCGCGCTTCGTGAACGCCTGCATCGCCTCGAGCACGCCGGCGTCGTCGGGCAGCGCGCGCAGCGAGCCCTTGCCGAGCGGGACCGCCTGCTCCGGCGGGGTCCAGCGGTAGAGCAGGCCGTTGGGACCGCCGGCGTCCTCGGTGAGGTAGAAGGTGTGCGTCCGCGGGTCGATCGCAAGCGACTCGTGCGCGAAGCGGCCGAGCGCCTTGATCGGCTTCGGATCGCGGTTGGCGTCCTGGTCGTAGGGGTCGACCTCGAACACGTAGCCGTGGCGGACGGTGCTTCCTGCCGGCCTGCCCTCGGTCTCCTCGCAGGTGAGCCAGGTGTTCCACGGGGAGCGCCCGCCGGCGCAGTTGTTGTGCGTCCCGGCGAGGCTCACGTACTCGCGCACGCGGTTGCCGTCCTGGTCGACCTCGATGTTCGTCGTGCCGCCGCCGGCGAGCGGGTCGTACGTGAAGCCCGGGACCGCCGGGACGCGGAACGTCTCGCCGCCGCCGATCTCGTGGTTGTTGACGAGGACGGTGCCGCCGCCGCCCTCGCGAAGGAAGGCGGCGGTGCCGTCGGGATCGTCGGGCGTCGGCTCGCCGCTCTCGAGCAGCGTCGCGCCCGATTGCGCGACGAGCTTGTAGGAGAAGCCTCGCGGGAGCGAGAGGATCCCCGCGGGGTCGGGCACGAGCGGGCCATAGCCGACCCCGCCGCCGCCCCTGGCCTGCGCGACGCCGAACAGACCGGGAACGCTGCCACTGAGCACGATGCCGACGCCCGCGGACACCGATCGCGCCAGCAGCGCACGCCGTGAGACGCCCGCGTCGGACAGCGGGAGGGGACTGCGGTCAGACGTGCTCATGCGCGCTCCAGGGCTCGGGGATGGTCGATCGCCCGCAGCGTGGCGCCCGCGCGCAGGACCGTTGTGACCACGCTGTGAGCGCGTCGTGACGTCCCTGTGAAGCGCGCGAGATATACGACTGTCGACGGCGCCGACCGCTTCTGAGCGCTACCGCACCGCGCAGGCCGCGAGGAACTGCTCGTGCAGGCGCGTGTCGCCGCCGAGCTCGGGGTGAAACGCGACGGCGGTGAGCGATCCCTCGCGCGCGGCGACGGCATGGCCGTCGACCGCCGCGAGGATCTGCACCCCGGCGCCGTGGGCGGCGATCCAGGGGGCGCGGATGAAGACGGCGCGCAGCGGCGGCCCGTCGAGGCCGGCGACCTCGAGATCGGCCTCGAAGGAGCGCACCTGGCGCCCGAAGGCGTTGCGCTCGGCCGCGATGTCCATGAGGCCGAGGTGGTCGCGGTCGAGCATGATGAGCCCGGCGCACGTGCCGAGCACCGGCCTGGTGCCGCGCGCGAACGCCCGCAGCGGGTCGGCAAGGCCCTCGCGCTCGATCCCGAGCGTCATCGTCGTCGACTCGCCGCCGGGCATGACGAGGCCGTCGAGGCCGTCGAGGTCGGCCGGCACGCGCACCTCGCGGACGTCGGCGCCGAGCCCGCGCAGCATGCGCGCATGCGCGGCGAAGCCGCCCTGCAGCGCGAGGACGCCGACTACCAACCGCGCTGGGCGAGCAGCTGGTCGCCGGCCAGCGCGCTGGACTCGAGCGACTCCATCGCCGTCCCGAGCCCCTCCGACGCGCGGGCGACCCGCGCGGCGTCGGCGAAGTGCGTCGTCGCCTCGACGATCGCGCGGGCCCGCCGCTCGGGATCGGCGGACTTGAAGATCCCCGAGCCCACGAACAGGCCCTCAGCGCCGAGCTGCATCATGAGCGAGGCGTCGGCGGGCGTCGCGATGCCGCCGGCGCAGAAGAGCACGACCGGCAGGCCGCCCTCGCGCGCGACGCCGCGGACGAGGTCCAGCGGCGCCTGCAGCTGCTTCGCCGCGGTCGCGAGCTCGCCCTCGTCGAGCATCCCGAGGCGGCGGATCTCCGAGCGGATGGCGCGCATGTGGCGCACGGCCTGTACGACGTCGCCGGTGCCCGCCTCGCCCTTGGAGCGGATCATCGCGGCGCCCTCGCCGATGCGCCGCAGCGCCTCGCCGAGGTTCGTCGCGCCGCAGACGAACGGCACGGAGAACGCCCACTTGTCGATGTGGTTGTCCTCGTCGGCCGGGGTGAGGACCTCGGACTCGTCGATGTAGTCGACCTCGAGCGCCTCGAGGACCTGCGCCTCGGCGATGTGCCCGATGCGCGCCTTCGCCATGACGGGGATCGTGACCGCGTCCTGGATCGACTTGATCATCGCCGGGTCGGACATGCGCGCGACGCCGCCGTCGCGGCGGATGTCGGCGGGGACGCGCTCGAGCGCCATGACCGCCACGGCACCCGCGGCCTCGGCGATGCGCGCCTGCTCGGCGTCGACGACGTCCATGATGACCCCGCCCTGGAGCATCTGCGCGAGGCCCGCCTTGACGCGAAAAGTCGCTTCGTCTCTCACCTCGCCGATTCTAACGCGGCGGGTTGGGCGGCCTCGCGACCATTACGCTCGCGATCGATGCCCGATTCGCCGCTGGCCCCCCACGTCGCGACCGCGGCCGAGCTGCTCGAGCGCAACGACGCGGCGCGCCGCGGGACGCCGTTCCTCGTCCTGCGCGCGCCCGGCGGGCCGCAGCAGCTGCGCGTGCTGGGGCCCGGCGCCGGGCGGCTGACGATCGGCCGCGGCGCCGACAACGACATCGCGCTGCCCTGGGATGGCCGCGCCTCGCGGCTGCACGCCGAGCTCGAGCGCGTCGGCGGCGAGTGGGTCATCCTCGACGACGGCCTGTCGACGAACGGCACCTGGGTCGGCGACGACCGCCTCAGCGGTCGCCGCCGGCTGCGCGACGCCGACCTCATCCGCGTCGGCGACACGCTGATCGCCTTCTGCGCGCCCGCCGACGTGCAGGGCACCACGGCGCTCGCCGACGGCGTGAGCACGGCGGTGCAGATCACGCCGGCGCAGCGGCGCGTCCTCGTCGCGCTCTGCCGGCCGGTGCTCGCCGGCGACGCGCTCTCCGTGCCGCGCACCAACCAGCAGCTCGCGGCGGAGCTCTACCTCTCGGTCGACTCGATCAAGACGCACCTCAAGGCGCTGTTCGCGACCTTCGGCCTGGACGACGTGCCCAACAGCCAGAAGCGGGCGGCGCTCGTCGAGCGGGCCGTGCGGATCGGTGCCGTCACGGCCCGCGACGTGGTCTAGCAGTAGATCGCGCGGATGCAGTTCTGCCACGAGGTCCAGTAGCGCTCGACGTAGCCGTCCCAGTAGTAGAGGTCCGTCTGGATCGTGTTGAAGCACGTGAAGACGTTCGCGCGCGTCCAGAGATACGGGTAGCCCTGCCAGAGGCCCTGCTCCCAGCGCGACGTGCCGGAGTAGCTGCAGGTCCCCCACTGTGCGGCGCGCGCGGCGACGCCGCCCTGCTTCGCCGTCCGGACGGCCCCGGTCCGGGCCATGGGCGGCGGTGCGGTCTGGCCGGTCGGCGGGCCGGCCGGCCCGGGCGCGACCGCCGGGGCGGCGGCGGTGGGCAGCGTGTTCGCGGCCGTCGTGCCCGCGGGGGCGAGCGCGGGCGGCACCGCCTCCGGCGCGGTCACCGGAGCGGGCGCCGCGGCGGGCGCGGGTGCCGGCGCGGGCGTGATGGCGCGCTTGTGGTTCTTCACGCACGCGACGTGATGGCGCACGTGCTTCTTGTGGAACCCGTGCTTGCAGGTCGTCTTGTGCGGTGCGGCCTGCGCGAGCGACGGCAGCCCGATGAGGGCGACGGCGGTGACGGCGGATAGGGCGACGGAGCGGAGCATGGTGGCCTCCTTGCGGTGGGCGGGTCAGGTGCCTGATCACCATCCCGCCGCCGCGCCACCCCGCGGGGCCACCGCGGGGTGGAGTCGCTCACCCTCCGCGCGGCGCGTAGCCGACGCGTGCCAGCGCGGCCAGCGCGGCGCGCGTCGCCGCCTCGCCGGCCGTCACATCGCCACGCGCGCTGCGGTAGCGCGGACCGGTCCCGGATCGTGCTGCCGCGCCCATCCGCTCGTAGGCCAGCCGCGTGCGCGTCAGCGCGGCGGCCAGGGCCGCGTTCGCGCCCGCGGCGGCCGCCTCCGGGCGGGCGGCCTGCACGCTCGTGGCGGCGCTTGCGTAGGCCCGGGCCAGGGCGGCGGCCGTCTGCGCCTGGCCGGTGCGGGTCTTGGCGCCCGCGAGTGCCCGCCGGCGCGTCGCGAGCTCGGCGCCCAGGCGCGCGAGCGCGGCGCTGAGCCTGCGCGCATAGGCGCCGTCCGTCCCGATCGGCAGCGCCGTACGCCCGACGAGCCGCGCGGACGCGACGACGCGCGCGCAGGTGTCGCGGACCGCGTCGTCGGCAGCCGGCGCGAAGCAGGCGAAGGCGAGCGTCCCGCCGCTCGTCGGCGTCGTCACGACGTCCAGCACGCCGGCGTAGCCCGGGACCCTCAGCTCGAGGTTGCGATAGCCCTGCAGGCGCGGGGTGCGCACCGGATCGGCGAGGCCCGGGACGGGCTTCGCCGCCTGCGCGAGCGCCGCGGGCAGCAGGCCCGCGCCCGCCCGCCCGACCCGGCCGACGACGAGCCCGGCATCCGCGCGCGCCCCGGCGGCGAGCGTCATGGCGCTCGTGAGATCCAGGCCCGCGATCGCCGGCGGGCGCTGCGCGCGGCGCCACACGGCCGGGATCTCGAGCGCCACGTCGCTGTTGGACGCCGAGCCGACGAGCGGCGCCGGGGTGCCGGCGCCGCTGCCGGAGTGCTTGGCGCGGCCGGCGCCGAAGCCCGCGCCCGCGAGCAGCGCCACGCCGAGCAGCGCGCCCGCGACGAGCGCGCTCCGGCGCGGCGGGCGCGCGGCGCGCTCGGCCCCGACGACCGTCGGCGGCTGGGCGGGCGTGCGCTCGCGCGCCACGACCTTCGTCGGCTCGGGCTCGGGCACGACCGTGTCGTCCGCCGGGGCGGCGGCCTGCGCGGCGGCCTGCGCGGCGGGCGCGGCTGCGGGCGGGGCGGCGACGGGCTCGGCCGCGACCTTCGTCGGCGGGGCCGGCTGCGGGCGCACGCGGCCCTCCTGCGTCGACACGCGCGCCTCGTCCTCGCGCAGGCCGATGTCCTCGGGCCCCTCGACCGGGCCGGGCGGCGTGATGACCGCCCGCACCCGCCTGCCGAACGCCCGCTCGGCATCGGCGATCATCGCGCTCGCCGTGGCCTGGCGGTCGGCGGGATCCTTCGCCATCCCGCGGGCGATGACCGCGTCGAGCGCCGGCGGGAGCTCGGGCCGCTGGTCGGTGACGAGCGGCGGTGCGTCGGCCATGTGCGCGTAGAGCACCGCGGCATCGGACGGCTTGGGGTACGGCACGACGCCGGCCAGGCACTCGTAGAGCACGGCCGTGAGCGAGTAGATGTCGCTCGCCGGGCCCGCCTGCTCGCCGCGGATCTGCTCGGGCGAGATGTAGTCGATCGTGCCGACGAACTGCCCGGTGCGCGTCAGAGCCGTCTCGGTCGCGCTGCGGGTGAGGCCGAAGTCGGCGAGGAACGCGTGGTCGCGGACCCCGACGAGGATGTTCTGCGGCTTGATGTCGCGATGCGTCAGGCCCGCCTCGTGGGCGGTGTCGAGCGCGTCGGCGATCGGCTTGAGCAGCCGCAGCGTCCGCGCCCCCTCGAGGTCGCGGCCGAGGATCATGTCCTTCAGCGTGCTCCCGCGGACGAGCCGCATCGCGAGGAACAGCCCCTCTTCGACCTCGCCGGCCTCGTAGACCGTGACGATGTGCGGGTGGTCGATCGCCGCCTGGATATGGCCCTCGCGCCGGAAGCGCTTGCGGAAGATCGGATCGGCCCCGAGCTGCGCGGAGAGGATCTTCAGCGCGACGGTGCGGTTCAGCGACAGCTGCGTCGCCTCGTAGACCGTGCCCATGCCGCCCTGACCGAGCACGGACTCGATCCTGTAGCCCGCGATCTGATCGCCCGGTTTCATCGCCCTCCCGACTGCCTTCCGTGACTTGCACCACCTGGCGCGATGCGCTATTCGACCATATCGGGCGAGGAGGCGCGTGAAGCGATATCTGCTGGTCGAGGAGCATCCGGTCACGGGTCGCGAGATCACGCTCGCGCCCGGGCAGACGATCGGGCGCGAGGGCTGCGAGATCGTCCTGCCCGACCCGGAGGTCTCGCGCCGCCATGCCGTCATCCGCGTCCTCGACGCCGAGCTCGCGATCGAGGACCTCTCGTCGCTCAACGGCACCTGGATCAACGGTGAGCGGATCACCGGCGTGCGCGCGCTCGCGCCGCTGGACCGCCTGCAGTTCGGCAACACCGTGAGCGTCGTCCACGAGGCAGGGCTCTCGACCCGCCCGCGCGCCCGCCCGCCGGGCTGACGCGGGCCTATCTGCGGCCGGGCACCAGCGCGGCGGTGAGCACCGTCGCGTAGGCCGTCGCCGTCGGCGGGCGCTCCGCGGGCTCCTTCGCGAGCGCCTGCAGGACGAACTCGCCCGCCCCGGCGGGTCCGTCGTCGCGGCCGGCGAACGGGTCCGACGGCGTCTCCTCGAGATGGGCGAACCCGACCGCGAACACCCCGCGGCCGCCGAACGGCGAGCGGCCGGCGAGGCACTCGTAGGCGACGCAGCCCAGCGCGTAGATGTCGGCCGCCGGCCCGGGCTCGGTGCCGCGCAGCAGCTCCGGCGCGATGTAGTCCAGCGTCCCGAGCAGCTGGCCGGGGCGCGTGAGCGCCGAGTAGTCGCGGCCCTTCGCGAGGCCGAAGTCCGTCAGCGCGGCGCCGGTCTCGTCGAGCATGATGTTCGACGGCTTGACGTCGCGATGCACGAGCCCGGCGCGATGCAGCGCGTCCAGGCCGGCGGCGATGTCGCCGATCACCGCCGCCGTCTCCTCCAGCGACAGCGGGCCGCCGTCGCGGATGCGCAGGTCCAGCGACCCGCCGGCGACGTAGCGCATGACGAGGTACGCGCAGCCCGCGCACTCGCCCGCGTCCACGACGCCGACGAGGTGGCGATGCTCGACCGTCGCCGCCGCCCGTGCCTCGCGCACGAAGCGGCGCGCGCGCTCGGTGTCCCCGGCCCCCCCGGGCTTCATGACCTTCAGCGCGACGGTCTCCCCATCGGCCTCGCGGAGCGCCCGGAAGACCTGGCCCATCCCGCCCTCGCCGAGCGGCTCCTGGATGCGGTACCCGTCGAGGACGTCGCCGGGCCCGACGCCCCCGGGGTGTGCGGCCGCGCCCATGTGCGCGGAGCATAGGCGCACGGACGACCGGCGCTCGACACCCGTTGCGCGATCGCGCAACCGGACGTGCAGGAGCTCGCAGACCTGGACCCCGGCGCCCGCTCTGTGCGGCGATCGCGTTGCACCGGCGCGCGCGATCCGCGTACCGTGAAGCCCGATGGCGCAGACGCGACAGAGCAATAGACGACCGCCGCCGCTGCCACAACCCCCGATGCGGCTGACCCCGAGGGGCATCGTCGTGGGCTGCGTCGCGGTCGCCGTCGCGGCGGGGGCCGGCTGGGCGATCGCAGGCGGGTCGGGGTCCGGTGACCCGGCACCGGCGCCCAACGGCGCCAGCGGTGTGACGGAGCAGTCCTTCCCGCAGCGCGAGGTCGCGGTCCAGCCGCGGTTCGCGCGGCCCGCCAACCCCGCGGGCACGCCCGCCCCGTAGCGCGCTACTTCAGCTTGAAGGCCTTGATGCGGTCGGCGTAGCCGTCGACGTCGCGGGCATAGACGCCGTAGGCGAGCGCCTGGACCATCGAGAGCAGCGCCGTGTGCGAGCGCACGTAGGCCGGGCTGTTGGACGAGTAGTACAGGCGGATCTGGGCGAGCTTGGCGACCTCGGAGAGCGTCGCGTCGGTGATCGCGATCGTCCGCGCCTTGCGGTGGCGGGCGAGCTTCATCGCGCGGACGACGAGCGGGTGCGGCCGGCCGGCGGAGAGCCCGATGACGAGCGTCTCGTCGTCGATCCGGCTCAGGCGCCCCAGCGCCTCCTGCGACGGGCTGGCGACGATCTCGGCGCGCAGGTCCAGGAGCATCAGCAGGTGGCGCAGGTAGGAGGCGAAGAACGCCATCTGGTCCGTGCCGGCGACGAGCAGTCGCGGCGTCGTGGCGATCGCCTCCACGGCGGCCTCGATGTCGCGGCGCGAGACCTTGCGGGCGGTGTCCTCGACGTTGACGTGGTCGGCCGCCAGCATCGTCTCGAACTCGTTCTGGTCCAGCGAGAACAGCGGCGCCGCGGGCCCGGTCGGCAGTGACGTCGCGTGCCGTCGCCGGTACTCCTCCCGCGCGGACTGCTGGAGCTCGGGATAGCCCTCGAAGCCGAGCGCCTGCGAGAAGCGCACGACGGTGCTCGAGGAGGTGTTCGCACGGCGTGCGAGCTCCTCGGCGGTCTGGAAGGCGACCTCGTCGAGATGGTCGACGATGTACTGCGCGACATCCTTCTGCGAACGCGAGAAGTCGTCGAAGCGGGCCTGGATGTATGTGGAGAGCGACTCGGGAGTCGTCGTCGGGGTAGCGGATCGCTTCATTGGCGTGAAGCTGTTTCGACGGTCGAGCCCCCCTTTCCTTTCCGCGACCTCGATGCCGCCCATCTGCAGGGTCATCCGGGCCGTTAAACGAAGCGCGCCCGGCGGGGGTCACGCCGGGCGCTTGAGTCGAGAGGGGGGAACGGGACGGCGGGGGTATGGGGCCGGAACCGGGGATCTCTCGACGGCTTCTGCTTCTTAGACTTCCCGCCCTCCCGGCCTCCAAACGCGCTTTACGGAACCGTTACCTGAGCGCTCGCCGCGTAACGGCGCAGCGCCGGCCGCGCGCCCTCGGGCACGGTGTAGAACGATCGCCCGTGCGCGCTGAGCGCCAGCGCCTCGCCCTGACCCTCGACGAAGAGGTCCGTGCGCGGGCTGCAGGAGCGCCGCCGCAGCGCGCCCGCGATCGACTCCCCCGGCCGCCGGGTCCAGACGAAGGCGCGGTCGTACGTGCGCAGCGCGATCGTGCGCCCGTCGGCCGAGACGTCGCCCGCGGTGACCGCCGCGCCGACGCCGAGCGACAGCCGGCCGCGCCGGCGCAGCAGCGTCGTGCCCGTCGCCGAGGGCCGCGTGGCGGAGAACACGCCGGATTCGCCGCCGAAGCTCTTCGTCACGATGACGAGCGCCCCGCTGGAGCGATCGACGAGCAGCGCCTCCGCGTCGTGCGGGCCGTCGGGATAGCGCAGGGTCAGGCGCGCCGCCGGGGCGCTCGCGGTCGGCCCGCCGCCGCCGACGCGCGGCTCCGGGACGCGGTAGACGGCGACGTCCGCGCGCTGCTCGCCGTTGTCGCCGATGTCGGCGATGTAGAGCGCGTCGCCGCCGCCGGGCGCCGGGCCGACGCTGATGTCCTCCCAGTCGATCGCCGCGGCGCCGGTGATCGCGACGTCGGCGAGCAGCCGCCCGGCGCGGGTCACGGCGAGGACGCGCGGGCGGTCACCGGAGTCGTTGTGCGTCCACAGCACGCCGGGCTGCGTGCGCGACAGCGCGAGCCCGGACAGCTCGATCGCCGCCTGCGCGGCGACGTGGCCCCTGACCGTCGCGCCCAGGGGGCCGCACAGCGCCGGCGGCGGGGTGCGCGCGGCGCCGGCCGTCGCGGTCTGGCCGGTCGCGCGCGGCGGCGCGGTCGCGCCGCCGCAGCCCGCCAGCACCGCCGTCAGCGCGAGCGCTAGCCCAGCGCCCGGACGGTCTCGGAGGCGCGTGAGATGCGCTTGTCCTTCTCCTGGTGCTCGGGCGGCAGCCCCGACACCTCGGCGATCGAGAGCAGGTCGCGCGCGAGCTCCAGCTGGAGCGCGAGCGCCTGCTCGGCCACGTCGATCATCTGCTCGCGCTCGAAGCCCTCGGTCTCGCCGCCGACGAAGCGGCGCAGGTAGTAGCCCATCAGCGCAGCCGCTCCACGACCTGCCCGGCACGCATGACGCGCAGGTCGTCGACGCCCAGGCCGGCCGTCTCGGCGAGCGACAGGAGGTCGCGGGCGTGCTGCTCCTGCATGAGCGCCGCACCCTCGGCCACGTCCTCGATGTCCTTGACCGACCGCGTCTCGTAGTTGACGCGCAACATCTTGCGCAGCAGCTCCCCCATCGGGTCCCTTTCGCCTTGCCTCTGTCTCCGAGCCCGTGATTATCCGCCAACGCGCCACAATCCGCGCGCGGGGCAGTAGCTCAGCTGGTCAGAGCAGCCGACTCATAATCGGTCAGACGGAGGTTCGACCCCTCCCTGCCCCATGTGGGGCCTACTTCACGGCCTGTACGGCCCGCGCCAGCTCGCCGACGGAGAAGACGCCCTCGAAGCGCGACGCGATGCGCCCGCGGCGATCGATGACGAAGGCCCAGGGCTCGGTCGGCAGCCGCCAGCGGGCGACCTGCGGGCGGATCGGCTTGCCCGGATCGTTGTCCTGGTAGATCTCCTGCTGGATGAACGCCACGCCCTTGCCGGACTGGGCGCGGACCTGCTCGGCGATGTCGACGACCGGCCCGCAGGTGCGCGAATGGCACAGCGCGGGCGTCGCGAAGAGCAGCACGACGGGCTTGCGGCCGAGCACGTCGGCGAGGTTCGCCTGGAGCATGTCGGCGGCGGGCGGCACGCGGGTGGAGATCTTCTCCAGGGCGCCTCCGACGTCCGCGGCGGTGAGCGTGTCGACCTTGATCGCGCGGTCGCCGACGTCGGGCGGGCCGTTGCGGTCGCCGACGGTCAGCGCGCCGGTCGAGTCGGCGACGACGAGCCGGCCGTCGAGCCGCACGAGGCCGATCGGGACGTGCGGGCCGCGCGAGGGGTAGTCGACGTTCGCGACGTAGAACGTGGCGCCGCTCTTGAGGTCCGCCGACGTCTGCCGGCTGCGGTAGGGCGCCGCGACGTCGAGCGACTCCCGGTGCGCGACGAACGGGCCCCGCAGCTCGGTGCCGTCGGGCTTGGCGGTGTAGACGGCGACCGACGACACGTCGAGCTGCTTGTTCGCGCGGTCGACGATCGCGAAGCCGAGCCGGTTGTCGCTGCCGCGCTTCTGCGAGCTGAAGCTCGAGACGTTCAGGACGGCGCCCTTCTTCAGGCCCTTCGTGAGCTGCGTCAGCGTCTTGCCCGCGGTGGACGGGAAATCGGCCGGGTGGCCGGCGATCGGCTGAGGGGGTGCGGGCGCGGTGCCGCCACCGTCCGAGCCACAGGCGCTCAGGACGACGGTCGCGACGAGCGCCGACGGGAGCAGTCGGAGCATCGATCCAACTCTAGGCGGTCTCGTGATTGGATTGCGCCGCACGCAGCATCGAGCGAGGGAGTGACGCATGGCCGATCGAGCCGCGATCGTGACGGGCGCGTCGAGCGGGATCGGCCTCGCGGTGACCCGCATGCTGGCGCAATCGGGGCACGCCGTGACGATGGCCGCGCGCCGCCCGGAGAAGCTCGCGGCGGCCTGCGCGGCGCTGCGCGCCGAGGGCCTGGAGGTCCGCGAGGTGGCCGCGAACGTCGGCGACGAGGAGGACATCAAGCGCGTCGTCGCAAGCCACCGCGAGGCCTACGGCCGCCTCGACGTGCTCATGAACAACGCGGGCGTCGGGATCGGAGCGCCGATCGGCGAGCTGAGCACGAAGCGCATGGACATCCAGCTTGCGACGAACCTCCGCGCGCTCCCGCTGTTCTACCGCGAGGCGCTGCCGATGCTCACCGCGGCGGGCGCCGAGCACCGCAACGCGCTCGTCGTCAACACGGCGTCGGTCGCCGGCAAGCAGGGCGAGGCCTGGCTGAGCATCTACAGCGCGACGAAGTTCGGCGTCGTGGGCTTCACGCAGTCGATGAACCGCGAGCTCAACGCGCTCGGCATCAAGTCCACGGCGCTGTGCCCGGCCTTCGTCGACACGCCGATGACGGACTTCGTCAAGGGCCGCGTCGCGGCCGAGGACATGATCCAGACGTCGGACATCGTCGCCGCGGTGCGCCTGCTGCTCGAACTCACCCCGGGCTGCGTGATCGGAGAGATCGTCTTCCAGCTGCCCGGTGGCGGGCAGCTGGATGCGACCGGCTCGTCCTAGCGGGCGTAGACGTCGCCTTCGGCGGTGTCGAAGTCGAAGTCGGGCTCGCGCTCGGCGTCGAAGTCCTCGGGCAGCACGAGCGTCTCCTCGAAGAGCCAGTCCAGGCCGGTCTCGGTGGCCTCGTCGCTGCGACGGCGGCGGGCTGCCGACTTGTAGTCCTCGATCGCGCCCCCGAGATCGATCGGGGTGCCGGCGAACAGGCGGTCGCGGCGCTTGGCGCCCTCGTGCTCGTGGATGGCCCCGCCGAGGTCGACCGGCCGGCCGGCGGACAGGCGGTCCCGGCGCCTGCGGCCTTCGACCATCGCGGTGTGCTCGGCGATCGCCTCGCCGAGCGGCGACTCCACCGGCTGGTCGAGGCTCGCCTTGATCTCCATGCGCAGGATGCCGACCTCGTACTCCGTCGCCTGGCGCGTGATCGCGCGGCCATAGACGCCGGTGAACTTGTCCCAGGCCTCGGGGAACGAGACGCAGGTGGTGCGCCCGCCCTCGCGGTGGGCGGCCATCATCGGGCAGATCCCTTCGGCCCCGGTGAACGCACCGGTGATGACGGTGTTGTTCTGGAGCCCGATCAGCATCGCCTGGCGGGTGCGCTCGGGGAGCACATCGATGGAGCGCCGTAGGTCGGCTACGGCAACTTCGCGAGGCGTTGGCATAGGGTTCTCTCCGTTCGTCGGGACGTGGCCACCGTATGGGAGCCCGTCGATTACGGCAAATGAACTCCTCTCCCTGAAAGGGATCTTGCAGCACATGAAGCTCGGCGTCCACATCGGCTACTGGGGCCTCGGCCTCTCCTCCCAGGATCAGCGCGAGATCGTCCAGGAGGCGGAGCGCCTCGGCTACGACTCGGTCTGGGCCGCGGAGGCCTACGGATCGGACGCCGCGACGGTGCTCGGCTGGCTCGCGGGCCTCACGAGCACGATCAAGCTCGGCTCGGCGATCTTCCAGATGCCGGCGCGCACGCCGGCGATGACGGCGATGACCGCCGCGACGATCGACCAGCTCTCCGGCGGGCGGATGCTGCTCGGGATCGGCTCCTCCGGGCCGCAGGTCGCCGAGGGCTGGCACGGCCAGCGCTTCGGGCGCCAAATCCAGCGCACGCGCGAGTACGTCGAGGTCGTGCGCATGGCGCTCGCCCGCGAGCGGCTCGTCTACGACGGCGAGACGCTGACGCTCCCGCTGCCCGACGGCCCCGGCCGGGCGCTGAAGCTCACGATCGGCCCGGTGCAGGAGCGCATCCCGATCTACCTCGCCGCGATCGGGCCCAACAACACGCGCCTGGCGGGCGAGATCGCCGACGGCTGGATCCCGACGCTCTTCTCCCCCGAGCACGTCGCCGAGTTCGTCCCCCTGCTGCAGGAGGGCGCGGCGCGCTCCGGCCGGTCCCTGGACGGCTTTGACATCGCGCCGCAGGTCAACGTCTGCGTCACCGACGACATCGCGTCCGGCCGCAACCTCATGCGCCCGTTCATCGCGCTGTACGTCGGCGGGATGGGCTCGCGCGAGAAGAACTTCTACAACGCGCTCGTCCAGCGCTACGGCTTCGAGGAGGAGGCGCGCGACGTCCAGGACCTCTACCTCGACGGCAAGCGCGACGAGGCGATGGCGCGGTTGTCGGACGAGCTCATCGACACGGTCTCGATCTGCGGGCCGCCCGAGCACGTCCGCGAGCGACTGGCGGTGTACCGCGACGCCGGCGTCGGGACGCTCGGCGTCAGCCCGCTCGCCTTCACGAAGGACGATCGCCTCGATCAGTTGCGGCTCATCGCGGAGCTGGCGGCCTGAGCGAGTTGCGCCTGCTGCTCGGCGCCTTCGGCGACCCGGGCCACGCGTTTCCCGTCATCGCGCTCGGCCGCGTGCTCGCCGCTCGCGGCCACGACGTGACGCTGCAGACCTGGACGCGCTGGCGCGACCATGTCGAGGCCGAGGGCATGACCTTCGCCGCCGCGCCGGAGTACCACGTCTTCCCCACCCGCGAGCGGCCGCTGACGCCCTACCAGGCGGTCGAGCGCGCGACGCGCGAGACGATCGGGCTCGTGCGCGACGTCGCGCCGCACGCGGTCGTCTCGGACATCCTCACGCTGGCGCCGGCGCTCGCCGGCGAGCTCGAGGGCGCGCCGGTCGCGACGCTCATCCCCCACACCGACCCGCGCATGCCGCCCGGCACGCCGCCGTACTCCTGCGGCGCGCGGATCCCGCGGACCGCCGCCGGCCGGCGCATGTGGCGCCTCGCCGACCCGCTCCTGCGCCACGGCCTGGCGCTCGGCCGCGACGAGCTCAACGAGACGCGCCGGCGCCTCGGGCTGGCGCCGCTCGCACGCGTCCACGGCGGCATCAGCGCGGACCTCGCGCTGGTCGCGACCTTCCCGCAGCTCGAGTATCCGCGCGACTGGCCGCCGAACACGCACGTCGTCGGGCCGCTGCTGTGGGAGCCGCCGGCCGCCGGCCTCGCGCCCCCGCCGGGCGACGGGCCGCTCGTCCTCGTCGCCCCGTCGACGTCGCAGGACGCCGAGCACCGCCTCATGCGTGCCGCGCTCGCCGGCCTCGGCGACATGCCGGTGCGCGTGCTCGCGTCGGTGAACCGGTCGCGGCCCGAGCCGCCGTTTCAGGTGCCGGCGAACGCCCGGCTCGTCGACTGGCTGTCGTACGCGCGGACGATGCCCGTCTGTGACCTCGTCGTCTGCCACGGCGGCCACGGCACGATCGGGCGGGCGCTGGCGTGTGGCTGCGCGGTACTGATCGTCCCCGCGGCCGGCGACATGAACGAGAACGCGGCGCGCGTGGACTGGGCGGGCGTCGGCGTGCGGCTTCCGCGGCGCATGGTGTCGCCGCGGGCGATCGCGCTGGCGGTCGGCCGCGCCCTCGCCCGTCCCGCCCTGCGCGAGCGCGCCCGGGAACTACAGGCCTGGGCCGCCGCCAACGACGGAGCCGAGCGCGCGGCCGACCTCGTCGAGTCCTTCGCCGCGCGCTGACGCGCCGGCGCGGGTCGGGCTCGAATGCGCCGTGCGGCGCACGAGCGTCCCGTTCGCGGTGCGTACGCTGCTGTGGCCGGCGGCGTCCTTGTTGATCGCGTAGGCGCGGACGTTCATGCGGCCGGACCGCTCGAGCAGCCGGCGGTCCTGGCGCGAGAGCGCGAAGGGCAGCGTCGACGTCGCCCCCGCGGCGAGGCTGAACGTCCGCCGCCCGAGGCGGCGCTCCCTGCGCAGCTGCTTGATCTTCGAGCGCTTGTTGGGCCGGCTGAAGAGCGTGACCTGGCCCTTGCACGTGCCGAACTGCTGCGGGCAGGTGAGCGTGACAAGGCCCGTCCCGGGCTGGCGCAGGCGCGGCGTCCCGACGACCAGCCCCTGGACGCCCGACGAGCTGCCCGAGGAGCCGGTCGCCGGGACCACCGGCAGCACCGGGGCCGGGGCGACGGTGACGGGCGCCGCGGGCGCGGGTCCGGCAACGGCGGGGGGCTCGTCGTTGTCGACGATCGTCGCCGTCGCGGCAGCGTCGCCGAGCGTCGCGTTCCCCGGCGCCGAGAGGCGCAGCTCGAACGTCTCGGCGGGCTCGTCGGCGCTGTCGTCGATGAGCGCCACGGCGACGGCGGTGGCCGTGGCGCCGGCCGGGATCGTCAGCGTGCCGGAGCGGGCGGGGTAGTCCTGGCCGGCGACGGCGCTGGCGTTGGCCGTCGCGAAGGTCACGCTCACGTCGCGGCCGCTGGCGGCGCTGAGCACGACGGGGAACGAGGCCGAGCCGCCCTCGGTCGCGGGCGCCGCGTCGCCAACGCTCACGGCCGGCGGCGGGTCGTCGTCGACGATCGTCGCGGTCGCGGCGCCGTCGGCGACCTCGGCTCCGGAGAGCACGAGCCGGAACGTCTCGTCGGGCTCGTCGAGCCGGTCGCCGGTGACGGGCACCGACACGAACTGGACCTGCGTGGCGGGCAGCAGCGTGCCGGGGAACCCGACCGCGCCGCTGCGCGCCGCGTAGTCGGCGGGAGCCCGCGCGCTGCCGTCGGCGGTCGCGAAGCCGACCGATGTCGCGCCCGCGAGCAGGCCGGCGGTGCGGGTGAGCGTGAACGTCGCCACGGCGCCGCCGTCGCCCTCGGAAAGCGAGATGTCGCCGACGGAGACCGACGCCTGCGCCGCGGCGGGCGCGAGCAGCCCGAGGGCGCACACGAGCAGCGTGCCGGGCACGCGCCGACAACCCCGCCATCCCTGGCCGCGCATGACGGTGAACCTAGCGGGCCGTCAGGACGGCGACAACCGGCAGCCGCCGCGGCGCGATACGCCTGCTTACAGCGGCATCTTGCCGCGGCCGCGACGCCCGGCGGCGCCGCTCCTGCCGATCGCCCGCTGCGCGGTCGAGAACGGCTTGGCGAGCCAGTGGCCGAGCCTGCCCGGCGCCTTGCCGGCGCCGCGCTGTCCGGTGCCGACGACCTTCTGGCCGGCGCGCTGCGGGTGGCGCGAGAGGCGCGGAGCAAGAAATGCGAGGACGAGGATGACGACGCAGAACGCGCCGACGCCGAGCATGAGCATGCGAGATGGCATACCCGGAGTGGCGCCCCGCCACGCCGCCACGGTCAACTCGGGGGGTGGGACTCGAACCCACAACCCTTCGGTTAACAGCCGAATGCTCTGCCGATTGAGCTACCCCCGACCGTGCGGAGCAAGGGTACCGGCTCAGCGCCGCGGCGCTCGGATCGATCACGGTCTCAGCGTGCGAGCAGGCGCCCGGCGCGGACGTGCGTGAACTCCTGCAGCACCTCGATCGTGGTCGCCGCGGTCATCCCGCCCTGCGCGATGACCGCGATGAGCTCGCGACACGGGCCACGCAGCGGATGATCTGCGCCGACCGCGTCGACGAGGACCGTCGTGTCGAGGACGATCACGCGCGCCGTGCGCGAAGGTCGTCGAGCTCCGCCGCCAGATCCTCGGGCTCGGGCACGGGCATCGCCTCGGCGGCCAGCAGGCGGGCTGCAGCGGCGCGACGCCGGGCGCCCGGAGCTGGAAGGCCGCGGTCGATGGCCTCGCGGACGATCGTCGCCACAGACACGCCCGCTCGCGGGCCACGGCGAGCAGTCGCTCGTGGCGATCGGCGTCGAGCAGGATCTGGAGACGATGACTCAGTGCCATGTGCAAGTCTCGTGCGCGCCGGCTCAGCGCACCGCGTCGCCCTCGTCCCAGGCCGTGTCGACGACACGCTTGAGCTGTTCGAGCATCGCCGAGCGCCGCGTGGCGAGCTCGGAGACGTCTCCGGCGGCGGCGGCGCGGGCGGCGATGATCTCGCGGTCCAGGCGGGCGAGGCCGAGCTGGAGGTGCTCGGCCTCGAAGGCCGCCGGCGAGGCGCCGGCGGCACGGACGGCGCGCACGGAGAGCTCGCGGACGAGTGGAGCGATCGGGTCGTCGTCGGCAAGGCCGTCGGTGGGCGCCGCCAGGTGTGTGCGCAGGTGCGCGGCGGCGGCGCGGGTCGCGGGCGCGGTGAGGTCGGCGTCGAGGTCGAGCTCGGCCAGGGCCGCCGCGCCGAGCTTCGGCAGGGCGATGCAGAGGGCGAGGAAGGTGCGCTCGGTGCGCTCGCGCCGGCCGAGCGGCGCCGTTGCCAGCCGTCGTGCCTCCTCGGGCACCGCCGCGTCCTCCCCCTGCCGCGCCACCGGCGGGCGGCCGGGCTGCGCGAGCAGCGACGCCAGCAGCTCCTGCGTGAGATCGAGGCGGTCGCCGACGATCCGCAGCAGCTCGTCGCGCATGACGCTCGGCGCGAGCGGCTTGAGGACGGGTCGCAGCTCGTCGAGCACGCGGTCCTTGCCCTCGGCGTCGCTGAGATCGCCGGCATCGAGCGCCTGCAGGACGCGAAAGCGCACGAACGGGACGGACTCCGCGATGCGCCGCTCGATCTCCTCCCCGCCGGTGCGCTGGACGATGTCGGCCGGGTCCTCGCCCGGCGGCAGCGGCACGACCCGCAGCTCGAGCTTGCGCCCGGCGGCCATCTGCGCGGCCCGCAGCATCGCCTGCCGGCCGGCCGCGTCGGCGTCCAGCGCGAGCGCGACGACCGGTGCCAGGCGCGCCAGCTCGCCGACCTGCTCCTCGGTCAGCGCCGTGCCCATGATCGCGACGCTGTTGCGGATGCCGGCCTGGTGCATCGCGATGACGTCCGTGTAGCCCTCGGCGACGACGACGCTGCCGGCCTTCGCCGCCGCCGCCCGCGCGATGTCGGCGCCGAAGAGCTGGCGGCGCTTCTGGAACAGGTCGCCCTCGGGGCTGTTGACGTACTTCGGCCCACGGCGCTCGCCGTCGCTGATGAGCGTGCGCCCCGCGAAGCCGCGAACGCGGCCGCGCGGGTCGGCGAGCGGGAAGATCACCTGCGAGCGAAATCGGTCGTAGAGCTTGCCGGACTTCTGGGACTGCTGGGCGAGCCCCGCGTCATGCAGCTCGCGGGCCTTGAACCCTGCCCGCAGCGAGGCCTTCAGCACCGTGTCCCAGGCGCTCGGCGCGTAGCCGACGCGAAACTCGCGCAGCGCGCCCTCCTGGAGGCCGCGCGCGGCGAGGTAGTCGCGGGCCCGCGCCGCCTCGGCGGACTCCCAGAGCTGGCGCACGTAGTACGTCGCCGTGCGCTCGAGCAGCTCCATGAGGCGCTCGTTGCGCAGACGCTTCTCGGCCGCGGCGGGGTCCTCGTCCTCGAGCTCGAGGGCGACCTTGTAGCGGTCGGCGAGCAGCTCCAGCGCGCCCTTGAAGTCAACGCCCTCGGTCTCCATGACGAACGTGAACGCGTCGCCCGAGGCCTGGCAGCCGAAGCAGTGGTAGACCTTCTCGGCGGGGTTGATCCCGAACGACGGGGTGCGCTCGTCGTGGAACGGGCACAGGCCGGTGTAGCGGTTGACCCCGGCGCGCTTGAGCTCCGTGCGCGCGTTGACGAGGTCGATCATGTCGACGGCCTCGCGGACGCGCTCCTTGGAGTCGTTCGTGTAGAGGGCCATCGCCTGGCGTCCCCGCTACAGCGCGAACGAGGCCGGCACGCTGAGCGCCTCGAACGCGCGCACGGCGTAGCGGTCGGTCATGCCTGCGAGGTAGTCGGTGACGCGCTGGGCGTGGTCGGCGCCGGGCGCGCCGCCGCCGTCGGGCACGCGTGCGGGATCGGAGCTGTAGTGGTCGAAGAGCGTCCGGATGACGCGGTCGATCCGCGAGTGCTCCTGACGCGCGGCGGCGCCGAGGTAGACGCGCTCGAACATGAAGCTGCGCAGCGCGCTCATCGCCTCCCCCGCCTCGTCGCCCTGGGCGATGTCGCCCGCGAGCTCGGACGTCTCGACGAGGTCGTGCACGAGCCGGTCGATGCGCGCCGAGCCCGTCGCGCCGAGCACCGCGATCGCCTCCGCGGGCAGCGCGGCGTCGTCGAGGACGCCTGCGCGCAGCGCGTCGTCGATGTCGTGGTTGATGTACGCGACGCGGTCGACGATCCGCACGATCCGCCCCTCGAGCGTCGCCGGCATCGGCGCGCGCCCGGAGTGGTTGACGATCCCGTCGCGCACGTCCGCGCAGAGGTTCAGCCCGGCGCCATCGCGCTCGAGCACCTCGACGATCCGCAACGAGTGCTCGTAGTGACGGAAGCCGCGGCCGAAGCGCTCACCGAGGCATGTGTCGAGCACCGCCTCGCCGATGTGGCCGAAGGGCGGGTGGCCGAGGTCGTGACCGAGGCCGATCGCCTCCGTGAGGTCCTCGTTGAGCGCGAGCGCGCGGGCGACGGTGCGGGCGATCTGCGTCACCTCGAGCGTGTGCGTCATACGCGTGCGGTAATGGTCGCCCTGCGGCGCGACGAAGACCTGCGTCTTGTGCTTCAGGCGCCGGAACGCCTTGCAATGCACGATCCGGTCGCGATCGCGCTGCAGCGGGGTGCGCAGGCCGCAGTCGGATTCCTCGACCGCGCGGACGGCGGGGTAGGAGCGCGCCGCCAGCGGCGAGAGCTGCTCGTCCTCCCACGCGCGCCGGCCGGCGGCGAAGCGCTCGGCGACGACTCCCGGGGCGGCGGCGGCATCCATCGGGCGATTGTCTCACCCGCGTCCCACGGCAGCGAACGCGCGCCTAGCGCATGCGGAGGGTCGACGGGGTGTCGTGGGTCGTCAGGTTCGCGGCGACCGTCTCGAGGTGGCCCCAGATGCGATCGCGGTGCGCCGGCGCGACGCCGGCCTCGTCGAGCGCGATGCGCATCGCCCGCAGCCAGGCGTCGCGATGCGTGCGCGCGATCCGAAACGGCATATGGCGCGCCGCCAGACGCGCCGGGCCGCGCAGCTGCGTGTAGGCCGCGGGGCCGCCCCAGTGCTCGATGAGGTAGAGCCGCAGGCGCTCCTCGGCCGGCCCGAGATCCGCCTCGGGGTACAGCGGGCGCACGATCTCATCGACCGCGACGAGCTCGTAGAACCGCGCGACGATCCGGTGAAACGTCGGCTCGCCGCCGACGGCGTCGTAGAGGCTCTGCGGTCGCGGCTCGGCGGTCATGGGACCAAGGCTAGCCCCCGCCCGCCGCGTCCATGGCCGGCGTCAGGGCGCCCGCCGCCCGACGACGACGTGGGAGTCGTCGTCGAGGAGGATCACGCCGCCGTGGCGCAGCCAGCCCGCGGCGGCCCGGGGCCCGCTCAGCAGCGCGGCCTTTGCGAGCGCCTCGGCCTCGAGCGCCGTCGGTGCGAGCGCGGTCGCCTGGACGATGCCGGTGTAGGCCGGAAGGCCGGTCGCGGGATCGAGGAGGTGGTGCGCCGGCTTCAGGCGCTCCATCCAGCTGCGCTTCGTGATCGAGGTCGTCGCGACCGCGCCGGCGGCCAGCGTGAACTCGTGCAGCACCCGCCGGCTGAGCGGTGCCGTGACCGCGATCGAGCGCTCGAGGCCGGCGCCGCCGCCGACCCGCACGTCGCCCTCGCAGTCGACGAGGTAGCTGTTGTGCTCCTGCAGCAGCTCGCCGACGACGTCGGCGAGCAGGCCCTTGACGATGCCGCCGCCATCGAGCCTGACACCCGGCGGGCGCGTGACCGTCGACGTGGCGAGGTCGACCTCGATCGTCCGCCAGCGGCGATCGGGATGCGGGCCGGCGCAGCACCGGGGCGGCGCCAGGGCGAGCGCGAGCGGCAGTGCCAGCGAGCCGTGGAAGCGCTCGGTCTTGTAGCCGAGCCGCTCGATCTCGTCCAGCATCGTGGCGTCCACGAGGCCGCCGGTCGCCGCGGCGGCGTCGACGACGGCCTGGGCGAAGCGGGCCATCAGGGCGCTGACCGGAACCGCCGACCGCTCGTCGCGATTGAGGCGCGACAGCTCGCTCTCGGGCTTGAAGCGCGAGAACTCCGCGTGCCACACGAGCAGCAGATCGCGCGCCGCGAACAGCGCCTCGCCCGGCTCTCCGGCGGGCCCTGCGCCCTCGACGACGACCGTCGTGTTGCCGCCGAAGCACGTGAAGGTCCTGGAGGCTTCGATCATCGTGCGGACCCGCGCGAGCTGCGAGCGGCGCCGACCGGCTACGTCCCGCAGAAGGTGCGGTACTCGCCGAAGCTCGGCGGGGCCGGTGCGGCGTACCGCTCGAGGCCGGGGCGCTCGTTGAACGGCTGGGCGAGCACGTCGAGCAGCCGCCGGAAGGGCCCCAGGTCGCCGGCGGTCGCCGCGTCCAGCGCGTCCTCGACGTGGTGGTTGCGCGCGATGTAGAGCGGATTGACCCGGTTCATCGCCTCCGCGACGGCCTGCCGGTCCAGGGGCCGCGCGGACAGCCGTGCGAGCCACCGCTCCGACCAGGCGTCGAAGGCCGCGGGCTCGCCGAAGAGCGACCGCGCGGGTGCGCCGTCTCCGAGCACCGACGCCGACAGCGCGCGCATGCACGAGGTGAAGTCGACGCCCTGCGCCTGCAGCAGCGCCGTCAGGTCGTCGAGCAGCGCCTCGTCCTCTCCCGCGCCGTCGGCCAGACCGAGCTTCGCCTGCATCCCGCGGACCCGGTGGGCCTCGTAGCGGCCGGGGAACGACTGCAGCACCGCGGTGGCCGCCGCGATCGCGGTCTCCGATTCGGCGTCGAGCAGGGGCAGCAGCGTCTCGGCCAGGCGCGCGAGGTTCCACTGCGCGATCGCGGGCTGGTTGCCGTAGGCGTAGCGGCCGCCGTGATCGATCGAGCTGAACACCGTGGCGGGGTCGAACGCGTCCATGAACGCGCACGGGCCGTAGTCGATCGTCTCACCGGAGACGGTCATGTTGTCGGTGTTCATCACGCCGTGGATGAACCCGACGAGCATCCAGCGGGCGATGAGCGACGCCTGGGCGTCGACGACCGCCTCGAAGAAGGCGAGGTAGGGATTCTCCGCCTCGGTCGCGGCCGGATGATGGCGCGCGATCGCGTGGTCGGCGAGGCGTCGCACGAGCTCGGTGTCACCGTGCGCCGCCGCGTACTGGAAGGTGCCGACGCGGACATGGCTCGCCGCGACGCGGACGAGCACGGCGCCGGGCAGCACGGTCTCGCGCACGACGTCCTCGCCGGTCGCCAGCACGGCGAGCGACCGCGTCGTGGGAATGCCGAGCGCGTACATCGCCTCGCTGATCACGTATTCGCGCAGCATCGGCCCGACCGCGGCCTTGCCGTCGCCGCCGCGCGCGAACGACGTGCGACCCGAGCCCTTCAGGTGCAGGTCGCGACGCCGGCCGTGGATGTCGAGCACCTCGCCGAGCAGCAGCGCCCGGCCGTCGCCCAGGCGCGGCGAGAACCCGCCGAACTGGTGGCCGGAGTACGCCTGCGCGACCGGCGACGCCCCCTCAGGCGTCGCGTTGCCGGCGAGCAGGGCGACACCGCCGGGTGATCGCAGCGCGTCGGGATCGACGCCGAGCTCCGCGGCCACCTGCTCGTTGAGCGCCAGCAGGCGGGGCGCCGGCGACGGGTCCGCCTGCCAGGGCACGTACAGGCCCTCCAGGTCACGGACGTAGGTGTTGTCGAATGTGAACAGCGGCGGGGCGGCGACGCTCATGGCGTTCAGGCTAGTGGACGCATCCGCTTGCGCCGTTCGTCCAACCACGCGCAACCTTCGCCACCACCCGGCGTTACCGGGGGCATGAGCACGCGCCGCCGCATCACCGTCGCCCTGGGGTCGTGCGCCGTGGCGCTGGCCGCCGTCACCCCGTCCGCCGGCGCGGCGTGGACCCCGCAGCAGGAGTTGCCCGACAGCGCCGGCAGCTCGCCGCTGCTCGCCACCTTCGGGGCCGGCACGGCCCCGAGCGTCGTCGTGCACGGCCCGCCCATGCTGATCCCGTTCACTGCACCGGGCAGCCCGCAGGTGCCGCTGGCGATCGCGCGCATGACCGCCGGTGGCGCGTTCGGGGCACCGACGCCGCTGCCGGGCGGGCTGTCCGCGCCGGTCGCAACCTCGCCCAACGGGACGCTGCTCGCCGTAGGCGGGCCGCGCGGCTCGCTGGATTATTTCGGCCTCGAGCGCCGGCGCGCTCGGCTGCGCGCCGGCATCGGCCCGGTCGACGGCAGCCTCGACCGCATCGCGATGCCCAAGATCATCGCGACGCAGACGCTCGCCAGCGCCGTCAACGACCGCGGCGACGCCGCGGTCGTCTTCTCGCGCTGCGTGACCACGAGCTGCGCCAAGCGTTCCGTGCTCGCCACCTTCCGCCGCCGCGGACGCGGCTTCGCAGCGCCGGTCGTGCTCGCGCACCGCACCGGCTACCCGGTGGCCTCGGTCGCCGTCAATGCGCACGGCGACGCGCTCGTCGCCTGGATCCAGCATCGCGCGCACGCCCGCGGCAACGACATCCGCACACGCGTGCGGCACGCGAACGGGATGCTGACGAAGATGCGGATCGCCGGACCGACCGCGCCCGTGCCGGCGATCGCCGTCACGCTCTCAAACGGCCGCCACGGCGTCGTCTCCTGGTTCAGCGAGGCGGTCGGCGAGGGATCCCTCGGCGGGCCTGTGACGGTCTCGGCCGCGGACATGGACTCGCGCGGCGCGCTGAGCTCGCGCTACGTGCTCGACCGCGGCACGCCGTCGGGCCACGGCGAATCCGACGCCGTCCGCGGCGCACGGCTGCGCGCGATCCTCGGCCAGGACGATGTCACGACGCTCGCATGGACGGGCTTCGCGGGCGGGCACTACGTCGTGCGCGCGGCGCGGGTCGCTCGCCGGGTCGCGACCACCGAGAGCCTCTCGCCGACGACGCTCGACGCGCAGCTCACGGACCTCTCCACCGACGGCGCCGGGGACGTGCTGGCGGTCTGGGAGTCGGTCCCGGGCCAGGCCAGGGCCGTCGGCGTCGGCGCGGTCATCCGCCCCGCCGGCGCGACGACGTTCGGCGCGCCGCAGCTCGTCCTGACCGGCGTGGACGCCGCCGCCGAGGCGGTGGGCGCGATCGCGCCCGGCGGCCGCGCGATCGTCGCCGCCGGACCCGGGCAGCTCAGCAACAACAACCTGACGGGCGTGCGCGTCACGCGACTGCTCGGCTGAGCAGGCCGATCAGGGCCCTGCGCGCCCGGCTGTGGGACGAACGTGCGGCGGGGTACCCTCCGCGCATGCTCGCGCTGACCGCCGCCGCCGACCCGCCGTACGTCGCGCTGACAGAGGTCCCGGACCCCGCGCCGCTGCCGTCGCAGGCGCTCGTCGCGGTGCGGGCCTTCTCGCTGAACCGCGGCGAGACGCGCCAGCTGCCCGACCGCCCGGCCGGGTCGATCCCGGGCTGGGACGTCGCGGGCATCGTCGCGCAGGCTGCCGCCGACGGCAGCGGGCCGCCCGCGGGCGCCCGGGTCGTGGGCATCGTCCGCAGCGGCGCCTGGGCCGAGCAGGTCGCCGTCGCGACGCAGAACCTCGCCGCGCTGCCCGCCACCGTGACCTTCGCGCAGGCCGCGACGCTCCCGGTCGCCGGCGTCACGGCGCTGCGGGCGCTGGAGATCTGCGGCTTCGTCCTCGGCAAGCGCGTGCTCGTCAGCGGGGCGAGCGGCGGCGTCGGGCGTTTCGCGATCCAGCTCGCGGCGCGCGCGGGCGCGCACGTCACCGCCGTCGCGCGCAACGCGGAGCGCGCCCGCGGCCTGGCCGAGCTCGGGGCCGCCGCGGTCATCTTCGACATCGCCGACGCCGCCGAGCACGACGCGATCCTCGAGGGCGTCGGCGGCGCGAGCCTCGGCGCCGCGATCGGCAAGGTCGCCGGGCGCGGCACGATCGTCTCCTACGCGTCGAGCGATCCCGAGCCCGTGTCGTTCCCCGCCCGCAGCCTCTTCGGCCGCGCGCCCGGGGCGCTCCTGCGCGGGCTGTTCGTCTTCGAGGAGATCGAGCGCACCGGCACCGGCGGCAGCGACCTCGCCCGGCTCGCGGCGCTCGTCGCGGCGGGCGACCTGGCGACCCCGATCGATCTCGAGGCCTCGTGGCGCGACCCGGCGCCCGCCCTCACCGCGCTGCTGCAGCGGCGCGTCGCCGGCAAGGCCGTCCTGCACGTCGACTGACCGAATCGCCGTTTGCGCGGGCGGCCGGGCGGACATCACTCGCCACACGATGTCCACGCCCCCGCCGCCCGAGCCCCCCACCCGCCGCATCGAACCGGCCGCGCCGCCCGCGCCCGCCGTCGCGTACGACCGCGTCGCCGCGCCGGCGGCCGTACCGGTCGCCGCCGACGCCAACCTGCTCTACGTCCGCCTCGAGGAGGCGATCTCGTCGCTGCGCACGGCGCTCATGTTCGTCGGCCTCCTCGCGGTCCTCGCGACCGGCCTCGCGGTCTACGCGCTCACGCGCGACGACGGCACGTCCGGCACGAGCGGCGGCAGCGCAAGGGCGCAGATCGCCCGCGTCGACGATCGCGTCACCCGCCTGAGCCGCCAGGTCCAGAGCCTGCGGGCCGGCGGCACGAGCTCGTCGGCCCTCGCGACGCGTGTCGACAGCCTCTCGCGGTCGGTCTCGGCGCTGCGCAGCCAGGTCCGCAGCACGCCCGCGGCGCCCGACGCGACGCAGGCGGTCAACGCTCTCAGCAAGCGCATCGACACCCTCGACCAGCGCGTGCAGGACCTCAGCCAGGCCGCGACGACGACGCCGTAGCGGCGCCGCCCGGCGCCGGCGCTGCGCTTATGCGCGGGCTCAGCCCGCGAGCGCGATCGGCGGCGTCAGGATGATCCTGCTCTCGCAGCCCACCTGCCGGTCGAAGCGGTCCATCGTTACGCTGTCGCGCCCTGCGCCGCAGTTGATCTTGTCGCGGGTCGATCCGGCCGTGCGGATGATGTCGCGTCCTGTACCGCCGAAGAGCCGGTCGTGGCCGTTGCCGCCGAGGTTCTGCTCGTCGAGCAGGTCGTCGCCCGACCCCCCGTCGACGCGGTCCGGGCCGTTGCCGCCGGCCAGCCGGTCCCTGCCGCTGCCGCCGCGCACGTCGTCGTTGCCGTCCTCGCCGAGGAGGAGGTCGTCACCGGCGCCGCCGCGGACGCGGTCGTTGCCCGCGCCCGCGCAGATCGTGTCGTCGCCGCCCCCGCCGTCGATCGTCTCGCCGCGGGACGAGCCGATGATCACGTCGGGGCCGGGCGTGCCGCTGACGTGCGCGGTTCCGGGGGCGACGATGATCGTCGCGGGCCTTCCCGCGCACGTCGGCCCCGCCGGCTTCGGCAGGATCGGCAGCGCGAACTGCGGCGGCATGATCGGGAGCTTCGTGAGGTCCGGTGGGGGAACCGGCGTGTCGCCCACGATCACCGTCTCGCCCGGCGCGTTGCAGGGGCTCACGATCGGCGCGCTGACGTCGACCTCCGTGTAGGTCGCGCGCCACCGGTAGGTCCCCGCCGCCGCCGGCGTGAAGGCCGCCGAGGTCACGGGGCCGCCCGCGGGCGGGAACGGCACGGTCGAGGTGAAGGCCGGTGCGCCCTGGCATGTCGCGTCCCCCGGGCCGTACAGCGCGAAGGCCACCGTCGTACCGGTCGCCGTCTGCGCGACCGGGCCGCTCACGACCGCCGTGTCGCTCAGCGTCCCGGAGCCGAGCGTGATGTCCGGGGACGCCGTCGTCGCGATGTCGAGCACGCGCAGGGTGGCGGTGGTGCTCGGGGCGCCGGGCCCGCTCTCGTTGGACGTCGGCGACCCGGAGGCGACGGCGAAGAGCCCTGCGCCGGCGGCGACGACGTTCAGGAGGACGTCGCAGCCGCCGGAGGACGGCAGCGACGCGCCCGACAGCGAGATCGACGCGCCGCCCGCGGTGGCCGTCGCCGCGCCGTCGCAGGTCGTCGACAGCCGGCTGGGCGTCGAGACGACGAGGCCCTGCGGCAGCGCGACCGCGAACGCGACCCCGGTCAGCGTCGTCTCGACGTTCGGGTTCGTCACGGTGAAGCCGAGGCCGACGCCCGTCCCGGCGCCGGCGAGGTCCTGTGCGAAGAACGCCGTGACGAGCGGGGGCGGGGCGCCGGTCACCTGCGCGAGCACCGCCGCGGGAGCGGCGAGCGCCAGCGCCGAAGCCAGGACCAGACCGGTGGCGAGCCCGGCCGCGCGGACGCCGCGGGCGCTCATCGCGTGACGCGCTCGCACGCGTTCTGGCGGTCGTTGCGATCCAGGTGCGCGCTGTCGCGGCCGGGCCCGCAGTCGACGACGTCGGCGCCGCCGCCGGCCGTCCGCACCTGGTCGGCGCCCGTGCCGCCGAAGATCCGATCGGCGCCCTTGCCGCCGAGTCGCTGCTCGTCGATCGTGTCGTTGCCGGAGCCGCCGTCGACGCGGTCGTCGCCGCTGCCGCCGGCGACGCTGTCCTTGCCGCTGCCGCCGCGCACGTCGTCGTTGCCGGCCCCGCCGAGCACCGAGTCCGCGCCCGCGTCGCCGAAGAGCCTGTCGTCGCCGGCGTCGCCGCGGATGCGGTCGTTGCCGTTGCCGCCGTGGATCGTGTCGTCACCGGCGCCGCCGCGGATCTTGTCCGCGCCGCCCCCCGCGCAGATCGTGTCGTCGCCGCCGCCGCCGTCGATCGACTCCGCGCCCGACGTGCCGACGATGACGTCGGCCCGCGCCGTCCCGGTGACCTCGGCCTGGCCGGACGCCACGATCGTCGCGCGCTTGCCGTCGCAGGTCGCAACGGGCGCCGGGGGCGGGGGCGGGGAGACCGCCGCCGGCGGTGGCGGGGGCGGCGGCACCGCCGCGGGTGGCGGCGGCGGGGCGGGCGGCGGGGCCACGAACGGGCCGACCGTCGCGCTCTCGTTCGCCGCGTTGCACGGCGCGGCGGTCGTCTGGTAGTTGGCGTCGCCCCCGAACACCGCGCGCCAGCGGTAGACGCCGGCCGCCGCCGGTGTGAAGGCGCTCGACGTCGCCGTCGCGTTCTGGCCGTCGCCGGTCAGCGCCTGGGTGTCGGTGGGGATGATCGAGCCGCCGCCGCAGCCGGCGTCGTCGGGGCCGTAGAGCGCGAACGTCAGCGTGCCGGTCGGCGCCGTGCCGGCGACCCCGGCCACCACCGCGTGGTCGGAGAGCGCGCCCGCGCCGAGCGAGATGCCCGGCGACGCCTCCGTGACGATCACGGGCGTGGCCTTCGCAACGGTCACCGACTCGTTCGCCGCGTTGCAGGGGCCGGCGATCGCGCCGTTGTTCGGATCGCCGTTGAAGGTCGCGGTCCAGCGGTAGACACCGGCCGCGGGCGGCGTGAACGGCTCCGTCGCAACCGTGATGGCACTGAGCGCGACGGACGGCAGCGACACGATCGCCGAGTGCGCGACGGCGCCGGTGCAGTCCGCGTCGCCGGGTCCGAACAGCTTGAAGGTGACGTTGCCGCCGCCCTGGCTGACGAGCCCGCTGACGGTCGCCGAGTCCGTGATCTGGCCGCCCAGGGTGATGTCGCCCGACGCCGCCGTCGCGATCGCGGGCTGCGCCGGCGCGACGGTGCGCGTCTCCGTGGCATCGTCGCACGTGCCGGACACCGCGTTGTTGTTCGCATCGCCGGTGTACGTCGCGATCCAGCGGTAGATGCCGGCGTTCGGCGGGGTGACGTCCGGCGCATGCGCCGTCCCCGCAATGAGCGGCGCGGGCTCGGCGACGAGCGGCGTGCCGGTACAGGTCGTGTCGGCCGGCGCGAAGAGCTCGAACGTCACGGTCTGCGGCGACGCGACGCCGTTGACGATCCCGCTCACGGTGGCGGTGTCGGACAGCGGAACGCCGCCGAGCGTCGGGGCGGGCGGCGATGCAAGCGTGGTGAGCGACGGCGTCGCCTTCGCGACCGTCGACGTCTCGCCTGCATCCAGGCACACACCGGCGACGGGCGCGTTGTTGATGTCGCCGCTGTAGGACGCGGTCCAGTGGTAGTCGCCGGCGTTCGCCGGCGTGACGGCGGGGTTGGGCTGCGATGTGCCGATCGTGTTGAGCGGGGCGTTGAGCACGAGGCCCTCCGTATCCGTCAGCAGCGGGATGGCGCAGGCGGTGTCGCCCGGGCCGAAGAGCTCGAACATCACGCTCCCGCCGGCCGTGGGGTTGACGAGGCCGCTCACCGTCGCGATGTCGGTGATGTCCCCCGCTCCGAGCGTCACCGACGTAGCCGATGTGCCGAGCGTCGGCTGCGCCTGGGTGAGCGTCTGTGCCTCCGCCGGGTCGTTGCACGTCCCCGGGTCGGCCGGGTTGTTCGCGTCGCCGCTGTAGCTCGCGACCCACTGGTAGCTGCCCACGTCGGTCGGCGCAAACCCGGCCGACGTCGCCGTCGCGGAGGTCCCCGTACCGTCGATCGTGAGCACCACGGGGCCGTCCGTGAAGAGCGGGAGCGCACAGGCCGTGTCGGCCGCGGTGAACAACGTGAACGTCACGGTGCTGTCGCCCTGGATGGCCGCCGTCAGGCCGCTCACCGTCACGCTGTCGGACAGCGTCGTACCCACGACGGCCGAGGCCGACGGCAACGGGGTCGTCGTGATCGCGGCCCGCGCGCCGGCGGGGACGAGGACGGGTCCGAGCATCCCGGCGACGAGGGTGGCGACCACGCGTCTCACGCGGGCGAACGTACCGCCGCCCGCGGCATACCGCAATCAGCTCGAGCGCTTACCAGCCTCCGCCGTCGCCCTTGCGGATCGCGGCCTGCGCCGCCGCGACGCGCGCCACCGGGACGCGGAACGGCGAGCAGGACACGTAGTTCAGCCCGGAGTTGTGGAAGAAGTCGATCGAGTCGGGGTCACCGCCGTGCTCGCCGCAGACCCCGAGCTTCAGCTCGAGCTTCGCCTTGCGCCCGAGCCAGGCACCCATCCGCACGAGCTGCCCCACGCCCGGCGTGTCGAGCGTCTCGAACGGCGAGCGGTCGAAGATCTTGCCCTCGATGTACGGCGCGAGGATCTTGCCCTCGATGTCGTCGCGGCTGAAGCCGAGCGCGGTCTGCGTCAGGTCGTTGGTCCCGAACGAGAAGAAGTCGGCGTGCATCGCGATCGTGTCCGCGAGGAAGCACGCCCGCGGCAGCTCGATCATCGTCCCGACGAGGTAGTCGCCGCGGGCCACGCCCTCCTCGCGGGCGACGTCGAAGATGAGCTCCTCGATGATCTCCAGCTCGCGCTCGTAGTCGATCAGCGGGACCATGACCTCCAGCCGCGGCGGGTGGCCGAGACGCTCGGTGACGGCGCGCTGGGCGCGCATGATCGCCCGGACCTGCATCTCGTAGATCTCCGGGTGCAGGATCGCCAGGCGGCAGCCGCGGGTGCCGAGCATCGGGTTGACCTCGCGCAGCGCGTGCGCGCGGGGGTCGTCCTCGTCGGGCGGGAGGAACTCGTGCAGCGGCGGGTCGAGCAGGCGGATCGTCACCGGCAGCCCGTCCATCGCCTCGAGGATCTCCTCGAAATCCTGCTGCTGGAGCGGGAGCAGCTCGTCGAGCGCCGCGCGCCGGCCCTCGACGGTGTCCGAGAGGATCATCTCGCGCATCTTCGGCTGGCGGTCGGCGGCCATGAACATGTGCTCGGTGCGGCACAGGCCGATGCCCTCGGCGCCGAACGCGCGCGCCTTCGCGGCGTCCTCGGGGGTGTCGGCGTTCGCGCGGATCCCGAGCGTGCGCAGCTCGTCGCACCAGGCCAGCACGCGCTCGAAGTGCTCGGTCATCTCCGGCTCGACGAGCGGGACGTCGTCGACCGTCACCTGGCCGGTCGTGCCGTCGATCGCGATGCAGTCGCCCGCGCACAGGAGCGTGTCGCCGACGCGCAGCTCCTGCGCGTCGAGGTCGATGTCGAGCGCGCTCGCGCCGGTGACGGCCGGGCGGCCCATGCCGCGCGCGACGAGCGCCGCGTGGCTCGCCTTGCCGCCCTCGGCGGTGAGGATTCCCCGGGCCGCGTGGAAGCCGGCGACGTCCTCGGCCTCGGTGAACGGGCGCACGAGGATGACGTCGCGGCCCTCGGCGGCGGCCGCCACGGCGTCGGGCGCGCTGAAGACGATCTGGCCCTTCGCGGCGCCCGGCGACGCCGCGACGCCCTTCGCCAGGACGGCGTAGTCGACGGTCGGGTCGAACGTCGGGTGCAGGAGCGCGTCGAGCTTCTCGCAGTCGATCGTCGCGATCGCCTCGGGCTTGGTCAGCAGGCCCTCCTCGACGGCATCGCAGGCGAAGCGCACGCCGGCCTGCGCGGGCCGCTTGGCGTTGCGCGTCTGCAGCATGTACAGACGCCCCTCCTCGATCGTGAACTCCGTGTCCTGCATGTCCTTGTAGTGCGCCTCGAGCGTGCGCAGGATCTCCATGAGCGTCGCGTGCGCGTCGGGCATGACGTCGCGCAGCTCGGAGATGTCCTGCGTGTTGCGCACGCCGGAGACGACGTCCTCGCCCTGGGCGTTGACGAGGAAGTCGCCGGAGGGCTCGGGCGCGCCGTCGACCTCGTCGCGGCTGAACGCGACGCCGGAGCCCGACGTGTCGCCCTTGTTGCCGAAGACCATCTGCTGGACGTTGACCGCCGTGCCCCAGTCGTCGGGGATGCGGTTGATGCGCCGGTAGGAGACGGCGCGGTCGCCGGTCCAGGAGTCGAAGACGGCGTTGATCGCCTGCGTGAGCTGGTCGCGCGGCTGCTGGGGGAACGCCTCGCCGGTCTCGGCCTGGAAGATCTCGCGGAACGTCGCGGTCAGCGTGCGCAGGGCGTCGACGTCGAGCTCGGTGTCGAGGCTGACGCCGTGCTCGGCCTTGGCCTCCTTGATCGCGGCCTCGAAGCGCTCGCCGGGGATGTTGCGCACGACGTTGCCGAACATCTGGACGAAGCGCCTGTAGCTGTCCCACGCGAAGCGCTCGTTGCCGGTGCGCTCGGCGAGGCCTGCGACGGACTCGTCGTTGAGGCCGAGGTTCAGGACGGTGTCGAGCATGCCGGGCATCGACTCGCGCGCGCCCGAGCGCACGGAGACGAGCAGCGGGTCGTCGGGGTCGCCGAGCGTCTTGCCCGCCGACTCCTCCAGGCGCGCCAGCGCGTCGTCGACCTGTTCGTCGAGGCCGTCCGGCAGCGCCCGCTCGGCCTCCATGTACGAGACGCAGGCCTCGGTCGTGATCGTGAACCCCGCGGGCACGCGATCGGCCCCGAGGATGCGCGTCATCTCGGCGACGTTGGCGCCCTTACCACCGAGGAGGTTGCGCATCTCCTTCGACCCCTCGGCGAAGTCGTACACCCACTTCGTCCCTACGGCAGCGTCTCCCATGACGGGCGATCCTATAGAGGAAGCGCCGACCGGAGGCGAATGTGCGCGTGATGCTCGACGGTCTCCGAAATCGCGCGGTCGGCCTCGCGCAGCGCGCGCTCCCCAGCGACCGGAGCGTCCGCCAGCGCGGAGCCGAGCGCCCCCGTCATGAAGGCGTGCGCCTCCTCCCCCATGGCGAAGCCCGATGCCTCGCAGGCGCTGCAGACGACGCCGCCCGCGGCCCCGGAGAAGCCGACGAGGTGCTCGGCCTCGCCGCACGACGCGCAGGCCGCGAGCTGCGGCGCGAGGCCGGCGGCGAGCAGGAGCTTCAGGCGAAACGCGAGCTGGTTGGCGTGCGTCGCCTGGTCCGGCCGGGCATCGAGCAGCGCGAGCTCGTTGCACAGGAGCGCGAAGACGCCAGGATGCGGCTCGGCGGTCTCGAAGAGCCGCCCCACGGCGTCGCAGGCGCGCGCCGCGCTGTCGAGCGCCGGGGCGTTCTCGCGCAGCCGCGGGTGCCCGCTGATCGTGTCCGCGCTCGTCACCGTGAGCAGGTCGCTGCGACCCTCGTATAGCACCATATGCAGGCGAAAGTACGGCTCCATCCGCCCGCCGAAGCGGCTGCGCGTCTTGCGCACGCCCTTGGCGATCGCGCTGACGCGGCCGCGGTGCGGCGTGTAGAGATGCAGGATCCGATCGGCCTCGCCGTAGCGCATCGAGCGCAGCACGAGCGCCTCGGTCTTCAGCGATCCGGTCATTAGACTTTCGCGGCCATGAGAACAGTCAAGGTCTACACCAAAGAAGGCTGCAAGTTCAGCGCTCAGCTCATCGAGCTGCTCCAGGAGAAGGAGATCCCGTACGACGAGACCGTCGTCACGCTGGACTCGCCCGAGCATCACGAGATCGGCGAGAAGACGGGCTCGATGAAGCTGCCGCAGGCGTTCATCGGCGTCATCCCGCTCGGCAGCGCCGCCGAGGTCCAGGCGGCCTCGCTCAACGGCATGCTCGACACGCTCGTGGAGGACTGAGTGCGTCCGGTCACGGTCTACACGAGCGAGACCTGCACGCTCTGCCACTCGGTCGAGAACCTGTTCAACGTCCGCGAGATCCCCTACGAGAAGGTCCTCCTGCTCGAGGACTCGCCGCAGCACGAGGAGCTCACGCAGCGCAGCGGGATGAAGACGCTCCCGCAGGTCTTCATCGGCAGCCTGCTGCTCGGCGGCTACCAGGAGACGCTCGCGGCCGACCAGGCGGGAATGCTCGCCGATCTGCTCATCGACTGACTCCCGAGCGGCACTATCCTTTCTGAAGCATGAGCGACGTCATCGTCTACACGACCGAGCGCTGCTCGTTCTGCGTGCGGGTGAAGATGCTGCTCAAGGCGCGCGAGATCGACTTCGAGGAGATCAACATCGCCGGTGACCCCCAGGCCTTCGTCGAGCTCGCGCAGAAGACCGGCATGATGACCCTCCCGCAGGTCCTCGTCGGCGAGGTCCTCGTCGGCGGCTACCAGGAGACGGCCGCGGCCGATCAGTCCGGGATGCTCACCGACCTGTTGGCGGGGTAGTCGCAAGCGCCCGTCCCGCGCCGCACGCGGCGGTTGCTCTCCGTGAACGGGCGCGCGGGGAGACGAAGCTGTGCGTGTGCCGTTTCAGCGCCCCGTTGCGGGATTGCAATTCGGACGGGGTATGCGGGACCGTTGGTCACGCGGTGCCAAGCCGTAACCGTGGCGACGGCCGGCGTGCCGGTGGTTGACCGGCTATACGGATCTTGCCCGCTCTCGGCGCGAGCGGCTGCAACCAGGCGCAAGCAAGCGTCGGTGCGCGCCCCAAACGCATGTCACGCCGCATTCTGGGGGCGGAAGGGAGTGCGACCTCTCCTCCGTCGGGCACGAGCAGCGGGTGCTACCGCCAGTGATAGCAGGGGCTCTGCACGCTCGACGGTCGGAGGCCCCTGCGCGCCCCGGTGGTTGGGAATGCTCTGGGAGATGCGGCCCCTATGAGCAGCAAGAGCAGCGGCACCGGAGGGCGCGCCGGCGTCCCGATCGGCGTTCGGTTTGTGGCTGCGCCGGCTGAGCCCACGGCCTGAACACAGCGCGTCAGCCGTAGCGTATTCGCTACTGTTATCGAATGCTGGTTGCTCGTGATCTTCTGCTGCTGGCCCGTGGCACGGCCGGCATCTCACAGGCCGAGCTCGCGGCGAGGCTCGGTCGGCCGCGGTCGACGGTCGCTCGCTGGGAGCTCGGCGAGATGGACCCTTCGTATGACGCGGTGACCCAGGCGATCGCGGCGTGTGGCCTGCAGGCGACCGTCGAGCTCGATCAGCCCGACGCGTCGTACCTGTATGACGTCGGCGAGCTGCTGCGCCTGGCGCCGATCGACCGGTTGGTGCGCCTCGGCGGCAGCGAGCGGGTGCGGGTGCTGCGCACGCTCGCCGCTGACGGACGCGGCGCGATCGTCATCGGTGATGTGGCCGGCGCGCTGCAGGGCTGGCCGCTGACGCTCCCCGCCGGAGACCGCGTCGAGGTGTGCGCACCGACGGGCGCGCTGCAGTCCGACCGCGTGAGCGTGGTCCTTACGCCGCCGGGCACGCGTGGCGCCACGGATCTGTCGCGCCGCAGCGAACGGCTCGCCGTCGGTGATGGCAGCGTCAAGGTTGCGGCGCCACTTGATCTGCTGCGGATCGAGCGCGCCCGCGATCGCGGGTTGCAGGCCGGTGCGCTGGAGGCCGTGCTCGAGCATCGTCGTCGCTGGCCCGACGGGCCGCCGCCGCGACGCAGCTACACAGACGACGAGGCGCGCGCGGCGATCGAGGCATGGCAGACGAGCCGGTAGATGAGCGTCGCGAGGCGCTGCTGCAAGCGCTCGCGCGCGGGGGCGCGCAGTTCATCCTCATCGGCGGCGCCGCCCTTCAGTCCCACGGCCAGGCGTACGTGACGCAGGACGTCGACATCACGCCCGCACGCTCGCCACAGAACCTCGCACGGCTGGCGGCGGTCCTCAACACCCTGGACTGCCGGCTCGTCGTCGACGCCGCGGACGCAAGCCAGGACGTCCCGCTGCCCGCCGGATACTTCACCGCCGACAACCTCGGCCGCCAGGACCTCTGGAACCTTGCAACACAGCTGGGCAAGCTCGATATCGCCTTCGCGCCATCGGGCTTCCCGTCTGGGTATGAGCAGCTGTCGCGCCACGCCAAGACGTTGCACGTTGCGCACACGTCGCTGAGCGCCGTCGTCGCCGCGCTCGACGACGTCGAGCACTCAAAGCGCGTCGCCGCGCGCCCCAAGGACCGCCGCTACCTGCAGTCCGTCGGCCGGCTGCAACCGCCGCCGCAACCACCCGATGCCACCGCCCGATGAACACGGCGCGTCAGCACGCACCCCGCCTGAGCAGTCGCGCGACAGCGAGTCAGCAAGGCGCGGGGAGCGCTGCCCTCGGTCGTGCCAGCGCTCCGTGACGGCTCGGCTGCTGGAGACCCGGCGGCGGCCGGCGAGCCGCACGCGGGTCGGCGTCCCGCTGAGCGACCGCGTAACGCGACAGCACCGCCGCGGCCCGGCTTTCGAAAGATCCACCCCCGACAGGCGTGCGCAGCCGTGCGCCGAGTGACCTGGGCGACGGGCGCGAGATCCGCGGACGCCCGACCCTGCTCAACGCCGGCGCAGGCGCGGGCGCTTCTGGCAGTGCTCGCAGGCGTATGTCCCGCGCCCGGCGGCGACGAACTTCACGAGCAGCCCGCCGCAGACGTCGCAGGCCTCGCCCGCGCGGCCGTGGACGAGGAACTCGTTCTGGAACGCGCCCTTGACGCCGTCGGGATGGCGGAAGTCGTCGATCGACGCACCGCCGGCGTCGAGGCCCGCCTGCAGCGAGGCGACGACGGCGTCGCGCAGCGCCGTCACCTGGCGGCGGTTCAGCGCGCCCGCGGGGCGCAGCGGGTGGATCTGGGAGCGAAAGAGCGCCTCGTTGGCGTAGATGTTGCCGACGCCGGCGATGCGGCGCTGGTCGAGCAGGAGCGCCTTGATCGGCGCCCGGCGCTTGCGGGTGACGGCGTAGAGGTGCTCGGCGGTGAAGTCCGCGCTCAGCGGCTCGACGCCGAGGCGAGCGTCGAGGAAGGCGTCGAGCGCGGGCGCGCCGAGCACGAGCTCGCCGGTGCCGAAGCGGCGCGGGTCGCAGAAGCTCAGGACGTGGCCGTCGTCGAGCGTCAGCCGCACGCGCACGTAGCGCGCGTCCGGCGGCGCGTCGTAGAGGATCGTCCCCGTCATGCGCAGGTGCATGAGGAGGAACACCTCGTCGCCCGCCTCCCAGATGAGGTACTTGCCGCGGCGCCCGAGGCGCTCGACGCGGCGGCCGACGAGCGCGTCCTGCAACGCCTCGGGCCCCAGCGGCGCGCACCACTTCGCGTCGAGGATCTCCAGGGCGCGCAGCGTGCGCCCCTCGACGAGCGGCGCGAGGCGGCTGCGGATCGTCTCGACCTCGGGAAGCTCGGGCATCGGGTTGCAGACTAGGGGTCGAGGAACGACGTCCCCGGCAGCCCGGCGGCGTCGCGGCCGCTGAGCCAGCGCAGGACGCTCGCCCCGACGTCGGCGAGCGCGCCGTCGTGGCGGCGGCCGCCATCGCCGGCGAAGCGGGCGAGCAACGGCACGTGCTCGCGCGTGTGGTCGGAGTGCGCGGCGGCCGGATCGCAGCCATGGTCGGCGGTGATGACGAGCAGGTCGCCGGCGCCGAGGTCGGCGAGCCAGCCGCCGACGGCGGCGTCGATCTCGCGCAGCGCGCGGTGAAAGCCCGCGACGTCCTTGCGGTGGCCGTAGACCTGGTCGGTCTCGACGAGGTTCGTGAAGACGAGGCCGTGCTCGAGCTCGGCCACGAGGCGCGACGTCTGCGCCAGCGCACGGGCGTTCGTCGCGCCGGGGTGCGCGTGGTCGATGCCCTCGCCGGCGAAGAGGTCGTCGACCTTCCCGACGGCATGGACGGGCACGCCGTCGTCCTGCAGCTCGCGCAGGTACGTGCGGGCGGGCGGCGCGATGCTGAAGTCGTGGCGCCCCTCGGTGCGGCGAAACGCCCCCGGCTCGCCGGTGAACGGGCGCGCAATGACGCGCCCGACGCCGTGCTCGCCGCGCATGACCGCGCGCGCCGCCGCGCAGATCGCGTAGAGCTCCTGCTCGCCGACGACGTCCTCGTGCGCGGCGAGCTGCAGCACGGAGTCCGCCGACGTGTAGAGGATGAGCGCGCCGTCGCGCAGGTGCTCGGCGCCGAAGTCGTCGATGACCGCGATGCCGTTGTACGGGCGGTTGCAGAGCATCGGGCGCCCCGCGGCCCGTTCGATCGCGCCGACGATCTGCGGCGGGAAGCCGCGGGGGTATGTCGGCAGCGGCGCGGGCGCGATCGCGCCCATGAGCTCCCAGTGCCCGGTCGTCGAGTCCTTGCCGGGGCCCTGCGCGCCCAGGCGCCCGTGCAGGGCCGGCGCGGCAGCCGGAGCGACGCCCTCGAGGGCCAGGATGCTGCCCAGGCCGAGCGTTTCGAGCACCGGGAGCCGCAGGCCGCCGACGGCCTCGGCGAGATGGCCGAGGGTGTTCGCGCCCGCGTCCCCGTAGGCGTCGGCGTCCGGCAGCGCCCCCGCCCCGCAGGCGTCGGCGACGACGACGAACGCGCGCCGATTCACGCCTTGGGCTTCGCTGACCTGCCCGGCTCGGCGAGCTTCAGCGAGCGCGCGACCGGGCCGAACGTCTGCGCGTCGACGCGCGCGAAGTCCGCGGGCGGTGCGAACGCGTCGACGACGATCTCCGCCTTGCGCCCGTAGACGTGCAGCGAGCGCACGCGGCGCTTCTGGCCCTGGTTGGTCGCCTCGCCGATGATCTCCACCCCGCGCTGCCCCTCCTTCACGACGATCCGCGAGGACGTGAGCTTGAACGTCGGGTCGCGCTCGGACACCTGCGCGAGGAGGGCCTTGCGCGCCGCTCGCAGCTGCGAGCGCGTCTCGGGAAGTGGCTCCGTGCGCCGGTAGCGCCAGACGGCGATCTGCGCGTCCCCGGCGGCGATCGTCGCGACCTGCGGCGGCTGACCCTCGATGACGCGCCAGTTGCGCGGGGCGCGGAAGAAGACGCCGTCCTTGATGAAGACCTGATCGCGGAAGCCGAGCGGCGCCGGGATCCGGCCGATGTTCGGCGCCTTCGTCTTCTCGTTGCCGCAGCCGGCGAGCAGGACCGCGGCGGCGGCGGCGATCGCGATGGCAGTGCGCAGCACCGCGCGATTGTGTCAGTCGGTTCCGGTGGCGGCGCCGACGCCGGCGCGCGGGTGCGCCTTGAAGTACACGTCCTTCAGCCGCTGGGCGGACAGGTGCGTGTAGATCTGCGTCGTGGCGACGTCGGCGTGGCCGAGCATCTCCTGCAGGGAGCGCAGGTCGCAGCCGCCGGCGAGCAGGTGCGTCGCGAACGTGTGGCGCAGCGTGTGCGGGCTCATGCGGCCCTCCAGGCCGGCGGCGCGCGCGTGGCGCTGGACGATCTTGTAGAGCCCCTGGCGCGTGAGCCCGGCGCCGCGGTGGTTGACGAACAGGTGGCGCTCGTCGCGCATGCCGACGAGCTTCGGGCGGCCGTGCTCGAGGTACGTCCGGGCCGCCGCGACGGCCTGGCGGCCGACCGGGATCAGGCGCTCCTTGGAGCCCTTGCCGCGCGCCCGGACGATGCCGGCCTCGAGGTCGACGCCCGCGACGGTGAGGTCGACGGCCTCGCTCGCGCGCAGCCCGCAGGCGTACATGAGCTCCAGGAGCGCGCGGTCGCGCAGGGCCGCCGGCTCGTGTCCGCGCGGCGCGGCGAGCAGCATGGCGACCTCGTCGCGGGTCAGCACCTGCGGCAGGCGCTGGCTCTTGCGCGGTGCGCGCAGGTCGGCGGTCGGGTCGTGATCGATGATCTCCTCGCGCCGCAGGTGGCGGTAGAAGGAGCGCAGGCAGGCCGTCTTGCGCTGGATCGTCGCGGGCGCGACGGCGGGGCGCTCGCTGTCACCGGCCGCAAGCTCGGCAAGGAACTGCGCGAGCTGCGTGTGGGCGACCGTCGTCGCGTCGAGGTCGTTGCGGACGAGGAAGTGCCCGAACTGCAGCAGGTCGGAGCGATAGGCCTCCAGCGTGTTGCGCGAGAGGCCGCGCTCGAACTCGAGGTAGGCGAGGAAGTCGAGCACGTGGTGCTCGAACGGCCGCGTCTTGACGTGGGCGTGGGTGACGGCCATGTCGTGGTGTTCGCCACGACGGTCGCCGTCCTTCCCGGTGCAAGCCCGCGTGCGGCCGTGCTCAGAGCGCGGAACGCAGCCACTGCAGCCCGATGAGCGTCTTCGCGTCGTTCGTCGCGGCGATCGCGGCGTCGAGGTCGGCGAGCGGCCAGCGGACGATCTCGATGCGCTCGCCGGGGTCGCGCTCGACGTCGCTGGCGCGCAGGCCCGTGGCGGCGAAGAGGTGCATCGCCTCGTCGCTGTAGCCGCTCGTCGGGTTGTACGTCTTGATCTCGTGCCAGTCGTCGGCCTCGCGGCCGATCTCCTCGGCGAGCTCGCGCTTGGCGCTCTGCAGCGCTGACTCGCCGGGATCGAGCTTGCCGGCGGGGATCTCCAGCGTGTACTGGAGGATCGCCTCGCGCGGCTGGCGCACGAGCCAGACGCACTCGTCGTCGTAGGCGACGATGGCGGCGGCATCGACGCGATGGACCTGCTCGCGCTCGACGACCTCGCCGTCGGCGTGGCGGAAGCGCCCGATGCGGACGGAGAACTGCGTCCCATCCCAGGCCGTCTCGGCGTCGACGAGCTCGATCTTCGGGTCCTGGCTCATGGCGTCATCTCACTCAGCGCGTGGCCCGCCGCGAGCGCGGCGGCGAAGAACAGCGGATCCTCGCGGCCCATCGAGCGCGTCGGCAGGCCACTCGCGGCATACCCGTCGAGGTCGACGTCCAGCGCCCGCCAGTCGTGGCGCTCGTCGGCGGGCTCCTCACCGGGCGGGATCGCGACGACGACCGGCGCCAGCACGAGGTCCAGGACGGTGCGCGTGTGATGGCTCAGGCCGCGGTGGCGGGCCCGCAGGTCGGTGCTCGACATACGCGCGACGAGCAGCGCCGGGCAGCCGAGCGCGAGCGCCGTGTGCGCGGAGTCCAGCGCCTGCAGCCCGCCGTGACCCAGCGCCGAGCCCGAGCCGAGGATGCCGGGGCCGGGGCCGGCGACGGCCGCGTCCCAGCCGAGCGCCGTGAGCCCGTGGTGCAGCGCCGCCGCCGTCGTGATGGCATCGCCGTCGGCGCCGCCGAAGGCCGGGCCGGCCGTGAGGTGCCCGGCGAGCAGGCCGCTCTCGCGCAGGTCGCGCACGACGCAGGAGTGCCCGCCGGGCAGTGCGCCGCCGGCGGTCTGCACGTACCCGAGCCGCAGCTGCGGCGCGGCCTGCCCGAAGGCCCAGGCGAGCGGCGCGAGCTGGCCGTGCAGCGCGAGCACGGCGACGGGCCGGCGCAGCGGGAGCTCGGGGGCCTCCGGGAGCGCGGCCGGATCGCCCTCCTCGACCGGCGCGACGGCGTGCTGGAGGCTCGTGTAGTTGAGCTTCATGACGTGCGCGCCCGGGGTCCCCTCCCCCCCGAGCCCGCGCGTGAGGTTGCAGTGGACGATGTCGAAGCCGCCCGAGCCGAGGCGCAGCTCGACCGCCTCGACGTTGACGATCACCTCGTCGCCGGCCTGCGCGGCGCCGACGAGGCCGACGTCGGCGACGGCCGAGCGGCGCGGCCCGCCCTCGATCTCGATCGACAGGCGCTGCTCGGGCGCGTCGGCGGGGCCGGCGACGACGACCGTCGCGCGCCTCAGGCGGAGCATGCGTCCAACAGCGCGTACGTCACGTCGAGCATTCCCTCGAGCGCCGCGACGCTCACGCGCTCGGTCGGCTCGTGGTTGCGCTCGGTCCCGTTGGCGAGGTTCGTGCAGTGCAGGCCGTTCGACTCGAACGCGTTGGCGTCCGAGCCGCCGCCGGTCGGGCGGCGCGCCGGCGTGTAGCCGCAGGCGCGCAGGGCCGCCTCGGCGGCGAGCACGGCGGGCGCGCCGGCGGCGTGGCGGTAGCCGTCGAAGAGGCGCTGCGTCGTGACGTCGACGTCGCAGGCGCAGGCGGGCGTGTTGGCGGCGTCGTGGATGTGCCCGATGAGCTCGGCGACCATCGTCTCGGCCTTGGCGGGGTCCAGCGAGCGCACCTCCCCGGCGATCGTGCAGCGCCCCGCCACGATGTTCGTGCCGCCGCTCTGTCCCCCGCGGATCGCGGCGATGTTCGTCGTCGTCTCGTCGTCGATGCGCCCGAGCCGCATCGCGCCGATCGCCCGCGCCGCCGCCTCGATGGCGCTGCGCCCGTCCTCGGGGCGGATGCCCGCGTGGGCCGGCGTGCCGCGGAAGTCGGCCTCCCAGCGGTAGTACGTCGGCGAGGCGACGATGATCTCGCCGATCGGCGACGCGTGGTCGAAGACGTAGCCCCAGTCGCTGCGCAGCGTCGTGACGTCGAAGGCCCGCGCGCCGGCGAGGCCGACCTCCTCGCAGACGGTGAAGAGCAGCTCGAGGCCGACCGGGGAGCCCTCGACCGCGGTCCGGCGCGCGATCTCCAGGAGCATCGCCACGGCGGCCTTGTTGTCGGCGCCGAGGATCGTGTCGCCCGCGCTCTCCCAGCGGCCGTCGACGAGCACCGGCTCGATGACCCCCTCCTCGGGCACGGTGTCGAGATGCGCGCAGAGCAGGATCGTCCGCTCGCCGCGGCCCGGGATCCGCGCGAGCAGGTTGCCGCACTCCGCCCCCACTTCGGCCGCCACGCCGTCCTCCTCGACGTCGAGGCCCATCCGCCGAAGCTCCTTTGCGACGTACTCCGCGCAGGCGCGCTCGGAGCCGAACGGGCTCGGGATCGCGCAGAGGCGCGCGAACGTCTCGTTGAGGCGGCGGCGCTCGACGTCGGAGGCGGGGCGCATGCGGGGGAGTCTGACGGGCGGCCGCCGCCGCTGATCGCGCTAGCGCACGGGCCGCTAGCCGCGCGAGGCGCGGTACTCGGGCTCGCGGTCGCCCGCGTGCTCGCGGGCGGCGCCGACGAAGGCGCGAAACAGCGGCGCCGGGCGCTCCGGGCGCGACTTGAACTCGGGATGGAACTGCGAGGCGACGAAGAACGGATGGTCGTCGAGCTCGATCATCTCGACGAGGCGCTCGTCGGGCGACGTGCCGCTGACGATCAGCCCGGCGGCCTCCAGGCGCTTGCGGAGGAAGAGGTTGACCTCGTAGCGATGGCGGTGGCGCTCGTAGATCACGGCTTCGTCGTAGAGGTCGCGGGCGCGCGTGTCGGCGTGGATCTTCACCGGGTCGGCGCCGAGGCGCATCGTGCCGCCGAGGTCGGTGACCTCCTTCTGCTCGGGCAGGAGGTCGATGACGGGATGCGGCGTCTCAGGGTCGAACTCCGTCGAGTTGGCGCCGTCCATCGCGACGACGTGGCGCGCGAACTCCATGACCGCGATCTGCATGCCGAGGCAGACGCCGAGGTACGGGATCCGCTGCTCGCGGGCGACGCGCGCGGCGCGGATCTTGCCCTCGATCCCGCGGCCGCCGAAGCCGCCCGGGATGAGGATCCCGTCGGCATCGCCGAGGCGCAGCACCGCGGCCTCGTCGCTGTCGAGCGCCTCGGAGTCGACCCAGTCGACGTCGACGCGGCAGTCGTGATGAAAGCCCGAGTGGCGCAGCGCCTCGGAGACCGAGAGATAGGCGTCCTGGAGCGCGACGTACTTGCCGACGAGCGCGATCTTCACCGTGTCGGTGGCCTCGCTCGCCCGGCGCGTGAGATCGGCCCACTCGCTCAGGTCGGGCTGCGGGACGTCGAAGCCGAAGTGCTCGCAGATGAGGTCGTCGACGCCTTCGGACTCGAACCACAGCGGCACCTTGTAGATGTTGTCGACGTCCTTGGCGCTGACGACGGCCTCGACCGGCAGCGACGCGAAGAGCGCGATCTTCTTGCGGATGTCGATCCCGAGCTCGGTCTCGGAGCGGCAGAGGACCATGTCGGGCTGGATGCCGATGCGCCGCAGTTCGTTGACGGAGTGCTGCGTCGGCTTGGTCTTCAGCTCGCCGGCGTGGCCGATGTACGGCACGAGCGTCAGGTGGATGAACATGCACTCGCGCCGGCCGACGTCGACGGGGAACTGCCGGATCGCCTCGAGGAACGGCAGCGACTCGATGTCGCCGACGGTCCCGCCGATCTCCGTGATGACGACGTCGACGTCCTGGGACTCGGCGAGGAGCTTCACGCGCTGCTTGATCTCGTCGGTGATGTGCGGGACGACCTGGACGGTGCCGCCGAGGTAGTCGCCGCGGCGCTCGCGGCGGATGACGGTGTTGTAGATGCCGCCGGCCGTGACGTTCGAGGCCCGCGACGTGTTGGCGTCGGTGTAGCGCTCGTAGTGGCCGAGGTCGAGGTCGGTCTCCGCCCCGTCCTCGGTGACGAAGACCTCGCCGTGCTGGTAGGGCGACATCGTGCCGGGGTCGACGTTGATGTACGGATCGAACTTCTGCAGCGCCACCGTCAGGCCGCGGGCGACGAGCAGGCGGCCGATCGACGCCGCGGCGATGCCCTTGCCGAGCGAGGAGACGACACCGCCGGTGATGAAGATGAAGCGGGTCTTGGGGCGCGTTTGGGTCATTGGTGGACGGACCACTAAGGCCTCCCTGCCGAGTCTAGGTGGCGCAGACCCGGAACTCGCTCGATGACTTTCGAAATTGACCGAAACTCCCCGAAGATGTTCAGTGCAAGCAACACGGCGAGCGCGATGAGCTGCCCGTTGGTGTCCAGCGTGAGCACGAGCCACAGCCCGGCGAGCGCCCCGACGACGTTCGATCCGGTGTCGCCGAGCATCGCCTTCTCGCGCAGATCGAAGAACCCCGCGACGAGCACGGGCCCCGCGAAGATGCCCATCGCCGCGAGCGCCTCGTAGTTCTGCGTCGAGAGCGTCAGGCCGAGCCCGAGCAGGACGAAGGCCTTCACGGAGCGGCCCGGGCGCAGGTCGAGGAGGTTGAACGCGTTCGTCGCCAGCACGAGAACGGCGGCGGCGAGCAGGAACTCGGCCTTGGAACCCGGCAGCGAGGACGCCACGACGAGCGCGAGGCCGAGCGTCCCGACGGCCTTCAGCGCACCGGTCGACAGCCGGCCCTTGAGGATGTCGCCGCCGTGGCCGCGCCAGCCGCGCCCCGCCCCCGCCAGCACGTCGTCGACGAGGCCGAGCAGCGCGACCCCGGGGACGAACAGCAGCGCGAGCTCGAAGTTGTCCGGGTAGACGTCCTGGTCGCCGAGTCGCGCGAGCAGCACGAGCGCGACGAGAGCGACGAGCGCCGCCGGCACGACGACGACGCCGAGCGGCACCGGCAGCGGCGTCCCGCGGTAGTTCTCGCGCTTCAGGCCTGCGTCGGAGAGTCGCCCCAGCACCATCGGCGTGAGCACGACGGCGGCGAGCAACGAGAAGACGAACGGCAGGGCGTGCACCGACGAGCAACCTAGCGAGGTCGCCGGACGGCCGTAGCCCTCACGGACCCTGGTTGCGCCCGACGACCGGCGGCAGCAGCGCCTGGGCGCTCCCGCGGCGCCCGAACGCGCCGTCGGAGCCTCCGAGGACGAAGACGAGCGCCGCCCGTCCCGCGGACTCGTCGACGTTGTCGACGCTCGACAGGTCGTGGTCGCGATACCAGCTCACGAACGACGGATCGCTGTTGCGCTCCTCGATCCCGACGGCGTTGACGCCGGTCGCGACGAGCCCGGCGACGATGCCGTCCTCCATCCGGCTGAGGCGGTCGGCGGCGTCCTTGTCGGCGGGCGGCTTGTCCGTCGTGCGCCGGACGATGACGCCGTCGAGGCCGCCGAGCTTGCCGCTCAGCGAGCTCATGAGCGCCGTCCGCGCGTTCTCGACGAGCTTGCCGCCCGTGACGATCTGGATGCCGATCCGCTTCGCGAAGTCGTCGAGCAGCTTGGGGTTGCGCCCGAGCGCGGCGTAGCGGGTGCCGCCCGCGCGGCTGGCGAGTTGCTGGAGGTCGACGTTGTCGCGGACGACGGCCACGACCTTGAGGTCGGCGCCCGACGGGCCCAGCGCCTTGTCCACGAAGTCCGGGGCATCCTTGTCGCTGCCGAGCAGGATCAGCCCGATCTTGCGCCCGCGCAGGTGGTTGGCGGTGAGGATCGGGTACGCGGCGTCGGCGTAGCGCTGCTGGTCGGCGACCTGCCGGCGGGCGTCGTCGCGCTCGTTGTTGGCCTGCGCGACGTCGCGGCGCAGCGAGTTGCGCACGTCGTTGCGCGCGGACGAGACGAGCTCCTTGTCGCCGATCGCGACGCCGAGCAGGAGGCCGACGACGAGCGCGATGAAGATCGCCGCGAGCGACAGCGCGTGGTAGCGGACGTCGAACATGCGCGGCTATTCGAGCCCGAGGACCACTTCGAGCTTCAGCCACAGCAGATCGGCGACGTCGCGCAGCGCGGGCGTCAGCGCGACGATCGCGACGAGGCACATGAGCCCCGCAAAGGCCACGAACACCAGCGGCCAGACGCCGGGCTGCGGTCGGTACAGGCGGCTCACGCCCTTGGCGTCGACGAGGATCTCGCCGAGGCGCAGGCGGGTGAGGAAGGTCGAGGCCATCCCCCGGCGGTTCTTGTCGAGGAACTCGACGAGGTTGAACTGCGAGCCGACGGACACGATCAGCTCGGCGCCCTTCTCCGCTGCGATGAGCATCGCGACGTCCTGGCTCGTGCCCGGCGCGGGGACGAGCTTGTAGGGCAGGCCGAGCTCCTCGAGGTGGTCGCGGCCGGGCGCGCGGCCGTCGGGATAGGCGTGGACGACGAGCTCGGCGCCGCAGCGCAGCGCCTCCTCCGTCGCCGAGTCCATGTCGCCGACGATCATGCTCGGCTTGAAGCCCTCGGCGAGGATGGCGTTCGCGCCGCCGTCGACGGCGAGCAGGACGGGCTTGACGTCGCGGATGTAGGGGCGCAGCGCACGGAGGTCCTTCTGGTGGTCGACACCGCGCACGACGATGAGCGCCGGCCGGTCCCGGAAGTCGGTGTCGAAGTGCGGCAGCTCGATGCGCCCGGAGAGCAGCTCGCGCTCCTCGAGCATGTGCTCGATCGTGTTCTGCGCGAAGGCCTCGAGCGCCTCGCCGATCTCACGGCGGCGCTCGTCGGTGGCCGCGCGCACCGTCGCGGGCTCCTGGACCTCGCCGTGCGCGAGGACCTTCTCGCCCTGCAGCACGTCGCCGCCGCGCACGGTGATCTTCTCGCCGTCCTTCGCGCGCTTGAAGAGCAGGTCGTCGGACAGGTCGACGAGATGGATCCCGGCCTGGACGAGGAGTAGCGGCCCCATGTTGGGGTAGGCACCGGTCGATGACGGGCTGCAGTTGCACACCGCGACGACACCGGCGGCGATGAGGTCCTCGGCGGAGACGCGATCGAGATCGCGGTGGTCGAGGATCGCCACCGCCCCGGGCCGCAACGTCTTGACGAGGCGCTTGGTGCGGCGGCCGAGGCGTGCGGGACCGGAGACCTCCCTGGCGACGGCGATGGCCATCGGGGCAGTGTAGATGCGGCGGTTAAGGCTTTGCGAAGTGTCCCCGTCCCGGGAGCGGTGTTGGCCGGGAGGCGCCTGCTAGCGTGTCCGGCGTCGTGCTGACACCGCTCGCAGCGGTCTCGACCGACCGGCTGAACTCCGTCTGCGGGGACCCGCCCGGCTTCTTCTGCCGCGAGGTCCTCAACCGGACGGAGAACCGCACGCTGGCCGAGATCGCAGACTTCCTCATCGGCAAGCCGCTGACGATCCTCGTCATCGTCATCGGCGCCCTGATCGTCAACCGCTTCGTCACGCGGGCGATCAGGCGCTTCCTGCGAACGCTGCATTCAGGCGCCGTGCGCGAGCGGATCGGCGCCGTGCGTCGCCGCGCGCCCGCCGTGCTGCTCGAGACCGAGGTGACGAGCCTGCGCGCCGAGCAGCGCATCAACGCGCTCACAAGCGTCCTGCGCAGCGTCACGAGCGCGGTCATCTTCACGATCGCGGGCTTTCTCGTCCTCGGCGAGGTCGGGCTGGACCTCGCCCCGCTGCTGGCCGGCGCCGGCGTGCTCGGCCTGGCGATCGGCTTCGGCTCGCAGGCGCTCGTCAAGGACTTCCTCTCCGGCCTCTTCATCCTCGTCGAGGACCAGTTCGGCGTCGGCGACATCGTCGACCTCGACCAGCAGACCTCCGGCACCGTCGAGGCCGTGTCGCTGCGCACCACGCGGCTGCGGTCCGTCGACGGGACCGTCTGGCACGTGCCCAACGGCGACATCCGCCGCGTCGGCAACAAGAGCCAGCACTGGTCGCGGTCGCTGCTGGACATCGACGTCGCGTACGACACGGACATCGACCACGCCAAGGCGGTCATCAAGCGCGTCGCCGACGAGCTGTGGCAGGAGCGCGACGACATCCTCGAGGAGCCCGAGGTCTGGGGCGTCGAGAGCCTCGGCCCGCACTCCGTCGTCATCCGGCTCGTCGTCAAGACGCGGCCGAGCGACCAGTACAGCGTCAGCCGCGAGCTGCGCCAGCGCCTGAAGGAGACCTTCGACACCGAGGGCATCGAGATCCCGTTCCAGCAGCAGACGGTCTGGCACCGCATCGACGACCCGCCGCCCGCCCCGGCCGCGGCGCCGTCGCCGTCGCCGCCCGCCGCCCGCAAGTCCTAGCTCGGCCTCAGGCGGCCTTCAGCAGCTCCTCTGCGTGCCGGCGCGCCGCGCCGTCGGCGCCGTCGTCCGCGCCGCCGAGCATCCGGGCGAGCTCGGATACGACGTCGGCGTCGCGCAGTTCGGTGACGGTCGTCCGCGCCGGCGTCGTGGAGGCGTCCTTGGCGATCGAGAAGTGGCGCGCGGCGAGCGAGGCGACCTGCGGCAGGTGGGTGATGCAGAGGACCTGGCGCCCCGCGGCGAGGTCGCGCAGCGCGTCCCCGACGGCGTGCGCGGTCTGGCCGCCGATGCCCGCGTCGACCTCGTCGAAGACGAGCGTCCGCCCGCCCGCCCCGCCGGCGCGGGCCGCGACGCCCATGAGCGCGAGCATGACGCGCGACAGCTCGCCACCGGAGGCCGTGTCGCGCAGCGGCCCCGCCGGGACCCCGGGGTTCGGGGCGATGAGGAACTCGACGTTGTCCGCGCCGGCGGCGCCGGGCTCGCGGTCGGTCAGCTCGATCTCGAAGGCGGCGCCCCGCATCGCGAGCTCGCCGAGGCGCTCGCGGACGGCGGCGGCGAGCCGCGGCGCCGCCGCAGCCCTGGCCTTGTGCAGCGCGGCGCTGCCCTCCCGCAGCGTCGCCTGCGCCGCGGTGCGGCGCGCGATCGCGTCCTCGATCGCGACCTCGGCGCTCGCGAGCTCCGCGCGCCGGGCGCGGCAGTGCTCCGCGTGCGCGAGGACGCCGGCGATCGAGCCGCCGTGCTTGCGCTGCAGGCGCTCGAGCACCGCCAGGCGCTCCTCGACGGCATCGAGGCGCCCGGGCTCGGGCTCCAGCGCGTCGGCGTAGTCGCGCAGCTCGCGGCCGAGCTCGCCGATCTCGAGCTGCAGGCCGCGCCAGCGTTCGCCGAGCGCGTCGAGCGCGGCGTCGATCCCGTCGGCGGTCGCCAGCCCGCGCCCCGCGGCGGCCAGCAGGCTCGCGATCCCGCCCTCGTCGGCACCGGCCGCCTCGGCGGCGCCGAGCGCCGCACCGGCCAGGACCTCGACGTGGCGCAACCGCTCACGCTCCTCGACGAGCGCCGCGGCCTCCGCCTCGCTCGGGTCGGCGTCGTCGATCTCGGCGAGCTCGAAGTCGAGCAGGTCGAGCTCGCGCTCGCGCGCGCCGGCGAGCGCGCGCAAGTCGCCGAGCGCCTGCTCGGTCGCGCGCGCCGTCTCGTACGCGGCGGCGACCTGCTCGCGGCGGGCGAGCTGCGCCGCGCCGCAGAAGCCGTCGAGGATTTCGAGCTGCGCACCCGCCAGCGTGAGGCGGCGATGCTCGTGCTGGCCGTAGAACGCGATCAGCGGCTCGGCGAGCGCACGCAGGTCGGCGACCGTCGCCGCGCGCCCGTTGACGAGCGCGCGCGTGCGCCCATCGGCGCCGATGCGGCGCGCGAGCACGAGCTCCTCCGCGCCCGCGGGCAGGCGCTCGCCGAGCTCGCCGCGCAGGGCGTCGGGCAGGTCGAAGACGCCCTCGACGTAGGCCTCGGCCGCGCCCGGGCGCACGATCGCGGGCTTCGCGCGCCCGCCGAGCAGGAGGTCGAGGGCGTGCGCGAGCACCGTCTTGCCCGCCCCGGTCTCGCCCGTGAGGACGTTCAGGCCCGGCGCGAGGCGCAGCTCGGCGCATTCGATCAGGAGCAGGTTCTCGACACGCAGCTCGGTGAGCATCGTCACGGTGTACCAGCGGCGCCCGACGGATCCGGGGCGTTCGGGGAGAGTTGTGGCGAAGTGCGGGGGTTTGTTGCGAGGCCTGCGCCACGCCTACGACGACAGGCGGCCGAACTTCGCCCGCAGGCGCCGGTAGAAGGACGCCCCCGGGAGCTGGGCCAGCCGCCCGGCGTCGGGCTCGAAGCGCGCGCGCAGGACCTCGCCGGGGGCGATCTCGCAGGTCGGGCGGCCGTCGATCGACACGTCGACGGCGTCGCGGCCGTGGTTGGTGACGCGCAGGGTGTCGCCCGGCGCGACCACCAGCGCGCGCGCCGTCAGCGAGTGCGGCGCGATGAACGACACGCCGAAGCCCTCCACGCCCCAGGCCAGCACCGGGCCGCCATTGGCGAGGTTGTAGCCCGTCGAGCCGGCCGGGGTGCAGATGACGAGCCCGTCACAGCGCACCGAGCCGACCTCCTCGCCCTCGACGCCGTAGGCGAGCTGCGCGACGCGCGCGCCGATCTTGCGGTGCACCGACACGTCGTTGAAGGCCTTCGACAGGCCGTTGCCGGTCTCCATCGCGATCGCCGGCAGGTGCAGGACGTCGAAGTCGCACGCGAACACGCGCCCGAAGCCGAACTCCTCGACCTCCTCGGGCTCCAGCGCGGCGAGGAAGCCGACCTCGCCGAAGTTCACCGCGAACACCGGCACCGCCGTGCCGCAGTAGCGCCGCAGCCCCTTGAGGATCGTGCCGTCCCCGCCGAACACGATGCAGAGGTCGACGGGCGCGCGCTTTGTGGCGTTCACGACGACCGTGTCGTCGCCCGTGAGCCCGAGCTTCGCCGTCTCGTCGGCGTCGAAGTGCAGCGCCACGCCGTGCTCGCGGGCCGCGGCGATGAGCCGCTCGAGCAGCGCCCCGGTCTCGTGCGGGCGGTTGTGCGTCAGCACCGCGGCGGCAGCGATGCAGCTCACGGCTCGACCGTCCGAGCCGCCGCCTCGAGGTCCTCGAGCGCGCCCTCGCGGCCGCCCTCGGCGAGCCACACGAAGCTCTCGCGGTTGCCCTTGGGCCCCGGCAGCCCCGAGGAGGCGAAGCCGAGCACGCTCGCGCCCAGCCCACGCGCGAAGCTCGCGACCGAGACGAGCGCCTCACGGCGCAGATCGGGTTCGCGCACGACGCCGCCCTTGCCGACGCGCCCCTTGCCGACCTCGAACTGCGGCTTGACCATCGCCAGGACGTCGTGGCGCTCGGCCAGCGTCGCGAGCACCGCCGGCAGGACCTTCGTCAGCGAGATGAACGAGAGGTCCATGACGACGAGATCGGGCGCGTAGGGCAGGTCCGCCGCGGCCAGCGCACGCGCGTTGGAGCGCTCCATCACCGTGACGCGCTCGTCGTTGCGCAGCCCCCATCCGAGCTCGCCGTAGGCGACGTCGAGGGCCACGACGTGGACCGCGCCGGCCTGCAGCAGGCAGTCCGTGAAGCCGCCCGTCGACGCGCCGACGTCGAGCGCGTGGCGGCCCGCCGGGTCCAGCCCGAACGCCGCGAGCGCGTTGGCGAGCTTCACGCCGCCGCGCGAGACGAACCGGGGGCGCTCGTCGACGGCCACCGCGACGTCGGGCTCCACGAGCTGCCCGGGCTTCTCGGCGCGCGCGCCGTCGCCGCCGCCGAGCCGGACCTCGCCCGCCATCACCGAGGCCGCGGCGCGCGAGCGCGACGCAAACAGGCCGCGTTCGGCCAGCAGGGTGTCCAGCCGTACGCGAGCCACGGAGCAACGGTACCCCTCGCGCTGCTGTGTGACCTCTCTCACGCACGGCTGGCCGGCCAGCCAGGACACTTCAAGCAGCACGGTAGGGCCGGTCCTTGCCAAGGGGACCACCTGTGAATGGGCGCCCGCCGTGCGCTGTACGACGACAATCACATAGCAGTGTCTCTCCTCCCCGAGACGGCCCGTCCCCCCCGGCGGGCCGTTTCATGTCCCGGCCCGGGCGGCTCAGCCGCGGGGGGTCGCATTCGCGATCCGCACGTGGACATGGTCATCGTGGTGGGCGATCGCCTGCACGATCGCCGGTGGCCCGCCGAGCCCCACGTGCAGGCCGACGAACGCGAACTGCGCGCCGTAGGCCACGAAGCGGCTGACGAGATCCTGCGCGAGGACGTGGTCGACGTCCCGCGGCCCCGCCGGCGCGCGAAGCTCGTGGTCGGCGCGCGGGTAGTAGACGTCGACGTCGAGGCCGTTCTGGTGCGAGGCGTGGCCGAGCCCGCCGAAGTCGCTGCCGAACGGGCCGCCGAACGGCCGGCTGAGATCGCCGACGAGGATCCGCGGGGCCGTCGGGTGGGCGATCCGGTAGTCGCGCAGGACGGTCACGAGAAAGGCGATCAGCCGATCGCTGCCCCAGCGGCGGTCGGCGCGGTTCGGGCTCCGGCCGAGGACGCCGTCCCAGGTGACCCAGTACAGCCCCTGCGCCGGCAGCTGCAGGCCGTTGACGAGGCGGCCGCCGTTGGGCGCATCGAGGGCGATCGAGCCGACGTTCGGGACCTGCACGACCGGCCACGCGGCGGCCGCCGCCTGCGCGGGCGTCACCGCTGCCCGGCTCAGCGAGGCGGCGACGCCGATCGCGTTGCGCGCGCCGCCGGCGGGCGGCAGGACCGTCGCCGGGCTGAGCTGCAGGACGCGCACGGGCTCGACCGCAACGGCCTCTCCGCAACCCCCGGCGCCGAGCGCTAGCACGAGCGCGGCCAGCGCGGCCGCCGGCGCCGTCCAGGGCCTAGGTCCCGGCAATCGCCCGATCGGAGACCGCGGCCTCGATGCGCTCCGCGATCCGCCGGCCGGTGAACCCGACCTCGGCGTGCAGGAGCGCCGGCGTGCCGTGCGTGACGAAGCGATCGGGCAGCCCGACGCGCAGGATCCGCGCACCGTGTGCGCCGATCTCGTCCAGCGCCTCCCACACGGCGCTGCCGAAGCCGCCCGCCAGCACGCCCTCCTCGACCGTCACGAGCAGGTCGTGCTCGGCGGCGAGCTGCGCCATGAGCGGGGCGTCGATCGGCTTGGCGAAGCGCGCGTCGGCGACCGTGACCTCGATGCCGCTCTCGGCGAGCAGGACCGCCGCCTCCAGCGCCTTCGCGACGCCGGTCCCGTAGCCGACGATCGCGACCCTGCCGTCGCCCTCGCGCAGGATCTCACCGGTCCCGATCTCGATCGTGTGCGGGCGGGCGGGCAGCGGCACGCCGCGCGCCTCGCCGCGCGGGTAGCGCAGCGCGATCGGGCCGTCGTCGTAGACGAGCGCGGTGCGCAGCATGTGGACGAGCATCGCCTCGTCGCGCGGCGCCATCAGGACGATGTTCGGGAGCGGGCGCAGGTAGGCGATGTCGAAGACGCCGTGGTGCGTGGGGCCGTCGTCGCCGACGAGGCCCGCGCGATCGAGCGCGAAGACGACGTTCAGGCGCTGGAGGCAGACGTCGTGGACGATCTGGTCGTAGGCGCGCTGGAGGAACGTCGAGTAGATCGCCGCGACGGGCTTGACGCCCTCGAGCGCGAGGCCGGCGGCGAAGAGGATCGCCTGCTGCTCGGCGATGCCGACGTCGAAGTAGCGCTCGGGCATCGCCTTCTGGAGGATGTCCAGGCCCGTGCCGGTGTTCATCGCCGCGGTGATCCCGACGACGCGCGCGTCGCGGCGGCACTCGTCCACGAGCGCGTTGCCGAAGACGCCGGTGTACTGCGGCGGGCGGACGGGCGCGGCGGGGTCGATGCGGGCGGTCGGGATCGCGACGCCGCCGCGGATCGACTTCGGCTTCGCCGCGTGCCAGCGCTCCTGGCCCTCCTGGCCGCCGTCCTCGGCGGGTGCGAAGCCCTTGCCCTTGACCGTCGCGATGTGGACGACGACCGGGCGCTGGGCCGCGAACGCGCTGCGCAGCGCGGCGCGGAGGGCGTGCACGTCGTGGCCGTCGATGACGCCCGTGTAGGCCCAGCCGAGCTCCTCCCAGAGCAGGCCGGGGGCCCAGAAGGCCTTGATCGACTCCTTCAGCTGCGGGCCGAAGCGCTCGAAATGCGGGCCGACGCCGGGCAGCTCGCTCAGCCGCTCCTCGACGGTCTCACGCGTGTGCCAGAGCTTCGGGTTCAGCCGGACGCGCGTGAAGTAGCGCGACAGCGCGCCGACGTTCGGCGCGATCGACATGCCGTTGTCGTTGAGGACGACGACGATCGGCGTCCCGGCGCCGCCGGCCTGGTGCAGCGCCTCGAAGGCGACGCCGCCGGTCATCGACCCGTCGCCGATGACCGCGACGACCTTGCCGCTGTCCGGCGCGCCCATGCGCTTCATCCCCTCCTTCAGCCCGACCGCGTAGCCGATCGACGTCGAGGCGTGGCCGGCGCCCATGATGTCGTGCTCGGACTCGGGGATCGAGCAGAAGGGCGCGAGGCCGCCGTACTGGCGGATCGTCGACAGCGCCTCGCGGCGGCCGGTGAGGATCTTGTGCGGATAGGCCTGGTGCCCGACGTCCCAGAGGATCTTGTCGCGCGGCGAGTCCAGCAGCGAATGCAGGGCGACCGCGAGCTCGCAGGTCCCGAGGTTCGCGCCGAAGTGGCCGCCGATCTCGCCGACCGTCGAGATGATGTGCGCGCGGACCTCGTCGGCGACCTGGACGAGCTCCTGCTCGGAGAGCGGGTGCAGGTCCTGCGGGCGATTGATGCGGTGGAGGATCGGAAGCGGGGTCATGTCGTTCAGGAGCTGCGGGTGGCGATGAAGTCGGTGATCTGCTCGAGCTCGGGGGCCCCGGCGGGGGCGGCCTGCGCGAGCGAGGCCCGGGCCTGGCGATGGGAGCGCGCGGCGAGCTCGCGTGCCCCCTCCAACCCGAATTCGGTCACATAGGTGCGCTTGCCATGGCGCTCGTCGCTGCCCTGGGGCTTACCCAGCGCGTCGTCCGTGCCGGTCACATCGAGAATGTCGTCGACGATCTGAAAGAGGACCCCAAGCTCGGAGGCGAAGTCGCAATACGCGGTTGTCACTGGGCGGCGCATGCCCGCTATGAGCAGTACGCATTCTACCGACGCGCCGATCAATCTCCCGGTCTTGAGCTCGTGCAGGCGCCGCAGCGCGCGCGCCGGGTCGGCCTCGTCGGGCTGGACGCCGGCGACGTCGAGGTACTGCCCGCCGACCATTCCGTTGACGCCGGTCGCCGCGGCCAGCTCGCAGACGGCCGCGAGGACGTCGGCCGGCTCGCCGCGCTGATGGGACAAAAGGTGGCGGAAGGCCTCGGCGTAGAGCCCGTCGCCGGCGAGGATCGCGACGTCCTGGCCGAAGGCGACGTGGTTCGTCGGGCGCCCGCGGCGCATGTCGTCGTCGTCCATCGCCGGGAGGTCGTCGTGGATGAGCGAGTAGGTGTGGATGAGCTCGATCGCGGCGGCCAGCGGGAGCAGGTCGCGCGCGTCCCTGCCGATCGCGCGGGCGGTCGCGAGGGCGAGCACGGGGCGGATGCGCTTGCCGCCGGCGAGGACGCTGTAGCGCATGGCCTCGACGAGCCCGTCGGCGAGCGGGTCCTGGGCGAAGCTCAGCTGCTCGAGCTCCTCCTCGATGAGCAGCCGCAGCTCGTCGGGGTACCCCACCGCCACTAGAGCAGGCTGTCTTGACCGGGCAACGGGTCGCGCCCGGCGTCGCGGGCGCGGCGCTCGAGCTCGGCCGATGCCTGTGACGCGAGCGCGGCGCAGTCCTCGACGACGGTCGCCGCCGCGTCGGCGCTGAGGTCGCCCGAGCGCAGCTGCTCGGCGGCCCGCTCGAGGCGGGCGACGAGCTCGTCGAGCGTGGCGTCGTCGGGCGTCATCCCGCGGGATTCTTGCCCATCTCGCGGTGGACGGCGGAGAGGATGCCGTTGACGAAGCCGGGTGCGTCGGCGCCGGAGTACGTCTTGGCGAGCTCGACGGCCTCGTCGATCGCGCCCTCGGGCGGGATCGGCGTGTCGGCGGGCGCGGCGTCGGGATGGCACATCTCCAGGAGCGCGATGCGCATGATCGCCCGCTCCAGCGGGGCGATGCGGTCGATCGTCCAGCCCTTGGCGTGACGGGCGACGAGCGCGTCGAGCTCCTCCCCGCGATCATCGGCGGCGTAGACGAGCGCGCGCGTGAAGATCGAGGCGTTGGGCTCGAGGACGTCCTCGAGCTCGCGCCCGGTGACGTCGGCCTGGTAGAGCGCGAAGACGGCGTCCCGGCGCTGGTCGGAGCGGCGCGACAAGAGCGGTCGTCAGGCGCGCGACATGTAGGCGCCCGAGGCCGTCTGGACCTTCACGCGGTCGCCGACGTTGACGAAGAGCGGGACGCGGATCGTGGCGCCGGTCTCGAGCGTCGCGGGCTTGTCGCCGCCGCCGGATGCCGTGTCGCCGCGCAGGCCGGGCTCGGTCTCGGTGACCTCGAGCTCGACGGACGACGGCAGCTGGAGGTCGCCGGGCTCGTCGTCGATGAAGAGCACGTCGACGGTGTCGTTGGGCTTCGTCCAGCGCAGGGCGTCCGCGACGCCGGCCAGCGGGACCGCGAGCTGCTCGTAGCTCTCGGCGTCCATGAAGTGCGCGTCGGTGCCGTCGGAGTAGAGAAACTGCATCTTGCGCGCCTCGGTGCGGACCGAGCGGAACTTCTCGCCGGCGCGGAAGGTCTTGTCGATGACGTTGCCGTCGGAGGTGCGGCGCAGCTTCGTGCGGACGAACGCGCCGCCCTTGCCGGGCTTTACGTGCTGGAACTCGAGGACCTTGAAGATCGTGCCGTCGACCTCGATGTGATTGCCGTTTTTGAGTTGGTTCGTCGTGATCATGAGCGCCAGTCAGTGTAGGGCGCCCCTGCGGCGCTCAGTCTGCGGACGAGCTGTGCCGGGTGCTGCTCGGCCTGTTGCAGCGTCGTTCGCAGGACGCGTTCGCCGGCGGCCTCGAGGTCGGCCTGCCGGTCGGCGTCGAGCTCCTGGGCGAGGCGGCCGTCGTGCCAGGTGCTGTCGACTTCGAGGATGAGGCGCTCGGCGGGCCAGCGGAAGTCGGGAACGTAGCGGGTGCCCTCGAGTGGCTTGTTGACGTCGGGGTGCTCGAGGCCGGCGCTCAGGATGAGGTCGAGGACGATGTCCTCGTGGGTGCTCCGCGTCGGGGCGGATCCGGTTGCGATGAGGGCGGCGAGCCGTTTCGTTGCCCGGTGGCCGTTGGCTCTCTGGAGCGTCTCGGCGAACTGGCGCATGGTGGCGAGGTTCTCGGCCTGGGCCTGGCGAACGAGACGTTTGAGGCGTTTGTCCAGGAGCTTGGGGGCGATCTCGAGGATCGCGCGCGCGGGCGTGGTGGTCGGGATGCCGCGGATGCGCGTGGTGTCGCGGGGGTCCAGGCCGCGGGTCTTGTGAAAGCGGATGCCGGGACGGTCGCGCGTCGCGGGAACGGTGACGTCGATCAGCCGGCGGTCGTCCCACCGCAGTAGGCCGGCCAGGGCGCAGGTGGCCCACTGGCTCAGGTACGCGTCCGTGCCGCCGGCGAGCACGGCGGCCATGAAGCGCCCGTCGAGCGTCAGCGCGGGATGGCCGACTGCGTAGACGCCCTGGTGCTTGCGGTGCAGGCGCGCACTGCGGACCCGCACCGCGATTGCCTGCCTGTTCAGACCCGCCGCGTTGAGTTGGCGCGAGGACACCACACCGTGCTGGCGTGCGGCGTCGATCGCGACCAGCACGTCGGGGGGTGCGCCGGGTTCGTCAGCTTGAGGCTTACAAATCCGGCGCACCCCCTCGTCCATGGCGTCAGGCTGGCAGGCGGAAGGTGACGAAACTACGCGCGTCTGTGACGAATCAGGCGCGCTCGGCGTCCCATTTCGCCACGTCGCGCTTGGAGGCGAAGACGCGCCAGGCGTCCTCGAGCAACTCGGCGAGCTCGTCGGCCGGGACGACGTCGAGGCGCACGAGCACGTAGGGCCAGCCGTCGTAGTGCGGCGTGGAGAAGAAGACGTCGGGTTCGCTGCGCAGGAGCATCTCGCGCTCGCCGAGGTCGGCGACGCGCAGGACGAGCGCGTCCGGGTTCGTCCGCAGGCTGCACATCCCCTTGCCGCGCACCTTCAGCGCCGGCCGGCGAAACGACGTCCCGACCTCGACGCCCGGCAGGCGGGTGCCGATCGCGACGACGTCCTCCCAGGTCGGCATCGCGCACACGGTAGCGTCCGCAACCATGGATCGCGACGCCCTGCGGACTCTCCAGGAGCCGCTGAAGCAGCACTACCGCGACGAGCCCGAGGCGGCGCTCGTGACGCTCACCGCGACCGGCACGCTCGACGAGGAGATCACCTGCTCGGTGCAGACGGGTCGCGCCCTGGCGACCGCCGGTCTGCACCCCGCGACCGGTGGCGACGGCCTCGCGCTGTGCTCCGGCGACATGCTGCTCGAGGCGCTCGTCGCCTGCGCGGGCGTGACGCTGAAGGCGGTCGCGACGGCGCTGGAGATCCCCGTGACGGCGGGCACGATCACCGCCTCGGGCGTGCTCGACTTCCGTGGCACGCTCGCCGTCGACCGCGCCGCGCCCGTCGGGTTCGCCTCGATCGCGCTGGCCTTCGACCTCGAGGCGCCCGGCGCCGGCGACGAGCAGCTCGCGACGCTCATGAAGCTCACCGAGCGCTACTGCGTCGTGCTGCAGACCCTGCGCGGCGCGCCCGAGGTCGCCGTCAGCCGGGTCTGATCGGGGGCTTGTCCTCCCCCGTCCGGCGCCGGTGTGACTCGGCGTAGGCCTCCGAGCGGAAGTGCAGCAGCGGGTCCTCGGAGCACTCGATCCCCGCCGGGACGCGCGTCGGGTCGAAGATCAGCTCCTCGACGAGCTCCTGGTCTGGGTGCAGCCGGTCGATCACGAGCTCGCCCGCGTCGAGCAGCCGCCGCGACTCGGGCCAGACCTTCGTCAGGTCGTCGATGTGGTCGCCCGCAGCGGCGAGCTGGAACTGCAGGCGCCACGCGACGGGCGCCGCCGCCACCCGGCTGCGGATCTCGTCGACGACGTACTGCGGCGGCAGCACGACGTCGTCGCCGGGGTCCATGTCCTGGATCCCCGCGACCGGCATCCAGCGGAAGCGGAATGCCTGCCGCCGGCCGTCCGGGTCGACGAGCCAGTACGAGTGAAAGCCGTTGAAGCGCGCCGTCGCGAAGCTCCTGGGCGGCTTGAGCGTCGCCGCGGCCTTCACACCCCGGAGCGTGTGCGGGCGCGGCAGCGCGAACGCCGCCATCGCGAGCGGGTTCGCGCCGCCGCCGGGGAGCGCCGGCTTCTGCGCCGTCACCATCGCGATGAAGTCGTCGGGCGTGTGCGGCGGGAACGCCGCGAGGTTCAGCCCCGTCCAGGTCGAGTTGTCGCCCGACGGCAGCTCGAAGCGCACGGCGTGTCCGAGCGGGTTGCCGGTCTTCGGGCCCGAGCGATCGGCGAGGTACGGGCTCGCGCCGCCGTTGGACAGCCGCACGACGCACGCCACCGGCTCGCCCTGCAGGTGCTCGGCGATCGTCAGGGCCGCGACCTCCGGCGTCGCGGTGAACGTCCCGTGGAAGCCGATCCCGCGGGCATGCCCGCGGCGGTAGCCCGGGACGTTGCGCAGCTGCGTCTCCATCCGGTGCAGGCAGTCGATGACGCGATCAGGACCGCCGGGGTTCTCGCCTGAGCTCATCGCAGGCCTCCATCCGCGATCGCGCGCAGGGCCGCGATGCCCGGCACGAAGAGGTACTCGCCGCCGCGCGTCGTGACGAACGGCTGCTGCGGAGCGAGGAAGAACGGGCGCCGGCCCTGGATCGTCATCTTCCCGCCGCCCGACGCGTCGCCGAGCAGGTAGTCGCGGTCGTGCCCGAGGCCGAAGATGTTGCCGTCGGCGAGCCACGGCCCCTGCACGCCCTCGAACTGGCGCGCGATGCTCGCCTGGAAGCTCACGAAGATCAGGCCGCGGGCGGTCCCGTCGTCCTCGTCCACGCCGTCGGCCAGCGGCGGGCCGTAGGGCATCCCGCGCCGGATCATCCGGTGGCGCATGCTCAGCGTGCCCTCGTGGCCGAGCGCGTCGCGCGGGTTGGAGCGGCGGATGTGGGCGCCGACGGGGCAGCGCCGCCCGCCGGCGTCCTCGCCGTAGCGAAAGTCGTTGGCGCCCGGCGCGGACGGGTCGAAGGCCGGGTCGGGGCCGTCGGGGTGCGTCTGAAGCGGCGTGCCGTCCTGCCAGCGACCGACGATCTTCGCTGCCAGCGCGTGCTCGTCGCCGGCGCCCCAGCGCGCCGCGGCCGCGCGCAGCGTGCGCCGGAAGAGCGCTACGTCCTGATGCAATTTGCGCCACACCATGTACGTCCCGTTGGTCCCGAGCGGGTCGGCGGGCGCGGGCGGCAGCCGGCGCTCGCGGTCGGTCATCGTGTCCTCGTCGGGGTAGCCGAGGATGAACTCGCCGGGCGCCAGCGAGCGCCACATCCCGTGCTTCTGCGGCAGGCCGCCGCCGCGGGCCTTGTCCTCGGTCGCCCCCTGGATCGCCGGCTGCGCCATCCCGTCGGCGAAGCCGAAGTGCTCGCGCGCGCCGCCCAGCAATTGCGCGTCGTGCTCGCCGGCGATCTTCACCCCGGTCGCCGCCGCGACCGCCGCGCGCAGCTTGCCGAGCGCGAACGCCAGCCGCTCCGGGGTCTGCGCATTGACGACGAGCAGCACGTGCGCGCTGTCGTCGCCGAGGCCGGCCTCCCACGCGTCGGGCGCGCTGGGGCCCGTGTCGCCCAGCACGCTCGCCCGCGACGCCATCCCCGCCCGGAACTCGAACGAGCACGACTCCAGCACCTCGCGCGCGACGCCGAGCGCCTCCAGGCCCGCCGCCGTCAGCGCGACGTTCAGCGTCGTCTCCGGCTTGCCACCCGTCCACGGCGCCGCCGTCGTGACGTGCCCGACGAGCTCGCCGAACCACTCCCGCGCGCCATCGCCCTCGACGTGGAGGAAGACGTACGTCGTGCAGTCGTAGTCGTTGCCGTAGGCGCGCAGGATGTCGCCCTGGATATCGGCGAGGTCGAGCGCGACGGTCATGGCGGCCCGAACTCCTTCAGGAACGCCTTGCGGCGCGCCGCGGGCTGCATGTCCTGGGCGCGCACGGCGAAGTCGATCAGCCGCTCGCGCTTGTCCAGCGCGCCGCGGACCTGCTGCACCGACGCGTCGCCGTAGGCCGCGAAGACGACGCCGGACTGCAGCTGGTTGCGCCCGATGTAGGCCTTCAGCGCCGCGCCGGCGGCGGGCCGCGGGCAGCCGATGCAGCGCCCCCAGATCTCGTCCGCCTCTGGCTCCAGCGCGGCCACGAGATCGGACAGGTAGCCGTTGAGGCTGCCGTCGAAGTTGCTCGTGAACAGCAGGTACGCGCCGCCCAGCGGGTCGTGGAGGTCGCGGCGCTCGGGCGGGCAGGGGATGTCGTCGATGACGATCAGACGCGCCATGTGCGTCCGCGGCACGCGCGCGAGCGGGCTCTCGCCCAGGTCCGCGAGATACGCGCGCAGCGCCGCCTCCTCCCCGGGCCGGATCGGCGTGAGGACCATCAGCGAGTACGTCTTCGCGGCGCGGTTCGTCGTCCTCATAACAACTGCTGCGCATCCTCGAGAAAGGCGTCCCAGGCGGCGTCGAAGGCCTCCGGCTGCAGGAGCGCGGCGCGGTGGGCGAACATGTCCAGGCGCTGCTCGAGCGCGAGCGCCGAGCGCACGATCGTCACCGTCGCCTCCGGATAGGCGCAGAAGTAGTGGTCGCAGTCGACCTCGTGGACCTTGAAGAAGCGCTGGAAGGGCCCCGCCGGAAGCGGCCCGGGGAAGGTCTCCGACGTGCCCCAGAAGGACTTCATACCAGCCGTCAGGACGCGGACGGAGGAGTCGATGTACTGGGCCCAGCTGCCGTTGAAGTGGACCTCGAAGAAGAGGTGCGCGTGGCGCAGGCGCCGCGTCGCCTGCGGCAGCCCGTTGTAGGGGATGTCGCGCACGACCGACCAGCTCGCGTAGCTGATGAACGACAGGCGGTCCATCGCCGCGAGCGTCTTGGGGATCGCCCGCGTCGCGGCGAACAGCGCCGGCATGACGAAGCGCCCGGCCGGCGCCAGCGTCGTGAAGAGCGTGATCGACGTCGTGTTGCCGCAGACGTTGCCGGGCGGGGCGTCGGGCGCGACGGCGGGGAGCTGCGTCATGCCGGGCGGTCGAGCTCGCCGAGGATGATCGGGTGCACGTTCTCGGCGGCGGTCTCGGCGATGAAGACGTCGAGGTGGCCGTAGCCGGGGATGATGTGCAGCGAGTGGCGGCCGGGCTCGCGCGCCTCGAACCAGTCGAACGTGCGCTGCTGGCTCTCGGGCAGGAACGTGTTGTTGCACCCGCCCGTGATGAACGAGAAGCGGGCGTCGGTCCGCGGCGCCCGGGCGACGAAGCTCGCCGGCAGCTCGGGGCGGCCCTCGACGCTGACGAGGTGGCCGGCGTCGACGCACTTGGCGATCTGCTTGAAGAACGTCAGCGGCGCCGCGCCGAACTCGCCCTTCGTCCACTCGTGCGTCTCGGGGCTGAGCTGCTCATGGGTCCAGAGCGTCGGGTCGCTGGAGCCGAACATGAAGCTCGCGACCTTGCAGACGCCGTTGTCGCAGTGGCGCCGGGAAAGCTTGGAGTACGCCGTGACGACCTTCGGCAGGATGCCGGGCGGGTCGTGGATGCCCCACTGCGGATCGAGGTAGCCCGTCAACCGCGACACGATCGGCACGACGTGGTCGAGCTTGAATTTCGCGATCCGGTGGACGACGGGGTGCAGCGTCACGGCGCTCGCGACGATCGTGCGCACCTGCGGCAGCAGGCCGGCGCAGGCGGCCATGACGAAGCTCGTCGACCCCTGGCAGTGCGTGATCGCCTGGATCGAGTCGGCGCCCGTCTGCTCGATGACCTTGCGCACGGCGACCGGGTGGTCGAGGACCGCCGCCTGGTCGAGCGTCCACGTGTTGTTCGGGACGTCCATGCTCGCGCGCCAGGTCTCCATCCAGACGTCGTAGCCGGCGTCGACGAGCGCCTCCACGAGCGTGTACGGCGTCGGCGGGCGCCAGATCTCCGTCCGGACGCCGACGCCGTGGACGAGCAGCACCGGGCCCTTCGTCGGCGGCTTGGGGCCCTTGACGTGGATGACGTTGCACGGGACGCCGTCGGCCGTGTCGAGCTCGAAGAGCTCGTCGGTGTGGGCGCGCGCGGTCGTCACCCGTGCTTACCGGGCCCGTAGACCTCCCACAGGTCGCCGGCGAACAGCACCCCGAAGCGCGCGATCGCGTCGACGCGATGCGCCGGGTGCACGCGGAACGTCGTGCACTGCACGGCGAAGTCCGTCGGGCGGATGTGCAGGATGCCGCTGGCGATGATCTCGGCCTGGTCGTCGCCCTCGGGCGCGATGTGGCCCTTGTAGATGTGCGTGAAGAGCGTCGACGTGTCGGCCCAGAGGTCGAAGCCGGGGTCGTTCTCGACCTCCTTGAATCCGCGCAGCGTGATGTCGTGGCCGGTGCCGTCCTGGAGGAACAGGCGGTACTTCATGAGCTTGCGCTCGCCGTGCTCGCCCGCCTCGACGAAGAGATTGAACCAGCCCTCCGACACCTCGAGCCGCCCGCCGAGCGCGTCGCACTGGACGTGGCCGGTGATCGTCCCCGGATGCAGCTCGTCCTTGACGAAGCGCTCGATGTCGTCCATGAGGACCGTCACGTGGAACATGAGGTCGGTGCGCGACTTCTTGCCGGCGCGGAAGCCCTGGTCGAAGTCGTCCTCGCCGAAGCTGACGAACCCGCGCATCTTCTCGGTGAACTGCACCGAGGCGGGTTCCTCGCTGGGCGGCGGCGGCGTGTTCGTGACGGTCGTCGCCGGTTCGTCGTCGGCCTGATGGGCGGACTCGGGTGCGGTCACGCTTGGTCCTTTCATCTCCTCGAGGATCGTGTCCGCGAAGCGGTCTGCGAGCCCGGCGATCGTCAGGCTCGGATTGGGTCCGACGGGCCCGGGCATGACCGATCCGTCGGCGATGTGCAGCCCGGGGTGGTTGTAGACGCGGCCCTGCGGGTCGACGACGCCCTCGCGGTCGTCGCGGCCCATCGGGCAGCCGCCGAGCGCGTGAACGGTCACGACCCGGCTCAGCAGCCAGATCGGGTTGTCGAGGAACTTGCCGCCGAGCTCGTGCGCCATCTGCTCGGAGACGTCGCGGACGCGGTTGAAGTAGGCCTTGGAGCTGCCGTTCTTGCGCCAGTCGATCTCCAGGCCCTCCTTGCGCAGCGACATGACCCCCTCGGGGATGTCGCGGCCCATGCCGAGCAGCGGGAGGAAGCCGGCGGACTCGCTGCTGTCGCCGAGCAGCCCGGAGATCTCGGCGCCGATGTCGGTGTCCTTGTGCGTGATGAAGTCGCCGGCGAACTTCACGAGCTTGGGGATCTGCTCCAGCGCCGAGGTCGGCGCGTCGAGCAGCTGGAGCATCCAGCTGACGAACTCCGGCTGGCCGGCGTCCTCGAGGTAGAAGCCGCGGCCCTCGTCGCCGTTGCCGTCGAGCGCGTCGCCGACGCGGATCGCGCTCGTGATGACGGGCGCGTGCGCGGCGTCCAGGACGTGCGGGACCTTCGTGCCGCCAGGGCCCTCCTTCATGCAGTTGCGCGCGAACGTCAGCAGGTCGCCGTTGCCGCAGAAGCGCGTGCCGAGCGCCGGGCTCAGCGCCGGGAACGCGGCGCGGTTCTTCAGCATGAGGTACGTCGTGCCGAGCGTGCCCGCCGACAGCACGAGCCGGTCGCAGGTCATCGTCTGCACCGGCAGGCGCCTGGTGTCGGTCGGCGTGCCCTCGCTCGCCTCGTCGTGGACGACGTAGTCGATCGTGTAGCCGCCGCCGTCGCGCGGGGCGAAGGAGCGCACCTCGTGGCGGGTGCGCACCTCGGCGCCGGCGTGCCAGGCGGCCGTGATGTACGTGTAGTCCAGCGTGTTCTTCGAGCCGTAGTTGCAGCCGATGTCGCACTCGCCGCAGAGCCGGCAGGTCAGCCGCGTGCGGCCGTGGATGTTCGGGCGCGCCTCGGTGATCGGCTCGCCCGGCACGGCGGGCAGCCCGTCGTTGTGGAACGTCACGGCGAGGTTCACGAGGCGCCAGTCGAGGCCCAGCGCCAGCGCCGCGTCACGGAAGGCGAGGACCTTGCGGTTGGCGCTGTAGGGCTCCTGCTCGAGCGGGAACTTCTGGACGTTCATCATCCGCTCGACGCGGTCGTAGTGCGGGTCGAGGTCGGCGCGCGTCACCGGCCAGTGCTCGTAGCCGCCCTTCCAGCTGCCGTGGCCGGGCTCCTCGGTGACGAACCAGTCCTCGTCCTTGCGCAGCAGGACGTTGGCGTAGATGAGCGAGCCGCCGCCGAGACCGCTCGCGCAGATCGCGTCGATGTGCTCGAAGCTCCACATGTTGAACATCCCGTGCAGGCCCGCGCTCGGATCCCAGAACTGCGACTTCAGGCCCAGCGGCGAGCGCGGGAAGGAGTTGGGCGCAAACGGCTTGCCGCGTTCGAGCAGGCAGACGCTGTGCCCGGCCTCGGCCAGGCGATACGCCGTCACGGACCCGCCGAAGCCGGACCCCACGACGACCGCGTCGAAATGCTCGTTAGCCGCTGTCACCTACCTCTGCGCGGGAGCTATAGCCGATGGCCGACCGGCCCGCAATGCTCAAACGGGCGACGGACTGGGTTGCGTCGCTTTGCTCCGGAAAGCGGTCGGAAGTGGGCGTCCGAGGCAGGTCGCGGTGAGCCAGACGGAGCCGGGCACCGCCCAGGCGAGGAAGAAGGCCATCTGCAGGTCGGGGCTCAGCGTCCGCGGCGCCCACTGGAACGTCGCCCAGACGGCCACCGTCGCGGCGACGGCGAGCACCGGCGGGCGCTCGGGCCGGCAGAGCGCCTCCCAGGCGAGCAGCGCGAGGAGGAACGGCAGCTCGTAGTAGACGTTGTTCCAGGGGTCCAGGATGCAGCGCAGCAGCAGCAGGAGCGCGAGCAGCGCGAGCAGCTGCTCGCCGCCGACGCGCGGCGCGGCGCCGCGGACGCGCGCCCACACGAGCGAGAGCGGGACGACGAGCAACGCGATGAACGGGTGCGTCAGGGGGAGCAGCCACTCCGGCGCCACGCGGTAGCCGGCCGGTTTGGGCAGGCCGTCGCCGCCGATGACGACGTGGCCGGCCTCGCCGAGCAGCCAGAACAGCTGCCACGGCTGAAAGGCGACGCCCGTGGTCGTCGCGGTGCTCGCGAGCGCCGTCGCGTCGGGGGCGAAGAGGACGATCGGCGCGATGACGACGGTCGCGACCGCGCCCGCGATGGTGAGCGCGAGCAGGCGCCGGGCGGGCAGCGCGAGCAGCACCGGGCCGATCGCCAGGACGGCCCAGGCCTTGGTCCCGATCGCGAGGCCCAGCAGCACGGCTGCGAGCAGGGCGCGCCGGTCGCTCGCGGCGAGGACGGCGCCGATCGCGAGCGCGGCGCAGAGCAGCTCTTCGGGGTGGCCGATCTCCAGCGCGCGCAGCGTCACGGGGTTCGCGACGCACAGGCCGAGGACGAGCGCGCGCGTCCCGGTCGAGGCGCCGCGGGCGCCCAGGCGGCGTACGAGCACGAGGCCGAGCCACGCGACGGCGAGCAGGCAGGGGATCGACACGGCGCGGTAGATCGCGAGCTCGCCGCCGCCGAGAGCCGCCGCGGCCGCGGCGAACGGGGCGCGCAGCACGAGCGAGCCGCCGTACACCGGGACGTGCGCGAAGAACCCGCCGACGTCGCCGTGGCCCAGCGCGAGAAACGCCGCCGACGCCTCGTTGTCGTAGTCGCTCCAGGCGAAGCCGACGAGGCCCGCCCAGGTCATGGCGGCGACGCCGGCCAGCGCGGCGAGCCACCACGGCGCTGCGGAGCGAAGGCGTCGGGCCACGGTCTCCCATCGGCGCGGGCGCGCCGGGGCTTGACACCGCGCGGGCGCTACTCGACGATGCGCAGCGTCTTCGGCAGGCCCGTGAGGACCTCGTGGCCGTCGGCCGTCACCGCGACGAGATCCTCGATCCGCACGCCGACGGCGCCCGGGACGTAGACGCCGGGCTCGACGGTGACGATGTTGCCCGCCGCGAGCGGGTCCTTGCCGAGCTTCGAGAGGCGCGGGCCCTCGTGGACCTCCATCCCGACGCCGTGGCCGAGACCGTGGCCGAAGTGCTCGGCGTGCCCGGCGTCGTCGATGATCGCGCGGGCGACGGCATCGACCTCTTGGCCGGTCGGGCCGGGGCGCACGGCGGCGAGCGCCGCCTCCTGGGCGGCCAGGACGACGTCGTAGACGGCGCGGTCGCGGGGGTCCAGCGCGCCGGTCGCGACCGTCCGCGTGCAGTCCGACGCGTAGCCGCCGAGCTGCGCGCCCCAGTCGATGACGACGAGCGTCCCTGCGGGGATCGGCACGTCGCGGGGCTCGGCGTGCGGCAGCGCGCCGTGCTCGGCGGCGGCGACGATCGGGGCGAACGAGGCGCCCGAGGCGCCGCGGCGGCGCATCGCGATCTCGAGGTCGAGCGCGACCTGCTGCTCGGTCCGCCCGATGATCCCGGCCGACACGACCTCCTCGAACGCCGCGTCGGCGACCTTCGTCGCGGCGCGGATCGCGTCGATCTCCGCGGCGTCCTTGACCGCGCGCAGCGCCTCGACGATCCCGCCCGCACCGACGAGCTCGACGTCGTCGCCGACGAACTCGGCGAGCTGGGCGTGCTGCTTGACCGTGAGGTGCGCGTCGTCGAAGCCGAGCTTGAACGGGCCCTCGGGCAGCCCGCCCGCGACGCGCTTGAGCAGATCGCTGTCGATCTCGCGCGCCCAGTCCTCGTCGATCTGCTCGGCGACCTGGCTGAGGTAGCGGAAGTCCGTGACGAAGCGTCGCTGCGCGGCACCGAGGACGGCGGCGGCGTTGGAGCCCGTGAAGCCCGTGAGCCAGCGGATGTTGACGAGGTTGGAGACGAGCAGCGCGTCGAGCCCGCGCTCGGCGACGGCGGCGAGCACGGCGTCGGCGCGGGCGCTCATGACCGGACGGGGGCCATCGGCGGCGCGTCCTTGAGGGCGGCCTTCAGCGCCGCGAACGCATCGCGGTAGCCCTCGACGCCCTTGCCGGAGAACGTCGCGATGCAGTTCTCCGAAAGCACGGAGAGATGGCGCCATGGCTCGCGCGCCATGACGTCGGAGAGGTGGACCTCGACGGCGGGGACGGCGGCGAACTGCAGCGCCTCGCCGATCGCGCGCGAGTAGTGCGACCAGGCGCCGGCGTTGACGATGACGCCGTCGGCGAGGTCGCGCACGCGGTGCAGCTCCTCGACGAATTCGCCCTCGTGGTTGGTCTGGAAGAAGCGCGCGTCGAGGTCGAGCTCGTCCGCGAAGGCGTCGATCGCCTGCTCGAGCTTGAGGAACGTCATGCCGCCGTAGTGCTCGGGATCGCGGCGGCCGATCTGGTCGAGGTTGACCCCGTGCATGACGTGGATGCGGTTGCGGGCGTTGGCCATGTGTGGGGTGGACTTTCGCAGGGCGAGGGGACGGGCGCGGTGGCGAGGCCCGCCGGCCGGCGGGGTGCGTGGCGCTGACTGCGGCTCTGAGGGAAGGGTGGATCGGCGCTCGGGCGGTCCCGCGAGGCTTTCGTCCGGGATTCAAGCGGGGGAGGGCGACGAGTAGATGCTCTATATGAACATCTACTCGTCGCCGTCCCGCCAAACCGGCTCGCGCGGAAGCCCCAGGCGTTTCAGACCTCTCGTCCTCAATGCCGCCGTAGACGGCGGCGCCCTAACCCGCGACGAGCTCCTCCACCGCCGCCAGCACGTCGGCCGCCCCCACCCGCTGGCCGAACACCGCCGCCCCCGGCGCCGAGCACAGCACGAACGGCACGGTGTCCCCCACGCGCTTCTTGTCCATCCGCGTCGCCGCGACGACCGCGCCCGGGTCGGCGCCGTCGAGCGTCGTCGGCAGCCCCGCGGCGGCCAGCAGCTCCGACACCTGCGCGCGCAGCTCGCCGGCCCCGCTGAGCCGCAGCGCGGCGAGCAGCCCGAGCGCGACGGCCTCGCCGTGGCGGTAGCGCGTGTAGCCCGTGACGGTCTCGATCGCGTGGCCGACGGTGTGGCCGAGGTTCAGCAGCTGGCGCGCGCCGCCGTCGCGCTCGTCGGCGCTCACGACGCCGATCTTCGTGCGCGCGCACGCGAGGACGATCTCGGCGTCGGCCTGCGCCCCGCCCGCCACACGCTCCCAGAGCGGCCCGCCGGCGATCAGCGCCGTCTTGACGACCTCCGCGTAGCCGGCCGCGATCTCCTGCGGCGGCAGCGTCGCGAGCGTGTCGACGTCGGTCATGACCGCCGCCGGCTGGTGATAGGCGCCGACGTAGTTCTTCGCCTCCGGGAGGTCGACGCCGGTCTTGCCGCCGTAGGCCGAATCGACCTGGGCGACGACGGTCGTCGGCACCTGGACGACCGGCACGCCGCGCTGGTACGTCGCCGCGCAGAACCCCGCGAGGTCGCCGACGACGCCGCCGCCGAGGGCGACGAGGTGGTCGTCGCGGCCCATCCCGCGCGCGGCGAGCTCGCGCCATACGCGCTCGGCGACGGCGAGCGTCTTGTGCTCCTCGCCCGCCGCGATCGTGATCGTGTGGTGCGTCCCCGACAGCGCGGCGCCGTAGCGCGCTCCCACGTTCTCGTCGGTCACGACGAAGGCCCGCCGGCCGGGCCGCGGGAGCCCGCCGATGAGCCCGCGCCCGACGAACACCGGGTACTCGCCGCCGGCCGTCGCGGCGTAGACGAGCTTCGTGCCCGCGGGCGCGTCGCGCAGCGACTCCAGCGCCGGCAGCGCGCGGCGCACGAGGCGGTCGCCCTCGGGCAGGAAGGCGTCGGCGATCGACTCGTAGAGCGGGCGGCGCTCGGCGTGCAGCGCCACGAAGGCCGCGCGGTCGCGGGCCAGCGGCCGGTCGTCGCCGGCGGCGCGCTCCCAGGCCGTGTCGTCGCTGACGTCCATCCACACGACGGTGTGCTCGCGCAGCGCCGCCCGCACGCGCTCGGACAGCACCGCCCCGCCGCCGAGCGCGATCCCCGGCACGCCCGAGCGCAGCGCGCGCAGTACGACCTCCTCCTCGTGGCCGCGAAAGCGCCGCTCGCCGTGCACGGCGAAGAACTGCGCGATCGTCATCCCGAGCTGCTCCTCCATGAGCGTGTCGGTGTCCAGGACGTCGTCGAAGGCCGACGACTTGCCGGCCCCCATGAAGCCGATGAAGACTAGGGAGCCCGCCACCGGATCCGCTCGCGGTAGGCCTGCACCGCGGCGAGCACGTCGTCCATGTGGTCGCCGCCGAACTTCGTGCGGTAGGCATCGGCGAGCACGAACGCGACCATCGCCTCGCCGACGACGCCCGCCGCCGGCACCGTGCAGGAGTCCGTCCGCTCGCGCAGCGCCTGCGCGGGCTGCTTCGTCGCGATGTCGACCGAGCGCAGCGGCTTGGTCAAGGTCGGCAGCGGCTTCATCGCCGCGCGCGCGACGAGCGGCTCGCCGTTGGTCATGCCGCCCTCGAGGCCGCCGGCGTGGTTGGACTCGCGGTAGTAGCCGCGGGACTCGTCGTAGAAGAGCTCGTCGTGCGCGGCCGAGCCGGGCAGGCCGGCAAGGTCGAAGCCCTCGCCGAGGCCGACGCCCTTGATCGCCTGGATCGAGCACAGCGCGCCCGCCAGCCGCCCGTCGAGGCGCTCCTCCCAGGAGATGTGCGACCCGAGCCCGGGCACGAGCCCGAAGGCGACGACCTCGAACACGCCGCCGAGCGACTCGTTCGCCTTGCGCTGCACGTTGATGTGGGCGACCATCGCGCGGCCGGACTCGCGGTCCAGGCAGCGCACGGGGTCGTCGTCGACGCCGTCGAAGTCGGCGACGGTCAGGGGCGCGCCCGCGCGCCCGGCCGCGTGCACGCTGCCGATCTGCACGACGTGCGAGCGCACCTCGACGCCGAGCGCCGCGAGGAACGTGCGCGCGAGGGCGCCGCCGGCGACGCGCGCTGCTGTCTCGCGCGCGCTCGCGCGCTCGAGGACGTTGCGGACGTCGGTGAGGTTGTACTTCTGCGTCCCGACGAGGTCGGCGTGGCCCGGGCGCGGGAGGTGGACCTCGGGGATCTGCGCCTCGACCGGCCAGGGGTTCATCCGCTCTTCCCAGTTGGCGTAGTCGCGGTTGGCGATCTGCAGCGCGATCGGGCTGCCCATCGTCACGCCGTGGCGCACGCCCGCGGTGACCTCCGCGCGATCGCGCTCGATCTTCATCCGCCCGCCGCGGCCGTGGCCGAGCTGGCGGCGCGCCATGTCGCGGTTCATCGTGTCCTGGTCGATGGTCAGGCCCGCGGGCATGCCCTCGACGAGGCAGGTGAGACCGGGACCGTGCGATTCGCCGGCGGTGATGAGGCGGAGGGCCATGACGGCCCGTGAGTCTATGGAGCTGTCCCGGGCGGGTCCTGGGGAGCGGTGATTCGGACGACCGCGCCGGTGCTGGGGTCGTAGGAGAACTGCCCGATCGCCGCGGCGGTCGGGCGGTCCTTGATGATCGCGCGCAGGACGCCGCGCCCGGCGGGATGCACGCGGGCGCGCTGCTCGCGCGCCGCCGACTCGCTCGCGACGGCGATCTGCGCGATCGCATCGACGGTCAGCACGTAGCGGCGGTCCGGGCCACCGTCCACGCCGACGACCCCGACGGCCAGGGACTGCCCGGCCTTCAGCGACACGATCCGGCAGGTCTGCTCGGCGCACCGGCCCTTGGCGGCGTCGGTCAGCGCGCCGGGGCCGAGGACGAACACCGCCTGCGTGTGATCGTCGGTCGTGCCGAGGTACAGCAGCGCGGGGTTCGAGGTGCCGCCGAGCGGCTGCAGACGTGACAGGCCGCGGACCGCCGCGCCGTCGTCCGCGCCCCAGCGCACGCGCGCCCGGTGGACGCTCAGGCCGCCGGACGGCGCGGGCGCGCCTGCCCCGCTCGACCTCGGCGGCGACTCGGCCGGCCGGGTCTTCGGTGTGGTCGTGGCGCTCTTGCCACCCGGCGATGCGGCGGCCGGGGTCGCGCTCGACGTGGACGTGGATTTCGACGTCGAGGTGGACGGGGACCTCACGTCGCCGCTCTTCTGGGCCGGCGGGTCGAAGAACGGGTCGCGGACGGGTCCCGGCCGGCTGCGCCCGAGCACGGCCGGCGCCGACACGGTGATCGCCGCGTCGGCGGCGGGGCCTGCGGAGGGCGCCGGCGCCGGCGCCTCGGGCACGGCGCTGTGGCCGCCGCCGGCGATGACGACGGGAACCGCGACCGCGGCGACGACGAGCAGGATCGCGACGGGCCACAGGCGCTTGGCGACGAGGTCGCGCAGGACGTTGCGCGGACCGCTGAGCAGTCGCTCTCGCATCATCCGACTCCCGCGATGCTCGCCGTGGCCGTGCTGGACGGAAGGTCGCCCGAGGCGCCCGGAGCCGGCGCCGGACCCTGCGGGGTCGCACCGGCCGTGACGCCCTCGGTCGCCGGGACGATGTAGGCCGTCGCGCTGACCAGGGCCTTGACCTTCGGGAAGCCGAACCGGCTCGACGACAGCGCGAAGCCGTCGACGGTGATGAGGCGGCCGCGGATCGCGAGAGCGCCGCCGTCCGCGTCGGCGAGGCGGTCGATCGCGCCGAGCACCCGCTGCATCGGCAGGTAGCCGCCGTCGAACGTGAAGGTGAACGGCAGCGCGATCAGCCCGGCGGTGCCGACGGCGGCCCCGGGCGCTGCCTGGGCGATCGCCGGCGGCGTCGGCGTCGTGGCCGTCGCGTCCTTCGTCGTCGCATCCGTCGTCGTCGCGCCCTTCGTCGTCGCGTCCTTCGTCGTCGCGTCCTTGGCGGGGTCGGGCGTCGCCGCGGGCGCGGCGTCCGCCCCTGTTCCCGCGAGCTTCAGGGCCCGGAAGTCGATCCCGTTCGCGCGTGCGACGCTCTCCAGCTGGTAGACAAGCGATGCGACGTCGTCGTCGGCCGGCACGGCCTTGCCGAGCCGCGCGAGGTTCGCGTAGTCGCGCTCGTAGGCGGCGCGCGCCTGCCCGGCCGCCGACGCGTTGCGCTCGGCGGTGACGCGGCGCGTCTCGGCCTGCGCGATCTGATCGCCGATCGTGCTCACGGTGGCGCGCTTGGGCGACAGCACGAGGACCCAGAACGCCCCGATGACCGCGACGAGCACGCCCGCAGCGACGAGGCCGGTGCGCTGAGCGGTCATCCGGCGCCTCCCGACGTGGTCGCAGTGGTCGCGTCCGCCGCGGGGACGATGCCCTGCGGCGCCTGGAAGAAGACGGTGAGCTGGAACTGCGGCATCTGCGACGTCGAGCGACAGTCGCTGTCGCTGGGCGACGCGTTGTCGGTCTTGTCCGAGCTCGAGAGGGCGACGCGCCGGACGCCGTCGATCGCGCGCAGGCGAGCGAGCAGCTTGGCGACGCGGGACTGGCTCTTCGCACAGCCGATGAGGTCGATCGCCGGCAGCGGCAGCGCCGAGCGCAGCGCGCCGCCCGAGCCCGCGCCCTCGACCGCGGCGGTCGGGCTCGCCGTGCCGACGAGCGAGATGAGCGAGACGTCGGCCGGCACGACGCGCGCGACCTCGCGCAGACCGAGCGACCAGTTGAAACGCCCGCCGATCAGGCCGTTGAGCGTGTCGACGCGCGCGCGGCTGAGCGCCGCGAAGGAGGTGTAGGACACGAGCGCCGCCACCTTGGCCTCCGCATCGTGCGCGCGCTGCTCGGTACGCGCGAGGTCGGCCCTGCGCTCGGAGATCTGGCGGCCGGTGTATGCGACGGCCGAGCCCATGAGCACGGCCAGGACGAGCGCGGCGAGCACGACGTACGCGCCCAAGCCGGACGATGCGCCGGCGCGCATGCCACGGTGCCCGCGCGCGTCCGATGGGATGAGGTTGACGGCCTTCATGCGTGTGGGCGCTCTTCGACCGCGAGTCCTGCCGCCACCGTCAGGCAGGCGGCATCCAGCCGCGAGAGGTTCGTCCCCGCGGCGCCGGCGACGACGCGCTCCTGGACCTCGATGCCCAGCTCGCGCTCGACCTGGGAGGCGAAGCCGGCGACGGCGACGCCCGGTCCGGTGAGGATGACGCGGCGCACGCCGTCCTCGCCGCTGGCCTGCGTGTAGTGGAAGTCCAGGGAGCCGCGGATCTCGCCGGCGACGCGGCGCACGCCGGCAGCGAGGATCGCGCGCGCGTCGGCGACGATCTGCTCGTCGCCGTCGATCGTCTCTACGTCCTCTGCGAGGCCGACGTGGTGCAGCCACATGCGGGCGTGCTCGAGCGTCAGCCCGCGGCGCTCCGCGAGCTCGACCGCGAGGCTCTCCAGGCCGCTGCCGGCGACGCGGGTGAAGCCGCAGACACCGTCTTCGGCGATGGCGAGGTTCGTGATCCCGCCGACCGAGGCGAACAGCTCGGGGCCCGTGTCCTCGCCCGCCGGCTGCAGCGCGCGGACCATGCCGAACGCCGAGAGATCGACGCCGATCGGCTTGAGCCCCGCGGCGCGGGTCGCGCTGAGGACGTCGACGAGCATGTCGCGCCGCGCCGCCACGAGGACGACGCGCTCGCGCGGCCCCGCGGGCGTGTCGACGATGCCCGTCGCATGGAAGTCCAGGACGGCGTCCTCCAGCGGCATCGGGATCTCGTCCTTGGCCTGGAACTGCACGGCGGTCGCAAGATCGCTCGCCTTCTCGATCGGCGGGAGGTACAGCGTCCGCACGACGATGCGGGCGTTCGCGACGCCGATGCGCACGCGCTTGTCGAGCCCGCGGTGCTCGCGCCAGAGGTCGCGCAGCGCGCTCGCCAGGGCCTCGGTGTCGGCGACCTCGCCGTCGCGGACGACGCCGGGCGCCAGCTCGGCGACGGCGCCCGCCTGCACGACGACGGAGCCGTTGACCGCGACCTGCGCGGCGGCGATGCGACCAGCCTCGATCGTCAGCCCGACGACGGTTGTGGAGCGTGAGCGTCCCATGCACCCCGTCCATCGGCCGGGGAGGGCGCGAGACACAGCTGCATCGCCCACCTGTGCCTGAACGTCCAGCCGGCCCGCAGCCCGTCGCCCCGAACGTCCACCGTGACTAGAACGCGCTCAGGTACGCATGCACGAGCTCGTCGCCCGCGAGGACGCCGACGACGCCACCCAGCGCGAGAAACGGGCCGAACGGCACCGCCGTCTTGCGCCCCGCCGCCACGCCCTTGCGGGCGATGATCACGCCGCCGGCCACCGAGCCGGCGAGGAACGCCGCGACGAAGGCCGGCGCGACGCTGGTGCCGAGGAAGAGCCCGAGCACCGCGACGAGCTTGGCGTCGCCCATGCCGATCCCCTGCGGGCGCACCAGCGAGGGCAGCGCGAGCGTCGCGCCGGCGATGAGCCCGGCGAGGATCCGGGTCGCCTCGCCGCCGGGGTCCAGCGCCGTTCCGAGCACGATCGCCACGACCGCCGCCGGCACCGTGAGCCGGTCGGGGATCAGGAGATGGTCGAGGTCGACGAGGCAGATCGGCACGAGGAAGGCGACGAGGACGAGTCCGAGGACGAGCTCGGCACCGTCGGCGCCGCGGACCGCGACGACCGCCGCGACGGCGATCGCCGTGGCGAGCTCGGCGAGCGGGCGGCGCCACGCCGGACCCGGCTGCGGGCGCGGCCGGGCCGGGAGCCGCGCCACGATCCCGGCGGCGACCGCGCGCGCCGCCGAGCCGGCGAGGAACCCGCCGGCTGCGGCTGCGAGCAGGATCGCGGACGTCGGCACGGCCGCCGAGTGTCGTCGATGGCGGGGCGCTGCGGGCGACGTCAGCCCGGCGGAAGCTCGCGCCAGGTGTTCTGGACGAGGCCCGTCGTGCCGAACGTGGCGAGCGCGTTGAAGGCGTTGGGCATGAACGTGATCGTCGCTCGGTTGCCGCTGGCCTGCCCCGCGACGAGCCGTCCGGGCCCGTCGATCGCCACGCCGCCGAAGAGCTCGGAGTTCGCGGCCATGGTGAGCACGGCGCCCGTCGACGCCTGCTCGTTGGCCATGTAGACGATCCCGTAGTACGTGCCCTTCATGTGCAGCGTCCCGCGCGGGAAGATGACGATCCCGGGACTCGTCGCGGAGTTGTACGTCGCGCTGTTGGCGTCGTCGCAGGTCGTCGCCGCCGACGGCAGATCGACGAAGACGACCGTGCCCGTGTAGCTCACGGGGCACGACGTGTAGTACGTCGACGGGCTAGCGCTCTTCGCCGCCGCCATGAAGCGCGCGATCTGCGCGGCGCTCATCGCGGACGGCGTCGCGGGATCGCGGACGATCGCCGCGGGGATGACCTGGTCCTTGCCGGCGTTGTAGTCCGTGCACGAGGCCGCCGTCGACGTGCAGCGCACGACGACCTGCGACCCGGTGGAGTCGATGATCGTCTTGTTGCCCTCGTTCGTCGTCTCGAGGCTCCCGGCGGTCACGCCGTTGCGCGGGAAGGCCTCGGAGAACTGCTCGCGCTTGAGCAGCGCCGCGATGTTGCGCGTGTGTCCCGCGATCACCGACCGCGCCTGGACCCACAGCTTGAGGTCGCCGTTGGCATCCCACTTGCACGGGCTCGGGCAGCTGTAGACGGCCCCCGTCTTGACGTTGGTCCCGCTCTGCGCGGCATCGACCTGCGGGTAGTCGAAGGCGTCCGCGAGCGGCCCCCCGTTGTCGCGGATGTGCGTCGTCCAGCTGACCGCGGACGACGCGTCGACATTCGAGAAGTTCGCGGCGCCGGGCGTCGACGAGTTGCCGGCCGCGAGGGTGTTCGGGTTCGGGCACAGCGCCTGGACCGAGGCCGAGCTGCAGACCGTCGGGATCGCGGCCGCGCCCGCGGCGTTGCCGGGCCACGTCTGTGCGAGCGCGAACCCCTGGCTGTAGAGCACGCCCTCGGTCAGGTTCAGCGCCGTCTCGCGCTGGCGCTGGTCCTTCGCGCGCCTCGTGCCCGTGTCGACGAACGCGAACGACGCGAGCCCGACGGCGAGCATGACGCCCATGAGCACGATGGCGATGACGAGGACCGAGCCGTCCTCACGGTGCAGGTGCTGGCGGGTCACGTTCGTGTCCTCAGGTCGGGATGTTGACGTTGACGGCGGCCTGCGGCGAGATCCCCGCCGTGCCGTAGCGATCGCCGGGATCGCAGACGATGAGGCCGAACGGGACCGCGGTGCCCGCCGGCCCGTCGCCCGGCGGGAACGTGTGGCTCAGCGTGATGCCCTCGCCGAGGAAGCCGGCCGCGCCCCAGAGCGTCCGCAGGGCGCCGCTGCCCGTGATCGTCGGGTGGGCGCAGTCGATGTCCGCCGTCGTCGGCCTGTTCTGCTTGAACCAGTAGTAGTTCATCGTCCGGCCCTCGAAGTCCGTCGACCCCGAGCCGTTGAGCACGACCGTGCGCGACGTGGACGCCGACCACGCGAGGCTCGCCACCGGTGCCTGGTTCTGGTTGCGCAGGTAGACCCCGCTGGAGACGCGCACCTCCGCCGGGCCGGTGCCCGGGGTCGTGTCGACGAGTGTCTGGGCATCGACCTGGACGACCTGGTCGTAGGTCGCCGAGCTCGCCGTGCACGTCGTGCCGACGCTGCAGCCGTAGTTGAAGACCGGCCGGTCCTGGCCCCCGACCCGGTTCGTGACGTAGTCGACGACCACCGCGGTCTTCGTCCAGCCCGTCCCGGGGCAGGCGGAGCGCATGCCGGCCGTCACCGGCGCGGCGGCGGCGGAGTTCGGGACCGACAGCTCGCCGGTCCACAGGCGGCCGCGGCTCGCCGATGCCGGCGCGGTCGTCGTGTCGAGGCAGTAGCGCACCCACGTGCGGCTCGGGTCCGACGTCTGGAAGATGAGGTCGTAGGAGGACAGGGTGTCGACGACCGGGCTCGAGACGCGCTTGGCGAGATTGCGCAACTGGCGTGCCTCGACGTCGAGCGCGTTGCGCGCGAGTTCCACGCTGTCGTTGCGGAGGTCGTTGCCGTGCTCGCTGCGGACCATGTTCTCGACGGTCATGAGCGTCGCGCTGAGCAGCCCGAAGGAGATCGCCATGGCGACGAGCAGCTCGACGAGCGAGAAGCCGCGTTCGTCGCCGAGCCTCATGGCGTCCACGTCACGGGCCCGAGCGGGTCGGACTCGTTGAACGCGCCGTCGACCGTCGTCACCCAGTACCGGTGGCTGCCGGTGCCGGGGTTGTCGTCGACGAAGGTCGTCGCGGTGCCGGAGGTCCGCCCGTAGCGGTCGGCGTAGCCGACGGCCGTCCCGTCGCGGTAGATGCGGTAGAAACTCACGCTGCCCGAGGACGGCGCGCTCCAGCTCAGCTTCGGCTGATCGGCGACGGTCTGCGCGGTCAGCGGCCCGGTCGGCGCGTTCGGGCGCGCACCCGGGGCGCCGATCGACAGGATCCGGCGGTCGCCCTCCCGCAGCGAGTTGTCCGGAGCGCGGTCGACGGCGACGACGAAGTACGTCGTCGCACCGGACGGCGGCGCCAGGTCGGCGCAGCTCGTGGCCTCCAGCGGCGCGCTCACGCCCGGCGCCGGGCAGACCTGCGCGTCGTCGCCGGTCCCGACCGCGCCGTCGGCGCCCGCCCACTTGACGCGGTAGCCCTGGACGTCGCGCTCGGCGTTCGGGCTCCATTGCAGGTCGACCCAGTCGCCGACCCGGCTGTCGTGGCCCCCGGCGAAAGCCGGCGGCGGGTACGGCTTGCGCCGGTTGAGCACGACGTCCGCGCGCTTGGCCTCGCCGGCGATGTCGAGATCGGAGAAGGCCTGGCCACTGATCTGGTAGGCGCCGTCGAGGATCTCGCTGCCGCTGCCCGACGAGCCGATGTTCCAGGTCGTGGTGAAGCTCGTGCTGCCCGTCGAGCTGCCCGAGCTGACGCCGTCGTCGACGACCCAGCGCAGCGTCGTCGCGGGCGTCGTCGTCCAGGTGATGGTCACCGAGCTGGGGTTCAGCGTGATCGGCGGCTGCGTCACCGGCGAGAAGCTCACGATCCGCGGGCCGAGACCGCCGGAGGGGTTGACGACGAGCGTCGACTGCGTCAGCGAGCGCGGCGTCCGGCTGTGCTCGACCCAGGACACGACGAAGGTCGTGCGGCGGAAGTCCTCGCCGTTGGAGTCGCCGGTCGATCCCGCCGGCTGCGGCGTGCAGACGCCGGCCGGCGCCGGCGACGCGAGCTTGTCGGCCGGGTCGTCGTACGTGCATGACGAGGCGGTGATCGTGTAGGTCACCCCGCGCCGCACGATCGTCCACGGGGACCCGGCGCCCAGGCCGGCGGCCTTGAGGCGCGTCTGCACGAGCGTGCCGGTCATGTCGTCGTAGTCCAGGCCACGGGTGCGTTCGACGAGCTCGCGCGCGAGGTTCGTCGCCCCCACCCGCTCGATGTTCGACGACGTCGTGCGCAGGGCGCCGTTGAGGAGGCCGAGCACGCCGAGCATCCCGACGACGAGCACGAACGCCGCGACAAGCGTCTCCACGAGCGTGAAGCCATCCTCGCGAGCGCGTGCACGGGCCATGTCGCTGTCATCGGCCGCAAACCGCGCGAGCCGGAGCGTCCAGCCGCGCACGGGCGGCGAACGGACGAATGGCCTACTCCGCCGCGTGGCGGAGCGCTCCTAGAACGTCGAGAGGTAGGCCTGCACGAGCTCGTGGCCGGCGAGGACGCCGACGACGCCGCCGAGGGCCAGGAACGGGCCGAACGGCACCGCCGTCTTGCGGCCGGCGGACATCCCCTTGCGGATGACGATCACGATGCCGACGAGCGTCCCGGCGGCGAACGCGACGAAGAACGCGGGCACGATCGCCGCGCCGAGATACAGGCCCAGGACGGCGACGAGCTTCGCGTCGCCCATGCCCATGCCCTTGGGGTGCAGCAGCGACGGCAGCGCGAGGACCGACCCAGCGGCGACGGCCGCGATGACGCGCTCGAGCTCGCCCCCCGGGTCCAGCACCGTGCCGAGGACGAGACCGATCACGGCGGCGGGCAGCGTGAGCTTGTTCGGGATCAGCCGGTGGTCGGCGTCGATGAGCGCGATCGGCACGAGGAAGGCGACCAGCACGATCCCGAGCACGAGCATCGTCGTGTCGTGTGCGTGGACGACGGCGACGGCGGCGAAGAGCGCGGCGGTGAGCGCCTCGACGATCGGATAGCGGCGGCCGATCGGCTCCGAGCACCCGCGACAGCGCCCGCGCAGCAGCAGCCAGGAGAGCAGCGGGATGTTGTCGTAGGGCTTGACGGGCGCGTCACAGGACGGGCAGTGCGAGCCCGGATGGGCGAGCGACTCGCCGCGCGGCAGGCGGTAGGCGACGACGTTGAGGAAGGACCCGATGAGGAGGCCGAACGTGGCTGCTGGCAGAAGTGCGACGGGCATGGAAGAGGTGTCCTCGGTCTCGTGGACGGCAGGTGCTCTGTCTGCCCTATCGGCAGGCGCCGGTGTCCGCTTGAAGCCCTGCGCGCTACCAGGAACCGCCGGCCGTGCAGCCGCCTCGATCGTTGCCCGGCGGGACCTCGCACGCGCGGATCGTGCTCGCCGCGGTGCGCGTGATCGTGAACGTCGTGCCCGTCTGCGAGACCCGCGTCGCGACGTAGCCCGTCTTGGTCTGATTGCCGATCGTCGCCTCGGGGGTCGTGCAGCCCGCGTAGGTCTCGTCCTCGGTGAAACAGGACTCCATCTGCGTGACCGCGTTGCGCAGATCGGACTCGACGCGCACGTCGCGCGCCTTGCTGGCCTGACCGAGGAACGTCGGCAGGGCGATCGCGGCAAGGACGCCGATGATCAGCGTCACGACGACGAACTCGATCAGCGTGAAGCCGCGTTCGTCCATTCTCGCTCTTCGGCGCGCAGGCGCGCCACCGGGACGTTGCAGCCGCGGGACTGGACGCAGATCCGACCGCGAGGCGCCGCACGACGCAGTGCGGGGCGGGCCTCTCGGCCCGCCCCGCAGGTGCACGTCGGGATGTGCTTCGGACTACCAGCTACCGCTGGTCGGGCAGCCGCCCTGGCCCTTGCCGGCGGCGACGCTGGCACCGCAGGTGCGGACGTAGGAGCCCGGCGCGCCGAGCTTCTCGATGTTGAAGTCCGTGGCGCTGGAAGAGCCGGAGATCTTCGTCATCTTGTACGACGTCGCATCCGTTCCGGTCACCGTGACGCCGTTCTGCAGGACGTCGCTGCGAGCCGCGCAGGTCGCATACGGATCGTCGACGAGGCAGGACTCCATCTGGGAGATCGCGTTGCGGACGTCGGACTTGGCCGAGGCGTCCTTGGCCTTGTCCTTCTGGCCCAGGAACGTCGGCAGGGCGATCGCGGCGAGGATGCCGATGATCAGGATCACGACGAGAAGCTCGATGAGCGTGAAGCCCGACTCCTCCGAAGCGCGGTTGCGCAGGTTCTGCAGCATGTGGAATCCCTCCAAGGATCCGAGTGATGAGGTCTCGACAGCAATCGGCGCGGGGCATCCGCCGCCCGCAGCGCCGTGCGCCGGAACTGGACGGATGTCGGGTGTCCTCCGCGGCTCGGCGGCCGCCGCACGACGCAGTGCGGGGCGGGCCTCTCGGCCCGCCCCGCAGGTGCACGTCGGGATGTGCTTCGGACTACCAGCTACCGCTGGTCGGGCAGCCGCCCTGGCCCTTGCCGGCGGCGACGCTGGCACCGCAGGTGCGGACGTAGGAGCCCGGCGCGCCGAGCTTCTCGATGTTGAAGTCCGTGAGCTTGGAAGAGCCGGAGATCTTCGTCATCTTGTACGACGTCGCATCCGTTCCGGTCACCGTGACGCCGTTCTGCAGGACGTCGCTGCGAGCCGCGCAGGTCGCATACGGATCGTCGACGAGGCAGGACTCCATCTGGGAGATCGCGTTGCGGACGTCGGACTTGGCCGAGGCGTCCTTCGCCTTGTCCTTCTGGCCCAGGAACGTCGGCAGGGCGATCGCGGCGAGGATGCCGATGATCAGGATCACGACGAGAAGCTCGATGAGCGTGAAGCCCGACTCCTCCGAAGCGCGGTTGCGCAGGTTCTGCAGCATGTGGGAATCCCTCCAAGGATCCGGATGACAGGATGCGAAGGCCCTGGCGTCTCGCCTTGGCTGGTTCACAGGGCCCTCATCGGTCGGCGCATGGCGCCGGGCGGAGGAACGACCGGGGTTCTGGACAGATGATGGACCGGCCCGGCGGGGCTCGCCACGACGGTGCTCGGGGTCATCGCCCGCAGGACGGCGGGCCACATCCGCGCGGACGTTCGTTGGACCCGCGCGCGCTAGGCGGAGGAGGCCGCGGCGAGGCGCGCTGCCTGGGCGTCATGGCCCGGGATCTGCATCCCCGTGCCCTCGCACCACGGGCACGGCGCCTGCGACGAGACGCCCCCGAGCATCGATAGAACCTGGCCCGTGCCCCGGCAGGGCGGGCAGGGAGCCGGTGTCGCGGCCTCGGGTTCGTCGGCGGTTGCCATGCGGCGTGCCACGCTAGCAGCGCGCCAAATCCGGCCGTTGCGTTATGTCGCAAACGCGATGCGTGCAATCGCAAGGCAGTCGTGCTAGAAGTCCGTGATGCGGCGCTGGACTTGCGACCGCGGTAACGGCACAATGCGCACATGCCGGAGGGTAAGGATGCCAACGGAGACCACACGCGCTCGAAAGCGAGCGCGTGACCGCATGAACGGGAACGCTCGGAAGCGGCCACTTCTGGAGATGTCGGCGTGCGTGGTGCTCGTCGCCACCCTCGCAGTACAGCCCGCGCTCGGCCGCGATGGCGGCAGGGACAAGCACCGCGACGGCGGCGCTTCCGCCGCCCAGGCGCAGACCGCCACCGCTGCGCCGGCCGCCCGCAGGACAGCGCGCGGCAGCACTTCCAGCTCCGCCCGCAGGACCGCACGCCAGGCCCCCGCCACCCCGGCGCCGCCCGCCGATCCGGCCGCGACGGCGGCGCCCGACCCGGCCCCCGCGCCCGCGCCGCCGCCCGTCGTCACGCCGCCGGTCGACCCGCCGACCGCGACGCCGCCGACGACCGCCGGCCCCGAGGACGGGGCGACCGGCGCGCCGCCGCCCGTCGCCGTCACCCCGACGCCCGCCGACCCGGCCCCCGCGCCGCCGCCGCCGGTCGCCGCGCCCGAGCAGCAGCCTCCCCGCACGCCCACACCCGCCGAGAACGCCGTGGCGACGCCGACGCCGGCGCCGGCCTCCACTGCCGGGCCCGAGGACCGCGACCTCGTCACGTCCGTCAACCCCGGCTCGTCCTCACCGCCTGCCACGAGCGCGGAGGCGGCCGCCGCCGCCCCGCTCGACACGCCCGCGGAGACCAACGTCGCCGGCGTGTCCGGCGACACGGGCACGCCGGCCGCATCCGGCCCCGCGAGCGGCGCCGGCTCGCAGCCCACCAGCGACCGCGGCAGCGCCCAGGCCCGTGGCGCCCGCAACACCGTGAGGCTCACGTCCGACGCCGTCACCGGCGGAGCGGCACCCGCCACGGCGCTGAGCGAGCCGCTGCGCACGCCCGCATCGACGGCGATCCTCGGCATCGTCGCCCGCAAGACCGGCGCCGACCGGACGTCGCAGCCACAGCGGACGGCCGTCGGCGACATCGAGAACCTCAGCCCGAACCCGACCCTCGCGAGCCGGGTGAGCGACGTCGTCAACGTCGTCCCGAAGTGGATGTGGATCGCGCTCGCGCTGCTCGCCGGGCTCGTCCTCCTGCTCGGCGCGCACACGGTCCTCGCGGCCGCCCGCACGAAGCGCCTGCAGCGCCACCGCGAGAAGCTCATGGAGGACATCGGCCTCCTGCAGGCAGCGCTCCTGCCCGCCGTGCCGAGCCGCATGGGCGCGCTCATGACGACGGTCGCCTATCGGCCCGCCGACGGCCCCGCCGCGGGCGGCGACTTCTACGACGCGTTCCCGCTTCCCGACGGCAAGGTCGCCCTGCTGCTCGGCGACGTCTCCGGCCACGGCCGCCAGGCGCTCGCCAAGACGACGCTCGTGCGCTTCACCGTCCGCGCGCACCTCGAGGCCGGCATGTCGCCGCGCGAGGCGATCGCGATCGCCGGCCGCTCGCTCGACGGCCGCCTCGCCGACGACTTCTCGACGGTCCTCGCCGCGATCCACGATCCGGCCACGGGCACGCTGACCTACGCGAGCGCCGGCCATCCGCCGCCGCTCGTGCTCGGCCCGTCGTCGCATGCGCCGGTCACCGCTTCGTCCGCTCCTCCGATCGGCGTCGGGTTCCCGACCGGGCAGCGCCAGACGATCGTGCCGATGCCCGAGGGCACGACCGTCGCGGTCTACTCCGACGGCCTGCTCGAGGCGCGCATCGCCGGTGAGCCGCTCGGCGCCGAGCGCCTCGCCGCCTGGCTCACCGAGCTCGGCCCGGACGCCTCGGCCAAGCAGCTCCTCGACCTCGTCGTCCAGCGCGCCGACCGGGTACCCGACGACCTCGCCGCCGTCGTCATCCATGCCGCGCCGGGCGCGACCGCCCCGGCCGCGCGGGTCGAGCAGCTCAAGCTCGACGTCCTCGACGTCGAGGGCCCGGATCTCGACGGCTTCCTCAAGGCCGCCGGCGTGTCGCGCGGCGACCGGGCGACGGCCGGCCGGGCCGTGAGCGAGCAGCTCGCGGTCACCGGCGGCGTCATCGTCGAGGTCCGCACCGGCGAGCACCCGACGGTCAGCGTCTACGCGATCGGCGACCGCGCCGCCGCGCAGCGCCAGACCTCGGCGCACTGACCCTGATCACCGGCGCCGGCCGCTACGCACCGTCGCCCACCGGCGCGCTGCACCTCGGCAACCTGCGCACCGCCCTGCTGGCCTGGCTCTTCGCCCGCTCGCGCGCGGGCCGCTTCGTCGTGCGCATCGACGACCTCGACGCCTCGCGCTGTCGCCCAGGCCTCGCCGCGGCCCAGCTCGCCGACCTCGCGGCGCTCGGCCTGGACTGGGACGGCGCGGTCGTCAGCCAGTCCGAGCGCGCCGCGCTCTACGACGCCGCGATCGCCCAGCTCGACGCCCGCGGCCTGCTGTACCCCTGCTACTGCACGCGCGCCGAGATCCGTCAGGCCGCGTCGGCCCCGCACGGGCCGCTGCCGGACGGAGCCTACCCGGGCACCTGCCGCGACCTCGGCGCGGCGCAGCGCGCCGAGCGCGAACGCGCGGGGCGCCCGCCCGCGCTGCGCCTGCGGGCCGAGACGGCCGTCGTGACGTTCACCGATCGCCAGCTCGGCGAGCAGCGCGGCGTCGTCGACGACCTCGTCGTGCGGCGCAACGACGGCGCCGCTGCATACAATCTCGCCGTGGTCATCGACGACATCGAGCAGGGCATCGGGGAGATCGTGCGCGGAGCGGACCTGCTCGAGACGACCGCGCGCCAGCTGCACGTGCGCGCGCTGCTCGCCGGGCCGCCCGTCTCGCACGCCCACGTGCCGCTCGTCCTCGGCCCCGACGGCGCCCGCCTGGCCAAGCGCCACGGCGCCGTGACGCTCGCAGACCGTCGGCAGGCGGGCCAGTCGCCGCTGCGGGTGCGCGCCGAGCTGGCGGCCTCCGTCGGCCTCGCCGGACCCGGCGAGGAGCCCTCGCTCGACGACCTGCTCGCGCGCTTCGACCCCGCCGCGCTGCCCCGTGAGGCCACGGTGATGCCCGCATGATGGCCAATATCGGCCCGGCCGCCGGCGTCGCCGCCCTGGCGATCGTGGCGTTCCTCCTGAACCCGAGCATCACGGGCGTCTTCTACGCGCTGATCGTCGTCGTCGGCGCCTGCACGATCTACCTGCTGCGCCAGATGTACCTCAACGAGCTCGAGCGCCAGGACGAGGAGTAGCACCTGTCGGCTCTCCCCACGCCGCGGCCGCCCAGGCCATGAGCGACCTCGCGGTCAGCACCGACATCGCCGAGCTCGCCGAACTGGCACGGGCCGGTGGGCGTCTGGGCATCGACACGGAGTTCATGGGCGAGGGGCGCTACCGCACGCTCCTGTGCCTCGTGCAGGTCGCGGTCGAGCTCGACGGCGGCGACGTCCGCATCGAGGTCATCGACCCGCTGGACGAGTCCGTCGACCCGGCCCCGCTGGCGGCCTGCCTCGCCGACCCGGCCGTCGAGATCGTCATGCACGCCGGGCGCCAGGACGTCGCGCTGCTGCGCCGCGTCTGGGAGACCGACATCACGAACCTCTTCGACACGCAGCTCTCCGCCGGCTTCGCGGGCATGCGCGCGCAGCTCGGCTACGAGGCCCTCCTGCACGAGCTGCTCGGCGTGCGCCTGAGCAAGAGCGCGAGCTTCACCCGCTGGGACGCGCGGCCGCTGAGCGACGAGCAGATCGACTACGCGCGTGACGACGTCCGTCACATCCTCCAGGCGACGACGGCCCTGCAGGAGCGCCTGGCCGGCCGCGGCCGGCTTGGGTGGGCGCGCGAGGAGTGCCTCGCGCTCGCCGCCGTGACCGACGAGCGCGACCCCGACGTCATCTTCGCGCGGCTGCCGCGCGTGAACTCCCTGGACCCCAAGCTGCGGGCGATCGCGCGCGAGCTCGTCGTCTGGCGCGAGGAGACGGCGCGCACGCACGACCGGCCGATCCCCGCCGTGCTGAGCGACGCCGCACTCATCGAGGTCGCCAAGCGGCGCCCGTCGGCGATCGGCCAGCTCGAGCAGATCCGCGGCATCAACGAGGCGACGCTGCGCCGCCGCGGGAAGGCGATCCTCGACGCCGTCGAGCGCGGGCGCGGGCGCGCGCCGATCCCCGTCGAGGGCAGCCGCCCGGCGCAGCCGAGCGCGCTCGACGCGCCGGTCATCTCGCTCGCCGAGGCGCTCGTGCGCACCCGCGCGCTCGAGGAGGAGCTCGCCTACGAGCTCATCGCCGCCCGCGCCGACCTCCAGGCGATCGTGCTGGCGATGCGCGACGGCTCACCGCAGCCGGACGTCCGCACGCTTCAGGGCTGGCGCCGTCAGGTCGTGGGCGACGAGCTGCTGGAGCTGCTCGACGGCCGGCGCTCGCTGACCGTCGGGCCCGACCGCCACGTCGCGGTCGCCGTCCAGGCCTGACGGGCCCTCGCCGCGCAGGATCGTCAGCCCCGCGAGCGGGAAGACGAGCAGCGACAGCAGCCCCGCCGCGACGAGCGCCGCGGCCTCGGCGCCGCCGACGAGGTCGAGCTCGAGCCCGATCGCCGTCGCCGCGACGATGAACGGCAGCGACGTCGCCTGGAAGAGCGCGGCGACGATCGTCCGGCGCGTGCCGATGTCACCGCGATAGGCGAGCGCCGGGAGCCCGCGGATGACGAGCAGCGCGAGCAGGAAGATCGGCACCTTCACGAGCGCGTCCATGCTCCCGAGCAGCGCGTCGAGGTCGAAGCGCACGCCGCTCGTGACGAAGAAGACCGGGATGAACAGCCCGAAGCCGATCGCCTCGAGCTTCGCGCGGAAGAGCGGATGCGTCATGTAGCGGTCGCGGTCGACGAGCGTCAGGACGGCGCCGGCGGCGAACGCTCCGAGGATGACCTCGAGGCCGAGCTCCTGCGCGAGCGCCGCGAACGCGACGAGCACGACGATCGCGCCCCGCACGCGGATCTGGGCGGTCGTGTCCTGCAGGTGCCGGAGGTCCTCCATGACGAGGCGCGAGCGCTCGGCGCCCGTGATGACGAGCCACAGCGCGCTGGCCATGCCGAGCAGCGCGACGATGAGCAGGAGCGTCGCCGTCGTGCCGCCCTCGCCGGTGAAGAGGATCGACAGGAGGATGATCGCGCCGAAGTCCGCGATCGTGCCGGCGGCGACGACGAGCTGGCCGAACGGCGTCGCGATCTCGCCGGCGTCCTTGAGCACGGGGATGATGACCCCCAGCGACGTCGCCGACAGGATGACCGCGACGAGCAGCGGTGTCTGGACGAGCCCGCCCGCCTTCAGCGCGACCGCGACCGCGACGGCGATCGCGAACGACCCGAGCCACGCCAGGCCCGTGACCTTCAGGACGCGGCCGCGCAGGTGTTCGAACTCGATCTCCAGGCCCGCGAGGAAGAGCAGGAAGACGAGCCCGAGCAGCGCGACGACGGAGATCGTCTGATCGACCTCGACCCACCCGAGCGCCGCCGGGCCGATGACGATGCCCAGGACGAGCTCGAGGACGACGGAGGGAAGCTTCACCCGCGCCAGCAGCCCGAGCGTGAACGGCACCGCGAAGGCGACGGCCACGACGATCAGGAGGTTCGTGAAGCCCGGTGCGTCCATAGCGCTACACGAGGTCTGCGTCCGTCATGACCTCGACGAGCGCCGGACCGTCATGGGCGAACGCGACCGCGAGCGCGTCGTCGAGCTGCGCCGCGTCGGTCACACGGATCCCGAGCGCCCCGCAGAGCTCCGCGTAGCGCGAGAAGTCGGGGTTGTGCAGCGACGTCTGCCAGACCTCCCACTCCCCCGCCCGCTGCTCCTTGGAGATCTTGCCGAGCTGGCCGTTGTTCAACAGCACGTGCGTGATGTTCATCCCGTGCTTGACCGCCGTCAGCAGCTCGGCCATGTACTGCGCGAAGCCCCCGTCCCCGGTGACGGCGCAGATCGGGCGCGTGTCGCCGACCGCCGCCCACGCGCCCATCGCCGCCGGGTAGCCGAAGCCGATCGAGCCGAGGTAGCCCGACATGAGGACCGATTGGCGCGCGCACTCGAAGTAGCGCCCGAAGGAGTACGCGTGGTTGCCGACGTCGACGGCGATGACGGCGTCCTCGGGGCAGCGGCGCGTCAGCGCGGCGAACACCGCGGCGCTGTTGACGCCGAGCCCGCGATCGTCGCGCGCGCGGCGCGCCTTCTCCGCGGTCCACAGCGCGCGCCGGGCGGCGACGTCGGGGCGCTGATCGGTCGCCGCGAGGTCGTCGCCGAGCGCGTCGGCGAAGAGCTCGCAGGTCACCGACAGCTGGCCGTACACCGGAGCGGCGACCGCGTGGAACTTGCCGATCTGGAGCGGGTCGAAGTCGACCTGGATGATCGGGTGGCCCGGGTAGATGCCCGTGTGATTGGAGAACGAGGCGCCGAGCACGACGAGCAGGTCGGCCTCGTTCATGACCCAGCTCGCGACCGGCGTGCCGCTGCGGCCCAGGACGCCGGCGGCGAGCGGATGGTCGTCGGGGATCTGGCCCTTCGCCTTGAACGTCGTGATGACGGGCGCGTGCAGGCGCTCTGCGAGCGCCGTGATGGCGTCCATGTCCGTGCGGGCGCCGTGACCGACGATGAAGACCGGGCGCCGCGCGCCACGTATGAGCGCGAGCGCGGCGTCGACCTGGCTGCGCGGCGGGGTGATGTCCAGCGCCGTCAGGCGGCCCTCCGGCCCGCCCGCGGGCTCGTCGGGCGCGGGCACCGTCTGGACGTCGTCGGGGAAGACGAGGTGCGCGACGTCGCGCCTGAGGATTGCGTGCTTGCAGGCGAGCGTCATGAGCTCGGCGTGCCTGGAGGCCGGCTGCACGGTCTGGCTCCAGGCCGCGACGGGCGCGAAGGCGGCCATGAGGTCGATCTCCTGAAACGCGCCGGGGCCGAGCACCTGCGCCTCGACCTGCCCCGTCAGCGCGAGCACCGGGGCGCGGTCGACCTTCGCGTCGTAGAGGCCCGTCATGAGGTTCGTCGCACCCGGGCCCGCGATCGTCAGGCACGCGGCCGGCCTGCCCGTGAGCTTCGCGTAGGCCGAGGCGGCGAACGCCGCGGCGCCCTCGTGGCGTATTCCTATGTACGTGAGGTTGCCGGCCTGCTCCTGGCGGCGGATCGCGTCGGCGAGCCCGAGGTTGGAGTGCCCGACCATGCCGAAGACGTGCCGGACGCCCCAGGCGACCATCGTCTCGGCCATGACGTCGGTGACCGTGCGGACGTGCTCCTCGGTCGTCTCGACGGCGACGTAGACGCCGTCGTCGCGGACCTCGACGGGATAGGTCACGACGGTGTCGACGAAGTCGCCCGGGGGCGCCCCGGTGAGCGGGCAGTAGTCGAAGCCGTGCCACGGGCAGCGCAGCAGCCCGTTCTCGATCGTGCCCTCGCCGAGCGGGCCGCCCTGGTGCGGGCAGTGGTTGTCGAGCGCGCCGTAGCGGCCCTCGTGATGGGTGAGCGCGATCGACTTGGGGCCGGCGACGACGGTGCGCACGCGCCCCTCGCCGAGCTCGTCCAGGCCTGCCACGCGGTACCAGGTCGTCTGCGTGATGGTCGCCATGGTGCGGATGTCCTGGCCGGCGCGCGCGCGTTACGCCGCCGCGAAACGGATCGGCCGTTCGCGAGACTCCGCGACATGAGCGATCCCCGCAGTGAGGCCTCCCGGCGCGTCGGCGGCGCCTACGAGGTGCGCGTGCTCGAGCCGTCGCCGCCCGCGGTCGCGCAGGAGCCATGGTTCGCCGACGATCCCGCCGCCCGCGGCGACGTCCCCGCCGGCCGCCGGGTGGTCTCGCCGATCGCGACCGGCGACGTCCTCTGGGACGACCTCGCCCGTGACGACGCCGCGCTCGGCGCCTGGTGCGCGGAGCGCTGGCTCGGCGCCTACCGGCGCCTGGAGACGCTGCCGCCGGGCTACGCGGCGACCCGCGACACGCTGCACGAGCTCGCCGAGCGCGTCGTCGCGCCCGCGCGCGCGAGCGTCAACGGCAAGATCGGCCTGCGCTTCACGCGGGGCGGCTTCGGGACGCCGTTCTTCGGCGCCGGCGAGCAGGTCCGCGTCGAGGGCGCCGAGCTCGTGCGGGCCGGCCCCGGCGGCGAGCGGCGCGAGCCGCTCGACGTCGACGCGGCGGCCGTCGCGGCGCTCGCCGACGTCTACGGCTTCGGGACGAACGTCCTCGAGGTCCTGCGGACCGAGCTCGCCGACGCCGGGCGCGTCCAGCTCTGGCCCGAGCACTTCGACGTCGGCCTCGATTTCCGGCGCGCGTCCGGCGAAGCGGTCGTCGCCGGCATGTCCCCCGGCGACGAGCACCACGCCGAGCCGTACGTCTACGTCGTCGGCACCGCGCTCGTCGTGCTCGAGTACCCGGCGCTGCTGGGCGCCGCCGACCAGCGCGCGGCGGCGCTGGAGTTCCTGCGCGCGAACGTCTGACTACGACGCCGGCGCGCGCGGCGACGCGCGGCGCACGGCGTCGCGCAACAGCTCCGGCTTGGCGGCCTTCGGCATCCAGCCGTCGGTCTCCAGGCGCTCGGCCTCCTGCTGGAGGCTGAACCGCGGCATGTTCGAGATGAGGACGATCGCCGTGCCGGGCGAGCACGCGCGCAGGTCGCGGACGAGGTTCGCGGGCTCGGGCACGTCGGGCAGGACGAGGTCGAGCAGCAGGACGTCGGGCTTGTGCTCGGCGAGCTCGGCGAGCCCCTCCTCACCCGTGCTCGTCGTCGAGACGACCGCGATGTCGCCGTCCTCCTCGAGCACGTGGCGCAGGAAGTACTTCACCGCCCGAGCGTCGTCGCAGACTGCTACCCGGATCCTCGCATCCATACGGTCCGGCAGGCTACACCAGGGCCTTGGAGCGCAGGAACTCCGCCGCCACCGCGCGCGGCGTGCGCCCGTCCAGATCGACGGCGCCGTTCATCCGCCGCATCGCCGCGGTCGTGAGCTTCGCGCTCACCGCGTCGATGACCTGGCGCAGGCGCGGCGTGTGCGATGCGAGCGCCTTCTTGCTGATGATCGGCGCGACATGCTGGATCGCGAAGAGCCCGCGTGAATCCTTCAGCACGACGTAGCGGCTGCCGGCGAGCTGGCGCTCGGTCGTGAAGACCGCCGCCACGTCGACCTTGCCGTCGTCGAGCGCCGGGTAGCGGGCTCCGAGCTCGAGCATGTGATAGTCCGGGTCGTCGAGGCCGTACATCTCGGCGAGCCCGCGGAGCCCCTCGAAGCGCGAGCGGAACTCCTTCGGCGCTCCGATCCTCGGCCGTTTCGGGAGCCGCGTCAGGTCGGCGATGCTGCGCACGTCGTGACGGCGCGCGTACGCAGGCGTCACCGCGAGGGCCTCGGAGTCGCTGAAGGGCGTCGCGGCAAGCAGCGTGAAGCCCTTTCGTTCCTGGATCTGCTTCGCCTTCGCGTACATGGCGGCGGGGCTGCGCGGTCGGTTGGTCACCTTCGCGATCTCCGACAGCAGCGTGCCGACGTACTCGGGGTACATGTCCAGCGAGCCGTTGGCAAGCGCCTGGTAGGTCACCTCCGAGCTGCCGATGTTGCTGTTCAGCCGGACCCTGAAGCCCTTCGCCCGCAGCGCCTGGCTGTACAGCTCGCCGAGGATGAACTCCTCGGTGAAGTTCTTCGTCCCGATCCGGATCGGCGGGCCCGGCTCCTGCTTGACCACGGGGGTCGTCGCGGTTGCGACCGCGTCGTCGCCGCCGGACCCGCCGCAGGCGCCGAACGCCGCGCCCGCGGCCAATGCAGCCAGGGCGGCGAGCCAGCGCATGGGGGCGCCCGCCACCGTCACGCGCCCGCCCGAGCCGGTGCGGGATGCGTCGCCCGCACGACAGGATCGACGCGCGCGCCCGGGACGGTGAAGTAGAAGACGCTGCCCTCGCCCGGCGTGCTCTGCACCCAGATGCGGCCGCCGTGCTGGTCGACGATCCGCTCGCAGACGGCGAGGCCGATGCCGGTCCCGGCGTAGTCCTCCTCACCGTGCAGGCGCTGGAAGGGCTCGAAGATGCGGGTGGTGTGCTCAGGTTTCATGCCGATGCCGTTGTCGCGCACGGCGAAGCGCCACAGGCCGCCATCGGGCTCGGCCTCTATGCGTACCACCGGATCGCCGTCCCCGGTGAACTTCACCGCGTTCCCCACGAGGTTCTGAAAGACGCGACACAGGTTCCCACGGTCGGCAAGGATCACGGGCATCTCGCCGACCTCGATCCGCGCGCCGGTCTGCTCGATCGCTCCCGCGAGCCGCTCGAGCGCGTCCTCGACGATGAGGCCCGCGGGCACCTCCTCGACGTGCAGCGTGCCGCGGCCGGCGCGCGAGTACTCCAGCAGGTCGCGGATCAGCGCGCGCGCCTGCTGCGTCGCCTCGCGGATCCCGTCGACGAGGTCGTTCTCGCCCTCGCGCGGCGAGGTGCGCCGGCGCTCGAGCAGCTCGGTGTACATCGAGATCGTCGTCAGCGGGGCCTGGAGGTCGTGCGAGGTGACGGAGGCGAACTGCTCGAGCTCGGCGTTGGAGCGCGTGAGCTCGCTGTTGGAGCGCTCGAGCTCCGCGCGGCCGCGCGCGAGCGAGTCGGCCATCGCGTTGAACCCGTTGGCGAGGATGCCGAGCTCGTCCTCGCGCGCGGCGGGGACGCGCGTGTCGAGCTCCCCGGCGGCGAGGCGGCCGGTCGCCTCGGCGACGGTCAGCACCGGCCGGACGATCGAGCGGCGCAGATAGAGGGTGAAGCCGATCGCCGTGGCGAGCACCAGCAGGAGGCCGCCGACGCCGAACGTGATGGCGCGCGCGGACCGCGACTCCGCCCGGTTCGTGCGGTCGGTGATGATCGCGCGCTCGCCGCGGAAGAGCGTCGAGAGATCCGCCCGCACGTTCGCGAGCCGCAGGCGGTCGGCGTCGGAGGTCAGCTGACTGCGGGCGTCGGCGATGTCCCGGCGCGCCAGCGGGATGATGAGCTCCACCCAGAAGGTGATGTAGTTGTCGATCTTGCCGGCGATGCGCCGCAGGAGCACGCGCTGTGCCGGGTCCTGCGACACGAGGCGCTCCAGCGCGCGCCGCTGGACGGGGTACTGGCGCAACGCCGTGTTCGTCGGTGCGAGGAGTTGCTCCTTGCCGCTGGCGACGAACCCGATGAGGCCGTTCTCGATGGTGATCAGCGTGTTCTCGAGTTGACCGCCGGCGGCGAGCGCCTGCTGCGAGCGAAACGCCGTCCGCGCCGCGTCGCGCTGGCTCGTGACCGCGACGATCAGCAGCACGAGCGCGAGCCCGAGCAGGATCGCGGCCGTGGCGCTGAGCGCGACGACCCGCGTCGTGATCCGTGTCCTGAAACTCCGTCGCAGCAGCGTCTACCGACCTTTCGGGGCCCGGAGAGGATATCCCCGGGCCCCGCACCTTTGGAACGGACTTCGAACGAATCTAGGACTCCGGTTGCGGCTCCCGGACGATCCGCGGGAGGCGCTTGAAGCTGCCCGGGAGATACCAGTTCCAGTCGCCGAGGAGCTTCATCGTCGCGGGCAGCAGGACGGCGCGCACGATCGTCGCGTCGAGCAGGACGGCGACCGCGAGGCCGACGCCCATCTGCTTGAACTCGACGGCGCGCAGCGTCGCGAAAATCGCGAACACCGCGACCATGACGATCGCCGCGCTCGTCACGACGCCGGCCGTCGACCTGATCCCGTGGGCTACGGCGTCCTCGGTCCTCATGCCGCGATCGAACGCCTCGCGGACCCGGCTGAGGATGAACACGTGGTAGTCCATCGACAGGCCGAAGAGGATCACGAAGAGAAACAGCGGCAGCCACGACGTGATCGAGCCCGTCGACTGGAAGCCCAGGAGCTTCTCGCCGTGGCCCTGCTGGAAGATCCAGACCAGCACGCCGTAGGCCGCGCCGACCGACAGGAGGTTCAGCAGGATCGCCTTGATCGGGATGACGAGCGAGCGGAACGTCACGAGCAGCAGGATGAAGGCCATCGTCAGGACGAACGCGAACACGATCGGGGCGTGGCCCTTCATGAGGTCGTTGAAGTCCCGGCTCTGTGCCGTCTGTCCGCTGACCGACGCCTCGACGCCGTCGACGCGACCGACGGTCGAGGGGATGAGATCGTCGCGCAGCGCCGACAGCGCGTGCTCGGAGCGCGCGTCCCCCGAGCCCTTGCCGGCGAGTGGAAGCGCGACGCGGGCCACACGGCGGTCGGGGCTGACGTCGACCTGCACGGGCTGACGGACCTGCCCGCTCGCGAGGGCGTCGCTGCGCAGCTCTGCGATCGCCGAGCGCACCGCGGGCGCCGTGACGTCATCGGCCTTGATCGCGACGATCGCCGGCAGCGGACCGCCGGGGAACGCCGCCTGGATGCGGTCGAACGTCTGCATGACCGGGAGGTCGCGTGGCAGCGAGTCGGTGCCCGGGACGCCGGTCTTCAGCGAGAACGCCGGGAGCGCGAGCACGAGCAGCAGCGCGAGCGCGATGCCCGCCGAGGTCTTCGGCCGCGCGAGGACGCGGTCGAGGATCGCGCCCCAGACGCGCGACTCGCCGTTCTTGGACCGCAGGCGGTGCAGGAGCGGGACGCGCGCCCGGTCGACGCGGTCGCCGAGCTTGGACAGCAGCGCCGGAAGGACCGTGATCGAGCCGATCATCGCGACGGCGACGACGATGATCGTGCCCGTCGCGAAGGACGAGAACGTCGAGCTTCCGGTGAAGTACATCCCCGCCATCGCGACCATGACGGTGAAGCCGGAGATGAGCACGGCGCGGCCGGACGTCGCGGCCGCGGCCTCGAGCGCCGCCTCGGCGCTGCGGCCCGCGGCCCGCTCCTCGCGCTCGCGGCGCAGGTAGAACAGGCAGTAGTCGACGCCGACGGCGAGGCCGATGAGCAGGATGACCGACGTGATCGACTGGTCGACCGGCGCGACGAGGCTCACGACCGAGACGAGCCCGATCGCCGCGCCGACCGCCGACAGCGCGAGCAACAGCGGCAGCCCCGCCGCGATCAGCGAGCCGAACGCGATCACGAGGATGAGGAGCGTGATCGGCAGCGAGAGCGTCTCGGCCTTCTGGAAGTCCTCCTGGAAGACCTTGTCGAGCGCCTTGCCCGCGCTCGCGTCGCCGAACTGCTCGATGCGCAGGCCCGGGTGGGCCGCGGCGGCCGCCGCGACGACCTTCAGCGGGGCGTCGACGCGGTCCTGGACGACGTCGAAGTCGCCGCCGAGCTGGAACGTCACGAGCGCGGAGTGCCTGTCGGCGGAGATCTGGCCGGCGTTGCCGGCGGCGAACGGGCTCTTGACGTGCTCGACGTGCGCGGTCGCCCGCAGGCGGCGCCGGACGTCGGCGACGGCGGCACGGAAGGCCGGATCGCTCGTCGTGGCGGACGCGCTCTGGACGAGCACCGTCTCCTCGGCATGACGCGGGAAGTGGTCGAAGATCGCCTTGTCGGCGCGGCCGGACTCGCCGGGGCCGTTCTCCTGCCAGACGAAGGTGTTCAGGCCGGCGGCGCCGCCGCCCACGACGGTGACCGCCACGAAGGCCAGCCAGCCGAAGATCGCGATCCTGCGGTGCCGGGCGCTCCAGCGCCCGGCGCGCGCCGCGAAGTTGTTGGATTGCATGGGGATGTACTCCTCGGGAAGTGCGGGTGGTGGTGGCGCAGACTTCCATCGAAGGTCGCGGCGCTCGATGGGGCAGCCCGGCGTCCACCGGTTCGGCTGGCCCCCCCGCGGGTACGGGCTCCCCTATTGAGGCACTGCTGACATCCGTCGACAATCACTGTGTGTCGCCCACCGTCCTGATCGTCGATGACCACGCCGCGTTCCGCGCGGGTGCGCGGGCGGTGCTGGAGGCCGACGGCTACGACGTGATCGGCGAGGCGCCCGACGGCCAGACCGGCATCGACGCGGCCACGCTGCTGCACCCCGACGTCGTCCTGCTCGACGTCCGCCTGCCGGACATGGATGGCTTCACCGTCGCCTGCCGGCTGACCGGCGACGGGTGCGACTGCGCCGTCATCGTCATCTCCAGCTCCGACGACCCGCTGTATCCCGAGCGCGCGCACGACAGCGGCGCCCGCGGCTTCGTCGCCAAGCACGACGTGTGCGGCGCGGCGCTCGATCGCCTGCTGGCGTAGCTGGATGACGTGATCCGGTGCCCACCCGCGCGCCGGCCCGGTGCGCCGCTCATCGACCGTCCGTGAGAGGAGGGCGATACAAGATGCGTGCACCCAGCGGTCAGACCCCGAACCTGAGCAACAGCTCCGCCACGATCCGGCTTAGGCTCGCTTCGCGGATCTCGATGAGCCCGGGGCCGTCCCGCTAACGGTCACATGTCGAGGAGCGCCGACCGGCTCCGCTCACCAGGTGAACGGTCGCGAGCGGCGCGGCCGGCGACGACAGGAGTCCACGATGCCGAAGTATCTGCTGCACGACGAGTACACGCCGCGGGAGCCCGCCGGTGGCCGTTCATGACCGTCCAGCGCCTGGAGCACATCGGCATCGTCGTCGGCGACCTCGCGGCGGCGACCGCGTTCTTCGCCGCGCTGGGGCTCGAAGTGGAGGGCGAGACGTCCGTCGAGGGCGCCTTGGTGGACCGCATCAACGGCCTCGAGGGCGTGCGGGCGGACGTCGTGATCCTGCGCACCCCGGACGCCAACGCCAAGATCGAGCTGGCCAGGTACCGCTCGCCCGCATACGCGGGCGACGACGGGCCGGCGCCGGCCAACGCCCCGGGCATCCGCCACATCCTGTTCGTCGTCGACGACGTCCAGTCATCCCTCGCGGCCCTGCGAGCGCATGGCGGCGAGCTGGTCGGCGAGCTGGTGAACTACGAGAACAGCTACTGGCTCTGCTACGTGCGCGGCCCGGCGGGGATCATCGTCGAGCTCGCGCAGAAGATCGGCTGACGGGTGTCGCATCGTTCGGTCAGGAGCACTGTCGCCGCTGCGAGATGCGGCGAGCGCCTCGCGCAGTCCGGGGCGCTGCCCGGCCTGCGCCGCGCCTGGCCGCGCTCAGAGCCCGGATGGGCCGAGGCTGATGTCGTACGGCCCGGCGAAGGACAGGTTCGTCGCCGGCCTGGGCAGGTCCGAGACGACGACGCGCCGCCCGAACATCGCGAGCGCCGGAACGTGACTTGTCGGCCACGCGCCAGATCGCCGGCGACCGGTGCGCAGGTCGCGGTAGACGATGCGCCGCCCCGTGCGATAGGCGAACGCGTCGCGCCCAAGCACGGGGTCGCGCCAGCTCGTAGCGGCACGGATGACGCGGCGGCTGCCGCAGCGCTGCACCTCCCAGCCCGCAGGTTGCGACCTCGCGACCCAGCGCCCGATCGGGACGAGCGGCGTGTCCGGATCGGCGAGGATCGGCGCGCAGAGCCGGCGGACCGCGGTCGGCGCGTCGAGGTCGAGCACCTGATGCGCGGGATCGTTGCCGGGGAACCGGCCGGCCGGGCTGAAATCGCCCACGATCTCCTTGACGGCCCCGGTCCGACCACGAGGTAGCGCCGGCTGGCGTGCTGATCCTCGCCGCGCTCGTTGCCGGAAACCCGCAGCCAGCGGCTGCCGACGGCCTCCACGCGTCCGTACTGCCGGTTGCCCGTCGACGGCACCGGGACGATGGACCCGCTCGCCTCGTCGAGGACGGCGATCACCACGACGCCCGCCGCCGGATCTCCGAACCGACACTCGAGCGCGACGACGCCCGTCCCATCGCCTCGGCACGCACCCGGCCGGCACGTCATACGTGCGCGCGGGCTTCCCGGTGCGGCGCACGCGCAGCGACGCCGGGCTCAGCAGATACGCGAGGCCGCCCGACGAGCCCGAGGCGACCGGTGGCTCAGACGAGAAAGCGAGGTGCCGCAGGCGCAGCTCCGCGGCCTGCGCCGGTGGCGCACCACCTGTCCACGCCACGAACACGAGGGCCAGCGACAGCAGCAGACGCACGCCCACGCAAGCGCGGAGCAGGCGCCGAAGTTGCGCGTCCGCCGACGCCGTGGCGATGAGACGGCGCCCAGGCTCCCGTCGGCGCGGGCCGGTGGCGCGTGGTGCGGTAAGCCGACCGTCGGGCCTGCGAACCTTCCCCGATGCGCGTGGTGATCGCCGACGACTCCGTCCTGCTGCGGGCGGGCCTGGTCCGCCTTCTGGAGGACGCCGACTTCGAGGTCGTCGCGCAGGCCTCCGACGCCGAGGACCTCCTGCGCAAGGTCCGCGCGCACAAGCCCGACGTCGCCGTCACCGACATCCGCATGCCGCCGACGCAGACCGACGAGGGCCTGCGCGCCGCCCAGCAGATCCGCAAGGAGATGCCGGAGGTCGGCGTGCTCGTCCTCTCGCAGTACATCGACGAGGGCTACGCCGTCGAGCTCCTGCAGGGCAGCGCCGAGGGCATCGGCTACCTCCTCAAGGACCGCGTCTCCGACGTCTCGGCGTTCACCGACGCCCTGCGGCGCGTCGGCGAGGGCGGCTCGGCGCTCGATCCCGAGGTCGTCTCGCAGCTGCTCGGCCGCCGCCGCGCCAACGACCCGCTCGATCGCCTGACCCCGCGCGAGCGCGAGGTGCTCGGCCACATGGCCGAGGGGCGCTCCAACGGGGCGATCGCGCGCGAGCTCGTCGTCACCGAGCGCGCGATCGAGAAGCACGTGACGAGCATCTTCAGCAAGCTCGGGCTGTCGGCGGCCGATGACGGCCACCGGCGCGTGCTCGCAGTCCTGAAGTACCTCGACGCCTGAGCGCGTCAAATGTCATGCCCAGGGGTGCGGCCAGCCGTACCCCCGGACACCGGCAGTCCCCATCGCCGCCGCCGCGGCCCGCTGGGAGGCTCACCGCATGGATTCGCTCCTCGCCGCCGATGACTTTCGCTGCGACGGACGGTCCTATGCCGCAGTGACGCCCGCGCCCCTTCCCATCACCCCCGCGCCGACGGCGGCGGCCGGCCTCCTCCCCGGCCGCCGCCGCCTCGCGCTGCGCCTGGCGCTCCTCGCCGGCGTGCTCGGCGCCCTCGCCCTGGCCGTCACCTCGCTGCCAGGCCTCGACGAGGTGCGCACGCGCCTGGCCGACGCCTCCCCCGGCTGGCTCGGCGTCGCGCTCGCGCTGCAGGCCGCCTCCTGCCTGGCCTTCGTCGCCGCCTTCCGCGGCGTCTTCTGCCGCCGCCTGCCCTGGCGCCTGAGCTACGAGGTCGGGATGGCCGCGCAGGGCACGAACGTCCTGCTGCCCTCCGGCGGCGCCGGCGGCCTCGCGCTCGCCGCCTGGGCACTGCGGCGCACCGGCATGCCCGCCGAGCGCCTCGCGCGCCGGACCGTCGCCTTCTACGTCCTCACGAGCTCGGTGAACTTCCTCACCGCCGTTGCCGTGGGCAGCCTGCTGGCGCTCGGGATCCTGTCCGGCGGCGGCTCGCTGCTGTGGACCGCCGGCCCGGCGGCCGCCGCGCTGGCCGTCATCGCAGCGGTCCTCGCGCTGCCGCGGCTGCTCGGGCGACTGGGCTCACGGGAGCGCCGCGGCCGCGCCGGCCGCGTGCTCCGCGTCGTCGAGACCTCGCTCAGCGCGGGCATCGCCGACGCCCGCCTGCTCGTGCGCACCGGCAACCCGCAGATCCTCGCGGGCGCGATCGGCTTCATGGCGCTCGACGTCGCGGCGCTCGGCGCCGCGTTCGCGGCGATCGGCGGCCTGCCGCCCGTCGGCGTTCTCCTGCTCGCCTACGTCATCGGTCAGCTCGGCGGGCTGATCCCGCTCCCCGGCGGCGTCGGCGGCGCCGACGGCGGCCTCATCGCGGCGTTCGCGCTCTACGGCACGCCGCTCGGCGCGGCGGCCGCGGCGGTGCTCGCCTACCGCGCCTTCCAGCTTGGCCTGCCCGCCCTCTTCGGCGCTCTCGCGATCGTGCGGCTGCCGGCCGTGCTGCAGCGTGCGCCGGACACCGGCGGTCTCTGCACGCCGGCCCCGGGCGCCCGGGCGCCCGTGCGCGGATGGTCTCGTGGGGTGCCCGGCCCGCTGCCCTCACCGATGTCGTAGACGCCCGGGCCCAGCGGGCCGGCCGAGTCGCTACGACGCCGACGCTTCCGGCTGCGGCCGCCGCCCCGCGAGGATCGACGCCGCGCAGACGCCGCCGATCGCGCCGAAGACGTGCGCCTGCCAGGAGATGTGGTCCTGCGGGAGCAGGCCCTGCAGCAGGGTGATGCCCCAGACCACGGCGACGACCGCGCCCACGGCGAGGTCGACGAGCCGCCTGCTGAGGATGCCGCGCGCGACGAGGTACGTCGCGTAGCCGAAGACGAGCCCGCTGGCCCCGAGGTGGACGGTGTTGGCCGGCGCGATGAGCCAGGTGCCGAGCCCGCTGACGACGCCCACGACCGCCGTGACGATCGCGACGCGGGCAAGGCCGCCGAGAGCGATCGCGGCGCCCATGATCGCGAACGGGATGGTGTTGCCGATGAGGTGCTGGAAGCCCGCGTGCAAAAACGGCGCGGCGGCGATCTCCGGTAGCCCGGCGGCATCGCGCGGGTGGATGCCGTACTGGTCGAGGTTCACGCCCGGGAGCAGGTCGACGGCCTCGCTCACCCACATGATCGCGATCATCGCGACGACGAGCAGCAGGGCGTTGGAGCGATCGGAACCCAGACGGTCGGCCATGGTGTCCACGGTAGCGCCCGGCGGGCCGCCGCCGGCCCGCATACCGTTGCGGTGATGGCCGGCCTCGCGATCGACGACCCCCGCGCCGCGGCGTGGGAGGCGCGCTTCCACGCCCCGGTGCTCGCCGCGGCGCTGGCGGTGGTGCCGCTCGTCGCGCTGTCGCTCACGCATCCGCACGGCACCTGGCACACCGTCGAGGTCGCCGGCCACCTCGCCGTCTGGCTGACGTTCGCCGTCGAGGTCGCGGTGATGCTCAGCATCGTGCGCGACCGCCGCGCCTGGATCCGCGGGCACCGCTTCGAGCTGCTCGTCGTCCTCGTCTCCTCTCCGCTCGTGCCGCTCGCGCTCGCGGTCGCTCCCGCGGTGCGGCTGCTCGTCCTCGCCAAGCTCTTCAAGACGCTGAAGCTCGCGAAGGCCGTGAAGCTCGCAAAGCTCGGCAAGAGCGTGCGGCTCGTGCGCCGCAAGCTCACGCTCGACGGCGCGGCCTCCGTGGCGCTCGGCGTCCTCGCACTGGCGATCGCGGCGCTCACCGTCGTCTCGATGCTCACCGACGCGGCGCCCGTGGAGGGCACCGGCCGGACCGTCGCGCTCGTCGTCGCGGGGATGCTCGCGACGTTCGGCGTCAACCACCTGCGCGTGCGCGCGAACCGCTCCTGACGCCCGCCGGGCGCCGCGATGGGGTACAACGCCAAGCACGATGAGCCACTGGGGCCGGGCGCGCACGAGCGTCGACACGATCACGAGCTTCGGCGAGCTCGCCGACCGCGGCGCGGATCCGGCCGACGCCGCGAAGGCCTGGACGGACGCGGGCTTCGACGACGAAGCGACGACGAAGTGGCTCGAGGCGCGCTGCTTCGACCCCGTCGCCGCGCGCGACCTCGCCGACCTCCTCGTCACCCCGGCGCAGGCGACGAAGCGCACGCGCGACGGCAAGCGCGACTACATCGACACGATCGCCTTCAAGGTCGCCAGCGGCGACCTCAGCGCGCGCCAGGGCGCCGCCCGCGCCGGGTCGAGCCGATGACCGAAGCCGCCCCGCGCCCCGACGGCTGGCCGGACCCCAGCGAGCGCAACTGCGACGACTGCGGGCACGTCTGGTTCGCCGGCGAGCGCCGGCACGAGTACGCCGATGTGGACGCCGCGCGCCCCGAGGACTCCGACGTCGTCTGCGTCCTGTGCCGGCGCAAGCGCGACCGCCCCGCGCCGCCGCCGCAGTAACTCGGTCGGCGGGCGGCTGAACCGCGCCGTCACCGGGTACCGCCACCGCCATGCCTGGCGGGACACTGTTGCGGACGAAGTCGATCGACGAGTCGATCGCGGACACCAAGGACGAGAACAACGGCCTGCGCCGCGCACTCGGGCCGCTGGATCTCGTCGTCCTCGGGGTCGGGGTCATCATCGGGACGGGCATCTTCGTCCTCACGGGAAAGGCCGCGGGAACGCTCGCCGGGCCGGCGATCGCGCTGTCGTTCGTCTTCGCCGGGATCGCCTGCGGACTCGCCGCGCTGTGCTACGCGGAGTTCGCGTCATCCGTGCCGGTCGCCGGCTCGGCATACACGTTCGCCTACGCGAGCCTCGGCGAGCTCGTGGCCTGGATCATCGGCTGGGACCTCATCCTCGAGCTCGCGCTCGGCGCCGCCACGGTCGCGTCCGGCTGGTCGGACTACTTCCGCATCGTCTGCAGCGACACGCTCGGGATCAACCTCCCCGCGTGGGTCGACGGCGCGCACCACAACCTCGTCGCGGCGGGACTCGTGCTGGCGATCACCGGCCTGCTGTGCTTCGGCGTGAAGATCTCCACCCGCGTGAACGCGGGGATCGTGGCGATCAAGCTCACGGTCGTCCTGCTCGTCATCGTCGCGGGCGTCTTCTACGTCAAGGGCGCCAACCTCGACCCGTTCATCCCGCCGTCGGGCTCCAAGCCCGCTCCCGGCGGTGACGGGGCGACGTCGCTGCTGCAGGACATCGGGCTGAACACCGGCACGTTCGGCATCGGCGGCATCTTCACCGGCGCGGCGCTCGTCTTCTTCGCCTTCATCGGCTTCGACGTCGTCGCGACCGCCGCGGAGGAGTCCAAGAACCCGCAGCGCGACCTGCCGATCGGCATCTTCGGCTCGCTCGCGATCTGCACGACGCTCTACGTCCTCGTCTCGCTCGTCGTCACCGGGATGGTCCCGTTCGACCAGATCAAGCTCGAGGCGCCGCTCGCGGAGGCGTTCAACTCGGTCGGCAAGACGGGCATCGCGCAGATCATCTCGGTCGGCGCACTCGCCGGGCTGACGACGGTGACGCTCATCCTCATGATGGGCCAGAGCCGCGTGTTCTTCGCGATGAGCCGCGACCGCCTCCTGCCGCCGGTGTTCTCCGCGGTCTCCAAGCGCTTCAAGACGCCGTACCGCACGACCCTCGTCACCGGCGTGGCCGTCGCCGCGCTGGCGTTCCTCGTCGATCTCGCGACGCTCGCCGAGCTCGTGAACATCGGGACGCTGTTCGCGTTCATCGTCGTGGCGCTGGGCATCGTCGTCCTGCGCCGGACGCAGCCCGACCTCGAGCGCGCCTACCGTACGCCGCTCGTCCCGCTCGTCCCGATCCTCGCCGTGCTCGCGTCGCTGTGGCTCATGCTCAACCTGCCGGCCGACACGTGGCTGCGGTTCGCCATCTGGATGGTCGCCGGGCTCGTCGTGTTCTTCGCGTACGGCCGCCGCCACAGTCGCCTCGGCTGACCACCGCCCGCGGCTGTGCCCGGCGACCGGTAGAACTCCCTCCCATGGCTGCGTCCGACGCGACGGTCGTCGAAGCCGGTGACCGGGAGGTGCGCGTGTCGAGCCCCGACCGCGTGATCTTCCCCAGCACGGAGCGCACGCCCGCGATCACCAAGCTCGACGTCGTGCGGTACTACGTTTCCGTCGAAGACGGCATCATGCGCGCGCTCGCGCGGCGGCCGACGACGCTCGAGCGCTGGCCGAAGGGCGTGCACCCGGGCATCGTCCTGTCGACGCGCGAGAAGGGCGGCGGCGACGCGTTCTTCCAGAAGCGGATCCCGCGCGGGGCGCCGGAGTACGTCCAGACCGCGCGGATCGAGTTCCCCTCGGGCCGCCACGCGGACGAGATCTGCCCGACGGAGCTCGCCGTCGTCGCCTGGGCCGCGCAGATGGGCACGATCACCTTCCATCCGTGGCCCGTCCGCAGCGACGACGTCGACCACCCGGACGAGCTGCGGCTCGACCTCGACCCGCAGCCCGGCACCGACTTCGCCGACGCCGTGCGCGTCGCCGCCGAGGCGCGCGTCCTGCTCGGCGACCTGGGCTACGCCGGGTTCCCCAAGACCTCGGGCGGCCGGGGGATCCACATCTACGTCCGGATCCAGCCGCGCTGGTCGTTCACGGACGTCCGCCACGCCGCCATCGCCTTCGGCCGCGAGCTGGAGCGGCGCCTGCCCGGTGAGGTGACGACGAACTGGTGGAAGGAGCAGCGCGGCGAGCGGATCTTCGTCGACTACAACCAGAACGCGCGCGACCGAACGATCGCCTCCGCCTACAGCATCCGGCCCAGGCCCGGCGCACCGGTGTCCGCGCCCGTGACCTGGGACGAGCTCGCGGGCGCCGCCCCCGAGGACTTCACCGTCGCGACGATGCCGGCGCGCTTCGCCGCGATCGGCGATCGCCACGCCGCGATCGACGACGTCGCGCACTCGCTGCAGCCGCTGCTGGACCTCTACGAGCGCGACGAGGCCGAGGGCCGCGGCGACATGCCCTATCCACCCGACTATCCGAAGATGCCGGGCGAGCCCAAGCGCGTGCAGCCGTCGCGCGATCGCGATCGCCCGCGGTAGCGACAGCGGCTCACGGGGCCTGCGGCAGCCGCTTCGCGCCGCGCCCGGCCCGCGGAGCTGACGGCGGCGGCACCACCGGCCCGATGTCTCCGTCGGGGGCGTCGTCGAGATCGACGATCACCGGCGCGTGATCGCTGGGCCCCTTGCCCTTGCGGGCGTGGCGGTCGACCCAGGCGGCCCGCACCCGCTCCGCGACGGGCGCGCCCGCCAGGACGAGGTCGATCCGCATCCCGAGGTCCTGGTGGAACATGCCGGCGCGGTAGTCCCAGTAGGTGAACAGCCGCTCGTGGTCGGGCCAGTGGTCGCGCACGACGTCGCGCAGGCCGACCGCCTGCAACGCGGCCAGGGCGGCGCGCTCCGGAGCCGTCACGTGGGTCTGGCCGACGTAGGCGCCGGGATCGAACACGTCGTCGTCGGTGGGCGCGATGTTCATGTCGCCGCAGACGACGGCCTGTTGCGGGTCGGCCGCGACGTGCTCGCGCAGCGCGGCGAGCCACGCGAGCTTGTAGTGATAGTGCTCGGAGTCGGGTTCGCGCCCGTTGGGCACGTACACCGAGGTCACCCGCAGCCCCCCGCAGGTGGCCGACACCGCGCGCGCCTCCGGATGCGGGAACCCCGGCGCGCCGGGGAGCCCCGCTTCGACGTCGTCCAGCCCGGCGCGCGAGAGGATCGCCACCCCGTTCCAGGCCGTCTCCCCGTGCGCCGCCACGGCATACCCGCGCCCTGCGAGCTCCTCGCCGAGCAGCGCGGCGAACGCGTCGTCGGCGAGCTTGGTCTCCTGCAGGCAGACGACGTCCGGGCGCCGCTCGTCCAGCCACGCCAGCAGCCGCGGCATGCGCTGCTTGGCCGAGTTGACGTTCCAGGTCGCGATGCGCACCTAGCGCACGGTAACGGCCCTACTTGATCTGGTCGTAGATGCTGAAGAGCGGCAGATACATCGAGATGACGATGAACCCGACGACGCCGCCGACGAAGACGATCATCACCGGCTCGAGGATCGAGGTCAGCGCCTTGACGGACGCCGCCACCTGGTCCTCGTAGAAGTCGCCGATCTTCGAGAGCATCGTCGTCAGCGCGCCGGTCTCCTCGCCGACCTTGACCATGTGGCCGACCATCGAGGGGAAGACGGGCGAGTCCATGAGCGGCTGGGCGATCGTGCCGCCCGCCTTGACGCTCGTCGTGACGTTGTCCATCGCCTCCTCGACGACGATGTTGCCCGCCGTCTGCTTGGTGATGTCGATCGCCTGCAGCAGCGGGACGCCGGCGCCCATGAGCGCGGAGAACGTGCGCGACCAGCGCGCGAGCGCGACCTTCTGGAAGATGTCGCCGATCTTGAATGGGACGCGCAGGAGGAAGCGCTGCCACATCGAGCGCCCGCGCGGGGTCTTCTTGAACTTCACGAACCCGATGGCGGCGCCGATCGTGCCGAAGATCAGCAGGTACCAGTAGCCCGTGACGACGTTCGAGATGCCCATGACGAACTGCGTCATCGCCGGGAGCTTCGCGTCGCCGAGCTCCTTGAAGACGCCCGCGAAGACGGGAACGATGAACGCGACCATGCCGAGCATGACCGCCAGGGCGAACGTGAAGATGACGATCGGGTAGGCCATCGCCGACTTGACCTGGCGGCGCAGCGACTCCTCCTTCTCGAGCTGGTCGGCGATCCGCAGCAGCGACTCCTCGAGCACGCCGCCGGTCTCGCCCGCGCGCGTCATCGCGACGTACAGCGGGTTGAAGATCTTCGGATGACGCTCGAGCGAGTCCGACAGCGGCAGGCCGGCCTCGACGTCCTTGCGGACGGCGACGAGCGTCTCGGCGAGCTTCTTGTTCTCGGTCTGCGCCTCGAGGACGTAGAGCGAGCGCAGGATCGTCATGCCGCTGGAGATCATCGTGGCGAGCTGGCGCGTCATGATCGAGATGTCGCCGAGCTTGACGCGGTTGACCCACGGCACCTCGAACTCCTTCGACGTCCGCTTGTCGGCGATGTCCAGGACGATCAGGCCCTTGGACTTCAGCTGATCGGCGACGGACTGCTTGGACTCCGCGTCGACCTCGCCCTGCGACTGGCGGCCACCGACGTCGATCGCCTTGAAGACGTACGTGCTCGAGCTCATCAGGCGCTCGCGAACGATCCGGCGCCGAGGAGGCGGCGCAGTTCTTCGGGCGTCGACGAGCGCGCCTCGGCGAGCTGGTGGGTGATCTTGCCGGAGCGCACGAGCGTCGCGAGCGCCGCGTCCATCGTCTGCATGCCGAGGCTGCCTCCGGTCTGAAGCGAGGAGTAGATCTGGTGCGTCTTGCCCTCCCGGATGAGGTTGCGGATCGCCGGGGTGGCGAGCAGCACCTCGCAGGCGGCGACGCGGCCGGCGCCGTCGGCCGTCGGCAGCAGCTGCTGGGTCACGATCCCCTGCAGCGCGACGGACAGCTGGACGCGCACCTGCTGCTGCTGGGAGGCCGGGAAGACGTCGATGATGCGGTCGATCGTCTGCGGCGTGTCCTGCGTGTGCAGCGTCGCGAAGACGAGGTGGCCGGTCTCGGCGGCGGTCAGGGCGGTGTGGATCGTCTCGAGGTCGCGCATCTCGCCGACGAGGATCACGTCGGGGTCCTGGCGCAGGGCGGCCTTCAGGCCGGCGCCGAAGGACGACGCGTCGGAGCCGATCTCGCGCTGGTTGACGATGCACTTCTTGTGGCCGTGGAGGAACTCGATCGGGTCCTCGATGGTCATGATGTGCTCGGCGCGCGTGGAGTTGATCTCGTCGACGACGGCGGCCAGCGACGTCGACTTGCCCGAGCCGGTCGGACCGGTCACGAGGACGAAGCCGCGCGGCTTGCGCGCCAGCTCGTGCATGACGGAGGGCAGGCCGAGCTCCTCGACCGTCTTGATCGAGAACGGGATCAGCCGGAAGGCGGCGCCGATCGCCGCGCGCTGGTAGTAGGCGTTGACACGGAAGCGGGCACGACCGGGGATCGCGTAGGCGAAGTCGATCTGCCAATCGGTCTCCAGGCGCTGGCGCTGGTCGTTGTTGAGGATCGAGTAGACCGTCTCGCGCGTCTGCTCGGTGGTCATGACGGGGTACTCCTCCAGCGGCTGGAGGTGGCCCCGGACCCGGACTGTCGGATGCGCCCCGGCCGTGAGGTGCAGGTCGGACGCGTTGCGCTCGATGACCTCGAGCAGGAGATCGGCGAAGTCAAAGCTCATTGGTCGCGCTATCGGCCGTGGTTCGGCCGTCCGCCTGGCTTATGGCAGCGAAATGGACGACCGTATGATCGGTTGACGAATGGCGACCCCCTCTCCGCGATCACGCCCTGAAGACAAGACCGCCGAACGACCGCCGTGGAAGGTCGAGGGCGAGCGCGAGGAGCCCGGCGCGACGACGCCGCAGCGCCGCGTGCCGAAGATGCCCGGCAGCCGCCGGCTCTGGTGGTTTCTGCTCGCCGTTCTGGCCCTGAACATCGTCCTCGGCCAGCTGCTGCCGTCGAGCGCCGACAAGCGCATCGACGTCCCGTACACGTTCTTCCGCGAGCAGGTGACGGCCGGCAACGTCACCGAGGTCAACGCCAAGGGCGACGTCATCCAGGGCAAGTTCCGGCGCGACACGAAGTTCGAGGACAAGGGCCCCAAGAAGGACTTCGAGACCGTCCGGCCGGTCTTCGCACAGGACGACGAGCTCCTGAAGCTCTTGCTCGCCGAGAAGGTCGAGGTCAACGCGCGGCCGATCGACGAGGGGCGCTCGTTCTTCGCGACGCTCATCATCTCCTTCGGCCCGACGCTGCTCATCGTCGGCCTGCTCGTGTACTTCCTGCGCCGCAGCGCCGCCGCGGCGGGCGGCGGGGCGCTCGCCCTCGGGCGCTCGAAGGCCAAGCGCTACGACGCGTCGGATCTGCGCGTGACGTTCGAGGACGTCGCCGGGATCGACGAGGTCGAGGACGAGCTCAAGGAGATCGTCGACTTCCTCAAGAACCCCGACCGCTTCCGGAAACTCGGCGCCACGTTCCCGAAGGGCGTCCTGCTGTCCGGCCCGCCCGGCACCGGCAAGACGCTGCTCGCGCGCGCCGTCGCGGGCGAGGCCGACGTGCCGTTCTTCTCGCTCAGCGCGTCGGAGTTCGTCGAGATGGTCGTCGGCGTCGGCGCCAGCCGCGTGCGCGACCTCTTCGAGCAGGCCAAGAAGGCCGCCCCGGCGATCATCTTCATCGACGAGCTCGACGCGATCGGCCGCGCCCGCGGCGGTGGCGGCGGCTTCGGCGGCCACGACGAGCGCGAGCAGACGCTCAACCAGATCCTCACGGAGATGGACGGCTTCACCGGCTCGGAGGGCGTCATCGTCCTCGCCGCGACGAACCGCCCGGAGATCCTCGACTCCGCCCTCCTGCGCCCCGGCCGCTTCGACCGCCGCCTGACGGTCAACCCGCCCGACAAGGACGGGCGCCTGGAGATCCTGAAGATCCACACGCGCTCGGTCCCGCTCGCCGACGACGTCCGCCTCGACCGGATCGCCGCGACGACGCCCGGGATGGTGGGCGCCGACCTGCGCAACCTCGTCAACGAGGCCGCCCTCATCGCGGCCCGGCGCGACCATGACCGCGTGTTCGCGGCGGACTTCGCCGACGCGCTCGAGCGGATCGTCCTCGGCGCCGAACGGCGCATCACGCTGTCGGAGGAGGAGCGCGAGCGCACGGCCTACCACGAGGCCGGCCACGCGGTCCTCGGCATGCTCGAGCCGGGCGCCGACCCGGTGCGCAAGATCTCGATCGTCCCGCGAGGGCGCGCGCTGGGCGTGACGTTCCAGTCGCCGTCGACCGACCGCTATGGCTACGACGCACGCTACCTCGAAGGTCGCATCGTCGGGGCACTCGGAGGGCGGGCGGCGGAGGAGCTCATCTACGGCAACGTCACGACCGGTGCGGAGTCAGACCTCGAGCAGGTGACGTCGATCGCGCGCCAGATGGTCGGGCGCTGGGGGATGTCGGACGTCATCGGCCTCGTCTCGGTGCTCCCGGCACCGGGCGAGGAGCAGTTCTACGGCCCGGGCGGCCCGGTCCAGGTCTCCGACGACACGCGCGAGCTCGTCGACCGCGAGGTCCGGCGCATCGTCGAGGGCTGCTACGAGCGCGCGCGCCGGACGCTCGCCGCCAACAAGCACCGCCTCGAGTCCCTGACGAAGACGCTGCTCGAGCACGAGACGCTCGACGAGGACGACGCCTATGCCGCCGCCGGCTTCGACCACGGCGACCGCAAGGCGGACGTCGAGTCCAGCGCCGAGGAGACCGATTCGGCCGAGCTGCCGGCCGGGTAGCCCCGTCGCCGTGGACGAGGTCGAGGCAGCAGCGGCGTTCTACGCCGCCTCCCAGCTCGAAGAGCTCGGCCTGCTGCAGGTCTGCGACCGGCTCGTCGAGCTGCACCACCGTCGGGGACTGCCCGTCGGCGGGGTGGGCGACGCGGCGGCGCTGCTGGACGCCTACTGGCTCGGCCGCGCCGAGCGCCTCCCCGGCGACGCGCGCCGCGCGCTCTACGCGCGGGCGCTCGGCCCCGGCTTCGAGCACCTGCTCGGGCGCCTTGCCGCCGCGCTCGCCGCGCACCCCGAGGCCGACGGCGACGACGACGTCCGCTGGGCCGCCGACGAGCTGCGCGCGACGATCGAGGCGCACGTCGACGAGTCCGCGCTCGACGCCGTGCCCCTGCTGCAGGCGCAGCTCGGCGATGCGCTGGCGATCCTCGCCCAGCCCGAGATCCTCGAGATGTACGGGTCGCCCGAACCGTGGCACCTGATCGACCACCTCGCGCGCCTGGAGCTCGGCGAGCGGCCCGACCCCTCCCGCCATCAGGCGCTCGGCGCCTCGGGCACGGTCGTCATCGCCTGGCTCGCCGCCGGCGACGACGCGGTCACCGAGGACGTCGTCGACGCCGCGGAGGCCTGGATCACGGCGGCGGCGATGCCGCCGGGCTAGTGACGAAGCGCACGACCCCCGTAGCCGATGCGCTACGGTGCCTGGTATGTCCGGCGATGTCTCGGTCCGCGAGCTGCGCAACCACACTGCCGAGGTGCTTCGTCGTGTCGAAGCCGGCGAGCGCCTCCGCGTGACCGTCGACCGCCGGCCGGTTGCCGAGCTCGCTCCCCTCCCCGCGCGCGACTCCTGGGTTCCGCGCGCTCGCGTGGTGGACGCCCTGGCTCAGACCGACCCCGCGCTACGCGACGAACTCGCCGAGGCGCTGCCCGACACCGTCGACGAGCTGTGAGAGGCGTGCTGGACACCTCGGTCTTCATCGCCGACGAGCAGGGCCGGGCGCTCCACAGCGACCGCCTGCCCGACGAAGCGGCGATCTCTGTCGTGACGCTGGCCGAATTGCAGCTCGGCGTACACCTCGCCGCCGCGGACGACGTCCGCGGCCGGCGACTGCGGACACTCCAGGCAGTACAGGCCGCGTATGTCGCGCTCCCGATCGACGAAGCGGTGGCATCCGCCTTCGCCGAGCTCGTTGCGACGGCGCGGCGCGCCGGACGGCGTCCGAAGGTGCAGGACACCTGGATCGCGGCGACGGCCCGCGCGCACGCCGCGGCCGTGTACACGCAGGACGGCGACTTCGACGAGCTCTGCGTCGACGTCGTCCGCGTCTGACCGCGAGCGTCCGCCCCGCTACACCGCGATCGACGCTCCGGATCCGGTCACGCGCGTGACCTCGGCGATCGACGTCATGCCGAGCCGCACCTTCTCCAGGCCGTCGTCGCGCAGCAGGCGCATGCCCTGGCGCACGGCGACCTCGGAGATCTCCGGCGCGGGGGCGCGGGCGAGCGCGAGCTTGCGGATCTCGTCCGTGACGCTCATGACCTCGTAGAGCCCGATACGACCCTTGTAGCCGGACTGGTTGCAGCGCGGGCAGCCGCGGGCGGCGTAGGCCTCCATGTCGAACTGGCTGCGGATGCCGTTCGCGCGCAGGACGTCGGACGTGATGATCTGGCGCTCCTTGCAGTGCTGGCAGAGCGTGCGCGCGAGCCGCTGGGCGACGACGCAGTCGATCGCCGAGGCGACGAGGAAGGGCTCGATCCCCATCTCGACGAGGCGCGTGATCGCGCTCGCGGCGTCGTTGGTGTGCAGCGTGGAGAGCACGAGGTGGCCGGTGAGGGCCGACTCGATCGCGATCTGCGCCGTCTCGCGGTCGCGGATCTCGCCGACCATGATGATGTCGGGGTCGGCGCGCATCATCGAGCGCAGGCCGGTGTGGAAGTGCAGGCCGGCCTTCGGGTTGACCTGCACCTGCGTGATGCCGTCCAGCTGGTACTCGACCGGGTCCTCGATCGTGATGATGTTCTTCTCGATCGAGTTGAGGTCGCCGAGCGCCGCGTAGAGCGTCGTCGACTTGCCCGAGCCCGTCGGGCCCGTGACGAGGACGGCGCCGTAGGCCTGGCGGAAGGCGCGCTCGAAGCGCTCGTGCTCGGGCGCGGCCATGCCGAGCTTCTCGAGCGACATGACGACGGAGTCCTTGTCGAGGATCCGCATGACGACCGACTCGCCGTGGACGCTCGGCAGCGTGACGATGCGCAGGTCGATGTGATGGCCGTCGATCGACAGGCCGACGCGGCCGTCCTGCGGGATGCGCCGCTCGGAGATGTCGAGGTCGCTCATGATCTTCACGCGGCTGATGACGCCGAGCACCATCCTCCGCTGGACCGTCGCGGACTCGACGAGCACGCCGTCGATGCGGAAGCGCACGCGCAGGTCGTTGCCGTTGGGCTCGAGGTGCACGTCGGAGGCGCCCTGCTCGACGGCCTGGGCGATGATCTGGTTGACGAGCCGGATGACGGGCGCGTCGTCGGCCGACTCGCGCAGGTCGACGACTTCGCCCGGGCCGTCGTCGTCGTCGTCGAGGAACTCGGCGTCGGAGATGACGTCGTCCAGGCGCGAGAGCCGCGAGATGAGGCTCTGGATGTCCTCCCGGCTCGTGACGGCCGGGCGGATCTCCTTGCCGGTGAGCAGCGCGATGTCGTCGACGGCCAGGACGTTCGCCGGGTCGGCCATCGCGACGAGCAGCGTGCGCTCGTCGAGGAACGAGACCGGGACGGCCTCGTAGCGCTTGGCGGCGGGGATCGAGATGAGGTTCGCGGCCGCCATGTCGGGCTTGAAGATCCCGAGGTCGAGGTGGTCGAGGCCGTGGCGCTCGGCGACTGCGCGGGCGAGCCCGTCGGACGTCAGCGTCCGCTGCTCGAGCATGACGTCCTCGGGCGTCCTGCCGCTGCGGCGGGCCTCCTCGATCGCAATCGCCACGCGCTCGCGCGCGACGAGGTTGAGGTCGACGATGACGTCGGTCAGAAAGCGTGCGGGACCCCCCGCGTGGCGCGGCCGGGTGATGCCGTCGGCACCAGGGCCGGAAGTTCCGGGGGGCTTGAGGGGGATGGGTTCAGGGAACATTGGGCCTGATCACCGGCCGCGCGCCGCACGGCGCATCGCGTCCAGCGGTGCTGTGAGTCCGGTCCACAGGGTGAAGCTCAACGCGCCTTGACTCACGAGGATCTCGAGCCCGTCGACGGTCGCGATTCCCCGTTGAGCGGCTTCCTCGATCAACGCCGTCCCGCCGGCCCTGTAGACCAGGTCAACTACGGTGCTGTACTCACCGAGCGCATCGGCGTCCAGAGGGATGTCCTTGAACACGCTCGACGAATTATCGAGACCGACGCTCGTGCACTGGACGAGTATCTCAGCGGCGACCGGCCGTTTCACGACGCGCGCGCCCAGCTGCTGCGCGCGCGCGGGCGTGCGATTCCAGACCGAGACGTCGGTGCCCGCGCGCGTGAGCGCCCAGACGACCGCCCGCGCGCTGCCGCCCGCGCCGAGGACGCAGGCCGAGGCGGGCGTGCGGCCGAGCGCCGCCAGGAGCCCGGGCGCGTCCGTGTTCTCGGCGTGGATCGCGCCGTCGTCGCCGAACGTCAGCGTGTTCGCCGCGCCGATCTCGCGGGCGGCGTCGGTCGCGCTCGTCGCGAGCGCGAGCGCGGCCTCCTTGTGCGGGATCGTGACGTTCGCCCCGCGAAAGCCGGCGGCGCCGAGCGCGCGCACCGTCTCGGCGAAGACGCCGGGCGCGACCGGCAGGCGCTGGTAGCGCCGCAGGCCGGCGGCCTGCATCATCACCGGCGAGCGGCTGTGGCCGACCGGCCACCCGAGCACGCCGTAGCGGGCGCTCAGCACGTCGTGGGCGACTTGCCGCCGGCCTGCGCACGGGCGGCGTCGTAGCGCTGGCGGTCCTGCTCGAACTGCACGTCGCTGGACGAGAACGCGTGCCTGCCGCAGGTCCCGGGCTTGACGACGTAGTAGCGGTAGCCGACGCTCGCCGGGGCGGCGGCGGCCTTGATCGCCGCCAGGCCCGGGTTGCCGATCGGCGTCGGCGGCAGTCCCGTGCGCTTGCGCGTGTTGTACGGCGAGTCGATCGCGAGCTCCGACGCCCGCAGCGGCCGCGACCAGTTGTCCGTCGCGTAGCGGATCGTCGCGTCGATCCCGAGCGGCATGCCGGCCTTCAGGCGGTTGTAGATCACGGCGGCGATCAGCGGGCGCTCGGCCGCGAGCTGCGCCTCGCGCTCGACCATCGAGGCGATGATCAGCACGTCGTAACCCGTGAGGTTCTTGCGGCGCGCACGGCGCAGGTCGACCGTCGCGAAGTTCTCGCCGAAGGCGGCGAACTCGAGGTCGACGAGCGTTCGCGCCGGGGCTCCCGGGCGCAGGTCGAACGTCGCCGGGAACAGGAAGCCCTCGGTCGAGCGCGTGCCCTTCGGCGCGCCGTAGCGGAACGGGTTCAGCGCGCCCGCGAAGCGCTTGGACGCGTCGGTGTAGCTGCCCTTCAGCCCGGCCTTGGCGACGATCGGCGCGATCTCGCTGCGCGACAGGCCCTCCGGGATCGTGATCTTCACGGTCTTCGGCTTCACGACGACCGGCGGCTTGCTCAGCGCGGCGATCGCCGATCCGTAACTCATGTCGCGGCGCAGCGTGTGCGGCCCCGAGCGCAGATCGCCGCGCTTGCCCGAGATGCTCGCCCGCAGGCTGAAGAAGAAGCCCGAGCCCACGACGCCGGCGGCGGCAAGCTGGTCGCCGATCTCGCGCGCGCTGGAGCCCGCGGGGATCGTGAGCTTGACGGGCGCGCCCTCGGCGCTGCCGAACGGCTGAAAGAGCGTGAGCACGCCGAGCACGAGCACGGCGAGCACCGCGACGATCGCAAACCCCGTGAGGCGCGCGCGCAGGCGCCGCCGCGAGCGCGGGCCGCGCGGGACGTCGGCGGGCGGCGTCACGACGGCGCGGGGCAACGCCGAGCGGCGCACGCGGCGGATGCCGATCGGGCGGTCGGGATGGTCGTCGAGAGCGCCGGCGGGCGCGGCCGGCGGCGCCGGCGGGTTGGGCTGGATGCGGTGCAGCGGGCGGTCGCGGCCGCCCCCGGGCGCGGGCGCACGGCGGGGCGGGGTCGCGCGCTTGCCCGTGGAGCGGGCTGCGGGCGGTGTCGATCGCTCGGGGACTGCACGGGGCTTGGCGGCACGGGACCTCGGGCTCGGAGACGGTGACGGTGCCGGCGTGGGCGCCGGTCCTGACGACGACGATGCGGGCGGCTTCGTGCCGGTCCGCCGAGCCTCACGCTCCAGGCGTGCGCGCTCGCGCTCCTGCGCCGAGCGCTCGCGCTCGGCGCCGGGGTCGTCTCGGCCTTGCCTGCTCATGTGGCTCTGTGTTTCGTCATGAACGCTACCCGGCCTCCCGGGTCCCCCGCGTCGCGAGCCACTCCGCGAGCAGATGGGCCGCGGCGCGCGAGTCCTCCGACGCCGCCGGATCGCCCGGGTCGCGGCCGGCCAGCAGCGTCGTGAAGCGCTCGTCGTACAGCTCGACAGGGACGCTGACGCGCTCGGCCAGGCGCGCGGCCCACGCGCGCGTCTCGCGGGTCTGCGCCGAGTCCGTGCCCGAGAGCGACAGCGGCAGCCCGACCACGACGCGCCCCACCTCGCGCTCGCGCACGAGGTCGCCGACGCGCGCCAGGCCCTTGCGCGTCGCCGGCCGCAGGATCGGCTCGATCGGGGTGGCGAGCGTCCCGGTCGGGTCGCTCAGCGCGCAGCCGCAGCGCGCGCTGCCGTAGTCCAGCGCGAGCACACGCACGAGGCGCCTAGCCCGCGAGCGCGGCCTCGATCGCCGCGCGCGCGGCGGCGATCGCCTCGGGAAGCGCGTCCGGGTCACGACCGCCGGCCTGGGCCATCGTGTCCCGTCCCCCTCCCCCGCCGCCGGCGACCTGCGCGGCCGCCTTGACGATCGCTCCGGCCTTGACGCCACGCGCCACGAGGGCCGGCGTCACCGCCGCGACGAGGTGCACGCGGCCGTCGACCACCGTGCCGAGCACCGTCGCCGACTGCTCGGAGAGCTTGCCCTTCACCCGGTCGGCGACGTCCATGAGCTCCTTCGCCCCCGGTCCGCTGACGATCTCGGCGACGACGTCGGCGCCGGCGATCTGGCTGACCTTCGCCGCGAGCGCGTCGGCGTCGACCGCCGCGGCGCCGTTGCCGGATGCCTTGGCGGCCTGCTTGGCGCGGTCGCGCAGCGCGGCGACGGCCTGCGGGAGCTGGGCGACGTCGGTGCGCAGGAGCGTCGCAGCCTCCTGGGCCCGGGCGTCGCTCGCGCGCAGCTCGGCGACGGCGGCGGGGCCGGTGATCGCCTCGATGCGGCGCACGTTGGCCGCGCTCGAGCTCTCGCCGGTGATCTTGAAGACGCCGATCTCGGCGGTGCTGCGCACGTGCGTGCCACCGCACAGCTCGCGCGAGTGGGAGCCGTCGCCGACCTGGACCATGCGGACGATGTCGCCGTACTTCTCGCCGAAGAGCGCCATCGCGCCGAGCGCGCGGGCCTCGTCGAGTGTCGTCGTGATCGGGCGCACGGGGTCGTTGCGCAGGACCCACTCGTTGACGCGGTCCTCGATCGCGCGCAGGTCCTCGGGCGCGATCCGCTCGCCGTGGTTGAAGTCGAAGCGCAGCTTGTCGGGCCCGACGTAGGAGCCGGCCTGGCGCACGTGCGTGCCCAGGCGCTCGCGCAGCGCGGCGTGCAGGAGGTGCGTCGCCGTGTGGTTGGCCTGCGTCGCGCCGCGGGCGGCGCGGTCGACGCGCGCGACCACGCGCTCGCCGGCCTGGAGGGCGCCGCGCTCGGCCTCGGCGACGACGGCCTGGTCGTCGCCGATCCGCACGACGTCGACGACGCGGCTCGCACCGTCGCCCGTCTCGCTCTCGATCGTCCCGACGTCGGCGATCTGGCCGCCGCCGGTCGCGTAGAACGGCGACTCGGCGAGCTTCACGAGGCCGCCGTCGACCGAGGCGACCGTCGTGTGCTGATCGAGCGTCTCGTAGCCCGTGAAGTCCGTTCGCGTCCCGGAGGCCTTCGCGAGCGCGCGGGCACGCTCGCGCAGGTCGCCGGTCTGCTCGCCGCGGGCGCCCTCGCGCCCGAGCGTGCGCTGGCGCTCCATGAGGACCTCGAAGCCCGCGCTGTCGACGGCCAGCCCCTGCTCGGCCGCGAGCTCGCTCGTGAGCTCGAACGGGAAGCCGAACGTGTCGTGCAGCCGGAAGGCGTCCTCGGCCGGAATGGTGGCGGCGCCGCGGGAACGCTCGATGACCTCCTCGAGCAGCTTCGTCCCCTGCTCGAGCGTGCGCCCGAAGCTCTCCTCCTCGGCTCGCGCCCAGAGCAGGATCGACTCCCGCTCGCGGTGCAGCTCGGGGTAGGCCGCGCCCATGATCTCGATGACCTTCTCGACGAACGCCGGCAGGAAGCCCGGCGCGATGCCGATCCGGCGGCCCTGCTGGATCGCGCGGCGCATGACCCGGCGCAGGATGTAGCCGCGGTCCTCGTTGGAGGGGACGACGCCGTCGGCGATGAGGAACGTCAGCGCGCGGGAGTGATCGGCGAGGATCCGCAGCGCCCGCACGTCGGGCTCCGCGCTCGCCAGTTCGCGCCCGAGCGCGATGAGCGGCGCGAACGTGTCGGTCTCGAAGACCGTGTCGACGCCCTGCTGGATGACCGCCATGCGCTCGAGGCCGAGGCCCGTGTCGATGTTGTTCGCCGGCAGCGGCACGAGCGTCTGGCTGCCGTCGGGATGCGTCGTGAGGTCGTACTGCGTGAAGACGAGGTTCCAGTACTCCAGGAAGCGGTCGTTCTCGCCCCCGGGCAGGTCGTCGGCGCTGCCGAACGCGATGCCGCGATCGAGGTACAGCTCGCTGCAGGGCCCGCAGGGCCCGCTCGTCCCGGCCTGCCAGAAGTTCTCCGAGCGCGGCAGCAGGACGATCCGCTCGCGCGGGACGCCGACGGACATCCAGGCCGCGATCGCCTCGTCGTCGGGACCGAGCCCGAGCTCCTCGTCACCCTCGAAGACCGAGATCCAGATGTCCTCGGGCGCGAAGCCGAAGACCTGCAGCGACAGCTCCCAGGCACGCTCGACCGCGTCCTGCTTGAAGTAGTCGCCGATCGAGAAGTTGCCGAGCATCTCGAAGAACGTCAGGTGGCGGGCGGTGTTGCCGACGTTCTCGATGTCCGTCGTGCGGAAGCACTTCTGGCACGTCGCCAGGCGCGGGTAGGGCGGCTTCTCCTCGCCCTTGAAGTACGGCACGAGCGGGTGCATGCCGGCGGTCGTCAGCAGGACCGACGCGTCGTAGGAGGACGGCACGAGCGACGCCGAGGGCAGGCGGCGGTGGTCGTGACGCTCGAAGAACTCGAGGAACGTCTCGCGGATCTCGTCGGTGCTGATTGCCGGGCTCACGCGGCGATTGTCGCGCATCCGACGATCGCGTCCCCCGACAGGAAGACCGCGGTCTGCCCCGGGGCGGCGCCGTCGCAGGGCTCGGCGAGGTGGATCTGCTCGCCGTCGAGGCGGCAGCCCAGCGCCGGTGAGCGGTAGCGCAGGCGCACCGCGTCGGGCTCGGCGCCGTGCATCCGCAGCCCGCGGACGCGGACGGTGCTCGTCGCGAGCTGCGCGCGGGGGCCGACGGTCACGGTGTTCGCGCGGGCGTCGGTCGCCAGGACGTAGAGCGCCTCGGCGCCGGGGACGCCGATGCCCTTGCGCTGCCCGACGGTGAAGCCGTGATGGCCGTGGTGGCGGCCGAGGACGTTGCCGGCGCGGTCCACGATGTCGCCCGGGCGATCGCTCAGGCCCCCGTGGCGCGCGAGGAACGTCGCGCGGCCGGTGCCGGCGAGGAAGCACAGGTCCTGGGAGTCGGGCTTGCGGGCGACCGCCAGGCCCGCCCCGCCGGCGAGCGCGCGCACCTCGGTCTTCGTGTGCTCACCGAGCGGGAAGCGCAGCCGCGCGAGCGCGTCGCGCGAGAGGGCGGCGAGCATGTACGTCTGGTCCTTCGCCGGGTCGGCGGCGAGCCGCAGCAGCCCGTCGTCCGTGCGGCGGGCGTAGTGACCGGTGCTCAGCGTCGCCGCGCCGAGGCGGTCGGCGAACGCGAGCATCGCATCGAGCCGGACGTGGCCGTTGCAGCGCACGCAGGGGTTGGGCGTCAGCCCGTCGGCGTGCTCGGCGAGCCACGGGGTGACGACCCCGGCGCGGAACTCGTCGCGCAGATCGAGTGTGAAGTGCGCCAGTCCGAGGCCGTGGGCGACGACGCGGGCGCCGCGCACCGCGGCGGCCGAGCAGCAGGAGGACTCGCCGTCGTTGTCGGGGTCGGCCCAGAGCTCGAGCGTGACCGCGGCGACGTCCTGCCCGGCGCGCGCGCAGAGCAGCGCCGCGACCGCGCTGTCGACGCCGCCCGACATCGCGACGAGCGTCCGATCGGCCACCGCGGCCACCCCGCCGTCAGCGCGCACGGCGGCGCCGAGCGCGCGGTGCAGGGCGTCGGAGGCGAGGTCGGCGGCGTGGAGCTTGCCGGGGCTCAGCCCCCCGAGCGCCGCCGCGATCTGCGGCGATCCGATCCGTGCGGCGCCGAGGATCGCGGTGCCTTCGGCGAGCTCCACCGCCGCGCTGGCGGCGGCGATCGTCGCCCCGCAGCCGGAGGCCTCGAAGCCGGCGGCGCGCACGTGGGCGCCGTCGACGGCGACGTCGATGCGCACGAGGTCGCCGCAGGCCGCCCCGCCGGCCGCGCCGCTGAAGGCGCCGGCGACCGCCCGCCTGCGCCCGCGCGGGTGGCGCAGATGGTCCTCGAAGCGCTCGTCGGGCATCGCACCGAGTCTAGGAGACCCCGGTGCGCCGCCTCGGGAGGCATCAATGCGGGCTGTCGCCGTTCATCGACGGCGGCGGCGCGTCCTGGTCGCGCAGCGCGAACTCGACCTCGCCGTCGTGGACGCGGGCGTCCAGCACGGTCTCGTCGAGGTACGGGCTGACCTGCTCCTCGACGAAGACGCTGGCCTCGTCGCCGCTGACGACATCGTCCCCGGGCTCGGGGCCGTCGACGAGCTCGACGCGCAGCGGCGTGCCCTCATCGGTGGGCTCGCCGGCGGTGATGCGCACGCCGGCCGTATCGGACGCTCCGGCGCCCTCGACGAGCTGACGGATGGCGTCGGAAGCACTGGTGGTGATCGTGAGCACAGTGGCCCACCTCCTTTCGGGAGTGGTCCGCCCGCGCATACCCGTGCGCGCGTGTCGCAAACGCGTCGCAGCGGCGTCAGCCGACCGACTGCGGCAGCCCGAAGACCGTCTCCAGCACCTTCGACGAGCTGTCGACGACCGTCTGGAACGCGGCCGGGGCGACCTTGTTCGCCGCTGCCGTCTTGACGGCCTGGACCGCCTGCGTCGCCTGGCGGCGCTGCTCGGGGCCGAGCCAGGGCGCGCCGTCGAGCGCGTGACCGAGCTGCGCGGCCGCGCGGCTGACGGTGTCGCCGATCTGGGCGGTCCCCTCGGCGCCGCTCAGCGCCTGGCCGTACTCCAGCGGCAGCACCTGCAGCGACGTGACGAGATCGCGCCCGCCGGCGCGGCCGTCCTTGATCTGGTCGTCGAGCGACTTCGCGGTCCCGTGGCCGATGACGATCCCGATGACGAGTCCCACGACGATCGCGGCGACGGCGACGAGCCCGGTCGTGCGCCGCCGCTTGGCCTGCCCTGCGTAGACGGCCACTAGCGCCGGCTCACGAGGACCATGCAGGGACCGTCGGCGCCCGAGGCGAGCGTCTCGGCGGTGCCGCCGACGTCGCCGCTGGCGATCTCCACGAGCGAGTCCGAGTGGATGACCCAGATCGTCGGCGGGAGCATCACGGGGCCCAGGCGCTTGGTGTTGCGCAGCACGGCGTCGCGCATGTCGGCCACGGCGCCCACCGCGCCGCCGTCGATGTCGACGAGGTCCCCGGCCACGTCGACGACGGCGTCGCCGAAGCGGTCCAGGACGATGATGCGATCCGAGCCCGAGTTGACGTGCCCGACCCAGAACGAGCCGACGGCCTGCGGGTCGCCGACGCAGTGCGCGCGCTCGAGGATCGCGCCCGCCTCGCCGGCGTCGATCGGGCGCCGGCCCGGCATCGCGCCGGCGTGCAGCCCGACGGCGCCGGTCGCGATCGCGCGCAGCGCCGCCCGCTCGGGGCTGTGCTCGATGCGGACGTCGATCGAGCCCGGCGCGGCGCCGGCCGCGATCGCGGCCTCGCGCGCCTGGGCGGTCAGCGTCGCGACGGCCTCCGGCGTCGGGGCGCGCGCGGCGAGCTCGCGCTCGGCGCGCACGAGCGACAGCGCGTCCCCGATCGACGAGATGACCTCGGCGCCCTCGGGCACGAAGCACTCCAGGCCCATCATCTCGGCGACGTAGCGCCCGAGGCCGCCGGCGCCGCCGCCGACCGCGACGAGCGTCGGCTTGTACAGCTCGTGCTCGCTCATGACGGCCGCGACGAGCTCGGCGATCGCGGTCCCCGAGGCGACGAGCATCCGGCGCGCGATCTCCTCGGCGGGCAGCCGCAGCAGCGGGCATGCGATCTCGAACGCCGCGGCCGCGGCTTCGTGGCTGCCGAACGCGTAGTCGTCGGGCTGCGGGATCCGCAGGAGGTTGGCGGCGCAGGTGTTCGTCAGCGCGAGACGGGTCCCGTCGGTGCAGGTGATGACGACGTAGTCGCCGGTGTCGCCGAGCCGCGGGGCGGCGAGCTCGCCCGTCGCGCCCGCGAGCTGCTCGGGCGTCGCGAAGCATGCGTAGGAGAGGCCGGAGATGTGCGCGCTGCGCGGTCCGACGCCGTACACCGTGCGCTTGCGCGCCCGCAGCATCGAGCCGCCCGCGACGCCGACGACGCGCACGTCGAGCGCGCGCAACGCGGTCGCGTGGCTGGCGACCTGGACGTAGGACAGCCGCGGCTGGCCGCTCTTGATCGCGGCGACGTTCGTCGACGTCCCGCCGATCTCGACGACGATCCCGTCCTCGATCCGGGTGAAGCGCAGGACGCCGGCGACGGATGCCGCGGGGCCGGAGTACAGCGTGCGCGCGGGCTCGCGGCGAAAGCCGCCGAGGTCCGTCGCCCCGCCGTCGCCGCGCATGACCATGACCGGGCTGTCGATCCCCGCCGCGGCGACCCCGGCCTCGACGTAGCCCGCCGTCTGCACGGCGATCGGCAGCACCGACGAGTTGATCGCGGCGGTCACGGTCCGCAGCTCCAGGCCGTAGAGGCCCGACATCTCACACGAGGCGCAGGCCGGCAGGCCGGCCGCGCGCAGCGCCGCGACGGCCGTCGCCTCGTGGCTGTCGTCCTCGGTCGCGAACGCCTCGGCGACACACGCCGACGTCACGCCCGCGGCCTGCATCCGCGCGATCGCCGCTTCCAGCGCGTCCGGGGCCAGGCCGTCGGAGACGTCGAGGAACTCGCACGACGTCTGCAGCCGGCGACCCGGCGAGAGGTCGACGCGGTCCAGGCACGTGCGCTTGCGCGCCTTGCGCAGGTCCGGCTTGCGGCCGAGGCCGAGCACGCCGACGCGGCCGACGTCGCCCTCGAGCAGCGCGTTGACGGCCTGCGTCGTCGAGTGCGTGACGAGCTCGATGTTCGCCCCGCCGATCTGCGCCGCGATCTGCGCGACGCAGCGCACGACGCCGGCGGCGACACCGTCGGGGTCGTCGTGCGTCGTCGGCAGGACCGCGCGCGCGGTGACGGCGCCGGTCTCGAGGTCGCAGGCGACCGCCTTCGTGAACGTCCCGCCGACGTCGACCCCGACGCGCGCGCGTCCGCCGCTCGTCACGAGGACTTCAGCTCGGCTGTCGCGGGCGATGCGGCCTTCGCGGCCTTGGGCGCCGCGGGCTGGCGCCGTGGGCGGATCCCGAAGACCCAGATCGCGCCGCCGATGTAGACGGACGCCAGCAGCGCCTGGGCGATGACCGTCTCCTGCGTCGGGCTGTAGCCGGTCGCCTGCGCGAGGAAGATCGGCAGGTGCGGCCAGCTGTCGAGGCTCGTGAAGCTCAGGACGTCGGCGACCTGCAGCGCGCTGATCGCGTTGCCGAGGAACGCGACCGACGTCGCCATGACGAAGCACACCGCGGTCGTGAGGAAGACCTTGATCGGGAGCTTGCGCCCGAACTTGAAGATCAGCGTCGCGAGCACGGCCAGCACCGCCGCGCCGGCCGCCGCGCCGAGGCCGATGTAGAGCCCGAGGCCCTCGCCGAAGGTGTTCAGCGCCTGGTAGAAGAGCACGCTCTCAAAGCCCTCGCGGTAGACCGACGTGAAGCCGATGAGCACGAGCGAGACCGCCGATCCGGCCGACACCGCCGTCCAGATCCGCGCCTTGAGGAACTCCAGCCAGCGCCGTTGCTCGAGCCGGGCTATGAGCCAGAAGGAGACGTAGAAGAGCACCACCACCGCGAGCAGCGCGACGACCGCCTCCAGTACCTCGCGGCCGAACGGCAGGACGGAGAACAGCTCGTCGATGAGGAAGACGCTCAGCAGCGTCGCGGCCGCGGCCGCCCCGACGCCGTAGAGGATGTGCTTGCGGTACTGGCCGTTCTTCGTCGATTCGAGGTAGCCGAAGAGGATCGCGAGCAGGAGCACCGCCTCCAGGCCCTCGCGCAGCATGATGATGAACGACTGCCCGAACACGACCGCCGGGGCGGCGATGCCCTTCGACGTCAGCTGGCGCTCGGCGTCGGAGATGAGCCCGCGCAGCTCGACGACGCTCTTGCGCACGTCGCTCGTCGGCGCGCCGGTCCGCATCCCGGCGCGGATCTCGGCGAACTTCTCCTCGGCCTTCAGCGTCAGACCGGCGTTCGCCGCGCGCAGCGGGATCTCGACGAGCTCGAAGTGCGTGAGGTAGCCGGACTTCGACAGCGCGAAGGCCTGCTCGCGCTTGCCGGCCTTCATCAGGGCGAGCGACTGGTCGATCGTCACGCTGGCCGCGCGCAGTTGCTTGATGGCGGTGTCGCGGCTCACCGAGCCCTGCCCGGTCGCGGCGAGCGCCGGCGTCGCCTGCGCGAGCAGCGAGACGCCGATGGTCAGCAGCAGCAGCGCGAGCAGGCGGCGCGTCATCCGGTCAGCCCGGGTGCTTGGCGAGGTAGGCGTCGACGGTCGTGCCCATCTCGTCGGCGCCGGACTTCGTCTTCTTCGCGTCGCCGGACTCCAGCAGCGAGAGGTCCTCTTCGATCGTCGCGTAGATGTCGGGCTCGTTGCGCTTGACGGTCCCCTCGACCGGCGCCCAGAAGGCCTCCAGGCCCTCGGCCTTGGTCTTCGAAGCGGCGGAGTCGGTCTCCGCGCCGACCGCGGCGGCGAGCGCCTTGAGGCCGGTGAGACCGGTCGCGACCGTCGCGTCGGGCGCGATGATGTCCTCCGGAGCCGCTGCGGCCTCGGTCGTCGCCGTCGTCGTCGTGGCCTTGTCGTCCTTGGAGTCGCCGCAGGCGATGAGGCTCGCGGAGAACGCACAGGCACAGCCGAGCGCCAGCAGGTTCCGAAGTCGCTTCATATGGCCACACACCCCTTGGTCTCGTGGAGCACCGGCAGCTCTCCCCGACCCGCCGGCGCGGATCCCTGTGTCGTTAGGTCTCCCTAACGAGGCGCCATGTTAGGTGAGCCTCATGCGACGACGCAAGGGGCTGCCGCGCAGCGAACTTGCGGTTGGTGTGCCCGGCGTGTGACAACGGCCGAGGCCGCTCTTTGCGGACGTCAGCGGCCTGCGAGGGCGTCGTCGACGGCCTGCGAGAGCTCCTTGCCCTCGCTGAGACCGACGATGACGCGCGCCTGGCGCTTGCGCCCGATGACGAGCGTCGTCGGCGACTGGGCGATCGTGACGCCCTCGGTGATCGCCGGGTAGCGACCTACCTGGGCGATCGGGACGACGTGAACGGCGACCTTGCCGCGGTGGCGGTCCAGGCCGCGCAGGACGCCGCGGGTGGCGATGTCGTCGGCGCCCTGCGCGTTCCAGAAGAGCACGACGACGACCTTGCCCGCGCGCATGTCGCGAACGACGGCGCCGTCGAGACGGCGGGCGGACGCGGCGGCGGGCTTCGCGGACGTGGCGGGAGCGCGCGCGGCTGCCGTCGCCGGAACGACGGCCGGTGCCGCCGGCGCGGACGCCTGGCCGGACCCGCCGGTGGCCGCCTGCAGCTTCGCAGCGGCGCCATCGGATGCGGCCGCGGCCTGCTTGGCCTTCGGGATCGCCTGCAGCGGCGCAAGCGGCGTCCTGTCGATCGAGACCGGCTTGGGCCGCAGCGCGACGAGCCAGACGGCGAGCAGTGCCACGACGCCGGCAAGGGCGATCAGCAACGGACGCGAGACCTGATCCATGCAGCGGCTGTCGGCATTCCCGCGTGCTCGCGTGAGCCGGCGCGCGCCGCCGTCGTACAGCCGTCCGCGGCGGGCCGGCGGCTACCGCGGCGGCGGCGCGAGCGCCTTGAGGCCGAGCTCGCGCAACTGCGCGTCGTCGACGGGCGCGGGCGCCCCCGTCAGCGGATCGGAGCCGCTGGCGGTCTTCGGGAAGGCGATGACGTCGCGGATCGAGTCGCGGCCGGCGATCACCGTGACGATCCGGTCGATCCCGAACGCGATCCCGCCGTGCGGCGGCGCGCCGTAGCGCAGCGCCTCCAGGAGGAAGCCGAAGCGCTCCTCTGCCTCCTCGTCGTCCATGCCGATCGCCGCGAAGACCTGACGCTGGACGTCCGGGTCGTGGTTGCGGATCGAGCCGCCGCCGAGCTCGGAGCCGTCGACGACGAGGTCGTAGGCGCGTGACCGCAGCGACCCGATGTCGTCGAAGGAGCCGGTCGGCGCGGTGAAGGGGTGGTGCAGCGCGTCCCAGCGCTGCTCGGCCGCGTTGTAGCCGAACATCGGGAAGTCGACGATCCACTGGACGTCGTGGCGGCCCGCGGGGATGAGGTCCCAGCGCTCGGCGAGATGCAGGCGCAGGGCGCCGAGCGCCCCGGCCGCGGTGTCGGCCGTGTCGGCGACGGCGAGCAGGAGGTCGCCGGGCGCCGCGCCGAGCGCCGCCGTCACGGCGGCGATCTCACCCGCGGCGAGGAACTTCGCGATCGGCGATCGCCACGTGCCGTCGTCCTGCACGAACGCCCAGACGAGGCCGCCGGCCCCGTGGCGCTTGGCGACCTCGGTGAGCTCGTCGAGCTCCTTGCGCGGGACCTCGCGCCCGCCGGCGTTGATCGCCCGGACGACCCCACCCCCCGAGCGGGCGGGATCCAATACATTCGCGAAGACCTTGAACTCCGAGCCGCGCAGCGCGTCGCTGACGTCGGTGATCTCCAGGCCGAAGCGCGTGTCGGGCCGGTCGGAGCCGAAGCGCAGCAGGGCCTCGTCGTAGCCCATCCGCGGGTACGGCGGCGGCGGCAGGCCGAGGCCGCCGAGGGCGAAGACCTTCGCCATCAGCCGCTCGTTGACGTCGATGACGTCCTCCTCGTCGACGAACGACATCTCGAGGTCCAGCTGCGTGAACTCCGGCTGGCGGTCGGCGCGCAGGTCCTCGTCGCGGAAGCAGCGCGCGATCTGGAAGTAGCGCTCGTAGCCGCCGATCATCAGCAGCTGCTTGAAGAGCTGCGGCGATTGCGGCAACGCGTAGAAGGCCCCGGGGTTCAGGCGCGACGGCACGAGGAAGTCGCGCGCGCCCTCGGGCGTCGAGCGCGTGAGGATCGGCGTCTCGATCTCGAGGAAGTCCTCGTCGGAGAGCGTCTCGCGGATCGTCCGCACGATCTCGTGGCGCAGGACGAGCGCCTCGACCATCTGGCGGCGGCGCAGGTCGAGCGTGCGGTGGCGCAGGCGCAGGAGCTCGTCGACCTCGACGTCCTGGTCGAGCGGGAACGGCGGCGTCAGCGACTCGGCGAGGACGTCCATCGCCGTCGCCTGCAGCTCGATCGCGCCGGTCGGGAGGTTCGGGTTGACGTTCTGCTGGTCGCGCAGGACGACGTCGCCGCCGACGCTCACGACGTACTCCCCGCGCAGCTTCTCGGCCGCCGCGAAGAGCTCCGCGCCGTTCTCTGGGTGAAAGACGAGCTGGACGATGCCGCTGCGGTCGCGCAGGTCGATGAAGATCAGCCCGCCGTGGTCGCGGCGGCCGTGGACCCAGCCCGAGACACGGGCCGCCGAGCCCGCACGGGAGGCGTCGAGGTCACCGCACCAGGCGTCGCGGTAGCCGTTGGGCCGCGGCGCGCGCTTCATCGCATCCCCCGGTCGCGGAGGATCCGCGCGACGACCTCGCCGGCCGCCATGTCGCGCTGCTCGCCTCCCTGCATGTCCTTCAACACCGCTCCCCCGTCGTCGTCGAGCATCGCAACGTAGCGGGCGCCGAGCCGATCGGCCTGCTTGAGCTGCCCCTTGCGCGAGCGCCCGGCGAGCTCCATCTGCGCGTTCAGGCGCGCCGTGCGGGCCTCCGCGGTGAGCCTGAACGCGGCCGCGCGGGCGCCGTCATAGGACACGAAGAGGTCGACCGGCGCCGGCGCGGACGGGATGTCGGCCGCGGCGATCAGCATCCGCTCCACCCCGGCGGCCCAGCCGCACCCCGGCGTCGGCGGCCCGCCGAGCATCTCGACGAGCCCGTCGTAGCGCCCGCCGCCGGCGACGCCGCTCTGCGCCCCGAGCGCGTCGGAGGTGAACTCGAAGACCGTGCGCGTGTAGTAGTCCATCCCGCGCACGAGCGTCGGGTCGACCTCGTAGGCCAGGCCGGCACCGTCGAGCAGCTCGCGGACGGTCGCGAAGTGCTCGGCGTCGCCGGTGTCGAGGTGGTCGAGCAGCAGCGGGGCCGTCTGCATGACGGCGCGGGTGCCCGGATGATCGGAGTCGAAGGCGCGCAGGGGGTTGAGCTCGATGCGCGCGCGGACGTCCGCGGACAACTGGTCCGCGTTGGTGCGCAGGTGGGCGGCGAGGTCCTCGCGGTAGGCCGTGCGGGCGGCGAGCGTGCCGAGGCTCGACAGGCGCAGGCGCAGCCCGCCGACCTCCAGCTCCTCGAGCAGCGTCGCGAGCAGGAGGATCGCCTCGGCGTCGACGGCCGGGTCCTCGGAGCCGAGCGCCTCCGCCCCGACCTGCCAGAACTGGCGGTAGCGCCCGGCCTGCGGCTTCTCGGCGCGGAAGAAGCTCGAGAGGTACCAGAGCTTCACCGGCTGCGGGAGCTTGTGGAAGCCATGCTCGGCGTAGGCGCGGCAGATCGGCGCCGTGCCCTCCGGACGCAGCGTCAGCGAGCGTCCGCCGCCGTCGTCGAAGCTGTACATCTCCTTCTGGACGATGTCCGTCGACGCCCCGACGCCGCGGGCGAAGACCTCGGTCGCCTCGAACGTCGGCGTCTCGATGCGGCGGTAGCCGGCGCCCTCGAGCACGCGACGGGCCGTCGCCTCCAGCGCACCACGCGCGTCGGCGTCCCGCGGCAGCACGTCGTACGTGCCGCGCGGCGCCTGCAGCTTCTCGCTCACCTTTTCGCGAGCGCGGTGAGGAAGGGGTTCGTGGCGCGCTCGGCGCCGAGCGTCGTGAGGCCCATGTGCCCCGGATACACCCGCGTGTCGTCGTCGAAGCGGTCCAGCAGCGTGGCGATCGAGCGCATGAGCGTCCGGGTGTCGCCGCCGGGGAGGTCGGTGCGCCCGATCGAGCCCTGGAAGAGGACGTCGCCGGAGAGCAGCGCGCCCTCGCCGCGGACGGCGTAGACGACGTGGCCGGGGCTGTGGCCGGGCGTGAAGACGACGTCGAGCGTCAGGCCGGCGAGCTCGAGCGTGTCGCCGCCCTCGACCGTGTGCTCGGGGTCCCAGGACTCGAAGGGCCCGAACCCCGGCCACGGGACGTAGGCCATCACGTCCTGCAGGACGGGCACCTCGAGCACCGGGCAGTAGACCGGGGCGCCGGTCGCGCGGGCGATCGGGGCGACGGCGCCGACGTGGTCGAAGTGCGTGTGCGTGAGGATGATCGCGTCGAGCGTGACGCCGGCGTCCTCGATCGCCTGCAGCAGGCGCGGCGCCTCCTCGCCCGGATCCACGATGACCGCCCGGTCGCCGCCCTCGGGGCGGACGAGGAAGCAGTTCTCCTGGACCATGCCGACGGTGAACATCTGGACGTCGATCACGTCTTCGCCTTCGCCTCCGAGCGCATGCGCCGGTTGTAGATCCAGGTGTCGGTGTAGTAGCCGAGCGGGACGTAGAACGCGAAGACGAAGACCGTCAGCGTCAGCGCCTGCGCAATCGTCTCCTTCAGCACGAAGATGCCGAGGACGGCGAGCAGCGCGGCGGCCGCGGCGGCCTTGATCGCCGCCGACTTCCACGTCGGCGGGCGCATCATGCGGTCCTTGCGCCGCTGCGCCGCGATCTGCTTGTCGGTGAGCTTGACCTCGGGGCGCCGGTGACCGGCCCGGCTGCGCTGCTCGACGACCCCGGCGGCATTGCCGCGGTGCTTGCTGCGCCGCTTCTTCTTCGTCTGCGCCATGTGTTACGAGCTTAGCCCGTCGAGTACGTCTTCGACGGTCCGGCGGTTGCGGACGGGGACGTCCGCGGGGAAGCCGTCGAACGCGGCGGCGGGCGCGAGGCCGACGAGCTCGCAGCCGGTGACCTCGGCCTGGCGCGCAACCGCTGCGACGAGCGCTGCGAGCGGCACGGCGAGATGGTCCTCGACGTTCGTGCTGACCTGCGCGATCCCCGCGCGCGCGGGCAGCGCGAGGCCGAGGGCGCGCACGCCCGGCAGGCCGTCGTCGCCGCCCTCGCGGATCGCCGCGGCGATCCGCCGCGCGTCGTCGATCGTGGCCGGCGCGGCGAGCTCGACGTTGAACGCGACGAGCGGCGGGCGGGCGCCCACGAGCACCGCACCATGACGCGGGGTGATGCGCGGGGGCCCGAAGTCGGGGGTCAGCTCGCCGGCCCGGACGCGCTCGGCGAGCGTCAGGACGCCGCCGCGCCGCAGCTCGGCGCGGCTGCGCCCGCCGGCGAGCGCGCCGTAGAGGAACACCGGCAGCCCGGCGCGGCCGAGCTCCTCCCCCGCGACGAGCGCCTCGGCGCAGGCGGCGCCGCGGCCCTCGGCGCCGAGGTGGACGACCGGCGCGATGTCCAGCGCGCCGACGAGCGGGTGGCTGCCGCGCGCCATCCGCAGGTCGATCCAGTCGCGGCAGGCGAGCGCGCCGGCGAGCAGCGCGGGCGCCAGCTCACCGACCTCCCCGGCCAGCGTGTAGACCGTGCGGTGATGGTCGGGATCGGAGTGCGTGTCGAGCAGGCGCGCGCCCGTGGAGGTGAACGCCGCGGCGATCGCGGCGATCGCCTCGGGGTCGCGCCCCTCGGAGACGTTCGGGATCGCGAGCAGCACTACAGGACGTAGCGCCCGGCGTCGAGCACCTGCGTGGACCCGATCCGCAGGCTCGGCTCGAGCACGACGACGTCGAGGTGGACGGGCACCGTGACGGTCCCGCCGATGCCTGCGCTCGCGCCGAAGGCGACGTGCGCGGTGCCGAGGATCTTCTCGTCCTCGAGGATGTTGCCGGTGAGCGTCGCCTGATCGTTGGTGCCGACGCCGAGCTCGGCGAGGTTGCGCCCGAGCGGGCCGTGCGCGTCGAGCTGGGCGAGGTACTCCGCGGCGCCGTCGCCGGTCGCGCCGTGCAGCAGCCCGTCGACGACGGTGAGCATGACGGGCGTCTCGACGACACCGGGGCCCGGCAGCGACGAGGCCGCGATCGTCCCCGCGCCGCCGGCGGGCGACGCGAAGCCCTCGCCGCAGGGCAGGTTGCCGAACGCGCCGCGGGCGCTGAGGTCGCCGTCGTCGGGAATGCCGTCGCGGCCGCGCAGGTCCATGGTGAAGTCCGTCCCGCGGGCGCAGGTGAGGTGGGCCTCGTCGGCGCCGCTGAGCAGCTCGGCGATGGCGTGGCAGCGCGCGCCCATCGCGTCGAAGTCGGCGCTCATGAGGCGGGCGAGCAGGTCGGCGGTAACGCCGGGCATCGTCGCCCCGCGCGCCCCGCCCTCGCACGCGCGCTTGCGCGCGCTCGTGTGCGACAGCGATGGCAGGCACGGCGCGATGAACACGTCGGACGCGGCGAACGCGGCCGCGACGGTCGGCGGCGGCTCGGTCCCGCGGCCGGGGTTGGGCGGGAGGATCGTCAGGACGGCGTCGCCGCCGGCGGCGCGGGCGGCGTCCATGAGCGCCTCGCCGAGCGCGGCGTTGCCGGGATCGGCGACGACGAGGACGTTCTCGCCGGCGCCGACGCGCAGGCAGCGCTCGACGACGTTCGTGACGGCCTGCTGGAGGGCGTCCATGGGGTGGGCGGCGCTCAGCCGCCGATGATGGCGATCTTCACGCGCCCCCCGCCGTGGCGGGTGAGCTGCGCGCCCGCGGTGGCGATGCAGTTCTCGGCGCCCTGGATCGGCAGCGAGATGGCGCGCTCGTCGGGCGACTTGACGCGGTACTTGCCCTTGCCGACCTTGACCTGGCGGTTCTTGAAGCACGACAGCTGCCAGTCGACGGTGACCGTCTGCTTGGGCGCCGCGCTGAGACGCAGGCTGATGCGGACCGGCGACTTGACGGTCGCGCGCGCCTGGGCTACGACGAAGTCGCCGTCACGGCGGGCCTCATCGATGACGCCGGTCGTCCCGATCGGCGCCTGCTTGACGGGCTTGGTCCGCTTCTTGACCTTCTTCGGCGCCTTCTTCTTCGTCGTCGTCGTCGGCGCGGTCGTGGTGGCGTTGTTGTCGTCCCCACCCCCGCCGCTCGTGACGACGATGAGCACGACGACGATCAGGAGCAGCACGGCGACGCCCGCATAGAGCGGCTTGATCTTCTTCCTCAACTTGCGGACGTACTTCTTCACGCAACTCCTTCGTTCGACGCCGTTGGCCACGACGACCGCCCACGCCGCGCCGGCGTCGGTCTCGGCGATCACGCGCACGCGCACGATACGTGCCCGCGATAAAGCGCGCGTGATCAGTTCAGCGTCCACCCCGGGCGCGGTGCGTATCCCGCGCGCGGCGCTGGCTACACTTGCGCCCCCGCCGGAGTAGCTCAGTCGGTTAGAGCAGCGGAATCATAATCCGCGTGTCGGGGGTTCGAGTCCCTCCTCCGGCATGGTGTTCTCCCTGCAAATCGCAGTATTCTGGATTCTTGGTGCGAGTGGCAACGCGCCAAAAGGTCCCGGAATGGTCCCGAGATATTGGCGGCGTAGGGCCAGATCGGCCCGGTTCTGGTCGGGTTTTGGCCCCCGGGCTTGCGGTTGACGCACAGTTCGCCGAGGGCATCTGCATGGCCGTTCCGGCCGCGAGGTTTCGGCTGTCAGAAGCACGCCGGCGACAACGACTCAACCGGCATGAACGATGCTCACGGCGATCTCCGCGGGACGAATCTCCGGCAGCTTGTTGCGATCATCCTCGACGACTGGGAGACGATCAGCGCGGACGCCGCGACCTACCTATACGCGCTGGATGCGCACGACTGCGAGGTCCTCACAGACCCGGTGGGCAACGAGACGGCCGAGCTACAGGTCCGCTACTTCCTCGCCAACGCCGGCGGATGGCGCGGCCCGGTCGCCCGAGCGGTGAAGGCAGAGCTGCAGCGACGACTCGGATGAGCTGCGTCGATCGACGCAGTACGCGCGAAGCAGCGTCCTCAGGTTTGAGCTGGAAAGCGACCCGCAACGGGGCCGCGACGACGTGATCCCAACAGCGCTCTTCGAGCGCACAGACCATGGTCGGATCGCGCTTCGCCGCAAGCCTCGGTGACGGCCCCCGCAGCTTCGAACTACATCGCAACTGAAGTTTCCCGCACCATGCCGACGCGGCACTATAGTTGTGATGAAGGATGCCCACGGACCGTCGAGACCTGCGCCGCCGACTGTTCGCGCTCGCCGCGGACCAGGCCGGCTACTTCACCGCCGCCCAGGCGAAGGCGGTCGGCTACTCCTACCCCGCCCAGGCCCATCACGTCGGCGCCGGGAACTGGATCCGCGTCGACCGCGGCATCTTCCGCCTCGCTGATTGGGTGCCCGGGAGCCACGATGAGCTCGCACGCTGGCATCTGTGGTCGAAGGAGCGCGCGGCCGCGTCGCATGACACTGCGCTCGCAGTCCACGAGGTCGGCGAGTTCGAGTCGCCGCGCATCCACCTCACGGTTCCCTCCGGATTCCGGATGCGGGACGACGCGCTGATTCTGCACACCGCCGATCTGCCCGCGGAAGACATCGAGATCCGCCCCGGCTTTCGCCTCACCACGCTCACCAGGTCGTTGATCGACGTCGCCGCCGAGCACGCCGACGAGGATCAACTGGCGCGCGCGATCGACGAGGCGCTCGCCCGAGGCACGATGACGCGCCGTCAGCTTCGTGCCCGCTCGGAGGCCGTTGATCCGGTGGCCGCCCTGCGCATCGAGCGGGCGCTTGGGGTGCTGGGGTCGGCGTGACCTACGACACGCCGCAGGCGCTGCGAACCGCGCTGGAGGCACGGATCGCCAACGAGACGGCGGCGACCCGGCTCTCCCCGGATCGGCTGCGCCGCCGCGTGGTGTTCCAGCGGATCGTGACGCGTCTTCAGCGCGCAGAACCCGGGCAGTGGGTGATCAAGGGCGGCATGGCGATGGAGGTCCGGTTCCACGACGCCGCCCGGCTCACGAAGGACCTCGACCTCGGCCTGCGCGAGACCGCGGTCGATCCCGGTGACCTTCGTGACCGGCTGATCGAGGCGCTCGCGCGCGACGACGACAGGGACGGCTTCGTGTTCGCGGTCGGCGTTCCGTCGCCGATGATGGAGGACGCTGCGGGGCAGCTGACGTGGCGGGTGGGAGTCGAGGTCGACCTCGCGGGTCGGCGGTTCGGAGCGATCAGGCTCGATGTCTCGCCGCGCTCTCACGAGCTCGACGTGACCGACACGATCGAGCTGCCGAACGCGCTCGAGTTCGCCGGGTCCGCCGCCGTCGACGTCGAGATCGTCGACATCCACCGCCATGCCGCCGAGAAGCTCCACGGCATGCTCAGGGATTTCGGTGAGCGCGAGAACTCGCGCGTGCGCGATCTCGCCGACCTGATGCTGATGCTCGACGCCGAGCTCCTGTCGGCGGATCGGCTCGCAGCGGCCGTGACCGCGGTCTGGGCCGAACGCGACGGCACAGATCCTCCCGCGGCACTCCCGACTCTGCCGCCGGGCTGGCCGGCGCGCTACGAACGGCTCGCGGCCGAGAACGCGATCGAGCCGGCGTCCTTCGTCGCCGCCGCTGACCGGACGGCGGCACTCTGGCGCGCGATGTTCCCGTCCGACCCTGCGTAATCCGCCGCGCTCTTCCATTCAGCACCGCGGGAGTGACCGAGGGCATCGAGGCCCCGGATGGCCAGTTGCACCACGGCATCAAGGAGGCGCGCCGACGGGATCCACAGCGGGAAGGCCGCGAGCGCCATCAGCAGTCCACCGTGCACGTACAGCAAGAGTTCGCCCGCGGGCAGCACGAGCAGCACCAACAAGCATGTGCAGCCACAGCAGGACTCCTGCTGCTGCGCCCCTTCGCGGCCGAGGCCGGAAGCGAACATGCCGGCGCCGATCAACGCGCCGAGCACGCCGAAGCCGCTGATCGTGTCGGACTTCGCCAGCGCGCCGAACGCGTACAAGGCCGCGCCGCCGAGCGCGACCGTCATTCTGGCCGTGGCGAGCGCATCGTTGGGGTACTTCGAGCTGCAGCACGGGCACATCGCCCCCGGGCAGGCCGCGCGTGGTGCCGCATCCCGGACACGTGACGAGCGAGCCGTCGGGCGCGGCAGTTACCGGCGCGACGACCGCGGCGCCGCAGCGCGCACAGTACTTCGCGCCGGCGGACAGCGCCGCACCGCATCCTGAGCAGAACCACTCCATCAGATGACGCCGCGCCGCGGCACCCATTCGCGGGGCGCGCGCGCGGCGACGACCGCGCGCTCGGCTATGACCAGCTCGCAGGCGACGCGATTCACGCCGCGGTGTTCGGAACACCTGTGGCCGTCTGCTCATTGAGCGCGCTGCTTGAGATGAAGCGGGCGGCCGGCCGGCCGCAGGACCTCGAAGATCTCAAGGCCCTACAGGCCCTGGCCTCGTGAGGATGAGGCACGCTGCTCGCCGTAGGTCTGAGCCCCTGAAAAGACGACGATTGGCAGGCAACGCGTCAGAATCGGCGTTGATCGAGCGTCGGGTTAGCGCACCGGCGCGGCCCGTGGCGCCGTTCGACTCCCTCTCGGGCGCGCTCAAGCGACCTGCTAGCGGCAGGTGTCTTGCGTTGGCAGATCGTGCTCGATTCGAGTGATCTCTGCCGCCGTCAGTTCAGCGGTCGAGCTCGTCGGGTTGCGCCGCGAGCAACTCGGCGAGCGCCGCGAGGAGGCGCTCGGCGCTGCGGCGCCGCTCGTCGGGTGCCGCGCGCAGGCGTCCCTCCAGCGCGGTGATCTCGAACGCCGTGGCCGGGGCGGCGGGTGCCGTAGCGGTGGCTGCGAGCGACAGCGCCGCCTGGTCGGCGAAGCGCGAGAGGACCTCGAGCTCCTGGAGCGGGCGTCGCCCGGTGTCGCCGCGGTCGAGCACGGAGAACACCCCCAGGGTGTGTTCGCCCCGGAGCAACGGCGCGACCATCATCGCGTTCGGGACGTAGCCGGTCCGCTCGGCGACGTCGCGCGCGAAGCGACGGTCGCGCGCCAGGTCGTCGACGATCAGCGGCTCGCCGGACTGCGCCACTGTACCCGCCAGTCCCTGACCCGCCGCGTAGCCCGTCCCGACCAGGTCGTCGCTCCCTGCCCCGGCCACGGCCGCGAACACGAAGCGGTCCGTCGTGGGGTCGAGCACGGCGATGGACGCGGCCTCGGCGAGGAAGATGGCGCGCGCGACCTCGACCACGGACTGCAGCAACTCGCGACGCAACTCGCTCACGCGACTCCCTCTTCGACGTTGGTGGCGGTCAGGTACAGCAGGCTCTTCAGCTCGTACGGCGTGAGGCCCGGGTGCTTGGCGAGGATCTTCGCGCAGAGCCCGCTGAGGTGCGCGGTCGCGAACGAGTTGCCGGTGCCGGTGATCGTCGAGCCGTCGAGCCACCCGACCTCGACGTCGGTACCGCGCGCGAAGAACTCGACCGGCGGGCGCGGGTTGGCGAGGAACTCGTACGGATCGTCGGTCTCGTGCGCGCCGACCGAGATCACGGAGGCGAAGCGCCACGGGTAGCTCTCGACGGCCGCGTTGTGGGCCGAGCAGACGAGCATCGTCCGGTGGAAGTACGCGGCGTCGGCGAGGTCGTGCAGCAGCGGCGCGGCATCGCGCTTGCGCGACGACATCGAGAGGTTGATGACGTCGAAGCGCTGCTCGATCGCCCAGGCCAATCCGGTCAGCAGCGCGTCGGCGGTGCCCGTGCTGTCGGTTCCGAGCACGCGGATGCTGTGCAGCGCGCAGTCCGGCGCGAGGTGCCGGATCACGCTCGCACAGGCGGTGCCGTGGCCGCTGACGTCCCCGATCTCGTCCCGCACGACGCGGGATCGTGCGTCCTCGCGGGCCTCGACCGTCACCGAGCCCTGCACGGCGCCGACGCGCGGGTGGCCGTGCTCGATCCCGCTGTCGACGACGCACACGCGCACGCCGTGACCGCTGGAACCGCCCCACGCCCACTCCCGGCTCGGGGAGGCCGGCCAGCGCGCCGGAAGGATTCCGGGTGCTCCATGCCCGACCGTGCTCCAGGCGATGGCGTCGGCCGTCATGGCGCGGATCCTCGCACCGCGGGCGGTGGCTGAAGATTTTCCTGCTGGAGGGAAGAAGATGGTGAAGTCAGCCGTTTAGAGGACATCAGCCAACTGCAACACGGGAGGAACACCATGTCCGAGCAGAACAAGACCGACGAGATGCAGTTCCGGGTCCGCGGCGCAGAGCAGGTCGCCGAGACCGAGGCGCACATCCGCGTCCGCGGCGCCGAGGAGGTCGCCGAGACCGAGGCGCACATCCGCGTCCGCGGCGCCGAGGAGGTCGCTGAGGTCGCTGAGACCGAGGCGCACATGCGCGTCCGCTGACACCGGCCGGATGATCGGTGAGGCCCTCCCGTGCGCGCGCGCCGGAGGGCCCGTCAGCCTGCTACGACGATGCGAAACAACGATCCCCTCGACGACGAACGGCTCGCGCGGTTGCTCGCGAACCTGCCGCCGGCACCCGCCGCGTGGGTCGAGCGCGCAGCGCGCATCCCGCGCGTCCAGCGCGACCTGGGCGACGTGCAGCGGCGCCTCGACGAGGACGCCCTCCTGCGGGAGGCGTTCCGCCGGGAGGGGGCGCAGGCCCTGCGGGATGCCGGGATCGACCTCGACCAGGAGGTCCTCGAGCACCTCCGCGACAACGGTCCCGGATGAACACCGACCTTGTCGGCCGTTGCCGGCAGGGTGACGAGCTCGCGTGGCGCGAGCTCGTCGAGCGCTACTCGCGGTACGTCGCGCGGATCGCCCGCACCTACGGCTTCGGCGACGCCGACGTGGAGGACGTCTTCCAGGAGGTGTTCCTGCGGACCTGGCGCCGGCTCGACGACATCGCGGGCGACGACGCGCTGCGCGGCTGGATCGCTCAGGTCACACGCAACCTCTGCATCGATCGCATCCGGCGCACGAGCCGCGAGGTTCCGGGCGATGACGGTGTGATCGACGCCGCGGGGCCGAGCGAGGACGTGTTCGCCGAGCTCGAGCTGTCGCTCGACGTCCACGAGGCGCTGGGCGCGCTGCCCGATGGCTGCCGCTCGGTCCTCGACGCCTTCTTCTTCCGCGACCGCTCCTACGTGCAGATCGCTGACGAGCTCGGGATCGCGCAGGGCACGGTCGCCAGCCGGATCTCGCGCTGCCTGGGTAGGCTGCGGGCGCTCGTCCCGGCGGCGGTCGCATGACGACGATGCCCGACCTCGAAGGCAGGCTCGTCGGCGACCTCGTCCGCGACGTGGTCGACAGCGCCGACGCGCCCGGCGGCGGGGTCGTCGCCGCCGTGACGCTCGCGTTCGTCGCCGGGCTCGTCGTCAAGGCGGCGCGGGCCGCGGGCGACGTGTGGGGCGACGCCGGAGGCACCGCGGCGCAGGCGACGGTGCTGGGCCGGCGCGCGCTCGCCGCCGGTCGGACGGGTGGCGAGGCCTACGCCGAGGCCGTCGCGCTGATGCGGACGGCGACCGGCACCGGCGAGCGCGACAGCGATCTCGCGGGCGCGCTCGAGCGCTCGGCCCAGGCGCCTTTGGAGATGACCGGAATCGCCGCCGACCTGGCCGCGCTGGCCGCCGACACGGCCGAGCGGGGCGGCGTCGCGATGCGGCCCGAAGCCGTGACCGCGTGCGTGCTGGCCGAGGCGTGCTGCGTGGCGGCGGCCCATCTCGTCGAGATCAACCTCGCGCTGCGCGGCGGCGACGCGAGGCTCGCGCAGAGCGCCGACCACGTCACCCACGCGCGGCTCGCCCGAGCGCGCCTCACGCGAGCGCCGCCGAGCTGATGCGTCGCTTCCGCGACGTCCTGCGCCAGCGCGACCTGCGGTTGCTCTTCGCCTCGTTCGCGGTCTCCGCGGTCGGCTCGTGGTCTTACAACATCGCGCTGCTGGCCTTCGTCTACGACCGCACGGGCTCGCTCAGCTGGGTCGGCGCGGCCACGCTCGCGCGGTTCCTGCCGCTGCTCGTCGTGTCGCCCTACGCCGGCGTGATCGCCGAACGCGTGGAGCGCGTCTCGTTGCTGTGGCGCTCCGAGCTGCTCGCCGCCGTGATGCAGGTGGGACTCATCCTCGTGGCCGTGGGCGACGGCCCCGTGACGCTCGCGATCGTCCTCGGAGCGCTCACCTCGATCGCCACGAGCGTCTACGAGCCGGCGACTGCGGCCCTGACCACGCAGTACGCCGGTGAGGACGATCTCGTCGCGGCGAACGCGCTGCGGGGGACGCTCGACAGCCTCGTGGTCATCGTCGGTCCGGCGCTCGGGGCGCTGATGCTCGCCCTGGGGCCCGCGGCGGCCGTGTTCGCGATCAACGCGGTGTCGTTCGTCGCGAGCGCCGCCGTGATCGCCAGGCTGCGTCAGCGGTCCGCGCCGAGCGACGTGACCGACGGTGGGTCGGCCGGTCCGCTCAAGCAGGTCGCCGACGGCCTCCGCGCGATCGGACAGGAGCGGGCGGCCCTCCCGCTCCTGGCGTTGTGCGCGCTGGCCAGCTTCCTGTACGGCACCGACACGGTCGTCCTCGTCGCGGCGGCGGACCAGCGCCTTGGCCTCGGCCCGGACGGATTCGGTCTGCTGCTGGGCGGCCTCGGCGTAGGCGGCCTCCTGATGGCGCCGTTCGTCGAACGAGCCTCGGCCGCGGCGCGCCTCAGCGCGATCCTCACAGCGGGGATGGCGGCGTACTGCCTCCCCACGCTCGTGCTCGCCCTCACGACGTCCGCCGAGCTCGGCGTCGCCGCACAGGTCATCCGCGGGGCGGGCACCCTCGTCGTGGACGTCGTCGCGGTCACGGCACTTCAGCGGGCCGTCGCCCCGAACATGGTCGCGCGGGTCTTCGGCATCTTCCACGCGCTCGTGCTCGGATCGATCGCGCTGGGCACGGCGGCCGCGCCGGCGTTGTCATCGGCGTTCGAGCTCAAGGGCGCCCTCGTCGTGCTCTCGTTCGCCCCGCTGGCCCTGTCGTGCCTGGCGCTCCCGGCGCTCGTGCGCAACGACCGGCGGGCGGCCGGGCGCCACACGGCGCTGGGGCCGCAGATCGCCCTCCTCGACAAGCTCGGCATCCTGCAGGGCGCGTCCCAGGCGGTCCTCGAGCGGCTCGCCGAGGCCGCGACGGAACAGGCGGTCGCGGCAGGGACCGTCGTCGTGCGCGAGGGTGATCCGGCCGACGCGTTCTACGTGGTGCTCGACGGTGCCCTCGACATCACGGTGCAGGGCGAGGACGCGCCGGTGCGCACGCAGGGCCCTGGCACGTGGTTCGGCGAGATCGGCCTGCTCGGCGGCGTCGCGCGCACGGCGACCGTGACGGCCACGACCCACGTTCGTCTGCTGCGCGTCGACGGTGACGCCTTCCTTGGGGCGCTCACGACGACGCCGCCCGCGGGCGTGCTGCTCGAGGGTGCGCGCTCACGCCTCGCGCGGACCCATCCGTCGCTGCGTCTGGACCTCGCCGTGGCGGCGCCCGCCGCCTGACCACACCGGGCCGCGCTCACCCGGGGTCGGCGGCGAGCCTGGCGCTGCGCTGGGGCAGTTCAGCCAGCCAGCGGGCGGCGCCGATCTCCTCGTAGATGGCGCGCGCCGGCGTGAGCAGCTCGTCAGCTTCACCGTCGCGGCCCTGCGCGAGGAGCCAGACGGCGAGCGCGTGCCGGGTCCGGGCGGCGTCAGGGCGTGCGCCGAAGGCGTCAAGCGCCGCGATGCCCGCGCGTAGCGCGTCTTCGGGATCCTCGCCGCGCGCGACGGCGAGCAGGCCCCGGAAGCGGTGGAGCTGGGCCGCGAGCAACGCGGGCACGAGTCCGCTCGACGATGCCTCGACGAACGCGACCTGCGCCGCCGCCTGCTCGAGCGCGCCCGCATCGAGCGATGCCTGCACGAAGTGGGGCCACAGCACCGAGAAGTCATCGCCGGTGCCCATGGCTTCGACCGCCGCGGCGAGCCCATCGGCGCTGGCCTGGGCCAGCGCCGCCCGGTCACCTGCGGCGCGCGCCGCGTTGATCTGCGATTGGCTGATCCAGGGCTGGTCGAGCGCGGAGACGTGGTCGGACTCGGGGACGGTCTCGGCATGGTCGAAGCCCTCGTGCGAGGCGTATGACACCCAGTCGGACAACGCGCGGTGGACGTCCGGCGCTGAGAGCAGCGGCGCGGCCTGCATCTCCACGAGCATCCGGCGCATCTCGGACCAGTCGCCGGCGAGGTACAGCGCGATGACGCGGTTGATGTAGGCGAAGCTCCTGTACGTGGCCGAGGCGCGCGGGCTGAGCGCAACGGCCTCCTCGCTCGTTGTGAGCGCAAGGTCGAGGTCTTGGCTGCTGCTCATCGCGGCGAGGTTGATCAGCCCACGCACGATCAGCGCCGGCCGGCCGGTCCGGCGCGCGAAATCGATCGCCTGGCGCATCAGCGTCACGGCGGCTCGGGGCCGCCCCACGACCGTCCAGTGGACTCCCGTGACCAGCAGGCCCTGGAACATGGCGGTGTCGTCGCCCAGGCGCTCGGCGACGTCCAGCTGGCGGACGGCGTTCTCACCGAACCGATCGATGTCACCGAGCGCGTCGTAGGCGCGCCCGAGCTGGCGCAAAAGCTCGATGGCCACCCGTTGGGACGCGTCGTCGTCGCCGAGCGCCTCGAGCCGCGGCTCGACCAGGGCGATCGCTTCCCCGGGACGATTGGCGTCGGTGTGGGCCGCCGCGGCGACGCCGGCGATGACGGCCGACCGGACCGGGTCATCGCCGATCGCCGCGAGCACCTCGTCCGCGCGGGCGATGCAGAGGTCCAGGCGGCCGCCCTGGGCCGCCGCGTGGGCGATGAGCTCATTGATCGCCAGCCGCTGCTCCGCTTCGGTGGAGCGCGCGTGGGCGAGCTCGAGATGGCGCAGTGCTTCGTCGACCGCGCCGAGGTCACGCGCGCGGTCGGCCGCGGCGACGAGGAGCGCCACCGCGCGTTCGACGAGCCCGCCCGCGTCTTCGTCGCCGTCGGCGCTCGCGGCGGCCGCGTCGAGCAGGTGCTGCGCGATGACGGGGGCGAGGTTCTCCGTCGCCTCTTCCCCCTCGAGGAAGGCGGCTGCGGCGAGGTGCGCCTGGCGGCGGTCGCGGCGGGAGAGGGTCTCGTAGGCGACGTTGCGGACCACGGACTGGACGAACCGCAGGTCGCCGCGGTCGGCGGCGAAGCGGTCGGACTGGATGGTGAGCACGTCGCGTCGCACGAGGCGGGTGATGATCTCCGGGAGTCCACCGTTGCCACCTGTCAGGGCACCGAGTGCCTCGGGCGTGAACGACATGCCGAGCACGCTGGCGTTGGCGACGACGCGACGCTCGTCCGACGGCAGGGCGTCCAGGCGGCTGGCGACGAGCGCGTGCAGGCTCGCGGGGGCGCCGACCGCCTCGAGGTCCACGTGCTCGCCTGCGGCGAGGCGGTACGCGCCTGCCTCTCCGACGAGCTGGCCGCGGTCCAGGAGCGCACGGACCGTCTCGACCGCGTAGAGGGGGATGCCCTCCGCACGCTGCACGAGCGTGGTGAGCAGGTCGTCGCTCAGCCCGTCGACGACACCTGTCAGCAGTTGGCCCATGGCCTCGTCGCGCAGCGGCTCGAGATGCAGGACCGAGACACGGCGGTTGGTCAGCAGTTCGGGCCGGCGGTCGAGCAACTCCGGGCGCGCGAGGGCGAGCACGAAGACCGCCTCGCCGGCGGTGGCAAGCAGGTGGTCCAGGAAGTCGACCATGCCGTTGTCGGCAAGCTGCAGGTCCTCGAGGACGACGACCACCGGTGCGCCCTTCCCCGCGCGTGCGACAAAGCGCGTCCAGGCGGCGAAGAGATCGTCCTGCGCAAAACCCGAGCGCTCGGCCGTGCCCAGCAGCGCCTCCAGTCGCGGGGTCACCCAGGCACGCTCCTCGGCGTCGGGCAGGAACGGTGCGAGCCGCTCGTCGAACGGCGTGTCCGGAGCCTCACCGTCGGCGATGTCCAGCCGCAGCCGCACGATCTCGCTCAGTGCCCGGAAGGCGGCGCCGTCGCCGTAGGCGCGGCACGTGGCGCGGTGCCACGCGAAGACCTCGCTGAGCCCGGCGGTGTACTTCTCGAACTCCCACGCGACCCGGCTCTTGCCCACCCCGGGCGGCCCGGACACGAGGACGAGTCGCGGCCGGCCCTCGTCGGTCGTCCCGTGGAAGAGCTCCTTGACGAGTCGTAGCTGGTGGTCGCGGCCCACGAACGGGGGCTCGAGACCGTCCGCGCGCTGTGCGCCGCCGACAACGGCCACGACGGATCGGGCCTCGTACAGCGTGAGCGGTGCGGCCCTGCCCTTGAGCTCGTGGCGTCCCGCGTCGGCGAACTCGACCGCCGCGGCCGTGAGGTCGCGCGTCGGCCCGTCGACCCACACGGCCCCCGGCTCGGCGCTCGCCTGGATGCGCGCCGCCGTGTTGACGGTGTCCCCGGCGACCATGCCCTCGTTCGTGGCACCGACCGTCACCGCCACTTCCCCCGTGGTGATCCCGACGCGGAGCTGCAGCCCCGGTACCCCGACCTCGTCGCCGAGCTCCGCAACGACGGTCACCAGCTCCAGACCGGCGCGCACCGCCCGCTCGGCGTCGTCCTCCTGCGCGACCGGAACGCCCCACACGGCCATCACGGCGTCCCCGATGAACTTCTCGACCGTCCCGCCGTAGCGGGCGACCACCGTCCGCGCCCGGTCGAAATACCGCGACAGGAGCTCGCGGACCTCCTCCGGATCGCGGGCCTCCGACAGCGCCGTGAAGCCGACGAGGTCGCCGAACAACACGCTCGAGAGCCGTCGCTCGGATACGCGCTCGATCGGGGGCGGTGGCGATCGGGCCTCCGGCGTCAGCGATGTTCCGCACTGCGCGCAGAACTTTCCGCCGGCGCTCAGGGCCCCGCAGCTCGGGCACGTCGCCGGCTGGCGCGCCGTGCCGCACTCCGGGCAGAAGCGGGCGTCGGGACCCAGTGCCGTTCCGCATCCGTTGCAGGCCGTCATGCCGAAGCTCCTTCGGTCAGCAGCCAGGCGACGTGCAGTCGTCGGAGTCGCGCGATGCCCGCAACGGCGCGGAGTGGCCGCGCTGGACTGTCATCCGGTCTCTCGTGCAGACGACCGCCACGGCTAATCCCCCCTTGACATTCCGCAGTCAGCCTAGATGCCGCGTGCCGTCGTGTAAACGTGACTTGACCGCCTGCGCAGGATCAGGCCGTGACAGCGCGCCGGCCTCGCAATCACACGGCGTCTGGGCCTCTCCGTGGTCCTCGCGTGGCTCCAAGCAGACCTCGGCATCGCGTGTGACAGCTCACCGGCCTCACCGCCGAACTCGCTCTCGCGCTCGGCCGCGTGATGGCGCTGCAGGCGCCCCGCGTACTGCGTCATCGTGCCGCCCCAGGCGATCGGCATCGCCAGCACGAGCGTGCCCAGGCGCGGGTCGTCGAAGCCCTCGCCGATGTAGCGACCGGTGGTTAGGACGATGCGCGGCTGCTGCACGAGTAGCCACCGCGGTGGTCCACCGATGCCAGCGGCTCGTTTGAAGCAGCGTCCAAGTGTCCCGCGTCGGCGTTCCGCCGCCGTGGTCCCCGGCCGTCCCGCATTCCAACGCGGGGGCGCAAGCGATGCCGCGGCTGTCCCAACCATCGCGGGGCGCCGGCCGACTACGTCGCGCGCCGAGATGTGGGCGCGGTGACCCGCGGCAGGAGTATCGGTCGTGTCCAAGCGGCATCTCCCGGAGCAGTCTCGCCCGGCGCAGGGGCCTCCGGCCTTTCAGCGTGAAGAGCCCCTGCTATCACTCGCGGTAGCACCCGCTGCTCGTGCCCGACGGAGGCCGTGTCGCAGTCCCTCCGGGGCTCAGAATGCTCCGCGATAAACGTTCGGCGCCCGGCTGCAGGCAGCTCCCACAGCGCAGCCCTACGCCGCCGACGGCCCGTCGGCGAGGGTCGGGGGCGTCGTGCTCGGGCACGTGGTGGACGTAGATCATCGTCGTGGCGATGTCGGCGTGGCCCATGGAGCGGCGCACGTGCACGCTGCGCAGCCCGAAGTACCTGCAAATCGCAATGTTGCGCGGGACGGTGCAAACTACGGTCTCGCCACCGACGCGATCGGCCGATATCTCTCCCATGTCCGTGCGTTTCATCTTCCGCTGCCAGTTCTGCGACGCGCAGCCCGATCCGCTGACGCAGCTGAGCCTCCAGAAGGCGATGCGGGAGATCACCTGGGGCGCGTACCAGAACGTGCTGCCCGGCAACTGGCTCATGTTCCACGCCCACGGTCTCTACGGCTCGCCGCGCTACGCGTGCGAGGAGCACCGCGGCGACCTCGTCGCGCACCTGCGCGCGCACTTCGGCACGATCGGCTACCACGTCTGGAAGCGCCCGCCGTATCCGTCGAGCCTCGCGCACGCCGACACCGATCAGGCGTGGATCGCGGCCACGCGGCGCCAGGGCGGCTGGGGCTCCTAACCCAGATCGGAGGGTGGGCGGGTTCACCCCGCCGGGTCATGCCGGCGCGGTCGCACGGACGGATGCTCGGCGCATCCCTCCACCGCGGTCCGCGCCCCGCGCGAATCGCCTCCCCCCAGGAGCAGCGTCATGCGCGCATCCACCCGCCTCACCCGCACCGTCATCCTCGCCGCGCTCGCCGTCGCCGGACCTGCCGCGTCGGCCGCCCCGGCCTCCGCCGCCGACTACCAGACGTCGCGCATCACCGCGTTCGACTACATCACCGGTCAGACCCAGTGGGCCGCGCCCTCGCAGTCGCGCCTGGCCCGCTCGCAGTGGCGCTTCGCGCCCAACGGGTACTTCGCCATGGCCCAGCCCGACGGCTATCCGCTGCTGCAGGGCAGCTGGACGCGCCGCGGCTCGCAGACGAGCTTCCACGGGCGGTACGTCTTCACGACGGGCTACAGCGGCCAGACCGTCACCGACGTCGTCGGCACCCTCCGCGGGCAGCGGCTGAGCCTGCGCTACTACGCCGGCCAGACGCTCGCCGCCGTCGTCGGCTGCGACGTCGACGGCAACGGCTGCGCCCGCTACGGCAGCTCGCGGTCGAAGATCTTCACCGCGACCGTCGTCCTCAGCCGCTTCGCGTGACCCCGTCCTCGAGCGCGAGGCACAGCAGGCAGACGTCGTCGGTGGCGCCCTCGGGCTCGACCATCGCCGCGCCGAGCGCCGCGACGATCTGCGCGGGTGTCGCGTCGCCGAGGCCGCCGAGCCGGCCCAGCAGCGCGTCGAGGCCGGCGTCGATCGCCACCCCGCGCCGCTCGACGAGTCCGTCGCTGTAGAGCAGCAACCGTGCGCCGGGACGCAGGACGACCTGCGCCTCGGCGCGCGGGCCGATGTCGCCGACGGCGTCCAGCGGCGGCGACCGGCCCTCCCACAGCAGCCGCGGCGGCTCGCCGGGCGCGAGCAGCGCCGGCGGCATGTGGCCGGCGCAGGCAAAGCGCGCGAGGCCCGAGCCGAGGTCGATGTCGGCGAGCGCGACCGTCGCCGCGCGGCCCACGCCGAACTGCCTGACGAAGCGATCGAGGCGGTCCAGCACCTGGGCCGGACCCGCCGCGTCGCCGGCCAGGGCCCGCAGCGCGCTGCGCAGCTGGCCCATCGCGCTGGCGGCCTCGAGGCCGTGCCCGACGACGTCCCCGACGGTGACCGCCAGCCGTCCGGGGGCGATGAGGAACGCGTCGTGCCAGTCGCCGCCGACGTCCAGCGCCACGACGCCCGCCTGATAGCTCGTCGCGATCGTCACGCGCGGGTCGCTCATGGGCGCCGCGGCCAGCAGGCTCTGCTGCATCGCGTGGGCGATGCGATGCTCATGCTCGTAGAGGCGCGCGTTCTCGAGCGCGAGCGCCGCCTGCTCGGCGAGCTCGGTCAGCACCGACTCGTCGCCACGCGGCCCCACGACGACGAGCGAGCCCACGAGCCGCCCCCGCGCCCGCAGCGCGAGCACGGCCGGCGCGCTCCCGCCGGCGTCGGACGACTCGCCGGCGGTCGCGACGATGCGCGGCCCGTCGTCGCCGGCGACCTCGACGCGCGCGCCCGCGGCCAGCTGCGGGACGACGACCTCGACGAGCAGCTGCGCGCGCGCCGTCAGCGTCTGGGCCTCACCGAGCGCGTGGGCCGTCTCGGCCAGCAGCTGGGCGCGCTCGCGCGCGCGCATGAGCTCGCGCTCGTAGGCCTTGCGGTCGGTCGCATCGAAGACCGTCGTACGGATGACGAGCGGCCGGCCGCCGGCGTCCGCGCGCAGCGTCGAGTTGACGAGGACGGGCAGCCGGCGCCCGTCGGCGCATACGATCTCCAGCGCGATCTCGCGCACCGCGCCCTGCATCTGCAGCAGCGGCGCGTAGTGCGTCTCGTGGTAGATCCGGCCGCCCGGCGTCAGCAGCTCGACGAACCGGCGCCGCCCGAGGAGCGCCTCGCGCGTATGCCCCGTCCACGTCAGGAATGTCTCGTTGACGCGGACGATCTTCCCGTCCGGGAGCGTCGAGAGATACCCGCACGGCGCGTGCTCGAAGAGGTCTTCCGCGCTCTCGTCGAGCACGGCGTCGTCAGGTATTCCGCGGTCTATAGGAAGTCCTTGATCGCCGCCACGGTCTCCTCGGGCGCGCTGAGGTTCGGGCAGTGCCCGGTGGCGCTGAGGCGCACGAGCACGCTGTTGGGCATCGCCCGGTGGACGTACTCGCCGACCGCGTCGGGGGCGATGACGTCGTCTGAGCACTGCAGGATGAGCGTCGGTACGCGCACCTCGGGCAGGTCGGCGCGGTTGTCGGACATGAACGTCACGCGCGCGAACTCGCGGGCGATGTCGGGATCGGTGCGGCAGAAGCTGTTGGTCAGCTCCTCCCCCAGCTCCGGGCGGTCCGGCCGCCCCATGATCGCCGGCGCCATCGCGCTCGACCAGCCGAGGTAGTTGCTCGCGAGCGAGTCCAGCAGCGCCTCGATGTCCTCCGCGCCGAAGCCGCCGACGTAGTCGCCGTCGTCGATGTAGCGCGGCGACGGGCCGATGAGGACGAGGCGGGCGAAGCGGTCGGGCTCGCGGCGCGCGGCGAGGATGCCGATCATCGCGCTGACGGAATGCCCGACGAAGACGACATCGCGCAGGTCCAGCTCGGCGCAGATCTCCAGCATGTCGTCGGCGTAGCCGTGTAGGCGCGAGTAGCGCTCGCTGTCGTAGGCGGCGAGGTCCGAGCCGCCGGCGCCGACGTGGTCGAACAGGACGATGCGGTAATCGTCCTCGAAGGCCGGCGCGACGTGGCGCCACATGTTCTGATCGCAGCCGAAGCCGTGGGCGAAGAGCATCGGCTGCGCGGTCGCGGAGCCGCCTACGTGGACGTTGCTGCGCGCCAGGATGCTCATCGGGTCAGCCTACTCAGGCCGCGCGCGCGACTGCTACGTCCACCGGCTGGCCCGCGAACTGGCCGCCGGCGCAGCCTTCGCAGCTGACCTCGCGCCGCGGGTTGCGGATGCCGGCGATCCCGAGCAGGCCGCCGAGCGCGACGAGCGCCGCCGAGATCCCGATGCCGACGCGGAAGGCATGCACCGAGGACTCCCGCACCGCCCGCGCGACGTCGGGGCCGGCGCGCGCGGGATCGACGTGCGCGAGCGTCTGGCTGCGCGCCTGCGCGACGGCGGCCCGCGCGGGAGCCGACAGCGGGCGGTCGCCGAGGCGCGCGTCGAGCGCCGAGGCGAACTGCGCCGACACGACGGCGCCGATCGCCGCCACGGCGAGCAGACCGGCGACGCGGGCGATCGCGTTGTTGACGCCCGAGGCGATGCCGGCGTTGTGCTCGTCGGCGTCGGAGAGCACCGTGGCGGTCAGCGGCGCGACGGTCGCCGAGAGCCCGAGCGCGAAGACGACCAGGGCCGGCAGCAGGTCCGTCGCGTAGTCGAGGTTCGCGTCCAGGCGCAGCATGAGCGCGAGACCGAGCGCCGCGGTGAGCGGCCCGAGGCCCATGAACAGCCGCGGGCCGAGGCGGTCGGCGAGGCGCCCGACGCGCTTGGACAGCGCGAACATCACGAGCGTCGCCGGCATCAGCGCCAGCCCGGCCGCCAGCGCGCCGTAGCCCGCGACCTCCTGGAGGAACAGCACGAGGAAGAAGAACGTCACGCTGAGCCCGGCGTACATGACGAACGTCTCGACGTTGCCGACGGCGAAGTTGCGCCGCCGGAACAGGCCCAGCGGCAGCATCGGCGCGGGCGTCCGGCGCTCATGCGCGAGGAAGAGGCCGAGCAGCGCGAGCCCGCCGAGCCCGGGGCCCCAGACCTCCGGGCTCCCCCATCCGGCGACGGGCTGGCGGATCAGCGCGAGCACCGGCCCCGCGAGGCCGAGGAACGTCAGCACCGCGCCGATCCAGTCCACGCGCGCGTGCGCGGCGCCGCGCTCGCGCGCCGGGACGGCGGCGAAGATCAGCGCGAGCGTCACGGCCACGAACGGAACGTTGATGGCGAAGATCAGCCGCCACGACACGGCGTCGACGAGATAGCCGCCGGCGAGCGGGCCGATGACCGTCGCGATCGCCGACCACGCCGTCCACGAGCCGATCGCCGCCCCGCGCTCGGACGGCGCGAAGGCCGCGATGATGACCGCGAGCGCGCTCGGCGTCAGCAACGCGCCGAACGCGCCCTGCAGCGCCCGGCCGGCCACGAGCAGCTCGATGCTCGGCGCGGCCGCGCAGAGCGCCGAGACGAGGCCGAAGCCCGCGACGCCGATCGAGAAGACCCGCCGCTCGCCGAAGACGTCGCCGAGCGAGCCGCCGACGAGGATGAGCGAGCCGAGCGTCAGCAGGTAGGCGTTGGAGACCCACTGCTGGCCCGCGAGCCCACCGCCGAGATCCCCGCGGATCGCCGGGAGCGCGACGTTGACGGCCGTCGCATCCAGGCCCGCCACGAACGAGCCCATGATCGCCGCGAGGAGGGCGAGTTGCTGCCTGCGATCGCCCATGGCGGGGATATTCGCACGGCGCCGGAGGGCTATCCGAGCGCCGCGCCCTTGCGCCGGTTGCAGCTCGCGCACAGCACCTGGAGGTTCTCGACCGACGTCGCGCCGCCGAGGCTGAACGGGATGACGTGGTCGAACTGCAGCTCGAAGGCCGACCCGCAATCCACGCAGCGGCCGCCGTCGCGCTCGAACACCGCGAGGCGCACCGCGCGCGGGATCGGCGCCCGCCGCGCGGGAGCACGTCCCGCCTCCTCCTGCTGCAGACCGGCGTGCGCGCGCTCGAGCGCCCGCTGTGCGCGCCGCTCGCGCTCGCGCACGAGCGCGAGGACGTCGGCGCCGGTCAGCTGCTCGGGGGCGCGGTAGAAGCGGCCCTCGAACGCCCACGTGCGACCGCGCTCGTCGACGAGCAGCGCCACCGGCGCGACGGCCTGCGCGGCCTGCAGCACCCGGATCCGGCGCGCCGGCCAGGCGACGTCGGACAGGCGGCCGCCTTCGGCGAGGCGCCAGCGGCCCCGCAGCAGCGATGACCGCGAGCGCACGAGCGCGGCGTTCTTGCACTCCCGGAGCATCCGCATGTCCTAGCGGCCGCGGACGACGGCATGCAACGACGCGCCCGCTCGTCGCGCCCACCGCGCGGCGGGGCGCCGCAGGTCAGGCGGCTTCGCGGTGCTGTTCGCGCTCGGCGTAGAACGCCTCGAAGCGCGCGTGGCGGTCGCGGCGCTCGGCCTCGGTGCGGGCGCGGCGGTGCAGCTGGTCGGCTTCCTCGCTGGCGGGCTCGTTGCGGCGGACCGTGCCGCCGCCGCAGGTCGGGCAGCAGCCGGCCTTGGCCTGGTAGGGCCACCAGTTCACGATGCATTCCGAGCAGTAGTAGGTCATGTCCGTGTCCTTGTGTTCTGTGTCCTCGCAGCAGGTATCGGCTGGAAGTGGACGGCAATCCACGTGCGCTTCGTCACAAAGGGGGCGTCTGGACGAATATTCGATGGCACTTGGGTGCCGCGGCCGCCGGTGCGTCGGCAGACCGGCACCGGCGGTCCAATAGCCTGGACGCCATGGCCATCAAGCGCGTCGCGCAGGGCGCGGGAACAACTCTCGGCGTCCTCGGCGCCGCGGTCGTCGCACAACGCGCCTGGCGCTCGCCGACGGCGTACCTCGCCCGTATGAGCGGGACCTCGATCAGCGCGCCCGACGCCGTCGGCTGGGTCACGGACTTCCTCAACGCCGCCTACTACGCCCGCATCCCCGAGCTGCGCGACGTCGAGGACCTGCGGATCGCGTTCGCGATCCTCACGACGCGCTGGCACCGGCTCGGCCACCGCCGCCTGCACGCCCCCGACGTCGCGGCGTTCCACCGCGCGTTCGTCCGGGCGCGCCTGTCCGACAACTCGGAGAGCCCGCGCGGGACGCTGAATCGCGAGCAGCTCTTCGCAGGCGCCGCGCGGCTCTTCGGCCCGTGGTTCGAGGGCGCCTACCTCGACGACGACCGCCGCTGGTACGGGATCGCCTTCGAGACCGTGCAGGAGCGCGACGCCTACAAGCCCGAGTACCGCCTGCGCCATGCGAAGCTCGGCGTGCCGACGCCGCCGCAGAACCCGCGCAAGGAGCAGGTCTGGCACACCTACAGCCCGATCGAGCTGGACGCGCCGCAGCGCACGATCGCGGCGCTCCTGCGCCCGCAGAGCTGGCCCGACTACGCCAGCGACCTCGGCCGCTTCACGCCGGTGCGCAGCGGCGGCATGCTCGGCCAGACGTTCGAGATCGAGGTCATCAGCGCGCTGACCCCGCGCACGCCGGCGATCATGCGCGGCTACGTCAGCGTCACACGGCTGCTGTCCCGCGACGAGGACGAGGAGCAGCTGCTGGCCTACGCCGCGCGCCTCAGCGAGCTCGTCGTCCGCTTCGGCCGCGACGAGCCGCCGGCCTATCCCGAGGGCTGCACGCCGCTGGCCGCGCTCTGCCTCGACACGCACGAGGGTCATTTCATGGGCCGCGGGCGCAACCGCCTGCTCGTCTACGAGCTCGACGGCCAGGCCTACCTGCGCGCCGCCGGGACGTGGGACGACCTGCCGATGACACTCGAGCAGGCCTACCGCTCGGCCGGGCGCAAGGCGCAGCAGGCCTTCTGGGGCGACGAGCGCCCGGAGTCGAGCATGCTGCACCAGATCGCGCGGCAGACGGCGGCGAAGGCACCATGAGCGAGCGCTACGACGCGATCGTCATCGGCTCGGGCCCGAACGGGCTGACGGCGGCGATCACGCTCGCGCGCGCGGGCCGCTCGGTGCTCGTCGTCGAGGCCGCCCCCACGCTCGGCGGCGCCGCCGCGACCGCCGAGCTGACGCTCCCGGGCTTTCGCCACGACGTCTTCTCCGCCGTGCACCCGGCCTCGATCGCGTCGCCGGTGTTCCGCGAGCTCGAGCTCGAGCGCCACGGCCTGCGCTGGATCCAGCCGGAGCTCGCGATGGCCCACCCGCTGCCCGGCGGCCGTGCGGCGGTCCTCGCCCAGGACCTCGGCCGCACCGTGGCGAGCCTCGACGCGCTCGCCCCCGGCGACGGCCGGCGCTGGAAGGAGCTCGTCGACCCGTTCCTGCAGCACTTCGAGGCCGTCCGCGCGACGATGCTGGCCGGCTTCCCGCCCGCCGCCGGCCCGGCCCGCCTGATCGGCGCGCTGAAGCTCGGCGGGATGCTGGAGTTCACGCGGCTGCTGCTCATCTCCGCCGAGGCGCTCGCCGGCGAGCTCTTCGAGGGCGACGGCGCCGCCTGGCTCTACGGCTCGGCCCTGCACGGCGATGCACCGCTCGACGGCGCCGGCAGCGCGATCGCCGGGATCTGGCTGAACCTCATGGGTCACGCCGACGGCTGGCCGAGTCCCGAGGGCGGCGCAGGCCAGATCACACAGGCGCTCGCCGCCTGCCTGCGCGAGCACGGCGGTGTCATGCGCACCGGCGCGCGCGCGGAGCTCGTCCATACGCAGCGCCGGCGCGTCACCGGCGTCATGCTCGCCGACGGCGCGTCGATCGCCACGCGGGTCGTCGTCGCGACGACGACACCTCACGGCCTCCTGCGCCTTGCCGGCGACGCCCTCGGCGACGCCTACACGCGCCGCGCCATCCACTTCCGCTACGGCCCGCAGACCGTGAAGCTCGACTGGGCGCTCGACGCACCGGTCCCGTGGGCGAGCGACGACGCCCGGCGCGCGGGCACGATCCACGTCGGCGGGGACGTCGCGGCGCTGCGCGCGTCGCTGCTGGACGTCAGCCGCGGCAGGCTCCCGGAGCAGCCGTTCCTGCTCTCCGGCTCACAGTCGGTCGCCGACCCCACCCGCGCGCCGGCGGGCAAGCACACGCTGTGGGCCTACACGCATGTGCCGCCCGGCGTCGACTGGAGCGCCGAGCGCGAGCGCTTCGCCGACGTCATCGAGGGCCAGGTCGAGCGCTTCGCCCCCGGCTTCCGCGACACGGTGCTCGCGCGCCACGTCATGACGCCCGGCGACCTCGAAGCGCGCAATGAGAACCTCGTCGGCGGCGACGTCGGCGGCGGCAGCTACGGCATGGACCAGCTCATCTTCCGCCCCGTCCCGTCACTGAACCCGTACGCGACACCCGTGCGGGGGCTGTTCCTCGGCAGTGCCTCGGTGTTCCCCGGCGGCGCCGTGCACGGCGTGCCGGGACACGCCGCGGCGAAGGCGGCGCTGCGCGACGCACGGCTGCCGCACCTCCCCGCGCTACTGCGCCGTTAGCTGACGAGGCCGCGCGGGCCGCTGCGGGCGGCGCGCTCCCCGGCGCGCGCGGACGCGGGGCGAAAGGCGAACTGCGTCTCGATGCCCGTGAGCTCGAAGATGCGCTGGACGGGCACCGGGCCGCGCACGAGCGTCAGCGTGACGCGGTGCTCGCGGGCACGGGAGTTGGCCTCCAGGAGGGCCGCGATGCCGGACGAGCCGATGAAGGTGAGGTCGCGGAGGTCGATCTCGACGCGGAGGATGTCGCGCGCCCAGACGACGCGCAGCTCGTCCTCGAGGACGCGCACGGTGGCGATGTCGAGCTCGCCGCGCAGGGCCAGGCGCGCACAGCGCCCGGCGTACTCGGTGTCCACGGCGAAGAGCGCGCCTTCTGGTGGTTGCGCGTCTCCCGCTGCCGTCAGGTTCATGGGCCTCGGTCTCCGTTCCTCGGTGAATCCTCCATCGCGAATGTACTCCGCCCAGGGGTCGTACGTCACGGTCGCCGCGTGACTGTCACGCGTTCGTCGCACAGGAACGTGCAGCAAGCTGCAGCGCCGCGACTATCGTCGCGCGGCGTGTTGAAGACGTCAATGGCCCATCGTCCACGCATCGGCCGCCGGATGCGCGCCGCCGCCGCCCTCGCCGGGCTCTGGGCGCTCGCGCTGCCCGCCGCACCCGCCGCCGCCGACTGCCTCGGCGCGAGCGGCGCCTGCCCGTACGTCGCGGGCTCGCAGATCGGCGAGCGCGGCGGCGGCGTCCTGCGCTTCCCGCAGACGGTCGCGATCGGTCCCGACGGCGCGATCTACGTCGGCGACCAGTCCTCGAACATCGTCCAGGTCTTCAACCCCGACGGGAGCTTTGAGCGCGAGGTCGGCGTCGCCGGGACGCGCCCGGGCGAGCTCGGCCCGGTCGGCGCGGTCGCGGTCGCGAGCGACAACACCCTGCTCGTCGCGGACGGGCGCGACCGGATCAACCGCTTCGGCCCCGACGGGTCGCTGCTGAACGCCTTCGGCAGCCGCGGGACGAAGGTCGGGCAGTTTCACTTCGGCGCCGGCGGCGGTCACGACTCGCCGGCCGGCGGGGGCCTGACGATCGTCGGCGAGACGCTGTTCGTCTCCGACAGCTTCAACGACCGCGTCCAGCGCATGCAGCTGGACGGCTCCAACGCCGCCGAGCTCATCGCGCCGGGCCAGCTCAACAACCCGCGCGGGCTGGCCGTCAGCGGCACGCGCCTCATCGTCGCCGACGACCACAACCACCGGCTCGCCGTCTACGACACCGGCGGGCGCTTCCTCCAGACGGTCGGCAAGGGCCAGGGCTCGGGCCTCGGCCAGCTGAACTTCCCCTTCGGCGTCGGCGTCGATCCGCAGGGCCGCGTCTTCGTCGCCGACGACATCAACCACCGCGTCGTGCGCTTCGGGCCGAAGTCGCGCTATCCCTACAAGGCGCGCTGGGGCTCCTACGGGGCCGGGCCGGGGCAGCTCGCCTACCCGCGCGCGCTCGCCGTCGACGGCGCCGGCCAGATCTACGTCACGAACACCGGCAACGACCGCATCGACGTCTTCAACCGCACGGGCACGCTCCTGCGCTCGTTCGGCCGGTCGGGCCGCGCGCCGGGGCAGTTCAACACGCCGCTCGGCGTCGGGGCCGACGCCAACGGCTACCGCGCGGTCGCCGACTCCGTCAACGGCCGCATCCAGCTGCTGAACCCCGACGGGTCGATCGCCGCCGTCTGGGGCTCCCCGGCGCCCGGCCCGACGCTCCTGCCCAACGCCGTCGCCGTCGTCTTCGACGCCACCGGCAACGCCTACGTCCTCGACCAGCGGCGCTCGCGGATCCTCGTCTTCGACCGCGCGACCGGCCTGCTCGCGCGGTCGATCGGCTCGCAGGGCCGCGGTCCGGGCCAGATGCTCGACCCCTCCGCCCTCGCGATCGACGCCGCGGGCACGCTCTACGTCGCCGACACCGGCAACGAGCGGATCGCGCGCTTCAGCAGCGACGGCTCCTACCTCGGGGCGCGCACCGGCGTCGGCCGCGCCCGCGGCATCGCCGTGACACCCGACGGCGGGCGCACGTACGTCGCGCTGACGAACAGCCACATCGCGATCTATGACGCGAGCGACGCGAAGATCGCCGACTTCGGCGGCGTCGGCAGGAAGCTCGGCAAGCTCGCCGCGCCCGCCCAGATCGCGCTCGACGCCGCCGGCAACGTCTGGGTCGCCGACCGCGGCAACAGCCGCGTCGTGGAGTTCGGCCCCAACGGCGAGCGGCTGCAGATGTTCGGCACCCGCGGCACGGGGCCCGGCCAGTTCATCAACCCGACGGGCGTGAACGTCGACTGCAACGGCACGCTGACGGTGACCGACACGAAGAACAACCGCGTCCAGCAGTTCGTCCTCGCCGCCCCGGCGGCGCCGCCCTGCGTCGGCCTCGGGCCGATCGGCAACCCGCCCGTGCGGGCGCTGCCGACGCTCCCGACGCCGCTCGGGCCCGCCGTGAGCGTCCGGATCCTGCGCGCGACGCGCCTCTTCGGGTCGCGCGTCCTGCCGCTGCGCGTCGGCTGCGACACGGTCTGCACGCTCGAGGCGACGGCGACGCTCACCGAGCGGTCCAAGCCGCGGCGGCGCAAGAAGGCCTTCTCCGTGAGCCTGCGCCCGGTGAAGACGAAGCTCCCCGCCGGCGAGACGAAGGTCGTGCGGCTGGCGCTCTCGCGCACGCAGGTCAAGCAGCTGCGCCGGGCGCTCGGCAGGCGCAAGGGCCTGACGCTCACGCTGCAGCTGGTGGCGACCGCCGACGCCGGTGATCCGACGACCGTCACGCGGCGCCGGATCGCCAGTGGCTGACCGGCTCGGCGCCATTTCGGTTCGGGCTCGCATTCGGACCGCGCGATCCGGTATAGAAGTCACCCGGCGGGCTGGACGCCCGGCGCATCATGAGCGGGAGGAATCTGAGCATCTGCCTGGGACTGGCGGCCGCCATCGCCGTCGTGCTCCTGCTCGGGGTCAGCCAGGGTCAGAGCCTCGCCCAGCAGGCAGCCGACGAGCCGCCGTCGGACCTGCTCGTGCTCGGCGACTCGCTCGCGGTCGGGACGATGCCCTACCTCGACCGGATGCTCCCCGCGAACGTCAACCTCACGTGGGACGCCGTCGACGGCCGCACGACGCCCGACGGCCTCGACAGCCTGCGCCTCGATCTGCTCGAGGTCGCGCCGGAGATCGTCGCCGTGAGCCTCGGGACCAACGACGGTCCCGATCCCGCGCGCTTCAGGCACCGCATCCGCGCGCTGCTGCGCGATCTCTCCCCACGCACCTGCGTCGCCTGGTTCTCGATCGTGCGGCCGCTGCGCAAGGGTCGCTACCGCGCGCTGAACGAGGCGCTGCGCGCCGAGGCGCGCCGCGACCGGCGCCTCGTGGTCATCAACTGGGACCACGCCGTGCGGCGCGGGACCGTGACACTGCCCGACGGGTTGCACGCCAACGCTGCGGGGTATCGCTATCGCAGCTCGAAGATCGTGCAAGCCGTACACGCCGGCTGCCCTGCTCTCTAACCTTGCGCCAATCGAACGCCGTTCCGACACGTTGCCGAGGTTCCTTGGCGTGACGCTCCGCCAGGCGATCCTGCTCGCCGTCTGCATCGCGATGGTCATCCCGGCCGGCGAGGGCGGGCTGGACGCCGCGCGCGCCGAGGTCGCGGCCTCGGTCGCCGACCGCCCCTGCTTCGGGGCGGCCGCACGCAGCCCCATCACGCATTGCTTTGACCCGAGCCTCACGAAGACGGTCTTCCCGACGCCGTCGGACGCCCTGCTGGAGCCCAATGCCCCGTGCAGGCCGTTCGGGCGGGCGAATCTGCTCTTCCCCTGCAGCTTCGGTGCCCGGCGCACGTCGGTCAACGACACGACGGCGCTCATCGGCGACAGCCACGCGTCGCACTGGCGCGCGGCGGTCGACGTCGTCGCCGAGGCGCGCGGCTGGCCCGGAATCTCGATCACGCGCTCGGGCTGCCCGTTCATCAGGGCGCGGGTCGTCATCCCGCGCGACCAGGACGTGACCTGCCGGCGCTGGAATCTCGAGCTGATGGACTGGCTGAAGCGCCACCCGGAGGTCTCGTCGGTCTTCCTGTCGGAGCGCTCCGGCGCGCAGTACGTCCATCGCAGGCACGCGAGCAACTTCGAGACCGCCGTCCGCGGGCACATGAACCTCTGGCGCGCGCTCCCGCACTCGATCAAGCACATCTTCGTCATCCGCGACACGCCGCGTAACTCGACCGCCGCCGCGGACTGCGTGCGGCGGACGTTCGCCCGTCACGAGCGCCCGGCGGTTCTCTGCGCCCGCCGCCGCAGCAAGGCGCTGCACCGCGACCCGGCCGTCACTGCCGCCCACCGGCTGAAGTCCAGGCGCGTCCACGTCCTGGACATGACGAGCTTCTTCTGCGACAGCGCGCGCTGCTACCCCGTCGTCGGCGGCGCGCTCGTCCACAAGGACACCAGCCACATCACCGCGATCTTCGCCAAGACGCTCGGGCGCTTCATGCTGCGGATGGTCGACGAGGCCTTCAAGCGCCCGGCGCATCCGCCGATCGACGCGCTGCTGCCCGACGAGCGCGTGCTCGCCGACTGCGTGCTCGGCGAGCGCGCCCTCGCCGTCCAGGCCGGCGGCTGGGACAAGATCGAGCCCGAGCATCTCGTGCGTGCGAAGGACTGCCGGGTGCAGCTGGAGCAGCGCGCCGCGACGATCCGGGCGGCCGGGATCAACGGGACGTTCAACCGCGCGAACCGCTACGCGGCGATCCGCCAGGTCCTCGACGATCACGCATGAGAAGGCAGTGAGAAGCGCCATCCGCCGTCCGGACGGCGGGTAGCCTGTCGGCCTATGCATCGTGACCTCTCCGCGCTCGTGCGCCCCCGGATCGCCCTCGCCGCCGCGCTCGCCGCGCTGACGTTCGCCACCCTCGCCGCATTCGCCGGCGCGCCCGCCGCCCATGCGGCCACCTGCCACGCGCCGAAGTACCCCGGCCAGGGCTACTTCACCTCGCTCGACGTGACGAAGGTCAGCTGCGCCACCGGCAGCAAGGTCGCCATCTCGTACTACAAGTGCCGCATCAAGAAGGGCAAGACGGCGCGCTGCACGAGCAAGGTCCGCGGCTACAGCTGCAAGGAGACCAAGCGCGTGAAGATCCCGACCGAGCTCGACGCCCGCGTGAGCTGCACGCGCGGCGCGCGCAAGGTCGTCCACACGTACCAGCAGAACCTGTAGTCAGCGCTCGCGCGCGGCCGCCTCGATGAGCGGCGTCGTGCGCGGCGGTACCTGCCGCGTTAGCACGATGTAGCTCGTGCAGCGCCGGATCGCCGGCGTCGCCGTGAGCTGGTTGACGATCTCCTGCAGGTGCTCGGTGTCGCGTGCGACGACGCGGCAGATGAGATCCTGCGGGCCGGAGATCGCATCGGCCTCCAGCAGTTCGGGGATCGCCTCCATGACGGCGACGGCGGCGGCGAGCTCGCCCTGCGCGAGCTCGATGAGGATGAACGCGCCGATGGGGTAGCCCATCGCCGCCGGGTCGACCTCGGGGCCGTGACCCGTGATGACGCCGCGCGCCTCGAGCTTGGACAGCCGCGCCTGCACCGTGCCGCGGGCGACGCCGAGCTGGCGGGCGACCTCGAGCAGGCCGACGCGCGGGAACCGGCGCAGTGTCGCGATGAGGCGAGCGTCGAGTCGATCAATGGTCATGTTGACCAGTGTTTCACACTTCTTTGCGCACTTTCTGCGCGTTCTGACCTGCAAGACTGACCAGACTTGCACATCGGCAGGCGAAGGCCGACTCTCTCCGTACGAGAGAGGAGCACGACGTGTTCGAAGAAGCCCAGCTGTACTCGCCCGTCACGACCGGCGCCGGCGGCGAAGTCACCGTCCACCTCCATGACGGCCACCCCGGCGCCGGCGATCCGGAATACCGCCGCCGCCGCGGCGCGATCGCCGCTGCCGCCCTGCAGTGGCGCCCCGGCGAGCCCGCCCCGCAGATCGACTACACGCCCGCCGAGCAGGACGTCTGGCGGGCGGTCTGCCGCGAGCTCGCCCCGCTGCACGAGCGCCTTGCGGTCGCCGAGTACCGCGACGCACTCGCCCGCCTCGCCCTCCCCGCCGACGGGATCCCGGCGCTCGACGACGTCAGCGCGCGGCTGCAGGCCTGCGGCGGCTGGCGCTACGTCCCCGCCGCCGGGCTCGTCGACCTGCGCACGTTCTACGGTGCGCTGGCCGACCGCACGTTCCACTCGACGCAGTACGTCCGCCACGCCGCGATGCCGCTCTACACGCCCGAGCCGGACATCGTCCACGAGGTCCTCGGCCACGGCCACCTGCTCGCGACGCCGACCTTCGGGGAGCTGCACCGGCGCGCCGGCGCCGCCGCCCTGCGCCTGCGCGACGAGCCGTCGCTGCGCTTCCTCTCGCGCGTCTTCTGGTTCTCGCTGGAGTTCGGCGTCGTCGTCGAGGACGGCGAGCTGCGCGCCTACGGCGCCGGAATCCTCTCGAGCTTCGGCGAGATGGGACAGATCCGCGACATGGAGCTGCGCCCGCTCGACCTCCGCGCGATGGGGACCGCGGACTACGACATCACCCACTACCAGCCCGTCCTGTACCGGGCGCAGTCCATCCATGAGATCGAGGCGGTCGTCGGCGACTTCTTCGACACCTGCACCGACGAATCGATCGAGGAGCTGCGCCGTGAGCACGCTGTCGCCTGACCCTGCATTCGCGCTGGACCGGCGAGACTTCATGCCGCTGAACGGCATCGACCACCTCGAGCTGTGGGTCGGCAACGCCACCCAGGCCGCCTACTACTTCGAGCACGCCTTCGGCTTCACCCGGGTCGCGTATGCGGGCCTCGAGACAGGGCTGCGCGACCGTGTCTCACACGTCCTGCAGCAGGGCCGCGTCCGGCTCGTCCTCACCGGGACGCTGCACGACGGCACGGAGATCGGCGAGCACCAGCGCCGTCACGGCGACGGCGTGAAGGTCGTCGCGCTGAGCGTGCCCGACGTCGACGCCGCCCACCGCGAGGCCGTGGCGCGCGGAGCGCTCGGGCTGCGCGACCCGTTCGAGCTGCGCGACGAGCACGGCGCCGTCCGGATCGCCGACATCGCAGCCTACGGCGACACGATCCACCGCTTCGTCGAGCGCAAGGACTACACCGGGACCTTCCTGCCCGGGTTCGCCGACGTCGCCCACGACGGCGACGCGACCCGGCCCGATCTCTTCGCCGGGATCGACCACGTCGTCGCGAACGTCGAGCTCGGCCGGATGGAGCACTGGGTGAGCTACTACGAGGACGTCTTCGGGATGACGGAGCTCATCCACTTCAGCGACGAGGCGATCTCGACGGAGTACTCGGCACTCATGTCGAAGGTCGTCACCAGCGGCGACGGGCGCGTGAAGCTCCCGATCAACGAGCCGGCGGAGGGCGCGCGCAAGTCGCAGATCGACGAGTACCTCGAGTTCTACGGCGGTCCCGGCGTCCAGCACCTCGCGATCTCGACGACCGACATCGTGCGCACCGTCGAGGCGCTGCAGGCGCGCGGCGTGCGCTTCCTGCGCACGCCGGACTCCTACTACGCGGGGGTGCCGGAGCGGATCGGGAAGATCGACCAGTCGATCGAGGACCTCCAGCGGCTGGGGATCCTCGTCGACCGCGACGACGAGGGCTACCTCCTGCAGATCTTCACGAAGCCGCTCGGCGACCGGCCGACGATCTTCTTCGAGATCATCGAGCGCCATGGCGCGCGCGGCTTCGGCGAGGGAAACTTCAAGGCGCTGTTCGAGGCGATCGAGCGAGAGCAGGCACTGAGGGGGAATCTGTAGTGCGTTACGTCAGCCTGGGCGACGTCCCGCCCAAGCGCCACACGCAGGTCCGCGACGAGGACGGCACCCTGCTCGTCGAGGAGGTCATGGGCTACGAGGGCTTCTCGGGCAACGAGTCGATCCTCTACCACCTGCAGTCGCCCTGCGACGTCGCCGAGGTCGGCGCCTTCGAGCCGCTCGTCGTCGAGGAGTGGGTGCCCGGCGCGCAGGTCCACCGGCTCACGCAGACGGCCGGGCTCGAGCCGATGGGCGATCCGGTCTCCGGCCGCCGCGTGCTGATGTTCAACGACGACGTCGAGATGGCGATCTGCCGGCCGGCCGAGGAGCGGGAGGGCTTCTACCGCAATGGCGAGGGCGACGAGGTGATCTTCGTCCACGAGGGCTCGGGCGCCTTGGAGACGACCTTCGGCACGCTGCCGTACGCGCAGCACGACTATGTCGTCATCCCGCGCGGCACGACCTACCGCGTGCGGATGGACGAGGTCCCGCAGATCTGGCTGACGTTCCACACGCCGGGCGAGATCGAGACGCCCAACCGCTACCGCAACCGCTACGGGCAGCTGCTCGAGCACGCCCCGTTCTCCCAGCGCGACTTCCACCCGCCGGTGTCGCTGGAGGCGAGGCGCGAGCCCGGCCGCCACGAGCTGACCGTCCGGTTGCGCCGCGGCCACCAGCACTTCGTCCTGGACTACCACCCCTTCGACGTCGTCGGCTGGGACGGCTACGTCTACCCCTACAGCTTCAACATCCACGACTTCGAGCCGAAGTCCGGGCGGCTGCACCAGCCGCCGACGGTCCACCAGAACTTCCAGGGCCCGAACTTCGTCATCTGCTCGTTCTGCCCGCGCCGGCTGGACTGGGACCCGGAGGCCGTGCCGATCCCCTACCACCACTCCAACCTGCAGTCCGAGGAGGTCATCTACTACGTCGACGGGCAGTTCGGCTCGCGCTCGGGCGTCGGAGCGGGCGCGCTGACGCTCCACCCCAGCGGGCTCCCCCACGGCCCGCAGCCGGGGCGTGCCGAGGCCTCCCTCGGCGCGACCCAGACGGACGAGCTCGCGGTCATGTGCGACACCTTCCGGCCACTGCGGCTCACGACGCTCGCCCGCGACCTCGACGACCCGGCCTACGCGCTGAGCTGGCACGCGGCGAGCAGGGCGCCTACCTCGTCGGCCGTCTGATCGGCGCGGTCGACGACGTCTCCGTAGCTGAAGGCGATGTGGTTCGAGCGCCGGCGTCGCGCGAGGTCGGTCTCGAACGCGTGGCGGCTGCCGTGATAGCCGTAGGACAGCAGTTCGACCGTGAGGCCGTGGGCGGGCCAGTGGCAGTCCACCTTGTCTCCGGCGACGTCGATGTTGGTTCGCGGCAGCGGTAGCCCGTGCCGGCGCAGCAGGGCGTCGAAGCGGCGTTCGAGCTCACTGAGGAGGACGTCTGCGCCCAGGGCTCGCTTGAGCGTCGCGGCTCCCGGCTTGCGGGGGTTGCGCGCGATCGTGGCAGCGACGTGCTCGGGCGCGGTCCTGTGGGTGACCCAAGCCTCGTGGCACATCCGGGTGAGCTGCTGTGGATCGGTCCGCGGCGCGAGGTCCAGCAGGGTTCGCGGGACGGTCGTGATCGGGATGCCGTCGAGGGTCGAGGTGTCCAGATCGCGGAGGACCTCCACGCGGTGCAGGACGATGCCCGGTCGCCTGCGTCCCGCCGTCGTCGGGACCGTGACCTCCGGTCGCGGCGGCGCCCCGCGCACGAGTCGCAGCAGGTACGCCGCCGCGCGATGACTCAGGACCGCGCCCTCCCCACACGCCAGCACCGCCGCCATGTAGTCGGCGAGCACCGACGGCGCCTCATGGCCGACGGCGTAGACGCCCCGATGCACCAGGCGCAGCCGCCCGTCCGCGAGCCAGCGATCGATCTGCTTGCCGTCGACGCCGGCCTCGAGGAGCTGCGCCCGTGCCACGCGACCGTGCTGCCGGCCCGCGATCCGGGCGAGGATGTCGATTTGACCCCGTATGTAGGGGTCAAGTCGACAAGCACCCCGGATTCGCCCCCCTTCAGCGGTCGCGTAGGTTGGGCCGGGTGACCGCGGAGCTGCAATGGGGCGTCGTGCGGGTCGGCGGCGGAGCGCCGCAGCCGGCGCTGCGCGCGGGTGACGAGGTGGTGCTGGTGGCGCAGCTGGCGCTCGAGGACGACCCGGACCTGGGGCACGCGGCAGCCGCGCCCGCGCTCAACGCGCTCATCGAGCTCGGCCCGGCGGCCTGGAACGCCGTCCGCGACGCGGCCGCCGACCCGCCCCCCGGCGCGCGCGTCGCGCTGGCGGCGTGCGACGCGGTGCGCCCCGTGCGCGTCCCGGACTTCGCCGACTTCTACGCCTCGCTCGAGCACGCGACGAACTTCGGCCGCATCTTCCGCCCGGGCACGCCTCCGGTGCGGGCCAACTGGCGCCACATCCCGGTCGCCTACCACGGGCGGGCGTCGACGATCGTGGTCAGCGGCACCGCGGTCCGCCGCCCGCGCGGGCCCGCCGGGCCGGGCGCGATCGCGCCGACGGCGCAGCTCGACGTCGAGTGCGAGCTCGGCTACGTCTGCGGGCCCAGCGCCGCCGGGCCGATCGCGATCGACCGCGCCGCCGCGCACATCTTCGGCGTCGTGCTCGTCAACGACTGGAGCGCGCGCGACATCCAGCGCTTCGAATACGAGCCCCTGGGCCCGTTCCTCGGCAAGTCGTTCGCGACCTCGATGTCGGCCTGGATCACGCCGCTGGACGCGCTCGCGCGGGCCCGCGTCGCGCCGCCGTCGCAGGAGCCACCGCCCGCGACGTACCTCCGGGCCGCCGACGCATGGCTCCTCGACGTCGCCCTGGAGATCGAGCTCAACGGCGAGACGGTGTCGCGGCCGTCCGCCGCAGGCCTGTACTGGACGCCCGCCCAGATGCTCGCCCACCTCACCGTCAACGGCGCCGCCCTCAGCGCGGGCGACCTCATCGCGACCGGCACGATCAGCGGCGCGCAGCCCGGCACCGAGGGGTCGCTCGCCGAGTGCTTCGGCGGCGAGCGCTGGCTCGCCGACGGCGACGAGGTCGTGCTGCGCGGGCGCGCCGGCGACGTCGAGCTCGGCGAGGTCCGCGGCCGCGTCCTGCCGGTCTCGCCCGACCCGAGGTAACACACTGTCAACAACGAGAGTGGGGTCCGCGCCGGTACGGTGGTGTCTTCGTGCCCGAGACCGCCACAGCCGAACTGCCCAAGCGCGCCTTCGCCGACGACGAGGCGCTGCTGACCGGCGTCCTCGACGACGTCCTCTGCGCCGTGGAGGGCCCACGGGCCCTGGAGCTGCATGCGCGCGCCGGCGACCTCGGCCAGCGCTCCCGCGCCGGCGACGCGGCGGCCGCCGACGAGCTCGCGCAGCTCATCGCCGACCTCGCGCTCGACGACGTCGTCCTGCTGATCCGGATGCTCACCGTCTGGTTCGCGCTCATGAACCTCGCCGAGGACAACGACCGGGTGCGCCGGATCCGCGCGCTCGACGAGCGGCCCGAGCCGCGCCGCGGCTCGCTGCACGAGGCGATCGCGCAGCTCGCCGCCGAGGGCACGACAGCCGCCGAGCTGCGCGACGCGCTCGCCGACGCCGAGGTGCGGCTCGTGATGACCGCCCACCCGACGGAGGCGCGCCGTCGCACGACGGTCAGCAAGCTGTCGCGGATCTTCGCGCTCCTGCGCTCGCTCGACGACCGCCGGCCCGCGCACGGCGAGCACGAGCAGATCCGCCGCCAGATCGCGGCCGCCGTCCAGGAGATGTGGGTCTCCGACGAGCTGCGCGCCGTCTCGACGACGGTCCTCGACGAGGTCCGCGCGGGGCTCATCTACTTCACGTCGACGCTCGCCGACGTCGTCCCGACGATCTACCGCGACCTCGAGGCGACGATCGCCGAGTGCTATCCGAATGAGCGCATCGACGTCCCGCCGCTGCTGACGTTCGGCTCCTGGATGGGCGGCGACCGCGACGGCAACCCGTTCGTCACGCCGGCGATGACGCGGGACGCGCTGGCGATCATGGAGGAGACCTGCCTCCTGCACCTCCAGGAGAGCCTGCTCGCGCTGCGCCACCGCGTGACGCTCTCCTCCCGCGTGGCGGGCGAGTCGCCGGAGCTCACCAGCCTGCTGCGGGCGCTCGCCGCGATGTTCCCCGAGCTTGCGGCCGAGCTGCAGCGCACGAGCCCCGAGGAGCCCTACCGCCAGCTCTTCAAGTTCCTCGCCGCGCGGGTGCGGGCCACGCGCAAGGGGATCGACGGCGCCTACGGCCGCCCGCAGGAGCTGCTCGACGACCTGCACCTCGCCGAGCGCGCGCTGCGCAGCCAGGGCGCCGCCTTCGTGGCCGCCGACGCGCTGCGCGACGTCATCCGCCAGGTCGAGGTGTTCGGCTTCCAGTTCGCCGTCCTGGACGTCCGCGAGCACGCCGACGTCCATCGCGGCGCGATCGACGAGATCCTGCGCGAGCTCGGCGTCGAGGACGCCTACGCCGGACTCCCCGAGCACGACCAGATCGGCGTGCTCGCCCGTGAGATCGCCGACCGCCGCCCGCTCATCCCGCTCGACATCAGCGGCTTCAGCGCCGCGACGCGCGAGGTCGTCGAGACCTTCCGGACGATCCACGACCTGCTCGGCGGCCCGCACCCGGGCGCGATCGGCAGCTACATCATCTCGGGCACGAGCGGCCCGGTCGACCTGCTCGAGGTCCTGCTGCTCATGAAGGAGGTCGGGCTCGCGCGCGCCGGCGGCGTGGAGGCCCAGCTGCGGATCGTCCCGCTGTTCGAGTCCGGTGAGACGCTCGCCGCCGCCGCCGACACGATGCGCACGCTGCTCGACACGCCGGTCTACCGCACCGCCGTCGACAGCGTCGGCCTGCAGGAGATGATGGTCGGCTACTCGGACTCCAACAAGGACGTCGGCTACGTCGCGTCGGGCTGGCACATCTACCGCGCGCAGCTGGAGATCGCCGCCGTCATGCGCGAGCACGGCGTCACGTGGCAGTTCTTCCATGGCCGCGGCGGCGCCGTCGGCCGCGGCGGTGGCCCGAGCTACACCGCCGTGCGCGCGCAGCCGGCCGGCACGGTCGGCGGGCGGCTGAAGGTCACCGAGCAGGGCGAGATGCTGTCGGCGAAGTTCTCCGTGCCGGAGATCGCCCACCGCGAGCTCGAGCTCACCGCCAGCGCGGCGCTCGTCACGACGCTCGGGCGCATCGACGACCAGGCACCGGCGCGCCTGGCGCGCTTCGAGGCCGTCGTCGAGCGGATGGCCGCGGTCTCGACGGACGCCTACCGCGGCCTCGTCTACGGCGACCCGGACTTCGCCGCGTTCTTCCATGCCGCCACGCCGGTTGCGGAGGTCCAGCGCCTACAGCTCGGCTCGCGACCCGCGAAGCGGCGCGCCTCGCAGCGGATCGAGGACTTCCGCGCGATCCCCTGGGTCTTCTCCTGGACGCAGGCGCGGACGGTGCTGCCCGCCTGGTACGGGCTCGGGAAGGCGCTCGAGGACGCCCGCAAGCAGCACGGCGTCGAGCTGCTGCGCGAGATGGAGCGCGACTGGCCGTTCTTCGCAGCGCTGCTGTCCAACGCCGAGATGGCGTGCGTCAAGGCCGACATGGACATCGCCCGGCGCTACGCCGAGCTCTACGACGACGAGCCCGCCCGCGAGCGCATCTGGGGCCACATCGAGAACGAGTTCCGGTGCACGCTGCGCGAGCTCGGCCGCGTCCGCGACGAGGAGCACCTGCTCGACCGCGAGCCGATCCTGCAGCGCGCGCTCGAGCGCCGCAAGCCGTTCGTCGACCCGCTCTCGTTCGTCCAGCTCGAGCTGCTGCGCCGCCTGCGCGCCAACGGCGACGGCGACCAGGCCGAACTCGTCCGCGCGAGCCTCCTGGCGATCAACGGCATCGCCGGCGGGCTGCGCAACACGGGCTGACGCCCGGCCCTATCGTGCGCGTCCGATGACGACCGTCGAATTCCCCGCCGTCCTGCCGCGCGTCTACGTCTGCGGGCACCGCAATCCCGACACCGACTCGATCGCGTCGGCGATCGCCTACGCGGAGCTGAAGAACCGCACCGACGGCAAGCGCAACCTCTACGTGCCGGTCCGCCTCGGGGTCGCCAACGCGCAGACGGAGTGGCTGCTGAAACGCAGCGGCGCCCCGCTGCCGGTCTTCCTCCCGCACGCCAAGCTGCGCGTCCGCGACGTCATGCGCACGACCTTCGCGATCGCGAGCGCCGGCGACCCCGTCCGCACGGTCGGCCTGATGATGGCACCGAAGGACGTCGTCCCGATCGTCGACGACGACGGCGTCCTGCTCGGCGTCATGACCGAGCGGGCGCTCGCGCGGCGCTACATCCGCGAGTCGCGCGAGGCCTCGCGCCTCGAGGTCCCGACGCCGCTGCAGTCGATCGTCGACGTCGTCGAGGGGACGTTGCTGCTCGGCGAGCCGGACCGCAGGATCCGCGGCCGCGTCTGGGTCCAGGCGATGCACAGCGCGTCGCCGAGCAAGGTCGGGCGCGGCGACGTCGTCGTCATCGGCGACCGCCCGAACGCCATGCGCCAGGCGATCGAACTCGGCACGGCGCTGCTCGTCCTGAGCAACGACGTCCTCCCCGAGCCGGAGATCGTCGCGTTCGCGCGCGAGCACGGCACGGCGATCGTGCAATCGCCACTGGACAGCTACGTCACGAGCCGGATGATCACGCTGTCGGAGCCCTGCAGCGCGCTCATCGAGGGCGATCCGCTGACCGTCGGGCTCGACGATCTCGTCAGTGAGACGGCCGACCAGATCAAGGACGTCCACTACCGCGCGGCGGTGACGATCGACCGCGCGGGGCGCCCGATCGGCCTCGTCACGCGCTCGGACCTCGTCCGCCCCGCGCCGCGCCGCGTCCTGCTCGTCGACCACGCCGAGCGCGGGCAGAGCGTGCCCGGCATCGAGGAGGCGGAGATCGTCGAGATCCTCGACCACCACCACATCGGCTCGATCGAGACCAAGCTCCCGGTGCGGGCGGTCTTCGACCCCGTCGGCTCGACCGCGACGCTCGTCACCGAGCGCTTCCGCCAGTCCGGCGTCGAGCCGCTGCACTCCACCGCGACGATGCTGCTCGGCGCGATCGTCTCCGACACGGTCCTGCTGACCTCGCCGACGACGACCGAGCGCGACGGGATCGCGGCGACGTACCTCGAGGAGCTGCTCGGCGTCGGCGCGGTCGCGTTCGGGCGCGAGATGTTCGAGCAGAGCTCCGACGTCTCGCGGATCTCGGCCGCGGACCTCGTCGCGCGCGACCTCAAGGAATACGAGCTCGACGGCAACCGCGCGCTCAGCGTCGCGCAGATCGAGTCCGTCGGGCATGCCGTCCACGCCCGCCGCGAGGAGCTGCTCGCGGCGGCCGAGGCGCACCGCGAGCACTCCGGCCACGTGCTCTTCGCGCTCATGCTCACGGACATCCTCGCCCGCGACACGCTGCTGCTCGTCGCCGGCGCCGAGCAGATCGCCGAGCGCGCGTTCGGCACGCAGGCGGTCGACGGCGCGATCGAGCTGCCCGGCGTCATGAGCCGCAAGAAGCAGGTCGCTCCGGGCCTGCTCGCCGCCGCCGCCGAGGGCTGACCGCTGAGTTTGCGCCCCGCGCGCGGTCTACACCCCAAGACCCCGACCAGAGGAGCTTCATCGTGTTCGCAGACACCAAGGCCTTCAGTGGCTTCGCCGTCCCCGACATCGACGCGGCGCGCGCCTTCTACGGCGACACGCTCGGCATCCGCACGTCCGAGGAGTACGGCCTCATGCGCCTGCACCTCGCGGGCGACCGCGACACGCTCGTATACCCCAAGCCGGACCACGCGCCCGCCGGCTACACGATCCTGAACTTCCCCGTCGACGACATCGAGGCGGCCGTCGACGAGCTCGCGGCGCGCGGCGTCGCCTTCGAGCGCTACGACGAGATGCCCCAGGACGAGCGCGGGATCATGCGCGAGGGCGGCCCCTTCATCGCCTGGTTTCGCGACCCGGCCGGCAACGTGCTGTCGGTGCTGCAGGAGCGCTGATCAGCAGGCGGCGAGCGCGTCGCCGTAGAAGCGCAGGTAGCTGCCGAAGTGCGCGCGCCAGTAATCACCCTCGTGCGCGCCGGGCCAGTGGCGCAGCTTCAGGTGCAACGCGGCGGCGAGCGCCTCGCCGCCGTCCCGAAACGGGTCCTCGGTGCCGCCGTCGAGCCAGAGCCGCGCGCTCCCCCACGCCGCGCGGCCCTGGGCGCGGGCGATCGCGATGACGTCGTTGCGGCCGAAGTCGCCGGCGTCGTCGAACGCGCCGGGGGCCGACGCGCCGCCGCTGAGCCAGAGCGCGGCCGAGTGCCCGCCGACGGCGCAGAAGCGCCGCGGCGCCAGGCGCGCGACGTCGAAGGCGCCGAAGCCGCCCATCGAGATCCCCCCGATCGCGACGCGGCGCGGATCGGCGTGCAGCCGCCGGATCGCCGCGGGGATGACCTCGTCGAGGACGTAACGGCCCCAGTCGCCGCTCGCCCGCTTGTGGAAGTACGACGCGTCGCCGCCGTTGGGGAACACGACCGCCGGGGCGCGGTCGCCGAGCGCGTCGAGCGCATGGAAGAACTCGCCGTTGGCGTTGGACTCCTCGCCGTCCGGGCCGCGGCCGTGGAGGAAGACGAGCAGCGGGCGCCGCTCGGCGCCGGCGCCGCGCGGGATCGCGGCGACCTGCCTGAGCGTGCGGTGCACGAAGCGCGAGCGCACGTCGTAGCGCAGGATCGTCGCGCCGTGGGCGGCGGCCGCGCCCGAGCGGACCTTCCCCGGCAGGTGGTCCAGCGCCTGCGTGACGCTGACGACGAGCAGGACGAGCACGGCGGCCGCGGCGAGGATGCGGCGGCGCACGAAGGTGCGCCGGCGGCGCGGTCGCGGGCCCATGCGAGGACGGTATCTAGAGTCCGGGGCCTCGTGGGGCGCACACAACGACTCGGGCTGGCGGCGACGGCGCTGGCCGCGGCCTATCTCGTCGTCGCCCGGGCGCTCGTGTGCGCGCTCGCACCGCGCCGCCACCGCGCGCTGCTGGCGCAGCTGCTCGACCCGGCCGCCGGGCCGCCGCCGGGCGCCCATCCGGTCGCCCATGATCTCGCCGAGCGCTGGGCGCGGGCCGTCACCGCGCACGACTGGGACGCCGCGCGCGATCTTCTCGCCGAGGACCTGCACGTCGGCAGCGCGGCGCGCCATTTCCACGGGCGCGCGTCCTACCTGCGGGGAGCCCGCGGCGTCGCGGACGCCTACGCGCGGCGCGACGTGCGCGTCGACGAAGTCGTCGGGGAGGCCGGCGCGGCGCAGGTCATCTGGGTGCGCTTCACGCAGACGGCCCGCCCCCGGCGCGGGCCCACGCTCGAGGCGACGTGGTGGGAGCGCTGGACGCTCTACCCCCGGGGTGAGCGCGTGCTGGACATCGTCTTCGGCGGGGTGACGCGGCTCGTCTAGACGTATCCTGCGCGGTCGCATGCCCGGCCCACCCGTGAAGATCGCGATCATCGGCGGCGGCTACGGCGCCAAGGTGCCGCTGCCCGTGTACGCCGAGCTCGACGAGTTCGAGCCCGTCGCGATCTGGTCGCGCAGGCCCGAGCGCGCCCGCGAGCTCGCCGACACGGCCGGCCTGCAGCTCGGCACCGCCGATCTCGACGAGCTGCTCACGTATCCGGGGCTGGAGGCCGTCCACGTCGCCACGCCCGTCGCGACGCACGCCGAGGTGGCGATCGCGGCGGCGCAGCGCGGCCTGCACGTGCTGTGCGAGAAGCCGCTGGCCGCGACGCTCGGTGAGGCCCAGGCCGTCGTCGTCGCGGTCGAGGAGGCCGGGGTCGTCGGCGCCGTGAACTACGGGCGCCGGCTGCAGCAGACGCGCGCCCGCGTCCTCGAGCTCGTCCGTGACGTCGTCGGAACGCCCCGCATGGCGGCGATCTCGCTCGTCTTCGACGACCACGCCGAGCCCGGCTCGCGGCCGTTCACCTGGGTCCAGGACGCCGCGCTCGGCGGCGGGCGGCTACAGGGCTACGGCGTCCACGACCTCGATCTCGTGCTCGCGGCCTTCGACGTCGAGGAGGTCGCGGCGGCGACCGAGGTCGGCGTCGGCGAGCGCAGCGCCCGCGACGGCACGACGCACGCGGTGACCGCCGAGGACGCCTACGCGATCCTCCTGCGCCTGCGCGGCGGCGGCCTGGCGACGATCACGCTGACGGCGACCGCGCGCCACAAGCGCGGCGACACGATCGAGATCCTCGGCGACGCCGGCACGGTCCGCCTCGATGCCGACAAGGTCCTGCACTGGGGCCGCGCCGGCGAGGCGCTGCAGAGCGAGGGCCCGCTGCAGGCGAGCTCCAAGGACGCCTTCGGGCAGATCGCGCGCAACTTCCACGCCGCGATCCGCGACGGCGCCGCCCCGGAGCCCTCGCTGCAGGCCGGCCTGCGCGTGCAGGCGCTCTATGACGCCGTGCGCCGCGCCGACACCGAGCGCCGCTGGGTCGCGCCCGAGCCGGTCTGAGCGTGGGCGCGCACACCGTCACGCTCGTCCGCCATGGCCAGACCGAGCGCTCGGCGCAGCTGGCCTACTCCGGGCGGATGGACATCCCGCTGACGGCGGTCGGGCGCGAGCAGGCGCTGCGCGCGGCCGCGGCGCTCGCCCGCACGGGCATCGACGCCGTCGTGACGAGCCCGCTCGCCCGCGCGCGCGACACCGCGCAGGCGATCGCCGACGCGACAGGCGCCCCGCTGACCGTCGACGAGCGCCTGATCGAGATCGACTACGGACACTTCGAGGGCCTGGACCGCGCGGGTGCGCGGGCGAAGTTCGGCCAGGCCTTCGAGGACTGGCGCGCGGATCCGTTCGGCGCCCCGGTGCCCGGCATGGAGACGCTGCCGGCGGCACTGGAGCGCGCCCGCGCCGCCACGAGCGACGCGCTCGCGGCCCACGAGCACCCGGTGCTCGTCGGCCATCAGGGCATCCTGCGGATCGTCCTCGTCGCCCTCGGCGAGCTCGCCCCGGAGGACTACTTCACCCTGCGCCTGCACGAGGCCGACCCGGTCGTCGTCGTCGCACCCGCCGTCGTCTGACCTGCAAGACGACCTGCGTCCTTGACGGGGCGCCGTCGTCGCTGTCTGCTTGGCGGCGGCATGGGCAAGCACGACGACCTCCTGGCCCGCTTTCAGCCGGCGCTGCGCTACGACTCCAACGAGCAGTTCTTCGCCGATGACGCCGCGCAGTTCACCGACGCGCCGGGGATCGAGCTGCGCCGCGCCGCGACCGTCCTGGCGAGCTCGCAGCCGGCGACCGGCAAGGAGCCCAAGCTCACGCTCGCGTTCCTCGGCCCGGCGACATACGCCGACGGCAGGGCGGTCGAGAAGGCCGACCTCATCAGCCTCCGCGGCAAGGACTACCGCACGCAGTACGTGAAGCTGCGCCAAGCGCGGCCGGACCTCAACAACCGGCTCTACGGGCGCGCGGTCGAGGTCAACGGTCGCCTGTGGCTCCAGTACTGGGCCTGGTACTTCTACAACGACTACCAGCTCGCGCTCGGCTTCGGGACCCACGAGGGCGACTGGGAGTCCGTCCAGTTGCGCGTCGGGATCGACGGCGACGTCCCCGACGTCGCCGTCTACGCGCAGCACCGCAACGGTGAGCGGCGCGACTGGGCGGACGTCGAGAAGCTCGCCGGCAACCCCGACACGGCGGTCGTCTACGTCGCGCGCGGCTCGCACGCCGCGTACTTCGAGGCCGGTTACCACGAGACCGAGGCCTGGTACGACGTCGCCGACGGTAAGCGCCCGGCGCCGAAGCTCGCGCTGGAGATCGTCGACGACGCCGCGCACGCCTGGCTGCGCTGGCCCGGGCGCTGGGGCGACACGACCCCGCGCGACCGCAAGCTCGACCTCGACCAGTCCAGCCCGACGGGCCCGGGGACGAAGAAGCACTGGCGCAACCCCGACAGCCTGCTCGACAACGCCAAGAGGCCGATCCTGCGCGCGACGCCCCGCGCTCCCGATGTCCGGATGACGCGCACGAAGGGCGGCCGGCTGCAGATCGACTACGACTTCTCGACGCGCACCGTGGCGCCGCGCGCGCTCGTCGTCACCGTCAACTCGCGCAACGAGAAGGGCGTGCCGCCGATCACGCATACGTTCGAGGAGGTTGCGACGACGCCGCGCGGCAGGCTCGTCCCGGCCGACATCACGCTGCACCCCGAGCGCCACTACGACGTCTACGCGAGCACGGTCGCGGGCGACCCGCCGCAGCCGTCGGCGTCGGCGCTCACGGAGATCGACCCCGTCGCCACCGAGAAACAGGCCGCGGTCGGCCAGCAGATCGCCCAGCGCCTCGGCCGCCTGCTCGCGCGCGTGCGCGGCGACCACTAGAACGCGGACCGCGCCGCGTCGATCTCGGCCTGCACGGCGCCGCGCACGATGCAGCCTGCGACGTGGTCGTTGACGATCCCCGTCGCCTGCATCAGCGCGTAGGCCGTCGTCGGGCCGACGAAGCGAAACCCGCGCCGCTTGAGCTCGCGCGCGAGCGCCTTGGACTCCGGCGTGCTCGCCGGCATGTCCTGCAGCGTCGCCGGGGCGGGGGCCGGCGTGGGCGGCGCGAAGGACCACAGCAGCGCCCCGAGCGTCTCTCCCGCCTCGTGGAGGGCCGTGGTCGCGCGCGCGTTGGCGATCGTCGCCTCGATCTTCGCCCGGTTGCGCACGATGCCGGCGTCGGCCATGAGGCGCTCCACGTCGGCCTCGGCGAAGCGCGCGACGCGCGCGGGGGCGAAGTCGTAGAAGGCGGCGCGGAAGTTCTCGCGCTTGCGCAGGATCGTCAGCCAGGAGAGACCCGACTGAAAGCCCTCGAGGCACAGCCGCTCGAGCAGGAGGTGCTCCGCGCGCACGGGCCGCCCCCACTCCTCGTCGTGGTAGGCGACGTAGGCCGGGTCGCTCATCTCCCAGCAGCGCCGCGGCTCGTGGCCCGGACAGCTGCGGACGGGGATCCGCGGATAGCGTTCGAAGCGATCGTCGTCGACCGAGCGGCGGCAGAGCGAGAACGACGACCCGCGGGTGTTGCGCACCACGCGCTGGTGGCGGCAGCTGTCGCAGAGGCCTGCGGGCGGGGCCGGCATCCGCGAGAGGGTAATCGCGTTGTCCCACACGGACGACCGCGGTCGGCGCCATTGTCCGTCCAGCCGTACGGCGGCGCGCCCTTGCACGGCTTCGGGGGTCGATCCCGTGCAGACGCGAGCGGCCGGCGATGGCGCGGTCCCCGTCGCTAACGTCCCTGCCCGGCCGGAGCGGTTGCGAGCCTGCCGCACCGGGCATCGACATCCGCGGGACTGGTCGCGTCGCCGGGCGCCGGCCTGGACCGCCGCGCAATCGAGCGAGGTCCGCGCATGCCCGACATCCCGCCCCGGCACGACCGCCCAGATGCAACGCCGAGCGTCTACGCGGGCGTGATCCGGCGCCTGGCACCGGACGAGGATCCGGCCCACGTCGAGGCCTGGATGCTGTCCAGGCACGGCACGCTGGACGCGATCCACTCGACCGAGTTCGCGCGCGCGGTCAAGACCGCCGTCGATCGCGCGCGTGCCGCCGACCCCGGCACCAACGACGACCTCGCGCGCTCCTACGGCCTATGAGGCGACCGGCTCCGTCGCGGCGATGACGGCCGCCGCGTGGACGAGACCGATCGCCGCCGCCGACTCGGCCGGGGACGGCGCGGCGATGAAGTGCTCCGCCGCCACCAGCATGCGGTCGATGCGCTCCAGCGCGGGCGCCCCGCTTCCCGCCGCCGGGTCGCGGCTCACGCAGCGCGCCATCTCGACGAACCCCGTCATGGCCGCCGGATCGGCGGGCGGGCCGGACACAAACGCGGCGCCGAAGGCCATCCCGAGGTAGAACGAGGCCCGCAGCAGCGCACCGCTGGCCGGGCGCACCCGCGGCAGGCGCGGCGGCCGTGGTGCCGGCAGCGGCGCCCCGTCGAGGACCCTGGCCATCGTCCCGCCGACGAGCATCCGCCGGTCGTCCTCGTCGAGCCCGACGAGCGCCGCGACGCGCAGCGCCGCGTAGAGGCCGTTCAGCGGGCGCCCGTAGGGCACGTCGGAGGCGAACACGACGCGCTCGGCCGGCACCCGCGCGAAGAGGTCGACGACGTCGGCGGTCGAGAAGCACGACGTGTCGTAGAGGACCGCCGGGTGCTCGGCGAGCCGCTCGGCGAACATCCCCTGCCCCGCGATCGCGGCGTGCGCGAGCACGAGCGTGACCTCCTGATGGCGCAGGGCGACGTCGGCCAGCGCGTCCATCGGCGGCATGCCGCGCCCCGCGTGCACGAGGATCGGGACCCCGGCGTCGCGCGCGATCGCGAAGATCTCGTCCATGACCGGGTCGTCGAAGCCGAAGGCCTGCGCGCGCGGGTGCAGCTTGATGCCGCGGGCCCCGAGGGCGAGGCAGCGCTCGGCCTCCTGCAGCGGGCCGTCGGCGGGGTCCAGGCGGCAGTAGGGCACGATCCGGCCGCCGCTCTCGCTCGCCCAGGCGAGCACGCGGTCGTTCGGCAGGCTGTAGGCGGGCACGCGCTCGGGATCGTGCAGCGGGAACGTGCAGGCGCGCGCGTCGGGCGAGACGGCGTCGAGATGGGCGAGCAGCTCCGCGGGCGCCAGGCGCTGGCCGTCCTCGTCGGCGCCGAGGTGCGTGTGGGCATCGACGATCGCGGCGCCGGGCGGGCTCAGGGCCCGGAGCTCCTCGAACATGGGGGCGAACGCATCCTGCAAAGTCGGCGCGGGCATGGGCATCATCGTCCCAGCGTCAGAGGTGGTTGCCTGGGCAACTATAATGCCGGGTCATGGCGACGTTCACGCGACTGCTCGGGTTCCTGCGCGACTACAAGCGCGGCGTCTGGCTGTCGGGGATCCTCGCCGCGCTGGCCATGGGCGCGACGGTCGCGATCCCCGCGCTCACGGGTGCCGCGATCAACGCCATCGACGGCGGTGACAACGGGCGCCTGAAGCTCCTCGCGCTGCTCATCGCCGCTGCCGGGCTCGTGCGCCTCGGCCTCACCGTCGCCCGGCGGCTCATCGCCGGCAAGGTCTCGCTCGGCGTCGAGCTGGACCTCCGCAACCGCCTGTACGAACACCTCCTCGCGCTCGAGCTCGGGTTCTTCGACCGCCAGCAGACCGGTCAGCTCATGTCGCGCGCGACGGTCGACCTGCAGGCCGTGCGCTTCTTCCTCGGCTATGGGCTCGTGCTCATCTCCCAGGCGGCGCTGACGATCGCGTTCGCGGCCGTCGCGATGGTCGTCATCGACCCGGTGCTCGCGCTCATCTCGCTCTCCCCCGTGCCGTTCGTCGTCTGGATCGCGATGCGCTACGGCCGCCGGGCGCGACCGGCGCTGCAGGAGGTCCAGCAGCGGATCGCCGAGCTGACGGCCGATGTCGAGGAGAACGTCGGCGGCGTGCGCGTCGTCAAGGCGTTCGCGCGCGAGGAGCGCCAGTACGCGCGCTTCGGCGAGAGCGTCGCCCGGGTGTTCGAGCAGTCGATGATCTCCACCCGCCTGCGCGCGTTCTACAACCCGTTCCTCGGATTCCTGCCGCAGATCGGCCTCGCGCTCCTGCTCCTGCTCGGCGGCCGCGCGGTGATCGACGGCTCGCTGAGCCTCGGCGAGTTCACCGCCTTCTACACGTACCTGCTGGCGCTGCTGGGCCCGGTCCGGACGCTCGGCGTGCTCCTCGGCATGTCCCAGCGCGCGACCGCCTCGGGCGCGCGGATCTTCGAGCTGCTCGACCGCGAGCCGCGGATCGTCGCCGCGCCGAGCGCCGGCCCGCTGCCCGCCGGCAACGGGCGCGTCGAGCTGCGCGGAGCGTCGCTCGCCTACGAGGACGCCGCCGATCCGGCCGTCGACGACGTCACGCTGACCGTCGAGGCCGGCACGACGCTCGCGCTCGTCGGCGCCACGGGGTCGGGCAAGACGTCGCTCGTCCAGCTCGTCTCGCGCCTCTACGACGCGACCGCCGGCGCGGTCCTCGTCGACGGCGCCGACGTGCGCAGCGTCGACCCGCGCGCCCTGCGCCGCGAGATCGCCGTCGTCACCGACGACCCGTTCCTCTTCAGCGCGACGGTCCACGAGAACATCGCCTATGCCCGGCGCGACGAGGCGACGCGCGCGGAGGTCGTCGCGGCGGCCACGCGCGCGCAGGCACACGACTTCATCATGGCGCTGCCCGACGGCTACGACACGCGCGTCGGCGAGCGCGGCCTGACGCTCTCGGGCGGCCAGCGCCAGCGCATCGCGATCGCGCGCGCGCTGCTCGCCGACCCGCGGATCCTCATCCTCGACGACGCGACGTCGTCGGTCGACGCCTCGACCGAGCAGCAGATCAAGCGCGCGCTGGCCGAGGTCATGGCGGGGCGCACGACGTTCGTCATCGCCCACCGCCTGTCGACGATCGCCCTCGCCGACGAGATCGCGGTGCTCGAGCACGGCCGCCTGCTCGACCACGGGACGCACGAGGAGCTGCTGCAGCGCTCGGCGTTCTACGGCGAGATCGTCGAGAAGGGGCTGCCCGACCAGGTCTTCCTCACGCGCAAGCCGCGCGAGCCCCAGGTGGCGGGCCTGTGACCGTCTGGACCCGTGCCGACATCCGCCGCCGCTGGCGCCAGACCGGCGGCCGCGGGCGCAAGCTCCAGGGCCTCGCGTCGCTTTTGCGCCCGTACCGCGGGAAGGTCGGCGCGATGTTCGTCGCGCTCGTCGCGGCGACGGCTGCCTCGCTCGCCCCCGCGCCGCTGGCGAAGATCGCGATCGACAGCGGCATCAAGAACGGCGACCTGCGGACGCTGAACCTCGTCGTCATCGCGTTCGTCGTCAGCGCGCTCGTCTTCTGGGGCGCGTCGTACGCGCAGACGTACCTCGTCGGCTGGGTCGGCCAGCGCGCGCTGCAGGACCTGCGGCTGCGGCTCTTCGGCCATCTGCAGTCCCAGCCGGTCGGCTTCTACGAGCGCCGCCAGGCGGGTCAGCTCATCTCGCGCATGACGAACGACGTCCAGGCGCTCGACCAGCTCGTCACCGACAGCGTCGTGACGCTCTTTCAGAGCTCGCTGACGCTGATCGGGACGGTCGTCATCCTCGCGCTGCTCGACCTGCGGCTCGCGCTGCTGACGCTGCTCGTCTTCCCCGTCATGGCGATCGGGTCGGCGGCCTTCCGCGTCATCTCCGCCGATGCCTACAAGCGCACGCGCGAGACGATCGGCGCGATCACGGCGTACCTGCAGGAGTCGCTGTCGGGGATCCGGATCGTGCGCTCGTTCGGCCAGGAGCCCCAGCACGCCGAGCGCTTCCGCGAGCTCAACGACCGCAACCGCGACGCGAACATGACGACCGTCAACCTCAACGCGGCCTACTTCCCCGCCGTCGAGCTGCTCAGCGCGCTGGCGACGGTCGGGATCCTCGTCTACGGCGGCCTGCGGGTCATCCACGGCGACATGACGATCGGCGCGCTCGCGGGCTTCCTCTTCGCGCTGAACAACTTCTTCGACCCGATCCAGCAGCTCTCCCAGCTCTACACGACCTACCAGCAGGGCATGGCGGCGCTCGACAAGATCTTCGAGCTGCTCGACGTCGAGCCCGACCTCGTCGATGCCGGCGACGCCGTCGAGCTCGGGCGCCTGCGCGGGGAGCTCGAGCTGCGCGACGTGAGCTTCCGCTACGGCGCCGGCGACGACGACGCGTGGGCCGTGCAGGGCCTCTCGCTCACGGTCCCACCGGGGCAGACCGTCGCGCTCGTCGGCACGACCGGCGCGGGCAAGTCGACGATCGCCAAGCTCGTCGCGCGCTTCTACGACCCGACGGAGGGCGCCGTGCTCGTCGACGGTCACGACCTGCGCGCCGTGAGCCAGCGCTCGCTGCGCCGCCAGCTCGGGATCGTCCCGCAGGAGGGCTTTCTCTTCAGCGGCACGATCGGCGAGAACATCGCCTTCGGGCGCCCGGACGCGACCGGTGAGGAGGTCCGTGCGGCGGCGCGCGCCGTCGGCGCGGCCGACTTCATCGAGGGCCTCGAGCACGGCTACGACACGGAGGTCGGCGAGCGCGGGGCCCAGCTCTCTGCCGGGCAGCGCCAGCTCGTCGCGTTCGCCCGCGCGCTCGCCGCCGACCCGCGCATCCTCATCCTCGACGAGGCGACCTCGAACGTCGACCTGCACACCGAGGGCAGGATCGAGGACGGGCTGCGCCGTTTGCTCGCCGGGCGCACGTCGCTCGTCATCGCCCACCGCCTGTCGACGATCCGCCAGGCCGGCCGGATCGTCGTCCTCGCGCACGGGCGGATCGTCGAGCAGGGCACGCACGACGACCTGCTCGCCGCCGAGGGCGCCTACTGGCGCCTGTACCGCGACTGGATGGAGCAGGCCGCGGCGTAGCTGCCCGCGGGCGCGTTGCCCTGGGCCGAGCGCCGGCAGCACGCTGGTATCCTCGACGCCGCCTCTCGGTCCGGGGTGGTGTAATCGGCAACACGCGACTCTCTGGAAGTCGAGTTTGGGGTTCGAGTCCCTGCCCCGGAGTGTTGCGGCCGGATGTCCGTGAAGCCCGATGCCCTATGAGTCGGCGGGCGGCGGGTCCAGGACGAGGAAGACCGACGTGTCCTGGTTGGCCTGCGTGAAGCTGAACGAGAAGACGTTGCCGAGCGTCAGCTGCTTGACGAACGGCGTGTCGGGCGAGTTGTCGATCGTGTCCGGGGTCGGCACGGGGTTGGGCAGCGTCGCGCGCAGCGGGCGCTCGAGCTGGCCGGCGACGTCGCCGCGGCGGTAGTGCAGCGCGATCGTCGGCGTGTCCTTCGTCGCGCCCGGCGGCGGCGGCATGAAGACGACGACGTTGTCGACCTGCCTGAGGTCGTGGAAGGAGTACAGCGCGAGCTCGAGCGCCTCGCGGTAGAGCAGCAGCCCGCGCTCCTTGGACGCCTTGCCGTTGGCGATCGAGCACTTCGGGCCCAGGCCGCAGAGGCGGTACAGCGCGCCGCCGCCGCCGAGCAGGTCGACCCCGCCCCCCGAGGCCGCCGAGTGGCGCACGGCGATCCGCACGGGCAGGCCCTCGATCTCGAGCGGGCCGCCGGTCACGAGGACCATCTGCTGCCCGCTCGGCAGGCGGTACTTCGGGCCGACGTAGGCCGCGATCTCCGCCGCCCCGGCCGCCACCTTCCTGTCGGACGGGTGGAACGCCGACCACGAGCTGCCCTCGCCGGCGCCCGAGCCGCCGCCGTGGAGGGCGATGCCGGCGGCGAGGCTGACGGCGAGGCCGGCGAGCGCGATGAGCGCGAGGTTGAAGATCTTGAAGCGGCGCTGGTGCGGCGACACGACGGGTGCCGGCACCGGTGGTGGCGGTGGCGGTGGCGCCTGTGTGGCGGCCGGCAGGCCGTGTGTCCCGGCGCTCTCGCTCACAGCTTCGGCCAGTTCGCGTCGTCGCCGAGGTCGATCTCGGGCCGGTGCAGGTCGTGGCGGTCGAGCAGCTCGACGACCTCGTCGCCGTGCAGCTCGCGCCGGTCGATGAGCGTCTGGGCGATCCCCTCGACCTTGTCGCGGTTGGCCTCGATGAGGCACTGCGCGGCGACGTACGCCTGGCCGAGGATCGTCGCGGCCGCCCGGCGCTTGCCCGGATCGGAGAGGACGGCGCCCATCGGGTCGCGCTCCATCGCGCTGCCGCCGGATGCGCGGTTCATGATCTGCGCGCCGACCTTCTCGAAGCGCTCCATGATCTCGGCCTCGCGCTCGGTTTGCTTCGCCGTCGGGACCTTGCCGTCGAGGCTGATCGGCTCCGGGCCCATGCCGCAGGCGCCGACCATCCACGCGGCGCGGGTCGTCGCCGACTGGACGTCGCCACCGACGCCGGTGGAGTTCTCGCCGTAGAAGACGCGCTCGGCGGCCATCGCCCCGAGCGTCCAGACGAGCTTGGCGAACTCCTCCGAGCGCCAGGAGGAGAAGCGCTCCTCCTTCTCGATCGCCTGGTGGTGGCCGAGCGAGCCGCCGCGCTTGCGGATCGACAGGCGCGTGGAGAGAACGTCCTTCATGTAGACGTGGGAGGCGACCGCGTGGCCGGCCTCGTGGATCGCGACGGCCCGCGTCTCGGCGGGGACGTACTCGACCTTCACGGCGGTCCCGGACTCGATCGTCGTCATGGCCTCGACGATGTCCTGCCAGCCGAACTCGCGGCGGCCCTCCGAATGCGCCAGCGTCAGCGCCATCGAGCAGACCTGCTCGATCATCGCCGGCGAGTAGCCGTTCGTGATCCGCGCGAGCTCGTCGCGGCGGCGCTCGCGGTCGAGGTCGGCCTCGTGGTCGACCTTGCGCAGGTAGAGGTCGAAGATGTCGGCCCGGTCCTCCTTCGTCGGCGTCCGGAACCAGATGTGCCGGCCCATCCTTCCCGGCCGGATGAGCGCCGGGTCGAGGCGATCCAGCGGCACGTTCGTCGCGCCGATGAAGTAGATCTGCTCCGACCGCGGCTTGGCCGCCGGCAGCCGCAGCGCCAGCGCGCCGATCTTCTGGGGCACGATGTAGGACGCGTCGAGCGCCGTGTTGATGCGCCGCCCGAAGAAACGCCGCATCAGCGGCGGCTCGTCGACGCCGTCCATCTGGACGAGCAGCTGGTTCAGCGCGAGCTGCCCACCGCCCATGCCGGGCATCATGAAGCCCTGGACGCGCTCACCGAGGCCGCGCCAGAACGCCGGAATGTGGTCGGCCGGCGCCTCGGCGCGCGTGGCGAAGAGCTTCTCGCGCCAGGCGCGCGTCTCGAGGATGAGGTCGCCGCTGGAGGTCAGGGCGCCCATCGGCCCGTGGAAGGCGAAGTCCTCGAAGGACGGCGTGCCCATGCCCGTCATCGCGCCGGCCATCCCGCCGCCGAGCGCCTGGCGGCGCATGCCGACGGCGTCGATCTCGTCGATGAAGATGATGCACTGGCCACCCCACTTGCGGGCGAGGCGCCGCGCGCGGGCGATGAGGATCTGGACGATGACGACGTCCATGCCGATGAACGTCGACGCGAAGCCCGAGCCCGGCATCATCATGATCGGCGAGTTGAAGCTCGTCGCGATGCCCTTGGAGAGCATCGTCTTGCCGGTGCCCGGCGCGCCGATGAACAGCAGCCCCCGCTCGGGCTTGCCGCCGGCCTTGCGGAACTCCTCGCCGGACTGCCACAGCGAGATGACGCGGGTGACGTCCTCCTTCGGCTCGGCCTGCCCGCGGACGTCCTCGAGGCGCACGCCCCAGTTCGCGTCGCCGGGCTCGTAGGCCTTCATCTGCTTGATGCCGAAGAAGACGAGCGGCCCGAACATGATGAGGAAGTTCCCGAGGAAGAGCAGCGGGAAGATGAACATCAGCGGGATGAGCTGGATGAGCAGCGTCGGGACGACGTCGCCGATCATGTGCAGCGTGTCGCTGAACGTCGCCGGGCCGCTGACGGCGTCGTGGATCTGGTTGATAACGAACAGCGTCAGCCCCAGCGAGACGAGGATCCGCGTCCAGCGGCGCCATTTCGTGCGCCAGAACCACGTCCGGCGCCGCGCGATGACGTCCTCGTCGAGCAGCGGCTTCTCGGCGCCGTAGAGCGACGCGCGCGGGATCATCCGGTGCGCGACGACGTCGACCAGGCCGCGGAAGGCCATGACGGAGAAGAGCGTCACGACGAGCGCCCAGCCCAGCGGCCAGCCGTGCATCGAGATCAGCCAGAAGAGCGTCGCGGGGCTCGTGATGAGCGCGACGATCGTCGCCGCGCGGGCGAGCTTGCGCCACTCGTGCGCCAGTGCCCGGGCCTCGTCGCTGAAGGCGGGGCGGAGCTTGGAGCGCTCCTCGACGTAGGACATGAGCTTAAGCGTACGACGCCCGCGGGCGGCCGGGGGCGGGCCGTTGGTCCAGTTTTGGCGCCGTGCGCCTAGCCCGGACGTCCGTTCGGCGCGAACTGCTCGGTGATCGACCGCTCGAGGCCCGGGTCGAGGACGACGAGCACCTCGTCGCCGGGGTCGATGATCGTGTCGGGCTTGGGCACGAAGCCCGCGCCGCCGCGCGGCAGCACCGAGATGATGAGGCTGCCCTCGGGCAGCTCGATGTCCGAGACGCGCCGGCCCGCGGCGGGCGCGCCCGCCACGACCTCGACCTCGATGATCTCCAGCTGCTCGTCGGGGAGGTCGAGCAGGTGCACGAGGCCGTGGCCCGGGACCTCGTGCTCGATGAGGTTGAGGATGAGGTCCGTCGCCGACACCGCCGGCTGGATGCCGAGGAGCTTGAAGTGCTGGAGGTTGCGGGGGTTGTTGCAGCGGGCGATGATCCGCTCGCAGAGGTACTTCTCCTTGGCGACCTGGCAGATGAGGATGTTGTCCTCGTCGTCGCCGGTCACCGCGACGACGAGGTCGGCGCGCTGGATGCCGGCGCGCTCCAGGACCCACAGCTCGGTGCCGTCGCCGTACTGGATCGCGTGCTCGAGCTCCTGCTCGATGCGCAGGTAGGCGCGGCGGTCGCCCTCGATGAGCGTGACCTCCTGCCCGTTGCGGATGAGCTCCCGCGCGAGGTTCAGCCCGACCTTGCCGCCCCCGACCACGACGACGTACATCAGGCGGCGGCCTCCGCGACGGCCTTCTCGAACATCTGGATCCCGAGCTTGACGGCACAGATCGTGTTCAGCCCCTGCTCGCCGTACCAGTCCGCGCGGGCCGGGTCGAGCACGCGCACGACGACGCGCTCGACGCCGAAGCGCTTCTGCGCGATCTGCGCGACGAGGATGTTCGTGTTGTCGCCCCGCGTCGCGGCGATGAACATGTCGCACTCCTCGATGCCGGCCGCCAGCAGCGCGTCGATCTCGATCGCGGTGCCGACGGTGAAGCGCCCGCCGGCGTCCTCCCAGGTCGTCTGCTGCCCGGCGTCCAGGCGCTCGTGCGACAGCGGGTCGGCGTCGAGCACCGACACGGTGTGCCCCGCCGCGAGCGTGGACTTGGCGACGGCCGCACCTACGCGGCCGGCCCCGACGACGAGGACCATCATGGCCCGGATGCTAGATCATCTTGCGCACCCCGCGCCGCCGGTGTGGGGCTGGGCGCGGGGACCGGGCCCGGCGGCGCGGTGAGGATCACCCGGCACGGCGCCTTGCGTACGACGTACTTCGTCGCCTCCCCCACGAAGTTGTCCAGCGGGCCGCCGATGCCGCCGAGCCGGGCGCCGCCGCGGATCCGCGACGGCTCCTCGGCGGCGAGCACGATGAGCTCGACGCCGCGCCGCGCCGCCTCGGCGACGATCCCCTCGCCGGCCCGGCGGGCGCGGACCGTCGCGGTGGCGACCTCGACGCCCTCGTACTCCTCGCCGACGGCCTTCGCGCGCGCGAGCGCCGCCCGGGCGCGCTTGAGCTGCGCCTCGGGCAGGCGGGCGTCGAGCGGGAGCGACAGCGGCACCTCGAAGACCCAGACGGCCTCGATCGTCGCGCCCGCGCCGTCGCTCGCGTCGTCCTGCTCGGCCGCCGCGAGGCGCCCGGCGGTCTGGATGATGTCGTCGTCGAGCGGGGTGCCGAGGATCGGCACGAGGATCGAGCCGTACTCGGCGCGGACCGGCTCGGCGCGCAGCGCCTGCTCGGAGACGACGACGCGCCGCAGGATCGGCAGCGCGTTGCGGCGCCGGTAGGCGACGTACAGCGCGACGCCGATCACCATCCAGACGATGCCGACGTCGCGCGCGCCGGCGTGCGTCCCGAGCAGGCTGAGGAAGCCGACGCCGGCCATCGCGGCGCCGAGCACCGACGGCAGCGGGAGGTCGCCGCCGCCGACGCGGATCGACAGCGGCACCCGGTAGGGGCGCGGGGCGTCGGGCTCGCGGTAGCGCAGGACGCAGACCGAGACGTTGGCGATCGTGAACGCCAGCAGCGCGCCGAACGCGCAGATTCCCATGAGGAACTCGAGGTCGCGCGGCATGATCAGCGCCGCGGCCAGGACGCCGGCCATGAGGATCACGACATAGGGCGTTGCGTGCGTGGGGTGCAGGCGCCCGATCGCCGTCGGGATCTGGCTGTTCGTCGCCAGCGAGTAGGCCAGCCGCGAGAGCCCGAGCATCGCCGCGTGGGCGGCGACGATGAGCGTCGCGGTCGCCAGGCCGGCGGTGAGGTAGACGAACGCGTCGGCCAGCCAGCCGGGATCGAACGCCCTGACGATCGCGATGACCGGGGCGTTGAGCGCGTCGCCCTTCAGCGGGCTGTCGCCCGGCTTGACCGGCAGCGCCGCGAAGGCGACGAGCGCGATCCCGACGTAGATCACGAGCACCGACGCCGTCGCGCTGACCACGAGGCGCTTGAGGCCGCGGACGCTGACGCGGACCTCGTCGGAGAGCCCCGCCGCCGACTCCAGGCACGTGAACGCGACGGTGCTCACCGTGATCGCGAAGACGAGGTCGGTCCAGCCCGGGCTCGTGCCGAGGTCGATCGAGCTCGTGAGCGCCGGGATGTCGACGACGAGCAGGACCCCGAACACGATGATCGCCAGCTGCAGCGCGAGGTCGACGAGGACGAGGACCGCGACCTGCTCGCGGCGCGGGTAGCCGCGCGCGCCGGTGATGTTGCGCAACGCGACGTACACGACGATCCCCAGCGCGATGGCGAGCTCGGGGACGGGGTCGCCGAGCGGCGCCCAGAAGGCCGAGACGTAGTTGGCCGCCACGAACGCCGTGATCGCGATGAGGATGAGGAAGTCCAGCAGCACCGCCCAGCCCGCGATGAAGCTCCAGAGCTCGTTGAAGGCATAGCGCGCGAAGACCGTCGCGCCCGCGCGCTCGGGGTGCATCGACGCCCCCTCGACGTACGTCATCGCGCAGACCGCGAAGAACACACCGGTGCCCAGCATGACGAGCGGCGTGAGCCCGCCCGCGTTCTCCGACACGACGCCGAGCGAGAAGTAGATCGCGCTCGCCAGCGACGTCCAGACGATCGCGAAGAGCGCGGGCGATCCGATGCTGCGGCGGAACATCTAGTGGTTCCCCCGACGTGCCGGCGGAAGCACTAGGCGCCGCCGCCCCGCCAGGTGAAGTACAGGCGCCCGGCGCCGGCCGCCGTGAAGAGCACCCCGAGGAGGATCCCGAGCGCGAACGGCCCGCCGCCGTTTGAGAGCGTCACGACGACGATCGCGATCCCGATGACGGTCATCGCGGCCGACAGGACGAGCGTCCCCAGCCGGTGGATGTCGCGCGGCTCGGGCAATCCCTCAGCTCGCCGGCCCGGCCATCGGGTTACTCCTGCTCGACGAACTCGAGCAGGGCCTCGAGCGTGACGTCCCAGCCGAGCGTGTCGCCTCCGCCCGGGAGCGCCTCCTGCCAGTCCAGCCCGAAGTCGCGGCGGTCGATCGTCGCCGACAGCTCGATCCCGACCCGGTTCTCCGGGCTCAGCAGGCCCGGGCCCGGCAGGCCGATGCGGCCGGTGCCCTCGACGGCGCGCGTGTGCCCGTGGATCGACAGCTCGCCGCTGACGACGATCGCGCGCGTCTCGTCGCCGCTGAACTCCGACACGACCCAGCGAACGTCGGGGAAGCGCGCGGCGTCGAGGAACTCGCCGGAGAGCATCCGCTCGCGGATCACGGGGTTGTTGAGGTCGAGGCTCGCGACCGGCACCGTCGCGATGAGCGTGCGGGCGGCGACGTCGAGCGTCGCGTCGATCTCCTTGAAGCCCGCCCGGTAGTCGCGTGCGCCGAGGTGGCGGACCTTGAAGGTCACCGACGAGAACGGCGGATCGGCGCGCCAGACGCCCCCCGACAGATGCTGCTCGAGAAAGCTCACCGGCTGGTCCTGCTGCGCGGGCACAGGCGTGGACTGTAGATGGTCGCGGGCACTCAGCCCGAGGCGGCGGTGCGCGGAATGTCGAACGCCCCGACGGCGTCGCCGCCCTGGACCCCGACGTAGACGTTGCGCCCGTCCGGGCTCACGGCCGGGGAGACCGGGATGTTGAGGACCTTGACGTCGTCGCACTTGTCCTCGCCGTCGTCGGAGACGCAGCCCTTGTACGTCAAGGCTCCCCCGCGCGGGGAGCGGGCGTACATCGCCAGGCCGGCGCGCGCGCTGACGAAGAGCCAACGGCCGTCGGCGCTCAGCGCGATGCCGCCGCCGCGGAAGCCGCTGTCGCCGGCCACGACGTTGTGGCAGGCGCCGGTGGAGGCGTGCTTCGTGGCGGTGCCCGCGTCGCCAGGCTTCTGCGTCAGCGCGCCGGTGGCGACGTCGCGGTCCAGGACGGCGATCGAGCAGCCGACGAAGGACAGGGCGTAGGCGTTCGCCCCGTTGGCGCTGAGCACGACCGCCGAGGCGCCGCGCAGCCCGCGCGCGACCAGGCAGCCCTCGTCCTGACCGAGGCAGCGCGTACCCGCGCGGGCGGGCGCGAGCGCACCGGTGCGGCGGTCTCGCTGGAGGATCGCGACCGCGCCCGCGCCGCCGGCGTCGGTCCCGGAGGAGGCGAAGACCTGGCGGCTGTCGGGGCTCACCGCCAGCGACGTCGCGCCGTCGATCTCGGGATCGGCGACGCAGTCGGCGCCGCCCGCGCCGCTGCTGGTCGCCGCGACGCAGCCCTCCCTGCCCGGCAGCCGCGTGAGGGCGCCGGTGTCGGGGTCGCGGGCGAACGCGAGCACGTCGACGCTCGAGACGTAGACCGTGCGGCCGTCGGGGGTCACCGCGACCGAGCTCGTCTCGAAGAGCCCCTGGGCGCGGCCGCAGCCGGGCGTCCTGGCCGTCGCGCCACGCTGCAGGCCGCTGCCCGTGAGGCAGCCGGCCTCGCCCGCCTTCTGCGTGAGCCCCCCGGCGCGGTCGCGGTCGAAGATCGCCAGCCCGTCGGCCGACGCGACGTAGGCGTTGCGACCGTCCGGGCTGACGGCGACGTCCGTCACGCCGAACAGGCCGCGGCCGACCGCGCAGGAGCGCTCGCTCGCGATCGGCGCCGGCTGCTTCAGGCGGCGGGCGCGCTCGCCCCCGGGCGTGCCGTCGCGCGAGACGCAGCCGGTGCGCCCGGGCTTCGCCGCGAGCACGCCGCTGCGCGAGTCGCGATCGAGGACCGCGACGGCCTCGCGGTGGCCGGCGACGTAGGCGTTGTGCCCGTCGGGGCTCAGCACGAGCGCGGTCGGCAGCCCGACCGCCCGCGCGACCGCGCAGTCACCGCCCTTGGCGGCCTCCGAGAACCCGCCGGTGCCGTCGACCGACACGCAGGCCGCGCGGCCGTCCTTCTGCTTCAGCCCGCCGCTGTTGCCGTTGAAGTCGCCGAAGAAGAGCGTCCAGGCGATGAAGGACGCGATCCCGGCGAGGATGAGCCCGACGATGATCGCAATGCTGTCCGAGTAGTCCGACACATCTCCCCCTCACGCCGCCGCAACGCGCGCAGCCTACTTGGGACGCCAGGGCCGGTCCTCGATCGACCAGCCACAGAGAAGACCGGTCCCGCCGGCCAGGCCGTCGTGTAGCGGCTGAGCGCGAGATCGGCGATGCCTGAGTGGTCCGGCGGGCTGGGCACAGTGCGATAGCACGGGCCCTGCCCGTCGGGCCGCTCAGGCGCGCCGAGATCCGCTCAGCCGCTACGCGACAAGGGGGATGATGAGGATGGCGACAATGTTCGCGACCTTGATCATCGGGTTGATCGCGGGACCGGAGGTGTCCTTGTAGGGATCGCCGACCGTGTCGCCCGTGATCGATGCCTCGTGCGCGAGCGTGCCCTTGCCGCCGAACGCGCCCTCCTCGATGAGCTTCTTCGCGTTGTCCCACGCGCCGCCGCCAGCGGTCATCGAGACGGCCATGAAGAGCCCCACGACGATGACGCCGATGAGCAGGCCGCCGAGCGCCTCGACGCTCAGCAGGCCGACGATGACCGTGAAGACGATCGGGATCAGCGACGGGATGATCATCTCGCGCTGCGCGGTCTTCGTGACGATGTCGACGCAGCGCGCGTAGTCCGGCTTCTCCGTGTAATCCATGATGCCCGGCTTCTCCTTGAACTGCCGGCGCACCTCCTCGACGACGGCGCCGCCGGCGCGGCCGACGGCCTCCATCGACAGCGCGGCGAAGAGGTAGACCATCATGCCGCCGAGCAGCAGGCCGATGAGGACCGCGGGCTTGTCGATGAGGAACACGACCGGGTCCTTGCCGCCCTTGACGAGCTCGGCCTCGAGCTCGATCTTGAACGCCGCGAACAGCACGAGCGCCGCGAGGACGGCCGAGCCGATCGCGTAGCCCTTCGTGACGGCCTTCGTCGTGTTGCCGACCGCGTCCAGCGGGTCGGTCACGTTGCGGACGTCCTCGGGCATGTCCGCCATCTCGGCGATGCCACCGGCGTTGTCGGTGATCGGCCCGAACGCGTCGAGCGCGACGATCAGGCCGCAGAGCCCGAGCTGCGCCATGACGGCGACGCCGATGCCGTAGATGCCGCCGAGCTCGTTGGCGCCGAAGATGCCGAGCGCGAGGACGATCGCCGGCAGCGCCGTGGCCTGCATCCCCTGTGACAGGCCGGAGATGATGTTCGTCGCGTGACCCGTCTGCGAGGCCTCGGCCGTCTTCTTGACCGGGCCGAACCGGGTCGACGTGTAGAAGTCGGTGATGAGGAACAGCAGCGCGGTGACGCCGAGCCCGATGAGCGAGCAGAGGTAGAGGTCGCCGACGCCCGGGGCCGTGACGCTGACGTCCGCCGTGCGGGTCGCGAGGTCGCCCATGATCCACTTCGTGACCGGGTAGAACGCGACCGCGGCGATGAGCCCCGAGGCGACGAGGCCCTGGTAGAGCGCGCGCTCGACGTTGCCGGCCGCCGACTTGACGGCGAACGTGCCGAGGATCGAGGCGACGATCGCCACGCCGCCGAGCACCAGCGGGTACAGCGCGACCGCGGTCGCATTGGCGTCCGAGAAGGTCAGGACGCCGAGCAGCATGACCGCGACGGCGGTGACCGCGTACGTCTCGAACAGGTCCGCCGCCATGCCGGCGCAGTCGCCGACGTTGTCGCCGACGTTGTCGGCGATGACGGCCGGGTTGCGCGGGTCGTCCTCGGGGATGCCGGCCTCGACCTTGCCGACGAGGTCGGCGCCGACGTCGGCGCCCTTCGTGAAGATGCCGCCGCCGAGCCGGGCGAAGACGGAGATCAGCGAGCCGCCGAAGCCGAGGCCGATGAGCGCGTCGACGGCCTCCTTCTGCGTCTTGTCGAAGAGGAACGTCAGCGCGCCGTAGTAGCCGGCGACGCCGATGAGCGCGAGGCCGACGACGAGCATGCCGGTGATCGCGCCGCCGCGGAAGGCGGCGTTCAGCGCGGGCGGGATGCCGCCGCGGGCGGCCTCTGCGACGCGGCAGTTCGCGCGGACGGAGACGTTCATGCCGATGAAGCCGGCGGCCGCCGACAGAGCGCCACCGAGGGCGAAGCCGATCGCGACCTCGACCGACTGCAGCGGGATCAGGACGACGAACAGGACGACGCCGACGATCCCGATCGTCGTGTACTGGCGGCGCAGATACGCAGAAGCGCCTTCCTGGACGGCTTTCGAGATCTCGACCATCTTCTCGTTGCCCGGCGAGAGCGCGAGCAGCGACTTGGTTGTGAGTGCCCCGTAGAGCACCGCGAGCCCTGCGCAGAGCAGCGCGACGACGACCCCATGGTCCAACAGGAAATCACTCAACGAAACCGGCCTCCAGAAGTCTTGGGTGTCGGGTGCCTGCGACCCACCCCTCGTGAACGCAGTAGCGGCCCCCGACCGCGGCAATGGCGGCCGCGAGTGTACCCGGACTCGCGGACGGGGCGCGGCCTGCCATCAGTCGGATGTTTGCGGGGGACTACTGCCCCGGAACCCAGAGGCGCCCGCTGGACGTCGCGGGACCGGCCCCCCCGGCCTCCGGCGCGGGCTCGGGCTCGGCGGTCTTCGGGGCGCGGACGGCCGCGCCCGACTGCGTGAAGGCGAGCTGCAGCTGCGTGAGCGCGTCGCGCACCTGCGCCGCCTCGGCACCGAGGGCCGGCTCGACGAACGGCAGCAGGGCACGCGTGGCGTCGATCGCGTCGGCGACCTGGTCCCACTCGGGCTCCTCGTCGGCCCCGGTGAGCCCGGCCTTGCGGGCCGCGAGGTTCAGCAGCGAGACGACGGTCTGCACGAGCACGTCCTCGACGCGGATGCGCGCCATCTCGGCCTCGTAGGCGGCCCGCAGCTCCTCCTCGCTGAGGCCGGACAGGTCGTCCGCGGATGGCGGCGTGCCGCCAGGATCGGTCGTCATGCGGGTACCTCCTGGGCGTAGCTCGTCATGGTCTCCCGGATCGTGGCAGCGTAGACCTCGCGCATGTCGGCGGTCTCGAGCAGCGCCGCGCGCTGGCGCTGCGCGCCGTTGGAGCCGTCGAGGGCGGGATCGATCCGCAGCTGCGCGCGCACGGGCGCCGACCAGCTCCAGAGGTCCTCGAGCGCCGCACGCGTGCTGATCTCGGTCCCGCGGGCGAGGTCGATCATGCGCCCGTCCATGCCGTGACGGATCGCGCGCCAGATGTTCTCCTCGATGAGCCGCGGCGGCGGGTCGTCGAACGGCACGCCCTCGTCGATGTCGCGCAGCGCCTGCCCGACGCAGGACACCACGAGCGCCGCGAGCCCCTCGGACTCGGCCATCGTGATCTGCGCGTCGCAGATGCGCACCTCGATCGTCCCGTAGGACGCGTGCGGGCGCACGGACCACCAGACCTGGGTGTACTCGACGATCGAGTTCGTCGCGATGAGCAGGTCGATGTAGTCGCGGAACGCCTGCCAGCCGCCGTAGGCGTCGGGGACGCCGCAGCGCGGGAAGGACTTCGTGAAGGTCTGGCTGCGCGCGGAGTGCAGGCGCGTGTCGTGGCCTTCCAGGAACGGCGAGCTCGCGCTCGCGGCCAGCAGGACCGGCAGCACGGGACGCAGCCGGTCGCAGACGAGCACGGCGCGGTCGGCCCCGCGCACGCCGACGTGGACGTGCAGCGAGAACGTGTTGTTGCGCCGCGCGACGTAGCCGAGGCCCTCGACGACGCGGCGGTAGTGCTCGGTGTCGATGTTGCGCTGCTCGCGGTAGTCGGCCCAGGGGTGCGTGCCGGTCGACCCGAGCGCCACCCCGCGCGCGCCGGCGAGCGCGAAGAGGCGCCTGCGATGCTCGCGCATCCGCGCCTGGGCGTCGTGGATGTCCTCGCCGCGGCCGGAGACGATCTCGATCTCCGAGGAGATGAGCTCGCCCGTGATCGCGGCGGCGAGGACCGGATCACGCTCGGCGGCGGCGTCGCGCAGCTCCTCGAAGCGCGGCACGAGGTCGAGCGTCTGCGGATCGAGGACCGCGAACTCCTCCTCCAGGCCGACCGTCAGGTCCTGGGAGGACGCGAAGATCTCCTCGGTGCTGTCGAGATCGATGGGCAAGGGGCGTGAGCCGGCGTGGACTACGTCAAGTAGAAGTACAGCGCGTACAGCAGGTCGACCGCCGGCGAGGACGTGTGGACGGTCACCTCGGGCGGCACCTGGAGCAACGCCTCGGAGTAGTTGAAGATGATCTTCACGCCGGCCTGGACGAGGTCGTCGGCGATCGGCTGGGCGGCGGCGGTCGGGACGGCGAGCACGCCGACGACGATGTCCTCGTCCTCGACCATCGCCATGAGCTCGGAGCTGTGGCGCACGGTCGTCGGGCCGACGACCTGCCCGACCTTGCGCTTGTCGTTGTCGAAGATCGCGACGACGCGGAAGCCGTGGTCGGCGAAGATGTCCGACGAGGCGATCGCCTGCCCGAGATGGCCGGCGCCGAAGAGCGCGATGTTGTGCTGGCCCGAGGTCCGCAGGATCTTGCGGATCTGCGACACGAGCGCGTCGACGTTGTAGCCCACGCCGCGCTTGCCGAACTTCCCGAACCCGGAGAAGTCGCGGCGGATCTGCGTCGGGTTGACGTGCGTGTAGTCGCTGAGCTCGCGGGAGGAGATCGTCTCCTTGCCCATCTTCTTGGCCTGCGTGAGGACCTGGAGGTAGCGCGACAGGCGCGCCGCCACGCCGAGCGAGAGGCGCTCGCCCCCGCCGATCGCACCATCCCGCGCAAGCGCGGAGTCCGTCGGGGGTACCACGCGCTCGCCGGTCGTCATCGACGGTTCACTCTATCCAGAAGATCCCGCAGGGCGGGTTCGTCCACGAAGAAGTCGAACCGCTCCTCGCCGTCGAGCGCGATGACGGGGATGCGCTCGAGGTAGGCGGCGTGCAGTGCGTCGTCAGTCGTGATGTCAACCTCGTCGAACGGCTCGCCGATGCGTTCGAGGACGATGCGCGCGTCGTCGCAGAGGTGGCACCCGGGGCGCCCGTAGAGCACGAGCCGGGGCGTCATGCGAGCGCGCGCTGGCCCGAGGCGTAGGCGTCCAGCGCGAGGTAGGAGGGAAACGGCTGCGCCGGCACCCAGCGCGCGGCCGAGGCGATCATCGCCGCGTTGTCGGTGCACAGCTCGCGCGGCGGGACGCGCACGGACGCGCCGAGCGCCGACAGCCGCTCGCGCAGCGGGCCGTTCGCCGCGACGCCGCCGCCGATCGCGAGGCGCTCGAGGCCGGTCTGCGCGAGCGCCAGCTCGCAGCGCTCGGCGAGCGCCGTGACGATCGCCTCCTGGTAGGACGCGGCGAGGTCGGGCGCGCGCGCCGCGGCCTCTGCGGCGGAGAGGTCGCGCAGGCGGTACAGCAGCGACGTCTTGACCCCCGCGAACGAGAAGTCCAGGCCGGCGAGGTTGCGGGCGACGGGGAACGCGAATGCCGCGGGGTCGCCGTCGCGGGCCAGGCGCTCGAGCGCCGGGCCGCCGGGAAACGGCAGCCCGAGCATCCGCGCGCCCTTGTCGAACGCCTCGCCGGCGGCGTCGTCGAGCGTGCGCCCGAGGACGGTGAAGGTCGCGTGGTCGTCGACGCGCGCCAGCAGCGTGTGCCCGCCGCTGGCGATGAGGCAGGCGAACGGCGGCTCGAGCGGCTCCTCGGCGCCGAAGCGCAGGAAGTTCGCGGCCACGTGGCCCTGAAGGTGGTCGACCGGCGCCAGCGGCAGGCCGCGGGCGGCGGCCAGCGCCTTCGCGGTCGCCACCCCGACGAGCAGCGCGCCGACGAGCCCCGGCCCCTGCGTCACGGCGACGAGGTCGACGTCGGCGAGCGTCGCGCCCGCGCGACGCAGCGCGTCGCCGACGGCGGCGTTGGCGAGCTCGAGGTGATGGCGCGAGGCGATCTCGGGCACGACGCCGCCGTAGGCGTCGTGGATGCCCTGCGAGGAGATGACGTTCGCGCGCACGTCACCATCGCCGGTGACGACCGCGGCACAGGTGTCGTCACAGCTCGTCTCGAGGCCGAGGATCAGCATCCGGCGATGGCTGGTTTCGTGGCCCGCGTCGTCAGCTGTGCGTGGTTGGCGGATGCAGGGCGCCGCGGGCCGAAGGTGGACAGTGCCGGCGGCACGGCCGCCTTCGGCGCGTGGCGATCCTGCGCCGCGAGACGCGTGCAGCTGGCGGCGCGGGTCGCGGAATCAGCCATCTCAGGCCGGCGACGCGTTGGGCACGTCGTCGAAGGTCCCCTGCAGCGTCGACTGCGTGCGCCACATCACGACGGCGTCCTCGCCGTTGTCCTGGTAATAGCGCCGGCGCCGGCCGGCGGCGCGGAAGCCGTAGCGCTCGTAGAGCGCGATGGCCGGGAGATTGGACTCGCGCACCTCGAGCGTGAAGCGCGCCGACCGCGAGTCGATCCGCCGGAAGAGGTCCAGCAGCATCGCCGTGGCGATCCCCGCCCGGCGGTGCTCGGGGTCGACGGCGACGTTCATGATGTGCCAGACGGTGTCGTAGCGCGAGCAGACGAGGTAGCCGAGCATCTCGCCGCCGCGCAGCGCCGCGAGGCAGACGCCGGCGGGCTTGGAAAGCTCGAGCACGAACATCGCCATCGACCAGGGCGTCGGGAAGGCGCGGCGCTCGATCGCGATGAGCTGGGGCAGGTCGGCGTACGTCAGGCGGCGGATCTCGAGCGCTTCAGGGGTCATGTGGTGCGGGGGCGGGAGCGGGCGGCGTCGGGCGGGCGCAGGTAGTCGGGGACGAGGAGGTCGAGCGCCACCGCCTGCGGGGCCTCGAGCGCGAGCCTGCAGATCGTCCCCGCGCGGACGCCGTGGTGCGGCGATCGGTCGGGCTCGACCAAACATCCGGCGCCTTCCAGGTCAGACCGGAAGCGTATCGCGCCGTCCCCGACCGCCAGCCACGACTCGCCGCCCGCGCGCAGGCGATCGGCGAGCGCCGCCGGGGCCAGCGCGACCGGGTCCAGCACCTGCCGGCCGTCGCGCCAGCCGGCCGTGAAGACCTCCGACCGGCGCGCGTCGATGACCGCGAGCAGCCCGGTCCCCGCGGGCGCGGCGTCCTGCGCCGCGGCCGCCAGCGCCCGCAGCGTCGAGACGCCGACGAGCTCGGCGCCCGTCGCCTGGGCGAGCGCGCGCGCCGTCGCGACGCCGATGCGCAGCCCGGTGAAGCCGCCGGGGCCGAGCCCGACGGCGATCCGGCCGACGTCGGCGAACGCGACCCCGGCGTCCGCGAGCAGCTCCTGCGCGAGCGCCAGCAACTGCGCCGCGTGCCCCGGCCGCTCGCCGGTCACGGGCTCGTGGCGGCGCTCGCGGACGTCCTCGGGCGCGCCGTCGTCGAGCAGGGCGACGGCGGTCGCGGCCGTCGCGGTGTCGAAGCCGAGGACGAGCATCAGCCACCGAGGTCGATGAACACGCCCCGGCGGTCGCCGCCGCGGTGCTCCAGGCGCACCCGCGCGGCGACGCGCTCGGGCTCCAGGCCGACCGGCGCGCCGACCTCGGGCCACTCGACGAACGCGATGCGGTCGCCGGCGAGCTCGTCGGCGAGCAGGGCCGGATCCTCGTCCTCGAGGCTGCCGAGGCGGTAGAGGTCGAGGTGCGAGATCGGGATCGCGCCGTCGTAGCGGCGGGCGATCGTGAAGCTCGGGCTCGTGACCGGGCCGGTCACGCCGAGGGCCCGGCAGGCGCCGCGCACGAACGTCGTCTTGCCGGCCCCGAGGTCGCCGGACACGAGCACGATGTCGCCGGGCGCCAGGCGCCGCGCGAGCTCGGCCGCGATCGCCTCCGTCGCGGCCGGAGAGGCCGTCTCAGTAGAGCTCGGCATCGGCGGTACGGAGCCGGAGCCCCACGCCGATGAGCGTCAGCGCGACGCCGCAGAGAAACAGCAGGCGCGGGTCGCTGCCGGTGTTCGGAAGCTGGGTCGGATCGGACGTCGCGCTGCTCGCGGCGGGGCCGGCGAGCGGCACCGGCGGCGTGTTCGAGACGTCCGCCCCGCCGCGCGGGATGGTCGTCGTCTGGGCGCTCGCGATCGCGGGAACGCCCAGCACCGCGGCCACGATCAAGGCTGCGATTCGGCGTGAGATCGGCACGCTGGGCACTCTAGTGGGTGACGCGGCCGGTGGACTGTTGCCGGCCGGACCACTACCGTCGCGCCGGTGCTGACCGATGCCCAGGCCCAGCGTCTGCACGCCTGCGCGCGGGTGCTCAGCCCGCCCGCGAGGATCGTGATGACCGGGAACGTCGCCCCCGAGGCGCTCGCCGCCGTGCGCGCCGGCGCGCTCGACGGCGTCGCGATCGATGTGCTCCCGCCGAAGGAGATCAGCGCGATCGACGGCTCGATCGACGTGCTGTTCATCGGTCCCGCGAGCCCCTACAGCGCGGCCGTCGAGCTGTTCCAGACGTGGCCGGGCAGGGTGATTCCCGGCGGCACGCTCTTCGTCCACGGCGCCTTCGCGCTGCCGCCGCTGACCGCCGGGCTGCTGCGCACCGTCGGGGGGTCGCGCGGCTGGCGCTACTTCGACCGCGAGGGCGCGCTGGCCGAATACGTCCGCGCCGACCTCAGCCACGGCGAGCGCGTGCTCGACGCGATCGCCCAGGCCGCGCAGCTGCCGTGGTTCGCCCGCAGGCTCGTCCGCCGGCGCGTCGCGCGCTTCAGATCCGCGTAAGGACCCGCGGCTAGATTGGTCGTCATGGAGAAGACCGACATCACCACCCCGATCACGAAGTCCGACGAGGAGTGGCGCGCCTCGCTGACGCCCGAGCAGTACCAGGTGCTGCGCAAGGCGGGCACCGAGCGCGCGTTCACCGGCCCGTACGTCGACGAGAAGACGCCCGGGACGTACCACTGCGCCGGGTGCGGCGCCCCGCTCTTCGGCTCCGACGCGAAGTTCGATTCCGGCACCGGCTGGCCGAGCTTCACCGACCCCGCCGTCGCCGAGGCCGTCGAGCTCCACACCGACCGCAGCTACGGCATGAAGCGCACCGAGGTGCTCTGCAAGCGCTGCGGCGGCCATCTCGGCCACGTCTTCCCCGACGGACCCGGCGCGAGCGGCGAGCGCTACTGCATCAACGGCTGCGCGCTGACGCTCGAGCCGCAGGCCGAGTAGCCACGGGCGGCCGGACACCGGCGCCCAGCTCAGAACAGGCCGAGTTGCCCGGCGCCGGGCTCGGGCTGCGCGTCCGGCTCCGGCGCCGGGGGCGCGGGCTCCGGGTCGGGCTCCGCGGGCGCGACGGGCTGCGGCTGCTCCGGCAACGGGAGCGCCAGCAGCTGCGGCAGGCGGGCGAAGTCCTCGCGCAGCGTGTCCATGAGCGAGCGGGTGTAGAGCGCTGCCGCCGGGTGAAAGAGCGGGTACAGGCGCACGGCCCGGCGCCCGATGGCGCGGATCTCGGCCTGGCCGTGCAGGCGTGAGATGCCGGTCGGGTCGCCGCGCAGGAGCTTCGTCGCGAAGTTGCCCAGCGTGCAGATGACGCGCGGCTCGATGAGCTCCACCTGGCGCATGAGGTATTCCCGGCAGTTGTCGATCTCCGCGGGCAGCGGATCGCGGTTGCCGGGCGGCCGGCATTTCAAGACGTTGCAGATGAAGACGTCCGCTCGCATGAGTCCGACGCCCTCCAGCAGCTCCTCGAGCTGCTTGCCGGCGGCGCCGACGAACGGGACCCCCTGCTCGTCCTCGCGCGCGCCCGGCGCCTCGCCGACGAACATGAGGTCGGCGTCGGCGTTGCCGGACCCGAACACGACCTGCGTGCGCGTCTGCGCGAGCTCGGGACAGCGTGTACACACGCGGGCCTCCGCGTAGACGGCCTTGAGCTCCTCGCGACGCTCGGCACTCGTCGGCACGGCCGGATCGTAGTGGTCCGCCCCGTGGCAGACCACACGTCCTGTCGGCGATTGGCTATCGTCCACGGTGCAGCTTCCAGCAGACGCGACCGGTACCCCGTACCTACGAGGACTGGACCGATATGACGGACATGCAGACCCCGTTCAAGCGGCGCGCGCAGGTGCGCCGGCCCGACCGCATGGCGATCGTCGGCGCCGGCCGGCTCGGCGGCGCCCTGGCGTCGGCGCTGTCCGCGGCCGGGCTGGACGTCGAGGGTCCGCTCGGCCGGGACGAGCAACCCTCGCCGGCCGCCGGCACGGTACTGCTCTGCGTCCCCGACACGCAGATCGAGGCCGCCGCGGCCACGCTGCCCGCCGGCCCGCTCGTCGGCCACTGCTCGGCCGCGACGACGCTCGCGGCGCTGGCACCGCACGAGGCCTTCTCCCTGCACCCGCTGATGACCGTCACCGCGGCCGGCGCGCAGTTCGCCGGCGCGACCGCGGTGATCGCGGGGGCGACGCCCTGCGCGCTGCGCGCCGCCGAGGCGCTCGCGCACGCGCTCGGCATGCGCCCGCAGCAGATCGACGACGCCGATCGCGCCGCCTACCACGCGGCCGCCGCCGTCGCCTCGAACTTCCTCGTCGTCATCGAGGACCTCGCCGAGCGCCTCGCGCGCTCGGCGGGCGTCGACCGCGAGTCGCTCGTCGCGCTCGTGGAGGCGACCGTCGCGAACTGGGCGACACTGGGCGCGGCGGGCGCGCTGACGGGGCCGATCGCCCGCGGCGACGAGGACACCGTCGCACGCCAGCGCGCGGCGGTCGCCGAGCGCGCGCCCGAGGATCTCGAGCTCTTCGACGCCCTCGCCGCGGCCACGCGCCGCCTCGCCGGCGCCGGGCTGGTGGCAACGTGACAGCGCGTCATTGCTCGACGGTCGTCGCCGTCGAGCCGAGAGGCCGGTCCTCGCGATGAGAACCGTCCGCACCGTCGCCGACCTGCGCGCCGCCCTCGCCGAGCCCCGGCGCGCGGGCGGCCGGATCGGCCTCGTCCCGACGATGGGGGCGCTGCACGACGGCCACATCTCGCTCATCGACCGCGCCCGGTGCAGCTGCGACGTCGTCGTCGTGACGCTGTTCGTGAACCCGTCGCAGTTCGACGAGGCCGACGACCTCGCCGCCTACCCGCGCGACGAGGCCGGCGACGCGCTGCTCGCCGAGGGGGCCGGCGCGGACCTCCTCTTCGCCCCCGCCCCGGGCGAGGTCTACCCGCCCGGCTTCGCCACGACGGTGACGGTCGGGGGCGTCAGCGCGCCGCTGGAGGGCGAGGCCCGCGGCGCCGCGCACTTCTCCGCCGTCGCGACCGTCGTCTGCAAGCTCCTGAACATGGCCCAGCCGGACATCGCCTTCTTCGGCCAGAAGGACGCCCAGCAGGTCGCGGTGATCCGGCGTCTCGTCCGCGACCTGAACATTCCCGCCGAGATCGAGGCCGGCGCCACCGTGCGCGAGCACGACGGCCTCGCGCTCTCCAGCCGCAACGCGCGGCTGCGCGGGGACGAGCGCGAGCGCGCACTCGCGCTGCGACGCGGCCTCGACGCCGTCCGCGCGCGCGCGGCCACGGGGGAGCGCGACCCGGCCGCGCTCGCCGCCGCCGGGCGCGCCGCGATGACGGCCCTCAGCGTCGAGCCCGAGTACCTCGCGCTCGTCGCGCCCGACACCTTCGCCCCCGTGGCGCACATCGACGGCGAGCAGGTGCTCGTCGCGGTCGCGGCCCGCGTCGGCGACGTCCGCCTGATCGACAACGACATCCTCGAAGGAGGCGCCCGACCCTGATGCAGCGCACGATGCTCAAGTCCAAGATCCACCGCGCGACGGTCACGGGCAGCGACCTGCACTACGTCGGCTCGATCACCGTCGACCCCGCGCTGCTCGAGGCTGCCGACATCCTCGAGCACGAGCAGGTGCACGTCGTCGACGTCGACAACGGCGCCCGCTTCGAGACCTACACGATCGCCGGCGAGCGCGGCAGCGGCACGATGCAGGTCAACGGCGCCGCCGCGCGGCTCGTCCATCAGGGCGACACGATCATCGTCATCTCCTACGCCCAGTACGACGCGGCCGAGCTCGCCTCCTACGAGCCGCGCGTCGTCCATGTCGAGGCGGGCACGAACGCCATCGTCGATGTCGACCGCGAGGTCGCCACCCTGTTGACCACGCCGCGGGAGCACCGATAAGCCATGTCGACCCATCCGAGCCAGATCTCCGTCAACGCCACGACCCCGCACCGCCTCCCCGTGACGCTGCCGCGCCTGCGCGACATGAAGCAGCTCGGCGAGGCGATCGTCATGGTCACCGCCTACGACTTCCCGAGCGCCCGCGCCGCCGAGGCGGCCGGCGTCGACATCGTGCTCGTCGGCGACTCGGGCGCGATGACCGTCCTCGGGTACCCGTCGACCGTCGCCGTCGAGCTCGACGAGATGCTCATGCTCGCCAAGGCCGTGCGGCGGGGCCTGCGGACGCCGCTGCTCGTCGGCGACCTGACCTTCGGCTCCTACGAGGCGTCCGACGAGCAGGCGGTTCGCACGGCGCTGCGCTTCGTCAAGGAGGCGGGCTGCGACGCGGTCAAGCTCGAGGGCGGCGGCCCGGTCTCCGCGGCGCGGGCGCGGGCGATCACCGGCGCGGGCATCCCCGTCATGGGCCACGTCGGCCTCACCCCGCAGACGGCAACCGCGCTCGGGGGCTACCGCGCGCAGGGCCGCAGCGCCGACGCAGCCGTCCGGATCGGGGCCGAGGCGGTGGCGCTGCAGGACGCCGGCTGCTTCTCGATCGTCTTCGAGGCGATCCCCTCCGACGTCGCCGCCGAGCTCATGGCGCGCCTTGACGTGCCGGTCATCGGCATCGGCGCGGGACCGGCGACCGACGGGCAGGTGCTCGTCTTCCACGACCTGCTCGGCATCCGCGAGGGGCTCGGGGCGCGTTTCGTCAAGCGCTACGCGAGCCTCCAGGAGGAGATGGTCGCCGGGGTGGCGGCGTTCGCCGCCGACGTGCGCACCCGGCGCTACCCCGAGGCGCAGCACGGGTACTCGATCGACCAGGACGAGCTTTCCTCCTTCCGTGACCGCCTGACGTAGACTGCGGCCGCGTGGCCCGGCTTTCCCAGGTGTTCGCCCCCAAGGACCGGGCGTTCTTCGATCTGTTCGAGGAGGCGGCCAACAACGTGCTGCGGGCCGCCCAGTTGCTCGACGAGATGCTGCGCGACTATCCCGAGCAGGCGCAGCTCGCGCGGTCGATCCTGCTCTGCGAGCAGGAGGGCGACCGGATCACGTACGACATCATCCAGCGGCTGAACTCGACGTTCGTCACGCCGATCGACCGCGAGGACATCCTCGCGCTGGCTTCGGGCCTGGATGACATCGTCGACCTCACGGAGGAGGTCGCCGACTACCTCGGCCTCTACCGCATCGAGGCACCGATGGTGCAGGCGCAGCAACTCGCCCACATCCTCATGGAGGCCTGCCGCCAGGTCTCCGTCGCGACCCCGCGCCTGCGCGGGTTCAAGGACGTGTCGCACTTCACGAGCGAGATCCACCGCCTCGAGACCGACGGCGACCGGGTCACGCGCGAGGCCGTCGCATCGCTGTTCGACACGGGGATCGATCCGATGGTCGTGATTCGCTGGAAGGACATCTTCGAGCGCCTCGAGGAGGCGATCGACGCGACCGAGCACATCGCCAACACGCTGTCGAACATCGTCGAAAAAAACTCCTAGCCGCTCCGGCCTGGCAAGGCGCTCGTGGACAGCGACATCATCCTCGTCATCGTCGTCGCGACGGCGCTCGCGTTCGACTTCACCAACGGCTTCCACGACACCGCGAACGCGATCGCCACGTCGATCTCGACGCGCGCGCTGGCGCCGCGCACGGCCGTCACGCTCGCCGCGATCCTGAACTTCGCCGGCGCGTTCATCTCGCTGAAGGTCGCCGCGACGGTCGCAAGCGGCATCGTCGACGCCCAGCTCGTCACGACGACGGTGATCTTCGCCGGGCTCATCGGCGCGATCTTCTGGAACCTCATGACGTGGTACTTCGGGTTGCCGTCGAGCTCGTCGCATGCGCTCATCGGCGGCGTCGTCGGCGCTGCGTTCGCCGCGCACGGCGCTGACGCGGTCCTCGCCGACGGCCTGCTCGAGAAGGTCATCGTTCCCGCGATGGTGGCGCCGATCATCGCCTTCCTGGCCGCGGGCGGGGCGATCCTCATCACGTACCGCATGGTCGGGCGCCTGCGTCCCGGCCCGGTCAACCGCGGCTACCGGCTCGGGCAGATCGCCAGCGCGAGCCTGCTGTCGCTGTCGCACGGGACCAACGACGCGCAGAAGACGATGGGCATCATCACGCTCGCGCTCATCGCCCACGGCGACCTCGCGGGGGCCAACCCCGGCCCGCCGACCTGGGTCGTCGTGTCGGCCGCGACGGCGATCGCCCTCGGGACCTACTCCGGCGGCTGGCGGATCATCAAGACGATGGGCAGCCGGATCATCAAGATGGACCCCGCCCAGGGCTTCGCCGCGCAGACCGGCGGCGCCGCGGTCCTCCTGACCGCCGCGCATCTCGGCTTCCCCCTCTCGACGACGCACTCGATCACCGGCGCGGTGCTCGGCGCCGGCGCCGCCAAGCGCCTGTCGGCGGTGCGCTGGGGCCTCGCGGGGAACATCGTCGTCGCCTGGATCCTCACGCTGCCCGCGGCGGCGGCCGTCGGCGCGCTGACCTACGGTTTGAGCATGGTCTTCGGCAGCGGCGCGCTCGGGCCGCTGCTGATCTCCGTCTCCCTGCTGGCGCTCATCGCCGCGATCTTCGGCCAGCGGCTGCGACGCGGCCCCGCCCTCACGACCGCCCCGCGCGAGACGTGATCGCCGCGATCGACACCGAGGCGCTGCTGGAGCTCATGTGGGCGGCGCCGCTGGCCGTCTTGACGGTGACGGTCGCCTACGGGCTCGTCGTCAACGGCGCGACGCGCGCGGCCGACGCCCGCCGCGACGGCCAGGCGCTGCGCACCGGGGCGTGGGTGGCGGTCGCGATCGCCGGGGCGGCGCTCTTTTTTGCCGCGGTCGTCTTCGGTCTCGTCATCATGGTGTCCAAGGACTGATCGCACCGGCGCTGGGTGCGCCGTTGCAGCGACACGTAACAACGCGCGCCGACGTGCAAACAGCGCCCTGGCGAGGCATGTTGGGTTCATCCCGAAGGGAGAAGACCCATGCGCCCCCTGCGAATCATCCTGCTTGCCGTAGTCGCCGCGCTGCTCGCCGCCCCGGCCGCCGGTGCCCACGCCGTCCACGTCGTCAAGCCCGGCGAGACGCTCTGGCAGATCGCGTCGGAGAACAATCTCACGACCCGCACCGTCGCCGTCTACAACGGCCTGGCCCCCGAGGCGCACCTGCTGTTCGGCACGACGCTGAAGGTCCCGACGGTCGCCGAGGGCAGCGCCGCGCTGGCCGCCGCCGGGGTCACGCCGGCCGCGATGGCCCCGGGGGCGCTGCAAACGCGCGCGGCGTCCATCCCCGCGGCGCCCGCGGGCGCGCCGCCGCCGCTTGGCGCGTACGTCGTGCGCGCCGGCGACACGCTGTCGGGCCTCGCGGCGCAGACCCGCGTCAGCGTCCAGCAGATGGCGTACGTCAACGGCCTGAAGCCGACCGCCCGCCTGCTCATCGGGACCGTCCTGAAGCTCCCGAGCGGGGCCCCCGCCCCGGTCCACGCCTCCGAGCCCCTGCCGGCCGCCCGCGTCATCCCGAACGCCGCGCCGGTCCCGACGCCGGGCCGGCTGAGCGCCGACCGCGTCAGGCAGCTCGCGGCCGAACACGGCGCCCCGGCGTCGCTCGCGGCGGCGATCGCCTGGCAGGAGAGCGGCTTCAACAACGCCGTCGTGTCGCCGGCCAACGCGCGCGGGATCATGCAGGTCATGCCCGGCACATGGGACTGGGTCCAGCACAACCTCGCCGCCGCGACGCTGAGCCCGACCTCGCCCGAGGACAACGTCCGCGCGGGCTCGCTCTACCTCGCCCGCCTGCTGCGCGAGACCAACGGCGACGTCCGTCTCGCCGCGGCCGGCTACTACCAGGGCCTCGCCTCGGTGCGCTCACGCGGCATGTTCGACGACACGAAGAAGTACGTCGACAACGTGCTCGCGCTGCGGGCACGCTTCGGCGGCTGACGCGGCTACGCGGGGTACGTCACCGCGCGCAGGACCTTCGCCGGCGCGCCGGCGGCGATCGAGAACGGCGGGATGTCCTGCGTCACGACGCTGTTGGCGCCGATGACGCAGCGCTCGCCGATCGTCACGCCCGTCGTGACGACGACGTTCGCGCCGAGCCACACATTGTCGCCGATCCGCGTCGGGCCCTTCGTCGTGAAGCCCTGCCAGGGCACGGGCTTGCCGGGGTCGTCGAAGCGGTGGTTGCCGTCGGTGACGAAGCAGCCGTTGGCGAGCATGCAGTGCGCTCCGATCTCCACGAGCTCGACCGCGGCCACCATGACCCCGATGTTGAGAAACGTCCCCGCGCCGATGCGGACGCGGCCGGGCGCGGGCGCGGTGATCCAGACGTTGGGCTCCAGCAGCGCGTTCGCGCCGATCTCCAGGCGGCCGTCCTGGAAGGCCGCGAGGACGTCGCCGTGCAGCGGCCAGCGCGCGAAGGCCTCGCGGCGCAGGAGGTGCCAGTGGATCCGGGCCCGGTTCCAGGGCAGGTTGTTGCGCTCGTACCAGCGCCACTTCTGCGCCCACAGCCGGGCCTGCCGGGCGAGGTCGTCGCTCACTGAGCCCCAGGCTAGATGGTGCTAGGACTTCTGGCGCTTGCGCATCGATGCCAGCTGGGGCTTCTCGGCGTCGATGATCGCCTGCGCGGTCGTCTTGAGGTCGACCTGATCGCCCTTGGCGATCTCGGCGTTGCTCAGCGCGATCGTCGCCTCGTGGATCGGGATCATCGCCGCAAAAAACGCCGCGTCGAACGACTTGGCCTTGCGCAGCGTGCTGAGGTCGGCGTCGGCGGCAGCCGTGCTGGGTGCGATCCCGAGCGAGCCGATCGGCACGGCGGCCGAGAACAGCGCCGAGCCGATGGCGCGCAGCCGTGCGGTCTCCTGGGGCTGCGTGCCGGCGATCTCCCGCGAGAGGCTCTTGACGAACTTGCTGCCGCGCGTCTGGCCGATGAACGCGACCGCGACCGCCTTCTCGTGGAGCGGGAGCATCGCGTTGACGTACGCGCGGTCGGCGCCGTTGCCGGGCGGCGGCGGGGCCGTCTGCCCGGTGTTCGAGGAGTCGCTGCCGCAGGCGCCGATCGCGAGCGCGCAGACGACCGCGGCGAGCGACAGGTTGTTGCGGGTCATCGGCACGGGCGCAGGCTAGCCGACGCACGCGATGGTTGCTGCAGACCTGGTCGAATGATACCCCCACGGGGTATGCTAATCGCATGGCCACGCACTCCCACACCGCCGAGGGGCGGGCCGGCGGGTCGCTGAACGCGCTCGCGTTCAGCGCGACGGTCCACTGCCTCACCGGCTGCGCCATCGGCGAGGTCCTCGGCATGGTCATCGCCACGGCGCTCGGCTGGGGCAACCTGGCCACGATCGCGATCTCCGTCGTGCTGGCGTTCGCCTTCGGCTACTCGCTCACGAGCCTGCCGCTGCTGCGCTCGGGGATGACGCTCGCCGCGGTGGCGCCGCTCGCGCTCGCCTCGGACACGATCTCGATCTCGATCATGGAGGTCGTCGACAACGCGATCGTCCTCGCGATCCCCGGCGCCATGCAGGCCACGCTCGGCGATCCCGGCTTCTGGGCCGCGCTCGCCGTGGCGCTGCTCATCGCGGGCGTCGCCGCCTTCCCCGCCAACCGCTGGCTGCTCGCCCGCGGCAAGGGGCACGCGGTCGTGCACGCCCACCACGCCGGGCACGCCGCGCCCTGAGGCTGAGGCCGGCTACGCCGCCGCCGCGACCTTGCGGCGCCCGCGCCGCGCCGTCGGCGCGGCCGGCTTGACACCCGCGGCGACGAGGAACTCGCCCGTCGACGAGCCCGGCGTGCCCGCGACCTGCTCGGGGGTGCCCGCGGCGATGACGCGGCCGCCCTCCTCCCCGCCCTCGGGCCCCATGTCGACGAGCCGGTCGGCGGTCTTGATGACGTCGAGGTTGTGCTCGATGACGACGACGCTGTTGCCCTGGTCGACGAGCCGGTGCAGGACCTCCAGGAGCCGCTGGACGTCGGCGAAGTGCAGGCCGGTCGTCGGCTCGTCGAGGATGTAGAGCGTGCGCCCCGTCGCGACCTTCGAGAGCTCGCTTGCGAGCTTCACCCGCTGGGCCTCGCCGCCCGAGAGCGTCGTGGCGGGCTGACCGAGGCGGATGTAGCCGAGGCCGACGGCGTTCAGCGTCTCCAGGCGCCGGCGGATCTTCGGGATGTGCTTGAAGAACTCGACCGCCTCCTCGACGGGCATGCCGAGCACGTCGGCGATCGTCTTGCCCTTGAAGCGGACCTCGAGGGTCTCGCGGTTGTAGCGCTTGCCGTGGCACTGCTCGCAGGGGACGTAGACGTCCGGGAGGAAGTGCATCTCGATCTTGATCTGGCCGTCGCCGCGGCACACCTCGCAGCGCCCGCCCTTGACGTTGAACGAGAAGCGCCCGGGCTTGTAGCCGCGCGCCCGCGCCTCCTGCGTCTTGGAGAACAGGTCGCGGATGACGTCGAAGAGGCCGGTGTACGTCGCCGGGTTGGAGCGCGGCGTGCGCCCGATCGGCGACTGGTCGACCTGGATGATCTTGTCGAGCTGGTCGAGGCCGAGCACCGCCGTGTGACGGCCCGGCCGCGTCCGCGCCCGGTGCAGCCGGTTGGCGACGGCCTTGAACAGCACCTCGTTGACGAGCGTCGACTTGCCCGAGCCCGACACGCCGGTGACGCAGGTCAGCGTCCCGAGCGGCATCTTCACGTCGACGGACTTCAGGTTGTTCTGCGCCGCACCGCGGATCTCGACGTAGCCCGACGGCGTGCGCCGCTTCGCCGGGATCTCGATGATCCGCGTCCGCGCGAGGAACTGGCCGGTGAGCGACTCCGGCACGCGCTCGATGTCGGCCGCGGTCCCCTCCGCGACGACCCGCCCGCCGTGCTCGCCGGCCCCCGGGCCCATGTCCACGACGTGATCGGCCGCGCGCATCGTCTGCTCGTCGTGCTCGACGACGATGACGGTGTTGCCGAGGTCGCGCAGGCGCTCGAGCGTCGCGATGAGCTTGTTGTTGTCGCGCTGGTGCAGCCCGATCGAGGGCTCGTCGAGGATGTACAGCACGCCGACGAGCGAGGATCCGATCTGCGTCGCGAGGCGGATCCGCTGGGCCTCGCCGCCCGACAGCGTCGCGGCCGCGCGGTCCATCGAGAGGTAGCCGATGCCGACGTTCTCGAGGAAGTTCAGCCGCTCGACGATCTCGCGCAGGATGAGGCGCGCGATGTGGCGCTCGGTCTCCGTGAGCTGGACCTCGGCGAGCCACGCCAGCGCCCCGCGCACCGACAGTGCCGTGAACGCGTCGATCGGCATCCCGGCGACGAGCACCGCGCGCGACTCGGGCCGCAGCCGCGCCCCGCCGCAGGCCGGGCACGGCCGCACGCTCATGTACTCCTCGATCTTCTCGCGCGAGAACTCGCTGTCGGTCTCCTTGTAGCGCCGCTCGAGGTTCGGGATGATCCCCTCGAAGCGCGTCGCGTAGGAGCGCCTGCGCCCGTAGCGGTTGCGGTAGGTCACCTGCACCGGCTCGCCGTTGGTGCCGAAGAGGAACAGGTCGCGGTGCTCGTCGGCGAGCTCGCGCCACGGCAGCTCGACGTCGACGCCGTAACGCTCGGCGATCGCCTCGGTGATCTGCTCGTAGTAGTTGGAGCTGCTCGTCGCCCACGGCGCGAGCGCGCCCTCGGCGATCGACAGCGCCGGGTCGGGGACGATGAGCTCGGGGTCGATCTCGCGCATCGAGCCCAGCCCCGTGCAGCGCTCGCAGGCCCCGTGCGGCGAGTTGAAGGAGAACATCCGCGGCTCGAGCTCGGGCATCGACGTGCCGCACTTCAGGCAGGCGAAGCGCTCGGAGAACGTCAGCAGCTCCCCGTCGACGACCTGGATCTCGATGATCCCGTCGGCGAGCGCCACGGCGGTCTCGACGGAGTCCGCCAGCCGCTTGCGCACGTCGTGGCGCATGACGAGCCGGTCGACGACGACCGAGATGTCGTGCTTGAACTTCTTGTCGAGCTCGATCGGGTCCTCGAGCAGGCGCAGCTCGCCGTCGACCTTCGCGCGGGTGTAGCCGTCCGTGCGCAGCTCGTCGAAGACCTTGCCGTACTCGCCCTTGCGCCCGCGGACGATCGGCGCGAGCACCATGAAGCGCGTGCCCTCGCTCAGCTCCATGACCTGGTCGACGATCTGCTCGGCGCTCTGGCCCTCGATCGGCGCGCCGCAGACGTGGCAGTGCGGCCGCCCGACGCGCGCCCACAGCAGCCGCAGGTAGTCGTAGATCTCCGTGACCGTGCCGACCGTCGAGCGCGGGTTGCGCGACGTCGTCTTCTGATCGATCGAGATCGCCGGCGACAGCCCCTCGATGGAGTCGACGTCGGGCTTGTCCATCTGGCCGAGGAACTGGCGCGCGTAGGCGCTCAGCGACTCGACGTAGCGGCGCTGCCCCTCGGCGTAGATCGTGTCGAACGCCAGCGACGACTTGCCCGAACCCGAGAGCCCCGTGATGACGACGAGCGCGTCACGCGGGAGCGAGACGCTGATGTCCTTGAGGTTGTGCTCGCGGGCACCGGAGACCACGAGGTGTTCGTGCTTGGCCACACGGTCCATTGTAGAAGCCCGAACAGACGTTCGTCTGCGCACGATCCCGCACGTTGCGGAAAGGATGGCCGGGACATCGAGCCGGTTGCGGCGTCCTGCCGTCACCCACCCTCCCGCACGAGCAAGCGAACGACGATGCGTCGCCGGTCGCCGTGGGAGGATCCGCAGCGATGTTCGAGCACTTCGACGAGGCCGCCCGGCAGTGCATCGTGCTGACGCAGGAGGAGGCGCGCCGGCTCGGCCATCCCGAGATCGGCGCCGAGCACGTACTGCTCGGGATCGCGCGCGTCGACGAGGGCCTCGTCGGCACGGAGATCGAGCGGCTGCGGGCGGCCGTCGTCGGCCAGCGCGGCGTCGGCGACGTGGCGCCCGGCGCGATGCTGCAGTTCACGCCCGAGGCGAAGGCGGCGCTGGAGGGCGCCAACGAGCAGGCGCTCGCGCGCGGGCATACGACGATCGATCCCGCCCATCTCCTGCTCGCCGTCCTCGACGCCGACGGCGACGCCCGCCGCGTGCTGCGCGAGGCCGAGCTCATCGTCGCCGACGTCCGCGAGCGCGCCGATGCCGCGGCGGGCAGCCCGCGCCAGGCGCGGCGGCCGGCGGCGGCCGGTCGCGCCGACCACGCCGAGGACCTGCGCGACGGCGCCCCGGTCGGCGTGACGCTCGGCCAGGACGCATTCCCGCTCGGCGACATCGGCCATCCGCACGTCGATGCGCGGCTGCTCGGGCTCATGCTCGTCGGTGACACGCGCGCCGCGCACCTCCTGCGTGCGCATGGCATCGACGAGGCCGCGATCGAGGCGGCGCTCGGTTCCGGCGAGGGCGCGTAACGGCGGCCGACGATCCCCGGTTCGTGTGCGGGGCGCGGAGCGCTGCCCGCAACGGTGAGAAAGCGGCCGGTCGCGGTGGTGCTCCCGTGGTCGCCGCGAGCGGATGCGACGACGCGGGCTCACGGTTCCCTCACCGATGCAGGAGGCGCCTCACCCGGCGCACACGAGCACGGGAGAACGCCCGGGGTCGCTGCTAGCCGTCGACCGTCGCGTAGACGTCGTCGAGCAGGGCGCTGCGGTCGCCGAGGTCGTAGTTGTCGGCGAGATACTTGTCGACCTGCGCGCGCGAGTCGCCGTTGAGCGCCATGTTCAGCGCGACGAGGCGCGCCGACTCCACGTCCGTGTCGTCCGCTCCGGCGGCGGGCTCGTCGGCCTCGTCGGCGGGTTCGGGCTCCAGGTCGTCCGCCCGGGGCTCGATCACGACCGCGTCCTCGACGACGACCTCCTCGACGACCGCGGCCGGCGCGGGGCGCGGCGGGGGCGGCGACGCGGGAGCCGCCGACGGCCGGCCGGCGGCGGCGTAGAGCTCGCCCATGTTGCCCGACAGGAGCGAGAGATCGGCGTTGAGGCGGTTGGCGCCGGTGCGCAGCGACTCTACGAGGGCGCTGAGCTCGCTCTCCATCGCGTCGACGCGCTGGAGCATGAGCGCGGTCGCCTCGTGGACCTTGCCGACGTGGTCCTGCGAGCGCTCGATCGCCTCGTCGCGCGTGCGCTGCGCATCACGCGCGGCATCCTGGCCGACCTGCTCGGCCTGCTCGCGGGCGTCGCGCTCGATCGCGGCGGCGCTGGACTCCGCGGCCTCGACGATCGCCTGCACCGACGCGCTGGCGACGGCGGCCAGCGAGACCCCGGCCGCGGGCGGGGCCGACGCCGCGGGTGCCGCGGACTGCGCGCGCTTGAGCGAATCGACCTCGCGGGCGATCGCGGCCAGATGTGCGTCCACGGCCGCAGGCTCGTAGCCGCGGCGGCCGATGGGAAAGTCACGCTTCTCGATGGACTGACGGTCGAGGGCCAACGGATGCCTCCGTGGATTCAGCTGGGACAGGGGCGAACAGGACCCTACCGTGGTGAGCGGGGGAGTCCCACCCCCATGCCGTCGCGCTCGACGAGGCCGTCGCGCTCCAGGCCGGCCAGCACGCGCTCGAGCCGCGCGGGCTCGATCGCGCCCGGCAGCGGCTCGCCTGCGGCGAGCGCCGCGACGATCCGCCCGCGCAGCCAGCGATCGGTCTCCTCGTAGCGCGGCGCGCCCGCGCCGGTGGCGCGCGGCGCGACGACGACGCGCCCGCGCGACGCGCACCACGGCGCGGCCGGGCAGCTCTCACAGACGGGCGCCCGCGCGGTGCAGAACGCCGCCCCGAGCTCCATCGCGGCCTGGTTGAAGTCCTCGTGGCGGTGCTCGGGAAGCAGGTCCTCGGGCGTCGCGCCGATGCGCGCGGCGACGCGGCGGACGTTCGTGTCGACCGCGGCGATCCGCTCGCCGAAGGCGAACGAGGCGACCGCCGCCGCCGTATAGGGGCCGACGCCCGGCAGCCGCCGCAGGCCCGCGGCGTCGGGCGGCCAGCCGTCGCGCACGACGATCGCCGCGGTCTCGCGCAGGCGCAGGGCGCGCTGGTTGTAGCCGAGGCCCGACCAGGCGCGCAGGACGTCCGCCGGCGCGGCGGCGGCGAGCGCGGCGGCCGTCGGCCACTGCTCGAGCCAGCGGTGGAAGTACGGCAGGACGCGCGCGAGCTGCGTCTGCTGGGCCATGACCTCGCAGACGAGGATCGCGTACGGCTCGCGCGTGCGCCGCCACGGGAGATCGCGCCCGGCGCGGTCGTACCACGCGAGGACGGCCGCATGCAGCTCGCCGTGACGGGTCGCGCCGGTCAGGCCGCCGGGGCCTCGTTGGCCTGCGCCATGTTCAGCTCGCGGCGGACCTCGCGCATCTCGTCGCGCACGCGGGCGGCGTACTCGAAGCGCAGCTCCTCGGCCGCGGCGAGCATCTCCTCCTCGAGCTCGACGAGGACCGTCTCGAGCTCGGACAGCGACAGGTTCTCCGCCGACGCGGACTTCTTGCGCCTGCGCTTGCCCTTGCCCGGGAGCTTGGACTCCGACTGCAGGAACTCCGCGATGTCGGAGATGCCCTTGACGATCGTCGCGGCCGTGATGCCGTGCTCCTCGTTGTAGGCGAGCTGGATCGCGCGGCGGCGGTCGGTCTCCCGCAGCGCCGTGCGCATCGCGTCGGTCTCCTTGTCGGCGTACATGATCACCTTGCCCTCGATGTTGCGGGCGGCGCGGCCGATCGTCTGGATGAGCGACGTCTCGCCGCGCAGGAAGCCCTCCTTGTCGGCGTCGAGGATCGCGACGAGCGAGACCTCGGGGAGGTCGAGGCCCTCGCGCAGGAGGTTGACCCCGACGAGCACGTCGTACTCGCCCAGGCGCAGGTCGCGGATGATCTGGATGCGCTCGAGCGTGTCGATCTCCGAATGCAGGTAGCGGACCTTGAAGCCCATCTCGAGGAGGTAGTCGGTGAGGTCCTCGCTCATCTTCTTCGTCAGCGTCGTGACGAGCGTGCGCTCACCGCGGTCGACGACGGTGCGGATCTCGTTCATGAGGTCGTCGATCTGGTTGCGCGTCTCGCGGACGTCGACCTGCGGATCGACGATCCCCGTCGGGCGCACGATCTGCTCGACGACCTGACCCGAGTGGGCCTTCTCGTACTTGCCGGGGGTGGCGCTGACGAAGACGAGCGTCGGCGTGATGCCGAGGAACTCGTCGAACTTCTGCGGGCGGTTGTCGAGCGCGCTCGGCAGGCGGAAGCCGTAGTCGACGAGCGTCTGCTTGCGGCTGCGGTCGCCCTCGAACATGCCGCCGATCTGCGGGACGGTCTGGTGGGACTCGTCGAGGAAGCAGACGAAGTCCTCGGGGAAGTAGTCGATGAGGCAGTACGGCCGGGCGCCCGGCTCGCGGCCGTCGAGGATCCGCGAGTAGTTCTCGATGCCGTTGCAGAAGCCCATCTCGCGCAGCATCTCCATGTCGTACTGCGTGCGCTGGCGCAGGCGGTGGGACTCCAGCAGCTTGCCCTCGGCCTCGAGCTGCGCGCAGCGCTCGTTGAGCTCGCGCGCGATCTCGCTCACCGACCGGTCGATCATGCCCTCCTTGACGTTGTAGTGCGTCGCCGGCCAGACGGCGACGTGCTCGAGGTCGTCGGCGATGAGCTCGCCGGTGAGCGGGTCGAAGTGCTGGAGGCGCTCGACCTCGTCGCCGAACAGCGTCGCGCGGAAGGCCGTCTCCTCGTAGGCCGGGAAGACCTCGAGCGTCTCCCCGCGCACGCGGAAGCTGCCGCGCCCGAGTGCCGTGTCGTTGCGCGTGTACTGGATCGACACGAGCTTGCGCAGCAGCGCATCGCGATCGATGACGTCGCCCTTGCGCAGCACCTGCATGTTCATCTCGTAGGTCTCGGGCGAGCCGAGGCCGAAGATCGCGCTGACGGACGCCACGATGATCACGTCGCGCCGGGCGAACAGCGCCGCGGTCGCCGCGTGGCGCAGGCGGTCGACCTCCTCGTTGATCGCCGAGTCCTTCTCGATGTAGAGGTCGCGGCTGGGGACGTACGCCTCGGGCTGGTAGTAGTCGTAGTAGGAGACGAAGTACTCGACGGCGTTGTCGGGGAAGAACGTGCGGAACTCGTTGCAGAGCTGCGCGGCCAGCGTCTTGTTGTGCGCGAGCACGAGCGTCGGGCGCTGGAGCTCCTGGATGACGCCGGCCATCGTCATCGTCTTGCCCGTGCCGGTGGCGCCGAGCAGCGTCGTGTAGCGGTCGCCGGCGCGGACGGCCGCGGAGATCTCGGTGATCGCCTTCGGCTGGTCGGCAGCCGGGGTGAACATGTCGTCGAGCTTGAACGGCGGCACGACGGAGCACGATAGCGCCGGTCTAGGCCGTCTCCTGGCCGTAATCCGGGCGGCGGAGGGGGCGAATCGGAAGGTCGTGGCACCTATGGGGTCACATGGACCCCGGATACGCCACGACCGCGCGGATCGCGCGCGTGCAGCATGGACGCGTCGCCCGGCGGCAGCTCATCGCCGAGGGTGTTGACGCGGACCGGATCAAGCGCTGGTTGCGCGACGGCCGGCTGCGCCCAGCTCACCTCGGCGTGTATGCCGTCGGTCACGACGCTCCCTCGCTGGCCGCCGACTACATGGCGGCGGTGCTGGCATGCGGCGACGGCGCCGTGCTCAGCCATCGCGCGGCGGCCCACCTGCTGCAGCTGACCCGCGGAGCGCCGCCCCCGCCCGAGGTCACCGTGCCGACGACGGCGCACCGCCGGCGCCCGGGCGTCGTCATCCACCGCGTCCGCGCCCTGCATCCGCTCGACGAATCGGCCTTCGACGGCATCCCGATCACCACCGTGCCGAGAATCCTTCTCGACCTCGCACGGTCCGCCAGGCCCGCGGCGCTGACCCGGTTGTGCCACGAGGCATGGGTGCGCCACGGCACCGGGCCCGTCGAGATCGAAGCCACCATCGGCCGTAATCCCCAAAAGCCGGGAGCCGCGAAGCTCAGACGAGCCCAAGGCGGGGACGTCCTCCTCAGTGAGCTCGAGCGCGGCTTCAAAGCGCTGCTGCGCCGGCACGACGTGCCGCTGCCGCGAACCAACATCGATGTCGCGGGCGACAAGGTCGACTGCCACTGGCCGTCCCTGGACCTCACGGTCGAACTGCACAGCTGGCGCTACCACGCGACCCGCCACGCGTTCGAGACGGATCTCGCCCGGCGCCGGCGCTCGAACCACATCGCCTACAGCTACGGCGATGTCTTCGAGCGCGGCGCGGCGACGATCGCGGATCTTCGCCCGCGGCTGGACGGTGGACCTACGTCCGGTGGAACACCCGGCCCTTGCGCAGGACCTTCAGCGACAGGCGCTGCGCGCTCGTGACCGGCCCGGGACGCAGCGCGCGGTAGTCGTACTCGATCGTCCGCGTGTCGACGTTGATCGGCAGGATGAGCGTGAGCTTGCCGCCCGCGCGCGACTTCAGGCCGGTCTTCAGCAGGCGCCGCTTGCCGTTGCGGATGTGGTAGACGTCGATCCGCGCGCCCTGGATGCCCTTCCCCGAGCGCGTACGCAGGACGCCGCGCGTGACGACGCGCGTCCCGTAGCGGCTTGTGTAGCGGCGGCCGCGATTGCGCGCCTTGACGAACCACATGCGCAGGCGGCCGCGCAGCGCCTGGGCCTGCGTGACGCCGCCGGAGGAGCCGCTGTTGCCGGTCCCGCTCGGGCCGATGGTCGCGTTGAGCTTCGGGAACTCGACGGGGCCGAAGACCGCCTTCTCGTTGCCCGCGGCGTCCTCGACCGCGAGCTCGACCCCATGCGGGCCGGCCGGCAGTGATCGCACGTCGACCGCCGCCTGTGCGCCCGCGATCGTCGCCGGGCACGGCACGGGGACGTTGAACTGGTACGGGTCGTCGTCGCCCGGGTTGACGTCCGCGCACGGGGCGGCGCCGAGCGGGATCGCCTGGGCGATCCTGCCGTCGACCTTGACGATCGTCCGGTACAGCCCGCCGCCGACGTCGGCGGCGTCGTAGCTCACCCGCAGCCTGCCCGACTGGTCGCCGTCGTCGATGACGCGCGGGTTGGCGACCACCGGGGCCGCCGGATCCATCAGCCCGACCCAGAGGTGCGTCGCGGCGACGGCGATCGGCCGGCTGCACGTCCGCCCCGCGTTCGTGCAGAGCACGCGCATCTCCACGAAGGTGCCGTCGAGCCCCTGCTTGTCGATCGGCGCGGTGAGATCCGCGACGCAGCTGGACCCGGTCGCCGCCGGGGCGCAGGTCTCGAGCGTCTGGCTGTTCGTCGCCATGACGTACGCGATGTCGTTCTGCTCGACCGTCGGGCCCGCGAGGCCGAACGTCACGCGGCGCGCGCTGACGCGGACGATGCGCGTGCCGGAGGGCGCGTTGAAGCGCCAGTTCGCGGTGGCGTTGCCCGACGGGTTGGCATCCGGGAGCGCGGCCGCGAGACCGCCGTTGGCCGCAGTACAGCCGTTCCCGGTGACGCCGCCGGACGTCGCGACCGCGACCCAGCCGGCGGCCGCATTGGGCGCCCCGCTCGGGTCATGGCAGGACGTGACGAGATACGTGTCGGCGCTGGCCCCGGCCGGGGCGAGCACGAGGAGTCCGAGGCCGAGGCCGAGACCCTTCCAAACTGAACGCAGCATGCTCTCCCCTTGAAACGGTGGCAACCGTGCCTGTGCCGGCGGCCCCTAACCCCGGCGAACTTCGGGGATTATGCAGCTAAAATGCGCAATCCGGCATAAATCTGCGCGAACTGCAAGCCGCCGCCCACGTGGCGAGCCACGTGGGCGGCTGAGCTTGCGAGCTGCTGGCGACGGCGCCTCGCTCAGTGCTTGCGCGCGACCCGTGCCCTGATCCGCGGGCCGACCAGCTTCACCGGCGCGGTCAGCGTGCCACCGAGGTGCCGGGAATCGCGACCGACGCGGACCTTCAGGACGTCGTTGCCTGCGAACAGCTTGGCCACGGCGTTGCGCCCCGGCTTCCACTGCGCGACGAGGCGACCGGTCTTCGGGACCTTCTTGACCTTCAGCGAGCGCAGGAGCACCGTCCGCACCCGCCCGTGGCTGCGGCGCGTGAGCCGCAGGCTCAGCACCTTCGTGTTGGCCGGGACGTCGATCGTGATCCTCATGCCGTTGGTCGCGAACGTCCGGAGCTTGAGCCGCGCGGTGATCCGCAGCCGGCGTGCCGCGTTCAGCGAGTTGCCGGACGCCGTGGCGAGCGAGTTCCCGCTGTTCGCGGACGTCGAGGCCGAGGCCGACGGGGCGGGCCCGGCGCCCGGGCCCGTGCCGGTGTCGGGCGGGAAGTTCCCGCCCGGGTCCTGCCCCGGACGCACGACCGGATCGGCCGGCGGATCGAAGATGATCGAGTCCTGGCCGTTGCACGTCAGCCCGTCGAGCGGCTTGATCGGGCAGCTCGGATCGGACATGACGCGCATGAGGCCCCACATGCCGGCCTGCGTGAACGGCCGCCGCACGTCCCCGTAGAAGAAGTCTCCACGGGCGCGGGCGAGGCCGCCGGCGCCGCCGGCGAGCTCGGCATCGAAGATCTCGTACGGGCCGACGCCCTGGCTTGCGATCGACTGCGAGTCCGGGATCTCCGGATCGAAGGCCCAGTACTGGCCGCCGAGGCCGAAGGCGTGCATCTGCTCGCTGCCGGGGGCGACGAGGAAGTGGACCTTCGTCGGATCGCCGGCGTAGGCCTTGAGGATCGGCGTGCTCGGGTCGCCGTGGGCCTTCGAGCTGAACGTGTTCGCGTCGTCGCCGCGACCGCTCGCGGCGCGGTAGTTCAGCAGCGCCGGGTCCTTCACGTTGACGGGGTAGGGCATGAAGCTGCCGCCGATGATCGGATCCTGGTCGGCCATCGCGAGCGTGTAGTCGCGGTAGCCCTGCGAGCCCGGCACGTGGACGTCGACCTGCGTGCCGATGTTCTTCGGCTCCCCTGTGACGGGATCGGTGAACGTCGCGCCGTTGGGCGCCACGTTGATCGCCCCGTACAGGCCGAGCGAGCCGGTGTCCTGGCCGCCCATGTCGGTCACGAGCGCGCTCGTGATCTTGCGGTCGTCGACGTAGTAGCGGTAGAGCCTGGATCCGCCCGGCGCGACCGTCTGCTCGGAGTTGTAGCCCGCGTCCACCCCGGACGAGTCCGGCGTGTGGTCGAGCTTGGACACGTGGAACGAGGCGCGGCCGGCGGCGAGCTGGTTGGTGAAGTGCACCGTCAGGCAGTCGCCCTGCGCGACATGGGCCACGAACGGCTCGGGATCGCGGCTGCCGTTCGCGATCGCCCCCGCCTGGGCGGTGGGGGCGAAGACCTCACGAACGCCCTTGCCCTTCAGCGCGCCCTTGACGTCGACCGCGCTGACGTCGATCGACCTGTCGGTGGCGCCCGCCGGGCACGGGTTGCCGGGGCCGGAGTCGGCCGGCGGCGTCGTGCCGGTCGGCACCGTGGCGTCGTTGGCCGGCGCCGGGTGACCCGGCAGCGGCTGGAGGTTCGGCACCTTGCCGTCGAGCACGCGCAGCAGGCTCCAGGCGCCCTGCTGGAAGCGCCGCGCGATCCCGTTGAAGAACAGGTAGTCGCCCGGGCGCTGCTTGACGCCGCCGGCGCCGCCTTCGAGGATCGCCGTGTAGCGCTCGGAGATGCCGTAGTGGATCGTGTCCACCGGCTTCTGGATGACGTGGCTGGCGCTGTCGACGAAGCGGTTCTCGGTGAAGAACCGGTGCCCGTCGAGGTGCAGCGTGTCGACGCTCGGCCCGACGTTGATCGTCCGGATGACGAACGGGTCGCCGGCGTACGCCTCCGGGTGGATCGTCCACGGATCACCGTGCGCGTACGAGCTGAACAGCTGCGACGGGTCCCCCGGCCTGGAGGCGAAGGGTTCCGCCCGGAGGTTGAGGGTCGAGTCGGTCACCGGGCTCTCGTCGAGGGTCCACAACGCGAGCTCGCGGAACGAGCCGTCGATGAGGCCCTGCGCCACCGGCTGGTTGGTGTGGATGTCGACGTACGTGCCCGATCTGACCTCGGCGCCCGTGTCGGGGTCGTGGTACGTCGAGTCCTTGGGCTCGATGATGAGCTGGCCGACGAGACCGTGACCCCAGCTGTGGATGCCGTCGACGTGGTCGTGCCAGAAGATGTTGTCGAGCTGCACGTCGGGGTACCAGCGCTCCTGCACGAACTCCGTGCCGGTCCACTCGTCGGCCGCGTGGGCCTTGTCCAGCGGCTTGTCGAGGGTGATCGTCGTCCCGCTGACGGACTTCACCTGGCGGATCTCGATGTCCTCGGTCCCCTGGCCGACGGCGATCGAGACGCCGGGCCGGATCTTGTTCAGGCGGATCGAGCGCGCGGGGTCGGGGTTGGTGACCTCGAGCGTCGTGTCGCCGGCCGCCGCTGCCGTGGCGAGCTGCAGGTCCTCGGCCGAGAACGGCCGGATCGACTGCTCATAGGACAGGCCGGTGATGACGCCGTCGGACGCCTGCGTGTCGAACTGGACGTGGTGGATGTGCAGGTTGACCTTCGAGAAGCCGCCGAACGCGTGCGCGTCCGTCATCCGGCTCGTGAGCGTCACCGCGATGCAGTCGCCGATGTTGCCCCGGATCGCCAGAGGCGTGATGGGCTTCGTCCCGGCGAGGACCCCGTCGACATCCTGCGCGAGGACGTAGACCTTGCCGTCAGGGTCGTGACCCGCGGCCGGGTTGGCCGGATCCGGGCGCGTGACCGGCGCGTTGACGTCGATCGCGACGATGTTGAAGTGGCGCACCGGCGCCCCCGCGGGGCAGATGCCGTCCTTGCGCTTGGCCCACGGATCGGGCACGCCGGCCGGGGTCGTCTTCGGCTGGTCGCCGGTCTCGCCGAGCCACGGCGCACCACTGTGGCCGTTGCCGGAGAACGGCGGGCGCATGCCGAGGTGCGGGCGCAGCAGCGGGTACGCGGGCCGGCCGTTGAGCGGGTTGAACTTGATCTCCGGGCGGTCCTGCGGCCCGACGGCGACGTCGCCCGGCATCAGGGCCGGGTGCCCGGGCACGCGCTCGCGGTCCTGCGCGTCGGTGTAGTCGGCGTACGGCGACTTGTCCTCCGGCTCACCGAGGTACAGCGAGCCCTGCTTCTGTGAGTCCCAGACCGTCGCGTCCTGGTTGTCGAGACGCACACCCTGCGGCGGCAGCTGCGGGTCGATCCACTGCGAGAGGTTGGCGGCCGTCAGCGTCGTGCCGTCGGGCATCGTCCTGCCGATGAGGCCCTCGGACGTCACCGGCGTGGGTGGGGCGACGCGGTCGGGCAGCGGCTTGAGGTCGGGCTGCAGCGTGTCGAAGACGCGCCAGAAGCTCCACATGCCCGAGACGTAGTGCTCGGCGATGTGGCAGTGGAACAGGAACTCGCCGGCGCCCTGCTGCACGCCGCCGGCGCCGCCCTCGATCTCCAGGTCATAGGACTCACCCGGGCCGAAGGCCTGCGAGTCCAGCCGCGCCGACGCTGAATCCTGCGCCTTGGGGTACTTGTTGAGGCCCGTGTCCTCATAGGAGTAGCTGTGATCGGCGTGCGGGTTCAGCCGCCAGCGGATGCCGCCGCCGTGCAGGTGGAAGACGTGGAACATCTCCGTCCCGGCGTGCAGGATGCGGATCTTCGTCGGGTCGCCCTGGTAGCCGCGCGGCATCGGCGTCGCGGGATCGCCGAACGTGTACGACGAGTAGCCGTGCGCCTCCTCCTGCGGGGCCTTGTCGAGACGATCCATGAACGGCTCGGAGCGGTAGTTCATCGCGCGCGCACCGGGCCGGTAGCTCTCGGTGTGCGGATCGACGCGCGGCAACGCGGGCGCCTCGGCCGGGTTCGTCGTCGGGATGTCGTAGATCTCGTTGCCGACCTCGTGATAGAGCTGGACGTACTCGCGGAAGGCCTTGCCGTGGCCGGGCATGACGTCGGCCTGCCAGCCCGACTCGATCGGATCGCCGGTGACCATGTCGCGATACGTCGAGCCGGCCGGCTCGACCGACAGCGACCCGAACAGGCCGTGCGAGACGGGCTCGCGGAAGCCGGGTCCGGGGCGCAGGTAGTGCGCGCCCTCCATGTCCGGATCGCGCGGCACCCAGAAGCGGTACGTGCGCGACTGCCCCTGCGCGACCGCGGAGGCGTCGTTGTTGCCGATGTTGTCGCCGGAGGAGTCGACGTTGAACGCCAGCCCGTCGATGTGCGCGCCGTAGTCGCCGCCCGTCGCGTTGTTCGTGAAGTGGATCTCGACGCAGTCGCCGAGGTTCGCGCGGATCACGAGCGGCTGGATCGGGTCGTTGTCCTTCAGCCCGAGCGAGACGTGACGCGACTGCTCCTGCGCACGCACCGCCGCGACCTGGCTGGACAGGACGTACATCTTGCCCAGCGGGTCGTGATCGCCGAAGCGGTTCAGCGGGATGTCGACGTCGATCGCCTGCACGTCGAAGGACTTCACCGGCGCCGAAGACGGACACGGCAGACCGGCGCCGGCGCCCGCGGCGGCGACCTCGGCGCGGTTCTGGCCCATGATCGCCAGCGGCGCGACGAACAGCAGCGCGAGCGTGCCGTGCAGCGCCCAGCGCGGCCAGCGCGCGCGCGGGACGATCCAGCGATCGACCTGCGGCACGGCCCACGGCTTCGTGCGCAGCAGCGCGGGCGTGACGGCCAGCGCGAGGAGCGCGTTGGCGAACAGCGCGAGCGCGCCGTCGCGGAGCATGTGGACGAGCAGCGACGGCTCATGACCGCCGTGATGGGCGCCGAAGAGGCTCGCGTGCGCGGGGTTCGTCAGCCCCTGCGCGACGGCCGCCGCGACGGCGACCGAGGCGACGAGGACGCCGGCGGAGAGGACCCGCGAGTCCTCCGCCCCCCAGCGCGTGATGAGGCGCCGGGCGAAGAGGATGCCGCCCCAGACGGCGACGCACAGCAGCGGCAGCGCGACGGTGCCGTCACGCAGCGCGTGGACGAGCAGCGACGGCTCGTTGCGCTCATGGCCGCCCTCGACGATGTGCAGCCAGATCAGCCACAGGCCACCGAGGTAGGCGAACGGCAGCGCGAAGGCCAGCACCGCCGACGGGCGGGCCAGGCGCTGCAGCGGAAGACGCGAGACGGTGCGCAGGAGAAGTTCGGTCATCGGATTACCTGTGGCCGGCGTGGAAGCCGTCGAACGCGCCCTTCGGCGTCTTGCCCGTGCGGCCGAGGTCGATCAGGATCGGCTTGGCGCGACCCGGGTCGCTGAACTCGATCCAGAGCTTCGATCCGTTGCGCGGGGCGACGAACTTCAGCTGGGAGTCGATGCTGGCGTCCGGCTGCAGCGTGCCCGGGCGCAGATTGGACTGCACCTCCTCGATCGGCTTCTGCTTGGCCCCGACGAGCAGACGGAACTGGCGTGGGTCATAGGCGATCGGATGATCGAGCAGGTTCGTCATCGTGACCGATGCCTGGATCTGGACCTTGTCGGGCGCGACGAAGCCGGAGATGCCGTGCGTGACGCCGGCGAGATCCTTGGCACCGAGGCCGTTGATCTTCTCGACGTGCTCGACGGCGACCACGCCGAAGCTCGCGGGGATGTCCTGCGAGGTCCCGAACGGGCCCTTGGGCAGCGCGATCGCCGGATCCTCGGGAGCGCCGCGCGACACGAGGCCGACCGTGAGGTAGCCCCCCGCGATGACGAGCGCCACAGCAGCGGCGATGTAGCCGACGAGCATCGCGGTCCGTCGCGGCGCTGGGTCACTGACACGGCGGATGCCGGTTGGGGATGTGGCGATTCGTGCGTCCATGAGCTTCACCGGCGATGACCTGAGTCGATCGTCGCTCAAGGTGCTCCCTTGTCTGGTGGTTTGGCCGGCCGCGCCCATGGGCCGAAGGTCGAGGAAAAGGATCCCCCAGAGGTGCCGGTGCAACATCGGCGGCCCGCGCATGACGCGACGCGCAAGTCCGTGCAACTCGCTGCCGTTTCGCGCCAAGCCACGCGGCTGAAAGTAGGACAGGAAATCGGCATGCGGCCACACGCCGGGCCGTTTTCCGGCGTTTGACCGGTTTCCGGCCTGGACTTCCGGGGAGCGACCTTGGTCCTGATCGCCCGCCGACGTTGGTCGGTACTCACGGCGTGCGTGAACGACGCGGGGCGCGGACGTCGGGAGCCGAGCCGATTACCTCCTCAGAGGCCGAGCTCCGAGGCGTACTTGTCGCGGTAGAGCGCGCGCGCGTCGAGGACCTGGCGGACGTACGCGCGCGTCTCGGCGAAGGGGATCGCGGTCGTCGTCAGCGTCCGCTCGCCGGCGCCGGCGCGCGCGACCCAGCGGTCGACGTTGCCCTCTCCCCCGTTGTAGGCCGCCAGCGCGAGCACCTCGTTGTGGCGATAGCGGTCCAGGAGGTAACGCAGGTAGTACGTGCCGTAGGAGATGTTGATCTGCGGCGTCCCGAGGTCGCCCTGCTCGAACGTCGTCCCGCCCGAGAGATGGGCGATGTAGCTCGCGGTCGCGGGTGTGATCTGCATGAGCCCGCGAGCGCCGGCATGCGACGTCTGGTCGCGGAAGCGCGACTCGGTGTAGATCACGGCGGCGACGAGCGACGGATCCAGCTGCTTGGCGGAGGACTGCTGGCGGATGATGTCCTCGTGGCGCAGCGGGAGCGTCAGTTCGCGCACGGCGTCGGGCAGCCGCGGCAGCACGACGGTCGCCAGCAGCGCGGCGAGCACACCGACGCCGAGGACCGTCGTGAGGCGCCGCCGCCGGCGGCGGCGGTGGACGGCCGCCTGCCTGCGGGTGGTGCGGCCCTGCGGCCGGGACATCGCTCGCGTGCTCACGATGCCTGCAGTCTGCCGAGGATCCCAGACAGCTGATCCGCCAATTCCCGCTCTGTGCCGCTGTTGTCGACGACGAACGTCGCGCGGCGGGCCTTCTCGGCCTGCGTGAGCTGGCGCGCCGCGCGCTCGTCGGCGGCGACATGGCCGCGCGCCGCGGCCCGCTTCGCGCGCACGTCCTCGTCGGCTACGACGGCGATCGTCGCCTCGTAGATCCCGGCCATCCCGGCCTCGAAGAGCAGCGGCGTCTCGACGACCGCGGCGGCGGGCGGCGGCTCGCGGGTGGCGGCCGACGCGAGGAACCGCGCGACGCGGGCGCCGACGCGGGGCCAGAGCTCGCCCTCGAGCCAGGCCCGCTCCTCCGCCGTCGCGAAGGCGCGGGCGGCGATCGCGGCGCGGTCGACGATGCCGCCGGGCGCGACGCCGGGGCCCCAGCGCGCGACGACCGCGTCGCGCACCTCCGGGGTGCCGTAGAGCTCGTGGACGACGGCGTCCGTCGACAGCGTCACGGCGCCGAGCTGCTCGAGCGCCGCGAGCGCGGTCGACTTGCCCGCGCCCATCCCTCCTGTCAGGCCGACGGTTGGCACACGCGCCACCGACCGCCGCCGGCGGTCAGGAGGCGGCGGGCTCGTCCGCGTCGGGCGCGGCGGCCTCCGGCTCCGCGGCAGCCTCCGGCTCGGCGGCGACCTCCGGCTCGGGCTCGGCGGCAGCCTCGGCCTCGGGCTCGACGGCAGCCTCGGCCTCGGGCTCAGCCGCAACGTCGGCCTCAGGCTCGGCGGCATCCGCAACCTCGGTCTCGGCCTCGGGCTCGGCGACGAGCTCCTCCTCGACGGCGGCCTCGGCGGCAGGCGCCTCGGGGGCGTCCGCGAAGACCTCCTCGCTCAGGCCGAGCTCGGGCAGGTCGTCGAGATCGCCGGCACCGGCGGTCGGGTCGACCTCGCCGCCGTCGTCGGTCGCAGCGAGCTCCTCGGGGGGCAGGATCTTCGGCTCGAGCACCTGGCCCTCGACGCGCTTGACGCTCAGCGACAGACGGCGGCGCTCGGAGTCGATCTCGAGGATCTTGACCTTCACGTCGTCGCCGGGCGCGACGATCTCGCGCGGGTTCTCGACGTGGTGCGGCGCCAGCTCGGAGATGTGGACGAGGCCCTCGACGCCGTCCAGGATCTCGACGAAGGCGCCGAACGTCACGACCTTGGTGACCGTGCCCTCGAGCTCGTCGCCGACGTTGTACGTGTCGACGACCCGCTGCCACGGATCCTCCTGGGTCTGCTTGAGGCCGAGGCTGATGCGCTGCCGATCACGGTCTATATCGAGCACCTTCACAGCCACCGTGTCCCCGATGGCGAGGATCTCGCTCGGGTGGTTGACGTGCGACCAGGACAGCTCGGAGATGTGGATCAGGCCGTCGATGCCGTTGAGGTCCACGAACGCGCCGAAGTCGACGATGTTCGAGATCTGGCCCTCGACGATGAGGCCGGGCTGCAGGCGGTCCAGGATCTCCTGGCGCTGCTCCTTGCGCTCCTCCTCGAGCACCGCGCGGCGCGAGAGCACGACGTTGTTGCGCGAGCGGTTGAGCTCTATGACCTTGCACTCGATCTTCGTGTGCAGGTACTCGTCGAGGTTCGGCACGCGGCGGATGTCGACGAGCGAGGCGGGCAGGAAGCCGCGCACCCCGAGGTCGATGATCAGGCCGCCCTTGACGACCTCGATGACCGTGCCCTCGACGGGCTCGCCGGACTCGGCCGCCGCCTCGATGCGCCGCCACGCCTTCTCGAAGCGGGCGCGCTTCTTGGACATGATCAGCCGGCCGTCCTGATCCTCCTTCGTCAGGACGAGGGCGTCGACCTCCTCGCCCATCTCGACCTCGTCGTGCGGGTCGACGGCCTTGCGGATCGAAAGCTCGTTGGAGGGGATGACCCCCTCGCTCTTGTAGCCGATGTCGACGAGGACCTCGTCGTTGTCGATGCGGACGACGATGCCCGTGACGACCTCGCCCTCCTCGAAGAGGGTGAACGTGGCGTCGTAGTTCGGGACGATCTGCCCGTCGATCTCGAGCAGCAGGCCGTCAGAACCCTCGACGACCTTCGCTTCTGGTGCGGCGTCGGTGATGGTTGTCATGTGGAGGGGAGGTTAGCGCCCTTACAATCCCGCCGCACATGCCAGTTCGAGCAACGAAGCGGGGCGACGCGCGTACGCCCCTGCACGGTGAATGGGACGTACTCGTCTGCGGGGCGAGCTTCGCCGGGCTCACGGTCGCCCGCGAACTCGCCCGGACGTCGGCCCGCGTCCTCATCGTCGACCGCTACGAGATCGGCGAGCGCCAGACGAGCGCCTGCGCCGCGCCGACGGAGTGGCTCGAGCACCTCGGTCTCATGGGCGCCGTCCAGCAGACCTTCTCGGACCTCCTCATCCACGTTCCCGGGCGCAGCATGCGCTGGGCGCTGCCGTGGACGTTCTCGACGTTCGACTATCGCCGCATCTGCGCGCTCCTGCGCGAGCAGTCCGAGGGCTCGGCGCAGTTCGAGACCGCGAAGGTGCAGGGCCGCACGGGCAACACGGTGCACACCGATCGCGGCGACCTCAGCGCCCCGCTGATCGTCGACGGCCTCGGCTGGCGGCGGATCCTCGGCGCGGGCGCCAACGTCCAGCCGCCGAACGCCCGCCTCTCGCGCGGCCTGGAGATCCACCCGCCAAATCGAATCCCACCCGCCCCCGACCTCGAGCTGTGGATCGACCCGAAGTACGTCCGGCGCGGCTACTCCTGGTCGTTTCCGGCCGACGGCGAGCTGCGCGTCGGCGTCGGGTCGTTCGACCCGCGCGACCACGTCAAGGAGCCGACGATCCAGCTCGCCGCCGACGTCGGCGTGCCCGCCGAGCGCTGGCAGGGCAACTGGATCCCGCACGAGCTGCGGCCCGGCGTCGAGGACGGCATCTTCTTCGTCGGCGACAGCGCCGGCCACTGCCTCCCGACGACGGCCGAGGGCATCCGCCCGGCGTTCTACTTCGGCCTCGCGCTCGGCCGCGAGCTGCGCGACGTCGTCGCAGGTCGCCAGACGCGCGAACAGGCGCTCGCGCGCTACGGCTCCTTCACCGCCGAGCACGAGTGGCAGTACCGCTGGCTCCTACGCGTGCAGCACCTCGTCGGGCGCGTCACGCCCACCCGCCTGCTCACCCCCGGCCTCCGGCTCCTGGACTCCCAGCGCTTCGTCGACTGGTCGTTTCGCAGCTACCTCGACATCTGCCCACCGGAGTTCGCGCTGGAGGCCGACGGCGACCGACACAGCCTCTGGCGCGCGCCGCGCGCCGCCGTCGCCGCCTGAGCCCGGTGGCGGCGCGGGCCAGTCGAGCGTGACCGTCGTCCCTGCTCCGACCTCCGAGTGCACGCACAGCAACCCGCCGGCCTGGGCGACGAGCCCGTCCAGGAGCGTCAGGCCGAGGTGGCCGTCGGCGCCCGCGAGCTCCCGCTCGGCCGTCGCGAAGCCCTTGCCGTCGTCGCTGACGACGAGCCGCATCGCGCCGGGCGCCGGGCGCGTGACCGCGACGTCGATCGCCTGGGCCTCGGCGTGCGCCTGCACGTTGCGGATCGCCTCGCGCGCGGCGCGGTAGACGAGCGCGTCGGCAGGGTCGCCGGACCCGCCGACATCGATGGTCAGCGTCGTCGCGATGCCGCCGGTCTCCAGTGGGCTGAGGAGGTCGTGCAGCGCCGCCTCGAGGCCGACCGACTCGAGGTTCGGCGGGTGGATCTCGACGAGCAATGTGCGCATGTCGCGCACGCCCTGGCGCAGCTGCGCGATCGACCGGCGCAGCTCCGCGGCGTCCTCGTGCTCGCCGCGGCGCTCGGCGTTCTGTGCCAGCGGCGCGAGGCCGAAGGCGACCCCGGCGACGTGCTGCACGACCCCGTCGTGGAGATCTGACGCGATCCGGCGGCGCTCCTGCGCCGACGCGTCGACGGCGTTGGCCAGCAGCATCGCCCGGTCGCGGTGCCCGCGCTGCAGGCGGCGGCTGAGCGACCACGCCAGCGGGACCTGGAACAACATGAGGACGAGCAGGCCGCCGAGGATCGGCGGCGCCTGCGCCCGCAACAGCCGCTGCCCGTCGGCCGTCACGGAGCTGAACTGCTGGTAGATCTCGAACAGCAGCGGCGTGCCGTTCGGCGCGCGGATGATCGAGTAGGCCTCCAGCAGGCGGCCGTGGCCGCGCTCGAAGCCGTTCTCGGGGCGGTCGAGGTCGCTGAGCTCGGCATCCGCCCTGCTCGTGTCGAACAGCGCGCGGTCATCGGCCGCGAGCGCGAAGCGCCGCCCGATGAGGCGCGGCTCGTCGGAATAGAGCACGACACCCTCGCGCGACCAGATCTTCACGCGGATGATCGAGCCCTTGAGGATCTGGCTGCGGACGACGGCGTCGAGCTTGGCCATCGCCTGCGGATCGCCGTGCAGGACGCCGTCGTCGAGGCCGACGCCCTCGAGCAGGCGTCCCTCGGCCGCGACGCGGTCCTTCGTGTCGCGCACCGCTTCCTTCGTGGTGACGGAGCGCAGCGCGAGAAAGCCGCCGACGACGACGACCGCGATCGCGAGCAGGCTGCCGATCATGAAACGCGCGACGGCCGTGCCGGTCCGCGGCGGCGGACCTGCGTCGCGCAGGGCCGCGCGCGCGGCGCTGCGCTGCTCACGCGGGCCGAACATGGCCCCCAGGGTCCCAGCCGTTCGCCGGATCGGGCAGGGCGCTTCGAGCAGGGCTGGATGCGAGATCGCGCACCGCTGCCCCGCAGCCCTCAGTCGCGGACGACGAGGTACGTCCCCAGACCCAGCAGCACGACGCCCGCGACGCGGCCGGCGGTGATCGGCTGCCGGGCGATGCCGAGCAGCCCGAACTGGTCGACGACGACGGAGACCGCGAGCTGGGCGGCGATCGTCGCGGCGGTCACGCCGCCGAGCCCGAGCGTGCGGACCGTCACCAGGACGCATGTGATGTAGGCCGCCCCGAGCAGCCCGCCCGTGAGGTACAGCAGCGAGACGTGGCGCACCTCGCCGATCTGCCCGAGGCCGCCGCTCGCCAGCGCGGCGATGCAGGCGAGCGCCGTCGTGCCGATCGCGAACGACAGAAACGCCGCCTGCCAGGTGCCGATCGAGCGTCCGAGCACGGAGTTGATCGGCGCCTGCAGCGCGACGAGCCCGCCGGTCAGCGCGGTCAGCAGGACGGCGGCGCCGCGGTCCATCTCACTTCGCCTCCATCCACGTCGGGCCGATGCCGATGTCGACCGCCAGCGGCGGGTCGTGCTCCCACACGGCGCACATCTCGCGGCGGATGAGCTCGCGCGCGTCGCGCACCTCGTCCTGCGGCCCCTCGAAGAGCAGCTCGTCGTGGACGGTGAGGATCGGCCGCACCGGCGAGTCGCGCAGGGCCGCGTCGACACGGATGAGCGCGAGCTTCATGACGTCGGCGGCGGTCCCCTGGATGACGGTGTTGACCGCCAGGCGCTCGCCGAGCGTCCGCACCTGCCAGTTGCGCGCCTTGAGCTCCGGGATCTGGCGCCGGCGCCCCCACAGCGTCGTCACGTGCCCCTGCTCGGTCGCCTGCGCGATCGTCGCCTCGATGAACGCCCGCACCGCCGGAAAGCGGGCGAGGTACGTGTCGATGATCTCCTTGGCCTCCTCGCGCGGGATCCCGAGCCGGTCGGCGAGCCCGAAGTCGCTGAGGCCGTAGACGATGCCGTAGTTGACCATCTTCGCCTTTGAGCGCTGGCCGAGGTCGAGGTCCTCGGGCGCCGTGTTGAAGACCTTCGCGGCCGTGGCGGTATGGACGTCCTCGCCGCGGACGAAGATCTCCTTGAGCACCGTCTCGCCGGCGATGTGGGCGAGCACCCGCAGCTCGATCTGCGAGTAGTCGGCGCTCAGCAGGACGTTGCCGGGGTCGGCGTCGAAGCAGCCGCGGATCTCGCGCCCGAGCGCCGTGCGGATCGGGACGTTCTGCATGTTGGGGTCCGTCGACGCGAGGCGGCCGGTCGTCGCGGCGGCCTGCAGGAAGGTCGTGTGGATGCGCGAGCGCGGGTCGGCCTTCGCGAGCTGCGGCAGTACGGAGAGGTAGGTCTTGTCGAGCTGGTTGAGCTCGCGCCAGCGCTCGATGAGCGGGATGATCTCGTGCTCGTCGCGGATCGCCTGCAGGACGCGGGCGTCGGTCGAGAAGCCGGTCTTGCCGCGGCGCTTCTTCGACAGGCCGAGCGTCTCGAACAGGATCTCGCCGAGTTGCTGCGGCGAGCCGATGACGAACTCCGTCCCCGCCAGGCGCCAGATGCCGAGCTCGAGCGTGCGGATCTCCTCGCGCACGCGCTCGGTGATCTCGTGCAGGCGGTCGGTGTTCAGCCGCACGCCCTCGAGCTCCATCCGCCGCAGGACCGGCACGAGCGGCAGCTCGAGCTTCTCCATGACCGCCGTCAGGCCGCGGTCGGCGATCTGCTCGCGCTGCCAGGCCGACAGCTCGCCGACGAGCAGCGCCTCGACGGCGACGGGGTCCTCGATCCCGGCGGCGGCGAGGCCGCGCTCCTCCAGCAGCTCGCGCAGCGGGTAGCCGCGGCGGGCGGGTTCGAGGAGGTACGCGCCGAGCAGCGCATCGTGGACGAGGTTCGGCGGCACGACCCCGAGGGCCTTGGCGTCGTAGGCGACGACGGCGCGCTCGCCGGCGGCCGCGACGAGCTGCGCCGGGTCGTCCATCGCGCCCGTCAGCACCTCGCCGGCGCCGGCGACCGCGAAGCGCCACGCGGTCTCCTCGCCGAAGAGCTCGCCCTCCGGGACCGCCGGCGGATGGGCGGCGAGGACGATCTCCTCCCCCTTCAGCGCGGCGACGGCGGCGAGCGTGCCCGCCCGGACGCGGGTGGTCACCGTCGTCTCGGCGGCCGGCGCGGGCGCCGCCTCCTCGGCGCCGAGGAACTCCTCCAGGCGCCGCAGCGGATCGCGCAGCTCGAACTCGCGGAACACCTCGCGCAGCTTCGAGCGGTCGGGGCGGCGCGCGGCCTCGGCCATGACGTCGAGGTCGACCGGCAGGTCGCGCCGCATCGTCGCGAGGATCTTCGAGACGCGCGCGTCCTCGGCGTGGTTTGTGAGGTTCTCCTTGCGCTTGGCGCCGGAGATCTGGTCGATCGACGCGAGCACGGTCTCGAGATCCCCGTAGGTCTGCAGAAGCTGGGATGCCGTCTTGTCGCCGATTCCCGGGACGCCCGGGATGTTGTCGCTCGTGTCGCCCTTCAGGCCGTAGAAGTCGGGGATCAGCTCCGGCGCGATGCCGTAGCGATCGATGACGGCCTGGTGGTCGTAGAGCTTCGTGTCGGTGATCCCGCGCGCGGTCGCCATGACCTTCACGACGCCGTCGGGGTCGATGAGCTGGAACGCGTCGCGGTCGCCGGTGACGATGACGACCGGGATCGCCTGCTCGCGCGCGCGCTCGGCGAGCGTCGCGATGACGTCGTCGGCCTCGTAGCCCTCGAGGCGGATGTTCGTGTAGCCGAAGGCGTCGACGAGCGGCTCGAAGTGCGGCCACTGCTCGCGCAGGAGGTCGGGCCGCGAGCTGCGCGTGCCCTTGTACTCGGGGTAGACCTCCTTGCGCCCGCTGGAGCCCGCGTCCCAGACGACGACGGTCGGCTTCGTGCCGTGCTCGGTGAGGAGCTTCACGAGCATCGAGGCGAAGCCGAAGATCGCGTTGGTCGGGAAGCCCGTCGAGGTCGCGATCGATTCGGGCAGCGCGAAGAAGGCGCGGTAGACGATCGAGTTACCGTCGATGAGGTAGAGCTCGTCGGGGCGATCGGCCATCGGTCGTATGCTCGCAGGCATGAAGGTCACCGTCACCGGCGCCACCGGGCGCATCGGATCGCATCTCGTCGCGGCCCTGAAGGCCCGCGGCGACGAGGTCACGGTCCTCTCGCGCGATGCCGAGCGGGCGAGCGAGAAGCTGGGTGTCGAGGCGCTCGCCTGGGACCCCGAGAACGAGACCGCGCCGATGGCCTCGCTCGTCGGGCGCGACGCCGTCGTGCATCTCGCCGGCGAGGACATCGCCCAGCGCTGGAGCAAGGACGCGAAGAAGCGGATCCTCGACAGCCGCGAGGGCGGGACGCGCAGCCTCGTCCACGCGATCTTCGACGCCAAGCCCCGCCCCCCGGTGCTCGTCTGCGCGTCGGCCCTGGGCTTCTACGGCGCCCGCGGCGACGAGCCGGTCGACGAGACGAGCCCGCCCGGCCGCGACTGGCTCGCCGACGTCGTCGTGCGCTGGGAGGCCCAGGCCGACACCGCGAAGCTCGGCACCCGCGTCGTGAAGGTCCGCACCGGGATCGTGCTCGACGCCGAGGGCGGCGCGCTCGCGAAGATGCTGCCGCCGTTCAAGGCCGGAATCGGCGGGCCCGTCGGCGGCGGCAAGCAGTACATGCCGTGGATCCACCTCGACGACCTCGTCGGCATCTACCTCGCCGCGATCGACTCACCGAGCTTCGCGGGCCCGATCAACGCGTCGTCGCCGAACCCGGCGACGAACAGGGAGTTCTCGCATGCGCTGGGGCGCGCGCTGCACCGTCCCGCCGTCGCGCCGATCCCCGGGATCACGCTCAAGGCGATGTACGGCGAGATGGCGCAGATCGTCCTGAAGGGCGCGAACATGGTGCCCGGCCGCGCGGCCGAGCTCGGCTACGAGTTCGCGCACCCCGATCTCGACGAGGCGCTGCGCGACACGCTCGGCTGACGTGCCTACGGCCGGCGGCGCTTCGGCAGGGCGCCGACCGCACGCCACGTCGATTCCTGCTTCGCCGGCACCACGAGCCAGACGATGACGCCGACGAGGCTCAGCAGCAGACCCGAGGCGAGCCCGACCTTCTCCCCGTAGCCCTTGCGCTCGGACAGGTAGGAGGCGGTGATCGCCGACGCGAGCCAGATGAAGAGCAGGTACAGCGCAAGCGCCCCGACGTTGGCGATCATGGGGGTCATGCGCCGAGGTAGGCCTTCTGGACCTCGGGGTTGGTCCGCAGCGCCTCGGAGGCGTCGGTGAGCGCGACGACGCCCGTCTCCAGGACGTAGCCGCGCATCGAGACGCCGAGCGCGTAGTTGGCGTTCTGCTCGACGAGCAGGATCGTCGTGCCCTGCTTGTTGATCTCGACGATCGTCTCGTAGATGCGGTCGACGAGGATCGGCGCGATGCCCATCGACGGCTCGTCGAGCAGCAGGAGCTTCGGGCGGGCCATGAGCGCGCGGCCGATCGCGAGCATCTGCTGCTCGCCGCCGGACATCGTGCCGGCCTTCTGGCGCTGGCGCTCTCGCAGGCGCGGGAAGAGGTCGTACACGCGCTCGAGGTCGGATCCCTGCTCGTTGTCGCGACGCAGGTAGGCGCCCATGTCGAGGTTCTCGGCGACGGTCATGCGCGAGAAGCAGCGCCGGCCCTCGGGCGACTGCGAGATGCCCAGGCGGACGATGTCCTGCGGCGCCGTGCGTGCGATGTCGTCGCCGTCGAAGCGGACCGAGCCCGAGCGCGGAGGGGTCAGCCCGGAGATCGAGCGCAGCGTCGTCGACTTGCCGGCGCCGTTGGAGCCGATGAGGGTCACGATCTCACCCTCCTCGACCTTCAGCGAGACGCCCTTGAGTGCCTCGATGTTGCCGTAGAACGTGTGCAGGTCCTCGATCTCGAGCAGGGCCATGACCGCTAGCCCTGCTTTCCGAGGTAGGCCTCGACGACGACCGGGTTGGCCCGCACCTCGACGGGATCGCCCTCGGCGATCTTCTCGCCGTGGTCGAGGACCGTGATGCGCTCCGAGACGCCCATGACGACCTTCATGTCGTGCTCGATGAGGAGGATCGTGAGGTTGCGCTCGTCGCGCAGGCGGCGCATGAACTGCGTCAGCTGGTCGGACTCCTGCGGGTTCATGCCGGCGGTCGGCTCGTCGAGCAGCAGCAGCCGCGGCTCGGACGCCAGGGCTCGCGCGATCTCGACGCGCCGCTGGTCGCCGTAGGCGAGGTTGATCGCGAGCTCGTCGTGCACGCGCTCGGCGAGCCCGACGTAGCTGAGCATCTCGTGCGCCTTCGCGCGGACGTCGCGCTCCTCGCGGCCGACGCGCGGCGGGCGCAGGATCGAGCCGATGAGCCCGGCGCGCATGCGGGCGTGCTGGCCGACCATGACGTTCTCGACCGCGCTCATCGTCGCGAACAGGCGGATGTTCTGGAATGTCCGGGCGATCCCGAGCGACGTGATCTGGTCGGGCCGCGTGCGCGAGATGTCCTGCCCGTCGAAGACGATCCGGCCGATCGACGGCTTGTAGAGCCCGGTGAGCATGTTGAAGAACGTCGTCTTGCCGGCACCGTTGGGACCGATGATCGAGACGATCGAGTGCTCCGGGATCGCGAACGAGACGTCGTTGACGGCGACGAGGCCGCCGAAGATCTTCGAGATCTGCTCGGTCGCCAGCAGCGTCGGGCGGTCGCCGCCACCGGAGGCTGCGGGCGGCGCGGTCAGCGGAAGGCTCATGGCGCCTGCACCTCGAACGTCGCGTCGCCGGCGCCGATGCCCTCGGTGAGCTCGAGCGCCCGTCGTCGCTCGGGGAAGAGGCCCTGCGGTCGCAGGACCATGACGATGAGGATGAGGAACCCGAAGATGCCGAAGTTCAGGACCGTGAGATCGAAGTCCAGCCCGAGCTTGTGCGGGACGCCGTTGAAGACGTTGGGGATGAAGTACGTGTTGATGAAGCTCAACAGGACGGCGCCGAAGGCGACCCCCCAGATCGATCCCAGCCCGCCGAGGATGATCATCGCGAGGATGAAGATCGAGAAGCCGAACTGGAAGGCGCCGGCGTTGACCGCCGTCAGGTAGGAGCCCAGGAAGGCGCCGGAGATCCCGCCGAAGGCGGCGCCCGTCGCATAGGCCATGAGCTTCGTCTTGACGAGCGGGACGCCCATCGAGGCCGCCGCGACCTCGTCCTCGCGGATCGCGATCCAGGCCCGGCCCAGCCGCGAGTCGCGCAGGCGGAAGTTCACGAGCAGCACGAGCGCGACAAGCGCCAGGACGAACCAGTAGTACGGCCGCAGGTTGATCGCCGAGTCGAACGGCGCGATGCCGGGGAGGTCGATCGAGTCGATCGGCGAGATCGTCTGACGGCCGTTGGTGAGCTTGTAGCCGTTGGCGAAGCTGATCTGATCGCCGTTGATCGCGAAGCGGTAGACGATCTCGCCGAAGGCGAGCGTGACGATCGCGATGTAGTCGCCGCGCAGGCGCAGCGTCGGCAGGCCGATGAGCATCCCCGCGATCCCCGTGATGGCGATCGCGACGACGAAGACGATGAGGAAGTTGAGGTGGATCCCCGGCAGCGACGAGGCGAACTGGCCCGCGAGCACGTGGATGCCCTTGCCGCCGCTGATCGACGAGAAGTGGTCGGACGCGAACCAGCCGCTCGTGTAGGCGCCGAAGGCGTAGAACGCGACGTAGCCGAGGTCCAGCAGCCCGGCGAACCCGACGACGATGTTCAGCCCGAGCGCCATCACGACGTAGGCCCCCGCGAGGATGCAGTTGTCGGTGAGGTTCGAGAGCGGGTCGAAGAACAGCGGCAGCAGCGCGGCGGTGGTGAGCACGACGATCGCCCCGACGAGGTTTCCGCGGCCCTTGACGAAGGCGGAGATGGCGGTCATCCGGCCTCCCTCGTGACCTCGCCGATGAGCCCCTGCGGGCGGAAGACCATGATGAGGACGAGATATCCGAAGACGACGGCCGACGTCCACTCGGCGCCGATGCGGAACTCGGCCAGCTGCTGGATGCAGCCGATGATGAGCCCGCCGAGGACCGCGCCCTTGAGGTTGCCGATGCCGCCCATGACCGCGGCCGTGAACGCGATCAGGCCCGCCGTGAAGCCCTGGAAGTACCAGATGCTCGTCTGGTAGAGGAGATTGATGAGGCCGGCGGCGCCGGCGAGCATGCCGCCGAGCAGGAACGTCATCGAGATCGTCGTGTTGACGTTGATGCCCATGAGCCGCGCGGCGTCGGGGTCCTGGGCGGTCGCGCGCATCGCCTTGCCGAGACGGCTGCGGCCGATGAAGGTCGTCAGCAGGAAGACGAGCGGGACCGTCACGGCGATCGCGAGCACGTCGCCGCGATGGACCTCGACGCCGCTGACGTCGAAGAGGACCCGCTGCGAACCGATGAGATCGGCCACCGATCGCGACGAGGAGCCGAGCCAGAGGACGCCGACGTTCTGCAGGATGAAGGAGAAGCCGATCGCGGTGATCAGCGGCGCAAGCTTCGGGGCGTTGCGCAACGGCTTGTAGGCGACGCGCTCGATCATGACGTTCAGCACGCCGCAGACGGCCATCGAGGTCAGCAGCGAGAGCAGCAGGCCGGCGGCGATGCCGAGCGGGCTGGTCGCGAGCGTCAGGCCGATCGTGCCCCAGAGCCCGAAGGCGACGAACGAGCCGATCATGAAGACCTCGCCGTGGGCGAAGTTGATCAGCTCGATGATGCCGTAGACGAGCGTGTAGCCGAGGGCGATCAGCGCGTAGATCGCGCCGTTCGACAGCCCGAGGACGAGGTTGTTGCCCAGCTGCGTGAGGCTGCCGTCCTTGGCGAGGTCGTGCAGGCCGAGGTAGACCGGCAGGGCCAGCAGCACGAGGATCAGCCCGTACTTGCCGAAGGCGTCGCGGACGACGTCCGACGTCCTGGGCCCGCTGGGTTTGACGGTGGCGGTGTCGACGCTCATCCGTGAGTTCTCATGGTGGTCGAGGTACGGGGCGGGCGCCGGCGGCGACCCGCCCCGTTCCTCAGTCGCATCCGCCTAGCCGGCGGCCGCGGTGATCTTCTTGGAGTAGGTCGGCAGGCCGTCCTTGATGACGTACAGACCGTAGTCCGTCAGCGACGTGTCGCCGTTTGCATCGATCGAGTACGGACCCAGGACGCTCTGCTTGTCCTTCGTCGCGAACAGGGCCTTGATGACCGCGGTGCGGTCGTTGCCCTTGGCGCCGGCGCGCTTGATGGCGTCCAGCGCGAGCGACATCGTCTCGTAGCCGTAGATCCCGTACGGGTCGACGGTCTGCGTCTTGTACTTCGCCTTGTACTGGTCGAGGACCGTGGCCGCGCCGGGGAGATCCTTGACGCCGAGGGTCGCGACGGTGAGCTTCGTCCGCGCGCCGACGGAGGCCGGGATGCCGCCCTTCTTCGGGTTCGTGAACGCTTCCTCGGTCACGCCGTCCGGGCCGTAGAGCTTGGCGTTGGGCGCCGCCGCGGCGACGTCCTTGTAGACCTGCACGCCGTTCTCACCGGTGACGCCGGCGAAGAGGAAGCAGTCGGACTTGATCTTCGAGGCGATCGAGCGGTAGTTGGGCGCGTTCTTGTCGGTGCCCTGCTCGTTCTGGATCGTCAGGCCGGCCGCCTCGGCGGAGAGCTTGACGTTGCGCGCGAGACCGGCGCCGTAGGTCGACTTGTCGTTCCACAGCGTGACGGTCTTGCAGCCGTCCTCCTTCATCGTGGTGACGAGCGCCGCGCCCTGGACCTTGTCGCGCGGCACGACGCGGGCGTACGTGCGGTTACCGGTCGGGTAGTACTTCTGCGGCTCGCCGGGCTCGGAGCCGGGCTCGTTCGTCGTCAGCCCGATGTACGTGTTCGACGGGCTGATCTGCGGGATGTTGGCCTTGTTGAGGATCGGCAGCGAGACCTTCGTGCCGCCGGAGTTGAACTCGCCAAGGTAGAAGATTGTGGACTTGTCGCGGACCGCCTGGCGGGCGTTCTGCGCGGTCTTGCCCTCGTCTGCCGTCCCCGGGTTCTGGGCGGTCGAGTCGTCGAGCGAGACGTACTTGATCGTGAAGTCGCCGACCTTGTTGCCGGCCTCGTCGAGGGCGAGCTTCTCGCCGTTGATGACAGCCGTGGACTGCCCGCGCGACGTGCCCTGGAGCGGCAGCGACGAGTAGATCGTCAGCGCCGTGCTCCCTGTACTGCCACCGCTGCTGCTGGACTTGTTGTCGGAGCCGCAGGCCGCAACCCCGAATGCCAGCACGGGCAACAAGGCGCCGGCCAGGGTTACTCGATTCAAGCGCAAAATGGATCCTTCCTCGATGGGGCTGGAACTGCGAGCGGGCCGATCGTACACCCCGTATGTACTCCTTGGTACTAGTTGGTGGTGGCCGTGCAGCGTCGCTCAGCGGCGGATCTTCAACACCTTGTCGAGGACGGAGCCCGAGCGCGTCAGCCGGTTTCCCGCAAAGGTGCTCAGGCTCGTGTCCCCGTTGCGATCGATCGAGTACGTGCCGAGCACCGACGGACGGTCGCGCGTCGCGAGGAAGGCGGTGGTCACGGCGCGGCGGTTGTTGCCCTTCGAGCCGGCGTTGCGGATCGCGGCGAGGACGGCGCGCGTCGCCTCGTAGGCCTGCAGCGCCGCGGGCGCGGGATGGCGGCCGAACGTGTTGGTGAAGCGGGCGTCGAACGTACGCGCCGCCCGCGGCAGCATCCGCAGCGGCAGCAGCGCCGAGGTGACGCGCATGCGCCGCAGCACCGCCGCCGGGAGCGCCTGGACGGCGGGATCGTCGGCGACCGGGTCCGGGCCGTAGAGCAGCAGCCCGGGCGCCGCGGTGGCGACGGCCTGATAGATGCGCGCGGCGCCGGCGGCGTCGCCCCCGGCGAAGACGAACGCGTCGGCGCCCTGCTTGGCGATGTCGGCGGCGGTGTCCGCGAGGTCGCGCTTGCGCGCGTCGATGAGCCCGCGGTCCTCGACGTCGATGCCCTGACGCGCGGCGGCCTTCTCGATCTGGTCCGCGAGACCGCCGCCGTAGAGGTCGCGGTCGGCGAGCAGCGCCAGGCGGCGCACGCCCTCGGACTTCATGTAGCCGACGAGCGCCGACGCCTCGACGTGGTCGGCGGGCGCCATGCGGCCGAACGTCCGCAGGCCCGACGGGTAGAAGCGCTCGGGCTCGGCGGGACGCCTGCCGCCCGGGCGCGTGAGCCCGTCGTACGTGCTCGAGGGGCTGACCTGCAGGACGTGGCCCTCGTTCGTCAGCGGCAGCGAGAGCGCCGTGGCGGCCGAGTCGAAGTCGCCGATGTAGGCGATCGAGTTGAAGTCGCGGATCGCCGTGCGCGCGTTGTCGAGGACCTTGTCCTGCGTCCATGTGCCGGCCTCGGCCGTCGAGGAGTCCAGCGAGACGTACGTGACGCTCAGCGGGCCGATCTTCCCGCCCGACTCCTGCAGCGCGAGCTTGATGGCGTTGACCATGTCACGCGAGCGCTCGCGGTCGGGGCCGTGGAGCGGCAGGCTGGAGTAGATCGTCAGCGACCGCGGCCCGTCCGCCGGGGCGTTGTCGGGGGTGTTGCCGGCGCCGCAGCCCGCGGCTGCGAACGCCAGCAGGGCCAGGACGCTGGCGCTGGCCGCCCGAAGCCTGCCGGGCATGGCGGGCTAGTGGTCGTCCCCGTGCGTACGCGCCGTGTCCAGGTGGTCGCTGGCGCCGGCTGGCAAGGACGCAGGGAGGAAGGTGTGCCCCTGGCACATCGACGACCGAGGACGCAGCCAGGCGGTGATCAGCGGCTGCCTGGCGCGGTGCGTATGCGCGGGGACGACCACTACTCCCGGCCGGGGAGGTACGGGGCGAGGATCTTGGCGGTCGCGCCGATCATGATGATGACCGTCGCGATCAGGAACCCGACGATCGACTTCGTGCCGGTCGCCCACAGGACGATCCAGATCGCAAGGCCGGTGGTGGTGGCGAGGACGAGGGGCATGAGCAGGCGCCAGACTAACCGATGAGCCCGGCGGCAAGTGCCGCCACGAGCTCGCCCGTCGCGGCCGCCGGGTCCTGCGCCTCGGCGGCGGCGCGCACGAGCCGCGTGCCGACGATGACGCCGTCGGCACCCGCCCGCGCGGCGGCGGCGGCCTGCTCCGGGGTCGCGATCCCGAAGCCCAGCGCGACGGGCACGGAGGTGTGCGCGCGGACGCGATCGAGGATCGGGCGGAAGTCGTCCTCGCCGGTCGTGCGCTCGCCGGTCGTGCCGGTGACCGACACCGTGTAGATGAAGCCGCGGGCCCTGGCGCCGATCATCGCCAGGCGCTCGTCGGTCGTCGTCGGCGCGACGAGCGGGACGAGCGCGATGGCGTGCTCGCGGCAGGCGGCCTCGATCTCCGGGGCCTCCTCGAACGGCAGGTCGGGGATGATGAGGCCGCTGATGCCGGCGTCCCGGGCGGCCTGCGCGAAGGCCTCGGGACCACGGGCGAGGATGAGGTTGACGTAGGCCATGAGCATCACCGGCAGGCGCCGCGCGAGCGCCTCGGCGACCTCGAGGACGCCGCCGATCGTCGCGCCCGCCAGCAGTGCGGCCGTGCCCGCCTCGTGGATGACGGGCCCGTCGGCGAGCGGGTCGGAGTACGGGACGCCGAGCTCGACGAGGTCGGCGCCGTTGGCGGCATAGGCCTCGCCGATCGCGCGCGAGGTCGCCATGTCGGGGAAGCCGCCCATGAGGTAGGGCATGAGCGCGGCCCGGCCGCGGCGCAGCGCGAAGGCGGCGGCGATCCGGTCCTCGCCGGTCTTCGGGACCGCCGGCACGCGGTCGCGGGCGGGCTTACCCGGCATCCTGCGCGATGACCTCGGCGAGGTCCTTGTCGCCGCGGCCGGAGAGGCAGACGAGGTCGAGCGTCGAGCCCTCGCCGTCCTCGTGGATGGCGTGGTGCAGCGCGTGCGAGGTCTCCAGCGCCGGGATGATGCCCTCCAGGCGCGTCACCTCGCGAAAGGCCCGCAGGGCGTCGGCATCCGTGACGGCGACGTACTTCGCCCGCCCGCTGTCGCGCAGGTACGCGTGCTCGGGGCCCGAGCCGGGGTAGTCGAGGCCGGCGGAGATCGAGTGCGCCTCGGTGACCTGGCCGTCGGCGTCCTGCATGATCGCCGACAGCGAGCCGTGCAGGACGCCGGCGCGCCCGCCGGCCGTCAGCGGCGCGCCGTGGCGGCCGCTGTCCAGGCCCTCCCCGGCGGCCTCGACGCCGATCAGCGCGACGCCGGGGTCGGCGACGAACGGCGTGAAGATGCCGATCGAGTTCGAGCCGCCGCCGACGCACGCGATGACGCGGTCGGGCAGGCGGCCGCTGCGGGCGAGCAGGTCGGCACGGGCCTCGTCGCCGATGACGCGCTGCAGGTCGCGCACGATCGCCGGGTAGGGCGCCGGGCCGACGGCCGAGCCGATGATGTAGTGCGTCGTCGCGACGGTCGTGACCCAGTCGCGGATCGCGGCGCTGACGGCCTCCTTCAGCGTCCGCGCGCCGATGTCGACGCTCGCGACCTCGGCGCCGAGCAGGCGCATGCGCTGGACGTTGGGCGCCTGGCGGCGGATGTCCTCGGCGCCCATGTAGACGACGCACTCGAGGTCCAGCAGCGCGCAGGCCGTCGCGCTCGCGACGCCGTGCTGGCCGGCGCCCGTCTCGGCGATGATCCGGTGCTTGCCCATGCGCTTGGCGAGCAGCGCCTGGCCGAGCGCGTTGTTGAGCTTGTGCGAGCCCGTGTGCATGAGGTCCTCGCGCTTGAGCCAGATCTCGCGGCCGGCGAGCTGCGACAGGCGCCCGGCGAGGTACAGCGGGGTCGGGCGGCCGGCGAAGTCGCGCAGCAGGCCGCCGAGCTCGGCGCGGTAGCCGGGGTCGTCGCGGACGGCGACCCAGGCCGCCTCGAGCTCCACGAGCGCCGGCATGAGCGTCTCCGGGACGTACTGGCCCCCATAGGGGCCGAAGCGGTGCTCGACGCCGTCCTGCACGCGCGTCACGCCGCCACCTCGTCGGTGCTGTGGACGGCCGCGGCGAAGGCGACGAGCTTGTCGGGGTCCTTGACGCCGGGGCTGCTCTCCGTCCCGCTGGCGACGTCGACGGCGTAGGGCTCGGTGATCGCGATCGCGGCCGCGACGTTGTCCGCGTTCAGCCCGCCGCTGAGGATCAGCGGCGCGGTGAAGCGGTTGTTGCGGCGCACGAGCTCCCAGTCGATCGTCGCGCCCGTGCCGCCGGGGACGCCCTCGACGTGCGCGTCGAGGAGGTGGAAGTCCGTGTGGAAGGCCGTCGCGGCCTGAAGGTCGGCGCGCGACCGGACGCGCGTCGCCTTGATGAGCTTCGCCCCGGTCCGGCGGGCGACCTCGGTGCAGAACGCCGGGCCCTCGTCGCCGTGCAGCTGGATGTGCGTGAGCCCGGTCGTCTGCGTCACAGCGTCGATCTCCTCGAGCGTCGCGTTGACGAAGACGCCGACGATGTTCAGCGTGCGGCGCAGCGCGGCGCCGATGACCTGCGCCTCGGCAAGGTCGACACGCCGCGGCGACCCCGCCCAGAAGATCATCCCCAGCGCCCAGGCACCCGCTTCGGCCGCCAGCTGGGCGTCCGCGAGCGTCGTGATGCCGCAGTGCTTGATGCGCGTGGCCATGACGGCCATCGTAGAGGCGGACCGCAAGCTGCATCCGGCGTTGCTTGCGCTTCGCGGGTCGACCGCCGGCTCGTGTGGGTGGGCGCGAACGCATACGGCAGCGGTGAAGGAAGCCATCGAACGCGTGCGGGGCGCCTGCAGTCGCCTTCGGCGCTCTCGCCTCCCTGTCGCCCGGAGCGCAAGCAGCAGGCGCTATCGCCAGTGCCAGCGGGGGCGCTGCCCTCGCTTCTCGGTGGGCGCAATCTGTTGGTGTTCGAGCCGGTTCGTCGGCGTGGCGCGGTGCGCTGACGGCATCGACGAGGGGTGTGTGACGGACCCGCGGCACGTGCGGGCGAGCCCGGCTGACCGCAGAGATTGGCGAGTTACGCGGCTCCACGTCGAAGAAGTCGCCAATCGTGCCGCCCCCGCGTGCCCTGGTCGACTCGTGCCCTGGCGCGTGAACAGACGCGACCCGTGCCGGGGCGGACCGCCCGCGGCGCTTCGCTCACCCTGGCCTCACCGATGTTGTCGGCGCCTGGGTTCTCGCACGCCAACACACAGACCCGCCGGCGGCGAATTTCAAGGCACCGAGAAGCGAGAGGGGGCGGGGGCTACTCAGGCGCGCAGGAGCAGTGCAGGTGCCGCTGGATTCCAGCCACCCGCGACCGACCCGCCTCCCTGATCGCCGCCGTACGCGCCGGGCCCCACGACGCGCAGGCGGTAGACCGCACACCGCCCACTGGCCCACCGCCGGCACGATCTCACAACGCGGGCAGCTCGCTGGTGTCGTCGGGGTGGCCGCCGGTGAGCGCCCGCAGCGCGGCCTCGGGATCGGGCGCGCGCATGAGCGTCTCCCCGACGAGCACGCCGTCGACGCCGACGCGCTCGAGCGCGTCGAGCTGCTCGCGGGAGTGAAAGCCCGACTCCGAGACGACGGTCTTGCCCGCCGGGACGTCGGCCAGCAGGGAGAACGTCCGCTCGAGATCGACGCTGAAGTCCGTCAGGTCGCGGTTGTTGATGCCGATGACGTCGGCGTCGAGGACCTCCAGCGCACAGGCCAGCTCGGGCTCGTCGTGCACCTCGACGAGGACGTCGAGGTCGAGCGCGAGGGCCTCCTCGTGCAGCTCGCGCAGCACGTCGGGGTCGAGCGCCGCGACGATCAGCAGGATCGCGTCGGCGCCCGCGGCGGCGGACTCGTAGACCTGGTAGACGTCGACGACGAAGTCCTTGCGCAGGATCGGCAGGTGCGATGCCGCGCGCGCGTCGCGCAGGTCGTCGAGCGACCCGCCGAAGTTCTTCGCCTCGGTGAGGATCGACAGCGCCGCGGCGCCGCCGCGCTCGTAGGCCGTCACGACGTCGGCGACGGTCGCGCCCTCGCGGATGACCCCGGCCGATGGCGAGCGGCGCTTGTGCTCGGCGATGACCGAGACGCCCGGGCGCGTGAGCGCCTCCGAGAAGGGGCGGTCCTCGCGCGGCGCGGCGAGCGCCTGCTCGAGCGTCGTGAGCGGTACCGCCTTGCGGCGGCGACGGACGTCCTCGCGGGTGGCGGCGACGATCCGCTCGAGGACGTTCACGCGGGCGCCACCGCCAGCTCCTGCGAGCGCGCGACGAGCGCGTCGAGCGTGCGCAGCGCCTGCCCGTCGTCGATCGCCACCTGCGCCGCCGTGACGCCGGCGGCGAGGTCGTCGACGCGGCCGGCGGCGTAGATCGCGGCCGCCGCGTTGAGCACCGCGAGGTCGCGGCGCGCGCCCTGCTCGCCGCCGAGGATGGCGCGCGTCGTCGCCGCGTTGTCGGCGGGCGAGCCGCCGGCGGTCGCGTCGGGATCCGAAGACGTCGGCAGACCGACGTCCTCCGGGCGGAGCGTGTACGTCGTGATGTCGGCGCCGTCGACCTCGACGACGGTGGTGGGTGCCGAGATGCTCATCTCGTCGAGGGCGTCCTGCGAGGACACGACGAGGGCGCGCTCGACACCGAGCAGCGCCAGTGCGCCCGCGATCGTCTGCAGGTACGCGGGATCGGACACGCCCAGCACCTGGCGCCGCGCGCCGGCCGGGTTCGTCAGCGGCCCGAGGAAGTTGAAGATCGTCCGGACCGCGAGCTCCTTGCGCACCGGCACGACGAAGCGCGTCGCCTGGTGGTGGGCCGGGGCGAACATGAAGCCGAAGCCGACCTCGTCGATGCAGCGCCCGACGGCGGCGGCGTCGAGATCGATCCGGACGCCGAGCGCCTCGAGCAGGTCGGCCGAGCCGGAGCGGCCGGTCGCCGAGCGGTTGCCGTGCTTGGCGACGGCGCAGCCGGCGCCCGCGGCGATCAGCGCCGCCGTCGTCGAGACGTTGAAGGTCGGGCGCCCGCCGCCGGTGCCGGCCGTGTCGACGAGCGCCTCGCGGCTCGTCGTCACGGGCGTGGCGAAGGAGCGCATCGTCCGCGCCAGGCCGGCGATCTCCTCGACCGTCTCGCCCTTCGTGCGCAGCGCGATCAGCAGCCCCGCGATCTGCGTCTCTGACGCGGCGCCGGCCATGACGACGGCGAGGACCTCGGCCGCCGCGTCCGCGCTGAGGTCGTGCCCGGAGGAGAGCGCGTCGATGGCGCGGGTTAGGACGGGGTCGGGCACGGCGCGCCGCGCAGCCTAACCGTTGTCCGGGGCTGCCGCCGGGTCTTTCGGCTTGCGACCGGCGGCGGTGATCGGCGCGATCGCGCGCGCCGCGCTGTTGACGCGCGCCGCGAAGTCGCCGGGTGACTCGCCGGCGGCCGGCTCGACCGGCGCGAGGAACTGGACGCGCAGCCGCGGGCGCCGCGGGAAGCGCGGGATGTCCGTCGTGCCCGTCACGGCGACGGGGACGACGACCGCCTCGGGGACCGCCGCCTTCAGGCGCCCGAGCCCGCTGCGCGGGCGCAGCTCGCGGCCGAGACTGCGCGTGCCCTCGGGGAAGATCCCGATGCAGGCGCCGTCGCGCAGCTCGCTGATCGCGCGGTCCAGCGCATCGGCGTCACCGGTCCCGCGGACGATCGGGATCTGGCCCATGCCGTCGAGAACCCTGTTCATGCCCTTGACCTTCCACAGCGAGGACTTCGAGAGCGCGCGGATCTGGCGGCGCCGGATCGCGGCGATGCCGATCACGACGGGGTCCCAATAGCTGTCGTGGTTGCCGGAGATCAGCAGCGGGCCCTCGGCGGGGACGTGCTCGAGGCCCGCGACGTCGAGGCGCCCCCAGAAACGCACCACCGGCTTGCAGATGCCGAGCGCGACGCGGTACGTCCGGGTCATCGGCTCGCGGTCGCTCATGGCGCCGCATTCTCCCCGAGGAAGTTCTTCAGCAGCGCCATGCCCTCGTCGGTGAGGACGGACTCGGGATGAAACTGCACGCCCTCGGCCGGCAGCTCGCGATGACGGATCGCCATGATCACGCCGCCGCCGCGGGCGGAGACCTCGAAGACGCCGGGCAGGCTGTCGGGCTCGACGACGAGCGAGTGGTAGCGCCCGACGGTGAGCTGCGGGGCGAGGCCGTCGAAGATCGTCCGGCCGTCGTGGCTGATCTGCGTCGTCTTGCCGTGGATCGGCTCGTGACGGACGACCGTGCCGCCGAAGGCCTGCGCCAGCGACTGGTGGCCGAGGCAGACGCCGAGCGCCGGGATCCCGGCCTCGGGGAAGCGGCGCATCGCCTCGACGCTGATCCCGGCCTCGTTCGGCGTGCAGGGACCGGGCGAGACGACGACCCGGTCGGGCGCGCGCGCGAGCAGCTCGTCGACGGAGGCGTGGTCGTTGCGCACGACCTCCATGTCCGCGCCCAGCTCGCCGAGGAACTGGACGAGGTTGTAGGTGAAGGAGTCGTAGTTGTCGACGACGAGGACGGAGGTCACGGGGCGCCGGCCCCGCGACGGTACTGCGGCGGCTGCGGGGCGTCCATGCGGGCATCCTCGCGCATGTCGAGTTGCGCCACCAGATCGAGCCCCCGAGAACCGCGACGGCCCGCGAAGAGCGAGCCGTGAAGACGGGCCGGGGAGCTACCCCGCACTTTCGCGTGAAAGCGTGTCAGAAACGGTATGGGACGTAGCAAGCCGGCGGGCGGGCCGATCCGGATCGGCGGCCGCCCCCAGCTCGGTGGTGGAGCGCCGGGGACTCGAACCCCAACCGAGGCAGCTAACCCCGATCTCACGCGTCTGAGGCGATCGCGGCACCTCGCCGCTTCACGCTCCACGCCAAGGACGCTATGGAGCAGCTGGTAACGGCGGACGCGTCGATTGCAGGAATTCACGCACAGAAGGAGTCATGAAAACCGCCACGGCCCGCCGGAGCGGGCCGTGGATGCGGGCGGGGAGCTACCCCGCGCTGTGCGTGATCACCTCAGACGCATATCGAGAATAACATCGCGTATGCGACTCGCGCTCACGGCCAGTCCGGCTGCTGGGAGGCGAGCTCGACGGCGCGCAGGACGGCGCGCGCCTTGGCCTCGGACTCGGCGAACTCGTAGGCCGGCTTGGCGTCGGCGACCGTGCCGCCCCCGGCCTGCACGTGGGCGCGGCCGTCCTTGATGACGACGGTGCGGATGTGGATGCAGGTGTCGAGGTCGCCCGCGTAGGAGAGGTAGCCGATCGCGCCGCCGTAGCCGCCGCGCTTGACGGGCTCGAGCTCGTCGATGATCTGCATCGCGCGGACCTTCGGCGCCCCCGAGAGCGTCCCGGCGGGCAGCACCGAGCGCAGCGCGTCCATCGCCGTGACGTCGGGGCGCAGCGTGCCCGAGACGTTGGAGACGATGTGCATCACGTGCGAGTACGTCTCGACGGCCATGAAGCGGTCGACGGTCACCGTCCCGTACTCACAGACGCGCCCGAGGTCGTTGCGGCCGAGGTCGACGAGCATGACGTGCTCGGCGCGCTCCTTCTCGTCGGCGAGCAGCTCCTCGGCGATGCGCTCGTCGTCGGCGAGCGTCGCCCCGCGCGGCCGCGTGCCGGCGATCGGCCGCGTCGCGACGTGGTCGCCCGTCACCGTCAGGACCGGTTCCGGCGACGCCCCGGCGACCTGGAAGTCGAGGAAGTCCAGGAAGTACATGTAGGGGCTCGGGTTGACGACGCGCAGCCCGCGATAGATCGAGAACGGATCGATGTCGATGTCCGCCGACCAGCGCTGGGAGGGCACGACCTGGAAGGCGTCGCCGGCGTGGATGTACTCGACGATCCGCGCGACGTTGGCCTCGAACTGCTCGCGCGTCATGTTCGACGTGAACTGCGGGCGCGGCCGGGCCGGTGTCGGCGCGGGTCGCGGCACGGGCCCCGCGAGCAGCTCGCGGGCCTTGGCGATCGTCGCGACGGCCTCGCGGTACGCGGTCTCCAGGCCGGTGCCGTCGTCGTCGTCGGCGTAGACGTTCACGAGCACGCTGATCGTGTGCTTGAGGTGGTCGAAGACGACGAGCACGTCGCTGAGCATGAGCGCCATGTCGGGCAGCCCGACGGGGTCGGGGTTGGGCTCGCCGAGCGGCTCGACCGTCCGCACGAGGTCATAGCCGAAGTAGCCGACCGCGCCGCCGGCGAACGGCGGCATGTCCGGCCACGGCGCCTGGCGCAGCCGGGAGACCTCGGCCGCCGCGACGGCGTACGGATCGGCGGGCTCGTCGCCGAGCGACCAGCGCACGACCTTGCGCGGGCGCATGCCGATGAAGCTGTAGCGCCCGAACTGCTGGCCGCGCTCGGCGGACTCCAGGAGGAACGCGGGCGTCTGCGGATCTTTGCCGCGGAGCTTGAGGAACGCCGAGACGGGCGTCTCGGTGTCGTCGATGAAGCTGTGGCGCAGCGCGATGAGGTTGTACGCGCCCGCGAGCTCGCGGACCTCGTCCAGCGACGGCGCGACCGGCATGGGTGGGTGGGTCCGGTTAACGACGACGGCCATTGAGCACCGTCCCGGCGTCGGCGAGCGTGCGCCCGCGGCCGCGCAGCAGCACGGCGAGGTGGTACAGGACATCGGCGGCCTCGTTGTCGACGCGGTCGTCGGTCTCCTCGCGGACGGCGCGCGTGACCTCCTCGGCCTCCTCGCGGACCTTCTCCCCCGCGAGCACCGGGTCCTCGAGCAGCTGCGTCGTGTAGGACCCTGCGGGCCGCTGCGCGTCGCGCTCGGCGAGCGTGCGCGCGAGGATCGCCAGCGCCTCGTGGGGCGCCGGCGGCTCGAGCTCTCCGTGATGGAAGCACGTGCGCTCGCCGGTGTGGCAGGCCGGGCCGGCGGGCTCGACGAGCGCGAGCAGGGCGTCGCCGTCGCAGTCCAGCCGCAGCGCCCGGACGGCCTGCGTGTTGCCGCTCGTCGCGCCCTTGTGCCACTGCTCCTGGCGCGAGCGGCTGTAGAGGTGCAGCTCGCCGCTCTCGCGCGTGCGGCGGACCGCCTCGGCGTTGGCGTAGGCGAGCGTCAGCACCTCGCCGCTGTGCCAGTCCTGCACGATGACGGGCACGAGGCCGCGTTCGTCGTAGGCGATCTCCATGGGGCCGGAGTCTAGGCAGGTGGGGCCCGGGGTACGGTTCGTCGCATGAAGACCGCCGGGCGCTTCCTCCTGCTCGCCGGGGCCCTCGGCCTCGCGCTGTCGGTGCTGCTGCCCTGGGTGACCGTCAAGGGCCCTGGGCTGAACATCGACCTCGGCATCGTCGGGGCGAAGGTCTCCAGCGGCTCGCGGACGGTCGCGGGCGTCGAGACCTCGGTCTGGCCGGTCGCCGTCGGGCTCGCGGCGCTCGTCGCCGTCATGACGCTGCTGGGCTTCGCGACCCGGCTGCTGGCGATCGTCGGCGTGCTCGTGACGCTCGCGGGCGCGGCGCTGCTGTACTACTGCGCGAACGTCCTGGACATCGAGACGAGCGGCAACTCGGTCAAGCGGCTGATCTCCGACGCCGTGCTGACGAGCTCCACCGGCCCCGGGCCGCCGCTGATCCTCGCCAGCGGGATGGCGATCCTCGCGGGGGCGCTGCTGAGCTGACGCGCCCGCTGAACGGCAGCGGGTTTCTGCATCCGCGTGTGCGCGAGTGCCCCTTATGGCGCCTGCGCGCCGCCCCTACCGTCCATGAATGCGTGCCCTCGGCGTCGTCGTCGCCCTCGCCGCCGCCTGCGGCGCCCTGACCGCGCCGGCCGCGGCCCAGCCGCCCTCCGACCCCGTGACGGTCGTCAGGTCCGCCGTCGAGCAGGTGCCGTCGGACGGCGCCCACGTCCGCTTCGACGCGCGTGACGGCGCAGGAACCCCGCTCGACGGGCTGAAGGTCATCCAAACGACCGACGGCCGCAACGTCGGCGTCTACCACGCGCCGGTCGGCGGTCGTTTCGACCTGTACGTCGGGACGTCGACCGACCTCCTGCACTGGACGAGGACCGCGACGCTCGACACCGACGCATCGCAGGGAACGCTCGCAGCGCTGCCCGACGGGGGCTACGTCGTCGCCTACGAGTGGACGAAGCCGGACCTCGCCACGAGCGTGCGCAACCACCTCGCGCTGCTCGCGCCCCTGAGCCCTGCCACCGCGGCGAAGGCGGACCGCATCCGCATCCGGTTTCGCTACTACGCGACGCTCGAGCGCCTGCTCGCCGGCCAGATCAGTCGCGAGTTCACCGCTCCGCGCGGGCTGAGCATGAGCGCCGTCGGCACGCCGAGCATCATGAGCGTCGCGGAGACGCCCGACCTGTCGAACTCCCGGATCGAGGTCGGGCTGCACTACCGCGCCGACACGGACGGCAACGGCTACCCCGACGACGACCGCCAGGGCACGGCCGTGCTGACGAACTTCAGCTCGTGGCGCCCGCGCGTCGCCGAGCGGCTCAACGCGGCATTCGCGTCCGCGACCAGGCTGCACCGCCCGTACTCCAAGGCCCCGCGCGGCAGCTTCGGCGATCGCGACGAGATCACCTTCGACGGCGCGCCCCTGCAGCTGTACGAGGCGCAGTACCGGCGCAACGACTTCGGCTCCTGGCGGCTGTTCCTGCGCGACCGCCGCTCCGGTGCGCTGACCGCCGTGCGCGTCACCACCCCCGGCGGGAGCACGTCGTTCGGCAACCCGACCGTCACCGAGCTCGTCGCGCCGAGCGGCAGGCGGGCGCTGATGGTCACGATGTTCGTGTTCAGCGAGGGCGCGGCGAGCGGCGAGGCCGGCTCGCTGCTCTTCTACCGCGAGCTGACCTGAGCCTCAGAGGGCAGCGATCGCCGCGCGAACGGCATCCGCGCCGGCGTGCTGCGCGAGCAGGTCGCGCGCGACGTCGAGATCGCCGGAGCGCCCGACGGCGAGCGCCCCGCCAAGCCGGCCGTCCTGCAGGTACCAGACGCTGAACGCGCCTGACGACGGGTCGCCGTGGACGAGCTCCTCGTCCCACCCGGGCGCCGGGCCGACGTACTCGAGCGTCGCCCAGTCGGCGAGATCCGACCAGAAGTACGGGACCTCGGCGTAGGGCTCCTCGGCGCCGAGCATCGCCCGCGCGGCGTGGCGGCCCTGCGCGGCGGCGACCTCCTCGTGCTCGATGCGCAGGCGCCGGCCGTGGACGACGCTGTCGTACTCGCAGATGTCGCCGGCGGCGAAGATCCCCGGCGCGGAGCTGCGCAGCGCGCTGTCACAGAGGACGCCGCCGCTCTCGCCGAGCGTCAGGCCCGCCTTGCGGGCGAGCAGGACGTCGGGGTTCGCGCCGACGCCGACGACGACGAGGCCGGCCGCCGCGCGGCGCCCGTCGGCGGTCACGACGGCGGTGACGGGGGCGTCGTCGGCCTCCCCGGAGCCCTCGAACGCCGCGACGTCCGCCTCCGCGAGGATCTCGACGCCGTGCCGCTCCAGCAGGTCGCGCACGAACGCCCCGGCGACGGGGCCGAAGCCGCGCTCGAGTGGGAGCGCCTCCTGCATGACGAGCGTCACCTGCTTGCCGAGCAGCGTCATCGAGGCCGCGACCTCCGTCGCGATGTACGAGCCGCCGACGACGACGACGCGCTCGGTGCCGTCGAGCTCGCCGCGCAGCTTGTCGGCGTTGCCGAGCGCCCGCAGGTAGTGGATGCCGTCGCGCATCCCGCCGTCGGCCTGCAGCCGGCGGATCCCGGCGCCGGTCGCCAGCAGTGCCTGGCCGAAGCCGAGCTGCTCGCGCCCGAGCTTCGCGGACTTCGCCGTCGCGTCGAGGTCCATGACGGGCGTGCGGGTGCGCAGGTCGACGTCGTGCTCGGCGTACCAGCCCTCCGGGTGGATGAGCGTCGACGCGCGGTCCTCGCGGCCCTGGAGGTAGCCCTTCGTCAGCGGCGGGCGGTGGTAGGGCGCGTCCATCTCGCGCGTGGCGAGGACGATCGACCCGTCGAAGCCCTGCTCGCGCAGCTCGGCCGCCGCGTTCGCGGAGGCGATCCCGCCGCCGAGCAGGAGGATGTCGGTGAAGTCGTCGCTCATCCGCGCATGGTAGGCGGCTATTCGATCCCGAGGCGGTCCAGCAGCGCGTCGTCGGCGCGCCAGTGGCGGCGCACGCGCACGGACAGGTCGAGGTGCACCCGCGTGCCGAGGTGGCGCTCGAGCTCGCGCCGCGCGGCCGTCCCGATCGCCTTGATCATCGTGCCCTGCGCGCCGATGAGGATGCCCTTCTGGGACTCGGCCTCGACCCACGCCAGCGCGCGGATGCGGATCAGGTTGTCCTCGCGCGAGTCGTCGACCTCCTCGACCTTGATCTCGACGGCGTGCGGGACCTCCTGGAAGGTCCGCCGCAGGACCTGCTCGCGGATCAGCTCGGCGAGGATCACCGACTCCGCCTGGTCGGAGGCGTCGCCGGGGTCGAAGAGGAACGGGCTCTCGGGCAGCAGCCCGACGAGGTGCTCTACGAGCTCCGCGACGCCCGTCCCCCTGCGCGCCGAGATCGGGAAGATCTCGTCGGAGATCCCGAGGTCGGCGGCGCCCTGGAGCGCCGCGAGCGTATGGGCGTCGTCCATGCGGTCGATCTTGTTGACGGCGATCGCCACGGCGACGTTCGTCTTCGCGAGCGCCGCGGCGATGAAGCGGTCCCCCGGCCCGACGCCCTGCTGGCCGTTGAGGATCAGCAGCGCGCCGTCGGCGTCGGCGAGCTCGCGCTCGACGCGCGACTGCATGCGCTGGGTCAGCGTGTCGCGCGGGCGCTGCACGCCGGGGAGGTCGACGAGCACGAGCTGCGACTCGCCCCGCATCGCGATCCCGCGGATCGCCCGCCGCGTCGTCTGCGGCTTGTCGGAGACGATCGCGACCTTCTCCCCCACGATCGCGTTGACGAGCGTGGACTTGCCGACGTTCGGGCGGCCGGCGAGGGCGACGAAGCCCGCCCGCGTGCTCATGGCCGCGCGCCCGGCGTCACCCAGGACATGAGCTCGCGCTGGAGCGCGAGCATCTCGCCGTCGTCGGTCTCGTGGTCCATGCCGGTGAGGTGCAGCGCGCCGTGGACGATCGCCTCGCGCAGATCGGCGGTGTGCGGTGGGCAGATGACGATGTCGCCGAGCTCCGGCGGGCCCGGCGACGGATCGGCGCCGTCGATCGGGAAGGACAGGACGTCGGTCGGCTCGTCCTTGCCGCGGTGCTCGGCGTTGAGCGCGGTGATCCGCTCGGCGCTGACGAACTCCACCGCGACGTGGCCGCTGTCGACGCCGGCCGAGGCGAGCGCGAGGGCGACGAGGCGCTCGACCTCCTCGAGCGGCAGGAGGATCGGCCCGGGCCCTCCGAGCACCTCGATCTCGAGCGGATGCTCCGGGGCGCCGGAGGTCAAGCGCGTCGGCGGTCGGCGGGCCGCAGCTCAGACGTCTGGCGCTCGGCGTGCACGGCGTAGGCCTCGACGATCTTCTGCACGAGCCGGTGGCGCACGACGTCCTCGCCGCCGAAGCGGACGAACTCGATGCCCTCGATGCCCTCGAGGATGTCGCCGACGACGACGAGCCCGGAGCCCTCGTTCTTCGGCAGGTCGATCTGCGTGACGTCGCCGGTGACGACCATCTTGGACCCGAACCCCAGCCGGGTCATGATCATCTTCATCTGCTCGGGCGTCGTGTTCTGCGCCTCGTCGAGGATGATGAAGCTGTCGTTCAGCGTCCGGCCGCGCATGAAGGCCAGGGGCGCGACCTCGATCTGCCCGCGCTCGAGATACGACGCGACCTTCTCGGCGTCGAGCATGTCGTGGAGGGCGTCGAAGAGCGGGCGCAGGTAGGGGTCGATCTTCGCCATGAGGTCGCCCGGCAGGAACCCCAGGCGCTCGCCGGCCTCGACCGCGGGGCGCGTGAGGATGATCCGGTTGACCTCGCGGCGGCTCAGCGCGGCGGCGGCGAGCGCGACGGCGAGGAACGTCTTGCCGGTGCCCGCCGGGCCGATGCCGAAGGTGATCGTGTTGCGGCGGATCGAGTCGACGTAGCGCTTCTGGTTGACGGTCTTCGGGGCCACCTGCTTGGAGCGGTGGCGCCAGACGACGTCCTCGAGGATCTCCGCCGGCGAGCGGTGCTGATCGAGCGCGCCGGTGACGGCGGCGATCGTGCCCGGGCCGATCTCGTGGCCCTGCTCGATGAGCGCGGCGAGCTCGCGCACGACGATCTCGGCCGCCTGGACGGCCTCCGGCTCGCCGTCGAGCGTCACGACGTTGCCGCGGAGGAACAGGTCGCAGGCGACGTGCCCCTCGAGCGCGCGCAGGACGGCGTCGCCGCTGCCCGCGAGGTCCGTCGCCGCCGCGTTGGAGAGCTCGATCCGGCTACGCACCGAGCGCCTCCCGGACGAGCGCCGACACGGCCTTGCCGTCGGCGTTGCCGGCGGCCTTGGCCATCGCGACCTTCATGACGGCGCCCATGTCCCTCGGCGACGAGGCGGCGGTCTCGGCGACCGCGGCCGCGACGATCGCGCGCAGCGCGTCCGTGTCCAGGCGCGCCGGCAGGTAGGTCTCGATCATGCGGGCCTCGGCCTCCTCGCCGGCGGCGAGCTCGTCGCGGCCGGCATCGCGGAAGGCCGTGGCCGACTCCAGGCGGCGCTTGCGCTCGCGGCGCAGGACGGCCAGTTCGTCGCCGTCGCCCTCCTTCGCGTTCTTCTGCAGCTCACTGAGAACGAGTCGCAGAGCGCCGACCCGATCCTTCTCGCCCGCCTTCATCGCGGTGGCGAGATCCTGCTTCACCGTGTCGGCCAGACTCATCTGCCTCCAGCATACGCGGGAGGCGGACGTGGCCGCCACGCCTCAGGTGTGCAGCGACGGCGATCCGGCGTGCTCCGGCAGGGCGCCGTTCGTCGCGTCGGGAGCGACCTCGCCGGCGAGCGTCAGCGGCGTGCCGAGGCTGCCGAGCTCGGCCGTGTCGCGCCCGAACAGCAGCCCGATGTTCCAGTCGACGAGCAGGCGCGCGCGGCGGCCGGCCCCCGGCATCGCCGCGAGGTGGTAGCTGCGGGCGAGCATCCACGCCGGCATGCCGCTCCAGGTGATCGGGCCCGTCGTGGCGACCGCCTTGCGCCGGCCCATGTCGACGAAGACGCCCTTCGTCTTGTACCTGAACCTGCGCTTGTGCCCCCCGCCGCCGAGCGCCGCGGCGACGTTGCGCCCGACGACGCGGCCCTGGCGGATCGCGTGCTGCGCGGTCGGCGGGCAGGGCTGGCCCTTGCGCGCCGGGTCGGGCACGGCGGCGCAGTCGCCGAGCGCCCAGACGTTGTCGAAGCCCTGCACCTGCAGGTGGCTGTCGCTGACGATCCGGCCGCGGTCGTCGAGCGGCAGGCCGAACTTCGCGACGACCGGATGCGCCTTGACGCCGGCGGTCCAGACGACCGTGCGCGTGCGGACCACCTCGCCGTCGCTCAGCGTCGCGCTCGAGGCCGTGACGGCGTCGAGCGTCGTGCTCGTCCGGATCTCGATCCCGCGGCCGCGCAGCTCGCGCACGGCGAACTCCGCGAGCTTCGGGCCGATCTCGGGCATGACGCGCTCGGTCGCCTCGACGAGGATCCAGCGCATCCCGGTGACGCGGCAGCGCGGGTAGAGGTCCATCACGTCGGCGGTGAAGTCCTGCAGCTCGGCGAGCCCCTCGAGGCCCGCGTAGCCGGCACCGACGAAGACGTACGTCAGCAGCTCGCGGCGGGCGTTGCCGTCCTCGAGCGTCTCGGCGACCTCGAGCGTGCGGATGACGTGGTTGCGCAGCGCGATCGCCTCGGGCAGCGACTTGAAGCCCTTCGCGTGCTCGGCGAGGCCGGGGATCGGCAGCGTCCGGCTGACGGACCCGAGCGCGACGACGAGCTGGTCGTAGCGCAGGTCCTCCTCGTGGCCGTCGAGCGAGCGGATCTGGATCCGGTTGTTCTCCGGCGTGGCCCCGAGGATCCGGGCGAGGCGCAGGTGAATCGAGGAGTCCAGCTCCTCGCGCAGCGGCACGACGACGTGGCGCGGCTCGAGCGTGCCCGCCGCGGCCCCCGGCAGCAGCGGCGTGTAGAGCATGAAGTTGTCGGCGGTGACGAGCCGGACGTGCGCGGCGTGCGGCGCGAGCACACGCCCGAGCGTCCGCGCGGCGTAGAAGCCGCCGAAGCCGCCCCCTGCGATCACGACGTTCCAGGCCATGCAGGGAGGGTACTCAGCGCGCGAGCGTCAGCACGGTCCACTCGCCGCTGTGGCGGCGCGCGCGCTCGCGCAGGCCGTGGGGCTCGAACGCGCGGGCGATCGCGTCGGCCTCGGCGTGCAGCAGGCCACCGGCGACGATGACGCGCGGCGGCTGGCCGTCGAAGCCCGCCGCGGCCACCGCCGCCAGCAGCGGGCGGACGAGGTTCGCGACGACCGTCGGCGCGGTCGGCACGGGGCCGTCGCGGAGAAGGTCGCCGCCGAAGGCGCGGACATCGACACCGTTGACCGCGGCGTTCTCGGCGGTCGCGGCCACCGACGCGCGCTCGTGGTCGACGCCCGCCACCGGCGACCAGCCGAGCTTCGCCGCGGCGATCGCGAGCACGCCCGAGCCGCAGCCGAGGTCCATGAGGGCCCCACCGGGCTCGAGCTCGAGCAGCGCCTCGAGGCACATCCGCGTCGTGTGGTGCGCCCCTGTCCCGAAGGCCTGGCCGGGGTCGACGACGATGTCGAGCAGGCTCGGATCGCCGGGCGCCGCGCACCACGGCGGGCGCACGTGCAGGCGCCCGCCGATCGTCAGCGGGCGGTGGAACTCGCGCCAGCGCTCGGCCCAGTCGTCGGCGACCTCCGTCGTCGTGATGTCGACGAGCGCCGCGCCGGCCGCGGCGCGCAGGTCCGGCAGCGCCGGCAGCTCGCCCGGCGCGCCGTAGACGGCGTACTCGATCGTCGCGCCGCGATCGACCTCCTCGACCCCCGCCGGCGCGAGCGCCAGCAGCTCCGCGAGCGCGAGCTCGGCGTCGGCACGGGCGACGCGGATGGCGAGGCGGATCACGCCGTCAGACGCGCAGGGTGCGCTTGAGCTTCGCGAACATCGACTCGTCCGAGCGCATGTTCGCATCCGTCATCGACGCGGCGAGCTGGGTGAGCAGGCTGCGCTGCTGCTCGCTGAGCTGGCGCGGGATGACGACGTTGACGACGACGCGCAGGTCGCCCCGGCGGCCGGGACGGCGCAGGAGAGGCATGCCGCGCCCGCGCAGTTCGATCGTCTCGCCCGGCTGCGTGCCCGGGCGCACGTGGACGTCCTCGGCGCCCTCGAGCGTCGGGACCTCGAGCTTGGTCCCGAGCGCTGCGAGCGGGGCCGGGACGTCGAGCACCGTGACTAGGTCGTTGCCGTCGCGCAGGAAGCGCTCGTGCTCGCGCACGGCGACGTTGACGTACAGGTCGCCCGCCGACGCGCCCGACTCCCCCGCGTGGCCGCGCCCGCTGACGCGGATGCGCTGCCCCGTCGCGATCCCGGCCGGGACGTCGATGCTCACGGCGTGCGTCAGCACCTCGCGCCCGCGGCCGTCGCAGCGCGTGCAGGCCTTCTCGGCGACCTTGCCGTCACCGCCGCAGACGTCGCAGCTGACGGTCCGCGCGACCTGGCCGAAGGGTGTCCGGCTGACGGCCTGCAGGATGCCGTTGCCGCCGCAGCGCGCGCAGGTCTTGATCGGCGTGCCGGGCTCGGCGCCGTTGCCGTGGCAGCGCTCGCAGCGGTCGACCACCTCGTACGTGACGTCGATCGCGGCGCCCGCCGCGGCCTGCTCGAGGTCGATCTCGACATCGACGGCCGCGTCGCCGCCGTTGCGCGGGGCCGACGCGCCGCCGAACCCGCCGAAGCCGCCGCCAGCGCCGCCGAAGAACGCGTCGAAGAGATCCGAGATCGAGCCGAAACCGTCGAAGTTCGGGCTCTGGCCGCCGCGCTTGAGGCCGTCGTGGCCGTAGCGGTCGTAGACCTGGCGCTTGTCGGCGTCGGACAGGATCTCGTAGGCCTCGGCGGCCTCCTTGAACTTCTCCTCGGCCTGCGGGTCGTGGTTGTTGACGTCGGGGTGCAGCTCGCGCGCGAGCTTGCGAAACGCCTTCTTGACCTCGGTCTCGTCGGCGTTGCGGCCAACGCCGAGGACCTCGTACGCGTCGCGCTTCACGATGCGTCGTAGACGTCTTCGACGAAGCGCGAGAGCTGGAAGGCCGCGTCGCGGACGACGCCGATCGTCTCGCCGTAGTCCATCGCGACCGGTCCGATGAGCGACACGGTGCCCAGCGGGCGCAGCGGCAGGCCGTAGCCCGCGGTGACCATCGCGAGCGAGTGCAGAGCGGGAGCGGTGTTCTCGGTGCCGATGCGCACGATGACGTCGCGCTGCTCGAGCACGGTGCTCAGCATCTCCAGCAGCGCGACACGCCCCTCGAGCAGGCGCATGAGCTCGTTGATCTGCGAGAGGTCCTGGAAGCGGTGCTCGGACAGCAGGCGCGCCGCCCCGTCGACGTAGAGCGAGTCCTCGGCCGTCGCGGCGAGCTCGGTGAAGGCCGGGCTGATCCGGTCGAGGAACGTGCGCTCCGTGAGCGGCAGCGTCGGATCGGTCAGCCGCGCGTGGAGCTTGCGCGCCCCGAGCCCGACCCCGACGAGCTCCTCGTTGAGGAACCCCGCGGCCCAGCCGACGAGCCCGTTGTCGACCGGCGAGTCGAACGCGAGGACGCGCTTGGAGACCCCGCCGGTCGAGGTGATGATCACGACCATGACGATCTGCGGCTGCAGCGGCAGCACCTCGATGTGGCGGATCGTCGCCGTCTGCAACGGCGGCGCCGAGACGATCGCCAGGAGGTTCGTGACCTGCGAGAGCGTCTCCGTCGTCAGGCGCATCGCCTCGTCGACCTCGCGCCGCGTGAGCGCGAGCTCGATCGCGCCCCGGCTGGGCCGCGCCGGGAGCAGGCGATCGACGAAGTAGCGGTAGCCGGAGTCCGTCGGGACGCGGCCCGCCGACGTGTGCGGATGCGCGAGGAATCCGTGCTCCTCGAGCATCGCGAGCTCGTGGCGGACGGTCGACGGGCCGGCCTGGAGCTCGGGGTCGGCGGCGAGCGTCCGCGACGCCACGGGCTGCACCGTCGCCTGGTAGGCGAGGACGACCTTGCGCAGGATGAGCTCTTGGCGCGGGGTGAGCATCAGCTCGATTGTACGAGCGCCGGGTGTCGGGCCTCCGCCCCGGCCGCGCGTGGTCTGCCGCGGTGCGGGCACGGGGTCCGGTCGTGTACTGCGGCTCTGACGGGAATCGGGTCGTTCGCCGCCGGGTGCCCGGCCATGCAGGCATCCGCAACCCCTCCCTCATCGCGGGCGCTACCGCAGGTGCGAGCACCGGCTGGCACCTCCGAGTGGGAAGGGGTCATGTTTCATGGAGCCACCGGTCGCGACGCGGACGCTCCCCTCATCGATGCGGTACGCGCACCGCGCCTTCACATTCGCGCCGCGGCAGACCGCGATCGCAGACCCTTACTCTGCGACGACGAGCTCCACCTCGGCGTTGCGGATGATCCGCTTGCCGTTCTGCTCGCAGTGCGCCGAGATCGACGCGATGCCGCCGGCGACCTCGTTGACCGTGCCCGTGACGGTCAGCTCCTGCTCGGGCAGGCCCATGCCGCGGAACTGGACCTTCAGGCGCCGTAGCGACTGCGGGCCGCCGCCGGCGTCCGTCTGCGCACGGGCGACCTGGGCCATCGTGTAGAGGCCGTGCAGGATGCAGCCGGGCAGTCCGACGGCCTTGGCGAAGTCCTCGTCGTGGTGGATCGGGTTGAAGTCCCCGGAGGCGCCCGCGTAGCGGATCGTGAGGTACTTGTCGGGCGTGACGCGCAGCGGCTCGAGCTCGTCGCCCGGCTGCAGGGCCATCAGGCCGCCCGCACGATGTTCGACCAGCGCCCGACGCAGACCGTCTCGCCGCGCTGGTTGACCGACGTGGACTCGAAGACGAAGAAGGCGTTGCCCGCGCGCTCGGTGACGTCCGTGAGCGCCGTCGTCGTCGTGATCTCGTCGCCCGCGACGACGAGCGGGCCCCACTCGAACTCCTGCCCGGAGTGGACGAGGCGCGCGAAGTCGATCCCGACCTCGGGGTCGAACATCCCCTGTGCGATCGACGCCATGCCGAAGACGACGGCGAACATCGGCGGCGCGACGAGGTCGGCATGGCCCGCCGCGCGGGCGGCCTCGAGGTCGAGGTGCAGCGGGTTGGTCTCCCCCACCGCGTAGGCGAACTCGCGCACCTTCTCGCGGCCGACGGCGTACGTCGTCGCGGGATAGGTCCTGCCGATGAGGTCGGCGTCGACGGCCATGCGGCCGAGTTCTAGCAGGCGCCCGCGCTCACACGATCGTCGCCACGGTGCCGCCGTCGGCCGACCACGCGGCGCCGGTGACCGTGCTCGCGAGCGCCGAGCAGAGGAAGACGACGACCGCCGCGACCTCCTCGGGCTCGGCGAGCCGGCCGAGCGGGATCTTCGCCGCCTGCGCCGCCAGCGCCTCCTCGCGGGTGATCCCGCGCGCCGCCGCGGCCTGGTCGGCGAGCCCGCCGTCGGCGGTCCACAGCGGCGAGGTCACGGCGCCCGGGGCGACGGCGTTGACGAGCACCCCGTCCGCGGCGTAGCGATCGGCGAACACGCGCGAGAGCGAGAGCTGGGCGGCCTTCGTCACGGCGTAGGCGGGGTTCGTCAGCGACGGCCGCTTGCCCGCCGACGAGCAGACGTTCACGATCCGCCCGCCGCCGGCGGCGACCATCAGCGGCCCGGCCGCCCGCATGAGCCGCATCGGCGCCATGACGTGCAGCTCCCACTGCGCCTGCCAGTCGGCGTCCGTCAGCTCCTCCAGCGAGCGGACGAAGCTCGTGCCGGCGTTGTTGACGAGCACGTCGACGCCGCCGAAGCGCTCGGCGCAGGTCGCGACGATGCGCTCGTCGTCGCCGGGGTCCGTGACGTCGGCGGCGAGGAAGGCGCCGCCGAGCCCGGCGCTCACCGCGGCGAGCGCGTCCTCGTCACGGGCGACGAGCAGCACGCGCGCGCCCTCGGCGTGGAGCATCCGCGCCGCCGCCAGGCCGATGCCGCGCGTGGCGCCGGTGACGATGCAGGCCTTGTCGCCGAGCCCGAGGTCCATGCCCGTAGGTGATGTCTACTGCGAATCCGCGCCCTGCAGGGCGGTCCACACGCCGACGGGCGTGCAGGGAATGTCGATCTGCGTGATCCCCTTCGCGTGGTACAGCGCGTCGATGACGGCGTTGGCGACGGCCGGGCCGGAGCCGACGCCGGGGCACTCCCCGACGCCCTTGGCGCCGATCGGATGATGCGGGCAGGGCGTGACCGTGACGCCGAGCTCGAACCCGTGCTCGGGGCACTCCAGCGCCGTCGGCACGAGGTACTCGTCGAGCGTCGCGTTCAGGCACTTGCCCTGCTCGTCGAAGGAGATGATCTGCATCAGCGCCTGGCCGATGCCCTCGGCGAGCCCGCCGTGGATCTGGCCCGCGACGATCATCGGGTTGATCTGCACGCCGCAGTCGTTGACGGCGATGAAGCGCCGGACCTTCACCTTGCCGGTGTCCGGATCGATGTCGACGACGACGAGGTACGCGCCGAAGGGGTACGTCAGGTTCGGCGGGTCGTACACGGCGTTGGCGTCCAGGCCGCCCTCGACGCCCTCGGGGAGCGGGTTGTCGCCATAGGCGTACTCGGCGATCGACGCGATCGACGCGCCGTGCTCGGGGTCGCCCTTCATGTACCAGCGTCCCCGCTCCCAGGCGAGGTCCTCGGGACGGGTCTCGAGCATGATCGCCGCGAACTTGCGCGCCTTGTCGCGGACCTTGCGCGACACGACCGCGACGGCGCCGCCGGAGACCGGCGTCGACCGGCTTCCGTACGTCCCCAGGCCGTACGGCGTCTTGTCCGTGTCACCGTGGCGCACCAAGATGTCGTTCGGCGAGATGCCGAGCTCCTCGGCGACGATCTGCGCGAACGTCGTCTCGTGGCCCTGGCCCTGTGACTGCGCGGAGATGCTGATGACGGCCTTGCCGGACGGGTGCACCCGCAGCTCGGCGCCGTCGTTCATCGCCAGGCCGAGGATGTCGGTGTAGCGCCGCGGGCCGGCGCCGACGCCCTCGGTGAAGAAGGCGCAGCCGATGCCCATGATCTTGCCCTGCGCGAGCTTTTCCTGCTGCTCGCGGCGCAGCTCGTCGTAGCCCGCGATCTCCTTCGCCAGGGACAGGGCCTTGTGGTAGTCGCCGGAGTCGTACGTCCAGCCGGTGATCGTCTGGTAGGGGAACTGCTCGGGGCGGATGAAGCTGCGCAGGCGCAGCTCCAGCGGATCGACGTCCATCTCCATCGCCAGCGCGTCGGTCATGCGCTCGACGAGGTAGACGGCCTCCGCGATCCGGAACGAGCAGCGGTACGCGACGCCGCCCGGCGCCTTGTTCGTGTAGACGGCCTTGACCTGGCAGTGCGCGCCCTCGAGGTCGTAGGAGCCCGTGACGATGTGGAAGAAGCCCGCCGGGAAGCGCGTCGGCTGCGCCGTGGCGTCGAACGCGCCGTGGTCGGCGATCGTGTCGACGCGCAGGCCGGTGATGCGCCCGTCCCTCGCGCACATCTCCGAGCGATGCGAGTAGTCGCGGGCGAATCCCGTGCTCGACAGGCTCTCGGTGCGGTTCTCCATCCACTTCACCGGCGCGCCGGCGATGATCGAGCCGGCGATCGCGCAGACGTAGCCGGGGTAGACCGGCACCTTGTTGCCGAAGCCGCCGCCGATGTCGTTGCAGAGGATGCGGATGTTCTGCTCGGCGAGACCGGCGACCTGCGCGTACACCGTGCGGTGCGCGTGCGGGGCCTGGTTGCCGTTGTAGATGTTCAGCTGGCCCGTGACCGGGTTCATGTCGGCGACCATGCCGCACGTCTCCATCGGACACGGGTGCACGCGCGGGTGGCGGATCTCGCGCGCGACGATCGTGTCGGCCTCGGCGAACACGCGGTCACAGGAGACCCGGTCGCCGGCCTCCCACATCGGGCTCGCGAGGTTGTCCTCCTGGCCGACCTTGTCGTCGCGGATCAGCGGGGCATCGAAGTCCAGCGCGCGGCGGCAGTTGACGATCGCCGGCAGCACCTCGTACTCGACGTCGATGAGCGCCAGCGCGTCCTGGGCGGCATAGGCGTCGACGGCGATGACGAAGGCGACCTCCTGGAGGTGAAAACGCACCTTGTCGCCCGCCAGCACCGCCTGCGTGTCATAGGAGATCGTCGGCATCCAGGCGAGGCCCAGCGTCTCGAGGTCCTTCGCGATGATCACCGCGACGACCTTCGGGTGCGCCAGCGCCGCCGACGTGTCGATCGAGACGATCCGCGCGTGGGCATGGGGTGCGCGCAGCAGCGCGCCGTGCAACATGCCCGGCACGCGGACGTCGTCGCAGTAGTTGCCGAGACCGCGGAGGAAGCGCGCGTCCTCCTTGCGCTTCATGTCACCGAAGCCTGCCGGGGCGTCGGCGATCCTCCCGAACGTATCGCCGGTGGCGTGACCCACCCAGTCCGCGTGGCGACCGGGAGTGGTTTCCGACGCTGACATCCGACGATCCTCTCCGGGCACCAATTCGCGATGGAAGAGTGGTCGTTCTACCACGTAGGAGCCGCGGCGTCTACCGCCGCCGCGGGTCGGCAACCAGCAACTCGACGTTGCGGTCCTCGGGGCGACCCTCGGCGCCGTCCTGCACTCCGACCTGCGGGTCGTTGTACGCAAACTCGCGCCCGAGGGCGGCAAGCGTCTCCGGTGTGAATCCGAACGCGGGCGTGCCAGGTGCCGGCGTTGCGATCGGCGCGCCGTGGTCGACGAGCGTGCCGAAGATCGACAACGTCCCGTCACGGTTGTCCATGATCTCGAGCAGGCGCGAGAGGATCGGCCAGTCGATCTCCGACGCGGTCTCGATGCCCCAGAAGCCGCCCCCGCCCGGACGCGGGTAGGCCGTGACGCGGTTCTCGTGCGTATGCCCGGCGACGTAGGCGATGACCTCCGGATGGGCGAGCAGCAGCGCCCGCAGGTCGCCGCCGAGGTGCAGCGGCTTGGAGTTGCGCGGGTCCAGATCACAGCCGGGGCCGGTGACCGCCCGCGCGGCGCAGGCGCCGGCGTCCTCGTCCGGGGCGCCGTTCGTGAGACTGCCGATCGGGTGGTGGCCGAAGAGGATCACGAGGTCGTGTCGCTCGCCGGCGTCCTTCAGCTCGCGCTGCAGCCAGCGAAACTGCGGGTCGTCGAGGTTGCCGTTGGAGTTGATCGTGTCCCCCTCGGCGAGGGTGTTGATCGCGATCATGCGGATTGCGGGCCTCGGATGCCAGGAGTAGTACGCGGCCTGCCCGCGCGACGCGCGCAGCTCGGCGGGGTCGACGTAGGCGAAGCCGTGCGCGTCGGCCTGCGCCCCCGTCCGGTGCAGCGCCTTGTACGTCGGGCGGTCGGCGAAGCCGCGTTCGGGGTCGGGCGGGACGACGATCGTCCGCCCGACGCTCGTCCCGAGGACGGCGAGCCCGGCCAGTCCGGTCACCGACAGCGGCTTGACACAGCCCCTGGCGAGCGTGTCGAGCACGCCGAGGGCGTGGAGGTTGCCCTGGACCGTGCCGTCGTGGTTGCCGAACGCCACGTAGCTCGGGCGCTTGAGGCCGGGCGTCTGGAACGGCTGCTGCGCGCGGTCCATGAGCCCGGGGTACGCGGGCCAGGCGGCGAACGCGCCGGAGGGACGGTTCGGGTCATAGAAGCGTCCGGACTCGAGCACGTCCTGGTCGTCCTGGACGCCCGTGTAGCGCGCCGCCTCGCCGGGCGCGGCGGCCAGCGCCCCGCAGACGCCGCCCCCGACGCCGGAGTTCGGGTCCAGGCGCCCGCCCTCGAGGAGCTTCACGACCCACTTGACCTCGTTGATCTGCTGGTTGTCGGCCGAGTCGCCGGTCGTGATCGTCAGCGCCAGGCGCGCGCGGCGACGGCGCTGGTTGCGGATCGGGCTCGCGTCGACGCGGTTGATCTGACGGACGACCTCGTCGACGGTGAACGGCTCGAGCGCCTCCTGTGGGCGCCAGGCGGACTCAAACGGCGAGTTCGCGAGGTCCAGCAGCTCGGCGCGCGCGGGCGACTCCTCGTCGGAGAGCTGGAAGTCCGTGAGCTGGGCGAAGTACAGCAGCGAGCGGCGGCGGACGTGGCGGCGCCTGCGGGGCTCGGCGCCGAGGTCGTCGCGCACGACGCGCTTCCACCCCGGCAGGAGCTTCAGGCGCGAGTACGGGGCGCTCGGCTTGCCGCCGATCGTCTGCAGCGAGGTCGTCGGCGGGGGCGTCGTCGCCGCGCCCGCGGGCACCGCGACAGCCGCGGCGGCGAGGACGGCGACCGCGGGAGGGAGCCTGCGCACAACCGCAAACGTAGCGCCTGGGCGGGCGCCGCTACCGTCAATGGCGATGGCCTCGCAGCCCACGCTCTCGATCGGCCGCAACACCGCGCTGCTGTCGGGCTCGCTGGCGATGAACTCGGCCACGCTGCAGCTCGCCGCGGCGGTCGCGTCGCTGACGCTCGTGCGCGTCCTGCACGTCGAGGGCCTGCTCGGGCTCGGTCCGGCGATCGTGCTCGGGGCCGGGGCGCTCGTCGCGCTCCCCGCCGGGCTGCTCATGGATCGCGTCGGCCGCGTGCCTGTGCTCCTGGCCGGCTTCGGCACCGGCGTCGCGGGCTGCGTCCTCGCCGCGTTCGGCAGCGCGGCGTCGTCGGCCCCGCTGGTGCTCGCGGGGCTCAGCCTCGTCGGGGCGGCGAGCGGGACCGCGCTGCTCGCCCGCACGGCGGCGGGCGACATGTACCCGCCCGAGCGCCGTGCCCGCGGCATCGCGCTCGTGCTCTTCGGCTCGGTCTTCGGCGCAATCCTCGGCCCGACGGTCTTCAGCCCGCTGCTCGCCGGCCGCGCGCTCGACGGCGACGCGCTGCGCACGCTCTGGCTCGCGGCGGCGGTGTTCATGGTCGCGGGCGCCGCGATCGTCGCGTGCGTGCGGCCGGACCCGGTGAAGATCGCCGCCGCGCTCGGCCACGAGCCCGTCCAGCCCGCCGGCGCGAGCGGCGCGGCGGCCCCCCTGCGAGCGCTCCTGGCCCGACCCGGTGTCGTCCCGGCGCTCATCGCGGCGCAGGCGAGCTTCGCCGTCATGGTCGCCGTCATGACGCTCACCGGCGCGATCGTCGTCGACCACCATCATCACGACGCCGACAACGTCTTCCCGATCATCGGCGCCCATGTCATCGGGATGTTCGGGCTCATCGTCGTCGTCGGCGACGTCGTGGACCACATCGGACGCACCCGGGCGCTCGCCGGCGGGCTGGCGCTCATGGCGGTGTCGGTCGTCAGCCTGCTGTGGGTCTCCGGCGTGGCCGCGACGGCGGTCGTGCTGTTCGGAGTCGGCCTCGGCTGGAATCTCTCCTACGTGGCGGCGACGGCCGTCCTCGCGGACTCGACCGCGCCCTGGGAGCGCGGCAAGCTCCTGGGCTTCAACGACCTGCTCGCGGGCCTGACCGGGGCGGGGCTGGCGCTGCTCGGCGGCCTCGCGCTGACGGCGCTCGGCGTGGCCTCGCTGGCGATCGGCGGGGTGGCGCTCCTCGCCGCGCCGGCGCTCTGGATCCTGCGCACCGGCGCTCGGGTGGGTACGGCGCGCGAAGCGACTTGACCGGGGTCACGCGCTCGGGTAGGGATGGTGTCGTGCGCGCGCTCCGATTTGCGGCTCCCGCCGCCCTCGCCTTCGCCCTTCTCGGCGTCGTGCCGGCCCAGGCCGACCAGCAGATCACCGCAGCACCCGTCGATCGTTACGTCAACACCGACGTGACGATCGCCCCCGGCGAGCGGCTGACGTTCGCCAGCCAGGACGCGCTCGCCCCGCACAACGTCACGTCGCGCGACAACGGCGCCGACGGCCGGCCGCTGTTCTCGTCGGCGACGATCGGCGGCGGCGACACGGCACCGGTGGTCGGCACCGACAAGCTCGAGCCGGGCGCCTATGCCTTCTTCTGCACCGTCCACCCGACGATCATGAACGGGACGCTGACCGTCGCCGGCGACCCCGTCGCCGCCGACACGACGCCGCCGGACGTCAGCTCGCGCGTGGACTCCAGCGGCCTGCGCGCGCTCGATCAGCGTAAGGCGATCCTCCTGACGCTGACGTCGTCGGAGGCCGTCACGGCGCGGGTGACGGTGCGCGCGTTCGACACGACGCTCGCGCAGCGCACGGTCTCGCTCGCGCCCGGCGCCACGGCCGTCGCCCTGAAGATGACGGCGAAGGGGCTGCGCGGGATCCGCAAGCGCTCCCGCGTGAATCTCAAGGTCGTCATCGGCGCCGAGGACGGCGCCGGCAACACCGCGACGAGCATCGCCAAGCGGACGCTCAGGCGCGGCAGGTAGGAGCGGCGCGCGGCGTCAGTCGCCGAGCTCGAGCACCGCGAGGAAGGCCTCCTGGGGCACCTCGATGCGCCCGACCTTCTTCATGCGCTTCTTGCCCTCCTTCTGCTTCTCGAGGAGCTTGCGCTTGCGGCTGATGTCGCCGCCGTAGCAGCCGGCGATGACGTCCTTGCGATAGGCCTTGACGGTCTCGCGGGCGACGATGCTCGCGCCGATCGCGGCCTGGATCGGGACGTCGTACTGCTGGCGCGGGATCTTCGCCTTGAGCTTCTCGGTCAGCGAGCGGCCGACCTCGTATGCCTTGTCGCGGTGGACGACCATCGAGAGCGCGTCGACCGTCTCGCCCGCGAGCAGGATGTCGAGCTTGACCATGTTCGAGGCCTGCATCCCGCGCAGCTCGTAGTCCAGCGACGCGTAGCCCTTGGTCCGCGACTTCAGCGCGTCGAAGAAGTCGATGACGATCTCCGCGAGCGGCAGGTCGTACTGGAGCTGGACGCGGTCGGCGGAGAGGTAGTGCATGCCCTTGTGCGTCCCGCGGCGCTCCTGGCAGAGCTCCATGATCGGCCCGATGAACTCCTTCGGCGTGAGGATCGAGGCCTCGATCATCGGCTCGCGGATCTCGGCGATGCGGCCGGGGTCGGGGAAGTCCGACGGGATGTGGACCTCGGTCTCCGAGCCGTCGGTCAGCGTGACCTCGAAGCGCACGGACGGCATCGTCGCCATGAGGTCGATGCCGTACTCGCGCTCGAGGCGCTCGCGGACGATGTCCATGTGCAGCAGGCCGAGGAAGCCGCAGCGGAACCCGAAGCCGAGCGCCTCGGAGACCTCGGGCTCCCACGACAGCGCGGCGTCGTTGAGGACGAGTTTCTCGAGCGCGTCGCGCAGGTCGGGGTACTCGTCGGAGTCGATCGGGAACAGCCCGCAGAAGACCACCGGCTGGACGTCGCGGTAGCCCGGCAGCGGCTCGAGACCGGGGTTGCGCGCCCAGCCGTCCTTCGTCGTCAGCGTGTCGCCGACGGCGAGCGCCGAGACCTCCTTGATCCCGGTGATGAGGAAGCCGACCTCGCCGGCGCTGAGCTGCTCGGTGACGACCATCGCCGGCGTGAAGAAGCCGATGTCGTCGATGTCGGCCTGCGTGCTGCCGGCCATCGCCTTGATGACGTCGCCCTTGCGGAACGTCCCGTCGACGACGCGGATGTAGGCGATGACGCCGCGGTACTGGTCGAACTCGGAGTCGAAGATCAGCGCGCGCGGCGGCGCGTCGGGGTCGCCGGCGGGCGGCGGCACCTTCGCGACGAGCTCCTCGAGGACATCGATGACGCCGTCGCCGGTCTTGCCGGAGATCCGCAGCATGTCGTCCATCGGCTCGCCGAGCAGGTCGGCGACCTCCTCGGCGACGCGCTCGGGCTCGGCGCCGGGCAGGTCGAGCTTGTTGAGGACCGGGATGAGCTCGAGGCCGTTCTCGATCGCGAGGTACGTGTTGGCGACCGTCTGCGCCTCGACGCCCTGGGAGGCGTCGACGACGAGCAGCGCCCCCTCGCAGGCGGCGAGCGAGCGGCTGACCTCGTAGGTGAAGTCGACGTGGCCGGGCGTGTCGATGAGGTGCAGCTGGTAGGTCTCGCCGTCGCGGGCGTCGTAGAGCACGCGCACGGCCTGCGCCTTGATCGTGATCCCGCGCTCGCGCTCGAGGTCCATGGAATCCAGGACCTGCGCGCGCATCGACCGCGGGTCGACGGTCTTCGTCATCTCCAGGATGCGATCGGCGAGCGTCGACTTGCCGTGGTCGATGTGGGCGATGATCGAGAAGTTGCGGATATGGGCCTGGTCTGCCACGCCGTACAGGGTAGGGCCAGCGCTCGCCGGTCCACCTCTAGCGACCGATCCGCGACCGTACGAGCTCGCGAATCTGCTGGGCCTCCTCGACCTGCATCCGCAGCACGGCCCGGCAGTAGATGACGATCCCGGCCGTCAGCCCGCCGCCGACGGAGACGATCTGCGCGGGCAGCGAGCGCCCGAGCAGGCTGTCGAGCGCGAGCCAGAGCAGGTAGGAGACCGCCGCGAGCAGGACGCAGGCGACCGTGATCCGGGCGATCGCGCGCGTCGTCTCATACCCCTCCAGGCGCCCGCCGAGCTCGCGGCGCAGGTAATACGCCTGGCCGGCGGTCATCGCCGCGCTGGCGACCGCCGTGCCGACGACGACGCCCGCGATCCCGAACGGCCCGACGAGGGCGATCGAGACGACGAGGTTGACGACGAGCGACCCGGCGCTGATGGCCGTCGGCAGCCAGGGCCGCTGCAGCGAGAAGAACGTGCGCGTCAGCAGGAGGTTGATGCCCGCGAACGGGAGGCTGAACGAGAACCAGAACAGCGCCTCGGACACGAGGGCCGTCGAATCGGTCCCGAACGCGCCGCGCTCGTAGACGAGGCGGGTCATCGGCTCGGCGAGCACGAGCGTGCAGATCGCCGCCGGGATCAGCAGCAACGCGATCTGCCGCACGCCGGTGCCCAGCAGCGCGCGCAGGCCGTCGTGGTCGCTGCGCGTCGAAAGGCGCGACAGCGCGGGGAACAGCACCGTCGCGACCGCGACGCTGAACATTCCCTGCGGCAGCATGTACAGCCGGAAGGCGGCGTCGATCGCGCGGGGCGTGGCCTCGGAGACCGTCGAGCCGAGCAGCGAGTTGATGACGAGGTCGAAGTTGATGATCCCGAGGCTCAGCGTGATCGGGATCATCAGCGTCAGCACCTGGCGCACGCGCCGGTCCGCGACGCTCCTGCGTATCCCGCCGAACTCGAACCTGAAGCCGAGACGCCGGAGCACCGGCATGCACATGCCGAGTTGCACGACGGTTCCGGCGAGCACCGCGATCGCGTAGGCGTAGAGCTCCTCGGCGCCGTGGAAGCGCGGCTTGAGCGCGACGAGCACGCCGATGATCACGAAGTTCCAGACCAGCGGGGCGAGCGCCGGGATCGTGAAGTGGTCCTGGGCGTTGAGGATCCCGACGAACAGCCCGTTGAGGCCGAGCAGCAGGACGATCGGGAACAGCACCCGCGACAGCCCGACGGTGAGGTCGTCCAGCACGGGCGAGAAGTCGCCGGTCAGCGCCGGCATGACGATCGGCGCGACGAGCGTGAAGAGGACGGTCACCGCGGTGAGCGCGGCCGTGATGATGACCACGAAGGCCGAGGCGAGACGGTAGGCGTCGCGCTTCTCCCCCTTCTCGAGCAGCTCCGTGAAGACCGGCACGAACGCCGCGCTGATCGCCGCGTCGGCGAACAGCGAGCGCACGAGGTTCGGGATCTGGAAGGCGATCGTGAAGGCCGAGAACGCGCCGCTCGTGCCGAAGTAGCTCGACGCGACGACCTCGCGGACGAGCCCGGCGATCCGCGACAGGCCGGTGAGGAGCGAGAAGATCGCGGTGTTGCGAGCGATGCCGCTGCCGCCCCGGGCCACGCGCCCTGGTGTCGCGGGTGTCTCGGCCGCCATCGGTGCGCTACTCTACGTAACCGCCGCGGCCATGCCGCGGCGCTTTCACGCTTATGGCCAACATTCACTCACAGAAGAAGCGGATCCTGCGCTCGGAGCGCGAGCGCATCGAGAACCGCCACTACACCTCGGCCGTGCGGACCTATTTCCGCCGCCTCGAGGTCGCCGTCGCCGCCGGCGACGACACGCTCGCGGACACCGAGCATCGCGAGCTCGTCAGCCTGATCGACAAGGCCGTCAAGCGCGGCGCGCTGCACAAGAACACCGGCGCCCGCAAGAAGTCCCGCGCCTCGCGCGTGCGCCGCGGCGCCTCCGAGTAGCTCCCGCTACCTCCCGCTACCGCGGCGACGCCGGGTTGGCGTCAGCCTCGCGCTGCGCGCGATGGACCGCGTCGACGACGTCGTGCGGCTGCGCCACGCCGTCGAAGGAGAACTCGTAGTCGTCGCCCGCGGCGGTGTCGAAGTCGACGTTGCCGATGAGGAGCATGCGCTGCAGGACCGACTGGTGCGTGTTGACGTTCTGCACGCGGTTGACGAGCGTCTGCTGCTCGGCGCGCGAGATGATCCCGCGCCGGATGTGCAGGCGATGGTCGGTGATCGTGTACGTCGTGAACAACCGCTTGAGGTACCCCAGGCCGAGTACGATCAAGAGCAGCACGAGGCCCGCGACGACCGCCGTGCCGGTCGAGCTCGCGAAGTACGCGATCACCGCGGCGATCGCGACGAGCACGAGCCCCTTGAGGTAGAAGCCGATGATCGAGCGCCACGAGGGATGGCCCTCGAAGATGAGGTGCTCGCCGGGCTCGAGTTCCATGGGGCGCGAGCCTACAACGGCCCGCGGTCGGCGGCGCGCGCGTCAGCCGGCGCGCTCGGCGCTGCGCAGCCCGCCGCGCGCCCACAGCACCGTGACGGCGAAGAGGCCGGCGAGGCAGGCCGACGTGATCGCGACCTTCGTCGGCTCGCCGGAGATGAACCCGCGCGAGGACTCCAGCAGCGCCGTGAAGGGGTTGTACTGCGCCACGTCGTGGACCCAGCCCGCGACGAGGTTCAGCGGGACGTAGACCGGCGCGAGGAAGAGCAGGATGAAGATCGGCATCTGCATGACCGGCCCGGCCTGCATCGTGCGCAGTCGCATCGCGATGCCGGCGGCCCACAGCGTCGACACCATGCTCACGGCGAGGCCGAGCACGACGATCCCGGCGAGGTCGCCGAGCGAGCCGTCGACGCGCATGCCGCTGATGAGGCCGGCGACGAAGACGACCGCGAGGACGAACATCGCGCGCGTCATCGCCGAAAGCATGTAGCCGATGACGAGGCCGCCGCGGTTGGGCGCCGCGAGCAGCAGTCGGCGCGCGAAGCCGAACTCGAAGTCGGCGGCGATCGCGAAGCCGGTGAAGACGCCGCCGAAAGCCGCCGACTGCACGGCGACGAACGCGAACTGAAACGACGTGTAGCCGGACTTGAAGTCGAAGTTCGGCGCGTTCTGCACGCCCGACAGGCCGCCGGCGAACGCGACGAAGAAGAACAACGGGAACAGGACGCTCGGCAGGATGAAGGCCGGGTTCGTGAACGCGTTGTGGATCGAGCGCCACGCGACGGAGAGCGCGACCGAGCGGGTGCGGGCGAGCGCCGTCATGTCCGCAGCAACCGCGTCCGCAGGGCGCGCGAGCTCAGCGCGAGGAAGACGACGATCGCGATGGCCGCGATCCCGAACGCCTGGGCGAGCGCCTGCCCGTCCCAGCCGGTGATGACGAGGCTGCGGATGCCCTCGACCATGTACGACACGGGGTTGTAGGTCGCGATCGTCCGGAACCAGTCCTGCTCGATGAGGTCGCGCGGGAAGAACGCCGAGCTCAGGAAAAGCAGGACGAAGAAGAGCGGGAAGAAGCCCTGGACGGCCTCGCCGGTCCCGGCCCGCAGCGCGACGTACGTCCCGAAGCACGCGAACGCGAACGAGATCGCGATCGCGAGCGCCAGCAGGACGAACGCGCCCCCGACGCCGGCGGCGATGCCGACGCCGAACAGCAGGCCGGTGAGCAGGTAGATGATCGCGCTCAGGACGCCCATGAAGAGCGCTCCGCCGAGCTGGCCGGCGAGCAGCGCGCCACCGGACATCGGCGTCATGGCGAGCCGGTCGAGGAAGCCGCCCTGGATGTCGCGGGCGAGGTCCTGGCCGCCGTTGAGGGCGGCGAACAGCGCGCCCTGCATGAACGGGATCGCCAGCGCGAAGTCGAGGTAGCTCGCGGTCGGGAATCCCGGCAGCTTCGTCGCGGCGTCGAGGCCCGAGGAGTTGACGCCGAGCAGGATCAGCGGGAAGAGGATCGGGAAGACCATCTGCGCGGGGTTGCGCAGGACGCGCTTGACCGCGCGGCCGGCGAGCAGGCCGACCTGCGTCGGCATCGAGCTGTGCAACAGGGCGGTCACGGTCAGACGGCCACCGGCTCGGGGGGCGCCTCGGCGGCGGCGCCCTCGAGGCTGCGGCCGGTCTTGGCGAGGAAGACATCGTCGAGCGTCGGCTCGTGCAGCGCGAGGTTCGCGACGGCGATGTCGGCCTGGTCGAGGGCGCGGACGATGTCGGCGAGCTGGTCGGCGCCGGAGTCCAGCCGGACGGCGATCGAGCCGGCCGCGCGCGGGCTGACGGGGTCGCCGAACGGCGCGAGGGCGGCGCTCGCAGCCGCGCAGTCGTCGGCGTCGCGCGGGACGAGCTCGACCGTCGGCTTGGAGACCTCGGCCTTCAGGGCGGCCGGCGTGCCCTCGGCGACGATCTTGCCGCGGTCGATGATCCCGACGCGGTTGGCGAGCACGTCGGCCTCCTCGAGGTACTGCGTCGTGAGAAAGACCGTGGTCCCCTCCTCACGGGCGAGGCGCGCGACCTCGTCCCACAGCGCGGTGCGCGACTGGACGTCGAGGCCGGTGGTCGGCTCGTCGAGGAAGAGGATGCGCGGGTGATGCAGCAGCGCGAGCGCGAGATCGAGGCGGCGCTTCATGCCGCCGGAGTACGTCGAGGACTTGCGATTGGCGGCGTCGGTGAGGCCGACGCGCTCGAGCAGGTCGTCGCCGCGGCGGCCGCGCTCGGCGCGAGGGATGCCCTGCAGGCCGCCCTGCAGGCGCATGTGCTCGCGCCCGGTGAGCATCGGGTCCAGCGCCACGTCCTGCAGCGCGACGCCGATCGCGGCGCGCACCTTCGCGCCCTCTTTCGCGACGTCGTAGCCCGCGACATAGGCTTTGCCGCTCGTCGGCGGCAGCAGCGTCGTGAGGACCTTCACGGTCGTCGACTTGCCGGCGCCGTTGGGTCCCAGGAAGCCGTATATCTCCCCTGCCGCGACCCGCAGGTCGATGCCGTCGACGGCGCGCACGCCGCCCTTGAACTCGCGGATCAGCCCCGCGACCTCGATTCCTCGATCCTCTTGCATGCGCCGCAGGATACGCACGAATAGTTGAGGTTGTCAACTATCGCCCTAATCGACTATTGTGTAGCTCAATGGCTCCGGACGTGAGAGATCGCACCGCCGCCGGTGAGGCCTGGGCACTCATGTCGCAACTCTTCTGGGAGATGCGGCCGCGCATGCTGCGGGTCGCCGGCGAGTTCGGCCTCACCCCGCCGCAGCTCTTCGCGCTGCGCCAGCTGGACCCCGAGCGGCCGGTGCCGATGCGCGCCCTCGCGCAGGCGCTGCAGTGCGACAGCTCGAACGTCACCGGGCTCGTCGACGGCCTTGCCGCGCATGGCCTCGTCGAGCGCCGCGAGGCCGAGCACGACCGCCGTGTGCGGATGCTCGTCGTCACCGAGAAGGGCGCGGCCGTCCGGGCCCGCATGCAGGCGACGTTCCAGGAGGTCCCCGACCAGATCGCCCGCCTGGGCCCCGGCGACCAGGCCGCCCTGCGCGACATCCTGCGCCGCGCGCTGGACTGAGCGGTCTACGCCGCGATCCGCGCGAGCGCCAGGATCGCCTCGGTGCCGTCGCTGAGCTCGCTGTTGCCGTGCGACGCCAGCTCGAGGTCGGCGAGCGCCTCGAGCGCGCGGCTGAGGCGATCGGCATCCGCGCGGCGGGCCTCGGCGATCTTCTTGTCCGCCGCCCACGGGCTCCCGTTGATGCTCTGCTTGACCTCGGCGGCGCTCTCCCCCGCCTCCAGGCGCGTGGCGATCTCCAGCACGCCGCGCACGCGGCTTGCGAGCAGCCCGACGAGGCGGCCGACGGACTCGCCCTGCGCCTCGAGCGTGAGGTAGGCGCGGGTCGCGGCCTCGCCGTCGCCGGCGACGACCGCGTCGACGAGGCCCCAGACCTGGCGCAGGGACGAATGCGCGGCGGCCTGCTCGACCTCGTCGAGGCCGATCCGGACCCCCGCGCCGTGCTCGAGCGCGAGCTTCTCGACCTCGCGCAGCAGGCGCTGCTGGCGTTCGCCGACGAGCGCGACGAGTTCCTGCGCCGCGTCGGGCGCGAGGTCCACGCCGAGCCTGCGCGCCTCGGCCTGCAGCCAGCGCGGCAGCTCCCTGGCCTTCAGCGTGCGCTCGGCGGCGACGCTCCCGCCGGCGGCCTCGACGGCCTTGACGAGCGCCGGCGCGACCTTCAAGCGCCCCTCCTCGCGGGCGAAGAATGCGATCGTCGTCTCGGGCGCGATCGCGGCCAGCGCGGGCGCGAGGTGCGCCTTGACGTCGGCCTCCTTCCAGCGCTCGGCGCCGTCGACGACGATGAAGCGCCGCCCGATCGCGAAGGTCATCGCCGACAGCGTGTTCGCGACCGCGACGGGGCTCGCGGCGTCACCCTCGAGGCTCTCCACGCCGCCCGCGCCCGAGGCGCGCTCGGCCAGCGCCCGCAGGGCCGCCCGGCGCTCGGAGATGCGGCCGTGGTCGTCGCCGTGGATGAGGTAGGCGGGCTTGAAGGCGGCCATCGGCGGTCGAGTCTAGATCGAGCCGAGGCGGACGACGGCTACGATTGGGGCCGTGATCGACGCAACGACCTCGGCATCCGCCGTCGTGGCGGGTGACGGGATGGTTGCGACACAGGCCGCGCGCCGGCGGACGTTCGCGATCATCTCCCACCCGGACGCCGGCAAGACGACGCTCACCGAGAAGCTCCTGCTCTACAGCGACCAGATCGGTGCGGCGGGCTCCGTCGGCGCGCGCGGCGATCGCGCGGCGACGACATCGGACTGGATGGACATCGAGCGCCGGCGCGGGATCTCGGTGACCTCGACGGTGCTGCGCTTCGAGTACCGCGACACCGTCGTGAACCTCCTCGACACACCGGGGCACAAGGACTTCTCCGAGGACACGCTGCGCGTGCTCGCGGCGGCCGACTGCGCCGTGATGCTGCTCGACGCCGCCAAGGGCGTCGAGGCGCAGACGCTGCGGCTCTTCGAGGTCGCGCGGGCGCGCAACATCCCGCTGATCACGTTCGTCAACAAGTACGACCGCCCCGGGATGGACCCGCTGGAGATGCTCGACCACATCGAGTCGGTGCTCGGGCTCACCCCCGTCGCCGCGAGCTGGCCGGTCGGGATCCCCGGGGACTTCCGCGGCGTCGTCGACCGGGCGACCGGCAGCTTTCACCAGTTCACGCGCACCGCCCGCGGGGCGGCGCGAGCGCCCGAGCAGATCCTGTCGGCCGCGGCGGCACGCGACCGCGAGGGCGACGCGTGGAGCGTGGCCGCCGAGGAGCTCGAGCTGCTCGACGGCGCCGGCGCCACGCTCGACGACGGGCAGTTCGCCAGCGGTCACGCGACGCCGGTCTACTTCGGCTCGGCCGTCTCGAACTTCGGGGTCGGCCTGCTGCTGGACGCGCTGCTGGAGCTCGCGCCCGCGCCGCCGGGGCGCCCCACGATCAGCGGGGAGCAGCGCCCGGTCGACGCGCCGTTCTCGGGCCTCATCTTCAAGGTCCAGGCGAACATGGACCCGCGCCACCGCGACCGCGTCGCGTTCATGCGCGTCTGCTCCGGGCATTTCGAGCGCGGGATGCGCGCGACCGTCCAGCGCACCGACCGCCCCTTCGTGCTGACCCATGCGCACACGGTGTTCGGCGCCGAGCGGACCGTCCTCGACGAGGCGTTCCCCGGCGACATCGTCGGGGTCATCAACGCCACCGGCCTGCGGGTCGGCGACACGCTGTACGCGGGCGACCCCGTCCAGTTCCCGCCGATCCCGACGCTCGCGCCCGAGCACTTCGTCACGGTGCGCAACAGCGATGTCACCCGCCACAAGCAGTTTCATCGCGGCCTGGAGCAGCTCGCCGAGGAGGGCGTCGTCCACCTGCTGCGCCGTGATCCCACAGCCGACCCGACCCCGGTCCTGGCGGGCGTCGGGCCGCTGCAGTTCGAGGTCGCCGTCGATCGCCTCCTGCGCGAGTTCGGCACGGCCGTCACGCTCGCCCCGACGAGCTGGACGGTCGCCCGCCGCACCGACGCCGTCGGCGCCGAGGTGCTGCGCGAGAGCCGCCACGCCGACATCCTGTATCGCAGCGACGGCAGCCTGATGGCGCTGTTCACGAGCGAGTACATGCTCGACCGCTTCCAGGGCCAGCACCCGGGCGTGACGCTCGAGCGCATGCTCACGCGCTGAGCTCGTCCGCCTCAGCCTGAGCGGCCTGACGCGACGGTCATCCGCCCGTCGCGGACGGTGATGCGGACGCTGCCGTCGCGGTCGGTGCGGCGGACGACGGGGACGCCGCGCAGCGCGGCGACGGTCGCCGGCGCGGGATGCCCGTAGCCGTTGTTGCGGCCGACCTCGACGACGGCGACGCGCGGGCGCAGGCGGTGCAGGAGGCCTCCCAGCCCGGGGTCGGCGCTGCCGTGGTGGGCGACCTTCAGCACGTCGACGACGCGGAGCTCGAGGCCCGCGGTGACGTTGGACTCGGCGTCGGCGGTGAGCAGCATGTCGAAGGCGCCATCGCGCAGGTGGATGACCGTCGCGCGGTCGTTGGGCTCGGCGCCGCGCGGCGCCGCGGGGATGCGGCGCGGCCAGAGGACGCGCAGCTCGATCGGGCCCGCGCGCAGCACCTGCCCGCTGTCGGAGGCGATCCGCCGGACATGGCGGGCAGCCGCGAGCCGTGCGACGGGCGCCGTGGCCGGCGCACCGAACGCGCCCGGGGCGCGCGTCGCGGTCGCCTCCTCGCCGTCGAGCACGAGCGCGACCGGGATCGCGCCGAGCACGGCGGCGGCCGCGCCGTCGTGGTCCAGCGCGGCGTGGGTGGCGACGAAGACGTCCAGCCGGCGCGCGCCGGCGGCCCGCAGGCGCGCGAGGATCGGCCCGTCCGGCGGGCCGCTGTCGACGAGCACGGCCGCGCGGCCGTGCTGGATCAGCGTCGCGTCGCCCTGGCCGATGTCGAGGAACGACACCGTGAGATCGGCGGGCGGGGACGGCGCCCGGGCGCCGAGCGCGAGCGCCGCCGTCGCCGCCGTCGTGCCGAGGACCGCGAGCGCGGCGAGCGGGCGGCGCGCACGAGGCCCCAGCCGCCGCCATGCGAGCGCGGCGAGCGCGGCGACCACGTAGAGCGCCGCGACGCCGAGCGCGCCGGGATCGGGGACGCCGACGGTGGCTCCCGGCAGCGCGGCGGCCCGGTGCGCGAGCCACGTGAGGTAGGCGAGCGGCAGCGCGGCGACGGACGCGACCGGCGCGGCGAGCGCGGGCGCGACCTGCCCGAGCGCGCCGGCGATCGTCCCGAGCCACATGACCGGCGCGACCGCGGGCGCCGCGAGGACGTTCGCGGGCAGCGACACGAGCGAGAGGCGCTCGAAGTGCAGCGCGATGAGCGGCGCCGTCCCGAGCGTCGCCGCCGCCGTCACCGCGACGGCATCGGCGATCGCGCCCGGCAGCCCGGCGCGGCGCAGGCTCGCGCGCAGCGGCGGCGCGAGCGCGAGCAGCGCGAGCACGGCGGCGAAGCTCAGCTGCCAGCCGGCGTCCTCGGCGGCGCGCGGGCTCCAGGCGAGCGTCAGCGCGGCGGCGAGCAGCAGCGCATACCAGCGCGACGCGGGCCGGCCCGCGAGCGCCGCGACGAGCCCTGCCGCGCCCATGACCCCCGCGCGCTGGATCGAGGGCCCCGCGCCCGCGAGCGGCACGTAGGCCGCGACGAGGACGAGCGCGAGCGTCAGGCGCGCGGTCAGCCCGAGACCGGCGAGCGTCGCGAGGCCGAGGACGAGCGCGGCGAGCAGCAGGACGTTCGCCCCGCTGGCGGCGACGAGGTGCGCGAGGCCGGTCGTGCGGAAGTCCGCGCGGACCTCGTCGGTGAGCGCGCCGTCCTGGCCGAGCACCATCCCGCGCGCGAGCGCCGCCTGCGGCGCCGGGACGCCGCGCGTGAGCGCGCGCTCGGTCCGCGTGCGCACGCCGTCCAGCAGCCCGAGCAGGCCGCCGCGGCGGCGGCCGGTCGCCCGCAGCGTCGCCGCGCGCAGAAGCGCGTGCGCGTTGCGGCGGCGCTCGTAGGCGTCGTACGCGCCCAGGCGCTCGAGCCGGCCGGTGGCGGCGATCTCCCGCCCCGGGACCGCGGCACCCGGGGGCCAGCGCACGCGCGCGGGCACGCGCAGCAGCACGCGCTCGCCGCGGCCGGGCCCCGAGCGCAGCCGCACCGGCGCCACGCGCGTGCCGAAGGCGCGGGTGCGCGGGTGGTCGAGCAGCGTCGCGCGGACGCGCACCGTGCTGTCGAGCAGCGGGCCGAGGCCGCTGCGGTCCAGCGCCGCGAGGCGGGCGTCGGCGGCGACCGCGCCGAGCAGCAGCAGCGCGACGGCGCCGAGCGCCACGGGCGGCCGGGATGCGAGCGCCGGCACGAGGACGGCGAGCGCCAGGACCGCGAGCGGCCAGCGCGGGCCGGCCAGCAGGCCGGCGGTCAGCGCCGCGAGCAGGAGATGGCGCGGGTGTTCGCCGACGACGCGGCGCGCGCCGGCCGGGGTCACACCGTCACCAGCGGGGTGAGCGTCGCGAGGCGCTTGGGGCCGATGCCCGGCACCTCCCCGAGCTCCTCGACGCGCCGGAAGCCGCCGTGCTGCGCGCGGTGGTCGAGGATCCGCTGTGCGATCCCGGGGCCGACGCCGTCGAGCGTGTCGAGCTGCTCGAGCGTCGCCGTGTTGAGGTTCACCGGCGCCGCCGGCGCCGCCGGCGCGGCCGGGTCGGGACCCCCGGGCGCCACAGCGACCCCGGGCGCGGGCGCCGCGGCACGCAGCGGCACGAGGACCTGGCGGCCGTCCTCGAGCTTCGCGGCGAGGTTGACGGCGTCGAGGTCGGCGTGCGCGCGCGGCCCGCCGGCGCGCCGCAGCGCGTCGTCCACCCGCGCACCCGGCGCGAAGCGGTAGACGCCGGGCCGGCGCACCGCCCCAGCGACATGGACGGTGACCCGGCCGCCGTCCGCACGGCCGACGCTGATGGTCGCCGCGGGCGCGGGCGGCGCGGGCGCCGCGCGAGTGGCCGGCGCGGCGACGCTCGCGACGGCTGGAGCCGAGGACGCGCCGCGCGTCACCTGCGCGCTGAGATAGCGCGCCCCGAGGAAGCACACGACGACCCCGAGCGCGACGTACGCGACGAGCCGGGGACGGTCCAGTTCGGCCACGGTCCGAGGCTAGGTCGCGACCTGCGACGGCGGACGCGCGCAACGTGCCGATTGCGCGCAGAAAGCCCGCGCCGGCTGCTACCGGTGGATCTGGCGCACGACGATGTTCACGAGCTTGCCCGGCACGACGACCTCCTTGACGACCTCGTGGCCGTCGACGTAGGAGCCGAGCCGCGGCGCCGCCCGGCAGAGCGCCAGCAGCTCGTCGCGTGAGGCCGACGTCGGCGCGACGACGCGGTCGCGGACCTTGCCGTTGACCTGGCAGACGAGCTCGAAGGTGTCGCTCTCCAGCCACGCCGGGTCGGCGTCGGGCCAGGGCTGCTCCCAGACGCGCTCGCCGGTCAGCAGGTGATAGGCGTCGGTCGCCGTGTGCGGCGCGAACGGGAACAGCAGCGACGCGGCCGTCGCCAGCGCGAAGCGCACGGTCCCGGGCGCCGCCTTGCCGCGCTTGGCCGGCGTGATCTCGTTGAGCAGCTCCATGACGGCGGCGATCGCCGTGTTGAAGTTGAAGCGCTCGCTCATGTCCGCTGTGACCTTGTCGATCGCCCAGTTCGCCTTGCGCAGCAGGCGCTCGTCGTCGTCGCCGAGCTCGTCGGGGATCGGATGGTCGGGCAGCTCGGCGGCGGCCTCGGCGGCGTTGCGCCACAGACGCCCGAGGAACCGCCACATGCCCTCCAGGCCGCTGTCGGACCAGTCGGCGTCCTGGTCGGGCGGTCCGATGAAGAGGATGTACGCGCGCGCCGTGTCCGCGCCGTAGCGCTCGACGATCGTCTTCGGCGACACGACGTTGCCCCGGTTCTTGGACATCTTCTCGCCGTCGCGCAGGATCATCCCCTGCGTGAAGAGGGCCGCGAACGGCTCCTGGATCTCCTGCGGCAGGTGGCCGAGATCGGCGAGCGCCTTCGTGAAGAAGCGCGCGTACATGAGGTGGAGGATCGCGTGCTCGACGCCGCCGATGTACTGGTCGACGGGCATCCACATCGCAACCGCCGCGGGGTCCCAGGCGGCCTCGTCGTTGTGGGCGTCGCAGTAGCGCAGGAAGTACCACGAGGAGTCCACGAACGTGTCCATCGTGTCGGTCTCGCGCTCGGCGCGGCCGCCGCACTGCGGGCAGTCGACGTGTACCCAGTCCTCGGCCGCCGCCAGCGGCGAGCGCCCGCGCGGCTTGTAGTCCTCGACGTCGGGCAGGACGACCGGCAGGTCCTCGACGGGCACCGGGACGGCGCCGCAGCGCGGGCAGTGGATGATCGGGATCGGCGTCCCCCAGTAGCGCTGGCGCGAGATGAGCCAGTCGCGCAGGCGGTAGTTCACCGACGCGTTGCCCTTGCCCTCGCGGTCCAGCCAGCGCAGGATCTCCTCCAGCGCCTCGCGGTTGTGCCGGCCGTCGAACTCCGCGCCGCAGTTCATGAGTGCGCCGTCGCCGGCGTACGGCAGCTCGATCTCGAGCGGCGCTTGGATGACCTGCCGGATCGGGAGGTCGTAGGCCTTGGCGAACGCGAAGTCGCGCTCGTCGTGCGCGGGGACGGCCATGATCGCGCCGGTCCCGTACTCCATGAGCACGTAGTCGGCGACGTACATCGGCAGCCGCTCGCCGTTGACGGGGTTCGTCACGGTGCGCCCGAGCGGCACGCCGGTCTTCTCCTTGTCGACGTCGCCGCGCAGCTGCGTGTCAGCCGTCAGCGCGCGGTTGACGTACTCGCGCACGTCCGCCTCGTGCTCGGTTCCCTCCGCGAGGCGCAGGACGTCGGGGTGCTCGGGCGCCATGACGAAGAACGTCGCGCCGAAGAGCGTGTCCGGCCGCGTCGTGAAGACCGGGTAGTCGACTGGGTGGGCGGGATCCAGATCCTCGCAGCGGAACACGACCTCGGCCCCCGTCGAGCGCCCGATCCAGTTGCGCTGCATCGTCTTGACGTGCTCGGGCCAGCGGATCGTGTCGAGGTCCTCCAGCAGCCGGTCGGCGTAGTCGGTGATGCGGAAGAACCACTGCGTGAGCTGGCGCACCTCGACGAGCGCCCCGGAGCGCTCGCCGCGACCGTCGACGACCTGCTCGTTGGCGAGCACCGTCTCCTCGACGGGGTCCCAGTTGACCGCCGCCTGCTTCTGGTAGGCGAGGCCGCTCTTGAAGAGCTCGAGGAAGATCCACTGCGTCCAGCGGTAGACGCGCGGCTCGTGGGTCCCGAACTCGCGCGTCCAGTCGATCGACAGGCCCCACCGCCGGAACTGGCGCTGGAACTCTGCGATCGCCGCCTCGGTCGAGTCGCGCGGGTGCTGCCCGGTCTTGATCGCGTGGTTCTCGGCGGGCAGGCCGAACGCGTCGTAGCCCATGGGATTCAGGACGCGGCGGCCGGTGCGGCGGTGGAAGTGCGCGACCGCGTCGCCGACGGAGTAGACCTTCAGGTGGCCGATGTGCGGCTCGCCGCTGGGGTAGGGCAGCATGACGAGCACGTACGAGGCGTCGCGCGCGTCGTCGCTGTCGTTGGCGACCTCCCAGGTGCCCTCGCCGGCCCACACCCGCTGCCAGCGGGGCTCGATCTCGGCGGGGTCGTAGTGGTACTCGGCGGCCATGGCGAGCGGCAAGGATAGAAGCCCTGCCGCTCGGGGTCGGCCGCGAGCTCGAACCCGCTACGCGACCTGGGCGCTGAGGCCGGCGGCGTCGCGCAGGGCGTCGGCCTTGCCCGTCGCCTCCCACGTGAAGTTCGCGTCCTCACGGCCGAAGTGCCCGTAGGCAGCCGTCGCCTGATAGATCGGGCGATGCAGGTCAAGCTCCTTGCGAAACGCGCCCGGACGCAGATCGAAATGCTCGTCGATCAGCGCCGCGATCGTCGCACGGCCGATCTTCTCGGTCCCGAACGTCTCGACCATCACCGACACCGGATGCGCAACACCGATCGCGTACGCGACCTGCAACTCGCAACGATCGGCGATCCCCGCCGCGACGATGTTCTTGGCGACCCAGCGCGCCGCATACGCCGCCGAGCGATCGACCTTCGACGGATCCTTGCCGCTGAACGCGCCACCGCCATGGCGCGCCATGCCGCCATACGTGTCGACGATGATCTTGCGACCCGTCAGGCCACAATCGCCCACCGGCCCGCCGATGACGAAACGCCCCGTCGGGTTGACGAGAAAGACCTTGCGCAGCGCATTGGCGTCGTACATGTCCGCCGGCAGCACCGGCAGGACGACGTGCTCCCACAGATCGGCGAGGATCTGCTCGCGCGTCGCGCTCTCGGCGTGCTGCGTGGAGATCAGCAGCTGCTCCACCGCCGTCGGAACCCCGTCGACGTAGCGCACCGACACCTGCGTCTTGCCATCCGGGCGCAGATAGCCGAGCGTGCCGTCGTGGCGCACGACCGCGAGCTGCTTGGCGAGCCGGTGCGCGAGCGAGATCGCCAGCGGCATCAGCTCGGGCGTCTCGTTGGACGCGTAGCCGAACATCATCCCCTGGTCGCCGGCGCCCGCGACGTCGAGCTCATCCTCGTCGGAGGGGTCGGTCTGCGTCTCGTAGGACTTGTCGACGCCCTGCGCGATGTCCGGCGACTGCTTGTCGATCGCGTTGAGGACCGCACAGGAGTCGGCGGAGAACCCGAGGTCGGCGTCGATGTAGCCGATCTTGCGAACCGTGTCGCGCGCAACCTGCTGGATGTCGACGTAGGTCTCCGTCGTGATCTCGCCCGAAACGACGATCAGGCCCGTGTTCACGAGCGTCTCGCACGCCACGCGCGAACCCGGATCGTCACGCAGGCACGCATCCAGGACACCGTCGGAGATCTGGTCGGCGACCTTGTCCGGGTGCCCCTCCGTCACCGACTCGGAAGTGAACAGGTACTCGTTCTCGGCGAAATTGGTCATGCCCGACAGGCTACCGAGCGTCTCCGCGTCGGGACTTGCGCTCGACGAAGTCGATGATGAGCGGCACGCCATCCATCGCAAAGCGCGTGCGCAGGCGGTTCTCCAGGAAGTAGGCGTAGTCGCGCGTGACGCGCTGGCGCGAGTTGACCTGGATCGCGAAGCGCGGCGGGCGCTCGCCGATCTGCGCGGCGTAGAGGAGCTTCAGCCGATGGCCCTGCTTGGCCGGCGGCTGGCGCGCCTGGACGACCTCGCCGAGGAAGCGGTTGAGCTCCGGCGTCGGGATCCGGCCCTGCATGCGGTCGCCGAGCGCGAGCACCTCGGTGAGCAGGCGCGCGACGTGGCGGCCGGTCAGCGCGCTCGCCGTCATGACGCGCGGGCGCAGGCGCAGCTTGTTGTGGACCTTCGCGCGCTCGTGGTCGAGGTCGGCCTCGTCCATCTCGGCGATGTCCCACTTGTTCAGGACGATCGCCGTCGCGCAGCCGGACTGCATCGCGAGCTCGGCGACGCGCATGTCCTGGGCCGTGACGCCGTCGTTGGCATCGCAGACGACGAGCGCGACATCGGCGCGCTCGGCGGCCCGCTGCGAGCGCAGCGTCGTGTAGTACTCGACGGACTCCGAGACCTTCGACTGCCGGCGCATCCCGGCCGTGTCGACGACGATGATCCTGCGGCCGTCGATCTCCAATGGGAGGTCGATCGCGTCGCGCGTCGTCCCCGCGACCTCGGAGACGATGACGCGCTCGGCGCCGACGAACTGGTTGACGAGCGACGACTTGCCGACATTCGGGCGCCCGATGATCGCGAGGCGGATGATCGTGTCGTCGACCTCCTCGTCGTCGTCGGGGAGCAGCTCGACGAGCCGGTCGAGCAGATCGCCCGTGCCGAGGCCCTGGGCCGCGGACACCGGCATCGGCTCGCCGAAACCGAGCCGGTGGGCCTCGGCGGCGAGCGGGATGTCGACCGCGGCGTCGATCTTGTTCGCCGCCACGACGATCGGCATCTTCGTGCGGCGCAGCAGGTCGGCGAGCTCCTCGTCGCCGGGGCGCAGCCCGGCGCGCGCGTCGAAGACGAACAGCGCGACCTGCGCGTCGGCGAGCGCGGCGCGCGCCTGGTCGCGGATCGAGCCGGAGATCGGGTCGGGGTCCTCGTTGTCCATGCCGCCGGTGTCGATGAGCGTGAAGCGCCGCCCGTTCCACTCCGTGGCGATCTCCTTGCGGTCGCGCGTGATCCCGGCGCGCTCGTGGACGACCGCCTCGCGCGAGTTCGTCAGGCGGTTGACGAGCGAGGACTTGCCGACGTTCGGGTAGCCGACGACCGCGACCTTCATCGCACGGCCGTCGCGAGCCGGACGATCTGCTGGACGACGTCGTCGATGCCGAGTCCGTCGGTGTCGACGCGCAGGGCGTCCCCGGCGGGCGCCAGCGGCGAGTGCTCGCGGGTGGCGTCGCGGGTGTCGCGGTCGCGCTGGTCGCGCAGCACCTCCTCGTAATCAGCCCCCAGCTGCTCCGCGCGCCGGCGCGCGCGCTCCTCGGGCGAGGCGGTGAGGAAGACCTTCAGCTCGGCGTCGGGCGCGACGACCGTGCCGATGTCGCGGCCCTCGGCGACGTAGTCGCCCTCGCGGATGAGCCGGCGCTGCAGCGCGACGAGCTCGCCGCGCACCTCGGGCCGCGCGGCGACCTTCGAGGCGTGCTCGCTGACCTCGGGCGCGCGGATCTCGTCGGTGACGTCCTCGCCGTCGAGCGTGATGCGCTCGCCGAGCCCGATGGCGCAGCCGACGGGGTCGGCCGCCCCGCGCAGGTCGGCCAGCGCGACGCAGCGGTACATCGCGCCGGTGTCGAGGTACGTGAAGCCGAGCGCGTCCGCGACGGCGCGCGCGACGGTCGACTTACCGGCGCCCGCGGGCCCGTCGATGGCGATCAGCATCGCCATTGAGCATAGGCGGGGCGGTCCGCGGCCGGTCAGTCGGCGAACAGCGCCGCGAGATCGAGCGCGAAGCCGGGCAGCAGCGGGGAGGTCAGCGTGTCGGTGATCGCGAGACCCCTCCGTGCACGCCGACCATGCCCCGTGCAGGCCCGCGAGCAGCGGAGTTCGCCCCCGCCACTGGCATGCTCCCCGCGGATGCGACGCACCGGAGCGATCACGAAACGAACGCTCTGGGCGTTCTACAACGACCAGATGACGCAGCACGCCGCGGCGCTGACGTACTACGTGCTCATGTCGATGTTCCCGGCGCTGCTGCTCGCGCTGTCGATCCTCGGGCTCGTCGGGCAGTACCCGGAGACCTACGACGCGATCATCGGCTACCTCAAGGGCGTCGCGCCGCTGTCGGCACTCGTGCCGCTGGACAGCTCGCTGCGCGCGGCGCTGCGCAGCGAGGGGACGGCGACGACGACGCTCGTCATCGGCGTCGTCTTCGCGCTGTACGGGACGACCGGCGCGCTGGAGGCGGCCCGGCGCGCGCTGAACGTCGTGCTCGAGGCCGACGGCGGCCGGCGCTTCCTGCGCCGCAAGATCATCGACGTCGCGTCGACGTTCGTGCTCATGTCGCTCGTGCTCGTGACCCTGATCCTCGTCTTCGTCGGCGGCGGGTTCGCCGAGGACCTGATCGGTTTCCTCGGCCTCGGCCCGAAGATCGCCGACCTGTGGAATGTCCTGCGCTGGCCCGCGGCCGTGGGCGTGGCGATGGTCGTCTTCGGCTTCATCTACTACGTCACGCCGGACGTCAAGCAGCGCTCGTTCCGGGCCGTCCTGCCCGGCGCGGGGCTCGGCGTCGCGCTCTGGCTCGCCGCCTCTTACGGCTTCGCGACGTACATCTCGCAGATCGCCAACGTCGGGGCGATCTACGGCGCGTTCACGGGCGCGATCGTGCTCGTCATCTGGCTCTGGCTCACGAGCGTCGCGCTGCTGTTCGGCGCCGAGCTCAACGCGGAGATCGAGCGCGAGCACGAGCTGCGCGAGGGCGTGCCGATCGAGGACACGCTCAACCTGCCGACGCGCCCCGTGAGGCGCTGAGCCGGGCGCCGGCTCGCCGGCGGGTCGGACTGCCTCACCCAGAGAAGGGGGCCGGGAGGCCGGGGCGAGACGGGCGGACCGGGGGTCGGTCACCGGGCCGACGCGAACGGCTCTCTCGCCGGCGGTCCTAGCGAGTGCTAGCCCTGGGCTAGCACTCGCTAGCAGTTCCGACGAGCGCCACCTCGATCCGTGGCCCCGCAAGCGTGTCGCGGGCAAGGAGCGGATCCGTCCCCAAGGCGCCGTTTGGAGGCGCGCATTGCTGTCGGCCGGCGCGTAACCCGCCGATCACCCGCTGAGCCGGGCGAGATCGTCGGGGAAGCCGGGGTAGGACACCGCGGCGGCCTCCATCCCAACGACCTCGACGCCCTCCCGCGACGCGAGGCCGGCGACCGCGCCGAGCATCGCCATGCGGTGGTCGCCGTTGGCGTCGATCATGCCGCCGCGCAGCGTGCCGGTGCCCGTGACGGCGAAGCCGTCCTGCGTCGCCTCGATCTGCGCCCCCAGGCCCCGCAGGCCCTCGACGACGCCGGCGATCCGGTCGGACTCCTTCACGCGCAGCTCCTCGGCGCCGCGCACGATCGTCTCACCGTCCGCGAAGCAGCCCAGCAGCGCGACGAGCGGCAGCTCGTCGATCGCCAGCGGCACCTCGTCGGCCTCGACGACCGTGCCGCGCAGCGGGCCGGCCTTGACGTCGAGGTCGCTGATCGGCTCGGAGCGCGCGACCGCCGCCGCCGGCTCCTCGAGCTCGCCGAGCGCGATCGCCCCCATCCGCTCGAGAATCCGCAGGAAGCCCGTGCGCGTCCAGTTGACGCCGACGTCGCGGACGAGCAGCCGCGATCCCGGCACGAGGACGCCGGCGGCGATCATGAACGCCGCCGAGGAGAGGTCGCCGGGCACGACGATGCTCTCGGCGTCGAGCTCGTCGGTGCAGGTGACGCTGACCGTCAGCCCGTCGCGCTGCACGCGGACGCCGGCGCCCGCGAGCATCCGCTCGGTGTGGTCGCGGCTCGGGGCCGGCTCGACGACGCTCGTCGTGCCGTCGGCGCCGAGGCCGGCGAACAGGACGCAGGACTTCACCTGCGCGCTGGCGACCGGCATGTCGTAGGAGATCGCGTGCAGTCGCGTGCCATAGACGACGAACGGCGGGAAGCGCCCCTCCTTGGCCTCGATCTGCGCGCCCATGAGCGCGAGCGGCGCGGCGATCCGATCGACGGGGCGCCGGCGGATCGAGCTGTCGCCGTCGAGGACGAAGATGCGCCCCTCCTGGGCGGCCAGCCAGCCCGGCAGCAGCCGCAGGAGCGTCCCGGCGTTGCCGACGTCGATCGGGCCACCGGGCTCGCGCGCCTCGCGCAGTCCCGTGCCGCGGACGACGACGACGTCGTCGCGCTCCTCGACGAGCGCGCCGACGGCGCGGATCGCCTCCAGCGTCGAGAGCGTGTCCTCGGCGCGCAGGTAGTTCGCGATCCGCACGGGCTCGGCCGACATCGCGCCGAGCAGCGCCGCGCGGTGGGAGATCGACTTGTCCGGCGGGGCGACGACCTCGCCGCGCAGCGGGCCGGAGGGCGAGAAGAAGGTCATGACGCCGCCGGGTAGCCGAGGCCGGCGACGAGGCCGATCGCGCGATCGGCGTCGCCCGCGCCGACCCACAGCGCGATGACGCCGGTGTGGTTGTCGGCCTCGGGCGCGAGCGACATGTCGGAGATGTTGATGCCCGCGCGCCCGAGCGCGAGCGCGATCTGCGCGACGACGCCGGGCTTGTTCGGCACGGCGGCGCGGATCTCGCGGACGGCCTGCCCGCCGCCGACGAGGCCGACGTCGAGCAGCGCCTGGCGCTGCTGCGCGGCGACGTCCTGCCAGGCCTCCAGCGCGCCGCCACCGGCGTCCAGCAGCCCACGCACCTCCCCCAGCCGGCGCACGAGGTCGTCGATCTGCGTTCCGAGCGCGACGCGGTTGGCCGTGTAGATCTGGGCCCACAGCCCGGGGTTGGAGCCCGCGACGCGCGTCGCGTCGCGGAAGCTCGGGCCGGTCGCGGGCAGCGTCTCGCCGCCGAGTGCATCGGCCGCCTGCGCGACGAGGAGGTTCGCGACGACATGCGGCAGGTGCGAGACCGCCGCCATGAGCCGGTCGTGGTCGTCGGGCGCGATCGCCGTCGGCACCGCGCCGAGACCGGCGATGAACCGCGCAAGGCGCTCGTACAGCACGCCCGGCGTCCGCGCGCGCGGCGTGAGGTACCACGTCGCGCCCTCGAACAGGTCGCCGCGGGCGTGGGCGACGCCCGTCGCCTCGGCCCCGGCGAGCGGGTGGCCGCCGATGAAGTTCGGGCGGTCGATCGCCGCCACGAGCGCGCCCTTCGTCGAGCCGACGTCGGTCACGACGGCGTCGGGCAGCGCGTCGCAGAGCTCGCGCACGGCGTCGCCGAGCGCGTCGACGGCGACGCCCGCGATCGCGATGTCGGCCGTGCCGATGTCGGCGATCGAGGCGACGGCCTCGTCGATCGCGCCGCGCTCCAGCGCGATCTCCAGTGCCGCCGGGCTGCGGTTCCAGCCCACGACGTACGCGCCGTGGCGGCGGCGGGCGGCCATGCCGATGGAGCCGCCGATGAGCCCCACGCCGAGGAGCGCGATCCGCATCCGGTTGGCGGGACTAGGACAGCGCGCGGCGGGCGCGCACGTCCGCGGCGAGCTCGTCGAGCACGCCGACCGTCGTCTCCCAGGCCATGCACGCGTCCGTGATCGACTGTCCGTAGGTGAGCTCGGCGCCGTCGACGACATCCTGGCGGCCGGCGACGAGGAAGGACTCGAGCATGACGCCGACGATCGCGCGACTGCCACCGGCGACCTGGGCGCCGATCTGCGCGGCCACGGCGGGCTGGCGCTCGTGGTCCTTGCCGCTGTTGTCGTGCGAGGCGTCGATGACGAGCCGCTCGGCGAGCCCGGCCTTGCGCAGCTTCGTCAGCGCCGCGCCGATGCTCGCCCGCCCGTGGTTGGGCTCGCCGCTGCCGCCGCGCAGGATGACGTGGCCGTCGGGGTTGCCGGTCGTGTGGAGGATCGCGGGGATGCCGCTGACGTCGACGCCGGCGAAGGAGTGCGTGGCGGCCGCGGCGCGCACCGCGTCGACGGCGACCTGGACGTTGCCGTCCGTGCGGTTCTTGAAGCCGACCGGCATCGACAGGCCGGAGCCGAGCTGGCGGTGGATCTGGCTCTCCGTCGTGCGGGCGCCGATCGCGCCCCAGGAGACGGCGTCGGAGATGTACTGCGGCGTGATCGGGTCGAGGAACTCGCAACCGACCGGCAGGCCGAGGCGCAGGACCTCGAGCAGCAGCTCGCGGGCGGCGCGCACGCCGGCGTCGACATCGCCGGTGCCGTCGAGGTGCGGGTCGTTGATGAGGCCCTTCCAGCCCGTCGTCGTGCGCGGCTTCTCGAAGTACACGCGCATCGCGACGAGCAGGTCCTCGCCGTGGCGCGTGGCCTCATCGGCGAGCCGGCGCGCGTAGTCCAGCGCCGCGTCGGGGTCGTGGACGCTGCAGGGGCCGACGACGACGAGCAGGCGGTCGTCGGCGCCGGCGAGGATCGCCTCGACGTCGGCGCGGCCACGCAGGACGACGTCGGCGAGGCCGGGCTCGAGCGGCAGGCGCTCGAGCAGGTCGGCGGGCGTCGTCAGCGGCGAGACCCGCGCGATGCGGGTGTCGCGGACGCCGGTCGTCTGCTCGGGCCTCGTGTGGACCATGCTCAGACGACCGCGCCCATGCGCTTGCCGGCGATCGCCGCGACCTGCTCGACCTTCGCCGCAAAGGCCGCGAAGTCGTGGCTGTGCAGCGCCTGCGGTCCGTCGCAGATCGCCTCGTCGGGATCGGGGTGCACCTCGACGATGATGCCATCAGCGCCCACCGCGGCGGCGGCCAGCGACAGCGGCTCGACGAGATCGCGCCGTCCGGCGGCATGGCTGGGGTCGACGACGACCGGCAGATGGCTGAGCCCCTTGAGCACCGGGATGGCCGTGAGATCCAGCGTGAAGCGGTAGGCCGTCTCGAACGTCCGGATGCCGCGCTCGCAGAGCACGACGTTCTCGTTGCCCTCCTTCAGGACGTACTCGGCCGCCATCAGCAGCTCCTCGATCGTGCTCGACAGGCCGCGCTTGATCATCACGGGGCAGCCGGAGCGCCCGACCTCCGTCAGCAGCGTGTAGTTCTGCATGTTGCGCGCGCCGATCTGGATGAGGTCGGCGACCTCGACGACGGCGTCGAGATCACGGATGTCCATGAGCTCGGTGACGATCGGCAGGCCCGTCTGCGCCTTGGCCTCCTTGAGGATCCGCAGCCCCGCCTCGCCCAGCCCCTGGAACGAGTACGGGCTCGTTCGCGGCTTGTAGGCCCCGCCGCGCAGCAGCGTTGCACCGGCCGCCTTGACGACGCGGGCCGTCGAGAGCGTCTGCTCGCGCGATTCGACGGTGCACGGCCCGGCGATGAGCGCGAAGTGCTCGCCGCCGATCTTCGCGCCCCCGATGTCCAGCACGCTGCGCCCGCCCTGGTGCAGCTCGGCCGAGGCGAGCTTGTAGGGCTTGAGGATCGGGACGACCTTGTCGACGCCGGGGCTCGCGTCGAGGCCGAGCCGCATCACGTGCTCGCGGTCGCCGATCGCGCCGATGATCGAGAGCTCCTCGCCCTCGACGACGTGCGCGCGGGCGCCGATCGACTCGACGCGCTCGATGACGGCCTGGATCTCCTCGCGGGAGGCCGTCGGTTTCATGACGATCAACATGCTGAACAGTCCTTTCGAAGAGAACGCCTGGAGACGGGGGTCCTGCCTGTGGCGCTCGGCGAAAGGTGCGGAAGGGTGCGGTGAGCCGAGCGCCTAGATAAATCGCCAGGCGAAATAACGACGCGCGAAGACCACGAGGCTGCTGCGGGCGCTGTCGTCAGATCGGTTCATGCGCGGGTGAGCTTAGAGCACCTGGGCCAGCGCGTCGAGGAACCTGGCGTTCTGTCCAGGTGTCCCGTACGTCACGCGCAGGGCGCCGGCCCGGCCGAGCGCCCCGCCCGCGCGCACGAGCACGCCGCGCTCGGCGAGGCCGCGCACGACGGCCTGCTCGTCGCTGTCCTCGGGGAGATCGAACCAGCAGAAGTTCGCCTGCGACGGCGCGGCCGCGATCCCGAGCTCGTCGAGGCCGCTCTCGATCTCCACGCGCGCGACGATCGCGCGCTCGACGCGCTCGGCGACGGCGTCCTGGTGCTTGAGTGCCTCGATCGCCGCCGCCTGGGCGGCGGCGTTGCAGAAGAACGGCTGGCGGACCTGGTCGACGGCGCGCGGGAACTCCTCGCCGCCGCAGAGCGCGAAGCCGACGCGCAGCCCGCACAGGCCGTAGACCTTCGAGAACGTCCGCAGCAGCACGAGGTTGGAGTGCCTGGCCAGCAGGTCGAGCGTCGTGTCGGGGTCGTCGAGGAGGTTGAACTCGCAGTAGGCCTCGTCGACGATGACCGCGACGTGGCGCGGGATGCGCGCGACGAACGCCGCGATCTCGGCGTACGGCAGCGCGGTCGAGGTCGGGTTGTTCGGGTTGCAGACGATGACCAGGCGCGTCGCGGCATTGACCTCCGTCGCCATCGCGTCGAGGTCGTGGAAGTGGTCGTCGCGCAGGTCGACGGTGATCGCGCGCGCCCCGGAGGCGGCCGCGAGGTGCGGATAGACGCTGAACGACGGCCACGCATAGATGAGCTCCGCGCCCGGCTCCAGCAGCGCGTCGCCGGCCGCGAGGAGGATGTCGCAGGAGCCGTTGCCGATCGCGATCCGCGCCGCCGGCACGCCGTAGCGCCTGCTCAGGGCGGACTTCAGCGCCGCGTTGGACGGGTCCGGGTAGCGGTTGGCGCCCTCGAGCGCGCGCTTGGCGGCGCGCACGACGGACGGCAGCGGCGGATCGGGCGACTCGTTGGACGCGAGCATCGCCACGTCGTCGCCGAGCGCGTAGCCGTCGGCCACCGGATAGACGGGAATGCGCCGGATGCGCTCGGAGAACTCGATCGCCATGCCCGCCATTGAACCGCATGTGCGCGCCGGGGCCGGCGCGGCGCCGTCAGGCGACGATCGCGTCCTCGCGATTGAGCGTGAAGGCGCCGAACGCCACGGCGAGCCCGAGGGCGACGCCGACGTACGCGCCGAAGCCGAGGAAGTCGGTCTCGACGACGAGCTTGAGCACCAGCAGCGTGGCGACGGCGACGCCGGCGACGAGGTGCACCCGCGACCACGGCAGCGGCAGGTCGGGGAGCTTCGCCGACATGATCTTGGCGGCGACGATCTGCCCGACCATGACGATCGTCAGCAGCAGCGCGAGGACGCCGTAGCCGCTGTGCGGCGACTGCACGCCGCTGCGGGTGAGGTCGACACCGGGAATCGTCGCGCCGAGGTCGATCTTGTGCCACGGCGCGAACAACAGGTCGAGGATGAGCAGTACACCGGCGATGAGCACGATCCGCTCGCCCTGCGTGAGCTTCGACAGGTCCATCTGTCCCTCCCCCTCGAGAATGCTGCGCCCGTCCTACCACGTCGCCAGGACGCGCGGGGAAATCCTGTTACTGCGCGCCCTCCAGATCCTGGCGCAGCGCGCGCGCCTCGCCGAGGTAGACGTGGCGCGGGACGTGCGCGTCGAGTGAGTGGTAGTGCATGAGGACGCGGATGATCCGCGGCATCGCGCCCGGGACCGGGACCTCGCGCGCGCACAGCAGCGGGACCTGCGAGAAGCCCATGTTGCGCGCGGCGACGGCCGGAAACTCGGCGTCGAGGTCGTCGGTCAGCGTGAAGATGCAGCTGACGACGTCGCTGGGGTGCAGGTCGTTGCGCTTGAGGATCTCGCGCAGCAGCCACTCCGTCGAGCCGAGGATCGCCTGGGCCTCGTTGCGGTCCACCGACGAGGCCCCGCGCAGTGCGAAGAGCCGCATGGTCGCGACTCTATGGGTTCAACTCGATCGGGATCCGCACGAGGTCGCGGTCCGCCCCGAGGGCGAGCAGGCAGCGGTCGTTGAAGCGCGTGAAGTACAGCGACGGGTGCTGTCCCGTCGTCTCGTAGTTGCGCGACGGGCTGTGGGGATCCAGCAGCGACGGATAGGCGACCTGCCGCTCGCTGCCGGTCGGGCACGTCCACGGCAGCGCGGCCTCCATGAGCAGCCGGCGCGGGGTCCAGGAGACGAGGTCCTTGGAGGTCGCGTAGTAGAAGCCCGACACCGCCCGGTGCTGCGCGCCGTCGTAGCGGCTGGACATGCCGACGACGACATAGCGGCGCAGGTGCCAGTTGTACGTCAGGCTCGAGTTCATCTTCTCGATCGCGTCGAAGGCGACCGGCTTGCAGACGTGGGCGGCGGGCGCGGGGGTCTCCGCGTAGGGGTTGGCGAAGCGCACGTCGAACGCCTTCCCGCCCCAGGCGCGCCAGGTCGCCGGCGCGGCGAGGTCGCGCGTGCGCATGAGGCATACGCCGACGTGCTGCACCGGGGCGGCGCGCGGGTAGTCCTCGACGTGCACGAGGACGTAGAAGTACGTCACTCCCTCCCCCGGCCGGCGCGCGCGGATGATGTTGCTCGGCTCGAAGATCCCGTACGGCCCGGTGCCGTCGACGTAGCGCCAGGGGACGCCGGCGACGAGGTTGCCCGGCGCGGGGGCGGCCTCGTATGTCCCGCCGCCGTCGACCGAGCGCGCTGCGGTGACGGCGTTGTACCAGCAACCCGCCTGCGACAGCGCGAGGCACCCCAGTGGGGTCGTGAGGCCGTGGAACTCGTCGTGGACGAGCGCATCGATCGTCCTGCCGTCGCGCGTCCACGTCGCCGCGAGCCATTCGCGCTGGGCGAACGCCGCTGGATCGGCGCTCATCCGCGAGCGCATGATCACGCCGCAGTCGCGCGTGAGCGCGTCGAGGCTCGGGCCGCGCATCCGCCGGCCTGCCGGCGCGGCGGCGATGAGCTGCGTCTGGCCCTGGGCGTCGCGGAACGCCCGCGCCGGCGCGTCGGGGAAGTCGTCGAAGTCGCAGCGGTCCGCCGACCAGTCGCGGACGATCTGCTCGGGCCCGGCCTGGCGGATGCCCGGCCCGAACTCGTAGGCGCCTGCGGGCGCCGCGAGCGACAGCGCCGCGAGCAGCGCGGCGAGCGTCGTCCCGGCCATGGCCTCGAGCGCACGGAGCATCGCGGCGACCCTAGATGGTCCGTTGGCGCCGGGGGCATAGACGCCTGAGGACCTTTCGACTATGGTCATTGCGAGTACGCGTTTTTTCGAATATTCACGTGCTGGGCGGGAGTGAGAGTGCGAGGTGAGCGGGGGCTCCGAAATGCGGACACCGGCGAGCGCGCCATCGCCAGGCGATGACAGACCAGGCGCAACTGCGAGCTCTCGGAGACTGCGGTCGCGCACGACCGGCCGCGCGCGCGGGCCGCGGATGATCGCGCTGCGCGAGCAGGGCAAGAGCCTCGACGAGATCGCCCTGGGCTTCGGCGTGTCGCGCGAGCGTGTCCGCCAGATCCTGCGCGAGTACGGCGCGCCCGACCCCCAGGTCGTCGCGGCGGCCCGCCGGCGCCGGGTCGACCAGGAGGTCGAGGCGCGTCTCCCCGAACTGCTTGCGCTATGGCGCGGCGGCGCCGTGCCGGGCAGCGCCGCCGTCGCCCTCGGCCTGCAGGTCACCGCCTGCCGTACCGCCATCGCGCGGGCGGCGACGGATCTCGATCGCGACGCGCGCCGGGCGAGCCTCGCCGTCGACCGCGCGATCGCGAAGACGTACTCCGACCGCGACATCGTCGCCGCGCTGACATCCGTGGCCGGGCGCCTGGACCGCGTGCCGACCGCGAAGGAGTACGGGGCGCTCGCGCGCGAGCTCGATCTCCCGAGCCTGCCGACGGTCGTCAACCGGACCGGCCGGTGGACGAACGCCGTCCGCGCCGCCGGCCTCGTCCCGGCGCACACCGCCGAGCACGCGCGTCCCCGCCGCTGGACGGCCGAGAGCTGCTGGAACGCGCTGCGGACGGTCGTCGGCGAGCTCGGAGAGATCCCGACCGTCGCCGCCTACGACCGCTACGCCGCCGGCCGCAAGGACGTGCCGTCGTCGGCGACGCTGCGCAACCGCCTCGGCCGCTGGAGCCAGATCACGGGCCGGCTCATCGCCGAGCGCCGCGTGACGCACCCCGACACCGCCTGACTACGGGCGCGTCACGCCGCGCCGCAGGCCCTCGACCTCGGCCTGCTTGAGGCGCCGGTGCGCGCCCTCGGGCAGGTCGTCGAGGCGCAGCGGCCCGAAGCGGATGCGCTCGAGCGTGCGGACGCGGTGCCCGATGGCCTCGCACATGCGCTTGACCTGGTGGTTGCGCCCCTCGTGGATCGTGATCTCGAGCACCCCCGCCTTGAGCTGGCGGACCTTCGCGGGAGCCGTACGGCCGTCGTCGAGCTCGACGCCCTCGCGCAGGGTGCGCAGCGCGTACTCGGGCACGGGCGACGGGTGGACCGTCGCCCGGTACACGCGCGGGACCTCGAAGGAGGGGTGCGTCAGGCGCTGGGCGAGGTCGCCGTCGTTCGTCACGAGGATGATCCCGGTGCTGTCCTGATCGAGGCGGCCGACGGGGTACAGCCGCGCGCCGCGCCCCGGGACGAGGTCGATGACGGTCTTGCGGCCGTGCGTGTCGCGGGCCGTCGACAGGACGCCGGAGGGCTTGTGGACGATGAAGACCATCCGCTCCTCGATGCCCTCCAGGAACTTTCCGTCGACCGCGACGCCGCTGTCGACGTCGACGTCGCGGGCGGGGTCGGTGACGATCCTGTCGCCGATCGTCACGCGCCCGTCGCGGATGATCTCCTCCGCGCCACGTCGGGAGGCGACGCCGGCGTGGGCGAGGAATTTGGCAAGGCGCACGCCTACGATGGTCGCAGGTGGTCCCCAACCCCTTCCTCCCGGAGATGACGCACTTCGCGCTGCCCCTGCACGCGACGCGCGAGGAGCTCGTCGAGATCGCCTCGCGCTGGGCGAGCGAGCGCGAGCTGCACATCTCGATCGAGCGCTGGTATCCGACCTACGGCTCGGTCGCCGTCCCGCTCGGCGGGGACCTCGCCGCCGCGATCGCGCAGTTCGAGCCCGTGCGCCGGATCTGCCTGCGCAGGGGCGAGTTCTACGTCGGCGCCGTCAACCAGATGCAGCACCTCGTGCGCAACCCGGAGTCGTTCGTCATGGTGCTCGAGCCGCTGACCGAGGACGGCCTGCGCGCGACCGCCCTGACGTCGCGCATGGGCGACGAGGACGCGCTGCGCTGGTGGGTCGGGCTCGTGCGCGCGGAGCTCGCGAACGTCACCGCCGGCGCGTGGGCGATCGAGCCCGAGCTCGGCGGCCGCAAGTACATCGCCGAGCACTGCCACACCGAGGGCGCCCGCGAGCTCGCGCAGGACGGCGTGAAGATGCTCGCCGCCGTGGGCAGCGCGTACTTCGAGTTCGACGACCTGCGCTGATCAGGGGCCGCCCGCCCGCGCTACCGCGGTGAGACGACGGTCAGCCCGGCCGCCGAGGCCGCGTCGCCGAGCCGGTCGTCGTAGGTCACGAGCACCGCGAGATCTGCCGCGAGGCTGAGGGCCGTGGCCAGGTGCAGCGCGTCGAGCGTCCGCAGCAGCGGCGGCCCCAGCGTCTGCGCCACGGTCAGCACCGGCTCGTCGAGCGCCAGCAGGGAGACGCTGCGCAGGCCCGCGCGTGCGGCGTCCGCGTACTCCTGGCCATAGCGCGCGCAGGCGCGCACCGCCTCGACGGCGAGCAGCCAGCTCGACACGGCGACATACGGCTCCAGCGCGGACAGCAGCGCGGCGCGCTCCGGCTCGCCCAGCGGCACCTTGACGTAGGCCGACGTGTCGAGATAGGCCAGGGTCGCCATCAGAGGCGCTCCTCGCGCTGGCGGTCGAGCACGTCGCCGCTCGGCGGGCCACCCGCGGGCGGGAGGCCGGCCCCGACGTCGCAGAGCGATCCCGTCGGGAGCGTGGCGCCGCGGGTTGCCGCCAGGCGCGCGACGGGGTCGTCGGCCGGGCCGGAGGGGACGAGCCGCGCAACCTCCCGGCCATGCTCGGTGACCACGAGGGCCTCCCCGGCCTTGACCGCCTGCAGATATCGCGACAGGTTCTGCCGCAGTTCTCTCACGCCGACCGCTCGCATTGTGCGTCACTGTAGCACAATTTCTGGGCCGCGGGCCCTACGATGGGCCGATGGACCTCGAGCTCCTCCAGCGCACGCTCGCCGGCGCCGGTCAGCCCGGCTTCCGGGCCCGCCAGGTCTGGAGCTGGGCGGCGCGCGGCGCGCGCGGCTACGACGAGATGACCGACCTGCCGGCCGCCCTGCGCGCGCGGCTCGAGCAGGAGGTGCCGTTCTCGACGCTGACGCTCGCCGACGAGGCGCACGCGTCCGACGGCACGGTCAAGGCGCTGCTGCACACGCACGACGGCCGGGCCGTCGAGGCCGTCCTCATGCGCTACAGGGACGGCCGCCGCTCGCTGTGCCTGTCGTCGCAGTCGGGCTGCCCGCTGACGTGCACGTTCTGCGCGACGGGCGCGATGAAGTTCGGGCGCAACCTCACGAGCTCGGAGATCCTCGACCAGGCGCTGCACTTCAGGCGTATCGAGGGCGTCGACCATGTGGTCTTCATGGGCATGGGCGAGCCGATGATGAACCTCGACGGGGTGCTCGGCGCGTGCCGGCGGCTGCCCGACGTCGGCGTCACGCACCGGCGCACGGCGATCTCGACGGTCGGCTGGATCCCGGGCATCGACCGCCTCGCCGAGACCGACATGCCGGTCCGCCTGGCCCTCTCGCTGCACGCCGCCGACGACGCCCTGCGCAGCGAGCTCATGCCGGTCAACGACCGCTATCCGCTCGCCGACGTCCTCGAGGCCTGCCGCCGCTTCCACGCCGCCAAGCGCCGCCAGGTGTTCGTCGAGTACGTCATGCTCGCCGGCGTCAACGACCGCTACGAGCAGGCCGTCGCGCTCGCGAACGTCCTCGATCCGAAGATCTTCAAGGTCAACCTCATCCCGTACAACCCGACCGGCTCCTTCGACGGCTCGGGGCCCGACGCGATCCACGCCTTCCGCGCGGTCCTCGAGGAGCACGGCCTGCGCGCGACGGTGCGCCTCACGCGCGGACGCGACATCGCGGCGGCCTGCGGGCAGCTCGCCGCGACGTCGGCGTGAGGCTTCGCCACGGCGGCGCGGACGACGCGCCGGCGCTGCTGGCCCTCTTCGACGGCGCCGTCGCGTGGATGGTCGCGCGCGGCCAGACCGGCCAGTGGGGCAGCGCGCCGTTCTCCGAGCAGCCCGCGCGCGTCGCGAAGGCGCGCGCGTGGGCCGCGGGCGGCGGGCTCTGGTTCGCCGTGCCCGAGGACGCGGTGGGTGGCGAACCGGCCGGCGCGATCGTCCTCGGCGACGCCCACGACTACGTTCCCCCTCCCGACCGCGGCGAGCTCTACGTCCAGGTCCTCCTCACGGCGGCCGGGTGGCGCGGGCGCGGCATCGGAGCCCTGCTCGTCGAGCACGCGCTCGACGTCGCGCGCGCTGCCGGCGTCGCCCAGCTGCGCGTGGACTGCTGGGCCGGCGTCTCCGAGCTGCCCGCGCAGTACGAGCGCCTGGGCTTCACGCGCACCGGCTCCTTCAGCGTCGGCGACTGGCCCGGGGCGATCCTCGTGCGCGAGCTGTAGCGCGGCGCTCGCGGCCTGGTCAGCAGCCACGCACGCGCGCTGCGACGGCGGCGCCGCTCGCGGCGACGAGGAACGCCGGGAGCGCGGCGAGGCGACTCGACCGCGCGCCGGGCATGATCGCGGTGCAGGCGATCGCTCCGAGCTCGGCGGCTCGCAGTCCGCGCGCGTGGCGGTCGTTCTCCCAGTAGGACACCGGGGACGCCCAGCGGCGATCGGTCACCGGCCAGAGCATCGGCCACGCGTCGCTGTGATGCGTCAGCAGATCGACCGCCAGGTGCCCTGCCCATCCGCGGGCGAGCGCACGCCCCTGCCCGTCCGCCGGCGACGCGGCCCACAGCAGCAGCGGAGCGAACGCACTGTGCACGCCCTGATGCAGCCACCGCGCGCGGCGACCGGAGTACACGCGGGCGACCACGTCGCCGCCGCGCCCCGGCCGCGTCGTCACGACCGCGATCCCCCAGGCCGGCAGGTCGGGCAGGACCCCGCCGAGCACCATCGCCGCACGACGGCCGGGCGCCCGCCTGCTCAGCAGCCAGGTGGCGTAGCCGTGGGTGGTCGTCAGCACGCCGTACACGATGACGCACGACGACAGGGCCGATCCGGTCGGCCCGCCCCGCCTACGACGACCGCGACGCGATCCGCCGGGCCTGGGTCGAGCTGACCGGCAGGGCCGTCGACGAGGCGTTCGATCTGATTCCGCCGCTGTACTCCGACCACGGGCTGAACATGTGCGTCGGCCACAACGCACGCGGCGACCTCACTGCGCCGCGGCGTCGCCCGCGCGCTGCTCGCCCGCCCGCAGCAGGCGCTCGCGCAGGTCGGACTCCTCCTCCGGTGTCGGATCCCACTCGGCGATGCTCGGCAGCGCCTTGAGCGAGTCGATCCCGAACAGCTTGAGGAAGAGGTCGGTCGTGCGGTACAGGACGGCGCCGAACTGCGAGCGGCCCGCCTCCTCGATGAAGCCGCGCTCCTCGAGCGTGGAGCTCGCCGACTCGGCGGCGACGCCGCGGATGCGCGTGATCTCCGGGCGCGAGACGGGCTGCAGGTAGGCGACGATCGCGAGCGTCTCGGCCTGCGCGGGCGTCAGCGGCGGGGTGCGCGGCTTGGCCAGCAGCCGGCGGGCGGCCTCCTCGGCGACCGGGTCGGTCGCGAGCGCGACGCCGCCCGCAACGCGCTTGAGCTGCAGGCCGCGCTCCCCAGGGGCGTAGGCGCGGTCGAGCTCGGCGAGTGCCGCGGCGATCTCGTCCTCGCCGCAGGCGGCGGCCTCGGCGAGCTCGGCGACCGCGACCGGGTCCGGCGAGAGGAACAGCAGCGCCTCGACGATCTTCGCGAGCTCGGTCACAGCGCCCCGGCGATCGCGTCACGTTGGTCCCGCCGGGCCGGCGAGATGTCGATCGCGCCGAACGGCTCGGGCTGCGTCCAGGTCGCCTCGCCCTGCTTGTAGAGCTCGAGCAGCGCGAACAGCGTCACGGCGACGGTGACGCGATCGGCGCCGCGGACGGCCTCGTCGAACGTGCAGCCGCCGCGGCGCAGGAGCGTGCGCAGGTGCGTCAGCCGCTCGGCGGTCGTCACGCGCGGGACGGTGATGTGGCCGAGGTTGATCGGCGGGGGCACGCGCAGCAGCCCGCCGAGCGCCCGGCCCAGGCGCCGCGGGTCGTAGACCGCGCTGGGGGCTTCGGCGAGATTGCGCCGGCGCAGCGCGGGCGGCAACGGCGCGGAGCGGTAGCGGATGCCGTGCTCGCCGGCGAGGCGCGCCGCGAGGTGATCGGCCGCGTGCCGGTAGCGGCGGGCGTCGAGCATCCGGGCGAGCAGCTCCTCGGCGGCCTCGCCGGGGTCGAAGTCCTCCAGGGCATCGTCGGCCCGCGGCAGCATCAGGCGCGACTTGAGCTCCAGCAGCGCGGCGATGAGCACGAGGAACTCGGTGGCGACGTCGAGGTCGAGCTCGCCGCGCGCCTCGAGATGATCGAGGTAGGCGAGCACGACGTCCGCCAGCGCGACCTCGAGGAGGTCGACCTCCTCGCGCAGCACGAGGGTCAGGAGCAGGTCGAACGGACCCGAGAAGACCTCGAGATCGAGTTCGAGCGAGGCAGCGTTCATCCGCGCAGGCTAATGCCGACGGTGGACAACGGGTGCGTCAGCCCCTCCCCAGAGGTGCTACGAAAACGCGATGAGCAGCGAAATGCCGAGCAGCAGAAACGCCATCACCAGGATGAGGATGACGTCGAATCCACTGAGGGCACCGCGTTCATTGTTCTTAGGCATGGCGCGACAGTAGCGTGAGCACGCGACTAACGTCGCGCGGGTCCGACACCCATCGCCTCGCGCACATCGGCGAGGGTCGCCGACGCGATCGCGCGCGCCTTCTCGGCGCCTGCCGCGAGGACGTCCTCCAGTGCGGCGGAGTCCTCGCGGATCGCGCGATAGCGCTCCTGGACCGGCCCGAGCTCGGCGCTGACGGCCTCGGCGACGGCGGCCTTGAGGTCGCCGTATCCGCGCGCGCCGCGCATCTGCGCCTCGACCGTCTCGGGACCGACCCCGCGGACGGCCGCGAGGATGTCGATGAGGTTCGTCACGCCGGGCTTGCCGGCACCGCGGACGATCTCCGTGCCGGAGTCGGTGACGGCGCGCTTGAACTTGCGCAGGATCACCGCGGGCTCGTCGAGGACGTAGACCGTCCCCTGCTCGGTGCCGCCGGTCGTCGACATCTTGCGCTCCGGCTCCTGGAGGTCGCGGATGCGCGCGCCGACGTCGGGGATCCGGTGCTCGGGCACGACGAGCACGCCTTCGCCGAAGCGCGCGTTGAACCGCTCCGCGGCGCGACGCATGAGCTCGACGTGCTCGCGCTGGTCCTCCCCCACCGGCACCTCGTGCGCGCGATAGGCGAGCACGTCGGCGGCCATCAGCACCGGATAGAAGAGCAGCCCGGCGGAGACGAGCCGGCGCTGCGCGGTGGACTTGTCGCGGAACTGGTGCATGCGGTCGAGCTCTCCGACGGGCGTGACCGAGGTCAGCAGCCAGCTCAGCTCGGTGTGCTCGCGGACGTCGCCCTGGCGAAAGAGGATGCAGCGATCGGGATCGAGGCCCGCGGCGAGGAGGATCGCCGTCGTGTCGTGGACGCGGTCGCGCAGCTCGGCGGGCTCGTAGGGCACCGTCGTCGCGTGGAGGTCGACGATGCAGTAGATCGCGGGGTCGCCGCGGTCCTGGCCGGCGACGTACTGCTTGATCGCGCCGATGTAGTTGCCGAGGTGCTTGCTGCCGGTCGGCTGGATGCCGGAGAAGATAACGGGAGCCACGGCGCCGCAGGCTACCGGCCTACGGCGCGACGGCCTTGCGCAGGTCCACGCGGCCGAAGCCGAACTGCGGGTCGCGGCCCTTGGGGCCGAGGTCGTCGACGGCGCCGTCGAGCTTCGCGCGCCACGCCGCCGGTCCGCCCGCGGGGTCGCGCGCGGCGATGATGGCCGCGACGCCGGCGGCGTGCGGGGTCGCCATCGACGTGCCCGAGAGCGTCCGGTAGCCGCCGTCGTTCCAGGTCGAGAGGATGTCGACGCCGGGCGCGGCCAGCTCGACGTCGGCGTTCGCGGTCGAGAACGGCGCGTGCGCGTCGTTGCGGTCGATCGCGGCGACGGAGACGACCTGCGGGTAGGCCGCGGGATAGCTCGGGGTCGCCGCGCCGTCGTTGCCGGCGGCCGCGACGAGCAGCGAGCCGTTGGCGCTCGCGGCGCCGACGGCGTTGGCGAGCGTCGTCGAGTTCGGGCCGCTGACCGACAGCGAGACGATCTTCGCGCCCTGCCCGCTGACGTACGTGATGCAGTTGGCGATGCCGGCGAGCGAGCCCTGGCCGTGGCTGTCGAGCGCCTTGCAGACCGCCAGCGGCGAGGCGAACGAGACGCCCGCGATCCCGCGGCCGTTGTTCGCGATCGCCGCGGCCGTGCCGGCGACGTGCGTGCCGTGGCCCTCGTCGTCGGCGCAGCGCCCGGGGACGAGCGACGGGTCGTCGAGGATCGGCAGCGTGATGAGGTTCAGGACGTTGAGCCCGAAGGAGCGCACGCCGGCACAGGCGACGACCTTGCCGGCGAGGTCCTCGTGGCCGGCGGCGATGCCGGTGTCGACGATGCCGATCTCCGCGCCGCCGGTCGCGGGGAAGGCGCCGAGGCCGGCGGCTTCCCAGCCCGCCGGGGCGCTGATCGCGCCGAGGCCGTAGAGCTGGCCGTAGAGCGGGTCGTTGGGGACCGCGGCCGCGCGGTAGATGAAGTTGGGCTCGGCGTAGACGACGGCGCTGGAGCGGTTCAGCCGCTCGGCGACGCGCGCGGGGTCGCCGCTGACGTGGACGAGCCGCGCGCCGAGGCCGGTGATGCGCCCGAGCGTCTCGAGCACGCCGGCCGACCGGGCGGCGAGCGAGCGCTGCGCGGCGGGCGCGCGATCGCGGTACTGCACGATGACGGTGTCGGCGTCATAGCGCGCGGCGCGCGCCGCCGAGGCCGCGGGCGCGGACGCGCCGATGAGCACGAGGAGCGCCCCCACCAGCCAGACCGTCGTGATTGTCCCGCGGCGAGCCACCCCGCAGGGGACGGTAGGGGTCCGCGCGCCCGGCCGCAACAGTCAACCGTCCAGTCCCGCCATCGACCGGCGGCCGTTTCGTGATGAGCGCTACAAGGTCTCGCGCACGCGCGGGCGTTTCGCGGCCCCGGCCTCGTCGAGGCGGCGCACCGGCGTCGTGTAGGGCGCGTTGCGGGCGATCTCGGGGTCGGCGGCGGCCTCCTCGACGATCGCGGCGATCGCCTCGACGAAGAGGTCGAGCGTCTCGCGCGTCTCGGTCTCCGTCGGCTCGACGAGCAGCGCCTCGTCGACGACGAGCGGGAAGTAGACCGTCGGCGGGTGCATGCCGTGGTCGAGCAGGCGCTTGGCGAGATCCAGGGTGCGGATCCCGAGCTCCTTCTTCATGGGCGCGCCGCTGAGGACGAACTCGTGCATGCAGCGCTCACCGAACGCGAGCGGCAGGTGCTCGCCGACACGCTCGCGCAGCCGCGCGAGGAGGTAGTTGGCGTTGAGGACCGCGACCTCGCTGACGTCCTTCAGCCCCTCGCCGCCGAGCGACTGGATATATGCGTAGGTGCGGACGAACACCCCGTAGTTGCCCTGGAAGCCGCGCAGCTTGCCGATCGACTTCGGGCGGTTCTCGTCGAGGTCGTACGTCGGCGGCCCGCCGTTGGACCGTGCGATGCGCACGACCTGCGGGCGCGGCAGGTACGGCTCGATCCGGTCGCTCACGGCGATCGGGCCGGCGCCCGGCCCGCCGCCGCCGTGCGGCTGCGTGAACGTCTTGTGCAGGTTGAAGTGCACGATGTCGAAGCCCATGTCGCCGGGCCGCGAGTAGCCCATGACCGCGTTGAGGTTCGCCCCGTCGTAGTAGAGCGTCGCCCCCACGTCGTGGACGATGCGCGCGATCTCCTCGATGTTCGGGTCGAAGATGCCGAGCGTGCTCGGGTTCGTGAGCATGAGACAGGCGACGCTCTCGTCGGCCTTCGCGCGCAGGTCCTCGACGTCGACGCCGCCGGCGGCGTCCAGCGCGACCTTCACGACGTCGTAGCCGGCCATCGTCACCGTCGCGGGGTTCGTCCCATGGGCGCTGTCGGGCGTGAGGACCTTCGTGCGGTTCTCGCCGCGATCGGCGTGGTAGGCGCGGGTCAGCAGGACGCCGGCGAGCTCGCCGTGCGACCCCGCCGACGGCTGCAGCGAGACGTGCGGCAGCCCGGCGATCTCCGCCAGCGCGCCCTGCAGCTCGTACATCAGCTCGAGCGCGCCCTGGGCGCGGCGCGGGTCCTGCGCCGGGTGCAGGCGCGCGTGGCCGGGCAGCGCGGCGACGCGCTCGTGCAGGCGCGGGTTGTGCTTCATCGTGCACGAGCCGAGCGGATAGAAGCCCGAGTCGAGGTCGAAGTTGCGCTTGGAGAGGTTCACGTAGTGGCGGACGATCTCGGGCTCGGTCGCCTCCGGCAGCCGCGGCCCCGCGGCGCGCCGCAGGCCCTCGGGGATCAGACCGTCGACGTGCGGAACGTCGAGCTTCGGAGCAATGAACGCCCGCCGGCCGGAGGCGCCCTTCTCGAAGATCGTCGTCGCGCGCTCGCGCTGCTGCGGCGATTGCATGTCTCGACCGTCGGTCATCGCAGGCTCCGACCTACGGACGACGCCACGGCGAGCGCGCTCATACCGGCACCTCGGCGGTCGCGCGCTCGGCGGCGACGGCCTCACCGAGGACCTCGGCCAGCCGGTCGATGTCGGCGCGCGTGCGCTGTTCGGTGATCGCGACGAGCAGCCCGTCGGGATGCTCGTCGTACGTGCGGCCGAGCGCGTAGCCGGCGTTGACGCCGGCGGCGGCGCAGCGGTCGAGGACCTTGCGGACCGAGCCGACGTCGAGTGCGAGCGCGAACTCGCGCACGACCGGCCGGTCGTGGAGCTTGCTGACGCCGTCGAGCGCCGCGAGCGTCTCGCGCGCGTAGTGCGTGCGCTGGAGCATGAGCTCGGCGAGCTCGGTCAGCCCCTGGCGGCCGAGCCAGCTGAGATACACGACGCCGCCGAGGGCGTTGAGCGCCTGCGAGGTGCAGATGTTCGACGTCGCCTTCTCGCGGCGGATGTGCTGCTCGCGCGTCTGGAGCGTGAGGACGAAGCCACGGCGGCCGTCGACGTCGGTCGTCTCGCCCGCGATCCGGCCGGGCATCCGGCGGATGTGGGCCTCGGTCGCGGCGAAGAAGCCGAAGGAGGGGCCGCCGAAGTCGAGGCGGTTGCCGAGCGTCTGGCCCTCGCCGACGCAGACGTCGGCACCCTGGTTGCCGGGCGCCTCGAGGACGCCGAGCGTCAGCGGGTCGGCGGCGACGATCGACAGCGCGCCGTGCTCGTGGGCGGCCTCGGAGATCGCCGTGACGTCCTCGATCGCGCCGAGGAAGTTCGGCTGCTGGAGGATGACGGCGCTGACGTCGTCGCCCATCGTGGCGCGCAGCGCGTCGAGGTCCGTGACGCCGTCGTCGAGGGCGATCTCGTCGACGGTCGTGCCGTAGCCGACGGCGAGCGTCTGGAGCGTCGCGCGGCTGTCCGGGTGCACCCCGCGGCTGACGAGGACGCGCGGGCGCCTGTTCGCGAGCTTCGCGAGGTAGGCGGCGGCCCCGACGGCGCTCGGGCCCTCGTAGACGGAGGCGTTGGAGACCGGCAGGCCGGTGAGCTCGGAGATCGCCGTCTGGTACTCGAACATGACCTGCAGACCGCCCTGGCTGATCTCCGGCTGGTAGGGCGTGTAGGGCGTGAGGAACTCCGATCGCGACATGAGCATGTCGACGATCGACGGGACGTAGTGGTCGTACATCCCGGCGCCGAGAAACGTGATCTCGTCCTCGGCGGACACGTTGCGCGCGGCGAGGCGGCGCAGCTCGGCGTAGACGGCCTGCTCGGGCTTGCCGGGCGGCAGGTCGATCGGGCGGCGCAGGCGCACGCCCGCGGGGATCGAGTCGAACAGCTCCTCGATCGAGCCGACGCCGATGGCGCCGAGCATGATCTCGAGGTCCTGCTCGGTGACGCCGGTGTAGCCGCTCAAGCGAGCGACTCCGTGTAGGCGGCGGCGTTCATGAGCCCCTCGGCCTCGGTCGGGTCCGACAGCTTGACCTTGACCATCCAGCCGCCGCCGTAGGGATCCTCGTTGATCGCCTCCGGCGTGTCGGCGAGCCCCGTGTTGACCTCGATGATCTCCCCCGACATCGGCGCGATGACGTCGGAGACGGCCTTGACGGACTCGACCTCCGCGTAGAACTCGTTCGCGGTGACCGACGTCCCGACCTCGGGCGGATCGAAGAAGACGACCTCGCCGAGCGCGTCCTGCGCGAACCAGGTGATCCCGAACGTCCCGACGCCGTCGTCGACGAGCGCCCAGTCGTGGTCGGGGTGGTACAGCCGGTCGTCCGGGTAGCTCGCGTCAGCCATCGTGCTCCTTGCTGGGGGGGCGATACAGGGGCTTCTTCGCGACGACCGCCGGGCGGGTCTTGCCGCGGACGTCGATGTCCAGCGTGCTGCCGACGGCCGCGGACGCTGCCGGGACGTAGGCCATCCCGATCCCGACGTCGAGCGACGGCGACATCGTCCCGCTCGTCACGACGCCGCCGCCCACGACCGCGTTGCCCTGGCGGGCGATGCCGGGACCGGTGAGCTTGAAGGCGACGAGCTGCTCGGCGGTGCCGTTCGCGCGAGCGGCGCGCACGGCCTCGGAGCCGATGAAGCCCGTGTCCTCGGCGCAGGCCCAGCCGAGGCCGGCCTCGATCGGGTTGCGGTCGGCGGAGAGGTCGTTGCCGTAGAGGTGGAAGCAGACCTCGAGGCGCAGCGTGTCGCGCGCGGCGAGGCCGCAGGGCGTGGCGCCGCGGGCGACGATCGTCTCCCACAGGTCGGTCGCGTCGGCGGGGTCGACGAGCAGCTCGACGCCGTCCTCGCCGGTGTAGCCCGTGCCGCACACGAGCGCCTCACGGCCGTGGATGACGCGCCGCTCGGCGTGCATGCGCGCGGGCAGCGGGCTGTCGGACAGCGCCTGGACGATCTCGCGCGCGACCGGGCCCTGGACGGCGAGCATCGCGTAGCTGTCGGCGACGTCGGCGACCTCGACGTCGAAGCCCTCCGCGTGGCCGGCGATCCATGCGAAGTCGGCGTCGTGGTTGGCGGCGTTCGTGACCGTGAGGTAGTGGCCGACGTCCAGGCGGTACGTGAAGAGGTCGTCGCGGACGCCGCCGTCCTCGTTGCAGAGGACCGCATACTGCGCGCCGCCGATCGCGATCTTCGCGAGGTCGTTGGAGTAGAGGTGCTGGAGGAAGGCCTCCGCGTCGGGGCCGCGGACGTCGACCTCGCCCATGTGCGAGACGTCGAAGATGCCCGACGCCCTGCGGACGGCGAGGTGCTCCGCGCGGATGCCGTCGCGGTACTGCACCGGCATCTCCCAGCCGCCGAAGGGCACGAGCTTGGCGCCCGCCTCGACGTGGGCGTCGAAGAGCGGCGTGCGCTTCAGTGTCGGCGTTGTCACCGCCCGGAGGCTAGCGAAGCGCCCGCGTGTTCCCGGCGCCGCCGCGGCTGAACATTTTCGGCGCTGCGGCGGGGTGCGTCAGCGCAGGAACGACGGGATGTCGATGTCGTCGTCGGGGATCTCCAGCGACGAGCGCTGGCGATCGTCGTAGCGCGGGCCGCGGTCGCGGTCGCGCGCGCTCGAGCGCGTCTCCTGCGCGGCCGAGCGCGGGCGGGCGCGCCCGTGGTCGAAGCCCGTGGCGATGACGGTCACGCGGACCTCGTCGCCCTGCGCCTCGTCGATGACCGCGCCGAAGATGATGTTCGCATCCGGAGAGGCGGCCTCGCGGACGATCTCGGCGGCCTCGTTGACCTCGAAGAGGCCGAGGTCGCGGCCGCCGGTCATGTTCAGCAGGATGCCGGTGGCGCCCTCGACGTTCTCCTCGATGAGCGGGCTGGAGATCGCGATGCGCGCGGCCTCGGCGGCGCGGTTCTCGCCGTTGGAGGTGCCGATGCCCATAAGCGCCGAGCCGGCGTCCTGCATGATCGTGCGGACGTCGGCGAAGTCGAGGTTGATGAGGCCGGGGATCGTGATGAGGTCGGTGATCCCCTGGACGCCCTGGCGCAGGACGTTGTCGGCCTCGCGGAACGCGTCGAGCATCGTCGTGCGGCGCTCGATGACCGACAGGAGCTTCTCGTTCGGGATGACGATGAGCGTGTCGACGACCTCGCGCAGGCGGGCGATGCCCTCCTCCGCCTGGCGCGTGCGCTGGCTGCCCTCGAACTCGAACGGCTTCGTCACGACGCCGACGGTCAGCGCGCCGATCTCGTTCTTCGCGATCTCCGCGATGACCGGGGCCGCGCCGGTGCCGGTGCCGCCGCCCTCGCCCGCGGTGACGAAGACCATGTCGGCGCCCTTGAGCGCCTCCTTGATGTCGTCGCGCGACTCGGCGGCCGCGCCGAAGCCGACCTCGGGGTTGGCGCCGGCGCCGAGACCCTTCGTGAGGTCGTGGCCGATGTTGAGCTTGATGTCGGCGTCCGTCATCTGCAGCGCCTGGGCGTCCGTGTTGGCCGAGATGAACTCCACGCCGCGCAGACCCGCGTCAACCATGCGGTTGACCGCGTTCGTGCCGCCGCCGCCGACACCGACGACCTTGATGACGGCTAGATAGCTGCTGCTGGATTCCATGAGGGAGCGTCCGACCCTTGAGTTAGCGTTGAGAGATTCTGGCTCTCCGGCCCGGTACTGCGGAAACCACAGTAAGCACGGGCCGGAACGGATGTCAACGCAAAGTCTATCCGCGCAAGAACTGTTGCAGATCGCGCGACTCTCGACCAGTGCAGGAGAAATGTGTTTCGGGTGCCATCAACCTATAGTTGAGGTTGAGAGTCGGGCGTCCGCGGTTTGAGGCCACCGGCCACCGGGCGCCCGGGCACGCGCAGATCGATGTAGCGCGCCCCCTTCGACGTGCCGTTCCCGAGCACCGCCGCAGCGGCGCCCCACTTGGCCGCGAACTCCCCGCTGCCGCCGAAGTAGAGCTTGGGGCCGTTCTCGAGCGTCGCGGCGAGGCCGGTCGGCCCGCGGTACACGCGCGACACGCGAGCGCGCAGGGCGGCCGGCGCGGCAGCCAGCAGGCCGATCGCGCGCAGGGACCGGGCGTCGCGGACGCGGCCGGCTCCGGGGGTCGAGCGCACGCCGACGACGGGGAGGCCGCGCGTCGACGTGCCGCGCAGGATCGTTCCGTCGGCGGCCACCGGCGTGAGGTCGGCGCCGGACCTCAGGGCGGCGACGGGCTCGTAGGCGTTGACCGTGATCGTCAGGCCGTGCGGGAAGTCGGTCGTCGTGCGCAGGCTGCGCACGATCGGATAGGGCTCGGCGGCGATCCGCAGCGCGTCGTCGCGGACGTCGAGGACCGACATGTCGAGCGCGGCCTCGGTGAGCGCGCCGCGGATCGCAACCGCCTGCCGGCCCGCGATGCCGGTGACGGTGACGTGCTCGACGCGGACGAGCGAGCTGTTGCGCAGCCACATCCCGAGCGGCACGAGGACGGCGACGAGAACGACCGCGGCGAGGATCACGCGGGTCCGGCGGCGGGCGAAGAGCATCGGGGCGATGTTCGGCGCCGGCGGCCGGGACCCTGCCGCGTAGGGTTCCCGGCGTGCCCGCCTCCCCGCCGCTGAGCGACCTGACGACGCTGCGGCTCGGCGGCCCGGCGCGGCGGATGGTGGCGGCGGCGAGCGACGACGCGCTGCTCGCGGCCATCCGCGACGCCGACGGCGCCGGCGAGCCGCTGCTCGTGCTCGCGGGCGCGAGCAACGTCGTCGTCGCCGACGCGGGCTTCGACGGCACGGTCGTGCACGTCGCGACGCGGGGGGCCGAGCAGCTGCAGCGCTCCGACGGCCGCGTCTGGCTCGAGGTCGCCGCCGGCGAGGACTGGGACCCGTTCGTCGCCGCCTGCGTCGCCGGCGGCCTGGCGGGCGTCGAGGCGCTGTCGGGGATCCCGGGCTCCGTCGGAGCCACGCCGATCCAGAACGTCGGCGCCTACGGGCAGGAGGTCGCCGACGTCGTGGTCGGCGTCCGCGCGCTCGACCGCACGACCGGCGAGATCCACGAGCTCGACGCCGAGACCTGCCTCTTCGACTACCGCACGAGCGTGTTCAAGCGCGACCCCGGCCGCTGGGCGGTCGTGCGCGTGACGTTCGCGCTCGAGCGCTCGGAGCTCTCGGGGCCGGTCCGCTACGTCGAGCTCGCGCGGCGCCTGCGGATCGAGGTCGGCGAGCGGGCGGCGCTCGCGGACGTGCGCGAGGCGGTGCTCGAGCTGCGCCGCGGGAAGGGCATGGTGCTCGACCCGGCCGACCCGGACTCCGTCAGCGCGGGCTCGTTCTTCACGAACCCGATCCTGCGCGAGCGCGACTTCGCGGCGTTCGGCGCGCGTGTGGCGGAGCGGCTGGGGCCCGACGTCGCTCCCCCGGCGTGGCCGGCGGGCGAGCGGCGCGTGAAGACATCGGCTGCGTGGCTCATCGAGCGCGCCGGCTTCGCGCGGGGGTACGGGCGCGCCGACGGGATCGCGATCTCGTCGAAGCACACGCTGGCGCTGTGCAACCGCGGCGGCGGGACGACGGCGGAGCTCGTGGCGCTCGCGCGCGAGATCGCGGCGGGCGTGGAGGAGGCGTTCGGGGTGGCGCTCGTGCCGGAGCCGGTGTTCGTGGGCGTTGAGTGGTGACTCGGTCGGTCGCTACGGGGCGGAGCGCTTACGGCGTCATTGAGGGAACCGCGTGCGTTCGCCGGGGGGTGCGCCGGATTTGTCAGTGCCAAGCTGACAAACCCGGCGCACCCCCCGGATGAGCGCCACGAGCGACCCGCACCCTCCCCTCATCGATGCAGTAGACGCGGAGCCCGCCGCAGACCTACCGAGCCACCAGCCGCCGCCCCAGCGCGTCGATGTCCCCCGCGCCGAGCACGAGGCACAGATCACCGGGGCGCAGCAGCGACCGCAGCACGGCCTCGGCGTCGTCGAAGCCCGGCGCCCACGCCACGAGGCGGCCGCGCCCGCCGTCGACGGCGGCCTCGGCGACGAGCAGCCCGGTGACGCCGGGGAAGTCCTCGGCGCGCTCGCGCGCCGGGTAGACGTCGAGCACCACGGCGACGTCGGCGGCGGCCAGCGCCGCGCCGAACTCGCGTGCGAGCAGCTGCGTCCGCGAGAACAGATGTGGCTGGAAGGCCGCCACGACGCGCTGCATGCCGAGCGTCCGCGCCGCGGCGATCGTCGCGCGCAGCTCTGTCGGGTGGTGGGCGTAGTCGTCGACGACGAGCGCGCCCGCGGCCGTCGTCCCGAGGCGCTCGAAGCGCCGCCCGGCGCCGCGGAAGTCGGCGAGCGTCCCGGCGAGGGCCTTCGGGTGCGCGCCCGCGATCACGCACGCCGTCAGCGCCGCCGCCGCGTTGGCGACGTTGTGCGCGCCGGGCACCGACAGCTCGACCCGGCGCTCGGCCCAGACGAAGCGCGAGCCGCCCTCGTGCAGCTCGATCTCCGACGCGCCGTAGAACGCCGCCTCGTTGATCCCGACGCGGTCGAGGAACGCCTCGGCCGCCGGCGTGTCGGCGACGACCCGCCGCAGCCCGTTGCAGAGGAACTCGCCGAAGGCCTCCTCCAGGTCGGCGAGCGACGGATACGTCGTGTGGTGGTCGAGCTCGACGTTCGTCACGACGGCGATCTCCGATGAGAGCTCGAGGAACGAGCGGTCGGACTCGTCGGCCTCGACGACGAGCCACTCGCCCGCGCCGGCGGCCGCGTTCGTGCCCGTCGTCGTCAGCTCGCCGCCGATGACGTACGACGGCTCCCAGCCGAGCGCCAGGAGGGCGTGCGCGACCATCGAGGACGTCGTCGTCTTGCCGTGCGTGCCCGCGATCGCGATCGTGCGCCGCCGGCGGCTGAGCTCGCCGAGCAGCGCGCCGCGGTGGATCTCGCGCAGGCCGCGGTCGCGCCCGGCCGCGCGCTCCGGGTTGCCGGCCGCGATCGCCGTCGAGACGACGACCTCGACGTCGTCGCCCGCCGGGACGTTCGCCGCGTCGTGCCCGATGACCGGCACGATCCCGGCGGCGCGCACGCGCTCGAGGTAGGGCGACTCGGCGCGGTCGGAGCCCGTCACCCTCGCGCCCAGCGCGGCAGCGACGAGCGCGATGGCGCTCATGCCCGCGCCGCCGAGGCCGACGAAATGCAGCCGCCGCCCGTCCCAGTCGGCGCTCACGAGCCGCGCTCCCCCGCCGCCGCGAGGACCTCGTCGGCGACGTCCTGCGCCGCGCCGGGCCGCGCGAGCGCGGCCGACGCCGCCGCCATCGCCTGAAGCCGCGACGGGTCGCCGAGCAGCGTCCCGACCAACTGCCCCAGGCGCGCGGGCGTCAGCTCGTCGTCGGGGACGACGACGGCCGCCCCTGCGTCGGCCATCCAGCGGGCGTTGGACGTCTGGTGGTCGGCGCTCGCGTGCGGGTAGGGCACGAGGATCGCCGGCTTGCCCGCCGCCGCGATCTCGAAGATCGACCCGCCGGCGCGCGCGACCACGAGGTCGCAGACCGCCAGCGCGTCGCCGAAGTCCTCGATGTACGGGCGCAGGTCGTAGTGGCGGCCGGCGCCGCGCGCGGCGAGCGCCGCGTGGTCGCGCTCGCCGGCGGCGTGCAGGACGCGAAACGGCGCCGCCTCGAACGCCTCGAAGGCGGCCTCGTTGATCGTCCGCGCGCCGAGCGAGCCGCCGAAGACGAGCACGCACAGCTCGCGCGGCGCGAGACCGAACCGCTGCCGCGCCGCGACCGGGTCGCGAGCGGGCGGCGGTACCGGCCGGCCCGTCACGCGGTAGCGCGGCCCGTCGCGCCCCGCGATGGCGAACGCGAGGCACACCCGGCGCGCCCGCGCGGCGAGCAGCCGGTTCGTCATGCCGAGGTGGCTGTCGGCCTCCGTCAGCACGAGCGGGATGCGGCGCATGAGCGCCGCCAGGCCGACCGGCCCCGCGACGTACCCTCCGCCGCCGAGGACGACCGAAGGGCGCAGCTCGCCGAGGATCCGGTGCGCGGCGGCGACCGCGGCGCCGGCGCGCAGGACCGCCCGCGCCGCCCGCAGCGGGTTCGTCCGGCTCAGGCCCTCCACGCGCAGCATGCGCAGCTCGTACCCCGCCGCCGGGACGAGCTGCGCCTCCGCGCGCCGGCCGCCGACGAAGACGACGTCAGCGCCGTCCGCCCGCAGCCGATCGGCGACCGCCAGCGCGGGCACCACGTGCCCGGCCGTCCCGCCTGCTGCGATCAGCACCCTGTGCATCGGCGGATCCTCGCGCATCGTCCCCGGCCCAGGCGTCCGGCATCGGCAGCGACGCCAGGTGGCTCGAGCTGCGCGACGCGACGTTCAGCAGCAGCCCCATCGTCGCGAGCAGGACGAGCAGGCTGCTCGATCCCGACGAGATGAACGGCAGCGGGACGCCCGTCAGCGGCGCGATCCCGAGGACGGCGAAGACGTTCAGCAGCGCCTGGCAGACGATCAGCGACGTCAGCCCGGCGGCGAGCAGCTGCGTGTAGCGCGTCCGCGCGGCCTTCGCCGTGCGCAGCCCGGCGTAGCCGATCAGGCCGTAGAGGAAGAGCAGCCCGCAGATGCCGGCGACGCCGAGCTCCTCGCCGATGACGGCGAGGATGAAGTCCGTATGCGCCTCCGGGAGGTAGAAGACCTTCTGCACCGACTCGCCGAGGCCGACGCCGAACAGCCCGCCCGAGCCGAGCGCGATCTGCCCCTGAACGGACTGAAAGCCCGACGAGGCGGCGTGCGCCCAGGGGTTGATGAACGCCGTGAGGCGCGCGGCGCGGTAGGGCTCGATGAGGACGAAGAGCAGGACGACGACGACGCCGACGCCCGCGATCTTGCCGAGCAGGGCCAGCGGGACCCCCGCGACGAGCAGCAGCGCGCCGATCGTGAAGGCGATGACGAGCGCCGTGCCGAGGTCGGGCTGGGTGGCGACGAGCACGATCGCGGCGCCGGTGACGAGCAGCACGGGACCGATCGCCCCGTCCTTCAGCGTGCGCAGGCGCGAGGGCGTCGTCGCCAGCAGCGTCGTCGCGTAGAGCACGAGCGCGAGCTTGCAGAGCTCCGATGGCTGGAACTGCAGCGGGCCCGCGCCGATCCAGCGCCGGGCGCCGTTGATCTCGACGCCGATCCCCGGGACCTTCACCGCGAGCAGCAGGACGAACGACACGCCCAGCAGCAGGGGCGTGACCCGCGGCAGCAGCTCAAGGCCGCCGCGCGCGAGCACCTGCAGCATGACGAGCCCGACGGCGCCGAAGGCGAGGTACTTCACGAGGTAGACGGTGCCGTCGCCCTGGCCCTCCAGCAGCGTCCGTGCCGACGACGCGCTGTAGACCATGACCGCGCCGGCGGCGAGCAGGCACAGCGTCGCCGTGAGGAGGATGTTGTACTCGACGGGCTTGGGCGCCCGCCGCGGCCGGGGCGCGACGACGTCGGTGTCTGATCGCCGGGTGGCGGAGGCCATCCGATCGGCGTTCGACGGGCGCCCGCCGACTCCTACCCGTGACCACGGATGGCCGATGCGGATGTGCGCCATCTCACAGCCGCGGGAGCGCCGGGGTGCCACCGTCGGGTTGTGATGACCACCGCCTTCATTCTCGGGCACGGCGCCTGGGCGTTCCTCGCGTTCGTGCTCGTCATGTTCTTCGCCGTCGCGCACGGCTACTACTCGCGCACCGGCAGCGCGATCAACCAGCGCCCGTACGGCGACCGCTCCGGCGACGCCCCGGGGGCGCGTATCCCGAGCACGATCGGCCGCGACGTCGACCGCCGCGACTACTCGCGCGGCACGAGGTGAGCGCACAAACCGACCGAACTTCGCACTAAACACATGGCCTGAAGGAATCTTTCTGCCGAAGTCTTGACAAATCATTGTGTCGTTCGGCACAGTGCGCTGCATGGAATCCTCCGGCGCCGGCTCGCTCGGGTCGCTTCGTGAGCGCAACCGCCGCCAGCTCCTCGATGCGTTGCGCCGCCGCGGGAGCGCCAGCCGCGCGGACCTCGCCCGCATCACCGGGCTCTCGCGCTCGACCGTCTCGACGCTCGTCACCGACCTGCAGGCGAGCGGGCTCGTCGTCGAGCGCGAGTCCGACGACCGCCCCTCCCAGCAGGGGCGCCCGCCGACGCTCCTCGCGCTCGACCAGTCCGCCGGACTGATCCTCGGGATCGACTTCAACCACGAGCAGGTCCACGTGGCGATCGCCGACCTCTCGCGGACCATCCTCGCCGAGCGCATCGAGCGCCTGGACGTCGACAACGCCGCCCTCGCCGCGCTGACCGCGGCCGTCACGCTGACCGACGAGGCCGTCGCCGAGGCGGGCCTGGAAACCGACCGGCTCCTCTGCGCCGGCGTCGGGCTGTCGGGCCCGATCGACCGCGCGACCGGCACCGTCCACGCCGGCAAGATCCTTCCCGGCTGGGAGGGCATCCGCCCCGTCGCCGAGCTGCAGGCACGCCTCGACCTCCCGATCCACCTCGACAACGACGCGAACCTCGGCGCGCTCGCGGAGGTCACGCTCGGCGCCGGCATCGGCGCCCGCGACGCGATCTACCTCATGGTCTCCGGCGGCATCGGCGCCGGCCTGATCCTCAACGGCGAGATCTACCGCGGCCACGGCGGCACCGCCGGCGAGCTCGGCCACGTGCTCGTCGACGAGAGCGGCCCGATCTGCCGCTGCGGCAACCGCGGCTGCCTCGAGACGATGGCCGGCGCCCCGGCGATCATCGAGCTGCTGCGCCGCAGCCACGACGACGACCTCACGCTCGAGCGCGTCATCGCGCTCTCCGCCGACGGCGACTCGGGCGTGCGGCGGGCGATCGGCGACGCCGGCCGCGTCCTCGGCCGCTCCGTCGCGACGATGGTCAACGCCTTCAACCCCGAGCTCATCATCGTCGGCGGCGGCATGAGCGCCGCCGGCGACGTGCTGCTCGACCCCCTTCGCGAAGCGGTCAACCGCTACGCGATCCCATCCGCGGCCCAGGACGTCCGGATCACGGCCGGAGTCCTGGGCGAGCGCGCCGAAGTGCTCGGCGCGCTCGAGCTCGCGGCGCGGCAGTCAGACGTCCCACTCCCGGCGACGTCCAATCAGGTCGCATGACCACAACCAGGAGGAGGCCCATGCGGGCACCACGACATATCTCTCGGCGGCGGTTGCCGCTGACCCTGACCGCCGGAGCGGCGGCGCTTGCGCTCGTTGCAGCCGGCTGCGGCAGCAGCAACGACAACAAGTCCAGCGGCAGTGGCGGCGGGGGCAGCAGCTCGACCTCCGCCGGCAAGGTCGCGGTGCTGCTGCCCGACTCCAAGTCCTCGGTTCGCTGGGAGACGGTCGACCGGCCGTTCCTCAAGGCCGCGTTCGACAAGGCCGGCATCAGCGCGACGATCCAGAACGCCGAGGGCGACAAGTCCGCCCAGCAGCAGCAGGCCGAGCAGGCGATCACCAACGGCGCGAAGGTCCTGCTGCTCGTCAACCTCGACTCCGGCAGCGGTGCTGCGATCGAGGCCAACGCGAAGTCCCAGGGCGTCAAGGTCATCGACTACGACCGCCTCACGCTCAAGGGCACGTCGGACTACTACGTCTCGTTCGACAACGAGGCCGTCGGCAAGCTCCAGGGCGAGGGCCTCGTGTCCTGCCTCGGCAACGCCACCAAGCCCGCCGTCGCGGTGCTCAACGGCTCGCCGACGGACAACAACGCAACGCTCTTCGCCAACGGCTACAACTCGGTCATCGGGCCGAAGTTCAAGTCCGGCGCGTGGACGAAGGTCGCCGATCAGTCCGTGCCCGACTGGGACAACCAGAAGGCGCTGACGATCTTCGAGCAGATGCTGCAGAAGTCGTCCAACAAGATCGACGGCGTGCTCGCCGCCAACGACGGTCTCGGCAACGCGGCCATCTCGGCGATCAAGGCCCGCAAGCTCAAGCAGATCCCGGTCACCGGCCAGGACGCGACGCTCCAGGGCATCCAGAACATCGTCAACGGCGATCAGTGCATGACCGTCTACAAGGCGATCCAGAAGGAGGCCGACGCGGCCGCGACGCTCGCGACCTCGCTGGCCAAGGGCGAGACGCCGAGCGGCGTCACGGCGTCCGTCGACAACGAGTCCACGAAGGTCCCCGCGATCCTGCTTGCGCCGGTCGCGGTGACGAAGGACACCATCAAGCAGTACATCGGGGAGGCCGACTTCCCGAAGAAGGCAGAGATCTGCGCGGGCAAGCTCGCGTCCAAGTGCTCGGCGATCGGGCTGTAATGACCGCCACCACCGACGGGGGGCCGCAGACGCGGCCCCCCGGCGCGGGGCCGATCCTCGAGCTCCGCGGCGTGTCCAAGCACTTCGGTGCTGTGCGCGCGCTGCACGAGGTCGACTTCACCGTCCACGCCGGCCAGGTCATGGCGCTCGTCGGCGACAACGGCGCGGGGAAGTCGACCCTCATCAAGTGCGTCGCGGGCATCTACCCGATCGACGGCGGCGAGGTCCTGTTCGCGGGGCAGCCGGTGAAGATCAGCGGTCCCAAGGACGCCGCCGACCTCGGGATCGAGGTCGTCTACCAGGACCTCGCGCTCGCCGACAACCTCGACGTCGTGCAGAACATGTACCTCGGGCGCGAGGAGACGACGCCGTTTCGCACGCTCGACGAGACGAAGATGGAACGGCGCGCGGTCGAGACGCTCGCGACGCTTTCGGTGACGACGATCCGCTCCGTCCGCCAGACGGTCGCCGGGCTCTCCGGCGGTCAGCGCCAGTCGGTCGCGGTCGCCAAGGCCGTGATGTGGAACTCCAAGCTCGTCATCCTCGACGAGCCGACCGCGGCGCTCGGCGTCGCGCAGACGCGCCAGGTGCTCGACCTCGTGCGCCGCCTCGGCGAGCAGGGCCTCGCCGTCGTCATCGTCTCCCACAACCTCCACGACGTCTTCGAGGTCGCCGACGACATCACCGTCCTGCGCCTCGGCGAGGACGTCGCCCGCTTCCGCACCGCCGACACGACGCAGCGCGAGGTCGTCGAGGCGATCACCGCCGGCAAGCTCAGCACCGTCCCCGGCCAGGAGGAGGAGATCACGGCATGAGCGCCATCACCCCTCCCCTCCCGAAGCCCGCCGCCGCCCCGACGGCGACGATCGGCGCCTACGCCAAGCGCTGGGCCGACGACGTCAAGGGCGGCGAACTCGGCAGCCTGCCGATCATCCTCGGCCTCCTCATCATCGCCGTGGTCTTCCAGGTCCAGAACGACCGCTTCCTCACGGCCGGCAACTTCGTCAACCTCATGGTCCAGGGCGCCGCCTTCGCGCTCGTCGCCATGGGCATCGTCTTCGTCCTGCTGCTCGGCGAGATCGACCTCTCGGTCGGCTACGTCAGCGGCGTGGCCGGCGTCATCACCGCGCTGCTGCTGCTGCCCGACGGCTCGACCGTCCCTACCTCGGTCGCGATCGTCGCCGCGCTCGGCTCGGGCGTCGCGATCGGCACGCTGCACGGAATCATCATCACGAAGATCGGGATCCCCTCGTTCGTCGTGACGCTCGCGGGCCTGCTGGGCTGGAACGGGGTCGTGCTGCTGCTCATCGGCAGCCGTGGCACCGTCGTGCTGCAGGACGACTTCGTCATCGGGTTCGCCAACGACTTCGTGCCCAAGACGACAGCCTGGCTGCTGCTGGTCGTCGCGGTCGCCGGCTACGCGGCGGTCCAGGTCATCGGGCTGCGCAAGCGTGCGAGCGCCGGCCTGACGAACGACCCGCTGCTGATCGTCGGGCTGCGGATCGTCGGCCTGCTGGCCGCACTGGCGGCGGTCGTCTACATCGTCAACCAGAACCGCGGCCTGCCCTACGTCGCCGTGCTCGTCGGCGTGCTGCTCGTCTTCTGGACCTACGTCCTGCGCCGCACGACGTTCGGCCGCCACGTCTACGCCGTCGGCGGCAACGCCGAGGCCGCGCGGCGGGCGGGCATCGACGTCGACCGCATCCGCATCGCGTGCTTCGCCATCTGCTCGCTGATGGCGGCGGTCGGCGGGATCGTGCTCGCGTCGCGCCTGCGCTCGGTCGACACGAACGCCGGCGGCGGGGCGATCCTCCTGTACTCGATCGCCGCGGCGGTCATCGGCGGCACCTCGCTGTTCGGGGGGCGCGGGCACATCAAGGCCGCGCTGCTCGGCGCGCTCGTCATCGCGAGCATCGACAACGGGCTCGGCCTCCTGGGCCTGAGCTCGGGGACGAAGTTCGTCGTCACCGGGCTCGTGCTGCTGCTCGCCGTCGCCGTCGACTCGATCTCCCGCCGCGGCCGGGAACAGTCGGGCCGAGCGTGACCGCCCCGGTCCGCTGGGGCCTGCTGTCGACAGCCCGCATCAACGGCGCCGTGATCAACGGCGCGCGGGACTCCGATCGCGTGACCGTCGCGGCTGTGGCCAGCCGCGACGGCGCGCGGGCGCAGGAGTACGCCGCGCAGTGGGGCATCCCGCGCGCGCACGGCTCCTACGAGGAGCTGCTCGCCGACCCGGAGGTCGACGCGGTCTACGTCTCGCTGCCCAACGGGATGCACGTCGACTGGGCGATCCGCGCCCTGCAGGCCGGTAAGCACGTGCTCTGCGAGAAGCCGATGGACCGCCGGCCGCAGGAGGTCGCGCGGGCCTTCGACGTCGCCGAACGCGAGGGCCTCGTGCTGAGCGAGGCGTTCATGTGGCGCCACAACCCGCAGACGCGGCGGCTGCGCGAGCTGCTCGACGAGGGCGCGATCGGCGATCTGCGGCTGATCCGCGCGTCGTTCTCGTTCCCGCTCGACCCCGGCGCGGCGAACGTCCGCCTCGACGCCGCCCTCGACGGCGGTGGGCTGCTCGACGTCGGCTGCTACTGCGTCAGCGGGGCGCGGCTGGCGGCGCGCGGCGAGCCGGTGAGCGTGCTGGGGGCGGCCGTGACCGGCACGAGCGGCGTCGACACGCGCTTCACGGGGATGCTGCGCTTTGCGGACGACGTCCTCGCGACGTTCGACTGCGCGATAGACATGACCAACCGCCACGACCTCGAGGTCGTCGGCTCCGAGGGCCGGCTGCTGCTCGCCGACCCCTGGCACTGCCGCACCCCGATCATCGTCGTGGAGCGCGCGGGCGAGACCCGCCGGATCGAGATCGAGCCCGCCGACAGCTACCGGCTCGAGCTCGAGGACGTCGCGGCGGCGATCGGCGGCGAGCGCGCGCCGCTGCTGGGGCGCGCGGACGCGCTCGGCCAGGCGCGCACGATCGCCGCGCTCGAGCGGTCGGCCGCCGAGGGGCGCGCCGTGGAGGTCGCGCCATGACCGAGCTGCGCATCGCGATCGCGGGCTTCGGGCTCGCGGGCGAGGTCTTCCACGCACCGCTCATCGCCGCGACGCCGGGGCTGTCGGTCGCCGCGGTCGCGACGGGCAACCCGGTGCGCGCGGCGCGGGCACGGGCGCAGTACCCGGGCGTCGAGATCGCCGCCGATGCCGGCGAGCTGATGGCCGGCGGGCCCCGGTTCGACGCGCTCGTCGTCGCGACGCCCAACCGCATGCACGTCCCGATCGCGCGCGCCGCGCTGCACCGCCGCCTGCCGGTCGTCCTCGACAAGCCGCTCGCGCCCGATGCCGACGACGCGCAGGCGCTCGTCGACGACTTCGCGGCCGCGGGCGTGCCGCTGACCGTCTTCCAGAACCGCCGCTGGGACGGCGACTTCCTCACCGTCCGGCGGCTCGTGGAGTCGGGCCGGCTCGGGCGGATCACGCGCTTGGAGTCGCGCTACGAGCGCTTCCGCCCCGCGGTCAGCGACGGCGCCTGGCGCGAGCTTCCGGGCGCCGCGGACGGCGGCGGGCTGCTGCTCGACCTCGGCGCGCATCTCGTCGACCAGGCGCTGACGCTCTTCGGGCCCGCGCTGCGCGTGTACGCGGAGATCGACGCGCGGCGCGACGGCGCCCAGGTCGACGACGACGTCTTCGTCGCGCTCGAGCACGCCGCCGGCGTGCGCTCGCACCTGTGGATGAGCGCGCTGGCGCCCGTCGGCGGGCGCTCGCTGCGCGTCAGCGGGACGCACGGCGGGATCGAGACCCCCGGCCTGGACCCGCAGGAGGACCAGCTCGCGGCCGGGCTGCGCCCGGGCGACGCGGGCTGGGGCGAGGGCGAGCCCGCGCGGCTCGCCGACCGCGCCGGGGACGAGCGCCGCATGGCGATCGCGCCCGGCGCCTACGAGCACTACTACGCCGGTGTGCGCGACGCGCTGCTCGGCGAGGGCGCGCTGCCCGTCGACCCGCGCGACAGCGTCGCGGCGCTGCGCGTCATCGAAGCCGCACGCCACAGCGCCGCGACCGCCACCGTCACCGTCATGCAAACAGCAGGGAGCACACGATGAAGACGAGCCTTGGGATCTGGGCGATGGGCCCGATGGTCACCCGCTTCAACCCGGCCGGGTACAAGCCCGAGCTGGCCGGGCGAAGCACCGCCGACCACGTCCGCACCGCCGTCGCCGGGCTCGGGGACCTCATCGACGACTACGAGTTCCACTATCCCCAGGAGCTCTCGGAGGACAACCTCGAGGACGTGCGCGAGGCGCTCGACGGCCACGGCATCTACGCGATCGCCAGCGGCCTGCACCTCGACGCGCGCTTCGCCCGCGGCGGCCTGTCCTCGCCGGACGACGCGACCCGCGACGAGGCGCTGAAGCTCACGCTCGCCGCCGCCGACTTCGCGGGGGCCCTGCGGGCGAAGTTCATCATCTGGCCGGGGATCGAGGGCTACAACTACCCCTTCCAGACGCCGTACGCGCAGAGCTGGGCGCGGCTCATCGACGGGATCGGCCAGGCCGCCCAGCGGATGGCCGAGCACGGCGGGACCCTCCTGCTCGAGCACAAGAACTCCGAGCCCGCGATGAAGATCCACATGGGCAACGTCGGCATGACGCTCCACGTCATCCATACCCTGCGCGCCCGCGGGATCGACAACGTCCAGATCAACATGGACTGGCAGCACCTGATCATGAACGGCGAGAACCTCGCCGAGTACGCGGCGCTGCTCGCCGCCGAGGGGCTGCTCGGACATCAGCACGGCAACTCCGGCTGGGGGACCTTCGACGACGACAACATGGTCGGCGCGACGGCCTTCATGGAGACGCTCGAGCTCGCCGTCGAGCTGCGCCGGGCGGACTACGGCAGCCGCGGCGAGCGGCTGGGCTTCGACCTGTACCCGTACACGGAGGATGCCGTCGGGATCGTGCGCCGCAGCGTCATGCAGTGGCGCTTCATCGACGCCGCGGCCGGGCGCATCGACGACGCGCAGCTGCGCGCGGCCCAGCACGACAAGGACGCGATCCGCGCCTACGAGCTCGTCTACGCCGCGCTCGGCGCCGCCGCGTGACGCTGCTGGCCGGCCTCGACGTCGGCACGTCGTCCGTCAAGGGGCTGCTCGTCGCAGACGACGGCGAGATCGTCGCCCGCGCCGAGGTCCCCCACGCGCTGTCGACGCCGCGGGCGGGCTGGGCCGAGCAGGAACCGGAGGACTGGTGGGGCGGCGCGCAGGCGGTCCTCCAACGGCTGCGCCGGGCCGGGCCGATCGCCGGGATCGGCCTCACGGGCCAGATGCACGGGCTCGTCGCGCTGGATGTCGGCGGGCGCGTGCTGCGCCCCGCGATGCTCTGGAACGACCAGCGCACGGCGGCCGAGTGCGCCGAGATAGAGGCGCGGATCGGCTTCGACGAGCTCGTCTCTCTGACGGGCAACCGCGCGCTTCCGGGGTTCACCGCGCCGAAGCTCCTCTGGCTGGCGCACCACGAGCCCGAGGTCCACGCGCGCATCGCCCACGTGCTGCTGCCCAAGGACTACGTGCGCCTGCGTCTGTGCGGCGAGCACGCCACGGACGTCGCCGATGCCTCGGGGACGCTGCTCTTCGACGTCGCGCAGCGGCGCTGGAGCGCCCGCGTCGTCGAGGCGCTCGAGGTCGACCCGGCGTGGCTGCCGGCCGCGCTGGAGTCGCCGGCGGTGAGCGGCGTCGATCCCGGCGGCGTGCCGGTCGCGGCGGGCGCCGGCGACCAGGCCGCGGGGGCCGTCGGCGTCGGCGTCGACCGTGCCGGTGGCGCGCTGTCGGTCGTGCTCGGCACCTCGGGCGTCGTGTTCGCGGCGGCGGACGCGTTCGGCGCCGACCCGCAGGCGCGCGTACATGCCTTCTGCCATGCGCTACCGGGCGCGTGGAGCGCCATGGGCGTCATGCTCTCGGCGGCCGGCTCGCTGCGCTGGCTGCGCGACGCGGTGTCCCCGGGTGGCGACATCGGGACGCTCGTGAGCGAGGCGCGCGCCTGGGAGCCCGGCGCCGAGGGCCTGACCTTCCTCCCCTACCTCGCGGGCGAGCGCACGCCCCACGCCGACCCCGGCGCGCGCGGCGCGTTCGTCGGCCTGTCGCTGCGCCACGACCGCGGCGCCCTCGTGCGGGCGGTGCTCGAGGGCGTCGCGTTCGGGCTTCGCGACGGGCTCGACCTCGTCGTGGAGCTGTCCGGCCCGCCGGCGGTCGGGCGCGTGTCGGGCGGCGGCGCGCGCAGCCGGCTGTGGCTCGAGATCCTCGCGTCGGTGCTCGAGCTGCCGCTGCAGCGGACGGCCGCCGACGAGGGCGCCTCGTTCGGAGCCGCGCTCCTGGGCGGCGTCGCCGCGGGCGTGTGGGGCGACGTCCGCGAGGCCGTCGCGGCCTGCGTGCGCCCGGGTGAGATCATCGAGCCGGTGGCGGAGTGGATCGAGCCCTACCGCGAGGCGCGCGAGCGCTTCCGCGCGCTGTACCCGGCGTTGCGGCCGCTTTCGTGAGGGCGGTCCTCCTCTGCGACCTCGACGGCGTGCTCGTCGACTCGACGGCCTCGATCGCGCGGGTCTACGTCGCATGGGCGGCGCGCCATGGGCTGGACGGCGAGCTCGTCGTGGCGACGGCGCAGGGGGTTCCGGCCCGTGAGGTCGTGCGCAGCTGCGCGCCGGAGCTCGACGCGGTCGCCGAGAGCGCGCTCATCGAGGCCGCGCACGTCGCCGACGACCGCATCGTGGCGATCGAGGGCGCGCGCGAGCTGCTCGCGGACACGCCGCCCGACCGTATCGCCGTCGTGACGTCCGGGTCCGACGCCCTCGCGGCGGCGCGGCTGCGCGTCACGGGCCTGCGGGTCCCGCCCGTGCTCGTGACGGCCGACATGGTGGCGCGCGGAAAGCCCGACCCGGAGGGGTATCTGCGGGCTGCGGAGCTGCTGGGCGCGGATGTCGCCGCGTGTGTCGTGCTGGAGGACGCGCCCGCGGGCGTCGCGGCGGGCCGGGCCGCGGGGATGCGGGTGATCGGGGTGCTGACGTCGCACTCGCGCGACGAGCTGACGGGCGCGGATGCGTACGTGGAGGACCTGCGCGGCGTGGCGGAGGTTGCGGCCCGGCTGGTGGCTTGAACGCGTGCCCCTTGGGGTCCCTGCGCGGCTGTCTGCGAGCGACGTGCGTGATTCGATGTCGAGAAGCTCCGACCGGCTCCGCTCACAAGGTGAAGGGCCACGACAGGCGCAGCCCACGAAACCAGGAGACCACCATGCCGAAGTACCTGCTGCTCAAGCACTACCGCGGCGGCCCCGAGCCGCACCACCCCTTTCCCCCGATGGACCAGTGGGCGCCCGAGGACGTGGAGGCGCACTTCGCCTTCCTCCGGCACGTCAGCGCGCTGCTGGAGGAAAACGGCGAGTACGTCGGCGCGCAGGCGCTCACGCCGGCGCAGACCTGGGTGCGCTACGGCGGCCCCGACGCCGCGCCCGTCACCACCGACGGCCCGCTGCCCGAGACCAGCGATCTCGTGGCGGGCTGGTACATGATCGACGTCGAGTCGCACGAGCGCGCGGTCGAGATCGCGGCCTACGTCTCCTCCGAGCCCGGCCCCGGCGGCGAGCCGCTGTACGAGTGGATCGACGTCCGGGAGATCATGTCCGGGGCGCACTCCGACGACTGATGCGAGCGTGATCGACGAGCCGGCACGGCGACTGGACGAGGGCGCGCTGCGCGTTCTCGTCCCGCGCGTGCTCGCGGGCCTGGTGCGGCGCGGCGAGGACTTCGACGCCGCCGAGGACGCGCTTCAGGAGGCGCTGCTGGAGGCGCTGCGAGTGTGGCCGAAAGCCCCGCCGCGCGACCCGCGCGCGTGGCTGGCGACGGTCGCGACGCGGCGGCTCGTCGACGCCCGCCGCAGCGAGGCCGCCCGGCACCGCCGCGAGGAGACGCTGAACACCGAGACGCCGCCGGCCGCCACGGAGGAGGGCGACGACACGCTCTTTTTGCTCTTCTGCTGCTGTCACCCCGACCTCGCGCCTGCGTCGCAGGTGGCGCTGACCCTGCGCGCCGTCGGCGGCCTGACCACCCGGGAGATCGCCGACGCCTTCTACGTGCCGGAGGCGACGATGGCGCAGCGGATCAGCCGCGCCAAGCGCGCATTGGCCGGCCCGCCCGCCCGCGACCTGGACCAGCCGGGCGATCTCGCCGTCGTGCTGCGCGTGCTCTACCTCATCTACACGGCCGGGCATACAGGCCGCGTGGACCTGGCCGGCGAGGCGATCCGGCTCGCCCGCCAGCTCACGCTCGTCACCGAGGAGCCGGAGGCGCGCGGGCTGCTGGCGCTGATGCTCCTCAACCACGCCCGCCTCCCGGCGCGCCTGGACGCCGAGGGCCGGATCGTAACGCTCGACCGCCAGGACCGCGGCCTGTGGGACACGCGCGAGATCGCCGAGGGCGTACGCGTCCTGCAGTCGGCGCTGGCGCTGCAGAGCGAGCAACGGCGCCCTGGCCGCTACCAGGTCCAGGCCGCGATCGCCGCCCTGCACGACGACGCGGCAAGCGCCGGGGAGACCGACTGGCCGCAGATCCTCGCCTGGTACGACGAGCTCGTCGCGCTGACCGCAGACCCGGTGCGCGAGGACCCGGCCGCGGTACTCGGCCGCGCGGTCGCGGCCGGCCATGTCCTCGGCGCCGCCGCCGGGCTGCGCGAGACCGACCGGCTGCGCGAGGTGATCGGCGAGCGGCACCGCTGGCACGCCGTCCGCGGACACCTGCATGAGCTCGCCGGCGACCTGCCCGCCGCCGCCACGGCGTACGCGCAGGCCGCCCGCCGCGCCACGAACGTCGCCGAGCGCGACCACCTCGTGCGTCAAGCCGTCCGCGTGCGGGCCGCGGCACCACCGTCAGGGGCCTGAGCGCCGCGGGCGTCGGGACGCGGCGCACCTCTCCCGGCTACCGCGCCCCCGCCAGCTCCTTGAACGCCCGCCCGCGCGCCTCGTAGTCGGCGAACTGGTCGAAGCTCGCGCACGCCGGCGACAGCAGCACGACCTCGCCGGGCGCGGCCGCCGCCCGTGCTCGCGTCACCGCCGTCTCCAGATCACCGCACAGCTCGCCGCCGACCTCGCGCGCCAGCTGCTCGGCGACCTCGCCGATGAGGTAGGAGCGAAACGCCAGCCCCCGCAGGGCCGAGAAGTCCTGGCCCTTGCCCACGCCGCCGAGGATGAGGTGCACGGGCACGTCGAAGCTCGCCAGCGCGACGACCGTCGACGCGACGTTCGTCGCCTTCGAGTCGTTGACGAACAGCACGCCGCCGACCACGCCCGCCTCCTCCAGCCGGTGCTCGACGCCCGCGAACGTCCGCAGGCCCGCGATCACCGCGTCGCGATCGACGCCGCGCGCGAGCGCCACCGCCGCCGCCGCGGCCGCGTTGGCCCGGTTGTGCGCGCCGCGCAGGCGGATCTCGTCGTGCGCGATCAGCGGCTCGTCGTCCCACCAGAGAAAGCCCGCGCGGTCGTCGAGCTCGCCGCCGGGCCCGAACGGCACCCGTCGAGCGCAGCCGCCGAGGTCCTCGACGCCGAGCCCGAAGGGCGCGACCGCGACGTCGTCGTTGCCCTGGAAGCGGAAGATCCGCAGCTTCGCGCCGAGGTAGTCCTCGAACGTGCCGTGGCGGTCGAGGTGGTCGGCCTGGACGTTGACGAGGACCGCCCCCTCGGGCGCGAACTCCAGCGTGTCCTCGAGCTGGAAGGAGCTCGTCTCGCAGACGACGACGGAGTCGGGGCCCAGCTCGCCCACGAGCCCGCTCACCGCCGCGCCGACGTTCCCCGCGACGGCGACGGGCAGGCCGGCCTCGCGGTGGATGTGCCCGAGCAGCTCGACGGTCGTCGTCTTGCCGTTGGTCCCCGTCACGGCGATGAACGCGTTGGGCAGCAGCCGCCAGCCGAGCTCGAGCTCGCCGAGCACGGGAATCCCGCGCGCCCGTGCCGCCGCGACGACCGCCGCCTCCCGCGGCACGCCCGGCGACTTCACGACCGCCCGCGCGTGCGCCAGGAACGCCATCCCGTCGGTCCGCAGGTGGGCCTCGATCCCGTCCGGCACGACCGGGGAGCCGGCGTCGACCGCGACGACGCGCTCACCGCGCGCCTGCAGCGCCCGCGCCGCCGCGACCCCCGACCGTGCCAGCCCGACGACGAGCCACGGGCCCGCCGGGAGCGGCGGACGCCGGCCCGGCTCAGACAACGGACTGCTGGTACAGCGTGAAGCCGATCGCGCTGCAGATCGCGGCGACGATCCAGAAGCGCAGGATGATCTTCGTCTCCGACCACGCCATCAGCTCGAAGTGGTGGTGGATCGGGGCCATGAGGAAGACGCGCTTGCGGAACGTCTGGAAGGAGAACACCTGGATCAGGACGCTCAGCGCCTCGACGACGAAGATCCCGCCGATGAGGATCAGCAGCGTCTCGGTCTTCGTCATCACGGCGAGCCCGGCGATCGCCCCGCCGAGCCCCAGCGACCCGGTGTCGCCCATGAAGATCGTCGCCGGGAACGCGTTGAACCAGAGGAAGCCGACGCACGCGCCGACGAGGCACGCCGACAGCAGCGCGAGGTCGTTCTGCCCCGTCGTGATGAACGTGATCCCGATGTACGTCAGCAGCGTGATCGCCGCGCAGCCGGCGGCGAGCCCGTCGAGGCCGTCGGTGAGGTTCACCGCGCTCGTCGTCCCGGCGACGACGACGTAGATCATCACGAGAAACGGGATCCCGGCCAGCAGGCTGAGGTCGACCTGATAGTCGACGATCCGCAGCCGCAGCGTCTGCGGCAGGCCCGCCTTCTGCGTCGCGACGTACCACAGGCCGATCGAGACGAGGATCGTCAGGCCGAGCTTCATCCGCGCGCTGAGCCCGAGCGAGCGCCGGCGCACGATCTTCATGTAGTCGTCGGCGAAGCCGATCAGCGCGCAGCCGATCGCCGCGCCGAAGACCCCGACCGAGCGCCAGTCGTAGTCCGACAGCAGCAGGAAGGGGATCGCGATCGAGGTGAAGATGATGATCCCGCCCATCGTCGGCGTCCCCGCCTTGACGTGGTGGCCCTCCGGTCCCTCGGCGCGGATGAACTGCCCGAACTCCCGCGCGCGCAGGAACTCGATGAACTTCGGCGACAGGAAGATGCAGATGAGCAGCGATGCCGTTCCCGCGATGAGGACCTCGCCCATGCCGGTACGCACCTACGCCGCCGGCGCCGATGCTTGCAGGCCGCGCGCGACGACCTCGAGTCCGACCCCGCGCGAGCCCTTGACGAGCACGGTGTCGCCGGGGCGCAGCAGCTCGCGCGTCAGCGCGGCCGCGCCGGCCGCGTCGGCGACGGCGTGCATCTCGCCCCCGAAACCCTCAGCCATGTGCGCCGCGCGCGGCCCGACGGCGATGAGCACGTCGACCCCGCGCTGCGCCGCGTGGGCGCCGATCTCGGCGTGAAAGCGGCCCTCATCGGGCCCGAGCTCGAGCATGTCCCCGAGCACGGCGACGCGGCGCCCGGCTGCGGACGCGGCGAGATCATCGAGGGCGGCGCGCATCGACATCGGGTTGGCGTTGTAGCAGTCGTCGATGACGAGGACCGGCCCGGGCAGCTCGATCCGCTGCCCGCGCATGGCGCTCAGCTCGACCTCCAGCAGCCCGCGCGGCTCGGCTCCGAGCGCCCGCGCGGCAGCCAGTGCCGCGAGCCCGTTGGAGCGCATGTGCGCCGAGCTGAAGGGCAGCGCCACCGCGCCGAGATCGGCGACGTCGCCGCCCTCACCGAACGTCACGACGCGCAGGTCGTCGCGCAGGAACGCCGCCAGCAGCGTCTCGCCCGCGGGGATCACGGCGGTCGCGCCCGGCCGCAGGCCGGCGAGCAGCTCCGCCTTCGCGGCGGCGATCGCGTCGAGCGACCCGAGCAGCTCGAGGTGCACCGGCCCGATGTTCACGATGACCCCGACGTCCGGCTCGGCGATCGCCGCGAGCTCGGCGATCTGGCCCGGGCCGCGCATCGCCATCTCGAGCACGAGCGCCTCGGTGCCGGCGGGCGCGCCGAGGATCGTCAGCGGCAGCCCGATCTCCGTGTTGCGGTTCTGCTCGGTCGCGACGACGCGCCGGTCCTGGGCGAGCATCGCGCGCAGGAGGTCCTTCGTCGACGTCTTGCCGGTCGAGCCGGTGATCCCGACGACCGCGGCGCCGAGCGCCCGCCGCCAGCTGCGCGCGAGCGCCTGCAGCGCGGCGAGCGGGTCCTCGGCGGCGATGACGGCGCCCGGCGCGGCGTGGATCGCGTGCTCGGGCGCGACGAGCACGCCCCACGCGCCGGCGTCCAGCGCGGCCCCGGCGAAGCGGCCGCCGTCGTCGCGCGTGCCGCGCAGCCCGACGAAGAGGTCGCCCGGGCGCACGTCGCGCGAGTCGATCGTCACGCGTGAGGGCCCGGCCGGGGCGTCGGCGACGGCCGCGGCCTCCAGGCGCGCGCCCGCCGCGGCGGCGACCTGCTCAGGCGACCAGTCGAGCACGCAGCGCCTCGCGGGCGACCGTCACGTCGTCGAAGGCGATCTTGCGCCCGTCCTCGAACTCCTGGCCCTGCTCGTGGCCCTTGCCCGCGATGACGACGACGTCGCCGGCACCCGCCATCGCGACCGCCCGCTCGATCGCGTCGTGACGGTCGACGATCGCCTCGGTCGCGGTGCGGTCGGCGATCCCGGCGAGGATCTCGGCGACGATCGCCCCCGGGTCCTCCGAGCGCGGGTTGTCGGACGTCACGATCGCGTGGTCCGCCAGCCGCGCGGCGATCGCGCCCATCTGCGGGCGCTTGCCGCGGTCGCGGTCGCCGCCGCAGCCGAAGACGCACAGCAGCCGCCCCCGCGCCAGCGGGCGTGCCGCCCGCAGGACGTTGTCCAGCGAGTCCGGGGTGTGGGCGTAGTCGACGAGCACCGCGAAGTCCTGACCCTCGTCGACGGGTTCGAAACGTCCGGGGACCCGGCCGGCCTGCGGCAGCGCCGCCGCGATCGTGTCGTCGCCGACCCCGAGCGCCCGCACGGCGGCGACGGCGCCGAGGACGTTCGAGACGTTGAAGCGGCCCGGCAGCGGTGAGCGCAGCCGCAGGCCGCCGGCGCGAAACGACGAGCCGCTCATGTCGCTGCGAACGTCCGTCGCGCGCAGGTCGGCGTCCGCCGCGTCGATCGCGATCGTCGTCGCGGCGGGGAAATCGGCCGCCAGGCGCGCGCCGTACGGATCGTCGACGTTGACGACGGCCACGCGCGGCCCGGCCTCGAACAGCAGGCGCTTGGCGGCGAAGTAGTCCTCCATCGTCGGGTGGAAGTCGAGGTGGTCCTGCGTGAGGTTCGTGAAGATCGCCGCCGCCCAGTGGATCGCGTCGGCGCGGCCGAGCGCGAGCGCGTGGCTGGAGACCTCCATGACGCAGTGCGTGTCGCCGGCGTCGCGCATCGCGGCGAACGTCGCCTGCAGGTCGATCGCCTCGGGCGTCGTCCGCGCCATCTCGCGCTCCTCGCCGCCGACGACCGACGTGACGGTGCCGAGCATCCCGGTCGGCCGGCCCGCCGCCTCCAGCAGCGCGCGGACGAGGTAGGCCGTCGTCGTCTTGCCGTTGGTCCCCGTGACGCCGATCGTCTGCAGCGTCGCCGTCGGGTCGCCGTGCAGGCGCGCGGCGGCGGGCGCCATCGCCGCGCGCACGTCGCCGACGACGATCTCGGGCACCCCCAGGTCCAGCGGGTGGTCGACGACGAGCGCCGCCGCCCCGCGCGCGACGGCGTCGGCGGCGAAGTCGTGGCCGTCGCGCGTGAAGCCGCGGACGCAGAAGAACACCGTGCCCTGTTCGACGCGGCGGTTGTCGTAGGCGAGCGCCGAGACCTCGATCGGCGGGGCGCCGGGCGCGGCCTCGCCGAAGAGCTCGCGCAGGGTCACGCGACCAGGATAGACCGGCCGATCACCGGCCCGAGGGGATGCCGAGGTACGGCAGGGCGAAGCGCATGATCTCCTGGAAGGCGGGCGCCGCGACCTGCGCGCCGAAGATGTCGCCCTTGGGCTCGTCGACCATGACGGTGACGAGCAGCTTCGGGCTGCGGGCCGGCGCGAAGCCGGCGAACGACGCGATGTAGCGCGTCTTGGAGTACTCGCCGGTGGAGTAGTCGATCTTGTTCGCGGTGCCCGTCTTGCCGGCCAGCGTGTAGCCGGGGATCGTGACCTGGCTCGCGGTGCCACCGGCCTCGACGACGCCCTCGAGCATCTTGCGCACCTGGGCGGCGGTCGTCTGGGAGACGACGCGGCGGCCCGGCGGCAGCGCCGTCGGCGTCCCGCCCACGCGCTCGATCAGGCGCGGGCGGCGCATGATGCCGCCGTTGGCGATCGCGGCGTAGGCCGTCGCGAGCTGCAGCGGCGTGACGGACTCGCCCTGGCCGATCGGCAGGTTGCCCATCGACGAGCCGGAGTACTTGTCGAGCTTCAGCACCTGGCCCGCCTCCTCGCCGCTGAGCTCGACGCCGGTCGGGCGCCCGAAGCCGAACGCCCGCACCCAGTGATCGAAGCGCGGCGCCCCGACGCGCAGGCCGATGCGCACCGTGCCGACGTTGCTGGACTGCTTGAGGATGTCCGAGGCCGTGAGGTCGATCGCCGGGCGGTCCTCGGCCTCCTTGATCTCGCGATCGGCGACCGTGATCGACGGCGGGAGGTGGAAGAACTCGCCGGGGGTGACGACGCCGTCCTGCAGCGCTCCGGCCATCGTGAAGGCCTTGAACGTCGAGCCCGGCTCGTAGTTGAAGCCGACCGCGCGGTTCTGGGCGGCGTACGGCGGCGCGCCGCCGAGGTCGTTGGCGTCGACGCGCGGCCAGTTGGCGAGCGCGAGGATCTCGTTCGTGCGCGGGTCCATGACGACGGCCGTCGCGCCCTTCGGGCGCCAGACCTGGCCGACCTCCGCGAGGACGTCCTCGACCTTCTGCTGCAGCTGCGCGTCGAGCGTGAGGCGGATGTCGCGGCCGGGCTTGGCGCGCTTGGTCTCCTGGACGACGATCGGCTGCCCGAGGGCGTCCTTGACGATCCGGCGCGTGCCGTTCGTCCCCTGCAGGACGCCGTCGCGCGCGTACTCCAGGCCCGTGCGTCCCTCACCGTCGATCCCGACGACGCCGAGCACCTGTGACGCGAGGAAGCGGCGCGGGTAGTCGCGCCGCGCGCTGGGGATGAACTGCAGCCCGTCGATGTGCAGCCGGCGGATGCGCTCGACGTTCGCGCCCCCGAGGTTGCGGGCGAGATAGACGAAGCCGCCCGCGGCGTTGAGCTGCTTGAGCACGGCGCTCGGGCTCGATCCGAGCAGCGGCGCGAGCTTGGCCGCGACCTTGAGCTTGGACGTGATGAGGTAGGGCGTCGCCGCGACGTCGGCTGCCGGCTCGGAGACCGCGAGCTCGACCCCGTGGCGGTCGGTGATCGCGCCGCGCCGCGCCGGGACGTTGAGCTCGACGACCTGCTGCGTGTTGGCGACCCGCTGCAGCGACGCGCCCTTGACGACGCCGACCCACGTCGTCCGCGCGCCGGCGACGAGCAGCAGCGCGAGGAACAACGCGAAGAGCAGGCCGATGCGCCGCTCGATGAGCCCCATCGGTCTTATCCGCCGGTCGCCCCGGACGGCGGGGCGACGCCACCGCTCGGCGCGGCGGTGGTGACCGGCGCGGCGGCCTGAACCGGGGGCGCCGCGGCGGCGCCGGGCGTGGTCGCAGGCGCCGCAGCCGCGGGCGGGGCGGTGGCGCCCGGGGCCGTCACGGCCGCGGTGGTCGCGGGCGGCGGCGGCGTCGCCGCGGCGGCGGCGGTCTGCTCGGGCGTCGCCGTGATGACCGGCGCCGTCGGGACCGGCGCGCCCGCCGGGCCGGCGAGCTCGCGGTCGGGCGCGATCATCCGGCCGGCGGCGCGGGCCGCGTCGGCGCGCGCGTCCCGGGCGCGCAGGTACGTCACGTCGGCAGGCGCGGGCATGACGAAGCCGCGGGCGCCGGCGAGCGACTGGATGCGGTCGCCGGAGCTCAGCCGCGACACCTCGGCGCGCATCGACGCGTTCGTGCGCTCGAGCGTGCTGATCGTCTCGACCGCGCGCCCGACGCCGGCGTTGAGCTTCAGCATCGACACCTGCATCGCGACGATCCCGATGAGCGCGAAGGCGACGACGATGATCCATACGCGGCTGCGCACGAGGCGGTCCATGAGCCGGCTGCCGGCGACGCCCATCGCGGCGTCCGAGACGCGGTAGGCGATCGCGGCGCCCCCGGCGACGACGCGCAGCTGCGGCCGCGTCGCGACGCGGCGCGGGTGCGGATGCGGGCGCGGGCGCGGGCGCGGGTAGGCGACGGCGCCCGGCGCCGCGAGCACGCTCGCGTCGATCCGCGCGCGCGGCTCGCGCCGCGGCGGCGGGGCCGGACCGGACACCCTGCGGGGGCGGTGCGGGGCGGGCGGGCGCGGCAGCGTGCGCTGCCCGGCGGTCGTGGCGGCGGCGGAGCGGCTCATCCTTGATCCTCTCTGAGCTTCGATGCGACCCGCAGGCGCGCGGAGCGCGCACGCGGGTTGGCGGCGATCTCGCCCGGGGTGGGCGCGATCGAGCGACGGCTTACGAGCTCTGCCTCGGGCTCGCGCCCACAGCCGCAGACGGGCAGGTCCGGCGGGCAGATGCAGCCCTGGGCCCGTGCGACGAGGAAGCGCTTCACGCGGCGGTCCTCGAGCGAATGGAACGAGATCGCGCCGAGTCGGCCGCCGATCGACAGCAGCTCCCAGGCGAGCGGCAGCGCCGCGTCGAGCTGGCCGAGCTCGTCGTTGACGGCGATCCGCAGCGCCTGGAAGACGCGCTTGGCGGGATGCCCGGCGGCGAAGCGCGCCGGCGCGGGGATCGCCGAGGAGATGACGTCGACGAGCGCGATCGTCGAGGTGATCTCGTTGCGGGCGCGCTCGCGGACGATGGCGCGGGCGATCTGGCGGGCGTAGCGCTCCTCGCCGAGGTCGCGGAAGATCGTCTCCAGCTGGCGCGACTCCGAGCCGTTGACGAGGTCAAACGCCGTCTGCGGGATATCGGGGTCCATCCGCATGTCCAGCGGGGCGTCGTAGGCGTAGGAGAAGCCGCGCTGCCACGTGTCGATCTGCATCGAGGACATCCCGAGGTCCATGAGCACGACGTCCGCGCGCACCTCCTCCTCGCGCAGCTGCGCGAGGCCGTCGACGAACGACGCGCGGATGAAGCGCGTGGTGCAGCTCAGCTCGGGCGCGAGCTCGGCGAAGCGCTCGGCGGCGATCGGGTCGCGATCGATCGCGATCAGCGTGCCCGCCGCGCCGATCCGGCCGCCGAGAAGCCGCGCGTGACCGCCCGCGCCGAACGTGCAGTCCACGACCGTCTGGCCGGGCTGCGGATCGAGCAGCTCGATCGCCTCGCCGGCGAGCACCGGCACGTGCGGAATCGTCATCTCAAGCAGTGTGGCCAAGGGATGTGGTGATGTCGTGGACTTCGGATGCGAGCGCGTCGTTGTACGCGTTCCAGGTCGGGCGGTCCCAGATCTCCAGCGCGCGCCGCACGCCGGTCACGACGACCTCCTTGGAGAGGCCGGCGTGCTCGAGCAGCCGCGGCGACAGGCCGACGCGGCCGGCGGAGTCCAGCTCCGTGTCGAGTGAGTTCGCGTTGAAGAACCGGTCGAGCTTCTGGGCCTCGGGTGACAGCGGGTGAAACCCGTCCAGCGCGGCCTGCGTGTAGTCGGCGAAGCCCTGCGGCGTCCAGAGGGTGACGCAGCGCTCCAGGCCCTTCGCGAGCACGACGCCCTCTGCCAGTGCGGCCCGGAAGCGGGCCGGGACAGTGAGACGGTTCTTGGCGTCGAGGGAATAGTCGAAAGTGCCGCGAAAGACCATGTGTGCATGAGGCTGAGAAGGAAGGGAGCCGGGGTGGAGAGGTGGGAGGAGCCTCTCCACCCCGGCTCGCTGGCAGCAAGGTACCCCACTCTCTCCCACCGCACAACTCAGACTGCACCCTTTTTCCCACCGCAATCGTACGATCGTCCACCGCTCGCGGAAAAATGGCCCGTGAGCAGGGATTTTCGCCGTGGGGGTCGCGAACCCTCTCCGCCCGCGAAGTTGCAGCAGCCGCTGCAGGGGCCCGTGATGGGCGCGTTATTGCCGTTCGAGCAGGATTCCGCCGCTCGATGTGCATGGCGGGTGGGGGCTCGTGGGACGGGTCCGGCCGCCTCGGCCTGTCACCCGCCGCCGTGCGTCAGCGTCTGGACGATCACTGCGGCGACGAGCAGCATGACGGAAGGGACGAGCACGAGCGCGACGACGAGCTGGATCTTCGGCGCCGCGCGGGCACCGGCGTCGCGCAGCCGACGCGACTCCTCGGCCCGCGCCTCCGCCGCGAGCGCCTCGAGCGCGGGCGCGAGCGGGGCGCCGTGCCGGTCGGCGCGCAGGATCGCCGCGCAGAGGACCGCGACGCCGTCGGCCGGGCAGCGGGCGAGCAGGACCGCGAGCGCCTCCCCGCGCGTGGCACCGAGCTCCATGCGCGCCGCGGCGGCGCCGAGCTCGGCGCCCAGCAGGCCGTGCGCGGCGACGCGGCGCCCGACCTCGGCCAGCGCGCGCCCGGTCGGCAGGCCGGCCTGCACGGCGACGCGCAGGAGGTCGAGCACGTCGGCGAGCTCGCGGCGCACGCGCGCGCCACGGGCGCGCGCTCGGCGCGCGAGCAGGATGTCGGGCGCCCGCCAGCCCGCGGCGGGCGCGCACAGCGCGAGCGCGACGCCGAGCCGTCCCGGCAGCGCCGTCACGAGCGGCAGGGCGAGCAGCAGGCCCGCGACGGCGCCGGCGGCCTTGAGCGCCACGACGTCGGCGGGCGTCAGGCCCAGCGGCTCGCCGGCCGCCGCCAGGCGGGCCGCCAGATCGCGCGGCGCGGCGCGCACGCCCGCGCGGCGGGCGATCCGCGCGAGCAACACGGCCATCCCGCCGAGGTGGCCGCCGGACCCGCGCGCGGGCCGCGGCCGGCGCAGCAGGCCTGCGATCTCGGTGATCGCCGCCGCCGCGCAGATCCCCGCGACGGCCGCGAGCGCGACGGCCGCGCTCATCCGGCCTCCCGCACGCGCGCGATCGCACTGACGCAGACGAGCGCGACGAGTTGCAGCACGAGCGCCGCACCCGCCAGCAGGGCCGGGACCGGCTGACGTGCCAGCGCGAACACGAAGCCCGGGTCGGCGAGCTCGCCGATCGCGACGCCGGCCAGCGGCAGGCCGGTGACGAGCAGCGCCGTGAAACGTGCCTGGGCCGTGGCCGAGCGGGCTTCCGCGACGGCGCGCCCGCGGTCCTCGAGCGCGCGCGCCAGCGCGCGCAGGAGCCCCGCGAGGTCGCCGCCGGCGTCGCGCTGCAGCAGGACCGCGGCGACGAGTGTGTCCAGCGGCCCGGCGCCGGCGCGCCGCCCGAGCGCGCGCAGGACGTCCTCGGTCCGCTCGCCGAGCTCGAGCTGCGTGGCGGCAACGCGCAGCTCCTCCCCCGCGGGGCCCGGCACGCCGCCCCCGCTCGCGGCAGCGGCCAGCGCCCCGCGCACGGAGTGGCCGCCCGCGAGCGCGTCGGCGAGCGCCCGGGCGATCGCCGGCGCCCCGGCACCGACGGCGACGGCGCGCCGGCGGCGGCGCACCTTCAGCGCCGCGCGCGCGGCCCACGGCGCCGTCGCCGCCAGCGCGAGCCCGACCCAGATGCCGGCGACGAGCCAGCCCGCCCCGAGCAGCGACAGCGCGCCGACCAGGACGAGCCGGCGGCGCTCGGGGTTCGTCGGCTCGCGGCCCGCGCGCAGCGCGTGCAGGCCCGGGGCCAGCCAGCGTGCCGCCCCCTGCACGAGCCGCTCCTCCTCGGCGGCCGCGATCGCCTCCCAGGCGGCGAGCACCGCGCAGACGGCGGCGATGGCGGCGAGGAGCGCGGCGGCCACCTACGCGGCCTCGGCGAGGCGCGCCGCGAGCGCGTCGCCGAGCGGCGCGCGCCACGCCGGGCGCCCGTCGCGCAGCGCGTAGAGCTCCCGGATCCCGACCCCGCCCACGACCCGCACGACCTCGCCGACGGCGACGACGCAGCGCGTGCCGCCGGGCATCCGGGCCTGGTGGACGACGAGGTCGAGGGCCCCGGCGACCTGCTCGCGGATCGCCTCGTGCGGCAGCCCGAGCCCCGCCATGAGCGCGAGCGTCTCGACGCGCCGCAGCGCCTCTTCCGGGCTGCCGGCATGGACCGTCGAGAGGCTGCCGTCGTGACCGCTGGACATCGCGCTGAGCATGTCGAGCGCCTCGGCGCCGCGCACCTCGCCGACGACGATCCGGTCCGGGCGCATCCGCAGCGCGTTGCGTACGAGCCGCCGGACGGTGACCTCGCCCGAGCCCTCCAGCGACGCCGGCCGCGCCTCGAGGCGCACGACGTGGGCGTGGCGCAGGCGCAGCTCGGCGGCATCCTCGACCGTGACGATCCGCTCGCCGTCGGGGATGAACTCCGTCAGCGCGTTGAGCGTCGTCGTCTTGCCCGAGCCCGTCCCGCCGCTGATGAGGATGTTGCAGCGCGCGCGCACCGCGCCCGCGAGGAGGTCGCGCAGCGGCGCCGCCCAGGTGCCGTTCGCGACGAGCTCGTCGGGGCCGAACCCGCGCCGGCGGAAGCGCCGGATCGTGAGGATCGAGCCGTCCAGCGCGAGCGGCGCGACGACGACGTTGACCCGTGAGCCGTCGGGCAGTCGTGCGTCGCAGAGCGGCTCGGACTCGTCGACGCGGCGCCCGAGCGGGGCGAGGATGCGCTCGATCGCGTGGCGCAGGTCGGCCTCGCCGGCGAAGCGCGCGGCCGTCGGCTCGATGCGCCCGGCGCGCTCGACCCAGACCTGGCCGGGCCCGTTGACCATGACCTCGTCGACCGACGGATCGGCGAGCAGCGCCTCCAGCGGCCCGAGCCCGAACGAGCGCTCGGCGATCCGGGTCGCGAGGCGCCCGCGGGCGTCGTCGTCGAGCAGCCCGGCCTCGCGGTCGACGAGCGCGCGGATGCGTTCGTGCAGGTCACCGGCGTGCGCGCCGGTCTCGCCGAGCAGCCGGTCGCGCAGCGAGCCGGCGAGCTCCTCGAGCGCCTCGTCGCGGGCGGCGGCGTCCATACCCTCTCAGGCGCGGGGCGGGGGCTTTTCGCCCCCCTTGGGCGACGGCAGGTCTAGACGAGCTTGCGCGTCGTGAGCTGGCCGCGCACGGAGCCCGACGGGTACGTCGCGGTGTGGACGTTCGCGTAGTAGCCGGCGGGCCGGGCGAGGATCTTGTCGATCGTCGTGCGCGCGACGCCGTTGACGCAGCCCGTGACCTTGCCGCGGCCGGCGCCCGTCGGCTTCTGGAAGAACGTGACGATGATCGGCCCGTCCTTGCCCTTCCGGCCGCGATGGATGTGCGCGGCGATCGGGGTGTCGAGCTTGAACTTGCGCAGGTCGAAGCAGACGCGGCCCCGGGCGCGGTCGAACGCGATCCCGATCCGTGCGTGGCCGTCGGTGTCGCCGCCGCTGGTCTCGAACCTGCCGTCCATGAAGGCGTAGAGGCTCTTCGTGGCGGCCGCCGCGGTCGTGCCCGCGACGGCGGCGCCGGCGCCGCAGAGCGCCGCGGCGAGCGTGATCGCGACGCGCAACCGGGTCACATCGCAGAGGCTACCTGCTGTTCAGGGCAGCGCCGAGCCCGCGCGCAGCCCGGCCTGCCCGTGGACGCGGTCGCCGTCAGCGCGCGGGAGCAGCCGCAGCTCGCGTGCGAAGTCCTGCGCCGCGGCGAGGTAGACGGCCTGGCGCAGCGTGACCCGCAGCGACGCCGCGACGCGGACGCCGGGCGCCGCGCGCGCGCCCGCCCGGCGCGCCGACGCGTCGTCGCCGGCCACGGGAGCGGCGTCCAGCACGCGGACGTCCTCGAGCGCGAGCACCGCCTCGCCGCCGGCCGCACCCCGTGGCTCCGGCGTGACGAGGACGTCGACGCGGCTGCCGGCCGTCACGAGGTCGGGCGGGGCGAGCGCCACGAGCTGTGCGACGCGCTCGCCGGGGAGCACCGGCGCAGCGGCCGCCCGCGGCGCCCGCCCGTCCCCGACCATCGACGCGACGAGATCGCTGCCGGGCGCGATGTCGACCATCGCGTGCAGGCCGGCGACCGCGCGCGGCGAGGCGATCGACCGCGCCGGCGCGAAGCGGCGCGGCACGCGGCGGACGGCGAGGCCGCCGGGCGGGATGCGGGCACCGGCCGCCACGGGCTCGCGGACGACGACGACGTCGACGAGGTCGCCGACCCGTCGCGTCAGCGCGGCCTCGCGGCCGGCGACGTTCGACGCCGCGAGCCCGCCGAGGACGAGCGCCAGGCCGCCGAGCAGCAGGGCGCGGCGCCGGCGGCTCATGCGACGCGCCGCGCGACGGGCAGTTCGAGGCCGATGCGGGCGCCGCGCCGCGCCGGCGCCGCGACGATCCGCCCGCCGTGGCGACCGGCGATCTCGGCGGCGATCGCGAGGCCCCGGCCGCGCCGGCCGCGCCCCGCGCGGGCGCGGCGGGTGAGCTCGGCGACCGGCGAGGGCAGGCCCGGGCCCTCGTCGCTGACCTCGATGCAGACGTGGCCGCGGCCGACGCTGCGGGCGCTGATCTCGACGAGCCCCGGACCGTGCTCGATCGCATTGGCGACGAGGTTGGAGATCGCCTGCGCCAGCCGCAGCCGGTCACCGCGCACGAAAGCGCCGGGGAGCAGCGTGCCGAGCAGGAGCGTGCTCTCAAACGCGCCCGCCACGACCTGCCAGGTCGCGAACTGCTCCTCGAGCAGATCGTCGACCTCGACGGGGTCGTCGCGGTCGATCGTGCGCCGGCCGCTGCGGGCGGCGGCGAAGTCGTCGAGCGCCAGCCCCGCGCGGCGCAGCTCGAGCTCGAGCGCCGCCAGGCGCTCCGGCGGCGCCTCGCCGCGCCGTTCCATCGTCGCGAGGCAGAGCCGGACGGCCGTCAGCGGGCCGCGCAGCTCATGGCACGCGCGCGCCACGAGCTCGCGCCGGCGCCGCAGCTCCCAGCAGCACAGCAGCACGGCCAGGAAGGCGATGGCGGCGAGCATGGAGGTTGTCGTGAGCGCGGTCACCCACCCCTATAGGGCACGGCGCGCGGAAGTTCGCCCCCCTGCTCCGTCGAGGCTCGTGCCCGTGACGGGCGTCAACCCGCCCGCGCCTCGCTCAGCGACCGTGCCCGCGCCTCCAGCACCGGCCCGTCGACCAGGCGGTACCCCACCCCCCAGACGTTGACGACGAACCGGTCGCCGCGGGCGGCGAGCTTGTGGCGCAGGCGGCAGGCGTGGGAGTCGAGCGTCCGCGTCGAGCCGAGCGACCTGAAGCCCCAGATCGAGCGCAGGAGCTCCTCCTTCGTGAAGACGCGCGTCGGCTCGCTCACGAGCGTGCGCAGCAGCGCGAACTCCTTCTGTGAGAGCGGGACGCGCTCACCGTGCAGGCGGACCTCGCGCGACGGCGGGTCGACCTCGAGCGGGCCGGCGCGCAGGCGGCCGCGGGCGGGGGTGCGGTCGGCGCGCCGCAGCAGCGCGGCGACCCGGCCCCGCAGCTCGGGGTAGCTGAACGGCTTGCAGACGTAGTCGTCGGCGCCGCGGTCGAAGCCGCGGACGCGGTCGAGCTCGCTCGCGCGGCCGCTGACGACCATGAGCGGCATGTCGGGGTCCAGCCGGTTGGCGACGCCGTCGGACGCGCGCACCCGCCGCAGGAGCTCGAAGCCGCTCGCGTCGGGCAGCCCGAGGTCGACGAGGGCGAGGTCGGGAAACCTGCGCTCGAGCAGGCGCAGCCCGTCGGCGGCGCAGTCGGCGACGAGCAGGTCGTAGCCGTCGGCCGACAGGTTGTCGGCGAGGAACGTGCGCGTGGCGTCGTCGTCTTCGACGACGAGAATCGTGGAGGCATCGTCGTGGGTCATGCCATGAAAGGCGCAGGAGGCGCGAGATTCGCCCCCTCAGCGCACGAGAGCGCGTTCACGGCGCCGATCCGGCGCAACCTTTACGAAACCTTTGTGCGCGGTTGGGAGGCGCTTTGCGTTGCCGGGGCAGGTCAGGACCCTGTTCACGACCCCGAGCGAAAGGGATCACATGTCCCGGCACGGTAGACGCCATCGTCAGCGCGGCAAGCGGAAGTTCGACGTCGCGGCGACCCCGGTCACCCCGGTCACGCCCGCGGCCGACACCTCGGCGAGCATGCCGTCGGCCCCGAGCAACGACGCCTCGAGCAACGACGCGTAGCGCGCCGGGCCGCGGCGGCCCGGCTCATTCGACATGGGGCCACGCGCATGCGTGGCCCCGCGTCGTTGCGGCACCGCTTGACCCCTCGCCACGCGATGCCTAGCATCACGAGGTATGCGACCCGAAGCCCTGAAGGGCCATCTCGACGCGCTGCTGCTGGCCGTCATCGCCGACGGGCCCGCCCACGGCTACGCGATCATCGAAGAGCTCAAGCGCCGCAGCGCGGGCGCCGTCAGCCTCGCCGAGGGCACCGCCTACCCGGCACTGCACCGGCTCGAGAAGGCCGGTCTCGTCGGCAGCCGCTGGTCGACCGACGCCCCGCGCCGGCGGCGCGTCTACGAGATCACCGACCGCGGCCGCCGCGCGCTCGGCGCCGAGCGCGAGCAGTGGCGGACGTTCACCACCGCCGTCGACTCGATCTTCCGGGGAGCACCATGGCCGGCCGGCTGATCGAGGACCAGCTCGACGCGCTCGCCGCCGCCCTGACCGTGCCGCCGCGCCTGCGCCGCCGCGCGCTGCTGGAGGCCCGCGATCACCTGCTCTGCGCCGCCGAGCAGCGCCGCGCCGACGGTCTCGGTGACGACGAGGCGCAGGCCGCCGCCGTCCGCGACCACGGGGCGCCGGCGCTGATCGCGCGGCGCTACGCCGAGGCGCTCGCCCACGGTGCCGCCCAGCTCGCGACGATCGCCGGCCTCGCGGCCGTCATCGCGTTCGCCGCGCTGGCGGCCGTCGCGACGCAGATCTCGCCCGTCGGCGCCTCCGGCCCGGCGGAGGCGATCACGTGGTTCGCCGTCCAGATCGCCCTGACCTGCGCCGCGCTGAGCACCGTCCGGGCGCTGCGCCACCGCCGCGACCCGGCCGTGCCCAGCGGCAAGCTGCGGCTCATCAACCGCGGCTGGGCGGTCGCGCTCGGCGCCGTCGCGATCAGCCTCGGCGCGACGCTCGCCGGCGGCTACGGCGATGGCGCGGCGGGTTGGGCCTGGCGCACCGCGCTGATCGTCGCCACCGCGGCGACGGCCATCGCCGCGGGCCTGGCGCTCGCGAGCCTCGTCCTGTCCGCGCGCCGCACGCGCGAGCTCGCCGGCCACGCCGACGCGCCCGCCGGCGACGACGCGGTCGACGACCTCCTCGCGCTCGCGCTGATCGCCGCCGACCGCCTTTTGCCCGCGGGGGCGCCGGCGCGCGCCCAGGCCCTCGCCGCGCGCGCGACGAGCCACCGCGCCGTGCGCGCCGTCGCTCTGCGCACGCACCCGTGGCGCTTCTGCGCGCTCGTGGCGCTCGCCGCCGGCGCGACCGTCGCCGTGACGCACGTCGCCCTCGAGGGGCCGGCGACCGACGGGCTGCTCGTGACGGTCGCCGCCGCCGCCGTCCTCGTCGCCATCGAGGCGGTCGCGATCGCCGGCTGCTTCGCGCTGCTCGGCGGCTTCCTCGGCATCCGCCGGGGCTACCGGTCGCCGCGGTCGGCGTGAAACATCGCGTGCACGCCCCATAGGCGGAAGGACTCCGGCCTAGGATGCCGACGCGTCATGGACGAGACACAACGACGCGGCAACTATGACTCGGGGGAGGACTTCGTCCTCGAGTACGGTGAGCTGCGCTTCACCTTCAACGAGCGCGATTTCAGCGAGCGCTGCGAGCAGGCCGCCCTCAAGCTCGGCTTCGTCAACGGGCGCCTGAACGAGACCGAGCTCGACGACCTCGTCAACCTCGCCGTCAACGGCGAGATCCAGGCGCCGGCCTCGGCCCTCGGCGAGCACGTCAACGACTGCTGGCCCGAGCTCTGCGGCCCGTCGGATCGCTCGCTCGTCCACTGGCTGCGGCGCCTCGTCTTCCGTTCCGCCTGGCTGGACCAGCGCGTGAAGGAGGGCGAGCTGGACATCGCCTTCGACGTCACGACCCACACCTTCGGCTACGTCCAGCCCGATCGTGACGGCGAGGCGATCGAGCTGTCGCCCGAGCCCTCGTGGGGCCGGGTCGCGTATATGCCGCGCTGAACCGTCCGACCCGCACGAAACGATCAAGCGTCGATGCGAGCGCGTGCCATCAAGCCCGGCGACATCGTCCTCGTCAACAAGCGCGGCCGCCTCTTCCACGCGAAGATCCGCGGGCTCGCCGCCGGTGGCGGCTTCGACGTCGCGCCCGTCGAGCGCGGCATCAGCTACCGCACGTGCAGGCCGGCCGAGATCGCCGAGCACTGGTCGCAGACGAAGATCCGCCGCGAGGACCGCCCGCCGCCGGGTCAGATCAGCTTCGACGACCCGGCGGAGGCGTAGGCGACCGGGTCAGCCGATCGCCGTCGCGCGCGCCTCGGCGATCGCCTCAGCGCCGGCGTCGCCGACGAGCAGCTCGGGGCGCAGCGTGCCGCTGGCGACGAGGTCCAGGGCAGGAACGCGACCGGCGCCGGCGAGCGTCGCGTCGAGCGCTATGACCGTCGTCTCGCCGCCGAGCGGCTCGCGCGCGGTGGCGACGATCGTCAGCGAGCCGCCGTCGGTGATGCAGCGAGCGGCCGCGAGGGCGCGGCGCGCGACCGGCTCGGGGACGTAGTCCAGCGTGTCGACGAGCAGGACGGCGTGCCCGCCGCGGGCGGCGACGCGGCGGCCGGTCTCGATCGCGCGCTCGAGCGCCTGGGTCTGCGCGTCGGCGGGGGCGGCGAGGCCGAGCTCGGCGATCGGCTGCAGCTCGCCGGACTTCCAGTCGGCGATCTCCTCGGGGCGCACGCCGCTGAGCACGACGCTCACCTCGAGACCCTCACGGCCGGCGAGGGCCGCGGCCATCTGGCGCAGGGCCTGGCTCTTGCCGGCGCGCGAGGCGCCGACGATGACCACGCGCGAGCCGCGGCCGAAGGGCGTGAGCCACTCGATCGCCTTGAGCGTCGCGTCCTCGGACTCCAGCGCGATGCGCTCGCTCGCCCAGGTGCAGGGCAGGTCGTCGTACTTCGTGCCCTCGGCGACCTCGTCGGCCGAGCGGCCGTTGATCGTGTCGACGCGGATGAGCGACGGGTAGCGCTCCGAGCGGCGCGGCGCGCGGACGGGGCCCGCGACCTCGTCGCCGGCCACGAGCTCGCAGCGGCGCACTTGCGCGGCGGAGATGTAGACGTCGTCGTCGGACGGCTCGGGCGGCGTGACGCGCAGGAAGCCCGACCCGTTGGCGAGCAGTTCGACGACGCCGCTGGCGACGCGCTCCTCGGCCGGCGCGCGGTCGTCGTCGCGACCGCCGCGCGCGGGGCCGCGGTCGCGGTCGCGGCTGCGCGAGTCGTCGCGGTCGTCGTCGCGGTCGCGGCTGCGGGAGTCGTCGCGGTCGCGGCTGCGCGACGAGCGGGAGGCGCGCGTCGAGCGCCCCGAGGGGCGCGCGTCGGCGGTATCGCTGTCGCCCTCGTCGGAATCGGGCTCGGCGTCGCCCGGATCGCGGTCGCGGGCGCGGCTGCGGCCCCGGCCACCACGGCGCGAGCGGCGCGCGGGCCGGTCGGCGTCGGCATCGGCATCGGCGGGGCCGTCGCCGTTGAGGTCGGCGCCGGAGTCCGTGTCGGTGTCGACGTCGACGTCCGGCTCGGCGGCGCCCTGGCGTTCGATGATCGCGTCGACGAGGCTGGCCTTGCGCAGGCGGCGGTAGCCGTCGAGGCCGAGCTCCGAGGCGATCTCGTGCAGGTCGGCGAGTGAGCTGGACTCCAGTGCGGAGCGAGAGAGGACGGACATGTGGTTCTCCTGTGATTCGGTCGGTTGGCGCCCGGCCGCGTTGGACAGCGGCCGGCGACTTGTCATCAAGACCCTAGCGAGAGTGCCGGATCGTGTCGTCGAGGGCGAGGCCGGCGTCGACCTCGACCTCGCCACGCAGCGCCGCCCGGACGGCGAGGAAGTCGGTCGCCGCGGCGACATCGTGGACGCGCAGGATGTGCGCCCCGGCATCGACGCCGTGCCCGATCGCGGCGAGCGTCCCGGCGAGCCGCTCACGCGGGCCGCGGCCCGTCAGCGCCCCGACGAAGTCCTTGCGCGACACGGCGAGCAGCAGCGGGCGCCCGAGCGCGTGCAGCTCCTCCAGGCGCGCCATCAGCGCGATCGTCTGGGCCGGCGTCTTGGCGAAGTCCGGCCCCGGGTCGAGGATGAGCTGCTCGTCGCGGACGCCGTGCGCCCGCGCGACCTCGATCCGCTCGTCGAGGAACGCCAGGACGTCGGCGACGACGTCCTCGTAGAGCCCCGCGTCCTGCAGGCGCTGCTTCGGCGCGGCGCGCGTGTGCATCAGGACGAGCGCCGCGCCGGTGCGCGCGCAGACCGCCGCGAGCTCGGGGTCACGCAGGCCGCTGACGTCGTTGACGACGGCGGCGCCCGCCGCGATCGCCGCCTCCGCGACCGCCGGCTTGTACGTGTCGACGGACACGAGCGCGCCGAGCTCGCCGGCGATGCGCTCGATGAGCGGCACGACGCGCCCGATCTCCTCCGCGACGGCGACCGGCGGGCGCAGCGTGATCCCGGACTCGCCCCCGACGTCGATGATGTCCGCGCCGGCGGCCAGCAGCTCGCGCGCGAGCTCCACGCGGGCCTCGAGGTCGGGGTAGGAGCCCGCGTCCGAGAACGAGTCCGGCGAGGCGTTGACGATGCCCATGAGCCACGGGCGCTCGCCGAGCGCGAGCGTGCGGCCCGCGGCGGCGACGGCATGACGGCGCACGGGACCCGCGACGCTACCCCACGACCACCGCGCGCCGGCGAACCGTGACGTTGCCGGCCTTGTCGCGGGCGGTGATCTCCAGCGGATACGTGCCCGGCCCGGCGTAGCGGTGGCGCGCCTTGACGCGCGCCGTCCCGCGCGCTCCGGGCGTCCTGTCGCCCCAGCTGATGATGATGCCCCCGATGCCCGAGGACAGCGTCCCGGCGCCCCCGACGTCGCGGGCGCGCACCGAGACGTTCACGACGCGCTTCTTGCGCTTGTAGCCGTAGGAGATGCGCGGCGCGATCGAGTCCACGCGCAGCAGCCGCGTGCGCATGCGCCGCGTCTGGCCGCGGATGTCGACCGCGGTCACCTGCCAGTGATGGATCGGCCCCGCGAGCGGCGTCGTGAGCGTGAACTGCGTGCTCGCCGTCTCGCCCACGAGCTGGCCGTCGACGCGCACCTGGTAGGTGTGTGCCCCCCAGAGGCCGAACGAGGTCGACCAGCTGAGCTTCGCGAGCGCGGGCTGACAGCAGCGCGCCGCCGTGAAGCCCGCGAACGTCCCGGGCTCGCGATCGAAGAGCCCGGCGACGAGCTGGCGGCCGGCCGGCGACGCCTGGATCCAGGCGATGATCGCGCCGCCGCCGCGGTCGACCGCCGCGTCGAAGCCGAGCTCCGGGACGACCGGACCGAGCTCCGGGCGCGAGATGACGAGCTCCTTCGTCGGCTTGCGGTCGTCGTAGGTCAGGACGCGCACGAACGGCGCCTCCCCCGGTCCTGCGAGCACGCTCGCGACGTAGCCGTCGTTGTTCTCCGACATCGCCGCCGCGGCCGCGGGCCCGGCCGCGCTCGGCGAGAAGATGCCGGTTCCGGCGTCGAAGAGGTCACGGTCCAGCAGCGCGGCGATCGGCTGGCCCGTGATCGCGCCCGATGTCGTCGCCAGGCCGACGCCGCGGCCGTTGAGGTCGATGTCCGGCGCGCGGACGGGCTCGCCGCCGCCGGCGTCGATCGCGACGGGCGGATCGAACGCCGTGCCGCGCTGACGCCGCGCGAGGATGCGCGAGCCACCGTCGGCGAAGGTCTGCCGGAAGACGACCCAGGCGTAGCTCGAGTCGTCCTCGGCGTCGATGTCGGGAAGGTCGGAGACCGTCGACACGCGATCCGCGAACGTCGCGGGCGTGAGGTCCTGGGGCGCGTTGGAGAGCGCCATGCCGAACATCTTGCGCGCGTAGACGTGCCCGCTCTCGCCCCACGTCACGACGCCGATGCCGTCGGCCGAGATCGCGACCCGCGAGCGCGCGGAGCCGACCCCGGCGACGTTCGCCGGATCGACGTCGGCCGCCTGGTCGAGCAGGCCCCAGGTGTTCGTGCGGCGGTCCAGCCGGGCCACGCGGACGTCGCCGCCCGACGTGAAGCTCGCGTACGCCGTGCCGTTGATCGACAGGGCGACCGACGGATCGGAGCCGATCCCGAGCGGCACGGGCGCCGCGTAGCCCTGGCCGGCGGGACGCACGACGCCGTAGACGATGCCGTCGTTGACGAAGGCGAGCGCGAGGCGCCCGCCGTCGCTCGCGCCGACGACCGGCTGCGAGCCGGCGCCGGGCAGCCCGGCGTCGACGCGCTCACCGGCCGCGAACACGCCGGCGTCGAAGCGCGCCACGAAGATCTCGTCGAGGCCGTCGACGCGCTTGACGTACGTGAGCGCGCCGGTGCCGTCGCGCGCGAGGTCGGCGTCGCCGAGCGACTGGACCTCGGACCCCGCCCCCGGGCCGTCGACGGGATCGCCGGGGAACGCCGCCGCCTGGGCCGCGGTGGCGGGGATCGCGATGACGGCGGCGGTGAGGAGGAGCAGACGGCGCATGGGGTCCTTGCGTCGGACGGTATGGGCAGGGGCAGACGGCCCCTCGGAGCGCTTCAACCGGCGAGGGGCGGCAAAGTTACGCGCTGCCGACGACGCCTTCGGCGCGCGCCTCGGCGCGCCAGGCCTCGCGTTGCGCCGCGACCTCGCCGGCATCCCAGCCCAGCTCGCCGGCGAGCGCGCCCGCGACGCGCCCGACGACCGGGCCGTCGGCGCCCAGCTCGCGCGCCGCCAGCAGGCCGAGGCGCGTGCGCCGCAGCAGGACGTCGCCGAGCGAGCGCGCCTGCTCGCGCCGCGCCGCGTAGACGACCTCCGCGAGCAGGTCGGGCAGGTCGGAGACGATCGGCGCGGCGAGCCGCTCGTCCTCGCGCGCGACGGTCAGGACGTCGTGTGCGAGGTGGCCGTAGCGCGACGCGAGCGCCGTGTAGGCGGCGTCGGCCACACCCGCGACGCGCGGCAGGTCGGCGACGTCGACGGCGGCCCCCAGCGGGATCGCGTGCGTGCGGCAGGGCGCGTCGCGGGCGTCGCGCTCGACGAGCCGGTCGACGGTCATCTTCGCCATCCGCCGCCACGTCGTGAGCTTGCCGCCCGTGATCGTGACCATCCCGCTCGACGTCTCGTAGAGCTCGGCCTTGCGGGAGATGTCGACGGACTTCTTCGGATCCCCGGTCGAGATCAGCGGCCGCACGCCGGCGTAGGCGCCGGTGAGGTCGGCCGGGCGCAGCGTCGTCTCGAAGTACGCGTTGCAGGCATCGAGGAGGTAGGCGATGTCCTGCTCGGCGGGCGGGACGTGGTGGCGGTCCAGCGTCCCCTCGAAGTCGTTGTCGGTCGTCCCGACGAGCGATCGCCCGAGCCACGGCAGCACGAAGATCGTGCGCCCGCCGCCCGCGGGCACGATCGCCCCGCCGGCCCCGAGCGGGAGATCTTCGTGGCGCAGCGTGATGTGCGTGCCGCGGCTGGGCCGGATGCGCGGCACCTCGGCCTCGTCGCGCAGCTCGTCGGGGCGCAGGCGATCGGCCCAGACGCCCGTGGCGTTGACGACGTTCGCCGCGCGGACGACGAACTCGTTGCCGTCCGCCGTGTCGCGGACGCGGACCCCGGACGCGCGCCCGCGCTCCTGCACGAGCTCGGTGACCTCGACGCCGTTGGCGCAGACCGCGCCGAAGCGCTCGGCCTCCGCGAGGACCGTGAGGACGAGCCGCGCGTCGTCGGTCTGGCAGTCGTAGAAGAGGTAGCCGGAGGTCGGCTCGCGCGCCGCGAGCGCCGGGACGAGCTCGAGCACCTCCTCCCCGGAGATGACGCGATGGCGCTCGGGGCTCCACTCCGAGGGGTCGGCGGCACCCACCGGCTGCTGCTGCGGCTGCTGGGACGCGCGCCCGCGCAGCCGCGGGCGCGGGCGCGGGCGCCCGCGCAGGCGCTCGACGGTCAGGACGTCGTAGAGGTTCAGCCCGACGCCGGTGAGGCGATCCGGGCGCGCGCCGTGGAAGGCGGCGACGACGAGCGGCAGCGGGTGGACGAGGTGCGGGGCGAGCGCGACCATGAGCTGGCGCTCCAGCAGCGCCTCGCGCACGAGCCCGAGATCGAAGTTCTGCAGGTAGCGCAGGCCGCCGTGGACGAGCTTGGAGGACCGGCTCGAGGTCCCGGCGGCGAAGTCGGCGCGCTCGACGAGCGCGACGCTGTAGCCGCGCGTCGCGGCGTCGAAGGCGACGCCCGCGCCCGTGATGCCGCCCCCGATGACGACGACGTCGAACTGCTCGGATTGCAGGGCGTCGATGGCGTCTGCGCGCGCGATCATCCGGGCGCCAGTCTGGCAGGCCCCCGACGCCGTGCGGCCGTCCGCGTCCGCGCCGCATGCTCAAGGTCCGGCGGGCGCGGGCCGATGAGCAGCTCATGCACCTTCGCTCTCGCCGCGTCGCGGCTCTCACCTCAGTCCTCGCGCTCGGCGCCGGAGCAACAGTCGTCGCAGCGCCCGCCCAGGCCTCGCTGCTCGGCGGGCTGCTCCCGAACGTCGGGACGATCATCACCGGCACCGGGCAGACGCTCGGCACGACCGTCAACGGCATCCTCCCGGGCGTCGGCGGCGTCGTCACCGGGGTCACCGGCACCGTCGGCGGCGTCGTCGGCGGCGTGCAGGACTCCGTCACCGGCCTCGTCGACCAGACGCTCGGCGGCGTGCTCGGCGGCGCGGTCGGCGGCCTGCTCCCCGACAACGTCCTCGACAACCTCCTCGGCACGCTGCTCGGCAACAGCAGCGGCGTCCCCGGCGCCAGCGGCAACGGCGGCCCGATCGTCCTCGCCGGCGGCTCGGTCACGCCCGGCGGCATCATCATCGACGCAAGCGCGCCGCGCCCGACGGTCAAGGTCCTCACGAAGCTCAAGGCGATCGGCTCCAGCGGCAAGATGCGCATGGAGATCAAGACCAACGAGCCCGGCATCGTCGCCGTCGCCGCCAGCGTGCGCCCCGGCGTCGCCTTCGTGAAGAAGGGCGCCAAGAAGACCGCCAAGCACTCGCGCAAGGTCATCAAGATCCCGTCGATCGTGCTCGGCTACCGCAAGGCCGGCAAGCTCACCGTGACCGTCAAGCTCTCGCGCGCCGCGCAGCGCACGCTCGGCAAGTCCAAGAACGCGCGGATGTCCGTCGGCACCATCGCCTCGGACCTCTTCAAGAACCAGGACTCCGACAACGTCAAGCTCAAGCTCAAGCGCTGACCAGCGGCGCAGCGGTCGTCGGCGCGATCGACGAGCTCGCCGGCCGGGACCGGGGCTCGCGCCCGATCAGTGCTCGGCGATCGCGCGGCCGACCGTCAGCGCGTCGCGCAGGCCGGGCTCCAGGCCGGCGAACCTCGCGTCGGCCTGGACGCCGAGGCCGTCGAGCACCGAGCTGAAGAAGCAGCGTGCCGCGGCCGCGAGGACGACGTCCATGATGTCGGCGTCCGAGAGGCCCAGCGCACGCAACTCGTCGATGTCGGCCTGCGTGACCGTCGTCGCGTCGGCGGCGACCTTCTCGGCGAGGTCCATCACGGCGATGTCGACCGCGTCGAGACCCGCCGATCTGCCGTCGCCGGCGATCGCGCGCACGCTCTCGGGCTCGAGGAACCGGTCGGCGAGGATCGCGCCGTGGGCGAGCATGCAGTAGCTCGAGCGCAGCCGGCGCGCCGCCGCGACGGTCGCCAGCTCGTAGCGCCGCAGGTCCATGCCGGCCTTGATCGCGCCGTTGAGCTGCCGCCAGGCCGCGTAGACCTCGGGCCGCGCCGAGAACGCCTGGGTGAAGTTCGGGAGATGGCCGAAGACCGCGCGGTCTGACTCATAGAGGTCCGCCACCGCACCAGACGCATGTTCTGGCGCCACCGTCTTGATGAAGGTCATGGCGCAAATGGTGGCACCGCCGGCCCCGCCCGGGGCCGGTGGCACCGGCCGCCTGCGCTACAGCTGGCCGAGCTCGGAGGTGATCTCCGCGACGCTCGCCTTCGCGTCGCCGAAGAGCATCTGCGTCGTGTCGTTGTAGAACAGCGGGTTCTCGATCCCGGCGAAGCCCGATGCCATCGAGCGCTTGAGCACGATGACCTGCTTGGACTCGTCGACGTTGAGGATCGGCATCCCGTAGATCGGTGAGTCGGGCTTCAGGCGGGCGTCGGGGTTCGTCACGTCGTTGGCGCCGATGACGAGCGAGACATCGGTGCGGCTGAACTCGCCGTTGATGTCGTCCATCTCCTTGAGCTGGTCGTAGGGCACGTCGGCCTCGGCGAGCAGGACGTTCATGTGCCCCGGCATGCGCCCCGCCACCGGATGGATCGCGAACTTCACCTCGATCCCCTTCTTCTCCAGGGCCTTGGACAGCTCGCGGACCGTGTGCTGGGCCTGCGCGACCGCCATGCCGTAGCCCGGCACGACGACGACGAGGCGCGCATAGGCGAGCAGGATCGCGACGTCGGCGGCGCTCGTGGAGCGCACCGTGCCGCCGGTCTCGCCGCCGCCCCCCTCGCTCGCGGCGACCTCGCCGCCGAACCCGCCGAGCAGCACGGACCCGATCGAGCGGTTCATGGCCTTCGCCATCTGGTCGGTGAGGATCGTTCCCGACGCGCCGACGATCATGCCCGCCACGATCAGCGCGTAGTTGCCCAGCGCGATGCCGGCCGCGGCCGCGCTGAGGCCCGTGAAGGCGTTGAGCGTCGAGATGACGACCGGCATGTCGGCGCCGCCGATCGGCAGCACCGCGAGGTTGCCGAGCACGGCCGCCGAGACGAGGATGAGGATGAAGAGCCCCTGGCTCTCGGAGCCCAGGAGGATCGCCAGGCCCGAGCCGGCCGCCACGAGGAGCAGGGCGATGTTCACGAACAGGCCCGCCGGGATCTTCACCGGGCTGCCGGAGATCAGGCCCTGGAGCTTGCCGAAGGCGATGTTCGAGCCCCAGAAGGAGATCGAGCCGATGATCGCGGCGAAGACGAGCGGGATGCCGACGGCGAGGTCGCTCGACAGGTCGCCGCCGGCCGCGCGGAACTCGGCCCAGGCGATCAGCGCGACCGCGCCGCCGCCGACGCCGTTGAACAGCGCGACCATCTGCGGCATCTGCGTCATCTTCACGTTGCGCGCCGCGGGGACGCCGACGGCCGTCCCGATGCCGATGCCGATCGCGATGAGGAGGAAGTCCGAGGCGCTCAGCCCCGGCTCGAGCAGCGTCACGACGACGGCGATGAGCATCCCGAGCGCGGCGAGCTTGTTGCCCTGCACGGCGGTCGTCGGGCTCGTGAGCTGCGCGAGGCCCGTGATGAACATCGAGAACGCGACGACGTAGCACGCCGTGATGAAGTCGATGTCCTGGAAGAACGCCGTGGCGGTCACGACTTCGGCTCCTCCGCCTCGGCCACCGGCTCGGGCTTGCGCTTGAACATGCTCAGCATGCGGTCGGTCACGAGGAAGCCGCCGACGACGTTGATCGTGCCGAAGGCGATCGCGATGACGAGGATGAAGCGGTTGAGGAACCCGCTCGCGCCGGCGATCGCGACGAGGCCGCCGAGCAGGACGATGCCGTGGATCGCGTTCGTCCCGGACATGAGCGGCGTGTGCAGCGTGTTGGGGACCTTCGAGATGACCTGGAAGCCGACGAACGCGGCGAGCACGAGGATCGCGAGGCGCGTCAGCACCGCCGACGGGGACGTCGTGCCCTCGGCGGCCAGGATCAGGGCGTGTGCGTGCACGGGAGGGAGGTCCTTTCCTACTCGTCCGCGGCGGGCTTGGAGGCGGCGGGCGCCGCGGCGTCGACGGTCTTCTTCGCGCCCGCGTGGACGACCTCGCCGCCGCGGGTGATGCACGCGCCCGCGACGATCTCGTCGTCGAAGTTCAGGTGCAGCGCGCCGTCCTCGTCGACGAGCAGCTCCAGCAGCGACTGGACGTTGCGCGCGTAGAGCGCCGAGGAGTGCTCGGGCATCGTCGCCGGGAGGTTCAGCGGCGAGACGATCGTGACGTGGTGCTTGACGACGACCTTGCCGGGCTCGGTGAGCTCGCAGTTGCCGCCCGTCTCCCCCGCGAGGTCGACGATGACGCTGCCGGGCTTCATCTTCTCGACGCTCTCTGCCGTCACGAGGCGCGGCGCCGGGCGGCCGGGCACGAGCGCCGTCGTGATGACGACGTCGAAGGTCGCGATCTTGTCGGCGAGCTCCTGCTGCTGGGCCTGCTTCTCCTCGTCGGTGAGCTCGCGGGCGTAGCCGCCCTCGCCCTCGGCGCCCTTGCCGGCCTCGAGCTCGAGGAACATCGCGCCGAGCGAGCGGACCTGCTCGGCGACGGCGGCGCGGACGTCGTAGCCGGTGACCTGGGCCCCGAGCCGGCGCGCGGTGGCGATCGCCTGCAGGCCGGCGACGCCGGCGCCGAGCACGAGCACCTTCGCGGGCGGCACGGTGCCGGCGGCGGTCATCATCATCGGCAAGAAGCGCCCGAGGTAGTCCGTCGCGAGCAGCACGGACTTGTAGCCCGCGACGTTGGACTGCGACGACAGCGCATCCATCGCCTGCGCGCGCGAGATCCGCGGGATCGCCTCCATGGCGAACGACGTCGTGCCGGCCTTGGCGAGCGCGCTGATCGTCTGCGGGTTGGAGAGCGGGCCGAGGAAGCCGACGAGGACGGTGTCGGCGCCGAGCTTGGCGATCTCCTCGGCGGTCGGGGCGGCGACCTTCGCGACGACGTCGGCGTCCCAGACGCCGTCGGAGATCGTCGCGCCGGCGTCCTCGTAGGCGGCGTCGGTGAGCATCGCCTCGTCGCCGGCGCCGGCCTCGACGAGGACCTCGAAGCCCTTCGCGGCCATTTTGCGGATCACTTCGGGCACGAGCGCCACGCGGCGCTCGCCTTCGACCGTCTCCTTGGGGACTCCGACCTGCATTGCGTGGCGCAACGTATCCGATCGCCGCGCACGTCAGCGCGCGGGCCCGTCTCAGGGCGCTGCGGCGATGCACGTCGGACCGACCGGACGGCAGCTCGCGTCGGACGAGCGCAGGCGGCGCCGGGCCGCCCGTCCGGGCGCAGCGGCTCAGCTCGCGGTCGAGGTCGGCGTCCCGGCGTCCCGCGTGCGCGCCCCCGTCAGCAGGTCGACATCGGCGAGCGCCACCCGCCGCGCCAGCGCCTCGCGGTCGGCGAGCCCGCGGCGGCGCTCGCGCGCCGCCTCTTCACGGTCGATCGCCGCGAGCCGGCGGTCCTCCGCCGCCAGCCTGCGCTGCTCGGCTGCCTGGGCGCGATCCGCGGCGGCGCGCCGGCGTTGCGCGGCCGCTCGCAGGACGACATCGGCGCCCGTGAGCGGGCGCACGTCGTCCTCACGTGCGCTGGCGGCGTCGCGCGCGTCCATCGCGCGGTCGCGCTCGTCGGCGGCGATGTCGCGCGCGAGCCCCGCGATGTCGCGGTCGTCGGCGATCTCGTCGCGGCGATCGGCGAGCCCCGGGGCCGCGTCACCTGCAGGTCCGGCTGACAATAAGTCGGCCATGACGGCCTCCCTGCGGCTGCGTGTAAGTCCCAGTGGTCCTCACACCCATCCTGTTGGACGCCTTCAGGCTAGCGCACCTCTCAGTGAATCGGAAACGGCTTGCGCGCAAGGCCCGTCAGCGCCTGGGCGGTCACCCAGACCGGGCTCGTCGTCGCCGTGCGCGAATAGCGCACCGCGCCCGACGCGGTCTGCAGCGAGCGGATGTAGGCCAGCGGCGAGCGCGCGCCGCCGCGGCGCAGCCGGGCGGGGTCGCGGCCGGCGGCGACGAGCCCCTGGATCGCCCACGCCGTCGACTGGGCGTTGGAGTCGTCGCCGGGCACGAGCGACAGGCCGCCGTCGGCGTTCTGGCGCGCGGCGAGGAAGGCGGCCGCGCGGGTGACGGTCTGCGTGCGCCGCTTGCCGGCGGCCACGAGCGCCTGCAGCGCCGCGGCGGTGTCGTCGATGCCGCTGTCGCCGCCCTTGCCGGAGAAGTTGAAGCCGCCGTCGGCGTTGTGCTCGGACGCGAGCCATCCGGCGGCGGCGCGGACGGTGCGATCGCGCGCCGGGCGCCCGGCGGCGCGCAGCGCGAGGATCGCGAACGACGTCTGGTTGACGAGCCCGCCGAACGAGCCGTTGGCGCGCCTGCGCCCGATGAGCTCGCGGATGAGGTCGCGGCCCCCGACGGCGCGCGGCGAGCGGCGCGCCGCGGTGAGCGCGAGGATCGTGCGCTCGATGTCGCCCGTCACCTTCACCTGGCCGACCCCGCGGACGATGTAGTCCACGGGCGAGCGCCCGCCCCGCCGCACCGCGCGCGGGTCGCGCCCTGCGGCGGCGAGCCCGAGCACGGCCCAGCTCGTGTGCAGCTGGCTCGACGGGCGCCCGCGGTCGGGGCCGAAGCCGCCGTCGGCGTTCTGCGCGCCCGCGAGGTACGTGATCGCCCGCGCCTGGGCGGGCTCGGCGGCACGGGCCTCACCGCCGGCGCCGAGGGCGCCGAACCCGACGGCGAGCGCGAGCAGCACGCCCGCGCCGGCACTCGCCGGCAGCGGCTTCCAGACGACCTCGAGGCGATCGCGGTAGCGCAGCAGCGAGCGCACCAGCAGCGGGCCGAACGCGAGGCAGAAGACGAGGTTGCCCGCGGCGTGGGCGACGTTGAACGGCACGCCCTGGCCGCCGAGGACGCGGTACTCGGCCCACGTGTGCTGCCCGGCGTAGAGGACCCAGAGATGGAAGTCGAGAAACGAGCCGTACGCGAAGCCCGCGAACGCGCAGGCGCCCGCGAGCTGCCAGCGGCCGATCGCGCGGCCGAACACCCGTGACAGCAAAGCCCCGAAGAGCCCGACCGCGCCCCAGGCGACCATCTGCCAGGGCGTGAACGGCCCCTGCCCGAAGAAGACGTTCGACGCCAGCGCACCGACGGCGCCGACGACGAAGCCCGGCGCCCCGCCGAGGACGTAACCGGCGATGAGGACGATGTCGGTCGTCGGCTTGACGCTCGGCAGCGGCGCGAAGGCGACCCGCCCGAGTGCCGCCAGCGCGGCGAGCGTCGCCACGAGCGCGAGGACCTTCGCCGACGGCCGCGCGCGCTCGTACCAGCCGAAGCCGGCCGCCAGCGCGACGGCGAGGACGCCGAAGGACGCGAGCTGCCAGGTCATGGCTGCGCCACCGTCGTCATGCGCGCGCGCAGCCGCTCGGCGCCGTCCTCGGGCAGCAGCGCCCCGTCGACGATCCGCGCCGTCTCGGTGGCGAAGTACCAGCCACCGCTGAGCAGCTGGGCAACGGGGCCGTCGGCGATGACGCGGCCGTCGGCCAGCAGGACGACGCGATCGGCCGTGAGCGCCGCGAACTCCGGGTCGTGCGTCGCGACGAGGACCGCGCAGCCGGCCGCGGCGGCGGTCCGCAGCTCGGCCCCGAGGTCGCCCTTGGCGGCGCGGTCCATGCCGCGCGTCGGCTCGTCGAGGCAGAGCGCGGCGGGCGGCTCGCCACCGGAGACGATCGCGAGCGCCAGGCGCTGGCGCTCGCCGCCGGAGAGATCGCGCGGGTGGCGGTCGGCGAGGTGCGTCAGGCCCGCGCGTGCGAGCGCGGCCGCGTCGAGCTCCTCCCCCACGTGCTCGGCGAGGAAGTAGTCATTGGGGTTCTGGAGCAGCAGCGCGACGCGCCCGGCCGCGGCGACCTTGCCGCGCGTCGGCTCCAGCAGCCCGTTGGCGTGGCGCAGGAGCGTCGACTTCCCGGCGCCGTTGCGGCCCATGAGCGCGACCCGCTCGCCGGGCGCGAGCGCGAGCGAGACGCCGCGCAGGACGGCGCGGCCGCCCGCGCGCTCGTGCCAGACGCCGCTGAACTCGAGCGCCGGCCGCGGACCGGGGGCGCGGCGGCGCAGCGTGCGGCGGGCCACGGGCGCGGTCGCCTGCGCCGGCGGCGCGGGCGGGCCGGGCTCGAGCAGCCCGTGCGCGCGGAGGGTCGCGCGCGCCTCCTTGACGCCGCTCGGCGCGGGTCGCAGCCCTGCCCGCGCGAAGAGCCGTGCGCCCGGCGTCGCGAGCGCGGGGGCCCGCTCGGCGGCCCATTCGAGGAAGCCGCGCGGCGGCGCGTCGCAGGCCAGGCCGCCGTCCTCGAAGGCCAGGACGCGATCGGCGGCGCCCAGGCAGCGCTCGAGGCGGTGCTCGACGAGCACGATCGTCGTCCCCCACTCCTCGTTGAGGCGCCGCAGGAGCCAGACGAGCTCGTCCCCGGCGACGGGATCCAGCTGCGAGGTCGGCTCGTCGAGCAGGACGAGCTGCGGGCGGCCGGCGAGCGCGGCGCCGAGCGCGACGCGCTGCAGCTCGCCGCCGGAGAGCTCGTGCGTCGCCCGGTCGAGCAGGTCGCCGATCCCGAGCGCGAGCGCCGCCTCCTCGACCCCGCGGGCGACGGCGGCCGCGCCGTGGCCGCGGTTCTCCAGCGGCAGCGCCAGCTCGGCGCGCACGGACGACAGGACGACCTGCGTCTCGGGGTCCTGGAAGAGCGTGCCCGCGACGGCCGCGATCGCGGCCGGGCCGTGCTCGCGCGTGTCGAGGCCGCCGGTCACGACGCGCCCTCCGAACTCGCCCCCGTGGAAGTGCGGGACAAGGCCGCACGCTGCCCGCAGGAAGGTCGACTTGCCCGACGCCGACAGGCCCGCCGCGACGACGAACTCGCCGTCCCCGATCGCCAGCGAGATGTCGCGCAGCGCGGGCTCCGGCGCGTGCGGGTAGCGGTAGGTGACGCCCTCGAAGCGCAGGACCGCGGTCACGTGATCCCCCGCCGGTCGGCGAACGGCAGCAGCGCGACGAGCACGAGGGCGGCCGCGAGGATCCACTCGCTCGCGCCCGTCCGGATGACCGTCTCCGGGTAGGCGTCGAAGTGCGCGACGCCGAGCAGCCGCGCGCCGCCCGCCAAGACGACGAGCGCGATCGCCGCGGCCGTGAAGGCGAGGTCGTGGCGCGACCACGGGTCCGGCAGGCGGCGGGCGCCCCCGGCCGCCGCGGGCGTCGCGTAGCCGCGGACCTCGAGCGTCGCGGCGACGTCGAGCGCACGATCCATCGCGCCCGTCGCGACGGCGCGGACGATCTGCAGGCGCTCGGCGGCGTTCGGGCGCGGACCGGCGTCCGGGCGGCAGCGGCGCGCATCGGCGAGGCGCCGGGCGTCGCGGCCGAGGACCGGCACGAGCCGCACGGCGAGCGCGGCGGTCAGCGCCGAGCGCACGGAGATGCGGCGGAAGAGGTGCAGGAGCTCGTCGAAGTTCACCGTCGCCGCCAGCAGCGCGCCGCCGGCGAGGACGACGAGCAGCGCCCGCAGGCCGAGGACGGCCCCGAAGACGAGGCTCTCGCGCGTGACGTCCAGCTGCCCGAACGGGCCGAGCTCGCCGAGGCGCAGCACGACGTGCAGCCCCTCGCGCGCGACGAGCGGGTTGACGAGGGCGATCATGACCGCGAACGGGATCCCGAACAGCGCCCCGCGGGCGAGCGACCGCCCGCAGCCCGCGAGCACGCCCGCCCCGATGATCGCGGCCCCGAGCGCGAGCAGCGCGAGCGGGTGCTCGAAGGCCAGGACCGCGGCGACGAGCGCGCAGGCGTAGGCGGCCGCGACGGGCGCCCGGGCGGCACGCAGCGGGCTCGGCGGCCCGGTCACCCCGCCGCCACCTCCGCCGGCAGGCCCATCGGGAGCCCCTGCGCGATCGCGAGCGCGAAGCGGTTGCGCAGCAGCTGCTCGCCGAAGGCGGCCGCCGCGCTGTCGACCCCGGCCTTGTCGGTCCCCGTCACGAACCAGACCGGCTCGCGGTCCTTCTCGCTCGTGGCGGCGACGAGCCCGGTCCCGGCGCCGAGCGTGCGGACGACGCGCCCGCGCCCGTCGAGGACGTCGAGGTGCCCCGCCGAGGCGTCGAAGCGCGCGAAGACGCCGCTGGCCTTGGGCCCGTCGTCGAGCGACTGGGCCTCGGCGTCGTTGCCGCGCAGCTGCCTCCAGGGGCCGACGATGACGCGCACGGTGTTGTCGGCGGCGCTGTGGCTGATCGTGCTGCGCCCCGCCGGTACGCCGAGCGCGATGAGCTTCTTCGCGACGACGTCGCAGGCCCCGGCGCGCGGGTCGTCGCACTCGACGCGGACGGGGAGGCGCTTGCCGGCGCTGCCGTGGAGGAAGGGCTCGGGGAAGGACCCGACGACCGCCGGGATGTCGGGCGTGACGCCCCAGTCGTGGCGGTCCCACCAGATCCGGTCGCCGCCGTGGACATCGACGGCGCTCGCGCCCTTCTTGGACTGGATCCCGTTGACGTAGAGAAACCAGTCGACCGGGCGACCGTCCACCTGGCCGCCGGCGGTGCCGTCGATCGACTGGACGAAGTCGCCGCCGAAGCGCGTCCCGACCTTCGCGTTGCGCTGCAGGACCCGCATGACGGTGTCGGCGCCCTCGACCCGCGCGCCCGGGAGGTGCAGCAACGGCCGGGTGCCGAACTGGCCGGTGACCGTCAGCCCGATCGGGCCGGCGGGCGCGCTGCCGGGCCCGACGCCGCAGCCGCCGACGGCCGCCGCGGCGCACAGGACGCCCAGCAAGCCGCTCCTACGCGACATGGAACGTGATCCGGTTGGCGCCCCGGCGCCGCGCGTCGTCGCGATTGAAGGCCTTGTCGATGACGTTGACGTCGAGCACGTAGTTCCCGCGCGGGAGCGCCCGCGGCAGGAGGTAGTCGAGGCTCGGGGCCGCATTGATGGCGAACCAGAAGCCGTTCTCGGCGCCGCACTTCGCGCGGCGGTTGGTGCGGAAGCGCTCGGACCTGCCGCTGAAGTACGTGCAGCGCCCGCGGTCGTTGCGCGTGAGGCGCACCTTGATCGCGAAGATGCCCGCGGGGTCGGAGTCGATCGAGGCCCGCAGCCGGCGCGGGGCCTTGCCGCGGGCGAAGCGCCGGCCGTCCCTGATGCCGATGATCGTCGCGCCGGGCGCGGTCTCGTCGGGCGAGCCGCAGCGCCCGTCGTGGCCGCTCGTGAGGCAGGGCGGCAGCACGGGCGGGAGCGCCGGGCCGCAGGCGCCGTCGCCGCCGTCCGTCGCGCAGACGTCGACGCGGTTGGAGCGGATCGCGCCCGCCTTCGTCGCCTTGAACGCGTTGACCCCGCGCACGCCGACGACGGTCTGCACCGTGCCGTCGGCGCCGGTCACCAGCCCGCCGACCTCGGCCCCGGCGACCGGCGCGCCGGTCCCGGCATCGGTGACGGTGAGCGTCGCGGCGGCGCCCGGGGCGACCCGCGCGGGACCGCTGAGCTTCAGGAGCTGCTCGGCGCCGGTGCCGTAGGCGTAGAGGACGTCGTCGCCGGTGGAGATCTGGTCCTGGCAGGAGCCGACGAGCGCAAACGCGCCGTTGTGGTACTCGGCGAGGAACTCGTTCGTGACCGGGTCGAACGTGACCGCGTCGCCGGCGATCTCCGAGAACTGCAGGTCGAACGAGTACGTGGCCGCGAAACCGAAACCGCCCGGTCCGCGGGCCGCGGTGATGATCGCGTTGCCGCGGGTCGGCGCCGGGGTCGCGACGCCGGGCGTGCCGTCGCAGGCGTGCGACCCGCTGCCGTCGCCGAGGTCGACGGGCGCGATGTCCGTCGTGACGGGCGCCTCGTAGAGCGTCCGCGTCTTGCCCTCGATCCGGAGGTTGACCGTGACCGGCGCCGCGGCGGCGAGCGCCGGGAGCGCGAGGGAGAGCAGGAGGCCACCAACAAGGACAGCCAGGAGACGATGTGGCATGAGCACCCCTTCCGCGAGGGCGTATGTGTGGGTGGCCGGAGGCAGGTCTCCTGGCTTCCGGGCCTACCGTCCCGCGCCTTCCCGGGCCTCGTCGAGGTCCAGTGGCGCGCCTCGCGGCTGCGAGGCATGCGGGCGGCGTCCCCGGTCACAGTGGCGGGTCCGCGCCGGATTGGCACCGGCTTCCCTTCACCACCGACCAATGAACGGCGGAAGTGTAGCGTTGGCCCTGCGATGACCGTCAACCTCACGCGCATCTACACGAAGCTCGGCGACGCCGGCGAGACGCACCTCGGCGACATGAGCCGCGTGCCCAAGACGCACCCGCGCATCGAGGCCTACGGCGACGTCGACGAGCTCAACGCCCACATCGGGGTGACGCTCGCCCTGCCGGACCTGCCGCAGCCCTACGCCGCGTGGCTGCGCCGCATCCAGAACGACCTCTTCGACGTCGGTGCCGACCTCGCCGTGCCGCACGGTGGCGACCGCGCGCGCCTGCGCGTGACCGCCGACCAGATCACGTGGCTGGAGGGGGCCTGCGACGAGGTCAACGACACGCTCGCCCCGCTGAAGTCCTTCGTCCTGCCGGGCGGGACGCCCGCGGCCTCGCAACTGCACGTGTGCCGCACGGTCTGCCGCCGCGCCGAGCGCCGGGCCCTGCTCGTCGAGGACTCCAACCCCGAGGTCCTTCGCTACCTCAACCGCCTGTCGGACCTGCTGTTCATCCTCAGCCGCGGCGCGAACGCCGGCGACGAGCCCCTGTGGGAGCCGGGGCGCTCCCAGAGCTGACGTCGATGGAGCACGAGCAGATCCGCGCGCTGCTGGCGGGCATCGCGCCGTCCGACGTCATCCCGACGCCGCCCGGCATGCGCGCGATCCCGGTCGGGCCGGTGCTCGACGCGGGCGCCGACGCGGCCGCGGCCGAGGCCTGGGTCAAGGCGCAGGGCGGCTGGTCGCGGCGCATGCCGATGCAGTTCCTGGCGCCCGAAGCCGGCGAGCGTGACGCGCTCTTCTATGTTCTGCCCGAGAAGGCGCTCGAGGGCGGGCCGCCGCCCGCGCCCGCGACGCTGCCGACGTCCGAGCTGATCGCGTTCATGCCCACGACGGACCTCGTGGCGGCACGGGTGTTCTACGAGAAGGGGCTGGGGCTGGCGCTCGCCGGGGAGAGCCCGATCGCCTGCACGTTCGATGCCAACGGCACGACGCTGCGGGTCATCGCGGTCGAGAAGATCCCCGAGGCGCCCTACACCGTCCTCGGGTGGAACGTCGTCGACATCGAGGCCTCGATCCGCGAGCTCACGAGCCGGGGCGTCGTCTTCGAGGACTTCGAGGGCGTCGACCAGGACGAGCTCGGCGTCTGGCGCTCGCCGGGCGGCGCGCGCGTCGCGTGGTTCAAGGACCCCGACGGCAACACGCTGTCGCTCACGCAGTTCTGAGCCCGCTATCCTCGCGCGCCATGACCGACGACGAGATCCGCAAGCTGCTCGCTGCAATCGACCCGACGCCCTTCATCTGGGTCCCGAAGGGCAACGTCGTGATCATGCAGACGTCCGTCGAGGAGGCCGGCGGCGATCCCGACGAGGTCCTCGCCTGGGTCGAGGCCAAGGGCGGCGAGCTCGATCGCACGCTGCCGGTCGTCGCCACGCGCCGCGGGGTGACGTCGGTACCCAAGCCCGTCGGCAAGAAGTACTACGTCGTCCCCGAGGCGGCGCTCGCGAGCTGAGCGCTACAGGCGGCGGCGGCCGCGGCGGCTGTAGCCGAATCCGCCGCCGGTGAGCAGCAGGATGAGCAGGATGATGAGGATGATCGTGAGCATGGTCACCTCCCCCTAACGGATGCGTTCGCGGTAGACGACGGGCTCTTCGTACACGACGGGCTCCTCGTAGACGGCGGCCCTGCGGCCGCGGCCGAGCGACGCGGCCTGCAGCATCTCGACGACGAGCCAGATGGCGCCGAGGATGAAGAGGATCACGCCCACCATCTGGATCGAGATCCCGGAGACCGTCGCGGTGACGGCCAGCCACAGCACGAGGCCGATGGCCATGAGAACAATCGGGGGTCCGGCGTCGGCGAACATGCAGCGCAGCCTCCTCGTCGTGGGTGAACGGCAACGCCCTGGTTCTCACCGCCGCGGCGTCCCGACAAACCTGGATGGACGGATGTCGCCGCGTGATCCTTCGCCCAGGCGACGATCGCCGTGCCGCCGTTGACCGTGTCGCCGCCGGGCAGCTCGAGCACCGGCAGCTTCTCCTGGCCGCTCATGGCCATCGGCTCCGGGCGCAGGGCAGATGACCGCGTGCCCGCGTGCGACGGCCTGCGCCGAGAGCTCGCGGCCGAGCCAGGGCCTCCCGCCCAGGACGAGGACGTCCACACGCCTCAGCCCCGGTGCGCCGCGCGGACCGCGCGGGCCTGCTCGGCGTCCATCCACATCTCCCAGCGCCGCGAGGTCGACCGCCGGGCATCGTTGAAGCGGTAGGGGCGGCGGCCGCCGAACTGCATGTTGCGCAGGTGCGAGACGCCGCCGAGCACCGACGCGATCCGCCGGGGCGGCCAGCCGATCGTGTCCTCGATCTCCGGGAAGGTCCGCGGGCGGTCGGGCGCGCCGGCGAGCGCTTCGAGCAGTTCGCGCATGAGATCGCTGCAGGAGTCGTGGAAGCGGGCGATCTCGCCGGCACCGGTCATCGCGTTGTGCGGCGCGTGCTCCACCCGGCTGACACTTTCCCATCTCAAGCGGCCTCGTCGCCGTCCTTCGCGGCGCGGTCTCGCGCAGCAACCCCACCACGTCTACGGTTGCGCCGGACCGTGCGCATCGACCACGTCATCCACGCGACCGCCGACCGGCGCTGCGGGCGGCAGTTCACGCAGCTCCTAAGATGCCGCCTGAGCGCACGTCGGAGGGCGAGAGGATGAGATGAGATTTTCAGTGACGAGCATCGCGGCTGCGGCTGCGGCCGCCCTCGCCCTCCCGGGCTGCGGCGACGGCGGTGGCCCCGGCAAGGCCAAGACCTCCTCCACGCCGCTCACGACGACGGCCGCGGCGGGTGCGCCCGCGAAGTACCCGGCGAACGTCGAGACGAACTTCATGACGAACTGCGAGCGCACGAGCAAGGGCAACACGAAGGGCTGCCGCTGCATCCTCGACGAGCTCGAGCGCACCTTCACGCTCGCCGAGTTCACGAAGGAGGACAAGTCCGTCGGCCAGGGCAACGCGCCGTCCAAGCGCTTCACCGACGCCGTCGCCACGTGCCGCTGAGCGTGGATTCAGGCTGAGCGCGCTCAGCCGCGCAGCAGCTCCTCCTGTGTGACCCGGCCGCGGCCGAGGATCTCGACGTCGCCGCCGGGGCTGCAGGCCATGATGTCGTGCGTCTCGCGGCGCAGGCGCCGCTGCAGCACGAGCATCGCCGGGACGCCGAGCAGCGCCGGCACGATGAGGACGATGCCGCGATAGGCGAGCACCGCGGTCGCGGCACTGACGGTGTCGACGCCGTAGAGGATGAGCGTGCCGATGAGCCCGCCGTCAACGCCGCCGATGCCGCCGGGGATCGGGATCAGCCCGCCGAGCTGGCCGATGAGATAGGCCATCAGCAGGACGCCCGCCGCCGGCACGTCGTTGCCGAAGGCCGTGAAGCACACGCCGAGCACGGCGACGTCGAACAGCACGTAGCCGGCGGCCCCGAGGATGAGCTTCGGGTCGCCCGCCCGCAGCAGGAGGAGCGCCTCGTCGACGCCGTCCGCGAGGCTCTCGAGCGCCGCCTCGAGCTTCGCCTTCTCCGTCCTCGCCGCGAGCAGCCGGGCGAGTGGGCGCACGAGCACCACGAGCCCGATGCCGAGCAGCCCGACCGCCGCGGGCACGATGCCCAGCCATGCGCTCCCGGCGCCGTGCAGCAGCCCCGTGCCGAGCCCGACGCCGGCGACGATGAGCAGGCTGACGTTCGTCACGCTCGTCAGGAGGAAGAACGCGACGGTCCGCCGCGCGATGTAGCCGGTCTGCATGCCGCCGCGGCGCAGGATCCAGGCCCCGAGCGCCAGCCCGCCGGCCCCGCCGACGGAAATGAGCGAGTTCGTCGCGAGCTCCGCCATGCCGATCTCATAGCTCGTGCGCCAGCTCATCTTGCGGCAGAACACCGCGCGGAAGGCCGACACGTAGGACAGACACGAGAGCACCTGCAGCGCGATCGCGACCATGAGCCATCCCGGGCGCGCCTCGGCGAGCCGGTCGCGCACGTCGCCGAGGCCCGGCAGGACCGAGATGACCACGGCGATCGCGGCGAGGATGCCCCCGAGAACGAGCAGCCGCCGGCGCAGGCGCGGCCACGACAGGTCGTCGGGCATCGGCTCGACGAGCGGCTCGGCGATGATCGTCACGCCGACCACGGTAGGTGAAGGAGGTGCTCGGCCTTGCGACGCCGCATGGTCGCGCCCGCAGGTCGGCGCAGCTGCGCGCGAGGTCCGCGCGAGCGTCAGGCGGGCGTGGAGCCGGCCTTCGGGTCACACCATGCGCGGATGGCGGCCTCCAGGTCGGCTCGGCCGGCCTCGAGCTCGTCGATGCCCGTGAAGCGCATCGTGCGGACGAGCTTGCCGTCACCCTCGAGGCGGGGATGCTCGCCGGGGATCTCGGACCCGCGGTGGAACATGATGCTGATGAGGCGCTTGGACGGGTTGAAGCTCGCGATGTTGCCTGCGTAGGCGAACGTCGGCGTCTTCCACTTGATCGACTCGGTCACGCGCTCGTCCGCCGCGAGGATGATGTCGCGCGCGCGTCGCATCGTCGCGTCGAGGGGGTGCTGGGCCTCATCCAGCCACGCATCGACGGCCGGGTTGCGGTTCATGCGCCGGGGCAGCCGAGCATGCGACGACGCTACCGCGCCGGGCGAGTCCGCGCCCGTCCTCGTTCTCATCGAAACGACAGGACGAGGATGAGGTTGTCACCGAGGCGAGGGTGTGGTACGCGTAGGCCATGGCATACGACCCCACCAAAGTGAGGCCGGCGCCCCCGCCGTACCGGCCCGCCGCCGACGCGCACGACGAGCAGGGCGTACCCCAGTACGACGACAACAACCCGCCCAGCTGGAAGGACTTCGTCAAGGCCGCCAACCGGGCGCGCAAGATGCTCAAGGGCCTCAAGGATTGACGGACGCGGCCGCCGCGCGAGCGCTCGGTGACCACCGGTCGCAGCCTTACGCGATCAGGACCGCTTGAGCCGTTCCAGCAGTTCGCGCGCGCGCTGCAGGACGAGCATCTCCAGGTTGAGCCCATGGGACAGGACGACGCGCTCGTGGACGACGCGCAGCTCGTTCTCGTTGAGGGCGCCAAGCTCTGAGGAGGTGTCGAGCGCGGCCATGGGGAGGCGCAGCAGGGCGGTGACGATGGCGGCGTTGTCGAGGTGTAGACCGGGAAACGAGTCGGGCGCGAGATGAAACAAGGACGGGTCGTCCTGCTCGCGCACCCGCCGCTGCTCGTCTGCCTCCAGCTTCTCCAGCCTGAGCAACCGCAGGGCCAGCACCTCGTCGTAGGGCTCGAGGACATCGGTGAGGACGAGCACCGGCCGGGCCTTCACGGGCGTGAGCAGCACGAACTCGCTCATGCCCTTCCGCGCGGCGGCCACGATCTGGCTGACGCGCTCGACCTCACGCGGCGCGCTCCCCTCGCCGGCGTACAGGCGAAACGGGGGGCCAGGCGAGAACGGGGCGACGGCCCAGTAGCAGCGCCCGGCCGGAGGCTTCACCCGGCGAAGAGATTGTCGAGCGTCGCCGGGTCGACGATCGGGGAGCCCGGCGTGTCCGAGTCGACGTGCGCCGTGATCGCCGCGTCGCTGGGTTTCATCAGCGGGAAGCTCGACAGCTCGAGGAGGAACGCCTCGAGCTCCGCGAGCCGATGGAAATCAGTGGGATGCAGCACCACGGCACGCTCCTCGCGATAGCGGCGCACCGTCGTGGCGACACCCGGCCGCGGCGGTGGAAGCCGTACGGCGTCGGCTGCAACGGTCTCGATCTCCATGGCCGCTATCGTAGCACTCTCGTACGAGACTGTTAAGTCGTACGACTTTCGCCTGGACGACGAAGCCGGCCGCGACTCGGCCATGCCGCGGACGCTGAACCCAGGGCGATGTGTCGTAAGCGCCTACCCGGTCGCTCGACCTGCCCACGCGCCCACCAAAGCGCTCCCTGAACGACGCAAACCCTGGTCACGTCTGTAGAAGTGGTGTAGGAGGCGTCGCGGGTTCGGGCTGAAGGTTTGTCCGACCACCGCGGCGTCCAAGCTCGTCGGCTCTTCCAGAAGTCGATGAGAAGGAGCACCACGATGGCCGAGGATCGGATGATGACCCCTGCTGATGTCGTCGCACGCGCGATGAGCGGCGAGCACGGAGACCTGCTGCGCGACGCCGTCGCGATCGTCGTGCGCGAGCTGATGGAGGCCGAGGTCGCGCAGCTGACGGGCGCCGGCCGGGGCGAGCGCGCCGAGGGCCGCGTGACGCATCTGAACGGATACCGCGAGCGGGCGTGGGAGACCAGGGTCGGCGAGATCGACCTCGCGATCCCCCGCACGCGCTCGGGGCCGGCGTACTTCCCGAGCTTCTTGGAGCCGCGGCGGCGTTGTGAGCAGGCGATCGTCAGCGTCGTGATGGAGGCCTACGTCAACGGCGTGAGTACCCGCAAGGTCGATCGGCTCGTCGAGCAGCTCGGTATCCAGGGCATGAGCAAGGACCGCGTCAGCCGGATGTGCACCGAGCTCGACGAGCACGTGGCGCAGTTCCGTTCGCGCGAGCTGACGGCGGCCTACCCGTACCTGTGGCTGGACGCCAAGCACGTCAAGGTCCGTGACCGCGGCCGCGTCGTCTCCAAGGCCCTCGTCGTCGCCTACGCCGTCAACTCAGACGGCGTCCGTGAGGTGATCGGCCTGGACATCGGCGAAGTCGAGTCCGAGGCGTTCTGGACACTGTTCTTGCGCGGCCTGCGGGCCCGCGGCCTGCATGGTCTGCGGCTCGTGATCTCCGATCACCACGAGGGCCTGAAGAACGCGATCGCCCGCGTCCTGGACGCGCCGTGGCAGCGCTGCACCGTGCACTTCGTCAGGAACATGCACGGCCACTGCCGCCCCGCCCAGCGCGGACTGGTCTCCGCCGCCCTCAGGGAGGTCTTCAACGCCACCGACCGCGACGAAGCCAGGCGTCGCGTCGGCGACGTCATCGAACGCCTCACACCAATCGCGCCCAAGGTCGCCGAACTGCTCGAGCAGGCTGAGGAAGACCTGCTGGCGTTCTTCGCGTTCCCGACCTCGCACTGGTCCAAGCTGCGGTCGACGAACCCGCTGGAGCGCGTCAACCGCGAGATCGGCCGCCGCGCCGACGTCGTCGGCATCTTCCCCAACGACGCCTCCGCGCTACGCCTCACAGGCGCCCTGCTGATCGAGCAAAACGACGAATGGCTCGTCTGCCGCCGCTACCTCTCCGACGAGTCCATGCGCCTCATCCTCTGCGAGATCACGGACCGAGACATCTCTCTCCCCAACAACAACGAACAGGAGGAACCCGCGGCGCTCGCCGCCTGAGCAGCACCCGACGAGCTCCTACACCACATCACGCGACTTGACTGTATTCACTGAGCGAACGCGCGTTGTACCGTTGCCGTTTGCCGCTCCGGCGCCGCCGTCCAAACGGCAGCGGATTCGGCATTCTGAGGGGCAAACGGCAGCCAGAACGATGCCAACAACGGGTCCCGCGAGGTTAGTCGCTGCCGACCCTCGCAACTGACCCAAGGCACCGCAGCGAGCAGCCTGAGCGCAGGGTCCGGCGGGCGGTCGCTCGGCGCCGATCCGGCGCTACTCCCTTTCGTCCAAACGGGGCAGTGAGAGCCGGCGTCGTCGGCCATGCCTCAGCGGTTGTGGTTGACGACCTCCACGTTGTGCCCGTCGGAGTCCAAGACGAACGCGCCGTAGTAGCCCGCGTGGTAGACGGCGCGCTCGCCGGGACCGCCTTGGTCTTCGTAGCCCGCGGCGAGCGCGGCGGCGTGGAACGCCCGCACGGTCGCATCGTCCTGCGCCGGAAACGCGAGGTGGACGTGCTTCGTGAGCGGCGGCCCGTCGTCAATCAGCGAGAAGCTGAAGTTCTTGCCGACCACCTGGGACGTGGTGCGGCTCGTCCACGCCGATCCGCAGCCCGGCGTGCGCGGCGATCGTCGTATAGAAGCGCTTTGACGCGGCGGGGTCGCGGACGCGGATCCAGAGGTGGTCCACGCGGCCGTCGGGCACTGGGTTCTCGCGCTCGGTGTGCACGGTCCCGTCCGAGACCGCCCTGGCGACGCCCGAAGCCCGGCGGGCGACGGCCGACGAATTCGTGCTCCGCAACCAGCTCGTCGACGTCAATGGATACGAACTGGTGCTCGTCGATCGCCCGCCAAGTCTCGGCGTCCTGACGTTGAACGCGCTGCGGGGCATCGCATGTCGTGGTCGTGGCCGAGCTCAGCTTCCTCGCGGTGCAGGGCATCGATGAGCTGCTCGAGACGCGTGATCTGGTCAGGACGCACTACAACAGCCGACTCGCGCTCGCGGGAGTGATCGTCAACGGCATTGAGCGAACGGTGGAGCACCGAGTCGGCCTGCGGGAGATTGAGAGCTACTTCTGCCGGGGCCTGGTTTGGGCGCCAGGGCTACCCAAGCGGACTGTGCTGCAGAACGGGGCGACAAGGGGCGCCGGTGGCGTCCATCGGGACACGCGCCGCATGTGAACTCGCCAATGGCTTCGCCCAGCTCCCGCAACGAATCGAGGCGCCGAGTGCCGTCTGAGCCCCGCGCAGCCTCGGCTCTCGGAGGTTCCGCCGGCCGCATCCCGCGTGGCCCGACGCCCTCGGCGACGGTGCTCCCATCGCGTACATCGAGGTCTGATGCGGGCTGGAGTTTGACGCAGACCAAGGTCTCCGTGGAACCCAGCCCCGGCTTCACGACGCCTTTTGGAGCGGAGGCTCCGGCGAAATAACGGAGATCGCCCAACGCATCGCACGGCCGGTTGTCGACCGTGTCATCGGCGGAGAGGACGTCGACGAGCGTCCACGACCGACGTTCGACCAGTCCGAACCTCCGACCGATGTGGCCATTGCAGAGCCCCGCAGTTCCGCGAACCGCGGCATCGGGGTGCTCCGCAAACTCCCAACAGAGCTCTTCGAGCTCAAGACGGTCGGAGCCTGAAAGCACGAATCCGACGAGCGCGTCCGCGCGGTCCGATCATCGGATCTTACCCCACGAGGTGACCATCCCGCCGCGTCGGAGGACTTCTGCGCCGCTTGTGGGAAGGTCACCGAACGACGTCACGTGGCCGTGAAAGATGCCCGCACCCGGATGGGTCTCGTCAAACAATACGAAGTCCCCGCGTCGTGTCGCACGAGGGCGAGTAGTCACAGCAATCGCTTCGCGAGCGAACATTACCCCGGCAGTAGCTCGAGAATCGCCGCCGCTAGACGGCGAGCGTCGGCCATCAGCGGATCATCGATGATCTCTTCCGGGGCCCTGTTGGCCGCGATCCGCTGGAGCAAGACCCCAAGCGCGAGCAACTTCGTGTCCGCGTGTGAGCCGAATACAGGGCGTCCGAGCCCGAGATCCGGTTCCAGCCCGCTGTCGTCAAACAATGTCTCCACCGCCTCCACGAAGGAAGACATCTCGTGGGGGAGACCCCGACCGGTCCACACACGGCGCTGGAACTCAACGTCGGCCAGCTCCCGCAACCCGGCCCGCACAGTGTCCACCTGTACGGCGCTCACCCGAACAGCTCCGGCCGGAACTTGAACTGCGACAGTGGGATGTGGGCATCTGGTGAGAACTTCGAGGGCAGGACGTTTCCGGCGGCGTCTAGCGGTTGCCCGTTTCGCTGCCAGCGAACATACGGCCCCTGAGAGTTCGGGAAGGGACTCTTGGGATCGCCCTGCATGACGCGGACCGCGTTGCTCTTGGTTGTGGGGTCGTAGTACCACGTTCCGCCGTCGCCCCTCGTCGGCCGAACTCGCCATCCCTCCGGAATACCGGGCGGCCGTGCACGCGTTCCCGCAGCAGCCCGCAGGCCCCGCGACGAGAGCCCAACATCCGCCTTCGCGGCAACTCCTCGGATACGGTCGATGGCGTCCGTCAGCCTGGACAACACGGTTTGTCCGCGGGTCCTCGCTGTGGTTGCTGCGCGACCGCCAATGCCGAGGACGGAATCGACTCCGGTGACCCTAGCGAGACTGCCGAGTCCTCCCGCTGCGGCGCTACCAGCCCCGGTGATCGCCCGCGCCAGCGGACCGGCGCCAAGGCTCGTCACAAAGAACGTATCGCCGGTCTCAGGTTCGACGGCGTCGTTGGGGATGGGCGATATCCCGAGTCGCTCACGGATGGGGTTGAGCTCAAGCCTCGGGAGATCGAGGATGCCCTGCGCGAGCGACTCGTCGATCCGGAGCTGCTGCAGGAAGAGCGCATGCGGTCGCCCGGTTGTCACACCAACGCGTGCGGCCGCGGCAACTCGGGTCTCTCGGCCTGCCGATCGCGGTAGTGGTGTGCTGACGTCGAAGCCCCCGATGGTCTGGCGTCGTGCCGGCGCATTGGATGGGTCGCCCTTGAGGGTCTGGTTGTCGATGAGTTCCTTCGGGAGGTGTCCGTCGTCCTCGATGTTGCTGGTGGGGTTGCCGGCGACGAAGGCATAGCGGTCGCCGGTGAGCGAGTTTTCGGCGAGTTGGAGGTCGGCGCCGGCGGCTTCGTAGCGGTCTTGGGTGAGGAAGCGTTGGATGTCGGGGCGGTACTCGCGTGCGAGCGCGTTGTAGCCGCCGGCTGTCGGGTCGTAGTAGAAGCCCTGGAAGCGGAAGGGGTTGTCCGTGGAGGCTTGGCTTGGGATCCCGGTGGGCTGCGGGTTACCGTAGGGGTCGTAGCTGTAGGCGGATCCGTTCGGGATGGCGCCGGTGGTGTCCTCGAGCCCTTGGACTGAGCCTTGCGCGTCTGTCGCGTAGGGCCGGTATGCGGTGGTCGTTGCTGGCGCGATGGCCTGCTGGCCTTGGCGGGTGCCGTTGGCGTCGTAGTCGTAGCTGCGCTTCGTGACGTTCGCCCCGGTGGTGGTGTCGGCGGTCGTCTCGATCGCGAGGTCGTTCGTCGACGCGACATACCCGTAGGTCGTAGTCCGGGCGTTTTCTGTCTTGGTGTCGCGCCGGTCGAGCCCGTCGTAGCTGTAGTCGGTTTGCGTCGCCAACGGGTCGACGCTCTTGATCATGCGCTCGAAGGCGTCGTAGGTGTAGGTGGTGTCCGCCTGGCCAGGCTGGTGGATCGTCAGTAGGTTGCCGAAGCCGTCGTAGCTGTAATCGCTGGTGACGGGCGTTCCGCCACCCTGCGGGATCGTCGTGGCGTGCAGGAGCCGGTCGCCGCGCAGCGTGTTGTCGGTGTCCGGGCCGACGGAGTCGGTGATGTGCTTGACCGCGCCGGCGCCGTTGACCGTGTACACGACGGAGCCTGCGTTTGTGCCGTTGCGCGTCCACTTGATGAGCTGGTTGCGCGAGTTGTAGGCCTCGCCCCCCTTCTCGTCCAGGGTGCGGTTGCCGTTTGTGTCGTAGGTGTAGGTCTGATCGGCCAGGGTGGCGCTGGGATTGGCTCGGCGGTGATCGATGATCTGGCCGGTCGCGTCGTAGTAGTCCTCGTGCTTGACGCCGCTTGTGATCGGCGTGGGAGCGATCGCGACGGTCTTTCGCTGTTGGTCGCCGGAGTTCCAGTAGTCAAACGTCGTCGTCCGGTTGGGGCCGTCGCTGGGGACAACGTCGATCTGCTGCTGGCGATCCAGCGCGTCGTACGTGAACGTTGCGGTCTTGCCGCCGTTGTAGGTCGCGCCTGACAGGTTGCCGTCGGTCTTGCGTGTCCCGACGAGCCCTTCGGCGTTGTACGTCAAGGCCGTATCGGTGCTGCGAAACGGGTCCTTCGCGGTCAGCAGTCGGTCAGCGTCGTCGTAGCTGAACGCCTCTTGCTTGCCTACCCGGGCCTGGTCGGGGTCCTTCGTCGTCGTCGTGCTGGTGAGGCGTCCGTCGGGGTCGTGGGCGTAGCTGTAGGCGCGTTCCGCGGCCCCACCCTTGTTGGCGCTGCGTGTCAGCAGGACACCGTCGGTGGCGAAGGTGCGCGCGATCGTGCGCGTCGGTTCGCTCGCCGGGGTGTTGTCGGTCGGCATGGCGTCGCGGGTCCAACTGGTCTGGTGACCGCGGTGGTCATAGGCGTAGGTGAGGGTCTGGACGGTCGGGGTAGGCGGCGTGCCGGCCGGGACGTGGGAGGGGTCGCTGGCGCTGCGGATCCAGCCGTTCTCATAGTGAACGTAGGTCGTCGTCAGCGGCGTCTCGGGCGGGGTCGCGCTCGCGTCGTAGGGCAGCGAGACGCTCGCGATGAACCCGGCGTTCGTGTAGCCGAAGTCGGTGCGGAACAAGTGGTCATCGTTGCCCGTCGGGTCGCTCGGTCCCTTGGGCTGGTCAACGTTGGTGAGCAGTCCGTTGGCGTCGTACTCGCGGACGGTCGCGTTGAGGTTCGCAGTCGACCCTGGCGTGATGGTGCTCTCGCCGTCATCACTGGTCGTCGGTAGACCGGTCACGCCGACACCCTTGGCGTTGACTGTCCGGCGCAGGTCGCCGTTTGCGTCGTACTCGGTCACGGTCGTCCGCGTGCTCGTAGACGCGCCCAGGCCGTCGTCGGTGGAGGTAGCCCAGAGCAGGTCGCGGCCGTCGTAGGTGCTCGTCGTGAGGCGGGGGATGTCGGCGCCGCCGGGCGTCTTGGGTGAGCCGGGTGCCGTCTGGGTCAGCTGGTTTCCGTCGTGGTCGTAGCTGTAGCTCGTCGTGTTGTTGAGGCCGTCCTTGACGCTGGCGATCTCGTCGGCCGGGTTGTAGGTCCAGGTCGTCGTGTACGGCGCGCGCTGCGTCGCAGTCAGGGCCATCCCGCGCGGAGTGGTCATCGTGGTCTGGCTCAACGCATCGTTGTAGCCATACCCCGTGACGCGGTTGGTCGCGTCCGTGCGAGCGGTGAGGCGATCGACGGCGTCGTAATCAAGCGTCGTGACGTGCCCGAGGGGCGTTGTCGTGGTGTGCAGGTTGTCGTTGTCGTCGTAGCCGTAGTTCGTGATCTGCGCCGCGTGGTTCGTCGCTGATCCGGGGACCGACGCGCTCGCGAGGCGATCGAACTGGTCATAGCCGTAGGTGGTGGTCGCCTCGACCCCGGTCGTGTCGTGATCGCCGCTGTCGAAGCTGACCACGTTGCCGTCACGGTCATACGTCCAGGAGCGCTGGATCTGGTCGGCCTCGCTCGGCGGGGCTGTGATCAGCGGCTGCGTGACGGCGGTGATGCGTCCGAGCGCGTCGCGGCTGAGGACGTTCGTCGTCGGATGGGCGTTGGTGACCCCGGTGAGGCGCATCTCCTGGTCGTAATCGAACGTCGCGGTTCCCGCGCGCGGCACGGCGCCGGGAATCGGTAGCGGCGCGACGGCACCCGACGCGCCCTCTCCGGGCGTGCTCGGCAGCGGTGCTTCCGGAGCGTTTGCCTGAGCGACGAGCTCGTCGTAGGACAGCTGCGCGATCTCCGGTGAGCCGCCGGCGGTCGTCGCGGCGTTCGCGGTCTGCCCGGCCTGTGGGGTTCCGCCGGGAGCACCAGGTCCCGAGAAGGCGTACATCGACGGGCGCCCGGTGGTGCGCAGTTCGCCGGTGTCGAAGTACGTGTTGTCAAAGGCGTGGCCGCGCGCGTCGGTGACGGTGGTCGCGTCGCCGACGGCGTTGCGGACGTAATGCATCGACCAGGTCACCGGGCCGTACTGGCCGGCGGCGCGCGGGACGGTCTGGTCGGTGAGGTAGCCGTCGGGGTCATAGGTGTAGACGGTCTGGTAGTCGCCGACGATCGAGGTCGCTGTCCCGTTGGGCTTGGTCAGCTTGCCGAGGCGGCCAGCGAGGTCGTACTGCCAGCTGATCTGATCACCGGCGGCGTTCGTCACCAGGGTCTTCTGGCGGCGCTCGTCGTAGCCGTAGGTCGAGGTGTGCGCGCGAGGATCGGTGATCGTCTTCAGGGCGTCGTCTTCGAAGTACGTGTAGCCGGTGTCGCGATTCAGACCGGAGGGATCCTCGAACTGGTGCTGGAGGTTGTCGGCCTTGTCGTACACCATCCGGTAGCGCTGGCAGGTCGTGGTCGAAGCGGCCTGGACGGCGCCGCCGGTGAGTCCGGCACAGGCCGTCTTGGCGTTGTGGACGGGGTCGGCGACACCGACGACGTTGCCGCGCTTGTCATAGGCCATCGATGTCGTCAGCTTCCTCGTCGTGCTGCCGATGACCTGCTGGCGCGTGACGGTCGTGCGCTGGTCCGCGACGTCGTAGCCCAGTGTCGTGGTGTACGCGCCGGCGGGGAACGGATTGTTCTGGGCGTCCTTGCCGGCGGCCATCGGGGCTTTGACGCTCGTGAGGTTGTCGACGGCGTCGTAGCCGAGGTCGGTGACCTCGGGTGCGGGGGCCTCGCCGGCGTGCACGACGGCGGGGGTGCGCTGCTGTGCGGGCAGGTCCATCGCCGTGTAATCCGTGTGGTAGGCCGCGGTACTGGCGGCGTCCCCGACGGTGGTGCCCGGGAGCTGCGGGAACCCGACGGCGTCGGCGAACGTCGTGGGGTTGTCGTTGGCGTCATAGATCCAGCGGCGGTGCACGAAGCTGCCCGGGCTGGCGTCAGACAGGCGCGGGATCTCGGCGGTCACGACCCGGTCGAGATTGTCGTAGCTGTAGGTCGTCGTGTAGCGCGTGCCGGCGCGGTTGGTCGTCGCGTCGCTCGTGCTCGCGCCGCGCGGGTCGGTCGTTGTCTGCAGGTTGCCGACGGGGTCGTAGCTGTACAGCCAGCGCCCGACGTTGGGGTCCTGGTTGTGGGCGGCGGCCTCGTTGCCGCGCGGATCGATCCGCGCGAGCGGCAGCCCGTTGGCGTCATAGGACGGATACGTCGTGAGGTTGCCCGTCTCGTCGGTCTGCGTCAGCGTCTGCCCCGAGCTGTCGTAGGTCGCGGCCACGATGCCGCGCGCCTGATTGCCCGTCAGCGCGTTGGTGCTCAGCGGCTCGGTGACCTTCTGCAGGTTGCCGCGCCCGTCGGTGCCGTAATCGAAGTCGGTGGTGTACGTGTCGTTTGCGACCGACCCGCGTGGTGTCGTCACCGACTTCAGGTCAGAGACGTAGTCGGGACGCAGGGTGTCCTCGCCGCCGGCGACGGCCGACTGCTGGTTGCCCGCGCTGTCGAAGTACGTCAGCGTCGTGGTGTGCCGCTGGGCGTCTGGTGTCTGCGGGTCGGTCTTAGTGAGCATCAGGCCGTTGGCGTTGAAGGTGTAGTTCGTCGCCGCTTCGTCGGTGGCGTCGCCCTTGGCGCGCGTGACGCCGGTCAGGTTGTTCGCGGCGTCCCAGGCCAGCTCGGTCTTGCGCTGCAATGCGTCGGAGATCAAGGTCGGTCGGCTCAGCGTGTCCAGTGTGTACGTCGTCGTGTCCGAGCGCGCGTCGGTGACGTTCGTCTGTCCGTAGTGCTGGCCCTGGGTGTTGAGGTATTCAAAGCTCGTCGCGTGCCCGTTGCGGTCGGTGAGTTTGAGCACGGGCGCGCCGACCCCGCTGAGAGCGCGAATGGCGCTGTAGCTCAGCACCGTGGTGTTCGATGTCGATGTCGAGCACGCTTGGCCCTGTGGGCTTCGTGGGTCGCAGATCGCGACGAGATCGCGATGCAGCGTGGGGATCTGAGGGGCTGAGTATGCGAAGCGATGCGCGCGTGCGTCACCGGTGCCGTCGGCGCTCGTGACGGATTGCAGCAGCGTGCCGGTCGTGTCGTACGCGAACTTGGTCACATGTCCGGCGTGGTCGGTGATCCGGTCGACCGACCCGGCCCCGTTGTAGGCAATGGCTACGTCTCGGCCGCCGGCGTCGGTGACCGTGCGCAGGCGCGCCGTGCACACCGGGATCGACGTTACGAGCGTGTTCAGGAAGCCGCTTGGGATGTTTTGAAGCAGTCCGGTGACGGCGTCGCACGCGAGGGCCGGGACCGCTTGCAACGACAATGGCAGCAGCGACAGAGCGGGCATGATGAAGTCGTAGGTGAACGTCAGGGTATTGCCGTTGCGATCCTGGATCGAGGTCGCGTATCCCGAGGCGTTGAAGTAGTACGTCGCGCCGTCGGGGCGGGTGGCCGCCCAGGTCTGGTTGCCGCTGTCCTTGAAGCGCCGCATCCGCAGGTGGACGCCGGGCGGTGCGGTGTACCGCTTCGGCATCTGACCGAGGTCGGCGAGCAGGGACTTATTGGTTTGGTCGCCGGTGAAGAGATGCTGGGTGCCGTCGGGATCGGTCAGCGTGATGTTGCCGGCGAGCTGGTCGATGGCGAGCGGCTCGTTGACGCGCGTGATGCCCGAGATGCCGAGCGAGAAGCCCTGGCCGACCTGGCCGTAGTTGGCGAGGTTGTTGACGATGCTCGGCCCGCTGGATGGCTGCTGATCGTTGTAGGTCAAGGTCGCGAACGTGTTCAGCCCGCGGCCGGGGCTGTTGAGCAGATGCTGCTGCCAGACGAGGTTGGCGTTGGCGACGTTGACGTAGGCCGTGCTGCCGGGTCCCGTTGGCGTGCTGTCGTACTGCTGGTAGCGCTCCAGGCCCAGCGTCGTCGTATCAATACTCGCGGGGGCGAGCGTCAGAAACTGGAACGTCGACGCAGCGCTGGGGTTGCCAGCGGCGTCGACGGCGGTGACCGTGACGGTGTGCAGCCCCGGCTTGGTGGCGGACACGTTGTAGGTGAAGTCGGCCGACTTGGCGGTCGTCGAGCAGCCCCCGTTGCCGGTCAGACAGGTCGTGTTGGTAAACGTCTGCGGGGCATCGGCTGCCCCGACGGTGTTCGACACCGACACGGTGATCGACTTCACGCCCGAGCGCCCCACCGACGCGTCCCCGTCGCTGGCATCGATGTGCAAGGCGTAGGACGCGTCCGTGAGCGGACTGGTCGTCGAGTGCCCCGTCAGGCTTCCCGACAGCGAAGCGATCGTCGGCTTGGTCGTGTCGATCTTCAGCGTCGCTGGGGGCGCTGGGTCGCCGGAGAGGACGGGGGTCCTGGCGTTCGCGCTCACGGTGTGCAGGCCGTCGGGGACGGTCGCGTCTACGGCCGCTGTCGTCGGCGGCGGGCTCCATTTGCACGGCGCGAAGGGCGCGACGTAGGCGTACGTGCAGGCGACACCAAAGAACTTCGAGTAGGTGCTGGCCGAGATCGAGACGTCATAGCCAGCGATGCCAAGCCCGTTCTCGCTGCTTGACAGCGTCAGGTTGAAGGGCGCGTTGCCCACCCAGCCCGTCGGAACGCCGGTCATCGTCGGCACCGTCGGCTTGACCGCATCGCCGAACAGCAGCGTCACGCCGTAGACGTAGGCGCGCTGATCGCTCGGATAGGTGCCCCCCACGCTGTTCTGCAGCCCGAAGAACGCGACGTTGCCGCCGTCGGCCGCGGTTGCGACGTAGCCCGCGGTCGAGCGCGGGGTCAGCGGGCAGACCTGCCCATTCGTGAACGTCTGCGTCGTGCATACACGCCGCGCCGCGTTTGACATCGCCGCGTACTCGGCGGTCGGCTGCAGCGAGATCGGTCCGGAGTTGGCGTCCGCATAGGCCCATCCGCCGGGCCCGGACCCGTCCTTGTTGAGGATGCCGATCGAGACGAAGTTCGTGAAGCCGCCATAGACGGTGTGGTTGACGTTGGCCAGATCAGCCTCAAAGATCCACGAGCTACCGGGGGCCGTAAAACCCCACGACCCCTTGCAGTTCGCCGGCCACGGCACGCCGCCGTAGGCGCCGACGAACAGCGGCACCGACCCGGCGGCACCGAACACGTTCTGCGTGCAGTTGGTCGCCGAGGTCCAGCCCGCGAACGTATTCGTGTTGGCGATCGGGCCGTTGCCGAAGACCGTCGCCCAGTACGGGTCGACGAGCAGCGGGTAATGCACGTCACGATCGCGATGCGCGACGTGCACCTCGAGCGTCGCGCCAGACACCGTATAGCTGGCTGGCACCGCGACTCCGTCGGCATCGACGGCGCTGGGCGGCGCGACCGTCGCGAGCGCCTGACCGTCGCGTGTCACGCGCGCGCCGCCCGGCACGGCAGGATCCGCGCCCAACGTCGCGCCAGCTGGCATCCGGACCTTCAGCGCCAGGTCCTGGGGGCTGTCGGCCGACCGCAGCGCCCACTGCGCCTCGACGCCGCGCGGAGCGACGGCGACCATGAAATCGGTGTCCTCGTCGGAGTTGGCAAAGAACGCCTTGTCGGCAAACGTCGACGCCGATGCATCAGGGTTGGCGGCATCGTCGGCAAACCCCAGCGCGCCCCAGGAGACGCCGCCCTCGACCGTCGCAGCGATCGTCACCGGCACAAGCGGCGCCGCGGGCGCGATGACCGACCGGGTCCGACGCAGCGTCAAATCCACAGGCGTCGATTCGCCGCCCTGCTGCGTCCACAGCGGCACCGTGCTGCGTGCCACCGCACGCTGACCATCGGGCAACTGGACCACAGCGGTCTGCGCATCCAAGCGGTGCACCACGCCCGCCGGGCGACGCCACACCCGGCGCCCGACACCCAACACGTGACGCGCCAGCCGCTGCGCCGCCGGCGCCGACATCCCCCGGTACGCCGTCCGCGACCGCACACGACGCGCACGCTGCGGCGCAGACGCCCGCCGCGCCGCCGCCCGACTCACACGCGCACGCGCCGCAGCCGCCACGTGCGGAGATACGACGAACCCGTCGGTCGGCGTCACGACCGGCGACACATGCGCCGCCCCGCCGGCTCCAGAGTGCCCGCCGCCGCAACCCGCCACCGCCACCAGCGCCGTCAGCAACACCAGCGTGCAGCGAATACGACCCCGCCCCGCTTCACCGTGCCTACGGCGGCCAAGCGACGACAGAACCCCGACCAGCATGGGCACACGGACACGACCGAGCATGGACCAGCCACCTTCCGGCGTTGGTCGTCAACGAGTCCACGCGCAAGCCGAGCAAGCACACTTCGGAGACGATCTTGGTTGACCGCCCTTCCTAGGGGGCGGGGACCTACCCGACCCCATCGGCACACCGCGGCCCACACTTGAACAAGAACCCAAAGCTGGCGCGTAGCCGCTTGTCACCAGCGCGCCCGCGACAGGCTCGACCGCCCACTGGGCCACGTCCAACTAGACGGATGTTTGCTCGCCAACCATCGACGCCGTACGCTTGGACATCGGCGCCCGCTGCTCGGGTACCCGTGGAAGTCGTCGGAAGTGTCTACGCCCAGCAGGCTCTTGGTTGCCGGCCGGGCACCGGCGGCCTGTTCCTAGCCACCGCGGTCATCCGACCAGCCGGGCGCCGACCATCGCACCCGGCGCATGACGTGCCCCACCGCAGGGTCCGCCCCGCGCCAAGAGCCGCCGCGGTTCTGGCAGCGACGCCCGGTCACGAGGACGGTTCGGGGGCGACGACGCGTCGATTCCGACGGCTGCGCGGCCGGGTACGACCGGCTCTCGTTCCGTGCGCGCCCTTCAAGAGGCAGGTGGTGGCCAAGTTCGTCGTATACGCGGCGCCGGCGGCAACTACCGCTGGAAGCTCGTGAGCTCCAGCGGCCAGACGACCGCGAGCTCGGGCGACTCCGGCGGCTGGCCGGCATCGATGTTCCGGCCAGTTGGTCTGGTGCGCTGGCCGAGCCCGACCCACGATGACACGACGCCGCCCTGCCATGTTCGGCAGCGACGCCGTCGGGTTTATGCTGTTCACGGCTGTGGCATCGGCGGGGCGATCTACGACCTCGCGTCGGTCCTCGAGGGCGGCGCGACCTGCCTCTGGCTGGGCGGCGACACGTTTCGACGTGCGCGCAAGCGCGTGCGCGTGAGCTTCGACGGCGCGTAGCAACACCCGGCCTCGTCACCGCTGAGGCCGGCGGAGGGCGCGTGCGCGGAGCCCGGCCGGCCGTCACCGGCCGGTAGGGATCGCCGCCCGAGCCATGTCGAGCGACCCGTGGCGCAGCAGCAGCCGATCATCACGGCGCTCGACGCGGCCGGTCTGGACCAGCTCTGCGAGTGCGGCGTTGACGCGCTGACGGCTGGCCGAGACGAGGTCGGCGAGCAGGCGCTGGGTGATGGGCAGAGACAGGCTCACGCCGTCGCGCTCGACGTGGCCCCAGCGATCTGCGATGTCCCACAGGACGAGCAGGACGCGGGACTCCAGGTGCGGCAGCCGCGCGACGGCGCGATGGCGGACGAGGGCACCGCTGCGCAGCACGCTGCGCGCCACCAGCTCGGCGACGATGCCGGGCCAGCGGGAGACCGCGCTGCTGAAGTTCGCGTCGAGCAGCGCGATCCGCGTGGTCGCGAGGATCTCCCACGCTTCGACGAACGCCGCCGTCCCCGTGTCGTCGGTGTCCCACGGGCGCAGCAGGTCGCCAGGGCCGACGAGCTCGACGCCGTGGTGGCCGTCGATGCTCGCGTAACGCGCGAGTGCGCCATCGAGGACGAGCAATCCGAGTGCGTGGCGGTCCTGTGTCACCGGGTGCCAGGTCCCGGGCTGCAGGCGCGTGCATGGTGCGACCGCCGCCTTACGTGCGTGCGCGTGATCGGCTCTGCTGAGTTGGGCGCCGAGGTCCGGGTCGTCGTCGAGAACGCGGCGCATCCCGAGCGGCGCCGCTGTTGCGGTGCCCATGGTGTTCCTCCCGATCGGGTGTCGGCGTCCATCGTTCCCGTAAGTAGTTGAGACCATGCTCGGTGTTCATCGTTCGCTGTGCAGCGGCGTGGGTGTCACACATGTGACACCTGGCTTGCGTCTGTTTCACGACCGCGGCTACGGTCGCGGCCGCAGACACATCGGCCGGGACGGAGGCAGCGATGAGCGGGCAGGGGGATCTCCAGCGCGGTGCACTGACACGTGCAACATGGCGCTTCGGGTTGGTTGGCGTGATGTGCGCGGCGGCTGTGGTGGTGCTGTCGCCGATCGTCGGTGCGTCCGCCCAGCAGCCGGTTGCGGCGTCGTCTGCGCCGGCGCCGGCGATGGTGGCCGATCAGGCGCTCGGCCCGGAGATCGTCAGTCTGCGCACGCGAAACTCGAAGACGTACTCGGGTCAGGACGGGCGCTTCGTGACCCGTTTGTCCAGTAAATCGGTGCATTTCAAGGATGCTGCGGGCGAGTGGCGCGACATCGACAACGGCCTGGCGTATGAGCTGGGCACCGGTGATCTCGTCAACCAGGCGAACGACTACACGTTGCGGATCCCGCCGGATCTCGGTGCCGGCCCGGTGCGGATCGATCACGACAAGGCGTGGGTGAGCTTCGCCCTGCAGGGCGCGAGCGCCACCGCGACCGCGAGCGGCGCCGCCGCCCGGTTTGCCGGGGCGGTGGGCACCACCGACGTCGACTACGACGCGCAGTCGGATGCCGTCAAGGAGACGATCACGCTGCACGATGCGTCGCGAGACAGCTTCGCGTTCCGTTTGCGTGCTGCGCCCGGTCTGCGCGCGAGCCTTACGAAGGATGGCGGCGTGGACATCGTCGACGCGGCCGGAAAGACGCAGTTCGCGCTCCCGCCGCCGTTCGCCTACGACGCGCCCGCGCCGGGCGAGCCGCCCGACGTCGAGAGTCGCGCGAGCTATCAGCTGGACGCCGACGGAGCGGGTTGGCTACTGCGGCTGAGCGTCGACCCCGCCTGGCTGGCCAACCCGTCGCGGCGCTTCCCGGTCACCGTCGATCCGACCGTCAACGTGCTCGTGCCGTTCCTGGACTGCACGATCTCGTCGGTGACACCGACGACGAGTGATTGCGCGTCGACGCGGATGCTCGTCGGCCACACGGCCTCCGGCGGCGAGTATCGCTCGATCATGCGGTTCGGTGTCGACGCGCAGTCCGCGATCCCCAAGGATGCCGTCGTGCTGGCCTCGCGGCTGGCGCTGCACGAGTCACAGAGCGACGTCTTGACGGTCACGGGGATCGCCGCTCACCGAATCCTCGACGCCTGGAACTCGTCCGCCACGTGGACGACGAACGGCGGCGCCGCGTGGACCCCAGGCGCCCCGTTTGACCCGCAACTCATCGACACCGGGCCTGCGGGGACTGGGGTCGCGTGGCGGTACCTCCGGCTGGATCCCGCGCTCACGCAGGGTTGGCTGGACGGTTCGACAGCCGACAACGGGTTGGTCGTCAAGGGGACCGACACGACGGTCAACCGCGTGGCGTTTGACACCGCGGAGGCGGCCGATCCCGCGCTGCGTCCCCAGCTCGAGATCAGCTGGGAGCCGCGCCTCGGGCTGCAGCGCCAGCACACATATGAATCGCAGCAGCTCAGCGATCGCATGAAGGCCGACGTCAACGTCGCCAACGGCAACCTCGTGCTCTCCAACAGCGATCTGCAGATCACCGGGACCGGTCTCGACCTCGGGATCGCACGCTTCTACAACAGCAAGTCGACGCGCACCGGCAACCTCGGCTACGGGTGGAGCATGGGAACCGGCCGCGACGTGTTCCTGAGCTTCGCCGCGGAGGGCTCGGCAACGCTCTACGGGCCGAGCGGGTTCGCCGTGCCGTTCACCTGGCTTGGATCGACGTACCGCTCACCGACCGGCATCGATGCCACGCTGACCAGCAACGCCAACGGGACATTCACGCTGACGTTCAACCAGAGCAACGTGCGGTTTGACTTCGCGGCCGCGTCCGGTGGCGTATCGCGGCTTACCGGGGTGCGCCACCGCAACGACGATGCGGCGATCACGACCGACGAGCTGCGCATGAGCTACGACGGCTCCGACCGGCCCGCCTCGATTGCCGACACGCAGCGCCGGACGGTGAACTTCGGCTTCGTCGGCAGCGGGCAGGGCCTGGACTCGATCACGGATGTCGCGGGCGGTCGGAGCCTGGCCTACAGCCGCGACGGCAACGGCGATCTGACGCAGTACACCGATGCCGCGAGCAGGATCACGCGCTACACATACAACGCGCAGCACAACCTCACCCGGATCACCGACCCGCGCGGCAACGCGACCGTCCTGACCTACGACGCGCAGGACCGCGTGGCGTCGCTGCTGCGCGTGACCGGCGGCACCGCGCCCAACGAAACCGGGCCCAAGACGCTGTTTGACTACACGACCGGCGGGACGCGCACGACGCGGGTCACCGACCCCAACGGGAACGTCACGACGTACGTCTACGACGCGCAACTGCGGGTCACGAAGGTCACCGACGCCAAGGGCCACGACGTCACGACGGTCTACACAGCCAACAGCGACCCCGACAAGATCACCGTCAACGCGGCGTCGGCGTCGCCGTCGGTCACCGATCCGCAGTTCAAGACCGACGGGACGAACAACCTCGCGCAGGTCACGACGCCGACGCTCGGGCTACACAGCCTCACGTACGACGCGCCGACCGGCGGACCGCTGGACTTCCTGCCCAAGACGATGACCAACGCGCAGGGCTCGGTCACGACGCTCGGCCATGATCCGGCCGGCAACCTGACGACGATCAGCGACAGCAACACCCCCAGCAACACAGCGACGCTGGAGTACAACCAGCAGGCCGGTGGCACGTGCGCGAACACCAACGGGCCGAAGGGCACGATCCGCTGCGCCATCGACGGCAACAACCATCGCACCGCCTACACGTATGACGCGGTCTCCAAGGGCAACCTCGTACAGGTGACGCCGCCGGCGACGACCGGCGGGCTCACGCAGCTCGGCGAAACGCGGATGACATATGACCCCGTCAGCCGCATCAAGACGCTGCGCGACGGCAAGACGGCCGACGCGCCCGCACCCCCGACGCGCGATCTGACCTACGACGCGCTGGATCGCGTGACCGAGATCACGTTCGCCGGCGGCTCTGAAGTCGATTTCACGTACGACGACAACGGCAACCTCACGCGCCGCGACGACTCCGTCAACGGCCGCAGCGACTACACCTACGACAAGCTCAACCGCATGACGCGCGAGACGCACCCGGGCGGCCGGGCGGTCGACTACACCTATGACGCCAACGGCAACGCGCTGACGATCACCGATTGGGTCGGCGGGACGGCGCGGACCTCGACGTATCGCTATGACGCGACCGATCAGCTGCGCGACGTCGCCGAGCCAGGCGGCAGTTGCACAGCGGCGACGCCCACGCTCTGCACGACATATCAGTACGACGCGCGCGACAACCGTACGCAGATCGGGTATCCCAACGGCGTGATCGTCACCCAGGCGTTCGATCTGCAAGACAAGGTCACCTCGATCGTCGCCAAGAAGGGCGCGACCGTACTCAAGAGCCGCACCTACGACTACCACCTCAACAATCGACAGACCGAGCTGCGCCAGCGCGTGACCGACGAGGCGAGCAACTTCACGACCTACGGCTACGACGGCCTGGATCGCCTCAAGACCGCGGAGATCCGCACGGCGTCGGGGACGCTGGTCCGCAACTGGACGTACACGTATGACGGGGCATCCAACCGCCTGGCCGTCAACGGCTCGGGCGTCGTCGACGAGCGCTACGCCTACAACGAGGCCAACCAGCTGTGCTGGCGCGCCCCGGTGTCGACGCCGTTGACGGCCTGTGGTGATCAGCCTGCGGGTCAGACGCGCTACACGTATGACGCCAATGGCAACGAGACGACGCGCGGCCTGACGTACAACATCCGCAACGTCACGTCGGGCATGACGCCGCCCGGCGGGGCGGCCGGTGCGCTGAGCTACCTCGGGACCGATTCCGACGAGCTCATCACCGACGCAGGCGCGACCTTGAACAACAACGCGCTGGGCGTCGCCGCACGGACCGCGGCCGGGACGACGACACTGTACACCCGCGACACGTCCGGGGGCCTGGTCGCCGAGCGCGTCGGAACCGTCACGCGCTACCCGTTACGCGACGCGCTCGGCTCGACGCTCGCGCTGACCGACACCGCTGGGGCGAAGATCGCCGGGTCAGACGCCGACTATGACCCCTTCGGCGCGCTGACGAACACCCCGACCGCCACCAGCCAGATCGGGTTCGCAGGCGGCTACACCCCGACAGCCGCCGGCGCGATGCGCCTCGTGCACTTCGGCAAGCGCTACTACGACCCGGGCCTCGGCCGCTGGACGCAGCAAGACACGCTCGATCAGCCCGGCGACCTGCGCGAAGCCAACCGGTACCTGTACGTCGGCGCGGACCCGCTGAACCTCATCGACCCGGCCGGGATGGCGAAGTCGTGCCCGCCGGGCCAGGTCAGGGTCAGCCTTGTCTGCGGGACGATCCAGGAGTTCAACAGGGAACGCGCAGCCCTCCGCAGGTCGCTGTATCGCCGAGCAGCCAATGCATTCGACTGCCTAGTCGGTGGCTTGGCATTCAGCGACCTATTCCCCCTAGTCCGCTACGCTGAGGTAGCTGGCTGTGCCTTGGGCGCGGCCGCGTCAGGCCAAGTACGATGAATGCGACGCGTGTGGTTGGCGGAGGCTTGTTGACCACCATCGGTGCGGTCATCTGCGCCAGCTCGCGCGGCAACAGCGGATACGCTCTGTTGGTCCCGGGCGTCGCGTTGCTTGCGCTCGCCTTCATTCCTCGCGGGCGCGCTTTGTCGACAGCACATGGCATGGCTGTAGCGGTGGGTGGCGCGCTCGTTTTGGCCACCGTTACATGTGCGGGCGCAACCAGTCTCATCCAGATGTCTCGGACCCAGATCCTCAGCTTCGCATTCATGAGTTGCACATTTGCGTTCGTCGCATTTCAGCTGCGAAATTCCGAGAGACCGCGTGACGACGGACATCCGGACCGAGCGTGACCGGCAAGGTGAACCTGTGGTTTGATCGGCACCCGTTCGTCGGGGCGGTAGCGGGAGCTCTCGTGATCGCTCTGCTAGTCGGCGCAACCGGCATAGCGGGAGACCGGACGCCCATAACTGGCTTTCTGAACATATTTGTGACGTGCGCGCCCGCCTTGCTCGTCCTGGCGGCTCTGCGCAGATGGCGTGACTAGAGGCGCGCAATACGGGCTCACGACAGCGTCGAGACCGAGTCGCGGCGCGCTGCAGCGCGCTGTTGACCGACGCGACGCTCGTGTCGAGCGCTTCGGCAACCTCGCGCGCGGGCAAGCTGAGCACCGCCACGCACGCACCGCAGCCGCGACGGCGACGCTGCACAGCCGCGACACGCCCGGCGGCCTGGTCGCTGAGCGCATCGGGACAGTGACGCGCTACCCGTTGCGCGACGCGCTGGGCTCGACGCTGGCGCTGACCGACACGACCGGCGCGAAGATCGCCGGCGAAGCGACATCCCCCTCAACTCCGCGTCTCAGCTAGCGCTCGTCGGCGCCCGTGGCCACCATGCCTCGGGCAACAGTGCGACGGCTTCGGCCTCGCAGGAGAGCGCCGCGTCTCGTCGCTCGGGCGGCACCGGCGACATGCGTAGCGCGTAGGCCTGGCCGCCGAGGATCCAGTCGATGCATGTGAATGCGGTGTGTGTTCGCCCGTAGTACTGGTAGGTCTGGCGATCGTGCCCGGGGATCCCTACCCCGACGGTCATGACATCGTTGGCGCGAGACAGCAGGCGCAGCGCACTTCGAGGTGACCGCGCGACGAACACGACGAGCGGCCTGGCCCTGGCGAACGTCCGCGTGCGCAGGCACCAACCGGCGAGGAAGTGGTCGTAGGCGACGAACTTCTCGGCGTTGTACGACCCGCGGTCAGTGCGGTCGATCTCCATGAGCATCGTCAGCAATCGACGCTCCCCTGCGACGTGCCCGCTCATCTGGACGATGACGTCGGGCTCGACGACCCCGGACGCGACGGAGAGCGCGTCGCCGATCACCGTCAAGCCAGCGCGGCCAGTGAGGTCTTCCAGGCGAATGCGTTTGTCGCGCCGGTCGCTATGCGCCATGCCGACGTCGAGACGGCCACCCGGCATCATCGGCGTCCGCCAGACGGTCTTCACATCGGTTCCGCCGAACCGGCGTAGCGCGCCGATGACGAGTTGCACGGCGAGCGTATGGGGCACGGTGGTTCCGCGGCCCGGAGCCGGAAGATTGCGGTCCGCGCGTAGGTAATCGGGCGCCTGTTGGTCGCCACGAATTTTGGCGTGCTCGAGGCGCAGCCACTCGCGACCACGAGCACTGACGGCGTAGACCGTGGGCGGTCGGCCGCCCCTCCGGTCGAGCGTCAATGTGCTCGCGGTGACCAGGCCGCGGTCGTGCAGACCTTCGCGGATGAGCTGCCGCAGACGCCGTTCCTTCGGTGGCTTGTTGAGCAACGTTGCGAGGACGGGTGGCGCGGTGAGCGGCAGGCGGGCGAGGATCTCGAGGATGTGCTGCTCCTGCGCACTGAGCGTCAGGGCGGCGATGTCGGCCTGCCAGGGCGCGTCGGCGTACTTCGCGAGCTCGCGCCGACGCGCCGCGTTCGCAGCCGCAGACGCGGCCGCCACCTGGGACTTCTCGTCGCTGATGCCGCGCGCCCGTGCCTCCAGCTCCGCGGTAGAGCGCGCGGCTCGAGCAGCGCCATCAGCGTCCTTGATGGCCGCGTCGGCAACGGTCTTCCACTCACCCAGCGCGGTGATCTGCTCGACCGAGGCCGCGTAGGCGACCGCGTCTGCGAGGAGGCCGGCCAGCGCGGGAAGCTCGTCTCGCGGCGCCGGCCGCTCGGTGGGCCGCATCGCCCAGTCGAACAGCTCGACCACTCCCCGGACGGCCGGTGCCGGGCGTTGCGGGGCGCGTTCGATCCGAGCACCGCCGACCGCGACGTCGTGGGGTTCGGCTGCCGATGCTGTCTGAACGCCGTCGCCGTTTCGCGCCGCGGACGACCGCATGCTGTGCCACTCCTGCGTCGATGCATCCGTCGCAACGCGCGGAACGGTGCCATGGCGTCCGACGGTCTCGCGTGCGACCCGCGCGGCTTCATCGCGCTCGGGCGGCGCGACGGGCGCCGACTGCGGCGGGCCGCCCAAGCCCTCTGGGATCAGCGGCGGCGCGTCGTGCGGAACCGCCGACGCCTGTGGTCCTCCTAGAACCGCGCGCATCCGCGCGTAGTGGATGTCACGCCAAGTCGTGGCGATCAGGTGCAACGACGGCACCGCGAACGACCGGTGCGTGAAGACCGGCAGTGCGGTGGTGCCGCCCAGCGCGGTCGTCACGCCGGGCGCGGCGGCCCACTGGCCGCTGGACATCACGCGGGCGCTCGCGGTGTAGTCCTCGAGTGCCATCAGCGACGCCGGGTTCATCGCCATCCGCGCTTGGCTGACGGGATCGCCGCGGACCATCGAGTCGTGTACGGGCCGGCCTACCAGGCAGGCTGCCTCGGCATCCTCGGGGTCGGCCATGCGGAAGTAGATCTTGGTCTGGACGAGGTTCGCGACGGCGTCGACGACGTAGTCGTGGACACCTGAGCTCTTGATCGCCGCGCCGATCTGCGCGAGGTACTGCGTGGCGGCAGTGACGCAGAATCCGGCCTCGCGGTGGCGGCTGGTCATCTGCATGAGCGTCTTCGTGATGACGGTGTGCGCCTCGTCGATCAACAGGCTGACGCGCGGACGGGCTGGCTCTTCCATGCTGATCTGCCGGTCGAGTTGCGCGTCGATCATGTGGACGAGGAAGTTGACGAGGATCGTCGGGCTGTCCTGGCCGAGGATGTCGGTGCGCGGGTTGACGATCAGGATGTCGTGGGCCTCGATCACCGACCGCAGCGACAGACGGGCCGGGTGCCCGACGAAGTCCCGCACCGCGGCGTGCGACGTGACGAGCGGTCCGAGTTTGTTCGCCGGCGGCTGCAGCCGGTCCTCGAGCCTTGCGAGGTTGTTGCGCGCGAGCGCGGGCAGCTCGTACAGCAGCATCTCGGCGGCGTTGCGCAGCCCGGGGATCTGCTGGCAGGCGCGGCCGGCTGCCTGATGCCACGGGTTGGGCTTGGGGCCGGAGCGGCGGTCGCCGGCGTCGGGGTCCAGCCGATCGGTGGGCGCCAGCATCTTGTGGAGTACCTCGAACGAGCCGCCGAACCCGTGTTGCTCCGGGTTGGTGCCGGTCTTGCGGTGGCGTTCGCTGTGCTCGAACCAGGCGATCGCCATCGTGCCGATCACGGAGCGTTCGATGATGTCCTGCGAAGACTGGTAGATCTGATCCTCGAACAGATCCATAAGCGCGTGCACGATCATCCCGGCGATCCGCACGAACTCGTTCGGAAGCTTCGCGAGGGTCCAGCCGGGCTCGACATGCAGCGGCGTCAGCCCGAACGCCGGCTCGGCGAGATCGAGGTACCAGACACGTTTCGTGCCGTCGCGCCAGAGCTGCGCGGATTGGTCGAAGTACCGCTTCGGCAGGTCCGGCGGAATCATGCGCAGGAGCCGCTCGGCAAGCGACCCCTTCATGTCGAAGACGATCGTCGCCGTGTTGGGCGACAGCACGTCGCCCTCGACGAACTTCTGCAGCGTCGCGCTCTTGCCCGACCCCTGGCCACCGGCGATGAGCACGCCCTTCTTGCGGTCCTCGTGCGTCAGCGACCAGCGCACTCGCGGCGGTGCGATCCCGATGTCAACCAGCGGGTCGGCGCGGCCCGGCGCCAGCAGTGGTCGATACGCGCTGAACGCAGTCGCCATCTACGCGTCCTCGCCGATCAGCTGACCGTCGAGAATCTCCTCGTCCTCGACCGGTACCTCGACGCTCGCCTTGAAACCGCGCGCATCCTGCTCAGGACTCGGTGGCATCGCCAGCCCGCGGTGCTGGCCGCGCGGCAGCGCCGCCGGAGCGGGCAGGTAAGGGACGGTGTTGCGCAGGAGCGGCAGGTCGTGCTCGCTGCCCAGCGACGGCAGCTCGGTGAACATCCCGAGCTCGCCGCTGAACCAGAGCGTCGCGCCCGTCTGGTCGGGAAGCACTGGCGGGGTCGCGCGTGCCCAGCGCCGCCGGTACAGCCGCTGGCGCACCATCATCTGCCGTTCAACGAGCGTGTTCACGCCGCGGGTGGACAGCGCCGGACTCACGAGCAGTCGACACAGGGCCTGAAGGTCCCCGTAGCGGGCGAGCTGGCCGTCGGGCGGCGCTTGGACTGCCGCCTGCAGCTCGACGAAACACAGCGCTCCACCGCCGCTGCGTTGCGCCTCGACGACGTCGGCACTGACAGCCGAGTTCTGATGCTCCGTGCTCTCGGCCAGTCGCCGCAGCCGCCGAGCGGCGAGCGCGTCGACCGATTCGTCGGCGGGCAGAAGACACCATCGCACGCAGCTGACGAGCCCGTCCTTGCCGACCTCCTGCTGCTGGCGGATGACGGTCGCCATCACCGACCGCGCGTTCGAGTGATCGGGGCTCAGGCTTGAGCCCCCGACAGGCAGCACCCACTCGCGCGCCTTGCGAAGACGGAGCACATGCGCGGCCTCGAACCTCGGCGCGTCATATCGCCGCGGCTCCCCCGTCTCGGGATCGCAGCGAACCGTCAGGTTCGGATAGGCGCGGCGCAGCGCGGCGAGTGCCGGGGCGACCGTGCGCGGTTCGCAGAGCACCATCAGCAGCGCGTTGCCGGTCTCCCCCGGCACGGTCGGCGGGACGTGCCACGACTCGATCGCGAGCCACGGCTGCCCACCCGCGACCCGTTCGATCAGCGTCGAGCGCAGCGCCTGGACGAGCGCCTCGGCGGCCGCGGACGCTTCGTCGTGCGTGGCCTCATCGGCCTGGCCGAGCACGAGCTGGTAGCGCGCCATGTCGCGACCCTCGCGCGCCCGCAGCCGCGTCACGAACATCACGACGACGGAGCACACCGCCATCAGCCCGACCGCCGCGGCCGCAAGCACCCAGGGGCGGATCTCCGCCCACATCTCGCGAAGCCCTTGGGTGCCGGTCATCATCCCCGCACCGACGACGAGTGCCGCGAGGAGCAGCACGGAGCCGATCAGGATGCTCAGTGGACGCCAAGCGATCACGTCAGCGCCACCTCGACGACCGCCGCGGGGCACAGCAGCACCAGGGCAAAAGCCAGCGCGTGGGTCAGCTGCCGCGCTACCGCGTCTGAGTCGTCATCGCGAAATGCCAGCCAGCCGGCGGCACAGCACGTGCCGAGTGCCGTGGCCTCAGGGATCCACCAAGCGGCGGCGCCTGCCAGCCACGCCGGGTCAAGCCCGCCGACGAGCCCGACGATCAGAAGTGATCGCATCACACCGAGAGCAGCAACGACCATCACGGCCCGCGCCCAATCCCGTCGGCCTCGGGCCACGAGACGGTGGGCGAAGACGCCCGCAAGAACAGGCAGGCAGCAGACCAGGACGTTGTTGGCCACGATCGAGACGACCGTGAGCGCCGTCGCGTTCGTGCGCTGGTCGTGGGAGATCAGCGACTGCCACGACTGCGGCGCCGCTGACCAGACGACGAGTGCGACCGAGCCGACAGTCACGACCGCCGTCGTCGAGAACGCGGCGGCACTCGGTACGAGACCGCGCTCCAGGGTCCTTGGGCGACGGCTCATTCCAGATGCCGGCATAGCGCCTCGAGTCCGGAACGGCACGCCCGCTCGCGCGCCGCCCATGAGCTGGCCCGATCAAACCGTGCAAGCCGCGCGACAGCGCACCCGCGCGCCTCGCCGAGGCTGCGCAAGGCCGCCGGGCTGACGCGCTCACCGTCGGGTAGCCACGCGAGCACGAGCTCGCGCCCAGCGACGACCTCGTGGCTGAGCAGACGGCGACTGGCGACCTCCAGATCATCGCGGCGAGCGGCGACCACCCATACGTGGAGATTGCTGAGGAGGGCGTGCTGCTCGAGCAGCTCGTCGTCGGCGAGACCGAGGTCGACAGCGACCAGGCTGTGCGAACCCCGCGCGGCGCCCACGAGCTTGTTCATCGCAGCACGCCGCGTCGTCCGATTCACGCCGGCGCGTTCGTCCAGCAGGGCGTCGCCCACGTGCGAACGTGCGATCTCGGCGAGCTCGTGATCTGGCGCGTGCCGCACGACCGCCGGGACGGTCTCGTCGAGGAGTCGTTGTGCGATGTGATCGATGACGACTCGTGCTTGCGGTTCCTCGCTGATGATGTGGACGCCCGCTTCGCTTTGGTTGTACGGCCGGGCGAGACTTCCGCCCGCGATTACGAGTTCGGCGAGGCTCTCGGCCGAGGACTGCGACCACGCTCCCGCGTGGCCGCCAAGCCCGCCGCGGGTGCTCGCCGCAGCGTCGATCGCGACCGCCGGTCGTTCACTGGCCCGTGTGACCGCGCCGCACGCGAGCAACGTCACGGTCGACACCCCTGCCCCGCCCTGCACGCCCGCGAACGTCACCACCGATGCGGGTGAGGCGCGCACGACGGCGCTCGCAGCGACGCGGTCGGTGAACCGTTCGGCGGCGCGGCGCGCCGCACGACGCGGCGACACGAGCAGCCCGGGCCGAAACGGGCCGCCTCGGAGCTCGAGAACGCGACCGCCGATGCTCACTCGCCGGTGCCGTCCTCGGCCTGCGGGATCCCCTCGTCAGCCAGCTGGACGAGCGCTGCCCACACGTCACCGCCGTGGTCCGCGATGGCTCGCTCGCGCCGGGGCACGTCGATCTGAGGCTCCGACGTCCACGCCCAGTACTCGTGCGCGCCGAGGACCGCGCATACCCGCCCGTCACCGCGCGGTCCGTTCATCACCAGCGCCTCTGAGTACCGCCCGGCGACCTTGCGCAGCGACTTCAGCGAGTCCGTCATCTCGGGGCTGAGGTCGACGGTGTCGCGCACGAACGCGAGCATCCCCTTGTCGAGCTGATGGACGATCCGGATCGACGCGTTGCGCAGCACCGCCTCGGCCTCGCCTTCGAAGTCCGCAGGGTCCTGCGAGACGACCATGAACGCCGCGCCGTAGGCGCGACCCTGACGCGCCCAGGTCTGGACCTCGCCCGCGAGCGCCGGTACCTGTGCCCACGACCACCCCTCGTCTAGGCCGACGATCGAGCGCCCGTGGTAGACGGCGCCGGCGATCGGGTCGCTGCGGGCGGCGCGGTCGACGCGTTGCACCTCGCGTCGCGTCCACTCCATATTCGCGAGCACGAGCGCGATCAGGTTCTGCTCGTCGACGTCGCGGTAGTCGAAGATCAGCAGCGGCGCGTCGGCGGGCAGCGAGGTCTCGCGGTCCCACATCGCCGCGTGCGTGCCGCCACCGACGTATTCCGACAGCTCGGAGATCAGCGATCGCAGCGCGTCCACCATCAGCCCGGACTGGCCGTCGCGGGCCTCATAGTCGGCGGACGCGCGCATCAGCTCGAGCAGCGCGCCTTCGCGCGGCACTTTGCCGGTCCGCGCGCAGTGGCTGTAGGTCGTGCGGATCGAGTCCGCGAGGACCTTGCGCTCGTGGTTGGTCAACGCGCGGCGCAGCAGCGTCTCGTGCAGCCGCAGCAGGAACCGCACCTTCGCGCTCGCCACGCTGGCCGGGTCGGCGACGTCCCAGTGGTTGATGACGGTGCCGTCTTCTGCGCCCATCCGAATCACGCGTGCCCCCGGGATCAGGTCGGCCAGCAGCTCGTAGTGGCCGGCGCGGTCGTACAGGAAGCCGCGTGCGCCCATCGCGACCAGCTGCGCGACGAGCCGGTTGGCGGTCACGGTCTTCCCGACTCCCGAGCGCCCGGCGATCACGATCGTCGAGTTCGTCAACGCGCGGTCAAACGGATTGATGTACTGGATCTGTCCGGAGACCGGTTCGACGAACAACGGGATCCCGCTCGGGCTGCCACACGTCGAGCCGATCAACGGAAAGCAGTCGGCGGCGTGCTCGACGCCGACACGCAGCGTGCGATGCGCGACATCGGAGCCGAACGGCAGCGTCGACAGCCACAGCTGCTCCTGCAAGCGGTTGCCACGGTCCATCGCGCCACCGCTGGTCGCTCGTGCGACGGTCTTCTGGGCGCGGTACACGGCCGCCGCGAGCGCGTGCTTGTCGGGCCGCGGACCGGGGGCACGGAGCGCGAGGTACACGCTCATGTCGGTCAGGTTGGCGAGCGGATCCTGGGCCATCTGCTCGGCCAAGGCCGCGTGCGCCTGTGCCTGCGCATTCGTGTTGGCGTCGCGGCGGCCCTTGCGGGCCTCGCGCTCGACCTCGCGCATCGCCTGGTGATGCAGCCGCTTGGCCTCCCCGGCGATCGCGAGTCGATCGAGCCCGTGCACATGAACCGTGAGCGTGTAGGGCAGCGGCTGGTTCATCAGCTCGGCCATCCAGAACGAACGCGTCATCGACGGGGCCCCGGTCAGATACAGCACCTGCACGAGGTCCTGTTCGATCTCCGCATGGTCGCTGTAGCGCCGGAAGTCCAGCGGGCTTCTCGCGATGACGTCTCGTAGCGCGAGTGCGGCACGTTCCGCTTCCTCAGCCTCAATCGCGTCGTCAAAGCGCGAGAGCACAGTGTCGTGCGCTTCGAGCGTCTCAACGCGACCCCAGCTCACCGAGGTCGGGTTCAGGCGCGAGCTGACGTAGCGCAGCACGGCGGGTCCGTCGAGGATCCGGCCGGTGATGCCGTCGCGCGCGAGATGACCGATGAGCTCGGACGCGCGCATCTCGGCGAGCTGCATGAGTTGTTGATGGTCGCGAAGGCGGCGGGACGCGAGATGGCGGGGCAGGCGATGGCCGCTGCGTCGCCGTGACATCCGGGAGCCCGTGACTCGGAAGGAGAGTGCGGCGCGCCATGATCCGTTGCTGTCGTCCTCGGGCTGATACCGGACCACGATGTAAGCGCGCTGGCGCGGCGTGAAGTCGCCGTCGACGGCACCGCGCTGCACGCTCTCGAGCAGCATCTCGTAGAGCCCCCAGCGCGCCCGCTGTACTCGGGTGAGCTGATGCGCGGTGCGGGCGCTGACCTGGCTGGGGCGAAAGCCATAGACCTTCTCGATCTGCTCGTCGACGAATGCGAGGTGGGTCGTCGTCTTGACGCGGTCGCCTTCGACGATGAGCTGCAGCGACTGTCCACGTTCCTGAAACGCGGCGATGTTGCGGAAGTTCAGGAACGTTGCCAGCCGTTCATCCGTCGTCAGGCTCTGCAGATTGCGTGGATAGCACGCGATGACATGCGAGAACGACCCGTCCTCAAGCACGATCGTCCCGTCCGCACCAAGCTGGCTGAGCGGCAAGAGCGTCCCTGCGGGCAGCGCCCGGACAGCTTGCGGATCACGCCGGTGGCGCCGTGGCGCCATGGGCTCCATCGTCCCCCTTGCGCTCATCCGTCGAGCACCGCCTGCAGCTCACCGGACGTCGGCGCTCCGGCCGCCAGGAGTGCCTCATCGTCGGGCAGCAGCTCGTAGCCGGCCGCGCTGTCCCCCGCGCCGGGGTCGTACACCCCGACCCTGCGCCGGTAGGACAGCCAGGCTGTGACGTGGCCGTGAAGGACCTGTCCGGCGCGATTGTCGATGATCATCGCCCCCACGGGCAGCAGGAAGACCGTGGCACCGATCAACCCAAAGGCAACGCTTCCCGCGGTGTACGCGACACCAACGGCAAGCAGCACGAGGATCGCGGCCGGCATCAGCTGCTCGTCGGTGAACAGACCCTTGTGCAGCACCCGGCTGTTGACCTGATGGCGGATCGGGTGCAGCACTAGAGCCCGCCTCCCCCGTCATCGCGCTGAACCGGCTCGGTCCAGTCGCGTTGCAACTCCCGCTCGGTGTACATCTCCTGGTCGTGGACCGGACGTGTGCTGGGATCGGCGGGCGAGTCCAGCACGTTCAGTGCCGTGTCGTGTGAGCCGGCGCCGACGACGGCCGCGTGCGGCTGGCTGTCAGGACTGAAGGTGCGGCCGTCGGCCATGCCCGCCGCGATCCGCTCACGGAAGTAGACGTCGCCCTCCTCGCCGCCGACGGACTGCTGCAATGCGCGGGCACTCTGCGCGGCGTCGCGGACGTGCGCACGCTCGTCGTCATCGAGGTGTTCGAGCGCCGACGCAACCTGCTCGGAGCTGACCGGCCTCTGCTCAGTGATCGGAGCCCGTGCGCCGTCGAAATCCGGCGCTCCGGCGGGTAGCTCGCGCATCGGCGTCCTCGCCGGCTGCGGCGGCGATGGGATCTCGTGCGCCGTACCGTCGATCACTTCCGGGCCGGATGGGTCCCCGGCGCTCCCGTCGGGTGTCGGCGTGTCGTCTGCGACCGAGTGGCCGGCAACGTCGGCAACGGACTCGTGCGCGTCGCTGCCGCCTACGGCGGCGAGATTCATGCCGTCGCTTACCCCGGGGCCGTCCCAGGCCGCGCTCGCGGCAACCGCGTCACGGTAGGGCGTGCCCTCGTAGCGGCTGTTGTGCTCAGCGACCGCCTCGGCCCCAGGCAATCCCTCGGCTCCCGAGCCCAACACGCTCCACAGCGCGGGACCGCCCTTGTAGACCGCAGCCGCCATCGCGACCCTCGCGCCCGGGATCGTCAACGGCGCGCCAAGCGGCGTCGCCATCTTCAGCAGCGCGCGCGTGACACCGAGTACGACCAAGCACGACGCGACGAAGATCCCCGGCCCATTGATCACCGCCAACGCGTAGGCGCCCGC
>CAVUFQ010000006.1:0-41232 GCA_963740895.1 uncultured Actinomycetes bacterium
CTAGACGCGGGCTGCGGGCCGGCGCAGGACGTACAGGACCTGAAAGAAGCAGTGGCGCTTGCGCACGATCGTGAAGCGCTCGGCCATGGCGCGCTCCAGGCGCAGATGGTTGAACCCGAGATGCCCGTGCGGCGCCTTCCACCGTTGCTCCAGGGCACCGGTGTCCCACAGCAGGCCCGCGCGCAGCAGTTCGCTGCGGCTGAGCCGCTCGCGCTTGAGGCCCAGCAGCCGCAGCGCCGCCCGCTGGACGAGGAACGCCGGCCCGACCATCGCGGGGACCGTGATGACGATCTCCCCGCCGGCGCGCACGAGCGTGAACAGCCGCTCGACGAAGTCCGCGCGCGACTCCCACATGCGCTCGCGGTCGCCGACGTGCTCGAGCGTCTCGAGGGCGAACAGCACGTCGGCGCCTCCGTCGAGCCGCGGCGGAAGCCCGGGGACCGCCCCGTCCGCGTTGCAGGTGAGCGCGACGTTGACGAGCCGGTGGCGATCGACGACGCGCTGCGCCGTCGCGAGGTACTCGGGCTCGCGGTCGACCCCCCAGACGGACGCGTAGGCGCGCGACAGCGAGGGCAGCAGTACGCCGTCGGCACAGCCGAAGTCGATCGCGGTCCCGCCCTCGTGCGCGCGCGCCGCGCGCAGCGCCGCCGCGAAGTGCAGACGTTTGACGCGGCTGGCGTGGCCGACGAAGTAGTTGTAGGCGCAGTACGTCGGCGCGAGCCCACCGAAGCCGCCCGTCGCGCCGAGGTAGAGGTCCGCGTCGGGCGCCGTGAAACGCGGCTGCGGGAGACGCGCGCGGGCGCGCCGGAAAAGGCTGGACACGTCCGGCGGACGGTACCGCCGCCCGGGGGATCGGGCGCTTCGACCATCTAGATTGCGCTGTCCATGCGCGTCCTCGACACCCGCCTCGACGGCCCGATCCTGCTCAAGCCCGACGTCCACGGCGACGCCCGCGGGTTCTTTCTCGAGAGCTTACCGCGCGAACGTCTCGGCGCAGCACGGCATCAACGTGCCTTCGTCCAGGCAACCACTCGCGCTCCGGCGCGGCGTGCTCGCGGGATGCATGTCTCGATCAGCGCGGGGCAGGCGAAGCTCGTGCGCTGCGCACGCGGCCGGATCCTCGACGTCGTCGTCGACCTGCGCCGCGCATCGCCGACCTACGGGGGTGGGAGGGCGTCGAGCTCGACGACGAGCGGGCCCGGCAGCTGTTCGTCCCGATCGGCTTCGCCCACGGCTTCGCCGTGCTGTCGGACATCGCCGACGTGACGTACAAGTGCTCGACGTACTTCGACGGCGCGGTCGAGCGCGGCTTCCGCTTCGACGACCCGATGTCGCCATCGCCTGGCCCGGGGCGTCGAGCTGCGCGTCTCCGAGCGCGACGGCAGGCCCCGGCACTCCGCGAGATCGCCGCCGATCTGCCGTTCTGAGGCCCTTATGCTTCTGGCATCGAGTGCAGGCGCGACTTTCCGTCGGTTGCAGCGTTTGACCATGAAGATGGTGCGAGCGAGCGATGTCCCGAGCGTGCTGGAACCGGCGGCCGCATCGAGATCAGGGCCTACGGCCTGCGCCGGCACCGCGAACGCTAGTGATCGTGCCGGCCTACAACGAGTCGGACACGTCGCGGCGTCGTGCGCGCGATCCGCGCCAAGGCGCCCGATCGACGTCCTCGTCATCGACGACGGCTCGACGGACGACAGCTCGCAGGTCGGGCGCCGGGCGGACGCGTCGTCCTGCGCCACCCGTTCAACCTCGGCATCGGCGGCGCGGTCCAGACCGGCTTCATCTACGCGCTCGAGCGCGGCTACGACTTCATGGTCCAGGTCGACGGCGACGGGCAGCACGACCCGGGCCAGATCGAGCTGCTTTCGACGCGATGGCGCGGAGCCGGCGGTCGACATGGTCTGCGGCTCGCGCTTCATCAGCGCCGAGCGCACTACCCCGCGCCGATCAGCCGGCGCACCGGCATCCACGTCTTCGCCTTCCTGCTGTCGCGCATCGTCGGCCAGCGCGTGAGCGACCCGACGTCCGGCTTTCGGCTGTACAACCGCCGCGCGATCGAACTGTTCGCGCGCGACTACCCGCACGACTATCCCGAGGTCGAGGCCGTCCTCATGCTGCACTTCCACCGGCTGCGGATGCGCGAGACGCCGGTGCGGATGTACGAGCGCGGCGGCGGCAGATCGTCGATCCGGTCCGGGAAATCGGCGTACTACATGATCAAGGTCCTGCTGGCGATGTTCGTCGGCCTCGTCCGGCGGCGACCGGTCGTCGACGCCGGCGAGGCCGCGCCCGTCACCGCCGGGGAGGGGTGCTGATCGATTCGCGCCTGCGCGTCGTCGCCCTTGCGACGTCGATCTGCCTCTTCTTGATCGTGCTCGAGCTCGTGCGCCAGCGGCGCCTGCTGGAGCGCTATGCGCTGCTGTGGCTCGCGTGCGCGATCGCCCTCGTCGCACTCAGCGCCTGGGACCGCCTGCTGGCGCTGCTGGCCGACGCGATCGGCGCCGCCTACCCGCCGTCGGCGCTCTTCGCCGCGGCGTTCTTCTTCATCATCGTGCTGCTCCTGCACTTCTCCGTCGCGGTCTCGCGCCTGGCCGACCAGAGCAGATGCTCGCCCAGCGGCTGGCCCTCAGCGAGGAGCGGCTGGCCGGCCTGGAGGCGCGCGAGCGCCGGGCCGAGTCGCTGCACCCCGACGATCACCACGCCCCGCCCATTCCCCAGGAGGTCCCGTGACCCGCACGCTGACGATCGACGGTGTCGTGATCTCCGACGAGACGCCGACCTACGTCATCGCCGAGATCGGCCATAACCACGGCGGTGACCTCGACACCGCGATGCACCTCTTCGACGAGGCCCGCCGCGCCGGCGCGCACGCCGTGAAGCTCCAGAAGCGCGACAACCGCTCGCTCTACACCCGCGCGGCGTTCGACAAGCCCTACGAGAACGAGAACTCCTACGGCGCGACGTACGGCGAGCACCGCGAGGCGCTGGAGTTCGGCCGCGAGGAGTACGAGGCGCTGATCGCGTACGCCCGGCGCATCGGCGTGACGTTCTTCGCCACCGCGTTCGACATGCCGTCGGCCGCGTTCCTCGCCGAGCTCGACATGCCCGCCTACAAGATCGCGTCCGCGGACCTGCGCAACATCCCGCTCCTGCGCCACGTCGCGTCGTTCGGCAAGCCGATGGTGCTCTCGACCGGCGCGTCGTCGATGGAGGACGTCGAGCGCGCGCACGCCGCCGTCGCCGAGATCAACCCGCAGATCGCACTGCTGCAGTGCACCGCGGGCTATCCGGCCGAATGGGACGAGCTCGACCTCGGCGTCATCCAGACGTTCCGCGAGCTGTTCCCGGAGACCGTCATCGGGCTCTCGAGCCACGACAACGGCATCGCGATGGCCGTCGCCGCGCACGCCCTCGGCGCGCGCGTCATCGAGAAGCACTTCACGCTGGACCGCGTGCTGAAGGGGACCGATCACCGCTTCTCGCTCGAGCCGCAGGGGCTGCGCAAGATGTGCCGCGACCTCAGCCGGCTGCACGTCGCGATGGGCGACGGTCCAAGAAGGTCTATGACAGCGAGACCGCGCCCGCGATCAAGATGGCGAAGAAGCTCGTCGCCGCGCGCGACCTGCCCGCCGGCCACGTCCTCGCGGCCGAGGACGTCGCGATGAAGTCGCCGGGCGACGGCCTGGCGCCGTACGAGCTCGAGAACGTCATCGGCCGGCGGCTGACGGAGCCGGTCGCCGAGGACGAGGGGCTGCGCCTCGAGGTGCTCGAGGAGGCGGTCGCGGCCGCCTCCGCCGCGGATGCCGGCTGACCCGGCTCGCCCGCTCGAGGGCGAGATCGCGCTCGTCACGGGCGCGCGCGGGCGGCTGGGGCCGGTCTGGACGGCGGCGCTGGAGGCGGCCGGCGCGACGGTCGTCGGCATCGACGTGCAGGACGCCGACGTCCGCGACCGCGCGGCGCTGGAAGCGCTGCGCGACGGCCTCGGCGCCGCGCCGACGATCCTCGTCAACAACGCCGGGATCGACCAGCCCCCGGACGCCGGCGTGCAGGCCGTGCTCGGCCACGACGACTTCCTGCGCGTGCTCGACGTCAACCTCGCCGGCGCCTTCAACGCGCTGCTCGTCTTCGGCGAGCCGATGGCCGCCGCCGGGCGCGGCGCGATCGTGAACATCGGCTCGCTGTACGCCTCGATCTCGCCCGAGCCGAGCTTCTACGACCACATGGAGGGCTTCCTCAAGCCGCCCGCCTACGGCGCGTCGAAGGCCGGCCTCGTACAGCTCACGAAGTACTTCGCGCGCCTCTGGGGCCCGCGCGGCGTGCGCGTCAACGCGCTGTCTCCCGGCGGCGTGCGCGGCGGGCAGGACGCCGAGTTCCTGCGCAAGTACTGTGCGCGCGTGCCGCTCGGACGCATGGCCGACGCCGCCGACCTCGGCGGCCCGCTCGTCTTCCTCGCCTCGGATGCGGCGCGCTACCTGACCGGCCACGAGCTGCGCGTCGACGGAGGCTTCACCGCGTGACCCGCATCATCGAGAACTTCATCGCCGGGCTCGAGGTCCCGGCCGCCGGGGGCGAGACGCTCGAGAAGTTCGCGCCCGCCACCGGCGAGCTGCTGTCGCTCGTCACGCGCTCGCGGGCCGCGGACGCCGACGCCGCCATCGGCGCCGCGGCCGCCGCCCAGCCCGCCTGGGGCGCGACGACGCCGGTCGCCCGCGGCGCGGTGCTGCGCAGGCTCGCCCAGCTGCTCGAGCGCGACGCCGAGGCGCTCTCGCGGATCGTCGCCGCCGAGACCGGCAAGCCGCTGCGCGACGCCCGCGGCGAGACCGGCGGCGCCGTCGAGCAGGGCTACTTCATGGCCGGCGAGGGCCGGCGCCTGTACGGCCGCACGCTGACCTCGGGCGTACCCAACCGCCACCCGATGACCGTGCGCCAGCCGGTCGGCGTCTGCGCGCTCATCATCGCCGCCAACACGCCGCTGCCGAACGTCGCCTGGAAGGTCTTCCCGGCGCTCATCTGCGGCAACGCCGCGGTCCTGAAGGCCAGCGAGGACACGCCCGAGAGCGCGCTGGCGTTCGCGCGCCTCGCGGCCGAGGCGGGGCTGCCGGACGGCGTGCTGAACGTCGTCCACGGGCTCGGGCCCGAGGCCGGGCAGCCGCTCGTCGAGGATCCGCGCGTCGCGCTCGTCTCGTTCACGGGCTCGACGGCGGTCGGGCGGATGATCGCCCGTGTCGCGGGCGAGCGCCTGGCGAAGGTCTGCCTCGAGCTCGGCGGCAAGAACCCGCTCATCGTCTGCGACGACGCCGACCTCGCGGGCGCCGCCGACACCGCCGCGCTCAGCGCGTTCTCCAACGCCGGCCAGCGCTGCGCGGCGGGCAGCCGGATCATCGTCTTCGACGCGGTCTACGACGAGTTCCGCGCGCTGCTGCTCGAGCGTACGCACGCCCTGCGCGTCGGCTCCGGCGACGACGACGACCTCGGGCCGGTCATCAACGAGCGCCAGCTCGCGAACATGCTCGCGAAGGTCGCGGCCGCCCGCGACGCGGCGCGACGATCCTCGCCGGCGGCGAGCGCCTCGGCGGCGGGCGTCACGCCAACGGCTTCTTCCTCGCGCCGACGCTCGTCGAGGGCTCCGACGAGCTGTCGGCGACGGAGCTCTTCGGCCCGATCACGACGCTGCACCGCGTCGCCGATTTCGAGGAGGCGATCGCGCTTGCGAACTCCACGCCCTACGGGCTGACTGGCGCGATCTGGACGGCGTCGGTGCACCGCGGGCAGGAGTTCGTCCAGCGCATCCGCAGCGGCGTCGCGTCCGTCAACGGGCCGACGTACGGCTCCGAGCCGCACTGGCCCTTCGGCGGCGTCGGCGACTCCGGCACCGGCTGGCGCGAGCCCGGCACCGAGGCGCTCGACGTCTACTCCGACTGGAAGACCGTCCATGTGACGCACGACCCCGGGCGAGTGTAACCCCGCTCTTGCTACGCTGTAGCACTATGGCTACACCACGCCTCGTGGCCCAACGCGAACTGCGCAACAACACCGCGGACGTCCTGCGCGAGGTCGAGGGGGGCGGCACGGTCCGGATCACGGTCAACGGTCGCCCGGTCGCAGACCTGACGCCGATCCGCAGCCGTGCCCGATTCGTCGGGCCCGACGTCCTCGATCGACTCTTCGCACTGCCCGACGACGCCGGCTGGCCGGCCCTGCGCGAACAGCTGCGGTCCGACGAGCCGCAGGACCCGTGGCAGAGCCCCGGGTGAGGGGACTGCTCGACACCTCGGTCGTCATCGGGGGGCGGCGGCCGCCCGGGGTCGACGAGGCCTGCATCTCGGCGATGACCCTCGCCGAGCTGCACTTCGGCGTGCTGCACGCCTCCGACGCGGCGACCCGCGCCGCGCGGCTGCACAGGCTCGCCTTCGTCGAGAGCGCGTTCGAGCCGCTTCCCATCGACGGCGACGTCGCGCGCGCCTATGGCTCGATCGTCGCCGGAGCACGCGCGGCCGGGCGCCGGCCGCAGACGGCAGACGCCCTGATCGCCGCGACCGCAGCCGCCAACGGGCTCACCGTCTTCACCCGCGACCGCGACTTCGAGGACCTGCCCGGCATTCAGGTGGTCATCGTTGACTGACGAGCGGGCAGCCGCCCCGCGCGTCGTCGCGCTGATCCCGGCGCGCGCCGGCTCGGTGCGCGTCCCCGGCAAGAACGTCCGCGCGCTCGCCGGCCACCCGCTGCTGGCGTACTCGATCGCGGCGGCGCGCGAGAGCGGGCTGTTCGAGGCGATCGTCGTGTCGACCGACAGCGAGGCGATCGCCGAGGTCGCGCGGCGCTACGGCGCCGACGTCCACGGGCTGCGGCCGGCGGAGATGGCGACCTCGACCGCCTCGGACATCGACTGGGTCGCGTTCGAGCTCGCCCGCCTGGACGACTTCGACGCCTTCTCGATCCTGCGCCCGACGAGCCCCTTCCGGCGCGGGGCCACGATCACCCGCGCGTGGGAGCGGTTCACGGCGGTGCCCGGCGCCGACTCTCTGCGCGCCGTCCGGCCGGTCCGCGAGCACCCCGGCAAGATGTGGCGCATCGAGGGCGAGCTCATGGTCCCGCTGCTGCAGCAGGTCCCCGGCGAGGTGCCGACGCACTCGCGCCAGACCGCCGCGCTGCCGGCCGTCCACGTCCAGGACTCGTCGCTGGAGATCGCCTGGACGCGGATCGTCGCCGACCGCGAGATCGCGGGCGCACGCGTCGTGCCGTTTCACACCGAGGGCGCCGAGGGCTTCTCGATCGACTATCCCGACGAGTGGGCACTGGCGGAGCGGATGGCGGCGCAGGACCCGGCGCTGCTGGCGCCCTGCGCGCCCGCCTCACGACACTAGGCCTCGGCGAGCAGCCCTCGCGCGAACGCCACGAACGGCTCGTGGATCTGGCTGTGCGGGCCGTAGCCGCTGACCGTCAGGCTGATGTCGAGCAGGTCGTGGCCGGCGAACGTCTCCGCGAACGCGCGCATCGGCTTGATCGTGCCGTCGGTCTCGCTGCCGAACAGATCGATGCGGACGGGGGCCCGCACGGCCCTCGCGGCGTTGTAGATCGCCTTGTTGAGGAAGGCGGGCGCGCGCCCATCTCCGTTGTCGGCGAGCGCGATGAACGCCGAGCTCGCCGCCTTGACCTGCGAGCTCGGACCGTCGAGGCGGTCGAACTTCTGAAGCGCCTTGCCCATCTTGATCGGCGCGCCGCCGGCGATGATGCGTCCCGCCCCGGAGGGCAGGCCGATGAGCAGCGCCATGATCCCGCCCATGCTCGTGCCGATCGTCGTGACCCGCTGCGGGGCGACGCCGAGGCGGTCGCGCTCGCGCTCGATGAGCGCCACCGCCGTGTCGCGCCCGAGCATCCGGCGCTCCGGGCCGACGAACAGGTGCGGGTCGGCCCCGAGCATGAGGTGGTGTGCGTGGACGTCCGCCAGCGGCCGGCTCAACGCCTTGTTGGGGCTCGCGCCGCGCGGGCGCAGCCGCGGAAGAACACGAACAGGCGATCAGAGCCGCCGAACCGCTCCTGCACGCGGTAGGGCATCTCCGTCGCCGCCTTGAACGTCTCGTAGCTCACCCGGCGCGAGAATAACGGCGGGACGGCGCCGGGCTGCGCAGTGAGCGGTCACGGAAGCCGCCGCCTGCGCCCTCGACACCTGCTCAGGCCGGCGGCAGGCGAACCGCGAGGATGTCCGTGAACCCCGCCTGGCGGGCCTCGTAGTCGGCGACGAAGCGCTCGAGGCCATCCGCGGGCACGAGGTCGATCTCGCCATCGGCGTTTCGCGACGAGCGCAGGTCGACGAAGTGGGTGTAGTTGGAGGCAAGCGCCGCGGCCATCGGGGCGAGGCTACCGGCGAGCGCCATGTAGTTGGGCGCGACCTCGGCGACGAGCGGCGGAGCGTGCGCGAACAGCCCGGGCGCGCCGGCGAGGACGTGGCCCTCGTAGCCCTGCGTGTCGATCCAGACCAGCCCGACGGCGGCCGGGTCCAGACCCTCGCCTGCCATGACGTCGTCGAGCGTGCGCTGCGCCACGACGACGTTCTGTTCCCCGGCCCCTGCGCCGCCGACGCGGTGCGTGCCCGAGGTGTCGCCGACGACGAGCGACACCTCGCCGGCGGCGGCGCCGATCGCGCAGCCGACGACGTGCACGCGCTCGCCGAGGTCGTTGGCGACGACGTTCATCCGCAGCGTCCGCACGTTGCGCGGCTCGGGCTCGACCGCCAGACCCCAGGCGAAGCCGTGGCGCACGAGCGCCGTCACCGTCGTCGTCCCGATGTTCGCGCCGACGTCGACGAAGATCCGCTCGTGCGGCACGTCCGTCAGGCCGAGGTCCTCCAGGAGCGACAGCGTGGTCGCGAGCAGGCCGATCTCGGAGCGGCGGCGATTGGCGAACAGGCCGCCGCCGAGCCGGTCCCAGGTCGCGACCATGAACGTCATCTCGCCGACCTCGGCCGCGACGTACGGCGTGTGCCGGACGGCCTCGGCGAAGAACTCCGCGCGCGCGACGCGCGCCGCGCTCGCGGCCTCTTTGGCCTGGCGGGTGACGTCTTTGGCCTGGCGGTTGACCTCTTTGGCCTGGCGGGCGACCTCCTTGGCAGCGCGGGCCTCGCGTATTGCGTCGAGGTCGGGCTCCGCGGCCGGGGAGGGTGGCGCGGCGCGGCGCCCGAGCAGCTGAAGCTTGCGGGGGAGCATCGCGCCGGCCGATACTACCAACGCGGACCGCCCCGGGCGGCCGGCCCCTGCCAGACTGACCGCCCCATGGAAGCCGCCACCTTCGCCGTCGACGCGCCGCTGCGCCTGCGCTACGTCCCGCCCGCCGAGCTCGCCCGCATCCGCGCGCTCGGCGACCCCGTCGAGCGCGCGGCCGCCTTCGCCGATGCGTCGCGCGTCAACGCCCTGTCGTCGATCATGGAGGCCGGCTCGGGCCACATCGGCACGTCCTTCAGCGTCATGGAGATCCTCAGCTGGCTGCACCTCGAGGTGCTCGCCGGCGACGACGTCGCATTCTCCTCCAAGGGCCATGACGCGCCCGCCGTGTACGCCGTGCTCGCGGGCGTCGGCAGGCTCGACTTCGAGCTGCTGCACCGGCTGCGGCGCCTGGACGGGCTGCCGGGCCACCCCGACATCGCGACGGTGCCCGCCGTCGCGACGAACACCGGCTCGCTCGGGATGGGCGTCTCCAAGGCCAAGGGCCTCGCGCGCGCGGCGCGGATCGCCGGCGCGCCGCCGCGCCGCGTCTTCGTCGTCACGGGCGACGGCGAGCTGCAGGAGGGCCAGTTCTGGGAGTCGCTCGGGCAGGCCGCCAACGAGGGCTTCGGTGAGATCACGGTCATCGTCGACCACAACAAGATCCAGTCCGACACCTGGGTCGAGCACGTCAGCGACCTCGGCGATCTCGAGGCGAAGGTCGCCGCGTTCGGCTGGGCGGTCGCGCGCTGCGACGGCAACGACATGACGGCCTTCTCGCGGACGCTGACCGATCTGCTCGCGGCCGAGCCCGACCGCCCGAAGCTCATCGTCGCCGACACCGTCAAGGGCGCGGGCGTCGGCGTCTTCGAGCCGCGCGGCCTCGAGCGCAGCGCGACGGCGCTGTACGCCTACCACTCGGGCGCCCCGACGCCGGACGAGTACGAGATCGCCCTCGGCGAGCTGCTGGAGCGCCTGCGCGACCGCCTCGGCCATGAGCCCGAGGTCGCCGAGGCCGACATCCCCGAGCGCGCCCGCCCCGAGAACCCGCAGAAGCTCGTCGCCGCCTACGGCGAGGCGCTCGCCGACGCCGCCGCCCGCGAGCCGCGGCTCGTCGCGCTCGACGCCGACCTCTACCTCGACACGGGCCTCATCCCGCTGCGCGCGCGCTTCCCGGAGCGCTTCGTCGAGTGCGGCATCGCCGAGATGGACATGGTCAGCCAGGCCGGCGGGCTCGCGCTGGGCGGGCTGCTGCCGGCCGTGCACTCCTTCGCGTGCTTCCTCACGCCGCGCGCGAACGAGCAGATCTTCAACAACGCCACCGAGGGCACGAAGATCCTCTACACCGGGACGCTCGTCGGCATCGTCCCGGGCGGCCCCGGGCACTCCCACCAGGCCGTGCGCGACATCGCGCTCATGGGCTGCGTGCCCGGGATGGCGTGCCTGGAGCCCGCGTCTGACCACGAGGCGCGCCTCTGCGTCGACTGGGCCGTCGACGAGGCGACCGGCCCGGTCTACATCCGCCTCGTGTCGGTCCCCTGGGATCTCGGCTTCGAGCCCCCGCGGGCCGAGCGGCTGGAGCGCGGCCGCGGCACGGTCGCGCGCGCCGACGGCGACGCGGTGTTCGTCTGCACCGGCCCGGTGCTCGCCTCGCAGGCCTGGCAGGTCGACGGGTCGGCGCTCGTGCTGCTGCCGTGGCTGCGCGACGTCGACGGCGACTGGCTCGCCGAGGTCGCCGGCGGCCGGCGGATCGTCGTACTCGACAACCACATGGTCAGCGGCGGCCAGGGCGACGCGGTACGCGCCGCACTGCCGGGGGCGGTCGTCGAGGTCTGGGGCATCGACCGCGTGCCGGCCTGCGGATCCAACGACGAGGTCCTGCGCGCGCACGGCCTCGACGCCGCCGCACTCGCACGCCGTCTCGCCGCCCGATGACCGTCCATGTCTTCTGGGACATCGACGGGACGCTGCTCACGACCGCGCGCGCGGGCATCTTCGCGCTCGAGGACGCGTCGCGCGAGGTCCTCGGCCGCGAGCTGGACCTGTCGACCATGCGAACGGCGGGACTCACGGATGCGGAGATCGCCGTCGAGGTCGCCCGGAGCTTCGGCCTGCAGGAGCGCGCCGGCGACTTCCTCCGCGCGTACGGGCGGCTGCTGCCCGAGCGCCTGCACCGCAAGCGCGGCGAGGTCCTGCCCAACGTCCGCGACGGCCTCGCGGCGCTGGACGCCCGCGACGACGCCGTCAACCTCCTGCTCACCGGCAACATCCGCGAGGGGGCGGAGGCGAAGCTGCGCCACTACGGGCTGTGGGACTTCTTCGCGGACACCGGCGGTGCGTTCAGCGTCGAGGGCTCCGACCGGCCGTCGATCGCCCGCGCCGCGCAGGCACTCGCGGGCGAGGCCTACGCGGGGGAGCGTGCGTACGTCATCGGCGACACGCCGCACGACGTGCGCTGCGGCAAGGTCATCGGCGCGCGGACGGTTGCGGTGGCGACCGGCCCCGGCTACACCCTGACCGAGCTGCAGGCCTGCGACCCCTGGGTGGCGCTCGAGCAGCTGCCTCCGGCGTCCGAGCTGCTCGGGCTCCTCGGGCTCGCGCCGCTCACCTGATCGCCCGCGCGAGGCGCTCGGCGCGGGCCGAGCGCGCCGCGGCCGCCGCGCCGGGGCCGAGCCGGGCGCGGGCCACCGTCAATGGCCGCCCGCGCGACCGCAGGCGCAACGCGCTCTCGCCGGCCGCGGCGACGGCACGCAGCGGCGCGATGCGCCATGCGAGCCGCGCGACCGCGATCGCGGGGCCGGCCGCGGCGACCGGCGCGGCGTCGGTCGCGCGCAGCGCCTCGACCTTGTCGGCGAACGACCGCGCCGCCGGCACGCCGAGGCCCCGCGGTCGCACGAAGAAGGCGAGGAACCTCGCGCGCCGGCCCTCCCAGTCGGCGTCGCCCGCGATCGCCCGCGCGAGCTGTTCGTGATGCTCGGCCGGCGATGCCGCGACGCCGAGGACCCCGCGTTCGGGGTCGGCGAGGTGGGCGAAGTGCAGCGTGCCGCGCTGCGTGTCCGCGTAGCGGTCGACGAGCAGCGTCAGCACCGGGCGGCCCGCGATCGCGCTCTCGATGAGCGCGCTCGTGTTGACGCCGGTCACGACCGCGGCGTGGTGGATCGAGTCATAGAAGTCCTCGCGGGAGGAGCGTGCGACCGGGTCCGCGCCCCGCGCGGGCCAGACGGCGACCTGGTCGCGCGCGGCGATCGGCGATCGAGCCCACTGGGCGCCGTGCTGTGGATGCGGGCGCACGAGGACGCCCGCCTCGCGCAGGCCCGGATGGTCGCTGTCGCGCAGCGCCGCCAGCCACGTCTCGACGTACTGCGCCTCGTCGGGCGCGATGAAGGACGACGAGCCGACGTACAGGATGATCGGGCGGTCGGGGCGCAGGCCGATCTCGGCGCAGAAGGCCTCCCGGTCGCGCGACGCAACCCACCCGAACCAGTGGTCGTACGTGTGTGCTCCGGTCGCGACCACGCGAGCGGGCGACAGGCCGTGCAGCGTCGCGGCCTCCTCGCGCTGCGGCTCGTTCCACACCAGGACGCGATCGGGCGTCTCGCGGATGCGCCCCTTGAGCGTGAGGTTGTCCCAGCTGGCGACGGCCAGCGCCGTCGGGATCCTGCGCCGGCGCGCCGCGCGCAGCCAATCGGTCTGCGGGGCGCCGAGCTCCACCAGCGGGGTCAGCAGGAGCAGGTCGCACGGGTGTTCGTCGAGGAAGCCGTCGACCGCGGGGGACATCGGCGCGGCCGTGTCCAGGGCGTGGAGCGATCGCCCGACGAGGCGCGCGGTCGCACCGCCCGACGCCGCGTGCGCGACAAGCGGGCGCAGCGGCGCGAAGACGGCGGCGCGCGCCCGCGCCCGGGGCTTGGGACGCCCGTCGTAGACCGGCTCGAGATAGCGCGCGTAGTCGAGCGCGAGACGCACCTGGACGGCCGCGCGATGGTGCGGCTCACGGCGCCGCGCCGGAGCTGCGGCGAATACCGCCCCCGCGGCGCGCAGCTCCTCGATGAGGGGCCGGTAGACGACCTGACTCGGGCCGCCGAGCTCCGTCGCGACGGTCACGGCATGGCCGCGCGCGAGCAGCTCGCGCAGGACGTTGTCGAAGTTACGCAGGAAACCCGCGTTGCGCATGATGAAGAGCACCCGCAGCGGGGGGCCGTCGCTCATCGGCTGGGATTGCTCGCGCCGGTGGTCCGCATCTCCGTGGAGTATCGCTCGTGGCGCCGCGCGGACCCGACGCCATGAGCGCCTAGCATGGGCGGCGATGCGAGCGCGTGCGAGAGGGTCGCGGATCACGGGCCCCGGCGCCGAGTTTCCGCCCGATGCGGCCGTGCAGCTCGTCGGCGTCGGCAAGGTCTTCGGGCCGGTCCTCGTCGCGTCGGTCGCCGATGCCGAGGACCCGGACGACATCATCGACGAGGACGACGAGTTCGGCGACGACGACGAGCAGCAGGCCACGGGCGGGGCGACCGCGCTCGACGACGTCACCTTCACGATCGCCCGCGGGACGTTCCTCGGCGTCGCCGGGGCGGACGCCGCGGGAAAGACGACGCTCGTCCGGCTGATCGCCGGCACGCTCGTGCCGACGACCGGCGAGATCCGTGTACGCGGCCGCGTGACGCCACCGCCCGAGACGCTGGCCCGGCTCCTGCCTCCGCACGCCGCGGGCGCCGCGAACCTGTCCCTGCTGGCCCGCTTCCTCGGGCTGCAGGACCGGATCGCCGCGCTCGATGCCGGCGCTGTCTACGCGCTCGCGGGACTCCCCGGGCTGGAGGACCGGCCCTTCGCGCAGGTCCCGCGTCGCCAGGTGCCCGTTCTGCTCGTGGCCGCGGTGCTGCACCTGCGACCGGAGGTCTACCTCTTCGATCCGTTCCCCAAGATCGCCGACCCGGCCGTCCGCGAGGCCATCGACGCGCTGCTCGCCGACCGCGTGCGCGGCGGTGCGGTCGTCGTCGTGACCGCCGAGGACGCCGACGCGCTGCCGGCGGCGACCAATCTCGTCGCGCAGCTCGAGCTCGGCCGGCTGGCCTCCCTGGAGCCCCGTCGCGCCACGGCGCAGCCCGAGGACGCGGCGCCCGCGCCGCACGCACCCGCGTCGCCTGTACCCGCTCCGGGCGCTGCGGCGCCCATGCCCGCACGTCCGCATGCGCAGAGCGCGGGCAGCGCCGCCGTCCTCGTACGCGTCGAGCCCGCGCCCGGCGACCCTCCCAGCATCCGCATGGTGGTGGACGTCGCCGCGGCGAACGTCGAGCTGGTCTTCGGCTTCATCCTGCGGCCCTCGGCCGGGCGCGGGGCGAAGCTGCGCTCTCCGCGCCTCCTGCTCGACGCGGGGGTCCACGAGGTCGTGGCCGACCTCGGGGCCGTGGCGGCGGCGGGGCACTGCACGATCCAGGTGGGCGTACTCGTCGGCCCGCGGCACGAGCGGATCCTCTGGCCTGCGCTGCTCGACATCGAGCTCCCCGCCGTTGGCGCCGCCCACACGGCGTGGAGCGTCAACGAGCTGGACGCCTCAGAGATGATCGAGCCCGCCGCCGTAGCAGCGCACGAAGCGGCGCAGGCCCAACACGAGCAGGAGCCCCGTGAGGACGCATGACGACGCGAGGGCCAGCGGGCTGGGCCCCGGGGTACCGAGCAGCCCGTGCCGGACGATCTCGATCGCGCCCGTGACAGGGTTGAGCTCGACGAGCGTCCGGGCGCCATCGGGCACCGCGCTCACGGGGTAGATCACGGGCGTCACGAAGTACCACGCGCTGAGGACGAAGCGCAGCCCGAAGCGGATGTCGCGGAAGCGCATGCTGGAGACGGCGAGCTGCAGCCCGATCCCGAGCGCGAGCAGCGCGAGGAGCGCGAAGCCCGCGAGGATCCAGATCGTGTCGAGCGAGAGCACGAGATGCGACGAGCCGTCGATGACGAGGTACGCGGCGACCGTCACGAAGAGGAAGCCCGCGCAGATCGCGAGGTCGACGACCGCCGGGATGAGCGCCGACACGATCACGACGACCGGAGAGACCGCGACGATCTTCAGCGGTCGCCGGTTGAGCTCCAGCGAGCGGGTGGCCCAGTACGCCGCCTCGGCGAAGAAGCTCCAGGTGGCGAACGCCAGGAGGAACGTCACCGCGAACGGCACGGTGCCCGAGTCGACCGGTGCGATGAGGATGAAGACGAACATCTGCCATCCGATCGTCAGCCCCGGCCGCAGCAGCAGCCACCACGCGCCGAGCCACGTGCGCAGGTAGCGCTTCTCGTTGAAGCGCCGCCCGAAGTAGCCCACGAGCGACCGCTCGTTCCAGCCGCGGCGCAGGATCGGGCCCAGCGGGCCCGGGCGCGGCCCCGTCACGCGGACGTCGGCGTGCGCCGTCATCGCAGCGAGCGGCTGCTGCGGGGCCTGTCGGACGGGCGCCGATCGCCGAGCAGCAGCAGCCGCAACGCCGCGGGCTCGACGATCTCGAGGTCCACCTCGAGCTGGGCCGCCATGCGGTCCAGCACGTCGACGTCCGCGGCGGGGCCGGCGCGACGGCCCAGCAGGAGCATCGTCGGGACGCCCATCGAGATCGCCAGCGCAGCCACGCCGACGTCCGTCGAGATCGCGGCCTGCGCCCGCTCGAGCCCGTCGGTCAGCGCCACGCCACCGGTGAGATCGAGCTCGATGATCTCCGGGGGGCCGTCGTCCGGGGCCTCGACGAGCACCACTGCCATGGGACGGCCCGCCTCGGCGACCGTCAGGAGCCGCCCGACGAGCTCCGGCCGCACGCCACTCCAGGTCGTGCCCGCCGGGCCGGCGCCCGGGCGCCCCATCGCGAACAGCGACCTGACCTCGGTGTCGCGGTCCAGCGCGGTCCAGGCGAGCTTGTCCGCGCGGATGCCCGCGCAGAGCGCCTCGCAGTGGTCGCTGGGCCCGATGAACCGCGGGGTCGCCGTCTCACCGCGCGCCCGGAGCAGGCGCGCGTACTCGAGACGATTGAGCCCGCCCGCGGGCAGTTCGCGTTCGTCGACCACGAACTCGGGGTCGAGCATCGCGTACCAGCGCGGATCGCCGCCGTCCGTCACGACGACGATCCGGGTGTCCCACGGCAGCGATCGATGAAGGTGACGCAGGAACGGGATCCAGTAGAGCATCTCCCCGGCGAGATCCGCCGGCCACGGCTCGACGATGAAGACCTGCGATGTCTGGGCCTGGGCGGGGGCGGGCGCCTCGATGCCGTCCTGGGACGACCGGCGCCCCCGGCGCAGGGCCTCGATGGCGGTCCGGCGCAGGTGCGCCGCGGCCCGGCTGCGCGCCTTGCGCAGACCCCTGGTTGCGAGCCCCGGGAGCCGGCGCGGATCGGCCGGAAACGAGAGTCCGACGAGCAGCGCGAGCAGCGCGCGCGTGCCCGCCTCGGGCCGGATCGGCTCGACGCTCGACTGCGACGGACCGTCGAGCAGCTGCCGGATGGCATCGGCGACGAGCGGCGACGCCGGCCGGTCGATCCCGTGCGGGCGGATGAAGTCCGCCACGAAGCGCTGCGCGTGATCGTCGTCCAGCGCGCCCGCGTGGACGGCCTCGAGGTTGCGAACGAGCTCGGCGAGGTCCGCGGCGACATAGAGCAGCCCCCCGTGCTCGACGAGCAGGTGCTTGAAGTGCAGCGTTCCCTGCTGGGAGTCGGCGAACTGCGGATCGAGCACCGTGTGGACGGAGCGCCCGACGATGCCGGCCTCGATCTGGGCGCTCGTGTTGATGCCGACGACGGCGAGGCTGTGGTACATCGAGTCGTAGAAGCCCTGCTTGGAGGAGTCACGCACCGGCTGCTCGCCCTCCCGCGGCCAGATGACCACGTTGCCGCAGTCGCTGAAGTCGGCGGTCGCCCACTGCTCGGCGTTCTGCGGGTGCGGCCGGATGAGGACTCCGGCGCCGGCGAGCGGGCCATCGCTCGCGCGCAGCGCCTCGACGAGGCGCCGCACGAAGGGGACCTCGTCGGGCGCGATGAACGGTGACGAGCACAGATACAGGACGTAGGGCCGACCGGGGTCCAGTCCGACGCGCGTCGCAAACTCCTCCCGGGACCCGGACGCGGAGATCTCAAACCAGTCGTCGAAGCGCTGGGCGCCCGTGACGGCGACGCGCTCGGCGGGGACGCCGTGCAGTTGCACCGCCTCGGCGCGCTGAGCCTCGTTCCAAACCACGACGAGATCCGTCGGCGATTTGATGAGCCCCTTGTTCGTGAGGTTGTCCCAGCTGGTGACGAGCAGCGCCGACGGGATGCGGAGCTCGCGCGCCGCATCGAGGAACTCCGGGTCGGTGGAGCCGATCGCGAGGTGCGGCGTCGTGAGGAAGACATGGGGCGCCAGGCCGCGCAGCCAGCGCGTGGGCCGCGACGCCACGGGGAGCGCGTTGGCGAGTCGCAGTGCCCAGGCGGACGCCGCGTCGGCGTAGGCGGCATGACGGATGCGCCCGAGCGTCGGCAGGTACAGCGTGATGGCGAACGCCGACAGCGCGCTGTCGCGGCGGCGCAGGAGCTTGGCGCGCGCCCGGGCGCGCAGCGCGTGCGAGTCGCGGTAACGCGGGTGCTGATAGCGCATGAAGTCGGCCAGCCCCCGCAGGGCCCGCCGCAGGCTGTCGCTGTTGCCCTGGCGGATCTTGGGCGCGCGGGAGATCGTAAAGTTCAGAAACTCGTTCGCGAACCGCTCGGCGATGCGGTCCGGCGACTTCTTCGTCGGATTGGCCACCGCGACGTGCACCTCGTGCCCCTCCTCCAGGAGCAGCCTGATCGCCCGCTCGTAGTTACGGACATAACCGAGGTGCATCGCGAGCAGCAGGATGCGCTTCGGCCGGTGACGTGGAGGGTGACTCATCGTGTTCGCGGGCAGCAGGGCCACCTTCCGTCACATGCCGGCGAGGGTGAGTGCCGGGGAGTTCCGCGCATCGACCGGCGTCAGCGGGGCCCCGAGCTGCGCCGCCGCCCTGCGCGCGACGGCCAGGTGAGATCTGAGGAAATGCTCCGGCGCCGAATAGTACGCGAAGGATGGAACGCCATAGGCGGGGGCGAGATAGGAGAACCCGCCGTAGGTTCCGAAGAACGCGTTCGCGCGGGCGAGGACCACGCTCTGTGCCTCGAGGTTGCGGGCCGCCGGGACGCCCTCGAGCGGATACACGATCTCGTGACTCGACTTCAGCGCAGCAGTGGTGAATTCCTCATGGTCATCGAGCTGCAACCCCGTCTCCAGCAGCACGACGGGAGCCACGTCGGCAAGGCGCTGGATCACCTTGCGCACGACCTTGCGATTGGCCGCCGAGTCCGGGAACGACGGGCGCGCGTAGAACTTCACCGCAAAGAACTCGCCGTCCGGGAGGCGCGCCTCGATCTCATCCCATTGCGGTGGCGTAAAGCGCGTGTGAATCGTGCTGTCGAGGACGGTCGCCAGCGGCTCCCGCCCGCGCCAGAAGGCGCGAAACAGCCAGTACATGAGCGAGGGGTGCAGGACCGAGTCGCCGTTGCGGCCGACGTCGAGGCCGACGCGCCGCAGCGCCTCGCGCTCGAAGGGCCCGAACGCCATCTGCTTCTGGCCGCCCGCCGTCCGCCAGCGCTCCTCGGTGTGATGGCGGAACTCCGCCTCGGTGAACCCGTCGAGCAGGTCGAGGTACGAGCCGCCGAGCGCCCCGTACCAGGTGCTGACCCCGCCGCGCGAGACGACGACCAGGCGCGCGGGATCCAGTCCGTACTCGGCCTGCAACCAGGTGACGAACGGGATCCAGTAGAGCACCTCGAACCCCAGCTCCGAGAGCCAGGGCCCGACGATGATCGGCGCGTCGCCGCGGGCGAGGCGCTCCGCGTCGCGCCGCACCGTCTCGCGGGCCTTGCCGCGAGACCCACGCACCGCCGCCGCGGGCGTCACCCGCGCCCTCCGGACGTCGAGACCAGCGGCAGGCCGGCCGCCTCGAGTCGCTCGACGATCCCGGGCATGAACTCGCGGTGGCGCTCATGGGAGCGGAAGGCGTCGGCCGGCGAGCACGTCGGCAGCTCCGGGGCCAGGCCCTCCTGCACGAAGAACGCGTTGGCGCCGCGAGGCTCGACGGCGACGAGGCGGTAGCCGCGCTCGGCGCCGAGATCGACGAACGACCCCAGGGACGCGCCGAAGTACATCCTCGGGACGCCGCGTGCGGCGGGTCGCCGGAACTCGGGATCGTAGGGGACGGAGACGCGCAGCTCCGGGCCGAACGACGAGTTGTACTCGACGACGACGACCCGCGGGTCGACGGCGTCGAGGGCCGACCAGATCCACCAGTCGTTGCCGTCCAGGTCGATCCCGAGCTGGTCGATGGGTCCCTCGAAGCCCGCGCCTCGCAACAGGTCGTTCACGGACTCTGCTGTTACCCAATGCGCCGCGCCGTGAACGCGGGCCGGGTTGAGCGCGCACGCGGTGGCGACGTTGTGCTCGGACGCGTCGACCATCAGACCGCTCCAGCCGAGCTCGGCGGCCAGGACGCCCGAGTTGCCGCCGTTGGGCCCGCACCCGAGCTCCACGAAGCGCCGTGTCAGCGGGCCGATCGCGACCTGGAGCGCCAGCGTGATCCCATCCTCCTCGAACTGCGAGTGCAGCCCGAACCGCGCATCCACGAGGCGGCGCTCGGGGGCGGCGAGCCCGGCGGGGATCATGAGATGGCGAACGACGCTCGCCACCTGCGTCTCGAGACGGGCGAGGCGGCGATCGAACTGCCGCAGACGGCTGTCGAGCACGTCGTCGCGCGCCGCCTCCTTCTGCGCGCGGGCCTGTTCCTTCTGCACCCGGACGAGCTCCTTCTCCGCGCGGGCGGCCTCCTTGTCGTGCGGGCGCGCGCGCGGCGTCATCCGCCGGCGTCCCGCAGGGCCGCCACGAGCTGCGACCACGACCACGCCTGCGCGGTCTCCATCGCCCGCACGCTGAGGCGCCGCAGCGTGAGCGTGTCGAGCGGGAGCTCGTCGCAGCGCTGAATGTCGATGACGTTGTCCATGTGCACGAGCGACGGCGGCGAATGCTCGTCGAGGTTCGTGATGACGACGGCGCCGTGCTCCATCGCGGAGGCGATCGACGTGTTGTTCGCCCGCACGCCTTCGCGGAAGAACGCGGCGAAGAACGTCGTCTCGAGCAACTGGTTGTAGACGGCGACGTCCGACAGGTTGCCGAGGAAGTACAGGCCGGCGGGGAAGAGCTCGTGCATCTCGTCGAAGACGGTCTGCGAATCCTCCAGCGACGAGGTCTCGTGCGTCGCGTTGGAGATCCGGATCGCGTATGAGCTGCCGCACCGGTCCAGCAGGTCGCGCAGGCGCGCGAACATGTCGGCCCGGATCTTGTGCGCCATGCCGAAGGAGAAGACGCTGACCTGCGCGGGATTGAAGGGCCGCAGGTCGTTGACGAGCCCCGGCGCCCAGGCGCGCACGACCGGGGCGCCGGACGCGGCCAGCCGGGCGAGGATCTCGTCGTTGCCGCAGAAGACGGTCACCGCGCGCTCCAGCAACCGCTGCTCGAGCGGCGACGCGACGAGCGCGTGGAGGAACAGCCGGATCGCGACATCCGGGGCGAATTCGTCGAGCAGGCGCTCGAGCGCGTGCCGCTCCGGGCCGGAGAGCTCCGCGGACTTGAAGGAGAGCAGCGGGGCCGCGAGATCCGCGACCCGGGCATCCGTCAGCGACAGCAGCGGCACGCCGAGCTCTTCGGCGAGCAGCTGGTTGAACTTCGCGACGCCGGAGGTGAACGGGTTCATGTGATGCGACACGACCGCGTCGATGGCGGCGACCCGCCCGCCCGCCGCGCGGCTCGGTGCCTGGGCGACCTCGCGCCGGCTCACGCGCGAGCTCCGCGTTGGCCTGGAGGTACTCGCGCAGCAGGCGCGACGAGGAGTCCACGACCGTGTCGACGTAGACGATCTCGATCCCCAGCTCCGCGCAGAGCTCCGTCTCGGGACCGGGCAGGCGACCGCGCCAGTCCGCGCCCTTGACGTAGGCGGCCGGCCGCAGCTGTTCGAGCACGCTGACGGTCGTGTCGTTTGACAGATGCACGTAGTCGATGTCGCGCAGGGCATCGAGGATCGCCGCACGCTGGCTCTCGGGCAGCAGTGGCTCGTGCTTCGTGCGGACGTAGTGGTCGCCGGAGAGGTTGCACAGCAGCGGGCGCCCGAGCTCGCGCGCCGCCCGGAAGTATGCGATGTGCCCGGCGTGAAGCGGATCGAAGCCGCCGTCGACCATCGCGACGCCGCGCGGCACCGCGCCGAGCTCGCTCGTGGGCACGATCACTGTGCGCTCCCCCCCGTGGCGCTCGCCAGGAAGCCGTCGAGCGCGCCGGCGTCGCCCGTGTCGGCCGTGACGTACCGCGCGCCGAGCTCGTGCGCCGCACGCTGGGCGATCGTGAGATGCAGGGGGTTGTAGCTGCGCACGGACGAGAAGGCGAGCGTCGGGACGTCGAGGAGGGGCCCGAGATAGGAAAACCCACCGTAGCTGCAAAGGAGCGCATCCGCACCGGCGACGATCGCCGACTGCGCGGCGAGGTTGTCGCGCGCGCCGAACAGCCCACCGGTCGTCAGCACGTCTTGTCCGGCGCCCACCGCGACGTCCTCGTGGTCGTCGATCGCGATGCCCGCGGAGAGGAGCACCACCGCGCTGCGCTCACTCAGGCGTCGCACGAGCTCGGCGACGAAGCGCCGGTTGTGCGCCGTGTCCGGCAGCGCATCGCTGTGGTAGGCCTTCACGGCCACGTACGCGCCGGGGAGCTGGCCGGTCGCCGGGTGCGACACGGGCGGCAGCGTCGCGAAGCGCAGGCGCTGCGCGACGGTCTCGACCGCCGAACGCCCCGACCAGTAGTAGCGAAACGCCCGGTACAGGACGGACGGGTGCACGAGCTCGGCGTCCGGGTCGAGCGCCGCGCCGGCGCGCTGGAGGATCTCGGCGTCCATCTCGGTGAGCGCCAGCTGTTTCTGGCCACCCTCGGCGCGCACGCGGCGCGCGGTGAGGTCGCGGTACTCCTCGGGCGTGAGCAGGTCCAGGAGCTCCACCGCGCTCGTTGCGAACTCGCGGTACCAGCAGGCGGCGCCGCCACGCGTGAGCACCGTGACGCGCTCGGGCGCGATCGCGCGCCGCGCGAGCGCCCAGCGCAGCAGCGGGACCCAGTACAGCAGCTCGAAACCGACCTCCGAAACCCATGGCCCGACCACGATCGGCCCGCCGCCGGCACCGATGCGGTCCAGGTCGGCGGCCGCGCGCCGCTCACTGTGGATCTGATGCAGCCGGCCGGCGGCCCGGGCGCTCGACCGTACTCCCCGGCGTGCGACGGAGCGCCCGCGGCGCTCAGGCCGCGACGGCCCGCTCATACACGAGCACGCGATTCTTGTCGCCCCAGTCCATCTTCGCCTCGAGCTCGGGACAGCGCCGGAATCCCTCGAGCACGAACAGCACGCGCAGGAAGTCCTTTGCCAGCAAGGTGATGTGCGACGGGTCCACGTCGAACTGCGTCGTGAAAGCGAGCAGGTTCGCCGGGTCCGGGTGATAGCGCGTGGTGACGTACGCGTAGCGCGAGCTCGCGCGGCAGATCTGGTGCACGGTCTGGCGCACCTCGAGCACGGTCATGTGCTCGAGCACTTCGCGGCAGATGACGAGGTCGTAGGCCCGGGGCTCGACGTGCGGGTCGGTGACCGAGGCGATGCTGATGCGATCGCGTACGTCGGGCGGCGCGAGGTCGCGACTGGCCTCGGCGTAGTCCACGCCATGCACGTCGACGCCGAGCTCGTGGAGCAGCTGCATGAGAAAGCCCGGGCCGCAGCCGAGGTCCAGCACGCTCGCCGGGGCGAAGACGTCGTGGATGAGCTGCGGGTTGCGCCCCTCGATCCGGCGGCGCGTCTCGAGGTCGTAGCGGTTGTCGTCCTCGCGCCAGTCCGACGCGAAGTACTCCTCGTCGTAGTGCTCGGACGCGACGGGCTCCTGGGCAAGGACGGCGGCCTCGAACGCGTCGACGATCGTCGCGAATTCCGGCTGGTCGGGGTGGCGCATCGCGCGAACCTTAGTCAGTTCGCCGTGGTCGAGAACGTGAGGCTGATCGCGCTGACCGACGCCGCCGGCTCGTGATCGTTGTGGACGAGTTCGACCCGCAGGACGTGCGACCCCGGCGCGAGGCCGCTGTACGTCATCCGCCCGACGACGGAGCCCGAATAGCTGCCACCGCTGTTCTCGATCTTCATCAGCGCGGAATCGGAATGCTCCGGAGTGTCGTATCTGCCGCTGTCGAGCTGGAAGTGCAGGTGGACGAGCCCGTCGGTCCTGTCGGTCACGACGTTGGGCAGTGGCGCGAGCTTGCCGTTGAGGCGCACGCGGACGCGGACGCGGTCCCCGGCCACGGTGGCTCCGTCCAGCGGGGAGACGGCCGTGACCTGCGTGGCCTGGCCGGCGGCGCTCACCTTCTGGGCCTGCGGCTGACCCGGCGCTGCCGGCGGCGGTCCCGCGACATCGTCGCCGAGGCCCGCCCAGCCCACGAGGATCAGCAGCGTGTACGGGACGCCGACCAGGACACCGAAGATCGCGAGCGGCACGACGTAGCGGCGCACGCGGGGCGCGCGGGTCGCGGTCATGGGGTCACCGGCACCGTCAGCGACAGGTCCGGCGCCTCGCCCGGCTGCCGGCGTGCGATGCGCGAACGGATGCGCTGCACCGGGCGGTCGATGACGTGGATGTACACCGTGCAGATCGCGAGCGTGATCACGAGCACGGCCTCACCGACCCAGGGCGCGGTCGCGTGCTTCCAGAGGAGCGCCGCGACGGCGTAGTGGAACACGTAGATCGGATAGGAGTACTCGCCGATCCTGCTGTCCCACTTCCAGTCCTTGGAGAGGTAGAACATGAAGGGCACCGTCGCGGCGAACAGGACGTAGAACAGGTCGTAGGTGCTGCGCAGGGAGTTGTGCAGGACGTCCAGCCCCTTGAAGATCATCGCGACCGCGAGGAGCGTGAACGCCGCCGACAGCCCGCGTTTGATCCGTTCCGGCGCCGCCCACGCGCGCAGCGCGCGGTAGCCGTGGAAGGCCAGCGAGCCCAGCAGGAAGTACTGCAGCTGCATGGGAAAGATGGCCGCGTCGTCGATCGGCAGGCCGTTCTGGCGGATGCGGTTGAAGATCACGGTGCGGCCCAGGAGGAACGCCAGCGTCAGCGCGGCCAGCCAGTGCACGCGCAGCCGCACGATGAACGGCGCCAGCAGGTAGAACTGCAGCTCGAGCGCGAGCGTCCAGGCCTGCGGGACGAAGAGCATTGCGTGACCGCTGCCGAGGCCGTTGTGCAGGAAGCCCGGGAACACGATGCTGTTGTCGTTCTGCACACCGATGTAGCGCGTCAGGTCGATGCCGGCGAGCGTCAGGTTGCTGATCGACGACCAGATGACCCACAGCCAGCTGCCGCTCTCCGTCGCCTGGCGATAGGTGTGTGTCGGGTCGTGGTAGCGGTCCTGGATCGCCCAGAAGACGATCACCGAGAAGATCAGCGCCGCGAGATACGGCACGTAGATCCGCAGTGCGCGGTTGATGTAGAACGCCTTCGTGCTGGCGTACTTCTCCTTGAGGATCAGGGTGATGAGAAACCCCGACAGGATGTAGAAGCAGGTCACGGCCATATCGCCGCTGAGCAGTCCTCTTCCGAGGATGAGCTCCGAGTGCGTGATGAGCACCGAGATCGCGAGCAGCGTCCGGACGGTTCCCATCACGGCCTCCGCGATCGTCTCGGGTGCATGGATTCTCGACGGCTCCGCGCGATGCGCCGCAGACTATTGCGTCGTCCATGTCCGCCGCGGGCCGCTGCGCACCGCCCACTAGCCTTCGCTCGAGGTGCGCTTCCTCTTCACCACCCTCCAGTTTCAGGAGAGCGAGTTCTACGCCCGCGTCGGGGCGGAGCTGCAGCGGCTCGGCCACGACGCCGACCACGTCGCGTACTCGCGGCGGTCGGCCCGCGCGCTCGGCGCGCGCTGCCTCGCCGACGAGCTCGAGGCCGTCGACGACGCGACCGACTGGGAGGCGGAGGGCCGGCGGATCGCGGCGGAATACGCCATCCCGACCCTGCGCGACGTCTACAAGACCGACTGGCCGGTCGATGCGACCGACGAGCCGGCGGCCGTGCGGCGCACCGTGCGCCATTTCCTCGCGCTGGAGCGCATCTTCGACGAGCTGGCGCCCGACGTCGTCGTGCCCGAGGTCGGAAGCGAGACGATGCGGACTGCGACGCATCTCATCGCGCTGCGCCGCGGGATCGGCGTCCTCTTCCTCTTCTACACGCTGTTCCCGCGCCCGCTGCGCCTATACCGCGACACGATGCACGCACCGATCGTCGCCGAGGAGGAGCTGCGCGCGCTGAGCACCGTCGAGCACTCCTACGTGGAGGCCTTCATCGCCGAGTTCACCGCCCGCGACCAGCCGATCCGCGACTATCGCGAGGCGCGCGTCAACCTGACGACGCTGCGCGACTTCGCCCGCCACATCGTCGTCAGCGCCCGCGACGACCGCGACAACGAGTACCTCCGGCCGGGCCGGTTCGTCACGAACTACGCCCGCGAGCGCGTGCGCGGCGCGGCCGCCCAGCGGCTGTACGAGCCGCGGCGCCCGGGGCGGCCGTTCGTCTACTTCCCGCTGCACGTCGTCGACGACTACAAGATCCTGCGCGTCATCCCGCACACCTACGACCAGGCATCGCTCATCGAGCAGGTCGCGGGCGCGCTGCCGCACGGCTACGACATCGTCCTCAAGGAGCACCCGATGTCGATCGGGCGCAACCGGCTGGCGCTCCTGCGGCGCCTCGCGCGGATCCCGAACGCCCGCCTCGTCGCGCCGCGAACCTCGTCGCACGACCTCATCCGCGAGGCCGCGGCGGTCGTCGTCATCTCCTCGACGGTCGGCCTGGAGGCGCTCCTGCACGGGCGGCCCGTGCTGACGATGGGCCAGCCGTTCTACGCGGGCTACGGCGTGACGCTCGACGTCGACTCCTTCAGCGAGATCCGCGCGGCCGTGCCGGCGGTGCTCGACTTCCGCCCCGACCGCGAGCGCACGCTGCGCTTCCTCGCCGCGGCGATGCGCGCGTGCCGGCCGGGCAAGCCGGTGCTCGTCGACCGCTCCGACGCCAATGCGCGCGAGCTCGCGGCCTCGCTGGACGCCGCGGCGCGCGGCGAGGCGCCGCCGCCGCTCGTCCCGGCGGCGCCCCCGGCGCCGACGCGGGCGTGAGCCCGCTGCGCGTCGGTCTCGAGCTCACGGTCCTCGAGCTCGACCGCGGCGGGGTCGCGCGCAGCGCGCAGCGGCTGGCGGACGAGCTCGCGCTGCGCGAGGACGCCGAGCTCGTGACGTTCGCCCAGCGCGGGGCGCTGCGCGGGCGCGTCGCGCGGGGGGCCGCGCGGGAGCTGGCGTGGCTGCCGTTCGAGCTGCCGCGCCGCGCCCGTCGTGCGCGGCTGGACGTCCTGCACTGCCCCTCGCCGCTCGTGCCGGCCCGGCCCGTCGGGGTGCCGCTCGTCGTCACGGTGCACGACGTCCTGGCCTGGGCGCATCCCGAGTGGATGGGGCGCGAGAACGTCCTGCAGCACCGGCTCGTCCTGCAGCGCGTGCTGGCGCGGGCGCAGATGGTGCTGACGTCGTCGCAGTTCACCGCGGGTGAGCTGCGCGAGCGCTTCGGGCTGCAGCGCGTCACCGTCGTTGCGCTCGGCGTGGACGCATCGTTCTCGCCCGACGGCGAGCGCGGCGTGGACGGCGTCGAGGGCCCCTACCTGCTGGCCGTCGGCACGCTGCAGCCGCGCAAGGACCTCGAGACGGCGCTGGCGGCGTTCGAGCACTGCGCGGCCGCGGGGGCGCCGCACGCGCTCGTCGTGGCGGGCTCGCGGGGCTGGCACGACGAGGCGACCGTCGCGCGCCTGCTCGCGTCGCCGTTCGCCGCCCGGATCCACCTGCTCGGGCATGTCGGCGAGGACGCGCTCGTCCGGGCGCTGCGCGGCGCCGACGCGCTGCTGTTCCCGTCGCGCCACGAGGGCTTCGGGCTGCCGCCGCTGGAGGCGATGGCCTGCGGCACGCCGGTCGTCGCCGTGCGCGCTACGGCGGTGCCGGAGGTCACCGGCGACGCCGCGGTGCTCGTCGAGCCCGGCGACGCGGGCGCGTTCGCCCGCGCGACGATGGCCCTACTGGGCGACGCGGCGCAGCGCGCCGCGCTGCGGGAGCGCGGCCTGGCGCGCGCGGCGCCGTTTACGTGGTCGCGCCACGCGGAGGAGACCGTCGCCGCGTACCGCGAGGCCGCGGCATGACTGCGCGTCATCGCTCGACCATGGCGGCCGGCGAGCCGGACAGCCGGTCCTCGCAATGAGCCTCCACGTCCCGAGCGCGGAGGAGGTCGCCCGTGCGGGCGCCGCCAGCCCGCTCGTGGAGGGCCCGGCGTTCAGCGCGCTCGCCGACGCCGACGAGCTGCGCTTCCGCGACGAGATCGAGCCCGAGCTGCGCGGCGACGGCGTCGTCTCCTGGATGCGCCGCAAGGAGCTGCCGCAGAAGCTCGAGCACGTGCTGCGCGGCGCCGGGCTGACGCCGGCCGGAACCATCGTGGAGCTCGGCGCCGGAACCTGCTGGCTGTCGGCGACGCTCGCCTGCGAGCCGGCGGTGCAGCGCGCCATCGCGGTCGAGTTCTCGCGCCACCGGCTCGAGCAGCTCGCCCCGATCGCGATCGCCGCGATCGGCGCCCCGGCGGCGAAGGTGCAGCGCCGCCGCGCGGACTTCAACGCGCCCGGCCTCGAGCCCGGATGCGCGGACCTCGTCGTCACCGACGCCGCCTTCCATCACGCCGCAGACGCCGGCCACCTCGCCGCCGTCGCGTTCGAGCTCCTGCGCCCCGGCGGGACGATCCTGCTCTTCCGCGAGCCGACGCTCGCGCTGCTGCGGCGCACCCGCGACCACGGCGTCGAGGGCGACCACGGGAGCTTCGAGCACGAGTACACCGCACGCGGCTACGCGCGCGTCCTGCGCACGGCCGGATTCGGCGCGGTCCGGCGCGTCGGCGCACCCGGCGCGACCGGGCGCCGCGGGCGCCTGCTCATGCGCCCGCCGCTGGTGTGGCTCAACGGCATCGCGTTCGCCGAGTACGCCTACCTCGGCGTGCGCCCGCCGCTCTCCAGCGCGCGCTCGTAGGTCCGCAGCGTCGCCGCGGCGCAGCGCTGCCACGTGAACTGCGCCGCCCGGGCGCGCCCGCGTGCGGCGAGCTCGTCGCAGCGCGCGCCGCCGGCGAGCAGCACGCGCATCGCGTCCGCCATCCCGGCGCCGTCGGCGGGGTCAAACAGCAGCGCCGCATCGCCGGCGACCTCGGGCAGCGAGGTCGCGTCGGAGCAGGCGACCGGCAGGCCGCGGCGCATCGCCTCGAGCACCGGCAGCCCGAAGCCCTCGAACAACGACGGGTAGACGAAGCCGTCGGCCAGCGCGTAGAGCCCCTCGAGATCGGCGTCGGAGACCCAGCCCGTGAGCCGCACGCGGTCGCCGAGCCCGAGCCGCTCGAGGTGGGCCTGCAACGCGGCGCGCCCGCGGCCGGGATGGCCGGCGATGACGAGCACCGGATCGCCGCCGATGCCGGCGAACACCTCCACGAGCGCGTCGAGGTTCTTGTGCGGGAGCACGGGCGACACGCACAGCAGCACGCCCGCGTCGCCCAGCCCGTGGCGCTCGCGCAGCTCGGCGGCGCCCGTCGCATCGCCGCGCTCCAGGCCCGTCCCGAGCCACGCGACGTCGACCCGGTCCGGATCCACCCCGAGCCGCTGCACGACGTCGCGGCGCGTGGCGTCGGAATCGACGAGCACCCGTCGCGCCCGCCGGGCGCCGAGCGGCACGAGCAGCCGCAGCCCCGCGCGCGCCGCCGGCGGGAAGGCGCCGGGGAAGTGGTCGTAGATGAGGTCGTGGATCGTCACGACCCGGGGCACGCGGCCGGCGAGCGGGGAGGTCGTCCCGAACGAGTGCAGCAGGTCGATCCGATGACGGCGGGCGGCGCCCGCCATGAGCGTGAGCTCCGCAAGGATGCGGGCGGGCTTCAGTGCCGAGCGCACCGGCAGCGCCACGATCGCGACGTTCGCGGGCCATGCCTGCGCGCGCAGCGAGGCCTGCGCCTCGCGCCCGCAGAAGGCGACGAACGTCGCGTCCGGGCGCTCGAGCGCGAGCGCGCGGATAAGCTCACGGGCGTAGGTCTCGGTCCCCCCGACGGCCCCGGGCACGAGGTACAGGAGGTTCAGACCGATGCGCAGCTCACGGCTTGGCTCGCGGACAATGCCGTCATGCACGTGGGCCATGCGGCTGACAGGGTACCCGGCATCCTGAGCCTGTCGATCATCGTCGTCTGCTTCGGCGAGGACGTCCGGGCGCTGCTCGACGAGCTCGGGCGCCAGCGCCGCCCCGGTGACGAGGTCATCGTCGTCGACAACGCCGCCGCGCGCGACGGCGGCGCGTCGGTCCACGCGCATCCGCAGGCCGATCGCATCCTCGCGCCGGGCCGCAACCTCGGCTACGGCGGCGCGGTCAACCTCGCGGCCGCAGGCGCCGCCGGTGACGCGATCCTCGTCCTCAACCCCGACGCGATGCCGCAGGCCGGCTGCCTCGATCGCCTGCGCGCGCCGCCCGCGGAGTGGGACGCGTGGATGGGCGTCGTGACGCTGCCGGCGGGAACGCTGCTGAACGCCGGCGGCGGCGAGTCGCACTTCCTCGGCTTCAGCTGGGCGGCACGCCACGAAGAGGACGTGCGGACGCTCCCCGGCGACCCGTTCACGACGGCGTTTCTCTCGGGGGCCTGTCTCGTCGTCCGCATGCGCGCGTGGAAGGCGGTGGGCGGCTTCGCCGAGGACTACTTCATGTACCACGAGGACGTCGACCTCTCACACCGGATGCGGCTGCGGGGGATCGCCTTCGGCGTCCTGCCGGACGCCCGCGTCAGCCACGAGTACGAGTTCCACAAGGGCGCCATGAAATGGCGCATGCTCGAGCGCAACCGCTGGAAGACCGTCCTGCGCACGTACCCGGGTCCGCTGCTGGCCGCCGTGCTGCCGCTGATGCTGCTCGTCGAGCCGGCGCTGCTCGTGGTCGCCGCGGCCGGCGGCTGGCTGCCGGCGAAGCTGCGCTCGTGGGTGGATCTGCTGCGCTGGCTGCCGCGCATGCCACGCGAGCGGCGGGCGATCCAGGGGGCGACGGTCATCGCGCCGGCGGACTTCGCGGCGGCGCTGAGCCACGGCCTGGACTCCCCGTTCTTCGGGCGCGCCGGGAGCCGGCGCTGGCTGCGCGCGGCCATGCGCGCGTACTGGCGGACGGCGACGCGGCTCCTGTCGGCCCGCGCCGGCGCGCGCTCGCGCTGAACGCCGGGTCCACTAGCGTGGCGGCGGTGCTGCTGAGCTGGATCGCCTATCCCGCGGTGCTCGCGGCCCTGTGCGCGGGCTGCGGGCTGCTCGTCGACCGCGCCACGCGGGGCACGCTCCCGCGCGCGCTGCTGCTGCCGGCCGGGTTCGCTGCGGTGATCGTGCTCGCGACCCTGTTGACGGTCCTGGCGGCGACCGCGCCGCTCGCGGCGCCGGCGCTCGCCGTCGCGGCGGTCGCGGGGCTCGTCGCCGGGCTGCGCGGGGGCCGCGCGACGCGCTGGCGCCCGACGATCGCCTGGACGGCGCCCGCAGCCGCGATGGCCGTCGCCTTCGCGGCGCTGGCCGCGCCCGTCGTGCTGACGGGCGCGCCGGGACTGACGGGCTACGGACGGATCGTCGACCTCGCGTCGCAGATCGATCTCGCGCGGTTCCTCGTCGACCACGGGCGCTCGCTGGCGGGCATCGGCGCCGACTCGTCCTACGACATCGTCGCCGACAAGCTCCTGAGCGCCGGGTACCCGGGCGGGGCGCAGGCGGCGCTCGGCGCGTCGGCGCAGCTCGGGCAGATCGACGTCATCTGGGCGTGGCAGCCGTTCATGGCCTGGATGGGGGCGATGCTCGCGCTGTCGCTCTACGTCCTGCTGGCCCGAGCGATCCCGAACAGGGCCCTGCGGGCGCTCGCCGCGGGCGTCGCGGCCCAGCCGACGATCCTCTACTCCTACGCGCTGGCCTCGGGGGTCAAGGAGCTCGCCGCCGCGCTGCTGATCGCGCTGCTGGCGGCGGTGCTGACGGCCGCGCCCCGTCCCGCGCTGCCCGCCGGCCTCGCGGTCGCCGCGGGGCTGTGCGCGGTGAACGTCGGGATCGTGCCCTGGGCGCTCGTGCTGCTCGCCGTCGTGCTCGGGCCCCGGCTCGCCCGCGCCGTTCGCGCGCGGGGACGGCCGCGGATCGCCGGGCGCACGGGGCTGCTCGCGGTCGCCGGCGTCCTGCTCGTCGCGGTGCCGACGATCGCCGCGGCGATCAAGCTCGAGCCGTTCCTGTCGGCGGGCGGGCCGGCCGATCTCGGCAATCTCGCGGCGCCGGTGCCGTTGTGGTCGACGATCGGCCCGTGGCTGACGTCCGACCACCGCTATCCGCTCTCGGTGGCGGGCACCGAGACGCAGACCGCGCTGCTCGCGGGCTTCGTCGGGCTGCTCGCGCTGCTCGGGGCGGCACGCGCGTTCTCCGCGCGCGACCGCGGCCTGTACGCCGCCGGGGCCGCGGCCGTGATCGGCGTTGCCTTCGTCGTCCTGCAGGCGACGGCCTGGGTGGAGCTGAAGGCGTTCGCGATCAGCGCGCCGCTCGTCGTCGCGCTCGCCTTCGCCGGCGCCGCGGCGCTGCACCGCGGCGGCCGATGGCGCTGGCTCGCCGTCGCCGCCGGCGCGGGCGTCGCGGCATCGATCCTCGCCGGCAACCTGCTCGTCTACCGCACCGAGCCGCTGGCGCCGCATGCGCGCTTCACCGAGTTGCATCAGCTCGGCGAGCGCTACGCCGGGCAGGGTCCCGCGCTGCTGCCGTCATACGACGAGTACGCCGCCTACCTCATGCGCGACGCGGACCTCACGGTGATGTCCGACGTGCCCCGCGACGCCTTCACCCAGCCGCCCGCCGAGGACGCGATCGTCTTCTCCGCCGACCTCGACGCCCTGCGCACGGACTACATCGACCATTTCAGGCTCCTCGTCGTGCGCCGCGGCGACCCCACGCAGAGCCGGCCGGCGTCGAACTGGCGCCTCGCGGAGAGCACCGGGCGCTACGACGTGTACCGCCGCATCCCATCGGCCCCGGCGGTGCTGGCGCACATCCCCGGCCCAGGCCCCGGCTCGGCGGCGATCTGCGCCACGCTGCGCGCCGAGCTCGCGCGTGCCGGCGCCGGCTCGCGGGTGGCCTCTGCCGGGCTCGCACCCGGCGACGCCCTGTTCGAGCTTCCGGCCGACGTCCTGCCGCCCGGCTGGATCGCCAGCGGTGAGGACCGCCTCGCCCGCGGGCCGGGCCGCATCCCCGTCACGGCCGTCGTCTCGCAGCCGGGGGCGTACGACGTGTTCCTGCGCGGCTCCTTCGGCCGCCGCGTCGCGGTGGCGGTGGACGGGCGGGCGTTCGCGGCGCTGCGCTGGCGGGAGAACTACCCGCTGCAGTACGAGCCGCTCGGGCGGCTGCGCCTGGCCGCCGGTCGCCACCGCTTCGAGATCACGCGCGGCGGCGGCAGCGTCCTGCCGGGGACCGGCAACGAGATCGCGGCCGAGGGCATCATCACGCGCATCGGGCCGCTCGCGCTCGTCCGCCGCGGGGCGCGGCCGCGGGTGCGCACGGTCAGTGCGAACGCCGCGTTGCGCGGCTGCCGCGGAGGTCCGCCGCTGGACTGGGTCGACGTCGTCCGCGCGCGCTGAGCGCGCGGGCGGCAGACTCACGGGCGATGATCTCGCTTCGCGGCAAGCGCCGGGACCTGCAGGAGCGCGTCGACGGCGTGCCGTTCTGGTTTCACTCGATCGACCTCGGGCACGGCGTCGTCACGCCCGGCCACAAGGACCCGGCGGAGCTCGGGCGCGAGCTCGACGCGATGGCGCTCCCCGACCTGCGCGGTAAGTCGGTGCTCGACATCGGCGGCTGGGACGGCTTCTTCGCCTTCGAGGCCGAGCGCCGCGGCGCGGCGCGCGTCGGCATCGTCGACCACTACATGTGGGCGATGGACTCGCCCGGGCAGCAGGCCTACTGGCGCCGCTGCAGGGACGAGGGCGCGGCGCCGCGGCCCTACCACGAGACGGAGTACTGGCATCCCGACGAGCTGCCCGGCAAGCGCGGCTTCGATCTCGCGCATGAGGCGCTCGGCAGCAGCGTCGAGCCGTTCGTCCTGGACTTCATGGACTGCGATCTCGACGTCCTCGGCGCGTGGGACGTCGTGCTCTACCTCGGCGTGCTGTACCACATGGAGGATCCCCTGCGGGCGCTGCGGCGCGTCGCCTCGATCACCCGCGAGCTCGCCGTCGTCGAGACCGAGGCCGTGACGATCCCCGCCTTCGAGCACGAGGCGATCTGGCGCTTCTTCCCGGGCGCCGAGCTCAACGGCGACGTCTCGAACTGGTGGGCGCCGAACGTCGCCGCGCTCGAGGGGGCGCTGGCGGCGGCGGGCTTCGCCGCCACCCGCGTCACGGCCGGGCCGCCGCCACAGCTCGCCGAGCAGCCCGGCGGCCCGCACCACTACCGCGCGACGGTGCAGGCGCGCAGGCGGGCGTGATGGCTCGCGGCGCGCTCGAGCGGTTGCTGGACCGCGCGCTCGCCGGGCGCATCCGCCGCGCGGTCGCGGCGGAGGTGCAGCGCGCGCTCGCCGAGCGCCTGCCCGGGATCGAGGCGCGCGCCGCCGCCGCCGCGCACGAGCTCGTCCGCGCGAATGCGCTCACCGAGCCGCTGATCTGGGGGCCGCCCGAGCGCGTCCACGTCGCGGAGTCCGCGGTCGTCAACGACGCGCTGCTCAACACGGAGTCGGGCTCGATCACCGTCGGCGCCGACGCGTTCTTCGGCCACCGCGTCTGCGTGCTCACCGGAACCCACGACGTCGCCCGCCGCGGCCAGGCGCGCCAGCTCGCGATCCCCGCGGAGGGCCGCGACGTCGTCATCGAGGAGGGCGCCTGGGTCGGCAGCGGGGCGATCGTGCTCGGCCCTTGCCGGGTCGGGGCGCACGCGGTCGTCGCGGCGGGCTCGGTCGTCACGGGCGACGTCGCACCCGCGACCGTCGTGGCGGGCGTGCCGGCGCGGCTCGTGCGCGAGCTCTAGGAAGACGCCTTGCGGGCGTAGACCGCGTAGTCGCGGTTGGCGTAGACGTCGGCGTTGAAGTCGCCCGTCTCACGCGGGAAGCGCACCTCGCCGGACTGAAAGCCCGCCAGCCGGCAGAGCGCGAGCAGGACCTCGGGGTAGAGCGGGTGGTGATGCGTCGTGTCGGTCCAGAAGGCCTTCAGCGCCGCGGGGTTGTGGCCGTTGACCGTCTCCATGATCAGCAGCCCGCCGGGCGCGAGCCTGCGCTGCACGAGCCCCAGCAGCTCCGTGAGCTGCTCGGCGCCCAGGTGCTCGGCGACCTGCGCCGCGAAGACGCCCGGCACCGTGTCGTCGCCGAGCCCGCGCAGGTGGCTCGCGGCGTCGGCGAGCGCGACGTCGAGGCCCTTCTCGCGACAGCGCGCGACCATGCTCTCGTCCATGTCGGCGCCCTTGGCGCCGATGCCCGCGGCGATCAGGGCGTCGAGGAACTCGCCGCGCCCGCAGCCGAGGTCCAGGACCCACTCCGAGCCCGCGAACGCGTCGACGTAGGCCTGCTGCTGCTCGCGGACGGCGCGCTCGTCGCCGCGGAAGATGTCCTCGAAGCCGCGGTAGCTCGCGGCGTCCCCGGATGCGCCGTCGAAGCGCAGGACGCGCTGGCCCTGGGCGTCGGTCTGCGAGATCGCCGGGTGCGTCGACGCGGGGCGCGCGCGCAGGCCCTCGAGCAGGAGGCCGAGCTCGCCGGCGTCGACGGCGCCGGTGAGCTTGCGCAGGTTGACCTGCAGGCGCTGGAGCTCGAGCGCGATGTCGTCGATGCGCTCGTGGACCTCGCGCAGGCCGCCGGCGAGCGCGCGGTTGAGCTCGTCCTGGTGGTGCGTGTACGGGCGCATCGCCTGCAGCGCCGCCTTGCGCATCGCGCCGCGGGCGCCGCCGGTCTCACGCGCGTCGCGCATCGGGTCGTACGTGAGCTTCAGCTCGGCGAGCCCGACGTACGTCTCGGGCGGCAGGCTGTCGGCGCCCCGGCCGCCGTTGCCGGCCACGTGGCGGCGCGCGCTCGCCAGCCGCCGCAGCCGCGAGCGCGCGGCCTCGCCGACGGCCTCCATCGAGAAGTGCTCGGCGATCTCGCGCTGCGCGCGCGCGCCGCGCGCGCTCGCCTCGTCCTGGTGCTCCCAGACCTCGCGCATGAGCTGCGCCGCGTGGTCGAGGTCGGGCTCGGCCCACGTGCCCTGCGCCGGGTAGTTCTCGCCCTCGGGGCCGACGGCGACCTCCGTGTGGCGCACGAGGTAGGAGTTGGACGCCGTCATGAAGTCGAGGTTCGCCGAGAAGCCCGTCGCGATGACGGGCTTGCCGAGCGCCATCGTCTCGCCGAGCGTCAGGCCGAAGCCCTCCGCGCGGTGCAGCGAGACGTAGCAGTCCGCGCGCCGCATGAGGGCGGCCATGTCGGCCTCGCTCAGGAAGCGATCGACGATCTGGATGTCGGGCCGGTCGCCGATCGCAGCGCGCAGCAGCGCGAGCTTCTCGGGCTTGAAGTCGCCGTTGTGGCTCTTGAGGACGAGCTGCGGCCCCTCGCCGGGCTCGAAGGCCTGCGTGAACGCCTGCACGAGCCCGAGCGGGTTCTTGCGCGCGAGCGTCGAGTAGAAGTCGAAGAGGAACAGGAACGTGAAGCCGCCGGGCAGGCGCAACGCGCTGATGTCGCCGCCGGGCGGCGGCGCCACGATCGGCAGCGGCACGCGCACGACCGGCACCGGCGACGCCTGGCTGAGGATCTCGCGGACGTAGCGCGAGTAGACCCAGATCTCGTCGACGAGCGCGAACGCGCGGTCCCAGCTCGGCGGGACGACGTCGACCTCCCAGGCCCAGACGCCGATCGTGTAGCGGTCCTTGAAGAAGTCCTCACCGAGCTCGCGGTGGAACGCCGGCAGCTCGGGCGCGTTGACGCAGATGAGGTTGAACGGCAGCTCGCCCTCGACGTGCAGGTCGGCGAAGTCCGTCGTCTTGATCTGCGCGCGGCTGCCGTCGGGGGCCACGACGTCGGGCAGGGCGACGTCGAGCGTCGTCGTGCGGACGGGGACGCCGGCCTCGTGCAGCGCCTGCACGTAGAGGCGCGCCGCCTGGCCGAGGCCGAGGCCGCCGCGGAGATAGCCGACGGCGTTGACGCCGAGCGACGCGAGCTGCGAGGAGGGCGCGGGCACCGGCCGATGGTGCCACACGCGGCCGGCGTCACCTCGTGCCGGGCCTCCTGCACGCCGCCGGTATGTGCCACGATCCTCCCGTTCTGGACGCCCGCCCGTGATCGCTCGCACCCGCCACGCCGTGCTGCTCGCCGCGCTCGCGATCGCCGGGGCCCTGCTCGCGCTCGGCCCGGTGATCGACGCGCAGAGCGCGGCGGCGCCGGCGGGGGCCGTGGCCTCCTCCGCCGCTGCGGCGCGCTGTATGGGCGCCGCCGCCCGCGATCGCAGCCACCCGTGCAGCAACCCGACGAAATCGATGGTCCCGTCGTTCGCCGTCCACGACCGCTACGCGGCCCCGCGGTGCACCGAGCTTGCGCACCCGCGCCAGCCGAACCTCAACGTCTGCGCGTTCGGCGCGCCCGCGGCGCGGGCCACGCAGACCGTCGCCATCGTCGGCGACAGCCACGCCATCCAATGGCAGCCCGCGCTCAACGTCGCCGCGCGCTCCGCGCGCTGGCGCGCGATCGCGCTCACGAGGACCCTCTGCTTCTTCTCGGCGGCCGTCGACCGGCTCCTCCCCGGGGCCCGGGAGACGTGCGTCGACTGGTATCGCGAGGTGCGCGAATGGTTCGTGGAGCATCCCGAGGTCCACACGGTGCTCGTCTCGCAGCGCGCCACCACGCCCGTCAGGCTGCGCAGCGGGGAGTCGTACTTCGGGGTCAAGTCGTCGGGCTTCGAGCGCGCGTGGGCCGGGCTGCCGCCGAGCGTCCGGCACATCGTCGTCATCCACGACGTGCCGGAGACCACGATGCCGACGTTCGACTGCGTGCGTGACGTGCTCGCCGCGGGGCAGGAGCGCCCCGGGCCCGCCTGTCCGCTGGCGCGCTCCAAGGCGGTCAAGTGGGACACGGCGGTCTCGACGGTTCACCGGCTGCACGCCCGGCGCTATCAGTCCGTCGACCTCACGGAGTACTTCTGCGGCCGCAGGACCTGCTCGCTCGTCATCGGCGGGGTGCTCACGCATCGTGATCTGGACCACATGACCGGGTGGTACTCGGCGACGCTCGGGCCGTACCTCCTGCGCAAGCTGCGCAGGCTCATGAAGTCCTGGTGATCGCGGCCCATCACGCCGCGCCGGGCCCCTCCTCGAGCTCGCGCCGCAGCCGCGCGAGCTCGGCGGCGAGCGCCTGCTGGCCGGCCGCGAGGCCGCGCACGCGCTCGTCGAGCGTCGCGAGCGCGCGCAGCAGCTCCTCGTCGACGAGCCGCTGGTGCACGGTGTACGGGCGCATCGCCCGCAGCGCCGCGTCGCGGACGGCGCCGCGCGCGCCGCGGTCGGTGCCCGGCGCCGCCTGCGGTCCCGTCGCCATTCGCGCGCGGACGCCGCCGAGGTCGAGCGCGTCGGCGCGGCCGCGGCCGTCGGCCGGGAGCGTCAGGACCCGCGCGAGCCGGTCGGCCATCACGCGCCCCGCGACCGCCGGGGCATGACGGGCGAAGAGGTCTGAGCGCGCGCGCCGCGCCCGGGCACGGGCGCCGGCGGGGTCGGCGTGCGCGCCGCGCATGAGCAGCGCCGCGTGGTCGAGGTCGGGCTCGGCCCACTCGCCGTGCTCGGGGTAGGGATCGTGGCCGGGGCCGATCGGCACCGCCCGGTGGTCGACGAGCAGGCTGTTGAAGGCCGTCAGCAGGTCGCGCGTGCCGCCGTAGTCCGTCGCGATGACCGGCGTGCCGAGGGCCATCGCCTCGGCGATCGTCAGCCCGAAGCCCTCCGATCGGTGCAGCGAGACATAGCAGTCGAGCTCGCGGATGAGCGCGTTCTTCTCCGCCGCCGGGAGGTTGGCATCGAGGACCGAGACCCGCGGGTGCGCCGCGGCCGCCGCCAGCACCTCGCGGTGCTCGCGCGCGTGACGCTCGCCGCCGAGCGTCTTGAGCACGAGCGACGGCCCGTCGCCGGCCCCGGCCGGGAACGCGCGCCCGAACGCCTCGATCAGGCCGAGCGGGTTCTTGCGGGCGGCGACGCTCGCGTAATCGAAGACGAAGCCGAACACGAAGCCCTCCGGGAGCCCGAGCTGCTCGCGCCCGACGTCGGCCGCCACCGGGGCCGGCACCGCGAGCGGCACATGCACGACCGGGACCGGCGACACCGCCGCGAGCAGGTCGGCGACGAAGCGCGAGCCGACCCACACCTCGTCGACGAGGTCGAAGGCCCGCAGCCAGCGCTGCGGCAGGGCGGCGACCTCCCACCACCACATGCCGATGACGTGGCGGCCCGCGAACGCATCGGGCCCGAGCTCGTCGCGCGCGCCGCTCATCCCGGCGGGGTTCGCGCAGACGATCGTCACCGGATGGACCGCCTCGCCGGGCGCGACCGATCCGTCGCGCGGCACGTCACGGCTGCGAGCCCGAGCGGCACGACGGCGACGCCCGCCGCCTGCAGCGCCTCCTGCACGTGCCGCGCGGCCTCGCCGACGCCGGCGGTCGCGTCGAGGTAGCCCGCGAGGTTCACGCCGAGCGGCAGGGCGGGCTCGTCCGGGGCGTGCGCCATGGGTGGCGAGGCTACCCTTCAGCCGGTGAGCGGTGCGCCCGCAGACGATGTCGCCGTGCGGGTCGACGGCGTCTCGAAGACCTTCCGCCTGCCGCTCGAGCAGGTCAGCACGCTGAAGGAGCGCGTGCTGCACCCGATGCGCCGCCAGCGCTTCGACGAGCTGCGCGCGCTGCGAGACGTGAGCTCGCCGTCGGCGTCGGTGAGGTCTTCGGCATCGTCGGCCGCAACGGCTCGGGCAAGAGCACGCTCATGAAGTGCCTCGCCGGCATCTATCAGGCGGACGCCGGCGAGATGTGGCTGCGCGGCCGGATGGCGCCGTTCATCGAGCTCGGCGTCGGCTTCAACCCCGACCTCACCGCGCACGACAACGTCCTCATCAACGCCGTCATGCTCGGTCTGACGCCCGACGAGGCGCGCGCCCGCTACGACTCGATCATCGAGTTCGCCGAGCTGCACGAGTTCGCCGAGCTCAAGCTCAAGAACTACTCGTCGGGCATGCAGGTGCGCCTGGCGTTCAGCGTCATGGTCCACGTCGACGCCGACCTGCTGCTCATCGACGAGGTGCTCGCCGTCGGCGACGCCGCCTTCCAGCAGAAGTGCTTCGACGTCCTCAGCCGGGCGCGCGAGGAGGGCCGCACGATGCTGCTCGTGACGCACGACATGGACCAGGTCCAGCGCTTCTGCGACCGCGCGCTGCTGCTCGACCGCGGCAACGTCGTCGCCGTCGACGAGCCGCGCGCGGTCGCGCGCCAGTACATGCGGCTGAACTTCGCCGGCCCGGGCGCGGACCCGGCCGAGGGCGACGCGACGGCACGCGTGCGCGCAGGGCGCGGGCGGCCGCTCGGCGACGGGCGCGTCGTCGTCGTCGACGCCTGGGCGCAGGACCTCGAGGGCCGCAAGACCGTCCTGCCCCAGCGCGAGCCGTCCGGTATGGCGATGCGCGTGCAGTTCGGGCCGCGGTCGCCGACCCCGTCTTCACGTTCGTCCTCACCGACGAGCACCGCCGCCGGGTGCTCGTCCTCGCCACCGGCGCCGCCGGCGAGTCCTACGACGCGGGCTACGAGCTCGACGTGACGGTCGTCTTCGAGAACCACCTCGCGCCGGGGCGCTACTGGATCACCGTGCGCGTGACGGAGGGCGCCGACGGTGGCGTGCTCGCCCTGCGCGAGGACATCTACTCCTTCGTCGTGACCGGCACGTCGAGCGGCGGCGGCCTCGTCGCGCTCCCGCACACGTTCGCACTCCGCCCGCGCCGTCGATGCAGGGGACCCCTGGATGAGCGCCGAGGCCTACCGCGTCCGCGGCCCGTCGGCGATCGGTGGCGACCCGCGCCGCTTCTGGAACCTCGCGCGGACGCTCGCGGCGACGGACTGGAAGGTGCGCTTCTACGGCTCGGCGCTCGGCTACGTCTGGTCGCTGCTGCGCCCGCTGCTGCTCTTCGGGATCGTCTACTTCGTCTTCTCCGTCGTCGTCAAGGCGAGCAGGGGGATCGACTACTACGGCGTGATCCTCCTGCTCGCGATGATCCTCTACTTCTTCTTCGCGGAGGTCACCGCGGGCGGCGTCACGGCGATGGTCGACCGCGAGTCGCTGCTGCGCAAGGTCGGCTTCCCGCGCGCCGTCGTGCCGCTGGCGGTCGCGCTCGTCGCGGCGATGAACCTCGCGCTGAACCTCGTCGTGCTGACGGTCTTCGTCGCGATCTCGGGCGTCTCGCCGCGCTGGACGTGGCTCCTGCTGCCCCTGCCGTTCGCGCTCGTGGGCGTCTTTGCGACCGGCGTCGCCTGCTGCTCAGCGCGCTGTACGTCCGCTATCGCGACGTGCGGCCGATCTGGGAGGTCGTGCTGCAGGCGCTCTTCTACGCGACGCCGATCCTCTACCCGATCCAGGCCGTCATCGGCGAGTCGGAGACGCTCGCCACGCTCGCGCTGTGCAACCCGATGGCCGCGCTCATCCAGGAGTCGCGCCGCCTGCTCCTCGGCGGCCCGTCGCTCGGCGAGGCGATGGGGGCGAATGCGCTCCTCCTCATCCCGCGGCGATCCTCGCGGCCGGGACCTGGCTCGGCGTGGTGGTCTTCGACCGCCTCGCCCCGCGGGCGGCCGAGGAGCTATAGCGGCCGGACGATCTCCAGCCAGTCGGCGTTCACGCCGACGAGGCGGCGCCAGCCGCCGGGGGCGAGCGTCCGCACGGC